>CAVVTM010000040.1:0-16144 GCA_963751175.1 uncultured Actinomycetes bacterium | reverse complement strand
GGCGCCAGTCGGCCAGTCCACGGTGTCCGAGCACCTCCGGCAGCTCGCCGCGGTCGGTTTCGTGCTCGCCGAGGACCGCGGCACCTCCCGCCTCTACCGGATCAACGAGGAGTGCGTGAGGTGCTTCCCCACCGCCGCGGGCCTGGTCATGGGCACCACCTCACCCGTCCCGTCCGCGATCGGCCGCCGACCCGCCCGGGAGGATGACCATGGCATCAGCCAGCCAGCCCGCTGATCATGAGCAGATCCAGGAAGCCGTCCGGGCCCGCTACTCCGGCCTCGCCCTGGCCGCGCAGGCTGGCGAGAACGTCACGGACTGCGACCCCGGGGCGTTCGCGGCGGGCTGCTTCGGCCCGGCCGGGTACCCGGACGTCAGTGACATGCCCGATGGCGCGGTACGGGCCAGCCTCGGCTGCGGCAACCCGGTCGCGGCGGCCGAATTGCGTCCCGGGGAGACGGTGCTGGACCTGGGCTGTGGCGGCGGCATCGATGTGCTGCTGTCCGCCGGCCGGGTCAGTCCGGGGGGCATGGCGTACGGCCTGGACATGACCGAGGAGATGCTGGACCTGGCCCGGGCCAACGCCCGCCAGGCAGAGGCGGATAACGCCGAATTCCTCCGTGGCCACATCGAGGCGATCCCCCTGCCGGATCAGGCCGTGGACGTCATCATCTCCAACTGCGTGATCAACCTGTCCGCGGACAAGACCACCGTCTTCGGCGAGACTTTCCGCGTCCTGCGCCCCGGCGGCCGCCTGGGCATCTCCGATATCGTCGCCGACGACGATCTCCCCCCGGCGCAGCGCATCGAGAGCGGCCGCCTGGTCGGCTGCGTGGCCGGGGCTCTCTCCCTGAGCGAATACCGGGACGCCCTGGCCGAGGCCGGATTCACCAGCATCAGCATCACGCTGACTCACCAGGTCGCCGACGGCCTGCACTCAGCCCTCGTCCGCGCCACCAGGCCTTAGCTGACTCTGCCTGGCGGCTACGGGCTCCGGCCGCGAGGCAGCCGCCTCGCAACCCCAGGAGGTCCTGCACAGCATGCGGATCGAGCCCATGACCGCAGAGCACGCCACCGCGGTTCTCGCCATCGGCCGCGGCTCTGGACACCCTGATCGGCTCGACCCAGGCCGCCGGGATCTGGACCATCCAGAGCGGGATCTTCCCCGAGAACGCCGCCAGCGCCGCGCTCCACCAGGCGGCCGGTTTCCGCACCGTGGGAACCCGCGAGCGGATCGGCCAGCACCATGGCCGGTGGCGCGACGTGGTGCTCATCGAGCGGCGCAGCCCCCTCACCTGACCGTCCGGCCAGGCGCGGCGGTCCCGGGCCCCGGCGCGGAATCTCAGGAAGGCAGCGGACTGGACCGGCGCGGAGCGACGGCGGCGAGTACCGTCCCGCAGGCGAACAGCACAGGCGGGAGGAAGAGCGCGGCGAGGTGGGCGGGGGTGGGACTGCCGAGCAGATCATCGCTGCTGCTGGCCGGGGTGAAGGCCAGCTGCATCGCGTAGGGGTAGCACATCACCGCGAGAAGCAGCAGGAAATAGCGGTTCAGCTTCCAGATCACCGCCAGGACCACCGCAGCCGCCGCGAGCACGACACTGCCCGCCTGGTACACCGTCACCGTCGCCCCTGAGGGGGCCAGGAAAGCCCAGGGATGCCTCATCGCGTCGTACATGAACGTCGACACCTGGACAGCAGCGGCAGCGACGAGCAGAACCACCCCATGGCGCCAGGTCACGAGCTGCCGCCCGCGCCGGGGTCCGGGCGAGGCGATCAGCGCGGCTGCCTCCAGAAGGTAGACGCCCGTGGTCAGCAGCTGCAACGGGTAAGAAATCCAGGGAATCGACTGGCTCGCGGCGATCCAGTAGCAGACCGATGCGGCCATCACGGCCAGCGGAATCCACCGCAGCCCCAGCAGCACGAGAACCGCGACGATCACCCCGCAGCCGACCGTGACGTCGAAAAGGGGGACGTTCAGCAAGGAAAGCCCGCCGATCCCGGGCTGCCTGGCGAGCAGCCGCTGCGAACAGGGGGAGCCTGACGACCGGCGGCAGATGGTAGGGAAGCGCCACCCCGAGAACGTCCACCAGCAGCAGGAACAGCGGTGCCACCAGGCTGAACAGTGCCAGCGAATCGGTCCACGGCCGGCTGTCCGAGGCGGGCCCCGGGCCCCGGAGACGCATCTTCAGCGCGCTCCACAGCAGGTCGGCAGACTCAGCCAGCCCGGGCCGCCGCTGGCCCTCCGGCGCGCTCGCCATCAGCACCGCGAGCATCTCGTCCGCGTGCTCACGGCGGAAGGCCCTGGGATACCAGCCCAGCAACCGCCGGTACCCCTGCTCCAGGCCCGGGGAGTCGCTCATGTCGTGCCCCCCGCCAGGTCCAGCCGGGACAGGGCGGCCGCGGCGTTGGCCTGCAGCCGGGCGGCCTCGGCGGCCAGCGTCTCCGACCCCTTGGGGGTGAGCCGGTAGTAGCGGCGCAGGCGGCTGTCCACGATCTCCTCGCGGTCCACCGCGATCTGCCCGTCCGCGCGGAGGCGGTCCAGCGCCGTGTAGAGAGTCCCGGCACGCAGCCGGACCCGGCCGCCTGAGATCTGGCTGACATCGGTGATGATCCCGTAACCATGCTGGCTGCCTGTCGCCAGCGCGGTGAGGATCAGGAAGGTCGCCTCCTGCATCGCACGCTCAGCCATGCAAGCTTTATATACCGTTGAACTACCGGTATCAAGCCCGCGAGGGATGGAGTTCCGTGGCGGCCCGGACGCCACTGGGTTCCAGTGCCGCGCACCTGCCGCGGCCGGCGAGCCCGTCCCGCTGATCGCGTTCCTGGCCCCCGGGGCACCGCATACTCACCGGCAGCCAGTTCACCCGGGGGTGGCGGAGTCCTGCCCAGCGTCTAGCCGATTCCTGGCACGGATCCAGAACTGATCGAAACAATCATTGTCTTTTCTTTCACTAAAACTTACCGGCGCAATCCCCGAAAGCCCGCGCAGCCCTCCTGAGCTGGGACTTCCTGACGTCCACGGTGCCGTCACCGCAGAAGATCGTGGCGCCCGCAGGGGCATTTACGCGCTGGTGAGGCCCATGTTCTACTGGGAAATGTGGAGCACAAACGGCACGGTCTCACGGCCGCCATGCAGCACGGGCGGCATCGCGGCGGGCGGCGCACCACCAGGCGGCGCGGCAAGGCGGACCTGAAGCCGCTGAGCGCCGCAGCGGACCGAGGAGGTACGGGAGCGGGTCCGGCTGATGATCGCGATCACCGCCCGGGCCGGTTCGTACCGCAAGGGCCTGCTGGCCGCGGCCGCC
This sequence comes from uncultured Actinomycetes bacterium, assembly GCA_963751175.1. Classification (GTDB taxonomy): domain Bacteria; phylum Actinomycetota; class Actinomycetes; order Streptosporangiales; family Streptosporangiaceae; genus RYN-230. The sequence continues at coordinate 12,841 of CAVVTM010000040.1, read as the reverse complement.
CAGCTCAGCCCGGAGGAAGCAGCGATCATCGCCGACCTGGAGCGGCATGGCCTGCAGGTCCCGCAGCTGCGCGACGTGCTGTGCGGTGGCCATGTCCTCGTCGATGACCCCCAACTGTACGAGGACTGGCGGTTCGCCAAGGTCAGCCACCTGCGCGTGTCCAGTCACCACAAGGACATCGACAAGGCGCGCTACCCCGACATCGGGATGCGGGGGCAGGTGGTCAGGGAGAAACTGCACGGCCGGACCGCCCAGGGCACCTGGGTACAGCTGGAGAAGACCCCGGCCGCGTTCGGCCAGCGCAAGCTGCCCAGCCTGACCGACCTGCGGCACCTCATGGACTACGTGGTATACCGGGTGACCCGCAGCAACGTCGGCCCGTGGGGCCTGTCCCGGCTGACCGAGCGGCGGCCGATGTACCTATCACCGGACCTGGCCCTCCCCACGTCGCTGGCCCCGCCGGTGGCGGAGTCGATGGCCCTGGCGCTGCGCCGGATCGAGCTGGACGACGACGTCACGGCGGCGTCGCAGGATCTCGCGGCCCGATTCCCGCCTCCGGACCGTCCGGACCCGGCGAACGAACTGGGCGAGGCCCTCCCGGGCCGGGCCGGGCGGGGCCTGTTCGGCAACTCCGACGTGTGGGTGACCGAGACGCCGTCCCGGACCGCGGCCGCGATCTTGAGCCAGCAGCGCGAGCAGCCGCCAGCCGGGGCGGTCTGGGCGAAAGCGGGGGCCTCATGAGCGAGGCGGGCACCAAGGTCCCGGGCGAGGCGTCGGTCCCGCAGGGACTTATCACCTCCGTCGTGAACCTGGTCGGCACCGGGCCGGTGCTGCTCGGCGCGTACACCATCGCCGAGCTCACCGCGGTCGACGCGATCGTGGACTTCCTGGAGGCGCGGCCGTCGGACGAGGTGCTGGCCGAGGCGGTCCGCTCGCTGGCGGCCCGCCAGCTCCTCGTGGCCGGGCCGCCCGGGGAACAGGTTCAGGTGCGCGGGGACCTGGGCATCGCGGTGGCGTTCCAGCAGCGGGCCCGCATGGTCCTGGACGCCCGGGTCACCGGCACGGAACCTGGCGAGCCGTGGCGGATCCTGCTGCTCCCCCAGCCCGAGCGGATCTGCCTGGTGGTCCGCATCGACGCGCTCGGCGTCCACGAACTCGGGCTCTACACCTTCGACGATGCCCTCGGCCTGCTCCACGCCCTGTTGCCGCGCGGGCCGCGGGCGGACGCCGGCGGATGGCGGCACGCAGACGGCGACATCGACCACGTGCTCGCCGCGTCGGAGCGGTCCGCACTGGTCACCGTTACCCCGTACACCACGGAGGGGTCAGCGGAGATCGCGGGCGACAGCACCGACCTGGTCCTCGCCCGCCGCGACGGCCGGCTGCACGTCTTCCACCGGGATCCCGATGACCACGGCGCGCTGGTCCCCGGCACGCCGGACGGTAAGGACGTTCGCGAGACCCTGATTGACCTGCTGACCTAGCCGCCGGACTAAGCTGCGGCCCGGGCCATGGGCTCCGGGCGCTCAGGCCAGGCCGGACCACAGGTAGCGGCACGCGATCGCGACGACCAGGATCCCCAGCAGCCGCCGGATCAGCACGTCGGGGAGCCGGGACTGGATCCGCGCCCCGGTGTAGGCGCCCAGGAGCCCGCCGAGCCCGAGGGTCAGGCCCGTGGGCCAGTCCGGCGCCACTGGCCCGCTCTGGTGCAGGGCCAGCACGGTGAACGTCACGACGCCGGCGACCGAGGTGACGAACGTTGACGCCAGGGCCGCGGGCGCCACATCCGACGGCGGCCGTCCCGTTCCGATCAGCACCGGGGCGAGGATCGAGCCGCCGCCGATGCCGTAGATCCCGCCCACGCAGCCCACCGCCACCGCCAGCAGGATCAGCACCGGCCGCGGGAGTGCGCGCCCGGGGCGCGCCGCGGGCGCGTCACCCCCGGGCACGGCCGCGCCTGCCGGCCCAGCCGCGCCCGCCGGCCTGGTCAGGGCCAGCCACGACCCGAGCGGGAGCAGCACCGCGGCGACCACCAGGTCGAAGACCTGCGGGCTGGGCAGCAGCTCGACGCGGATGACGGATCCGGCGATCACGCCAGGCAGCGTCCCGGCGATGAGCAGCCAGGCCAGCGTCCCGCCAGTCTGCCCCTGCCGCCAGTAGCGGTACAGCGCCCCCGGGGTGGCCACCACGTTGTAGAGCAGGTTGGTCGGGGTAACCGCGGGACTGGGCGTGCCCAGGACGCTGACCTGGAACGGCAGCAGCAGGACCGCGCCCGAGACGCCCGCGGGCGTCGCGAGCACGGCGATAAGGAAGGCCGCGGCCAGCGCGACGGCCTCCGTCCAGCCGGTCCCGAGCACCCAGTCACGCTAGCGGCCACCTGACCTGGGCATCCGGGGTTGACCGGCTAATTGCGCCGGGCAACCCTGGGCAGCACCGCCCGGGCGCCCGCGTCCCGGCGCAGCGTCCCGGACGCGCCGTGCCGCCGGCCGGGCCGGCCGTGGCCGCCGGAGAGGCCACAGCCGGGGCCGCCCGGCCGGTTAGTCTCCCGCCCGCCGGTCGTCAGAACTGTCACACGGCCGTGATAACTCCATAACAGCGCAGGGGCCGGGCCGCTATCCTGCCGGGGGAGATCCCGGTGGCCCACGGCGCCTGGCCCAGGCAGGAAGGGAGAACCTGTGAGCAGCGTGCGGGTACTGGTCGGCACCCGGAAGGGTGCCTTCGTCCTCACCTCGGACGGTAAGCGGGAGGACTGGACGGTCAGCGGGCCCCATTTCCCCGGCTGGGAGATCTACCACGTCAAGGGCTCAGCCGCCGACCCGGACCGGGTGTTCGCGTCCCAGTCCAGCGGGTGGTTCGGGCAGGTCATCCAGCGGTCCGACGACGGCGGCCAGACCTGGTCCCCGGCCGGCAGCGACTTCAGTTACGCCGGCCCCGCCGGGACGCACCAGTGGTACGACGGGACGCCGCACCCCTGGGAGTTCGCCCGGGTCTGGCACCTCGAGCCGTCGCTCGACGACCCGGACACGGTCTACGCCGGGGTGGAGGACGCGGGCCTGTTCCGGTCCACCGATGGCGGCCAGCAGTGGGAGGAACTGCCCGCGCTGCGCGGCCACCACACGGCGCCGTCCTGGCAGCCGGGGGCGGGCGGGATGTGCCTGCACACGATCATCCTCGATGCGTCCGCCCCGGGACGCATGTTCACGGCAATCTCGGCGGCGGGCGCGTTCCGGTCCGACGACGCGGGCCAGTCCTGGCAGCCGGTGAACCAGGGCCTGCGTTCCGAGGGCATCCCGGATCCCAAGGCCGAGGTCGGGCACTGCGTGCACCGGCTGGCCATGCACCCGGCACGTCCGTCCGTGCTGTACATGCAGAAGCACTGGGACGTCATGCGCAGCGACGACAGCGGCGATTCGTGGCACGAGGTCAGCGGCAACCTGCCCAGCGACTTCGGTTTCCCCATCGACGTGCACGCGCACGAGCCCGACACCGTCTACGTGGTCCCCATCACCAGCGACTCCCATCACTTCCCGCCCGAGGGAAAGCTGCGCGTGTACCGCAGCCGCACCGGCGGGGACGACTGGGAGCCGCTGACCCGGGGGCTGCCGCAGGAGCACTGCTACGTGAACGTGCTGCGGGACGCGATGGCCGTCGACTCCCTGGATTCCTGCGGCGTGTACTTCGGCACGACCGGCGGGCAGGTCTACGCGTCGGCCGACGCCGGCGACACCTGGGCCCCGCTCGTCCGCGACCTCCCGGCCGTGCTCTCCGTGGAAGTGCAGACGCTGCCATGATCCGTGTGGTGCTGCCCGCGCACCTGCGTACCCTGGCCCGCATCGACGGCGAGGTGAAACTCGACGTCGCGGCCCCGGTCACGCAGCGCTCCGTGCTCGATGCGCTGGAGGCCAGTTACCCGGTGCTGCGCGGCACCATCCGCGACCGCGACCACGGGCGGCGCCGGGCGATGGTCCGGTTCTTCGCCTGCCAGGAAGACCTGTCCCACGAGGCGCCGGACGCCCCGCTGCCGGAGGCGGTCACCAGCGGGGCGGAGCCGTACCTGATCGTGGGGGCGATGGCCGGCGGCTGAGCCGGCCTGGAGGTTGCGAGCCAGCATGGCCGGGGCACCGCTGGCAGGGCAGCGTTATCACAGCATGGTCCCTGTGCAGGGAGACGCGCGGGACGCGCGGCGCGAGGAAGCTCAGTGGTCGGCTAAGCCGGCCAGCTGCCTGCCCCTCGGGTCCGGGAGCGCGCCGCGGCTCGGGAGGGCACCGGCTCCCTGGCCCGGGACGGCACTGCGTCCCTCACCCGCGAGCCCCTGGCCTGCGTGTCCCTGAGCTGCGTGCCGCTGACCCGCGCCCGCATGGCCGTGAGCCGCGCCCACCCCAGTTGACCAACGCGAAGTCCAGCGTTCCGTGCACCGCCGGGTGTCTGCGCAGTACCAGCGCAGGTCGGCGCACGCCGTGCCGCCGTCGGCCACCATCTCGCGGGCCGGCAGCCTCGTCCCGCACAACCAGCAGGACTGCACGGCCGGATTCACGATCGAACGATCTTCACCAGCCATGTTCGGCCCCCCTCCGGGATCGATAGGCCGCTCTTCCCGGGATCTGGACCCGCAAAAAGCCAGCCCCGTGGCGCGGCCGACTCAACAACCGTTCCCGAAGTGTGGCACGCCCAGGACCGCCCGTCCACGCACTCTGCAGGAAGCGGTCAGCCGAAATTAAGCCGAGGGCCGGTCACCTGCCGTGCCCCGCGCGCGGTGAGACGGTCGCCGTCCGCCCGGATCCGGGTCCCCTTCCACCCGGAACCCCGGCAACCTACCGTCCAGAACCCGGTTCCGGTGGGCGGCACGCCGGGCGCGGGCGCTGCTATGCGTTCCTTAACCAGATCTTGGAAGCCGGGCCGCACTGCGGCCCGCCGTTATGGGTAGCTGCGCTCCAACACCCCTGCCAGGACAGGCCTGCCCGCGGCTGGCCAGTTCAGTGCTAGCCAGCTGAGGGCAGGCCGGGGAAAGGAGACGCGCGGAATGCTGTCCCAGGGCGGCGCCCACCTTGTGGGTGCGCTCAACCCGCTGAGCTCGACGTCCGTACTGGCCAGCCTCGGCGCGCTGGGCGTCTTCCTCGCGCTGTTCGCCGAGACCGGGCTGCTCATCGGCTTCTTCCTGCCGGGCGACTCCCTGCTGTTCACCGCCGGGCTGCTGTGCACCACCACCGGCTCGCATTCCGTGCACCTGTCGCTGCCGCAGGTCATCCTGGCCGCGATCGGCGGCGCACTGCTGGGCGCGCAGACGGGCTACTACATCGGGCGCGGCGGCCGTCCCCTTCTCGGCCACACCAGCAACCGCTTCCTGCGCGAGGGCACCGAACGTGCCGGGCACCTCCTGGAGCGGTACGGATACGGCAAGGCCATCGTCCTGGCCCGGTTCATCCCCGTGGTGCGGACCGTGCTGAACCCGATGGCCGGCGCGCTGGACGTGCCGGTCCGGACCTTCACCCTGTGGCAGGTCATCGGCGGCGTGATCTGGTCGGTCGGAGTGACGCTAGCCGGTTACGGGCTGGGCAGCACGATCCCCAGCATCGACACCTACCTGCTGCCGATCATCGCCGTAATCGTCATCGTGTCGCTCATCCCGATCGGCCTCGAACTGCTCCGGGCCCGGCGCGCCTCCCGCGGCCCGCAGGACACGGCCCGCGGCGAGGGCGGGAGCGACGGCCGCATCAGCAATACGCCCCGCCCGCCTGCGGCCGGGGAAACCGGGCGTGACGACCGGCCCCACGCGGCCGCCGAGCAGTCAGAATGACCGGCCCCTGCTTACCCGTACAGGCCGTCGAGCCAGGTGCGCCACGCCAGTTCCGTCTTCTCCCGGTCCACACCCGGCGCGAACAGGTGGTGGGCGAGGCCGACCGGCATGCCGAACGCGTTGCGGCCGTAGAAGCGGTACAGGCCGTCGGCGCTGCGCACGCCCAGGAAGTTCGGGGCCGCATAGTCGACCACGCTGTCCAGCGGGTCCAGCCCCGGCAGGGCGAGCTGCACCTGGTCCCCGGCCGTCCCGGGTCCGTCCAGGCCGAGAGCGCGGCGGACGGCGTCGAAGGCTCCTGGCGCCTTCGACGCCTCCGGGCCCTCGGCGGCCACGTAGGTGACCGGGCGGCCGTCGAAGTACCGCAGGTACTGGCCGAGGGTGTGCAGGTAGAAGTCGGTGTGCTGGCCGGCCGCGTCGTACTGGTTGTCCCAGTCGTCGGTCAGGATGCCGCTGTGCACGTAACGCAGCACCGCGGTGCCGCCGTCCCGCGCCTCGATGAGGAACTCCAGCGCGTTGAGCACGGTGCCGTCCGGGCCCTGGGCCTGCGTGACGAAGTGGCGCGGCGGGTCGAACGCGGTCACGGTCTGGCCGGCCCAGACCTCGCCGACCTCATGCGGCTCACCCTCCCCGGTCGGGAACAGCCAGGAGGCGTTGCCCGCGCCGGTAGCGACCGCGGCCCAGACCTGCTCCGGGGTGGCCGGCAGCTCGACTTCGCGCCGGATCTCGAATTCACGCGCCATGATGTGCTCCTGCCTCATCGGGTGATGCTCGGGTGCAGCGCGACCACCAGGCGGTGCTCCCGCCCGCCCGCCGCGCTCTCGTGGTGATACCGGGCGGCCAGGTCCTTGACCGTGCCGCTCAGTTCACGGGCGAACGCGGCCCGGTCCGCGGCGGAGGCGAACCGGATCTCGCTGTCGATCGCGAACGTGGCTACCGGCTGCCGGGCCGCCCGTGACCTGGTGATCAGCTCGCCGACCTCCCGCACCAGCCGCGCGGCCAGTGTGAGCAGCCACCACGCGGACAGCTGATCCGGGGCCCGCGCCGGGTCGGGCGCTACCGCGGGCAGCGCGGCCGGGGAGATCACGTATGACGCAGCCGTGGCGCGGAGCACGCGCTCGGTGCAGTTGCCCTTGCGGCGCTCCTCGACCAGCTGCACCAGGCCGTGCCGTTCGAGCGCCCGCAGGTGGTAGTTGATCTTCTGCCGGGCCAGCCCGGTCCGGGCGGCCAGTGTGGTCGCGGACCCCGGCTCGGCCAGCGCGGCCAGCAGCCGGGCCCGGACCGGGTCCAGCGAGGCCTCGGCGGCAGCCGGGTCGTCGATCACCGCGACGTCGTCCATGCGCTCAACGCTGGCACCGACAAGAGAAGTTGTCAAGACACTGATACTTGTCGGTGTCTGGCGCCGCTGGGGGCCAGGCCCGTCCGCACCCGCCCACACTGATCACTCACGCATCGTCAGCCCCGCCCACCCTGATCACTCGCACGTCTTCGCCCCACCGGCACCACCGCCCGCAGGCTGGCCCCGACTAGGCCCGCGCACGCCAGCCCCCAGCGGTCACATACACATCGCCAGCCCTACCAGCCCCGCAAGCCTCTGGTCCCGGCTCGTGATCATGGGTTTGCTGTTGCCCTGGCGACAGCAAACCCATGATCACCAACTGGACGAGAAGCGGCGCGGGGGGCGGGAGGGGCTCAGGGAGCGCCGGCTGCGGGGCGCGGGGCCGGGGCGGGGTGCGGGAGGGCCGCCGGGTGGGAGCCACGTGATCAGTCACCGGGGCCGGACAGACGCCGGCCCGGGCCGGCGAGCCGGCCCGGGCCAACGCCCTGATGGTGCTGGGACTACCGCGCCCAGACGCCGAAGGCGTCGAGCGGGCGCACCGCCCCGTTGGCGGACAGGCCGTCCGACCACAGCGGGGACGGCGAGACCCGGGTGGTCCCGGACGGAGGCAGCAGGCCGTTGCTGGTGGCCATGACCTCACTCGTCGTCCACGGGCCCACGAACGAGCCCCTGGCGCCGCTGTAAGTGGTCAGCGCGCCCTGCAGGAACTGGTTGATCCGGAACGCGTGCAGGAAGAACGGCAGCGGGATGGGAGTCCCGGTGCTGTCGGTGAAGTCATCCAGCGCGGCCGCGTGATCGTAGATCGGGCCGAACGCCCGAGTCTTGTAGTACTGCGGCGTCCCGGACGTCGACGGCGGGGTGATCACGAAGTGCAGCTCGTTCCCACCCTGGTAGTAGAAGATGCTGAAGTTGACGCCGTCCCCCTGGTTCACCCCGGCCAGGTTGTAGTAGTGCGCGAAGTAGGGGAAGTTCAGCGAGTTGTTGAACGCCTCGACGAACGCCACCCAGGTGCCGGTGGTGCAGGTGGCGCCGAACGTCCGGGCTACCACGCAGGCCTCGATCCCGGCCCGCACGTACTGGTCGCCGCCGCCGGTGGGCTGGGTGAGCGACCCGTTGGAGAGCTGGATGTACTCCTGCGGGTAGATGCCGGTCAGGAACGAGGTGTCCGGGACCGTGATCGTCGAGCTGATGTAGCGGAAGTCCCGCCCGCTCGCCTCGTACCCCGCCGAGCTGGTGGAGCCGATCGTGCTCCCCATCATGCTCGGCTTGGCCTTGGTGGTTACGGCTGCATTGGCGGCACCCGCGGCGGCCAAGCCGAGGGTGGTAGCGGTAGCGCCCGCCGCGGCAGCGGCGACGAACGCGCTCAAGATGCGGCTTCGCATCGGTAGGTTCCCTCCTGTGACGCCTGGGGACAAAGTCCGGTTTTTGGTCTGGGCGGGTGTTAACAGGACCGATGTCCGGCTTGCCCCCGACAGTGGTTTCAGGTGGCCCTGCCGCCCCTCCGGTATCACTTCCCTACTCTGCGTACTCTAATGATTACTCCATGACACGGATTTAACTTTCCCAAACAGCGTGCTGCCCGGGCCGGAGAAACCGGCCCGGGCAGCAGCTTGTGAGATGAGCCCTGGTCAGGGCCCGGAGGCCCGCACCAGGCTGGGGTCAGCGAACCCAGACGCCGAAGGCGTCGTTCGCCCGCACAGCCCCGTTAGCCGACATGCCGTCCGAGAACAGCGCGTTCGGCGAGACCCGCACCGTGCCCGACGGGTACGGCAGGCCGTTGCTGGTGGCCTCGATCGGGCTCGTGGTCCACGGGCCCACGAAGGAGCCGCGCAGACCGTTCTCGGTCGTCACCGCACCCTGCAGGAACTGGTTGATCCGGAACGCGTGCAGGAAGAACGGCAGCGGGATGGGAGTCCCGGTGCTGTCGGTGAAGTCATCCAGCGCGGCCGCGTGATCGAAGATCGCCCCGTAGGCCTGGGTCTTGTAGTACTGCGGCGTGCCCGACGTCAACGGCGGGGTGATGACGAAGTGCAGCTCGTTGCCGGCCTCGTCGTAGTAGATGCTGAAGTTGACCCCGTCGCCCTGGTTCACGCCGGCCAGGTTGTAGTAGTGCGAGAAGTAAGGCCCGTTCAGCGAGTTGTCGAAGGCCTCGACGAACGCCACCCACGTGCCGGTGGCACAGATGTCGCCGAACGACCGGGCCACGACGCAGGCCTCGATGCCCGCGCGGATGTACTGGTCACCGCCGCCAGTGGGCTGGGTGAGCGACCCGTTGGAGAGCTGGATGTACTCCTGCGGGTAGATGCCGGTCAGGAACGAGGTGTCCGGGACCGTCATCGTCGAGCTGATGTAGCGGAAGTCCCGCCCGCTCAGCCTGGTAGCCCGCCGTGCTCGTGGTGGCGACCGTGCTTCCCATGGTGGCCGGCTGCGCCTTGGCTGGACACGGCCGCGCTCGCAGCGCCCCCGGCGGCAAAGCCGAGGGTGCTGACCGTGACGCCTGCCGCCGCAGCGGCAAAGAGCGTCCGGGTGATGCGTCTACGCATCGAATACTTCCTTCCCCTTGATGATTACCGGGCCGGATAAGGAATTCCGGAGGCAGAGGCGGTAATGCTGAGACCGGCCCCGGACTTGCCTCGTAGTGGTCTGCGATAAAGCGCTGACTGCCCGCCCCGCCGAGTCCAGCAGTGACCATACCACGAGTAGTGAGTGACTCACCTTGTGCGACATGAAGCATGTCACAGGTTTGCCTGGGTCATCCAGGGAATGAAGTTATGGTCGCCAGGAAGTCCATTCCGATCTGTTACTGATGCCTTTTACGGGCGTCAGTAAGTCGGTTGGAATGTTTTATGGTGATTGAATTAGGGCGGTTTACGGGCGATTTGTTGCGCTCTGGCCGCCGTGCGGCACGGTCCGCCCCTTCCATTCACCGCCCCGCCCGGCGTAGTGCCGCCGGGCGGAATCCGCGGTCATGGTGGCGTAGAGCACCGCCACGAGAGGCAGCAGCGGCGCCCGCCACCAGCCGAGGCGGTACAGCCGCAGCGCGGGCAGGAAGCTGGCGGTCATCCCGGCCCAGCCGGCCAGCCCGGCGAGCGCGGTCCAGGCCGCCGCGGCGCCGCCGCCGGCCGCCACGCTGGCCAGCCCGGCCACGGCGGCCGCCGGCGGCAGCGCGTACAGCCACAGCAGGCCGGCCAGGGTCGCCGCGAGCAGCACCGGCGAATAACGCAGCTGGGTGTAGGCGCTGCGCGCGATCATGTCCCAGAGGGTGGCCAGCCGGGGGTAGGGCCGCAGGCTGCGCACCCCGGTGCTGAAACCGAGCCAGATGCGGGCGGCGGACGGCGGGCGCTTCAGCAGCCGCCCGAGGGCCACGTCGTCGATGCGCGCACCGCGGATCGGGTCCAGGCCCCCCGCCGCCATCAGCGCGTCCCGGCGGACCAGCATGCAGCCGCCGGCCGCGGCCGCGGTCCGCGCGGACGGCCGGTTCACCTGCCGGAACGGGTACAGCTGGGCGAAGAAGTAGACGAAGGCCGGGACGACGACGCGCTCCCACCCCGATTCCGCGCGCAGCAGCGCCATCTGGGAAACCAGCGCCCGGTTATCCGCAACGGCGCCGCGGACTAGCGTCGCCAGTGCATCCGGCGTGTACCCGATGTCCGCGTCAGTGAACAGGACGTAGTCGCACGTCCCGGCGGCGCGGAGGCCCTGGGCCATCGCGTGGACCTTGCCCGCCCACCTCGGGGGCGGCTCGCCGGCCGCGGTGACCTGGAGCCTGCGGCCCGTGCCCGCGGCGAGCGCCGCGGCGGTGCCGGCGGTGCCATCCGTGCTGGCGTCGTCCACCAGCACCACCGAGAACTCCCCCGGGTAGTCCTGGGCGAGCAGGCCCGGCAGGGTGACCGGGAGGATGGCGGCCTCGTCCCGGGCCGGGACCACCGCCACCACGCTCGGCCACCGCGCCGGGTCGCGCGACCGGTCAGGCGCGCCCGGCGGCAGGCGCTGGTCCGTGCGCCAGTACCCGCCGTGCGCGGCGAGCAGGCAGGCCCATGCGAGAGCGGCCGCCGCGGCGGCGCCGGCCAGGATTGGCATCCGCCAAGCGTGGCATATCGCCCCCGCGGCCAGGCCGCTCTCCCCTGGGCTCCCGCCGGGCGGCCCGGCGCCCCGGCGGCCGGTCGCCCGGGGCGGCCGGGGCTGCCCCCGGGCTGGAGCGACGGGGCCAGCTCCGGGCGGGAGCTGCGGAACTCAGTTCCCGGTGCGGCCGTCCTGCTGGGCATCCGGCACGCGCACGACCTCCGCGGTGGCCTCCGGCCCGGTGGCGAGGTTCTTCTTGATCGAGTCCAGGATGGTCAGCCCCTGGCCGACCAGGCCCGCCGCGATCTCGCTGAGCCCGTCCGCCCCGTTGAGCACGTTGACGTTCGCGCCGGCCAGCCCGCCCGCGGCTTCCTTGACGATCTGGGGCAGCTGGTCGATGAGCATCCGGTCAAGGGCCACCCGGTTGTTGGACGCCGCGGCCTCGGCCTGGATCCGCATCCGCTCCGCGTCGGCCTTGGCCAGGATCCGCACCTTCTCCGCTTCCGCCTCGGCCGGCTTGACCACCTCGGCCACCAGCTGGCGCTGGCGGAGCTCGGCCTGGCGCTGTGCCAGTTCCGCCTGGGCGTTGATCACGCCAATCTGAGTCTGCGCCTGCATCAGCGGCCCGGCTTGCGCCGCCTCGGCCTGGGCCTTGTCGATCTCGGCCTTGTACTGGGCCTGCACGACCGCGGTCTGCCGCGCGTACTCGGCCTGCTTGCGCTGCGACTCCTGCTCGGCCTGGGCGGCGGCCTGGTTGGCCTGGGCCTGCGCGATCTGCGCCTGGCGCTGGATCGCCGCGGTGTGCGGGGCGGCCATGGCGTCGATGTAGCCCGAGTTCAGGTCATCGATGGACTGGATCTGGAGGGAGTCAACGGTCAGGCCGATCTTCGCCATCTCCGCCTTGGAGCCGTCGAGGACCTCGGTAGCCAGCTTCTGCCGCTCGGTCACGATCTCCTCGACGGTCATCGACCCGATGATCGACCGGAGGTGCCCGGCAAAGATGCGGCCGGTGAGCGTGGACATCTGATCCTGGTCGGACAGGAAGCGCTGGCCGGCGTTGATGATGCTCTCCTCGTCGTTGCCGACCTTGAACGCGATCACCGAGCGCACGTTGAGCGTGATGCCCTGCTTGGTGACGCACTGCTCGGCCACCTCGGCCTCGTTCATGGCGAGGGTCAGGTACCGGACCTTCCGGAAGAACGGGGCGATGAACGCGCCGTGCCCGGTGACCACCCGGAACGGTGCGCCGTTGCGGCCATGCCGGCCGCCGGAAACGAGCATGGCCTCGTCGGGTGCAGGGACGCGGTAGCCAAGCATGAATGGAACTCCTTCAGACAGCGCTGTGCGGTAAGGGTTCAGGGAAGGGGTTAGGCGGGTCGATCCGCTCGCTGTTGACAAACGTTTCCCCAGGTCAGAGCGTCGTGCCGTGCTCCCCCGTCCCTACTGGTAAAGCTATGCCTCTCGGACTCACTAGTGCGATGATTTGGCTGTCACATTGTCGTACTTCCCGGCCTCCGCCGGTCGTCCTCGTCGTGGTGATGCACGATGGTCACGGCCGCGAGGGGGCAGCGTGGCCACGACCGGCGGCGCCGACGTGACCTTGCCCTTCGTCCGCGTTCTGCCGAGCGCACGATGCGCTACACCAGCTT
>CAVVTM010000039.1:0-31783 GCA_963751175.1 uncultured Actinomycetes bacterium | reverse complement strand
GGCGGGGGACGCGCTGGGGACGGCGGGCCGATTCCCGCAGATTCCCCGGCGGCTTCCCACCGCTTTCCCCGCGTTGTCCTCTGTTCGTCCCAAGGCTGTCCACAGAGATTTCCACAGCCTGTGTGTACTGATTGTGACGGACAGCACTGTTCTGTGCTTGTTCACCCCGACCGCGCCTGCTGTTTGATTCGGTTGGTGAGTTCTGTTACCTGGTTGTAGATGGACCGCCGTTCCGCCATCAGGTTGCGGATTTTCCGGTCCGCGTGCATCACGGTGGTGTGGTCGCGGCCGCCGAACTGCTGGCCGATCTTCGGCAGCGACAGGTCGGTGAGCTCGCGGCACAGGTACATGGCGATCTGCCGGGCGGTGACCAGGACCCGGGACCGCGAGGTGCCGCAGAGGTCGTCGATGGACAGCCCGAAATAGGACGCGGTCTGCCCCATGATCGTGGCCGCCGTGATCTCCGGGCCCTGGGCCTCGGGGATGAGGTCCTTCAGCACGATCTCCGCGAGCTGGAGGTCGACGGACTGCCGGTTCAGGCTGGCGAACGCGGTCACCCGGATCAGGGCGCCTTCCAGCTCCCGGATGTTGGTCGAGATGCGGCTGGCGATGTACTCCAGGGCCTCGGGCGGGGCGTTCAGCCCTTCCTGGACCGCCTTGTCCGCAGGATCGCGATGCGCGTCTCCAGATCCGGCGGCTGGACGTCGGTGATCAGTCCCCACTCGAACCGGCTGAGGAGCCGGTCCTCCAGGGTGACCAGCCGCTTGGGAGCCGGGCGGTCACTGGCGATCACGATCTGCTTGCTGGCGTTATGCAGGTATTGAACGTGTGGAAGAACTCCGTCCTGGGTTCCTTCCTTGTTCTCCAGGAACTGGATGTCGTCGACCAGGAGCACGTCCACGTCGCGGTACCGGCGGCGGAACCCGTCGCCCTGCCGTCCCGGATCATGTTGATGAAATCGTTGGTGAACTCCTCGGAGGTCACGTACCGGACCTTCACCCCGTGGTAAAGGCTTTGCGCGTAGTGGCCGATCGCGTGAAGCAGATGGGTCTTGCCGAGGCCGAAGTCGCCGTACACGAAGAGCGGGTTGTACGCCTTGGCTGGCGCCTCGGCGACCGCCACCGCCGCGGCGTGGGCGAACCGGTTGCTCGAGCCGATCACGAAGGTCTCGAAGGTGTACTTGGGATTGAGCCGGGCCTGGGTAGGCCGCGGCGCCCCGGGCAGCGGCGGCCCGGCGGCATGCTGCGGCCAGCCGGCCAGCGCGTCGAAGGGCCCGCCCAGCGTGGCCCCGCCGGACCCCGGGACCGGATCCGGCCGGCCGGGCAGCCCGCGATGGGGCTCACCCGGCCGGGCTGCGGGAAATCCCGGCGCCTGGGCGGGGCGGCGAGGCCAGGCCGGGGTGGCCGAGTTGCCCATCCGCAGACCCGTTCCCGAGGTCCGCGGGGCCGTGCAGTCCCGTGCTGCCCAGGGAGCTCCACGACGTGCTGTCATCCAGGGGGTCTGCGGCCCGGGGCACCCTGCCATCCATCGGGCTGCCGAGCGTGCCGGGCATCGCGGTGCGGCCGTCGTGGCCCGCGTCCTGGCCGCCTGCAGGGCCGGGATCAGGCGGGCCGGGCGGGAAGGCCGTCGCCGCGGTGATCGCGGTGGGGTCCACCGTGACCGCCAACTGGATGCTGCGCCCCAGTTCCCGGGACAGCGCGTGCGTGATGAGCGCCCGCAGCCGGGTCTCCAGCTGTTCCTTGACGAACTCGTTGGGCGTGGCGATCAGCGCCGTGTTCTCGACCAGCCCGAGCGGCCGGGTCAGCTTGAGCCACGCCCGCTGGTGCGGCTCTATCTGCATGGTCGCCAGCTCGTCCAGCGACCTGGCCCACACCTCCGCGAGGTCTGTTTCACTCATTGTCGTCCACCCCTCGCGCCCCCCACGTGTGATCAACAGCTTTGTCCACAGGTTGTGCACGCCGGATATCGCGGTGTGCACGGATCGCGCGGGAAGAGTGCCTATGGACGGGACCCGCGTGCCCGGCTCCGGCCACCCCCGGCCGGAGCGTTGTCCACAGCCTAGGGGCCGAGGCTGGCGAGCGTAAGTAAACCGTGTGTTCCGGCGGATGTGCGGGCTCCCGCTGGTTTGACCGGTGGCCAGGGGTGCGCGTAACGTGATCAGACCCACCACTTCCAACGGTGGCCAATCCCGCATGCGCGCTTATTGCCCTGGCGGGGCCCCAAGCCCAGATCGGTACCTGGAGTTTCCTGTGAGCAAGCGTACGTTCCAGCCGAACAACCGACGTCGTGCCAAGACGCACGGGTTCAGGCTGCGCATGCGGACCAGGGCGGGCCGCGCGATCCTGTCTGCGCGCCGGCGTAAGGGCCGCGCGCGGATCAGTGTCTGATCCGCGTTCCCCGGCCGAGGACCAGGGAGGTCACCTGTGCTTCCCGCGGCGGCCCGGATGCGGCGGCGTGAGGATTTCTCCGCCGCCGTGCGGGGCGGCAGCCGGACCGGCCGTCCCCTGCTGACCGGGCACCTGCTGGTCCGTCCCGGGTCGCCGGAGCCGGCCCGGGCGGGATTCGTGGTGAGCCGGGCCGTGGGCGGCGCAGTGGTGCGGAACAAGGTGCGCCGGAGACTGCGGGCGCTCATGGGCGGGCATATGGAGTCGCTGCCGCAAGGTAGCCTGCTTGTGGTTCGTGCCAATCCGCGGGCCGCGACCGCACGCCAGTCGGACCTCGCCGCTGAACTCGACCTGGTGATCAATACATTGCTGCGGCGGCAGGTGGGGGCGCTGAACAGATGATCAGCTCACCCGGGACCAGCCCTGGCGGCCGGCCGGCGGCCCAGCCGTCGGCGGGCGCCCGGGTCCTGCTGCTCCTGATCGGTACCTACCGGCGCTTCATCAGCCCGATGCTCGGGCCGCGGTGCCGGTTCGAGCCCTCGTGCAGCGCTTACGCCCTGGAGGCGGTGCGGGTGCACGGAGCGCTGCGAGGTTCGTGGCTGGCGGTCCGCCGGATCGGCCGCTGCCATCCCTTCAACCGGGGCGGCTTCGACCCAGTGCCGCCCCGCCCCGCCGGGCGGCTGACGCCCCCAGCACAAGGAGCGAGGTCGTGACCAACCCGCTTACCCCACTGTACGACGCGGTCGCGTGGGTGATCATGCGCCTGCACGCGGGGCTGGGTGCCATCTTCGGCGACTCCAGCGGGGCGGCGTGGGCGCTCTCGATCGTCTTCCTGGTCGTGCTGATGCGGCTGCTGCTGGTACCGCTGTTCATCAAGCAGATGCACGCGACGCGGAAGATGACCGCGCTCGCTCCGCAGGTCGCCGAGCTGAAGAAGAAGTACAAGAACGACCGGCAGAAGCTCAACGAAGAGACCATGAAGCTGTACAAGGAGAACGGCGCGAACCCTCTCGCCGGATGTCTCCCCGTGGTCGCGCAGCTCCCGGTTTTCTTCGCGCTGTTCAACGTGCTCCGGGCGATCGCCGAGGACCAGCCGAAGTACGGCCTGACTCCGGCGGTGGTGGCGAGCGCGCAGCACGCCAAGATCTTCGGCCTCGTCACGGTGTCGGACCGCCTGCTCACCACGCTCTTCCCGCCTCATCTCTCCACGATCGGGACAGCCCAGCGGGTCGTGATCCTGCTGACGGTCGTGGTCAGCGCCACGACCACCTTCCTGACCGTGCGGCAGAGCATGAAGCGCGGCATGACCCCGCAGGTGGACCCGAACAACCCGATGGCGTCATCGCAGAAGATGATGCAGTACATCGTCCCCGTCTTCGCGCTGTCCGGCCTGTACTGGCAGTACGGCCTGGTCCTGTACTGGGTGACGACGAACCTGTGGACGCTCGGGCAGCAGTGGGTGCTGTTCCGGAGGTTCCCGCCGCCGGCCACGGCGGCCGCGGGTGCCGCCGGGACGCCGGCCACCGCCGGCGGCCAACCCGGGGCCAGGCCGCCTGGCAAGGGGGCGCCGGCCAAGCCGGCCCCGAACGTGACCGCCGCGGGCCGGGCCGCCGCACGGCAGCAGGCTGCGGCCAAGGCCGCTGCGGCCAAGTCAGGCCAAGGCTGACGGAGCCCGGCCAGCGAACGGCGACGGGACCCAGACGGCGGCCGCGCCCGCCACGGCCCAGTCCAGCCAGCCGCCTATCAACCAGCTGCGCAAGGCACCGGCCAAACAGGCCCCGGGTAAGCAGGCACCGGCCAAGCCAGGCCAGCGTAAGCAGGCCGGTAACGGGGCGGCCAAGCCCGCCAGCGCCCCGGCCGCGCCCAAGGACACTGCCAAGGGCGGCTCCGGCTCGAACGGCGGCGGCGGCCTGCGCAGGCTCGTCAAGGGCCGCACTGAACCCGAGCCACCCGCGCCCGAGCCCGAGACTAAGATCGTCAGGCAGCAGCCGGTGCGGCAGACACGCAGCCGGCGCTCGGGCAAGCGATAAAGCCAAGGCCAGCCACGACCCCCCGGGTGTCGTGCTGGCACATGAGCACCCGGAACGAGGAGGAACCCGGTGGTGAGCCAAGCGGAGAATGCGGGCACCGTTGCCAGCGGTGATACTGCAGGCCAGGCACTGGCGGGTGAGGGCGGCGGCGCACCGGTGGGTGCCGGAACCGGCGGCCCGGAGGAGCTGGTGCCGGAAGACCTGGACCTGGCGGCCGAGGATGGGGCCGCCGGTGGCGGCGGCGAGGAGCAGGGGTCTGAGCCCTCCGATGCCGACGAGGCCCCCGCCGAGGTGAACATGGCGGACCTCGAGCAGGAGAGCGAGATCGCCGCGGACTACGTCGAGGGGCTGCTGGACGTGGCCGACCTCGATGGCGACATCGACATGGACGTCGAGGGCGACCGGGCCCTGGTCTCCGTGGTCGGTGCGACCCTCCAGGAGCTCATCGGCCCGCACGGTGAGGTCCTCGAGGCACTGCAGGAACTGACCCGCCTCGCCGTGCACCGGCAGACCGGGGCCCGGACCCGGATCATGCTGGACGTGGGCGGGTACCGCGCCCGCCGGCGGGTCGAGCTCACCGAGCTGGGCCGGGACGCGGCGGAAGAAGTCAAGACCAGCGGCACGCCCCGGCGCCTGGACGCCATGACCCCGTTCGAGCGCAAGGTCGTGCACGACGCGGTCGCGGCCGCTGGCCTGCGCAGCGAGTCCGAGGGCGAGGAGCCGAACCGCCGGGTGGTCGTCTTCCCGGTGGGCTGACCCCGTCATGCCCCCCGGACCGGACCCCCGGCCCGCCCTCTCACGCCCCCCGGGTGAGGTGCCGCACCCGGGTGAGGTACCGCCGCCCCCTCCGGAAGCGGCGGAGGTGTTCGGGACTGCCCTGCCGCTCGCCGAGAAGTATGTGGGGATGCTGGCCGGGCCCGGGGTCACCCGGGGACTGCTGGGGCCGCGGGAAGTCCCCCGGCTGTGGAGCCGCCACGTGCTGAACTGCGCCGCGGTCGCGGATCTGGTGCCCAGGCCGGCGACGCTCATCGACCTCGGGTCAGGAGCCGGGCTGCCGGGGATCGTGCTGGCCCTCCTGCTCCCGGACGTCCAGGTCACCCTCCTGGAACGGATGGAGCGCCGCACCATCTTCCTGGACGAGTGCATCCGGGAACTGGGCTTGCGCAACGCGCGGGTCTGCCGGGCTACGGCGGAGGACCTGGCGGGAAAGCTGGAGGCGGACGTGGTGACCGCCCGGGCGGTGGCGCCGCTCGACCGCCTCGCTGGCCTGGCGGCCGGCCTGGTCCGGCGGGGCGGGCTGGTACTGGCGATCAAGGGAGCGGCCGCCGATGAGGAGGTCACCCGGGCCCGCCCGGTGCTGCGCCGGCTGGGTATGCGAGACGTGGCCGTAGTGCGGGCCGGGGAGGGTAAGGTCGATCGGGCCGCGACAGTCGTGCGGATGGTCGCTGGCCGGTAGCGGGACCGGAGCGCGCGGGCATCGGGCAGGGAGAGGAGCGCGGCGGTGGCTTCCGCAGCGGGCCTGGGATGGCCAGACGAAGCCGGAGCTGACTCCGGGGGTGGCACGGCGGGCGGGGCGGTACCGCGGCCATCCCGGGCCCTGGGGCTGGGCTGGCCAGTAGCCGCGGTTTCACGTGAAGCACCGGTGCCAGTCCCGGTCGGGGCCGGCGGCCATGCCGATGGAAACGAGGGGGACATGAGAAGGCGCCGGGGAGCCGCCGGGCGGCCGACTGGGGGAACCGAGGCGCGGGCGACCGCGCCCGCGGGCGAACCGCACGCGGGCGGCAAACACGAGAGCCAGGCAGGCACGGGCGACGCGGGCGCAGGCGTGGCCACCGGCGGCGGAAGGCATGAATTGGCAGTTCCCGCGGCAAGGCAGCCCGATGAGCAGATCGATCCTGGGCAGGTGGACCGCGGGGCGACCGTGGGCGCGAGCCGGGCTGAGCGCGCGTGGCCCCGGCCGGGTTCCTGCCGGGTGATCACGATCGCTAACCAGAAGGGCGGCGTGGGCAAGACCACGACGGCGGTCAACCTCGCGGCCGCCCTGGCCCAGCACGGCTCGCGGGTGCTGGTCATCGACCTGGACCCGCAGGGCAACGCCTCCACGGCGCTGGACGTCGAGCACCGGGTCGGGACCACGTCGATCTATCACGTGCTGGTCGAGGATCAGCCGCTGGTCGGGATCATCCATGCGGTTGAGGACATCCCCCTGCTCTACTGTGCCCCGGCCACCATCGACCTGGCCGGCGCGGAGATCGAGCTCGTGCCCATGGTGGCCCGGGAGGCCAGGCTCTCCCGTGCGCTCCGTGCCTACGATGAGTCACAGCTCGACTACATACTGATCGACTGCCCGCCGTCCCTGGGGCTGCTGACGGTCAACGCCCTGGTGGCTGCGGCGGAAGTACTGATCCCGATCCAGTGTGAGTACTACGCGCTGGAAGGACTCGAGCAACTGCTGCGCACGGTGGACCTGGTCAAGAGCCACCTGAACCCGGACCTGGCCGTGTCCACCATCGTGCTGACCATGTTCGACGGGCGGACCCGGCTGGCCTCGCAGGTCGCGGACGAGGTCCGGGAGCACTTCGGCGAGGTGGTCCTCGAGTCGATCATCCCGCGTAGTGTCCGGGTCTCCGAGGCACCCAGTTACGGGCAGTCGGTGATGACGTATGACCCCGGATCGAGCGGCGCGGTGGCTTATCTCAAGGCGGCCCGGGAAATGGCGCACCGCTCCGGACCGGGACAGCCGGCCGCGGGTTAGCCCGTTCCGGCTGGTTCTCGTGGAGCCTGCGCCCGCCCTCAGAGTCCTGCCCGCAGGTGGGTGGTGGACAGGCTCCTGGTTCCTCTTGCCCGTCTCGGGACAGTCCGGCCGCAGGCCCGCGCGACGGGAGTGGCCAGCGGCGGCCCGCAGGCCCCCGGCCCAGCCCGCGGCCGCGGCAACTACGACCATCGCTCCCGCGGCCAGGAAGACCGGGCGCGGGTCACCACCCAGGGCCATGGTGGCGGCGCCCGCCGCGACGACTCCCAGCGGATCCACAGCCAGGAACAGCATGCGCACGGTGCTGGTCACCCGGCCCAGAAGATCGCGGGGCACCAGGCGCTGCCGCTGGGTGCGATTGACGAGGCTCGCCACCACCAGTGTGGCTCCGTAGCCCAGGTTCGCCAGGGCCAGCGCGGCAGCGGACGAGGCCAGGAACATGGCGGCCACCGCCACGCCCGCGGCGTACGGGCTGGGGATGGGGAAAGGAAGCCTCCGGAACGCGCGGGCGGTCACTGACGGCACACCTGCCTGGCAAGACCGGGGCGGCACCGGTACCGGCAGGTCGTTGCGGCTGGATGTCCCGTGCGGGCCCGCGGGGTGGCATGCTCTTGTGCGGACGCCAGTCATCTGGACGCGGACGATGCCGGCCAGGATGCCCGGCGAGACGGTCGGTCAGCGCCGGCCAGCCACATGGTCCGTCAGGCACAACGCAGCGGCAAGGAGTGGAGATGGCTCAGCAGAAGCGGGGGCTCGGTAGGGGGCTCGGTGCTCTTATCCCGACCGGTCCGATCACCCCGCCTGGCGGTGCTGTCCCCGGAGGGTCTGGCCCGGCCGCAGGCGGAGTACCTGGCCCGGGTGTCCCGCTCGGCGCGGCACCGGAGCACCCGGCCACGGTCGGGGGAGCTTACTTCCAGGAGCTTCCCATCAGTTCCGTCACCCCGAACCCCCGCCAGCCACGGCAGGTGTTCGACGAAGATGCTCTCGACGAACTGGTGGCGTCCATCCAGGAAGTGGGGTTGCTGCAGCCGGTCGTGGTCCGTGAGGTGGGACCCGGCCGTTTCGAGCTGGTGATGGGTGAGCGGCGCTGGCGGGCTTCGCAGCGGGCAGGGCTCACCGAGATCCCCGCGATCGTCCGGGCCACGACGGATGATGACCTGCTGCGCGATGCCCTCATGGAGAACCTGCACCGGGAGCAGCTCAATCCCCTGGAGGAGGCCGCCGCCTACCAGCAACTGCTGGATGACTTCGGGGCGACCCACGAGGAGCTCGCCCGCCGGATAGGACGATCACGCCCGCACATCTCCAACACGCTCCGGTTGCTGAACTTGTCACCCGGGGTTCAGCGCCGGGTCGCGGCGGGGGTGCTGACCGCTGGACACGCCCGGGCATTGCTGTCGGTCGAGGATGCCAGCGCCCAGGACCATCTCGCGCACCGCATCGTGGCGGAGGGTCTCTCGGTCCGGGCGGTGGAGGAGATCGTCACCATGGGCGTACGGCCGGCCAAGGAGCGCCGTCCAGTAGCCAAGCAGCCTTCGCCGCCCGAACTGAACGACCTGGCCGATCGTCTGTCCGATGCCTTCGACACCCGGGTCAAGGTGGAGCTGGGGAAGCGCAAGGGCAAGATCGTGGTGGAGTTCGGTTCGCTGGAGGACCTCGAGCGCATCGTCAGCACCATGTCACCGGACTGGAGCGGGTCCCTCAGCGCTTAATCGGGTCATGTTTCACGTGAAACATGACCCCGCCAGGAGCGGCACCTGATTCAGGCTGTCCGAGGGTGCCAATCCCAGAGTCCTCAGGCGCTTGTTTCACGTGAAACAGCGACCACGTCAGACGAGAAAAGCGCTGGCCTCATGCACGGCGGCCAGGAACGAATCGACATCCCCGGCCGTCGTGTTGAACGCAGCCATCAGCCGTACCGTGTTCCGCTGCTCGTCCCAGACGTAGAAACCCCAGTCACGCTGGAGGGGCCCGCTGATTCGGGGATCGAGGTCCGCGAATACCGCGTTGGACTGCACCGCCTGGCGCATGGTGACACCCGGGATGCCCCGGAGCCCCTCAGCGAGCCGCTGGGCCATCGAGTTGGACTGCACCGCGTT
The DNA here is from genome assembly GCA_963751175.1 of uncultured Actinomycetes bacterium. Lineage (GTDB taxonomy): Bacteria > Actinomycetota > Actinomycetes > Streptosporangiales > Streptosporangiaceae > RYN-230. Next base: position 22,518 of record CAVVTM010000039.1, on the reverse strand, counting down.
GTGCAGCCAGGTCTGGTTCTCCAGCAGCCCGGCGAATTGCGCGGCCAGGAAGCGCATCTTCGACGCCAGCTGCAGAAGCTGCTTGCGCTGGAAGGGCACGGCCTCCAGGAGATCCCCGGCCATCACCAGCACGGCCTCGGCGGCCACCGCACCGTTCTTGGTGCCGCCGAAGCTGAGCACGTCGGCCTCGGCTGCGATGTCGGCCAGGGTGCAGTCCAGGTAGGCAACCGCATTCGCCAGCCGCGCCCCGTCGATGTACAGACGCAGATCGTTCCCGCCGCAGAACTCCCGGAGGGCCCGCAACTCCCCGAGCGAGTAGCAGGTCCCAAGCTCTGTGACCTGGGTGATGCAGACGGCCCGGGGCTGGGCCCGGTGCTCATCATGGCGGCCGCCCAGGCGGGTCGCGACCAGGTCCGGGGTCAGCTTGCCGTCCGCGGCGGGCACGGTCAGCAGCTTGCTGCCCAGTAGCCGCTCCGCGGCCCCGCACTCGTCCACGTTCAGGTGCGCCGTCTCGGCGCAGATCACTGCCTGATAGGGGTGCAGCATCAGGCTGAGGCCAAGGACATTGGCGGCGGTTCCGTTGAACACGAAGTAGGCGTCGCGGGCACCGGAGAGGTCGCAGAGTTCGCGGGTGATGCGGCCGGTCCAGGGATCGTCGCCATAGGCGTGCGTGTCGCCTTCGTTCGCCTGGGTCATCATGCGGAGGACCGACGCGTGGGCGCCTGCGTGGTTATCGCTGCCGAAGCTCTTCCGTGGGGTCACGGATGGAGAGCCTAATAAGTAGGGTCAGGCACCCGCCCCGCGGGAGGGAGGCCCAGATGGCGGGGCGGGTGGGAGTGCGGTGGCCGATCCCGCCGGCACCAGCCATGTACCGTGCCCACCCAAGCTTCGATGCGGGCACCCGGTATCACAAGCGCTCAGTAGTTCAGATGCCGGCGGAGAGTAATCGAGCAGGGGTTCGGCAGGCGGGCGGGGGTCCGCCCCGCCGGCCGTCGCGGGTAAATGGTCTTTGACAGCTCTTAAGCGCCACCAAGGCGTCCGTAGGTACCATGTCTGGGTGCGGGCCCGGTGCCCGGCAGCCATAGCGTTTCTCATCCCAGGGGTGCCCGTGCCGCGCCGAGTCGTCAGTGTCACCCTGGATAACCTGGCCGATCTGCCGCACCGGTGCCGGCGGTGCGTGTTCTGGGAACTCGACCCGGTGAGTCACGCCCGGGCCCAGGAAGTCGGCGATCCCGCGCTGGAGAAGGAGGCCTGGATCTCCTCGACCCTGCTGGACTGGGGCAGCTGCGGGAAGATCGTGTACGTGGACGGGGCGCCGGCCGGCTACGTCCTGTATGCGCCGCCCATGTACGTGCCGCGCTCGCTGGCCTTCCCGACCAGCCCGGTCAGCGCGGACGCGGTCCTGCTGATGACCGCGAACATCCTCAGCGAATTCAGCGGCGGCGGGCTGGGCCGGGTGCTGGTCCAGTCGGTGGCGAAGGACCTGACCCGGCGCGGCGTCAAGGCGATCGAGGCCTTCGGCGACCTGCGCTCGGAGGGCCTTTCCTGCGTGCTGCCTGCCGACTATCTGCTGGCGGTCGGGTTCAAGACGGTCCGGCCGCACCTGCACTACCCGCGGCTGCGGCTCGAACTGAAGACCGCGGTGTCCTGGCGCGAGGACGTGGAAGTGGCGCTGGAACGCCTGCTGGGCTCGGTGAGCCCGGAGCGGGCACTCCGCCTCGCCTGACCGGCCGCAGGCCGCCAGCGGTGGTTACGGAGCCGTTCACGAGGGATCGCGGGGCGATTCCTCGTGCAGCATCAGGAGCGAGTACGCGGCGACAGTCGAGTCGTCCGTGATGGTTCCGTTGCGGATCATGTTCTTGAATTCGCCCCGCGGCACCCAGCGCTGCTGCATGTCCTGCTCTTCGGGTTCCCGGTCGGGATCACCCTCGGTCAGCCCGGTGGCCAGGTACACGTGGAAGCCCTGGCTGGAGGTGCCGTGCGAGCTATGCAGGAAGCCGAGCAGGGTGAGCTCGCGGGCGCGCAGCCCCGTCTCCTGGGCCAGTTCGAGCCGGGCCAGGTCCTCCGGTGCGCCGGTGCGCCCGCCGGGCCAGCCGCCTTGCGGGAAGGCCCAGGCCCGGCGGCGCACCGGGTAGCGGTACTCCTCGACCAGGCAGAACTGCTCCGAGTCGGCGGGGATGACCAGGGCAAAATGGGGCTTATCGACCACGGCGTAGAAGCTGCGGCTGCCGTCCCGGCGCTCGATCTCGTCGCGGCGCAGCGACATCCACGAATCCTCGTAGATCACGCTGGACGTGACCGTGCGGATGTCGGGTTCCCCGTGGTGACTCATGGCTGGCCGGTTCCCCCTTCGGCTGGCGTCCCGGCCCGCCCCCGCATGACAATCCCGGGCCCGTAGCGGCGCGCCGGGTTGGCAGGCACGGGGCTGGCGGGCCCGGGAGGGTAGCGCGGTCAGATGAAGTCGGCGAGCTCCTTGAGCAGCGCGGACTTCGACTTGGCCCCCACCACCTGCTTGACGACCTCGCCACCGGAGAACACGTTCAGCGTCGGGATCAGCATGATCCCGTACTTCTGCGCGGTCTGCGGGTTCTCCTCGATGTTCAGCTTGACCACGTCGACCTTGTCGCCGTGCTCCTTAGCGATCTCCTCGAGCACCGGGGCGACCTGACGGCACGGGCCACACCACTCGGCCCAGTAGTCGACGATGACCGGCTTCTCGTTCTTCACGACCTCGGTGTCGAAGTTCGCGTCGGTCACGACCTTGGTTGCGCCCACCGTGGGTGCTCCTTCCGCTGTTCGGGTTGGGTTGAGGCTCAGGACTTGTGGTCCGCTTGGTCTTGGTCCGCCAGCCACCGCTCGGCGTCGATCGCGGAGGCACATCCGGTGCCGGCCGCGGTCACCGCCTGGCGGTATATGTGGTCGACCACATCACCGCAGGCGAACACGCCGTCCACGCCGGTGCGGGTGGACGGCTGGTCGACGATCAGGTACCCGTCGCTGTCCATCGGCAGCTGGCCGGCGAACAGCTCGCTCCGCGGTTCGTGGCCGATGGCCACGAAGACCCCGTTGACGGGGAGCGTGTCCTCCGCGCCGGTCTTGGTGTTCCGCAGCCGCAGGCCGGTGACCTTGCCGTCGCCGAGCACCTCGGCGACCTCGCTGTCCCAGCGGAATGTGATCTTCGGGTTGGCGAACGCGCGGTCCTGCATGATCTTGGAGGCGCGGAGCTGGTCCCGGCGGTGCACCACGGTCACGGACCTGGCGAACCGGGTCAGGAACGTGGCCTCTTCCATGGCCGAGTCGCCGCCGCCGATCACCGCGATGTCGAGCTCGCGGAAGAAGAAGCCGTCACAGGTGGCACACCAGGACACACCGTGGCCGGACAGGCGCTTCTCGCCTTCGGCGTCCAGTTCGCGGTAGCGGGAGCCGGTGGCCACGATCACGCTGCGGGCGTGGTACGTCTCGCTGTGCGTCTTGACCACCTTGGGGGTGGCCTTCAGGTCGACCTCGATCACGTCGTCGGGCACGAGCTCGGCGCCGAACCGCTCGGCCTGCTTGCGCAGCGAGTCCATCAGATCCGGGCCGAGGACGCCGTCCGGGAACCCGGGGAAGTTCTCCACCTCGGTGGTCTGCATCAGCGCGCCACCCGCGGTGACCGACCCCTCGAACACGAGGGGCGCCAGCCGCGCCCGCGCCGCATAGATCGCTGCCGTGTACCCGGCAGGACCCGAGCCGATAATGATGACATCCCGAACGTCGGTCACGTCTTCTTGCCCTTCGCTGAACTTGCTACGCCCTCAACCGATCCTAGGGCTCGCATGTTCCCGACGTGCGGATCCAGGGCGCCCCGGGGCAGCGTGCGGCCTTCAGCCCGGCGCCGGCAGTGGCGCGTGGGCCAGGATATCGGCGTCAGCAGGCGGAACAGCGGGCTCCGGCCACGTAGACCACCCCCCGCTGGGCGGGACTGGCCTGCACCACGATGACCGTGGCCGGACGGTCCTCGTAGCGGGCCCGGTCCACCAGCATCACCTCGCCCGCGCGCACGGCGGCCGGGCCCGCGACCTTGTCCACGCACCCGGTCAGGGCCGAGCTGGGGGCCTGGTGGGACAGGCCACCGCCTGCTTTCCCCGCGCGGTTCGCGCCCGCGGAGAGGGTTGGCCGCAGTGCGGCGGCCTTGGCGGCGAACGTGTGCTGGCGATACCTGGTCCCGCTGTGGTGCACGGTGAACTGAACGGTGCCGCTGCTTCCCGCCCCCGGCGCGATGCCGCTCGCCGCGGGGTGACGATCCGGCCCGGCCGCAGTGGAGGGCGCCGGCGGAGCCGCGGCATTCCCTGATGGTGAGCCGGACGAGGAGGGACGAGGACGAATGGGCCACGGCGTAGCCCACCCCGCCTGCCACCACCAGCACGCCCGCCGAGGCCAGGACCCGGGCCGCGACCGGGAGACGCAGCCAGGGGCGACGCGGCCCGGCCGGCCGGGGCTGGGCTGGCCGGGGCTGGGCCGGCCGGCTGCCGGGGCTGCCGCCGGGCTGCTGGGCTGCCGTCGGGTGGTCCGGCGCGGTCGCGCGATCGGGCGCGGCGCGGCGGGCAGCTTCGGCGCTCAGTGCGGCGTCCAGCCGGGCCGCGATCCCGGGCGGCAACGGGGGCGGGGGGACCTGGGCGAGCAGGGCCGGGACCTCGGTCAGCCGGGCCTGCGCCGCGGCGCACTCGGGGCAGCGGGCCACGTGAGAGCGGATCCGCTCGCTCCGGCGCCTGCTGAGCAGGCCCTCGGCGTACAGCGCCAGGGACTCCGCGTCCACATGCCCTCTCATGGCTGGTTCTCACCCGTTCCCTCGGCTGGTGAGACGCGCGGCGCGGCTGGCTGGTTCCGCCCGGCGGCCGCCTGTCCGGCTGAGGCGGGCTGGCCGGCCGCCGCCCCCGGCCCGCGCAGGTGCGCCAGCAGCGGCAGCAGCCGGGCCCGGCCCCGGGCGCAGCGGCTCTTCACCGTGCCCGGGGAAATGCCCAGGATCTCGGCGGTATCGGCCACCGGGTAGCCGAGCATGTCCACCATGATCAGCGCGGCCCGCTGTTCCGGGGCCAGCGTCCGCAGCGCGGCGAGCACGTCCAGCGCGGTGTCCTTGTCGATCCCCGGATCGGCCAGTGCCGACCCCTGGGCCAGGACGTCCAGCGTCTGCTCGTCCATCCCGCTGGCGGCCGGGCGCGACGCCCGGCGGCGGATCCGGTCCAGGCAGGCGTTGACCACGATCCGGTGCAGCCAGGTGGTGACGGCCGATTCGCCGCGGAAATCCGCGGCCCGCCGGAACGCCGAGATCATCGCGTCCTGGAGGGCGTCCGCGGCCTCTTCCTGATCGCCCAGCGTACGCAGGGCCACGGCCCACAGCCGTTCGCGGTGCCGCAGGAAAAGCAGGCCGAACGCCTCGGTGTCGCCCTGGACGTGCCGCCGCAGCAGGTCGCTGTCGGAGGACTCGGCCTGCGGCACCCCGCGGGGGTCAGGCCGCGCCTGCCCGGGCTGCCCGGGCACGGCTCAGCCCGATCCCCGCACGACGACGTTGTAGACGAAGGCCTCGAACTGGTTGCCACTGCCCTGCAGTGGCGGCAGCTTGGTGAACCAGATCAGCACGTACCGGCCCTTGGCCGCGCTGCTGGCCTGGAAGGTCTGGGTGCCCCCGCCGAGGTGCTTGCGCTTGGCCACCTTGGTGAACGTGGCCAGGCCCTGGGGGGAGATGGCGTTGCTGTTGCCCACCTCGATGGCCACGTTGGCCCCGGCCTCAGGGCCGAAGGTGATCTGCACCGAGCGCAGGCTCACCTGCTTGCCCATGTCCAGGAGCAGGCCAGTGCCGCTCTTCAGGCCGCCGAACACGGGATTGTTGATGTAGAACTGGGTGTGCCAGGCGGTCGAGGGGTTGCTGTCGATGGCCAGGCCAGCCCCGCCGTTGTCCTCGTTGCCGGGATCATTGGCGATGCCGAGCGCGTCGTATCCGCCGGCCCCGACCGGCGTGAGCACGGTGTTGGCCGCGATCGGCGGGGAGGCAGACGTGCTGCCCGACTTGCCCGGGGCGCCCCCGTTGCGGTGCGCGCGGGTCAGGCTGTACACCCCGGTCCCGATGGCCGCGAGGACGAGCAGGACCACGAGCACGATGGCCAGCCGCGGGAGCATCGGCCGGCCGCCGCCCCGGGGCTGTGAGTACCGGGCTGGCGAGTATCCGCCGCCGCCGGACGGAGTCCACCCGGTGGTGTCCGGGTAGTCCGAGGGCGGATTCGGCGCGTACTGCGAGGCCGGGCCGTACTCCCCGGACCGCGGGAACCCGCCCGTGCGGGCCAGCCGGGGGGCCGGCGCCGCGGGCGGCGGCGCGAGCGGGGCCGGGATCACCTCGGCGAGCGCGTCAGCGAAGAGCCCCGGCGTGCTCAGCGGCGGCCCGCGCCGGCGATCGCGCTGGAACAGCGCCTGGGTGGTCACCTCGTCGATGGACGCGGGCACGCCCGCGCACACCTGGCGCGGGCTGCACGGCCTGCCGTCGGCCAGGGGTGCGGGCGGCAGGGAGCCCATCCCGGGACCGGGCCAGTAGCGGGTCAGTGCCGCGTACAGGAGCATGGCCAGCCCGCGGGTGTCCGCCAGGGCCGGGTCGTCGGCAGACGTGTCGGACAAGGCCGCGTCGATGCCGGTGCCCAGCACCTTCACCCCGCCGCCCGGCGTCCAGCGCAGCGACTGCGGGGTCAGGCAGAGGTGGGCTACTCCGGTCCTGTGTGCCGCGGCGAGGGCCTCAGCGGCCTCGGCTACGATCTCAGCACCCCGGGCGGGATCGAGCGGGCCGTCGGCGAGCAGGTCGTCCAGCGAGTCGCCGGCCACCCACTCCATCACCACGTACGCCTGGTCCCAGTCGTCCTCGACGTCGAACACCTGGGCCAGCCGCGCGTCGGTGAGCCTGCTGGCCGCGCGGGCGGCGGTGAGCACCTCGCTGATCCGCGGGAAGCCAGGGGCGAACGTCAGCACGGCCACGGGCCGGGCCAGCGTTTCGTCGATGGCCTTCCACGCCGACCAGCCGCTGGCGTCGCTCACCCGGTCCTCAAGCCGGTAGCGGCCGCCGAGCTTGGTCCCCGGTTCCGAGATGAAGGTGCTCATAGGCCTGAAGTCAAGAGCGGGGCGCGCCCTCGACCCTCCTTCCGAGCCCCCGGATCTGCGGACGTTGACGAGCGCGTATTCGTGGTGCTGGACACCATGCTAAGCCGCGCGGGGCGCCGGGAGGCGTCTCGCATGCCCCGCCATCGCAAACCGTTACATGTGAGAGACACCAGCTTCGCCTCCGGATAGCCCCGCCTGGGGCCATCGGTACCGGTGTGGCCGGCGCTCAGCCGGCCGCACCGTCGCGGCGCCGTTCACCGATGCAGCCGGGACTTCACGGTGGACATCAGCGCGACCACCTCGCTGATCCCGAGCGCGCGGGAAAACAGCAGGTAGAGGAGGAGGCCGCCGCTGCCGCCGAGGAAGACGGTGACGAACCCGTAGGCCGGGCCGGGGGCGAGGATCACGCCGACCATGAACGTCACCGCCCAGGCGAAGAGCAGCGCCGGGATGGCGGCGGCATGCATCCGCCCGAGGGCGTCCGCGATCTGTCGGCCGGCCAGGCCGCCGAGGCGGCGGCTGAGGATGCGCCAGGACACTACGGCGCCCACCACGTTGGACACGCCGAACGAGACGGCCAGGCCTTCCACGATGTGCCCGGTGGGGACCACGTTCAGCACGAGGAGGCTGACGGCGATGTTGGTCACCATGACCGCCACCCCGATGAACATGGGGGTGCGGCTGTCGTGCAGCGCGTAGAAGACCCGCAGCAGCAGCTGGAACATCATGTACGGCACCAGGCCGAGGGAGAAGACGCCGAATACCTCGCCGATGTAGCGCGCCCCGGACACGGAGGTGCTGCCGTGCGCGATGCCGAACAGCAACTCGGCCAGCGGGCCGCCCAGGACGATGAGCAGCAGTGCGGCGGGCACGACGATCACGGAGGACAGCCGGACGCCGGTGGAGAAATCGTCCCGGACCAGCGGATACCGCCGCTCCGCCGCGTGCGCGCTCATCCGGGGCAGCAGGGCGGTGATCACCGAGATGCCGACGATCGCGTAGGGCAACTGGAACAGCTGCCAGGCGTAGCTGTAGGTGGAAAACGAGTCGTAACCGACGCTCGTGTTGGCCACGTTCTGCACCACCAGGAAGGACACCTGGGTGGTCACGATGTAGCCGAACAGCGGGGCTGCCATCCGGCGGATCTCGGCCACCTCGGCCCGCCGGAAGTCGAAGCGCGGCCGCCACCGGAAGCCGGCCCGGTGCAGCGCCGGGAACATGGCGGCGGTCTGCGCGATGATGCCGAGTGTGGTGCCAAAGCCGAGCAACTCGACCTGGGCACCCGAGATGGTGGCCGCCTGGGTGCCGATGCCGCCGATCGCGATGAACATCAGCAGCACGACGATGACCACGATGTTGTTGATGACCGGGGTCCACATCGGCGCGGCGAACCGGTTGCGGGCGTTCAGCACGCCGCCGGCCATCGAGCTCACCCCGTAGAAGAAGATCTGCGGGATGAAGAAGAACGCGAAGATCACCGTCAGGTGACGCTCCGGCCCGGTGAGAGCGTGAGCGTAGAGGTCCACCAGCAGGCTCGCGGCCAGGGTGGCCACCACCGTCAGCCCGAACAGGGCCACGACGGCGAGGGTGAACATCCGCTGGGTATAGGCCTCGCCGCGGTCCCTGTCCCGCTTGGCCGCCGTGACCAGCAGCGGCACCACCACGCTGGTCAGGATGCCGCCGAGCATGAGGTCGTAGACCGCGTTGGGCAGCGTGTTGGCGTTGTTGTACGCGTTTCCCACGCTGGTCACGGTCGCGCCGAGCGCGTAGACGATCATCACCGTGCGCAGGAAGCCCGTGCCACGGGACGCCAGCGTGCCCAGGGCCATCACCGAGCTGGACCGGAGCAGGCTGCCGCCCTCGGACCCGGGATCGGGCGGGGGCGGGGGCGGGGTGGTCCCTCCGCCGTCCGGGCCGCCAGCAGGCATGTGCCGCCCCGGGCCGCTGAACGGAGCCTCTGCGGGGCCGGCGGGGCCCGGGTCGCCGCCCTGGATCACGCCGCCCGCCGCGCCCGCGCGGCCGGTGCCCTGATGCCGGCCGGAGGCACGGCGGCGCCCCCGGCCGCCGTCAGGGGCGCTCCACCCGGCCTGGGGCGCTGGCGTACTCATCCGGCTCCTCGGGTGTGTCGTGATCACGGGCAGGCTCGGACACGACGGTATCCGTTTCGCCGGGCGATCCGGTGGCTTCCGCACCGTTCGCGTCCTGATCTGGGCCGGGACGCTGGTGAGGCGACAGGAACGCGCCGCTGGCCCCGCCCCGGCGGATCGCCCGGGCGATCGCGGTAACCACGAACACTGCGATGGCGATGGCCACGATGACCATGGCCGTCGTGCCGAAGTGGGTGGCATCCACGGTGAGCTGGGCACCGGTCCGGGGCAGTGGTGCCCCGTTCGGCGCGGCCAGGCGCAGCCTGAGCACCGTGGAGCCGGCTACCGCGGACCGTACCTTGATCACCACGGTCCGCTGCTGGTGCGGCCCGATGGTCACTGTGGTCACAGAGGGGCGGACGGTCATCCGGCCCGACGGCGCGTGCACCTGAAGCAGCACGGTGACCGTCCGGCCCAGCCGGTTGTTGATCGACACCGGCACGGGGCCGGATTTCCCGGTCAGGGTGTCCTGCCCGGTGTCGATGATGCGGACCTGCCGTTCCTGCGCGGCCAGGTACTCCGACACCGCGGCGAGCCGGGCCTTGGCCTGGGCCGGGTGACCCCGCCAGGCGGACGATTCCACCGCGGCCACCGCCCCGGCCAGGTAACTGGACGTGTGCACGCCGAACATGCTGGCCTGGAGCCGGATGCTGCCCTCCAGGGCCTTAACCTTCCGGAGCAGGGACCGGCGCAGCTCCCCGGGGGCGACCTTCTCCCTCGGCGGCGCCATCCGCGCTACCTGTCCCGCGGGGGATTTCGCGCTGACCAGGTCGGCCACGCTCGCCGGGCGCAGCCAGGGAGCGTTGTCGCTCTCCTTCAGCAGGGCGGTGGCCAGGCCGGGTGCGGGGTTCCACTGGCGGGGCGGGGTGACCACGACGGAGCGCGGGGTGGCCGGCTGCTCCGCGACGATCATGGCCGTCTCGGCCAGGAAGCGCTGCTCGGTCGCGAACGAGTCAGCCGCCGCACCGGCCTGCAGGGTGGCGGTGGACTGAGTGCCGCCGGACGACGATCGCGCCGGACGGCTGCCGGCGGGCCGCGCCGGGCCGGCCCGGGCCTCGGCGGCCGTCGGCCCGCCGGCCAGGACCTGGCTCAGCGTGCTGTCGGCCAGGGCCACGTTCAGGCGGCCGTCCACCCCGTCCAGGGCGCTGGTGATGGCGCTGGGCGTGAACAACGTCGCCGTCCTGGGCGGCATCAGGGAGCTGTTCATGATCACCGTGCGCCAGCCGCCCGGGCCCAGGTTGCCGAGGACCTCGTAGTCGGCGAACCCGCCGGCCGGCCAGGCGATCGCGCCGAAGCCCGGCACGGCCGGCCGCTGCGTGCCGCCCAGGAACTGGGCGGCCACGGTATTCCCCTTGTCCCGCGCCCGCTGCAGGTCGGTGTCCATGGCCGCGTGCGTCAGCGCGGACACGTCCACGTCCGCGTACGGGGTGACGAAGTAATTCTGCTGTGCGGTGACCGAGCGCAGCCCGGCCAGCCAGGTGCGCGCGGCCGGGCTAGCCGGCCTGGTGACCGCACCGGAGCAGGTGGATGTCCCGCCCACCTGATAGCTGCGGCTCATGACCCCGGCGCTGGCCAGCACGCTGGGGTCGATAGCCCAGGTCAGGTCGGCCCGGACGGCTTCCGGCGTGCTGCCCGCCGCGAGCAGGGCGCTGAGCCGCCCTCCAGCCAGGCTGCTGGCGAGGGCACCGTTGAGCAGGGCCGGGCACGCAGCCTGCTCGGGCGCGCTGAAGACCGGCCACACCCAGGCGATCTTCATCCGCTGGGTCATGCCCGCCGCGGCCGCCGACCCCGGCCAGAACGGCAGGAACGTGCGGGCGGTGCTCAGCGCGGTGCCGCCCGAGTCCACCGAGTCCACCTGGGCCGCCAGCGGATACACGCCGAACGAGGCCAGGGCCAGGCTGGTGGCGGGGATCCTGATCGACCAGTGGTCGACCTCTCCCGGCGCCAGCGTTCCCGCCAGCTGCGCCGGGGTGCCCGTCACCGTGAAGAGCACCGGCAGGTTCCCGGCCGCGTACTCGCTGAGCGCGCCGCGGCTGCTGAGTGGGGTGCTGGACGACTGGAGCTGGACGCTCAGCCCGGACACCGCCGCCCGGGTCGGGTTGCTGACCGTGCCCTGCACCGTGACCGGCTGACCGGGCCGCGCGACCTGCGGGCTCACCGACGTGATGCCGATCGTCACCTGGGCCGCCGCGGCCGTGTGCGCGGCAGCCTCGGCGCCCCCCGCGGCCAGGGCGGGGCCCCCGGCGACCAGCGCGGCAAAGGCGCACGCCAGCACCCAGCGCCGAGCCAGCCGGGCCCTCGCCGGCCTGGCGGGCCTCTGGTCGCGCTGCGTTGGGCACTGACGCGGCATGCCGGAAATGCTATTGCCGTTCCCTGAGTGCTCTTCCAAGATGAACCCGGGCTTCCTGGATTTCCCCCGGCCCACCACTACCCCCTACCCTGAATGCCCGTGCCGGATACCACGCCCATGAGCCCACAGCAGCGGAAGGCCGCCGCAGCCCTGCTGCGCAAGACGGCCGAACCCGCCGCCGAACTGGGCCGCATCTTCGCCCGCCACGGGCACGAGCTGGCACTGGTGGGCGGCCCGGTCCGGGACGCGTTCCTCGGCCGTGCGCACAGCGACCTGGACCTGGCCACCGACGCGACACCGCCGCAGGTCCTGGCCATCGTCCGGGACTGGGCGGACAGGGTCTGGGAGACCGGTATCGAGTTCGGCACCGTCGGGCTGCGCAAGGGCAGCACCGTTTTCGAGATCACCACCTACCGCAGCGAGACGTACGTGCCTGACTCCCGGAAGCCCGCGGGCATCCGGTACGGCACCTCGCTGGAGGCGGATCTCGGGCGGCGCGACTTCACCGTGAACGCGATGGCGGCCCGGCTGCCGTCGATGGAGCTGGCCGACCCGTTCGGCGGCCTGCGCGACCTGCGGGACAAGGTGCTCCGCACACCGGGGAGCCCGGAGCAGTCGTTCACCGACGACGCGCTGCGGATGATGCGCGCGGCCCGGTTCACCGCGCAACTCGGCTTCACCGTCACCCCGGAGGTAGCCGCGGCCATGCGGAAGCTCGCCCCGCGGCTGGCGCTCGTGTCCGCCGAGCGGATCCGCGATGAGCTCAGCAAGCTGCTGCTCGCCCCCCGGCCCCACGACCCCGTCCGCGGGATCGAGCTGATGGTGGACACCGGGGTGGCGGACGTGGTCCTGCCCGAGGTGCCCAGACTGCGGCTGGAAACCGATGAGCACATGCGGCACAAGGACGTGTACCAGCATTCCCTGACCGTGCTGGAGCAGTCCGCCGAGCTGGAGGAGCGCTACGGCCTGGAGCCTGACCTGGTGGTCCGGCTGGCGGCGCTGCTGCACGACATCGGCAAGCCCAAGACCCGCTCAAAGCTGCCGGACGGCCGGGTGGCCTTCCACCACCACGAGGTGGTCGGCGCGGCCATGGCCCGGTCCCGGCTGAAGGCGCTGCGCTTCCCGTCTGCGGTGGTAGCCGACGTGACCACCCTGATCGCCCTGCACCTGCGGTTCCACGGGTACGGGCCGGGAGAGTGGACGGACTCCGCGGTCCGCCGTTACGTGCGTGACGCAGGGCCGCTGCTGACCCGGCTGCACGTGCTCACCCGGGCCGACTGCACCACCCGGAACAAGGCCAAGGCCGCCCGCCTGGCCCGGGCCCAGGACAGCCTGGAGGAGCGCATCGTGACGCTCAGCGCCCAGGAAGAGCTCAAGAAGATCCGCCCCGACCTGGACGGCAACGAGATCATGGCCATCCTGCGCCTGCCGTCCGGCCCCGACGTCGGGCGGGCCTATCAGTACCTGCTTGAACTGCGCATGGAGCACGGCCCGCTGGGCAAAGAGCAGGCCACTCAGGAACTGCTGCGCTGGGCCGAGGGACTCGGGGCGCCCCCGGCCCCGGAGGGCGGCTGACCGCCCCCGCCCTCCGGGGCCGGCAGCCGGCTGGCCAGCCAGTACGCCGCGGCGGTGACCGCGTACCCCGCCGCGACCAGGCCGATGATGGCGGCCGACCGCCCGGTGACGGGCATGAACGCCGCGCTCAGCGCGGCACCGGCCACGAACGTGATGTTGAACATCATGTCGTAGAAGGAGAAGACGCGGCCCCGGTAGTCGTCGTCCACGTCCTCCTGCAGGATGGTTGTCGCGCAGATCGCGATCCCCTGCCCCGCCAGGTTCAGGCAGAACCCGATGACCACGAACGCGACCTGGTTGAAGGTCTCACCCAGTGGGCCGCTGATGACCGCGGCCGCCGCGAGCAGGACCGTGATCCAGGCCGGCTTGCTGAGCACCTTGGTCAGCCGCGGCGTGATCAGCGCCGCGCAGGCGTAGCCGAGCGCGGAGGCGATGACGAGCACCGTGTAGTGGCTGAGCGCTGCGTTGGCCCCGGCTGAGCGGTAGAAGTAGTTCCGGTAGAGCAGGATCGACATCAGGAACAAGATCCCGTACAGGAACCGGTTCCCGCCGGTGGCGCCCAGCGCTGCGGCCGGGCCGCGGCGGCGCAGCACGTACCGGGCCCCCGCGGCCAGCCCCGCGAGCACGAGCGCGAACTCGCCCAGCACCTGGCCTGGCTGCCGCTCATCCGGCCGGCGGGAGGGACCGAGCAGCGGGCGCGGCATGGTCCGGGCCACCAGGCTGGCCAGGAGGTAGCAGCAGCCGGCCACCAGCAGGGTGACCGCGGAACCGGTCCGCCCGCCGCCGGTCGCCACGTGGACGCCCAGGCCGGCGATCCCGCCGACCGCGGCCATGACGCCGCCCGCGGTCGGCGACACGGAGTTGGCCATGACCAGCTTGTCTCCCGCCACCACGTGCGGCAGCGCGGCGGACAGCGAGGACAGGAAGAACCGGTTGACGCCCAGGACCAGCAGCACGCTCACGTAGAGCGGGGCGCCGAGATTGCCCGAGACGACCAGCGAGGCGGTGAGCACCACGAACGCGGTGCGCAGCAGCGCCGACCAGACCAGGATCTGGCGCCGCGACCAGCGGTCGATGAAGACCCCGGCGAACGGCCCGATCAGCGAGTACGGGAGGTACAGGACGGCGAACGCCGCCGCGGCGGAGGCCGGGTCCGGGAACGTCGTGCTGTTGAAGAACACGTAGGAGCCGAGCCCGGCGGTGAAGACGCCGTCCCCGGTCTGCGAGATCAGCCGGGTCGCGAACAGCCGCCGGAAATCCCGCTCCTGGAGAACACTCCGCAGATCAGCGACGAAGGACGAGCCGGTTTGCCGGCCGCGCAGCTTCGCCTTGACGGCGGCCAGGACGGTCACCAGCTCAGCCTACGGCGGGTAGTCCCTGCTCAGGTGAGACCCGGGACACCCGTCAGCCGGGGCTGCGCCGGGTGTACTCGGCCGGGGCGAACAGCACCAGCAAGGACAGGTCCTCAGTGATGTCGGTGAAGTGGTGCTCCTCGCCGGCCGGCACGTAGATCACGCTGCCCGGCCCGACCTGGGCGGCCTGGCCTCTGGCCACCAGCCGCGCCCGGCCTGACGTCACCACGTAGATCTCGTCCTCGGTGTGCGGCTCCTGGTCGTCAGCCCCGCCGGCGGGCACCGAGTAGGTGCCCGCCGAGAGGTCGCTGACGTGCAGGTGCTCGGCCCAGTGCGTGCGCTCACCGCTGGCCGGCCGGGTGAACGCGCCGGCCCCGTCCAGGATCCGCATGGAGGTGTCCTCTCTGCGCCCGGACCGCCCGCCGGGGAGGCGGGACGCGCCCGGGGCGTGTTCCCGCCCGGCCCGGCGACGGACGGGGTTCCGGGGGGGCCGCCCCCGGCCCAAGTCAGCGCTCGATGTCACCGCGGATGAACTGCTCCACCAGGTCGCGGGCGGTGTCGTCGTCGTACTGCTCCGGGGGCGACTTCATGAAGTACGACGCCGCGGAGAGGATGGGGCCGCCGATGCCGCGGTCCTTGGCGATCTTCGCGGCCCGGATCGCGTCGATGATCACGCCCGCGGAGTTCGGGGAGTCCCAGACTTCGAGCTTGTACTCCAGGCTGAGCGGGACATCGCCGAACGCCCGCCCCTCGAGCCGGATGTAAGCCCACTTCCGGTCGTCCAGCCAGGGCACGTGGTCGGAGGGGCCGATGTGCACGGCGGCCTTCTCCATCTCGTGCGGGATCTGCGAGGTGACCGACTGGGTCTTGGACACCTTCTTGGACATGAGGCGCTTGCGCTCCAGCATGTTCATGAAGTCCATGTTCCCGCCGAAGTTGAGCTGGTACGTGCGCAGCAGCTCGACGCCGCGGTCCTCGAACAGCTTCGCGAGCACCCGGTGCGTGATGGTGGCCCCGACCTGGGACTTGATGTCGTCACCGATGATGGGCACACCTGCCGCGGTGAACTTCTCGGCCCACTCGGGGTCGGAGGCGATGAACACCGGCAGCGCGTTCACGAACGCCACGCCGGCGTCGATGGCGCACTGCGCGTAGAACCGGTCGGCCTGCTCGGAACCGACCGGCAGGTAGGACACCAGCACGTCCGCCTGGGAGTCGCGGAGGACCTGCACCACGTCCACCGCGGGATCGGCGGACTCGGAGATCATCTCCTGGTAGTACTCGCCCAGCCCGTCCAGGGTGGGGCCGCGCTGCACCGTGATCCCGGTCGGGGCCACGTCGCAGATCTTGATGGTGTTGTTCTCGCTGGCCCCGATGGCCTCGGCGAGATCCCGGCCCACCTTCTTCGCGTCCACGTCGAAGGCGGCGACGAATTCGACGTCCCGCACGTGGTACGGGCCGAAGGACACGTGCATGAGCCCAGGAACCCGGTCCCTGGGATCGGCATCCTTGTAGTACTCCACGCCCTGGATCAGGGAGCTGGCGCAGTTACCCACGCCAACGATGGCCACCCGAACCGAACCCATGGGGACACACTCCTTCTCTCGCCGCACGATGGTGGCGTCAGGTATCTCTGTCAGTCAGCCGTGGTCAGTCAGCCGTGTCGGTTCCCGTCCGCCCGGCGGGCGCCGGCCTGGCCCGCGTCGGCCTGGCGCTCGGAGGCGATCAGCTCGTTCAGCCAGCGGACCTCGCGCTCGACCGATTCGAGGCCGTGCCGGTGGAGTTCGAGCGTGTAGCTGTCCATCCGCTCCCGGGTCCGGGCCATGGCCGCGCGCACCCCGTCCAGCCGCTCTTCCAGCCGGCTGCGGCGCCCTTCGAGGATGCGCAGCCGGATGTCAGCCTGGGTCTGGCCGAAGAACGCGAAGTGCACCCCGAACCCGTCGTCGTCCCAGGCCGCCGGGCCGGACTCGGTGAGCAGCTGCTCGAGCCGCTCCTTGCCGTCCGCGGTGAGCCGGTAGACGATCTTCGACCGCCGGCCGGACAGCGGTTTGGCCGTGCCCTCCGGGGCATCCTCTGCGATGAGCCCCTGGGCCAGGAGCAGTTTCAGGCAGGGGTACAGCGACCCGTACCCGAACGCGCGGAACGCGCCGAGCATGGAGTTCAGCCGCTTGCGCAGCTCGTATCCGTGCATCGGGGTTTCGTGCAGCAGCCCCAGCACCGCGAGCTCCAGCACGCGTGACCGTTGCCCGACCATGCCTGCCCGCACCTCCCGTCCGCGTGGCTCGTGCCGCGTGGCTCATGCTGCGATCCGGGCCGTGAGGCCCGGGCCGCGAGGACAGTATGCCCGCATTGTGCCAAAGCGATGTATCGAACCGATACATCGCCAAGATATGCGCCGGGGACAGGCCGCGCAACTCCCGGGCACCGGCTGTCTCCCGGGCACCTCCCGCGGATACCCCGAACAGGACCCCAGCCGGGGCTCGGAGCGCTGCGGCTTCCGTCGTACGCTGTCGGGGATGGGAGTTCGGCGATCGGTCGTGGATTACGGGCTTGCCCGGCGGGCAACGCTCGCTTCCGTGCTGGCCGGGCACACCACGGTCGCGGACGTCTGCGACGCGCACCCCTATCTGCTCCGGGCGGCCAAGTTCCATGGCGAAGCCACCGACACGGCCTGCCCCATCTGCCGCCGGGCGAAGCTGACCCACGTCACCTACGTGTACGGGGACGAACTCGGCCAATATGCAGGCCGGGTTAAGCAGGGCCCGGAGCTGGCTGAGATGGCGTCCGAATACGGGGAGTTCCGGGTATATGTGGTCGAGGTCTGCCAAAGTTGTGCCTGGAACCACCTTGCCTCGTCCTACGTCCTCGGCACGGGCGAGCCACGCGCCCGGCGCAGCAGGCGGGCCCGAGCCAGCGAGTAACGGCGGGGCAAGTAGCCGCCGTCCATCCAGGGCGGCTGGCTGAGCCAGCGCCACTGGGGCTGCCCCAGGGCCAGCGGTACTGACCCGAACCCCCAGGCCAGCACCGCTGAACCAGCTCGCTGAGCAAGCCTACTGAGCCCGCACCACCAGGCAGGAACGGCCCGGAGAGCCAACGCGCGCCATGCAGATGTGACGAATTTCTAACCTGCGCCGGATGGCTCGCGCCACCGGATACCGTGAGGCCCGGCGGTCGGTCCGATGCTCGCCCACGACTGCCTCACCCAACCAGCGAGGACGCGTGAGTAACCCAGATTTTTCCGGTTCCTACCCCCCGGATCCCGCTGAGCCTGGCCGCTGGAGCGGCGCGCGTGACGGCCAGCGCGGGGAGCGCTATGGGGACGGCAGCCGTGCGCGCGGCACCCGGGACGCGGGAGACCGCGGCTACCGGCGGGAGCGGGACTACGAGTGGGACGGCGGCGGGGTGGACCCGGGCTACGCCCGTGGTGACGATGCCCGCTCTGGCAACTCCCGTGCCGCGGGCAGCCGCAACGGCGGCTCCCGGGCGGGCCAGGGGCGTGCCGACCAGAGTCCTGCGGACCAGAACTGGTCCGGCCAGGAATGGGCGGGCCAGGGCGGTGCGGACCGGAGCCGGGCGGCGCGGGGCAGCCGCCGCGCGGCCAAGGACGCCGCCAGGGGCCGCCGCGGCGCCGCCGCCGCGAACCGTGCCGCGGGCGCGATGAGCGCGAAGGACCGGCTAGCGGCCAAGCTCGGCACGGACCGTGCCGCGGCCGGCTTCAGCGCCGCGGGCGCTGCCGACTACGCCGCGGGGGCGGGCCCGGCCGCCGGGAGCGCGATGGCCGGTTATCCCGGATCCGGGTACCCGGGCTCGGCCGACCCCCGCGGGCGCGGCTCCCAGGACCCGGGGGACTCGGACCCGGGCTGGTCGGGCCGGGGCCGCGGCGGGGCCGCCGAGATGCACGACGGGAACGGCCGCGGCGGCCGCGGCGGGAATGGCGGCCGCGGCGGCGGGAATGGCCGGGGCCGTGGCCCGGGGCGGCCGCGCCGTAAGGGTGACTGGTGGCGCCGCTGGACGTGGAAGAAGGCCCTCGCGGCGTCGATGCTGACCGGCCTCGGCTTCGTCATACTGCTGGTCATCGGGATCTTCTACACCTACTCGCAGACCCCCATCCCGGCCGCGTCGCAGTTCGCCGTCGGGCAGGCCTCCCGGGTCTACTTCCGGGACGGCAGCACGCTGGTCGGCATGTTCGGCCAGACCGACCGGCAGAGTCTCCAGGCCGAACCAGATCCCGGCGATGGTCAGGAACGCCATGGTCGCCGCCGAGGACAAGCACTTCTACAACGAGGGCGGCGTCTCGCCGGTCGGCATCGTCCGCGCCGCCATCGCGGACCTGACCAGCGGCTCGGTTCAGCAGGGCGGGTCCACCATCACCCAGCAGCTCGTCCGGAACTACTACACGGGCATCGGGACCGCGGAGACCGCCACCCGGAAGATCAAGGAGATCTTCGTCGCGGAGAAGCTGGCCTCACAGGAATCCAAGGACTGGATCCTCACCAACTACATGAACACGGTCCCGACTGGCCTCAACATGTACGGTTTCGGCGCGGCCGCCGAAGCGTACTTCGGCAAGCCGGTCGCGAAGCTGAGCGTCGCGCAGGCCGCCATGATCGCGGCCATGCCGCAGTCGCCCAGCTACTACAATCCCGACCCGAAGGCGGGCGGGGGCTACCAGGCGCTGGTCTACCGCTGGCACTACGTGCTGCGGACCATGGTCGAGATGGGCACGCTGACGCAAGCGCAGGCCAACGCCCAGAAGTTCCCCACGCTCGCGAAGGCGTTCAACAACAACTGGTCGGGCTACCGCGGCTACATCATGAACGCCGTGCTCAACGAGCTGGAGAACACGTACCACTACACGCAGGCCCAGATCGACGACGGCGGGCTGCGCGTCGTCACCACGTTCAGCAAGCCGATGATGAACCAGCTTTACGCGACCGTGAACGCCGAAAAGCGCCAGATGAGGCTGGATGGCAAGGCGCTGCCCAGCTACGCGCACGTCGGCGCGGTGCTGGAGCAGCCGGTCAGCGGCGAGATCTGGGCCATGTACAGCGGGCCGAACTACAACGAGAACACGAAGAGATGCAACGTCATCCGCTGTCAGTGGGACATGGCGCTGCAGAACCGCGAGCAGGTGGGCTCCTCGATGAAGCCGTACGTGCTCGCGCTGGCCCGGCACCAGGGGATGAGCGTCAAGACCAGCACGCTGGACGGCCACTCGCCGCTGTGGATCCCGCCCGTCTCCTCCCCGATGACGTACGCAAGCTGGACCCAGCCCGCCAGCTCGGGCGGCTGGTACGAGGTCGGCAACGACGCGGGTGACGCGCAGGCCAACGGGGTCAGCGTGGTCACCGCGTCCGCGGAATCGCTCAACACCGCATACACCGACCTGTACCACCGGGTCGCGGGCACCGACGGCCAGAACATGATCAGCATGGCGAGGGCCTTCGGCGTCAACACCACCCAGTCGGGGCTGTACACCATGCGGAACGAGGTCGGCACCGCGCTCGGCCAGTCCTCCCTCACGGTGGAAGAGCAGGCCAGCACGTTCGCCACGCTGGCCAACAACGGCCAGTACGTGGCCCCGCACGTGATCCGGGAGATCCAGCAGCAGCTACCCGGCCAGGCGATGCAGACCATCCAGGCCAAAGTGGACCGGCACATGGTGCTGACCCCGGCCGAAGACTCCGACGTGGACTACGCGCTCTCGTTCGACGACAAGCCGGGCGGCACGGCCCCGAACGTCGGACTCGCCGACGGGCGGCAGATCATCGCGAAGACCGGGACCACGAACCTGTCCCAGTCGGCGTTCTTCATCGGCGCGATCCCGCAGTTCAGCCTGGCGATCGGCATGTTCACCAATGAGCAGGGCTGCCCGGCCAGCATCGCCGGCTGCACCGCCGCGGCGAACCAGGAAAGCGCCCCGCGGCCGGCCTGCAGACCCTGTACGGCGTCGGTAACCTGCCTGGCTACGGCGGCGAGTGGCCGGCCACGATCTGGCATGCGTACGCGCAGAAGATGTTCGGCAGCATGCCGGTGCAGAGCTTCCCCACCCCGGACTTCGGCGGTACCCCGTGGAACATGCTCGGGCCGTACACGCCGAAGCCGAAGCCGGTGATAACCCCGACCCCGACGCCGACCAGCACCTGCAACGGCATCTCGTTCGCCGGGCACTGCTTCGGGAACCGCCCCCCGAGCCCGACGCCGACGGCCCCGGTGCCGAGTGGCCTCCCTACCCCCACGTTCCCTAATGCGACGCCCACGTTCGGCAAGCAGCGATCGTCGATCGGGTAGCCGGGGCCCGGGGAGGGCACAATCACCGGGACCCGATAGCCGATGACGGAGCGTGGGTGACAGACGGAGACACCGGCCCGGAACGGGCGGGCCAGGAACCGGCGGGGCGCGGGCAGGAGGCCGGGCCGTGGCGCGGCCCGGCGCGGCTCGCGCTGCTCGCGGGATCGAGCACGGCCCTGGTCGCGGCCGTGCTGCTCGGCTCCGGGCTGGCGCTGACCAGCAAGTGGGCGTGCCGGGCCGGCGCGTGGAACGGGTACCTCTCACAGTTCCAGGCGCACTGTTACACCGACATCTACCCGCTGTACTTCGGTGAGGGACTGTCGTCGGGCAAGGTGCCCTACACCGGCCACCCGGTGGAGTACCCGGTGCTCATCGGCGGGGCCATGCAACTGGTGGCGTGGCTGGTCCATCCCATCGGCAACCCGTTCACCCGGGGCCGGGAGTTCTTCGACCTCACCATCGTCCTGCTCACCGTGTTCGCGCTGATCGGCGTGCTGGCCACCGCCTACCTCGCGGGCCGGTCCCGCCGGTGGACCGCGCTGGGCGTGGCGCTGGCACCCGCGGTCATCCTGGCCGCGTTCATCAACTGGGACCTGATCGCGATGGGCCTGGCCATGGCGGGGATGGCGGCCTGGGCGGCACGCCGCCCGGTGCTGGCCGGCGTGCTCCTGGGACTCGCCGTGGCGACCAAGTTCTACCCGCTGCTGTTCTTCGGGCCGCTGCTGCTGCTCTGCCTGCGCGCGGGCCGGATGCGGGCGTTCTGGGTCACGTTCGGCTCCGCGGCGCTGGCGTGGCTGGCCGTCAACGTGCCGGTGATGATCGTGGCCCCGGCTGGCTGGGCTCGCTTCTACCGGCTCAGCGACACCCGCTCGGCCGACTGGGGCTCCATCTGGTACTTCTTCCAGACCGAGCACTGGCCGGGGGTGGGCGCGACCAGCGTGAGCACCCTCAACGTCGTGTCCGCGGGTGTGTTCCTGGCCGCCTGCGTGCTCATCGTGCTGCTCACCCTGGGCGCGCCGCGGCGGCCACGGGTCGCGCAGTTGTTCTTCCTCACCCTGGCCACCTTCCTGCTGTCCAACAAGGTCTGGTCGCCGCAGTACGTGATCTGGCTGGCGCCCCTGGTCGTGCTGGCCCGGCCGCGGCTGGGCGCCTACCTGGTCTGGCAGATGGCGGAGGTGGGCTATTTCTTCGCGATCTGGGCTTACCTGATCACCGTGTCGGTGGCCGGGCCCTCGTTCATCGGGGTCGGCGGCATCGGCACCGGGCTGTACTTCGCCGCGCTGATCGCCCGCTTCGCCTCCGTGCTGCTGCTGTGCGGTCTGGTCGTCCGGGACATCCTGCACCCCGCCGGTGACGTGGTGCGGGCAGGCGGGGCCGACGACCCCGCGGGCGGCGTCTTGTCCTGCGCCCCTGACCGCCTGGTGCTCAGGCTGGGCCCGCGCCGCAGCACGCAGCCCGCCGCCACCGCGTCCGCCCGCTGAGCCGCCCATGATCGTGGTGCGTTTTGCGCCGCGGGCGGCGCACAATCCACCACGATAACGGTCGTCCCGCGCGACGGGGGTCGGACGGGAACTGGTTAGGCGGCCCCGGGGACGTGGGCGCGGAGCCAGTCGATGTCGGTGGCGGGGTCGGGGGTCTCACAGATGACCGGCGCCCCGGCCGCCCGGACCAGGTCCGCCAGCACCGA
>CAVVTM010000038.1:0-68705 GCA_963751175.1 uncultured Actinomycetes bacterium | reverse complement strand
CCACCCCCCGCGGACGGGCGGGCTGACAGCACGTACCATTCGAGAGGTCAGGACCGAACGGATGGGGCCGGCCTCGCGGCGGCTCAGGCGGACGATCAACTGGGCAGAGGGGGATCCGTTGGCTCGCGCGCCCTTGCTGCAGACGGACCCGTCACAGGTCGGACGCTACCGCCTGGTCGCCCGGCTGGGCGCCGGCGGGATGGGCGTCGTGTACCTCGGCGTGGACCCGACCGGTCACCAGGTCGCGGTGAAGGTGCTGCGCCCGAGCTGGCGGCGGTCGAGGAGTTCCGGGTCAGGTTCGGCCGCGAGATCACCATGCTGACGCGGGTCCAGGGCGTGTGCACCGGTCCCCAGGTATCCGCTGGTGCAGGGGGCTGCCGTCGGGAGCGCGAAGGCTGCGGCGCAGCTGGGCTAGCTCGTCTCGCCCAGGCCGCCCCACACTCCGTGCGGCTGCCTGGTCTGCACCGCGAACGCGAGGCACTCGGCCCGCACCTGGCAGCGGCCGCAGACCGCCTTGGCCCGCTCCTCCTGGCGCTGGCTGGGGCCGCTGGGGGAGATCGGGAAAAAGAGTTCGGGGTCGGCCGACAGGCAGGCTCCACGGGAACGCCAGTCAGCGTCATCAGCAGCGGCCACGGGAACCTCGCAAACCTGCGGTGGACCATACGCCTGGCACAACTCCCCGCGGGACGGGCCTGTATGCAGTCCCGGGCCTTACTTTTGCGTTAATTCTCTGTTACGCCCGGTTCGGTGCAGCCTGACCAGGACCGGGGTTCCATCCCGGTACTGATCCGCCCGGGCGGACGTCGAAGTTGAAGTGCCGTACCTTCGCGACGCCCCCGCGGTTCGCGTAGAAGTCCGCCATCTTCCGGTACGACGGCTGGCCGTTGTGCCTCAGGATGTCCTGCAGGCGGACCGTGACTGTGTCAGTGGTCGGGTGCCAGCCGGATACCGGACCGGGCTGCGGCCGGTCGCTGTCGAGCTTGCGGCCGCCCATGCTCTCGGGCCACCCCAGTTGCGCCAGGCCAGCTGCCGGACTACCGGCGCCCCGCCCATGCCCGCGTAGATCTGGTTCGGGCGCTGAACCATCCTGGACCAGCCGACCGCGTCCTGTTGCACCTGCACCGGGAGGGCGGCCGCGCTCGCCGGGGCTGTCACGGCCGGGTGAGCGCCCGCGCCGGGTTTACCGCACGCGGCCAGCCCGGCCGCCAGAACCGCAGCTGTGGTGGTGCGCAGGGTCCTCGATGTGTTGCTCACCCTGAACTCACTCCCCCTGTCCCTCTAGAACGCGCCCTGGCGCGGCGGCACGCAAGGGGCCGGAAGGCCTGGCCAAGGGTCACTTGACGACACGCCCGGTGGCACAGCAGAGCCGCACCGCAGGAAAACGCTGAGGTGCGCGCCGCCGGACTGTCGGTGCCCGGGAGTAGCGTCCCGCGCATGAACCGGACGGATCGGCTCTACGCGCTGGTCGAGGAGTTGCGGGCGGTAGCGCCGCGGCCCCGGTCGGCGCGGCAGCTGGCTGAGCGTTACGAGGTCAGCATGCGGACGATGAGCGCGGGACATCACGGCTCTGCAGGAATCCGGGGTGCCGGTCTATGCGGAGCCGGGGCGGCGCGGTGGCTGCACGATCGACAAGACCCTCACCCTGCCGCCGGTGAACTTCACCGCGGCCGAGATGGTCGCGATCGCGGTGTCCCTGGCCCGGGAGGAGCACACGCCGTTCGCTGCGGCCACCCGCAGCGCGCTGCGCAAGGTGCTGGCCACCGCCTCCGCGGCGCAGACGGCGGAGGCGGGGGCACTGCTGGACCGGGTGCGGCTGATGGGCGCGCCCCGCCCCGGGCCGCCCCGGGAGGCGGGCGTGCGGTCAGCGGCGGGGTCCCGGGAGGCACAGGCCCCGGAGAGGCCAGACCGGGAGGCGGCCGCGCGGGAGGAGCCTGCCCGGGAGTGGCGCGATCGGGATGCCCGCCCGGGAGCGGGCCGCCCCGGCGGTGGGGCGCGCCGCCCCCTGCCACGGTCCCGCTGGCGGTCCAGGAGGCGATCACCGCGCGGCACGTGCTCCGGATCACCTACCGGGACCGGCATGACCGGGAGACGGTCCGGGAGGTCGAGCCAGTCGCGTTCGCGGCCACCCGCGCCCAGTGGTACTTGATGGCCTGGTGCGGGCTGCGGGGCGGTGCCCGGGCGTTCCGGGTGGACCGCATCCTGGCCGCCGACGACACGGGCGAGCCCGCGTCTCCCGGTCCTACCGCGACCTCGACGTGGACATCCCGGACTCCATCGTCCGCCGCCCCGACCTGCGGGTCTGACGGTCGGCAAAGTCCCCGGGAAACACCGACATGAGGGTGTGGCGGGCCTTCAGGGCGGGGTGGTGCTATCGGCAACGTCATCCTGATGGAGGAAATCATGTCGGCAGTCAACACCGTGTCCTGGTTCGAGATCGGCGCCCCCGACGTCGAGGCGGCCAAGGCCTTCTACGGCCCGCTGTTCGGCTGGTCGTTCGCGCCCGACGGGACGTACACGATGATCACCGCGCCCGGGGCTGACCGTCCTTCCGGCGGCATCTTCGGTACCGGCGGCGACGTCCCGCCGTACGCGGTCTTCGTGGTCCAGGTGGAGGACGTCGCCGCGACCGCAGCGCGGACCGAGGAACTTGGCGGCAAGGTCGTGGTCGCGCCGATGACGATGGAAGACGGCATGGCCATCGCCTACCTCACTGACCCCAACGGCAGCATGTTCGCCTTGTTCAGCCCCAGGCCCGGGAGCTGAGCCGGGGGAGCGGGCCCGGGCGCTCGGGCATCGTGGAGGGATGGGCGGGCCCGGGCCGCCCCGGCGAACGTGGCCGGGGCTGCCCGGCGCCCGGGCCCGCGGTTTGGCCGCCGCGGGCCCGGGGTAGGGCCAGCGTCCCGGTGCCTGCGTGTGGCCAACGCGGCCAGGAGTGACTACGGGGAGGTGCAGGCCGGTGCCGAAACGCGCGGTGATCCTCTGCGGCTCACTGGGCCTGGGTCACGATGTCTCCTGCGAGGTGCTCTCCGGGAGCCTCGCAGGCCTCGGCTGGGAAAGCCGGACCCTGGACTGCATGGCGTTGCTTGGCCCGCGCGCAGGCCCGGCCGGTGACTGGGTCTTCCGCCGGCTGATGGCCAGGCCCGGGGTCTCGGACGGGCTCCACTTCGCCCACTTGCGGGCGGGAAGCCGCCTGGCCGCGGCCATGGACCGCGCGGCCACGCCGCGGCTGGTGGCCGCCCTCCGCGGCGCGCTGCGCGAGGAGCCCGCCGACCTGATCATCAGCGTGTTCGCCGCGGGCGTCCCGGCCGCGGCCGCGCTCGCCGTGCCCCAGCACGGGCTCCATGCCCGCGCTGCGCACGGCCGTGCTGTGCCCCGACGCCCTGCCCCACGCGGCCTGGGTCCGTGAGGGCATCGACCTGTTCCTGGTCGCCTCCGCCGCGGCGGAGGCCTGCGTGCGCCGCTACCTGCCCGCGGCCCGGACCGCCATCGTCCCGCCGCCGGTGCGTCCCGCCTTCTACCGGCCGGTGCCGCGAGCCCGAGGCCCGCTGGCGTCGCTGCAATGCCAAGGCGCGCGGTGCGTCCTGCTCATGGGCGGCGGATGGGGCTGACAGGTCGGGGACCGCCCGCGCGCTGGCTCGCGCCGGGGTGCACGTGCTGGCCGTGGCGGGCCGTGGCCGGGCTCGAAGCTGCGGCTCCGGGCCCTGGCGGCCAGCTCCACGGGGTTGACCTATACGGCTTCACCCCGCGCATCCCGGAGCTGATCAGCGCCTGCGACCTCGTCGTGACCCTGCCCGGCGCGCTGACCTGCGGCGAGGCCCGGGCGGTCGAGCGCCAGCTCATGCTGGTCAACGCCATGCCCAGCCATGGCCGCGAGAACGTCCAGCACGAGCTGGAGCTGGGCGGGGCCGAGGTGGCCAGCCCGCGCCCCCTGGAGATCTCCGCCGCCAGCGTCCTGGCCGCCCTGGAGCAGCCAAGGCCCGGCCCGGCAGGCAGGCCGCGAGTCGATCGCCTTCGCCGCGGCCATGGCGGGCGTCGAGCATGGCGGGAGCCCCGGCCGGAGGCCCCGGCCGCCGCAGGCCCCCGCCGCGATCGGCGGTCATCCGCGCGCACCGTTCGACCGGGAGGTCGGCTATCCGTGATGCGAACGCTGCCTGCACCCGCCGTCGTACGAGGGGTTCGACGGCGGGGCGGGTTCCCGTTATCAGGCCAAGCGCGAGATCCGGTCAACCCCGCTGGCTGGCCCAGAGCGTCGCCGCCCTCATCTGCCCGGGCAGCACGCTCGTGGACGCGCCCGCGGCGGGGCTCGGCCCCGGCGACGTGCTCCCGCTGGCGCACCGACTCGACCGTCCTGGCGGTGCTGCACACGAGCTCCCCGTCGTTCGCCGGGGACGTGCAGGTGGCCCAGGCGCTGAAGCCGGGCGAACCCGGCGCTGAAGGTCGGCTTCGTCGGCGCCAAGGTGGCGGTGGAGCCGGAAGCGTCGCTGCTGGCGTCGGACGCGATCGATTTCGTCGCCCGCCGAAGGGGGGTTTCGACTCCGCCATCGCCGAGATCAGCGAGGGGCGGCCCCTGGACGACGTCCGCGGGGTCACGTACCGGGACCCGGCGGCCATCATCACCCGGACCGGCCGATCCTGGAAGACATGGACCGGCTGCCGTACGTCACCGACGTGTACCGGCGCGACCTGAACGTCGACGACTACTTCATCGGCTACCTCGAGCGCCCGTTCGTGTCCCTGTACACCGGCCGGGGCTGCCGTTCTCGGTGCACGTTCTGCCTGTGGCCGCAGACCGTCGGCGGCCACCGCTGCCGGACCCGGAGCGCGGGGCACGTCCTGGGCGAGATGGCCCGCATTACCGAGTTGTTCCCGTCGGTCAAGGAAGTCTTCTTCGACGATGACACGTTCACCGACGACCGGCCGCGCGCCGAGAGGATCGCCGCGGCATGGGGAAACTGGGCCTGACCTGGTCGTGCAATGCCAAGGCGAACGTGCCCTATGAGACGCTCAAGGTGCTGAGGGATAACGGCCTGCGCCTGCTGCTGCATGGTCGGCTATCGATCCGGCAATCAGCAGATCCTCATCAACATCAAGAAAGGGATCCGGGTCAAGCAGGCCACCGTCCACGCACGCCAAGGACTGCAGGGAGCTCGGCATTACCATTCATCGGCGCCTTGTTCTCGTCGGCCTTCCCGGCGAGACCGCGGAAACCATCCAGGAAACCATCCGCTTCGCCAAGGAGATCAATCCGCATTCGCTGCAGGTCTCTGATCGCCCTACCCAGGTGCGCCCTGTACGAGCAGGCCAGGGAGAACGGCTGCCCGAGGACAACGCCGCGCTGCTCGACGGCACGGCGGCGCGGGCGCGGCCCTGAGCTACCCGAACCTCAACCGAACCGGGATTCTGCAGCTCGGTCGGAGGCTTCTACCGGCAGTTCTACTTCCGGGCCGGGAAGATCGCCGAAATGTCGGCCGAGATGCTGCGCAGCCCCGAGATGATGCGGCGGCTGCGCGAGGGCGTGAAGTCGATCAGTTCTGCGCAGCGGGCAACGGCGCCGCCTGACGCGATGGTCAGGACGGTCGCCCTGGCTCCGGGCGGGGGCGTCCGGCGCAGCCGCTGGAAGGGGATGCGCGATAAGCAGGGCGCTGTGGGTGGCGCGAGCCGCCTCCTGTGCCGGGATCAGTGTCTCGGCGTAACGCGGGCCTGGACGACGCCCGCTGGCGGCCGGTCTGGAGCAGGCCGCGGAGCTGCCGGCGGTGCCCGGCGGAGCTGTACACGACGGTGCCGAACTGGCAGCGGATGACGTCGTGACCTGGTAGGCGTAGCCCTCGACATCGGCCAGGTAGACGTGGGTGCGGAAGTCGTGGCGGAGTCCTTCAGCGTGCCGACGACGTGGAGTCGGAACCGGTCCAGCGCGACGTCCTCCGCGGACGCGCAGCCACCAGCGATCCTGCGCGGCTGCGCCTTCCACGCCAGCGGCGAAGACCTGCACCGGCTCGCGCTCGGCGGCGCTGGAGCCGTCGATGAACGTGTCCAGGAGGATGCGCAGTAGTCATGCTGCGTTCGGTGCCGGCGAACCGGTGGAAGCGAGCGTACGCCTGGGCGACGTTCTGGACCAGGTCCTGGTGTCATGGGGATGACGGTCACGGCCGTGGCGGTTTCGTCCTGGAATCCGCCCATGTGCGCCAGCGCCTCGTCAGCGAACTGGTCCTCCTCGTCAGCGCGCCCATGCCGCTGCCCGGCGCGCCATCGGCCTCCCGCTCCGGCGGTCGGCTGCCCGTGGCTGGCCGGCGAACGCGTAAGGAACCCGCCCGGCCGCCGCTGGCGACCCCGTCAGGCCGGGGGCCGCCGTCGCGCCGTCCCGGGCATCCAGGCGCATGATCAAGGGACTATCAGGCGAGGCATGGCCGGGGCGGCTGGAACCACCGCGCTGAACGCGGTCACGTACCTGGACATGGCCTGGCGCGGCGCGCCCGCCGAGCAGCACGCCCCAGCAGGCGATCGAGGAACTGGCCAGGCGGGCCGCGCAGGACACCCGGTGACAGGCGGCCAGAACCGGACAACCGCCTCGGAGGGCTCGGGGCGCTGGCCGGGATCGCGACCGGCATCGGCGTGGGCGCGCTCGCGCGGGGAACTGCGCGTGGTGGTGCTCCGGCTGGGCCCGGTGCTCGGCCCGGTCCTGCTCGGCGCGGCAGCGATGGCGGCGACCGACGCCTCCCTGACCCGGCTGGGCCTGACCGACCCGCGGGAGTGGGACGCTACCGCATGGCTCAGCGACGCCGGGCCGCACCTGGCCTTCGGTGTGGTCTCCTATGCCGCGCTGCGGGCCATGAGCCGCCGTCAGCCCGGTCCGGACGCCGGTGCACCCGCCGCTTTCAGGCACGCAACGACCACCCCTTGCGCCCGGGCCGCCTGCCTCAGCCGGGGTCGAGCAGGGTGCGGAGAGCAGCGTTGGCCCTCGTGGCGTGCCGCCGGACCGCTGCGCGGCTGATGCCGATGGCGTCCGCGGCCTCCTCCTCGGACAGGTTCGCGTAGTAGCGCAGGACCAGCACCTCGCGCTGCCGGGCGGGCAGCGCGCCGAGCGCGGCCAGCAGCGGCGGGACGGCATCCGGCGGCGGCCGGTGCCGGCGTGATCCCGTGCCGGAGCGCCGACCGGGAGCGGTTCAGACCGACTGGCGGAGGAAGTCCAGCGCACCGTCGGTGTCCGCGCGCCCGCGCCACGCGGTGGCCGCGGCCACGAATCGAGTCCTGCACGATCTCCTCCGCTGTCGCCGTGTCGCGGACCAGCAGCGCGGCCAGGCGCACGAGTGAGGAGTAATGCTGCTCGTAGAGCGCGCTCACCGGGTCACCGTAACTCCCTGGCGGTGCGGCTGCCCCGGTTCCTTCCGGACTGACCGGGCCGCCGTTCGCCTGGGCGCTGTTCCCGTTGGTCCCGCTGGCGAGGGTGCCGTTCACCATGCTCCCGTTGGCGGTAGCCCCGTTCGCCGGCGGCCGTTCGCCGGCTGCCGTCCTGGTGGCGCGCGGCGGACAGGGTGCCCAGGCTGGCCGGCGGATCCCCCACCGCCCGGCCAGCCTGGGCACCGGCTGCTGGGCCTGCCTGCCGGGCCCGGCCCGGCTCCTTCTGGCCTGTCCTGCCCACCGGCGTCCGGCGGCGTCGCCGGGCTGACCGTGGACGGCTCATCGGGCCGGTCACCGGACCCGCCCCTGGCCCTCCCGGGCTCCCCGTCCCCGGCCGCGCGGTCCCGCAGCCAGCCCGCGAAACGGTCCAGGGCCGCGACCGCGTCGTAGTCCGTGCGGAACCGGGCGACGGTCAGGCCGTCTCCCCGCCCGTGCGGCGGGGAGGCGAGCACCGTGCCTGCCGCGTGGCCGGCCCGGCGCTGGGCCGTGCTGGCCAGCGTGTCCCGCAACCAGTCGTGGCACTGATCGGCGGGCAGGTCGCTTAACGTGCACCAGACCGTGGCCGCCGCCTGGAACGCGGACTGGACGAGATCGCCGGCCAGTGCGCGGTTCCCGCCGGACAGCTCGCAGGCGTAGCCGAACAGGTCCCTGGCGTGGACGGTGAAGCACGCGGCCAGGTCCTCAGCATGGCGCGACCCGTTCCTGTCTCCCTCAGTCACGCGAGCCTCCGCGCGGGAAACACTGACGGCGACTGAGCCCGTGACGATGACGCAGCAGGGCGGTCACCGACACGTGACCGGCGTGCTGACGGCGCCGGAGACCTCCGGCGCGCTGCGGTTCCGGGACCGCACGTGGCCGCCCCCCTCCCCACCCTGGGTAGCCTGTCGCGAATGGCGCCCACCAAGGATAAAACGCTCCAAGCGTGAAAAGCCAGATCTTACTGCTGGCAGCTGAGCTAAGCCGGGAATAAGACGTGTCCGGGGTTGTCCGGTCATTTAGTCGCCGGGCCCGTGGCGCACTGCCTTGTGATACAGGACGGTCTCTTAGGAGTGCGTACCCGCAGTTATCTGGGGTGATTGGACAAGATTAGCGCGTTTTGAGTTTCCGCCGGCGCCGGAATCCCCGGATTAGGGGATAGGCATTTCCGCGCTGGGCGGCCTGGCGGGGCGGGGCCCCCGAGCGGGAACTGAGGGGGTCAGGGCGAGGGCCGCGGCGGCCCGGGGTGGGCGGCGGCCACCCCGGCAGGCACGGCCATCCGCCAGGCGTCGGTCACGAACTCGTGCATTTCCGCCTGCCGAGGGTTCCCATCCAGGTGTCGATCCACTGGAAACGCTGGTCGCTGGCGCGATGCAGGAAGAACCGGTCCGGCTCGGCCGCGATCAGCGCCGGGCGCTCGTCCCGGGGAAACCCGAAGCCCATGATCGTCTCGTCCGGGAAACGGCCGCGTACACGATCCGGCCGACCCGGAACTTGACCCAGTCACGGATCAGGTGCTCCTCCGTACGGGGCAGGGACAGCGCGACGGCGCGCACCTCGGCCAGCATCACCATCATCCGATTCTGCCCTCCGGCTCGTGCGCCGCGGGGCATAACGGCGAGCGGCCCGGAGTTAGCGGAACCTGGGAACGGGCCGGGCTAACCGGGGCCAGCCCTCGTCTGGGTCACCCCGGAGCAGGGAGAACGGAGTAGCGATGCCGAAGGCAGTGCGGTTCGACGACTACGGCGCGATTGACGTGCTCAGGATCGAGGACGTGCCCCGGCCGGTGCCGGGGGAAGGACAGGTACTGGTCCAGGTCAAGGCGGCCGGGATCAACCCCGGCGAAGCCAAGGTCCGTGAGGGCCTGCTGCGCGAGCGGTGGCCCGCGACATTCCCCTCCGGCCAGGGCAGCGACCTGGCCGGGGTCGTGGCGGAGACCGGCCCCGGGGTGACCGGGTTCTCGGCCGGGGACGAGGTCATCGGCTGGACCGACAACCGGGCCAGCCAGGCCGAGTATGTCCTGACCGGGGCCGGGAACCTGACCGCGAAGCCGGCCGGGGTGCCGTGGGAGGCAGCCGGGGCGCTGTTCGTGGCCGGGACCACGGCGTATGCGACGGTCCGGGCGGTCGCCCTCACCCCCGGCGGCACCGTGGTGGTGGCCGGCGCGTCCGGCGGGGTCGGCTCGCTCGCGGTCCAGCTGGCCCGGCGGGCCGGGGCGACGGTGGTCGGCCTGGCCAGCGAGCCGCACCATGCGTGGCTCACCGCCCACGGCGTGATCCCGGTCAGCTACGGCGACGGGGTGGCCGACCGGATCCGGCAGGCAGCCGGCCAGATCGACGCGTGGACCCAGGCGTCCAGGATCACGGTGCGGAGCACGGTCACCGACCCGCCCGAGCCCCGGCCGTACCTGGCATCGATCTCGACCGACCCTGCGATGTCCACGGCCTTCGGGTCGCGCAGCAGGGGCCGCCGGCGCTGGGCTGCCCTGGCCCGGGCCGCCAGCGGGATGAACAGCGTTTCCTGAACCGCCCCCAGCCGCACCCGCTCGTGATCTGCCACGTCCGCTATTACACCGCACAGCGGGTCAGCCCTCCCGGCCCGTTCGCGCTAGCCGCGCTGGCCGCCTGGCCCCGCCCCGCATGGATGCAGCGCGCCTGGGCTCAACCTGTTTTGCCCGGCTGGCCCTGGGTAGCCGCTTCCCGCCAACTGCAGGCAGCGCAGGCGGCCCGGCCAACAGGGGAGATCCAAGCCATGGCACGCAACCATCAGCGCTCGCAGGCGCCGCCCGCTGACCCGCAGCGGAGCATCCCGCCGGAGCGCGAGGTGCCCGGCGGCCCGGATTCGCCGCTGGAACTCGGCGCGACCGGCTGGCGGAACACCCTCAGGCGCACCGGGAAGAAATTCGTCCGGGACCGCTGCTCGATGACCGCAAGCAGCCTGGCCTACCACTGGTTCCTGGCCCTGTTCCCGGCGGTCATCGCGGCCCTGGGCCTGATCAGCCTCATCCACGTCGGCTCGGGCACGCTGACCCACCTGGTGAACGGCCTGAAGAAGGCGCTGCCGCCGGGCGCCTCCAAGGTCTTCACCCAGGCAGTCACCAATGCGACCGCGCACCACGCCTCCGGCGGGCTGACGGCCCTGGTCCTCGGCATCGCGATCGCGGTCTGGAGCGCGTCGGGGGGCATGGTCGCGCTGGAGACCGGCCTGGACATCGCCTACGAGGTGCCGGCCGACCGTAAGTTCGTGGCCAAGCGGCTGATCGCGTTCGTGCTGATGGCGGCCACCGTGGTGCTCGGCGGGTTCGCCTCGGCGCTCATCGTGTTCGGCGCCTCGATCGGGTCGGCCATCGAGGGGCATGTTCCTTTCGCCGGGTCGGCCTTCGTGATCGCGTGGACGGTGGTCCGCTGGGTGCTCACCGTCATCGTCATCTCGCTGCTGTTCTCGGTGTACTACTACATGGCGCCCAACCGGGAGAGCCCGCGCTGGCAGTGGGTGAGTGCGGGCGGGGTCGTCGGGACCGTGATCTTCCTGGCGGCGTCGCTGGGCTTCTCCTTCTACGTGGCCAAGTTCGGCCACTACAGCAACACCTATGGCGCGTTCGCCGGCGTGGTCATCCTCATTTTCTGGCTGTACCTGGCCGGGCTGGCCGTGCTGATCGGCGGCGAGATCAACGCGGAGACCGAGCGCGAGGCCGCCGCGGAAGCCGGCCACCCCGGCGCGCGGGCCAGCGCGGAGCAGGTGGGCACATCCCCGGTTCCCTCCACGGGCGGGAGCCGCTAGAGCCGGCGGCCGCCGCCCGGTCCCGGCTGGCCCTGGGTGGGGATGCTGGCCGGGTTGCCGGGTGAAGGGGGGCATCGGGTACCTTGCCCGGCGGGCGGCGGCCGCCCTTATCACGGCGTCTCCCTTCGACGGCGCCCGCTTCTGTGACGGGCCTGCCCCGGTGGCGGCGCCCGCCCCGCGTGCGCCCGCACGGGCGGCTGCCCGAGGGCCCGGGCTAATTCCTGCTGCTCCTCGTGAACCAGGCGCCACCGCTGTGCAATAGAGAGGCGATGGACGACGAGGAGCTGGTTGCCCGGGTGGCGGCCGGCGATGACACGGCGCTGCGGGAGCTGTTCAGCCGGCACGCGCCGTGGCTGGCCGCCCGGCTCCGGTCGGTGCTCTCCGCGGCGGACGTCGAGGACGTGCTGCAGGAAACCTTCCTCGCGGTCTGGACCGGCGCCCGCCGCTACCGGCCGCCGGGCCCGCCCGGAGCCTGGATGTGGGGGATCGCCCGGCGGCAGGCTGCCCTGTTCCTGCGCCGCCGGGGCCCGGCCGCCCTGCTCCTGCCGGTCGTGCTGCCCGACGGCGGGCAGCACGCCAGCGACCCGGCCGAGGCCGCGCTGTCGCGCGCCCAGATCTGCGACGCCGTGACCGCGCTCGGCCCGGAAGGCAGCCCGGACCGGGAGGTCTGGCAGCTGATGTACGTGGAGGACCGGCCGGTCGCCGAGGTGGCGCAGCTGATGGGAATCCCGGAGGGCACAGTCAAGAGCCGCGCGCACCGGGCCAGGAGGCTGCTGCGTGCGGCGCTGGGCGGCCGCCCAGCCGCAGAAGGAGGACCACGATGATGCAGCGACCGGGATGGGACACGGCGCCGCCCGACGTCGATCTCCGCGGGGTCTGGACCGCGGTCGCCGCGCAGGTGTGGCGGCGGAACCCCGGGCCGGCGGAACGGCTGGCCCGGTGGCTGCTGCGCTCACCGGGGCTGGCCCGGGCGCTGGTGACCACCCCGTCGCTGCTGCTCGGCTGGATCATCGCCACCGTCGTGGTGCTGGGCGCAGGCGCGGTGGCCACCTTCGAGACGGGTGCCCCGGTCGTGGCCCTGCTCGCGCCCGCGCTCGCCGCCGCAGGCATCGCCTACGCCTACGGGCCGGGGATCGATCCGGCCTGGGAGCTGACCCGGAGCATGGCCGTCAGCGACCGGATGGTGCTGCTGGTCCGGGCGCTGGCCGTGTCCGGGCTCAACGCGGTGCTGGGACTGATCGCCGCGGCCGCGTCGGGGGCCGCGGCCGCGGTCACGTTCGGCTGGCTGATCCCGATGACCGCGATGTGCGCGCTGGCGCTGGCTGCGGCCACCCTGGCCCGGTCGGCCAACGTGGGCGTGCTCGCCGGCCTGGGCGGCTGGGCCATCATGGTCCTGTCCATCGGCTCGGCCGGGCGCTTCACCGCGGCGCTGACCGACTCCGCGTACGTCCTTCCCTACCTGGCCGTCGCCGTGTGCTGCGGCGCGGTCGTCCTGTATGCGACCCGGATCCCGAGAGGAACGTCATGAACGTCGAGATCGCCGGCCTGACCCGGCGCTTCGGCCGGACCCAGGCCGTCGCCGGAGTCGACCTGGAGGCTGGCCCGGGGGTGTTCGGGCTGCTCGGCCCCAACGGGGCCGGGAAGACGTCGCTGCTGCGCATGATGGCGACCGTCCTCCCGCCGTCCTCCGGGCAGTTGCGGCTGCTGGGCCGCGACCCGGGCGCCTACGGGCCGCGCCGGGAGATCCGGCGCCGGCTCGGGTACCTGCCGCAGAACCTGGGCTACTACCCGTCGTTCACGGTGGTGGAGTTCGTGGAGTACTTCGCGCTGCTGAAGGAGATGCCGGCGGCGCGGGTTCCCGCGGCGGTGGCCGCCGCGGTCGAGCGGGTTGACCTGGGGGACAAGGCCAGGGCGAAGCTGCGCACCCTGTCCGGGGGGATGCTGCGCCGGGTCGGCATCGCGCAGGCCATCGTGAACGAGCCCGAGCTGCTGCTCCTGGACGAGCCGACGGCCGGGCTGGACCCGGAGCAGCGGGTGGCGTTCCGGGCCCTGCTCCGCGACCTGGGGGAGCGGGTCACGGTCGTGGTCAGCACCCACCTGGTCGAGGACGTCGGCGCCGCGTGCACCGAGGTCGCGCTCATGAACCAGGGGAAGATCGTCTTCCGCGGTACCCCGGAGCAGCTCACCGCCCGGGGCGAGGGGCACGGGGTCGGCGACGCCCCGCTGGAGCGCGGGTACAGCGCGGTCCTGACCGAGGCCCGGTCATGACCGTCACCGAAGCCCCCGCGCGGCCGCGGCCCCGCGACGCCGGCCGCGCTTCCCCGATGTCCCTGTGGCGGCTGCTCTGGCTGGAACTGCGCCGCAACGCGATGCCCTGGATGTTCCCCCTGCTCGCCGCGCTGTTCGTGTTCGACCCCTACCGGACGGCCATGAGCTATCCGCCGCTCTGGGATCTGCGGGCCTCGGTGATCGTGAACAAGCTGCTCCCCGATTTCGTGGCGTTCGTGGCCGGGGTGGCGGCCTGGATGGGGTCGCGGGACGGCCGGCGTCATACCGCCGACCTGGTCACGGCGACCGCCCGGCCCCGCTGGTCGGCCTGGCTGGTGACGTGGGCGGCCACGGCCATCTGGGCGATCATCCTCTATCTCTGCGGCGTCGCGGTGATCTACGGCGTCACCGCCACCCAGGCGACCTGGGGTCATCCGCTGTGGTGGCCCGTGGCCGTCGGCTGCGCCGAGCTGGCGGCGATCAGCGCCCTGGGGTTCGCGGCCGGGACGTTCTTCCCCGGCCGGTTCACCGCGGCGCTGGCCGCGGTCGCCGCGTTCTTCCTGTCCCTGGAGGGATTCCGAAACGCGGTCGGCCGGTCCAGCGTGTACGCCCTGCTGTCGCCGACCACGTCGGTGCCTGGCGACGACGTCGGCGTCTTCTCCCACTACGTGCCCGACGTGGCCATCGCCCAGCTGATGTTCCTGACCGGGCTGCACCGTGGCCGTGCTGGGCGTCCTGGGCCTGGCCCGGAACGCCGAGGGCGGGCTCCGGCTGCGCCGCGCGGCCGTGGTGCTCACCGCGGTGGGCGTGGCGGCCGCCGGGACCGCCGTCGGGCTGACCGGCACCGCACGGGAAGGGCTGGGGAGCGTGACCATTCCCGCCCTGCACGACGCGGCCAACGACCGGCCGATCGCCTTCACCCCGGTCTGCCGCCCGGCCGGCGGGGTGCCGGTCTGCGTCCACCCGGCCTACCGCGCCTACCT
Organism: uncultured Actinomycetes bacterium; assembly: GCA_963751175.1. GTDB lineage: Bacteria > Actinomycetota > Actinomycetes > Streptosporangiales > Streptosporangiaceae > RYN-230. Next base: position 54,303 of record CAVVTM010000038.1, on the reverse strand, counting down.
GCCCCAGGTGACCGCCGCCTTCGCCCCGGTGCTCCGCGAGATCTCCGGCCTGCCCGGCGCCCCCGTCCGGATCACGGAGGTCGGGGACGTGGCGCTGAGCACCACGCCCGGGGCGATCAGTGGCACGCCGCCCGAGTTCACGTTCGGGATGCCCTCCACGGTCGGATCGTTTGGGCAAACGAAGTCGGGGTTTGCCGGCAGCCTGCAGGTGGCGCTGGTGACCGCGTTCATCCCGGGTGACGGCGCGGCGAGCGGCGCGCCCGCGGGCCAGGGCTCGCCGGGCAGCGGCAGCAGCCCCGGCGGGGCGCCGTCGGCGGTCCAGGCGCGGCAGGCGGTGGCGGAAGGCCTGCTCATGGCGGCCGGATTCCGGCTGCCCGCCCAGCCCCAGCAGCTCTACGGCTACGGCTGGCCCGGGGCCCTGCCCACCCCGCAGGTGCGCTCGGCGGCCCAGCGGTTCGCCGCGCTGCCAGCCGCCACCCGGCACGCGTGGCTCGCCGCCCACCTGGCCGCGCTGCGCGCGGGTCACATCACGCTGGCCCAGCTGCCGTGACCGCCGCCGGACTGGAGAAACCCCGGCCCCGTGCGGGCGGGTCCCCGCCGCGCCGGGTCCTGGATCTCCCGGGCCTGCGCCTGGTCCGGCTGCACCTGGCCAGCCGCCGGGTCCCCGGGGCCCTCGCCGCGCTGGCCCTGTGCGGGCTCGTGCTGCGGGCCGCGCTCTACTGGCACTGGAGCCTGGGCAGCGCGAACGGTGCCCAGCAGCTGGCGCTGGTCCTGGAGGCGGGAGCGGCGTCTGTCATCGCGGTCGCCGCCCAGAGCCCGTTCGGCGACCCCGAGCGGGCCACCGGGCGCTGGCTGCCCTACCTGCGGCTGGGCACTGCGGTGGGCCTCACCGCGGCGGCGTTCGGGACGCTGGCCGCTGGGGCCGCGGCGGAGCATCTCCCCGGCGGGACGCTGGACATCCTGCGCAACACGGCCGGGCTGACCGGCATCGGCCTGCTGCTGGCCGCGGTGACCGGCGGCGCGCTGGCCTGGGCCGGCCCGATGATGTACATGATCGTGGCGCAGTTCGCGCTGATCGGGGACTGGCCGTCACCGTGGATGTGGCCCGCCCGGCCGCCCCACGATGTCGGCGCGGCGTTGTGCGCCGGGCTGGTCTTCACCGCCGGGATCGTCGTGGCGACCGTCCGGGGAGCGCGCGCGGCCCGCGAAATATGAGTCCCAGCCCTGCAGCAGAGCCGGTCCGTCAGCGCGGCAGGCTGGCCGCCAGGACGTCGTGCATAGACATGGGAGGCCGGCCGAGCAGGCGTTCCAGGGTGGGATCGACGGCGGCGAACTCGCCCTGGCGCCTGGCGGCGAACAGGCCCAGGAGCATGTCAGCCTGGGGTCCGGGCACGCCGTGAGAGACCAGGCCCGTCCGGTATTCCTCGTCGGTGACAGTGAGGCGCGGAGCGGGCACGTGGTCAGCGGTAGCGGAACCCGTCCAGGAAGCGGCGGAAGACCCCGCCCTCGCGGGGCAGTGCGGGGGCTGGCGGCGGCGGGGCCGCACGCTGGCGCGCGATCGGCTGGTCGTAGTCGGTCCGGGCGATGGCGTCGATGACCTGCTGCTCATCGAAGTCCTCGGACCCCTCGATCTGGGGCACGTAACCGACCAGCATGCCGTCCCGCATCACCTGCGCCTCGAGGCCGGCGGTGCCGTCGGTGTCCCACTCGGCCTGACGGCCGCCGTGCAGCGACACCCGCACGCCGTACTGGTCCACGCTCGCCTTGGCCAGATGAGCATCGATGCCGCGGTCGCGCAGGGCATCCGCCACGCGCCGGGCCCGGTTCTCGTCCATGCCCAGAATGTAGCGCTAGGCAAGGTATGCACGGTTCCTACGGCCCGTGCCCGGCAGCGGGAGTCTGCCGGGATCAGAAGCCGAGACCTGGCAGCGGCTGGAGCCCGATGATCTCCGTGTCGATGAGTTTCGCGATGACCAGCGGGAGTCCGCTCACCACGCCCTCGACCGCTGCCTTATCCTCATCGAAAATCAGGACCGCCCCTGGCCCGCCCGGAGAATAGGCCTCGGCCAGCGTTCCCTCAGCCTTCAGCTGCCTCAGCGCGGCCATCTCGCCGGCCCGGTGCCCGGCAATATCAGTGACGGTTACGCCGGGCCGCGGCCTGCAGATGACAAGCGTTTTCATGCCCGCCAAGTTACCCCGGCGGCCGTGGCTGGCACCGGGCGGCAAGTAATCTCAGAACGTGAGCCTGGCCGAGTCGTGGGAAAGGCACGCCGACGCGTGGATCAGATGGGCCCGTTCGTCCCCGCACGACGGGTTCGCGGACGGTACCTGGCCCGCGCTCCGCGCTCTGCTTCCCGAGCCGGGACCCGGGCCGGTGATCGACCTGGGCTGCGGCGAAGGCCGGGGCAGCCGCGAATTGCGCGCCCTCGGCCACCGGGTGGTCGGTGCCGACTACTCACCGACGCTGACCCGGGCCGCGATGGCGTCCTGCCCGGCCATTCCGGTGGTGCGGGCCGACGCCGCCGCGCTGCCCTTTGCCGCCCGGAGTGCCGATCTCGTGGTGGCGTGCATGTCGTTGCTCGATTTCGACGATTTCGCGGGCGCGGTCGCCGAAATAGGCCGCGTGCTGAGGCCCGCCTGCCAGTTGTGCCTGGCCGTGGTGCACCCGTTCATCAGCGCCCAGGATGAGGACACGCTGCACGCGGCGTCGTTCGGGTTTTCCCGGCCTTACCTGCAGGCCCGCCGTTATACCGACCGGGTCGAACGCGACGGGCTGGGCATGACCTTTTCCAGCGTGCACCGGCCGCTGAGTGCCTACACCAGCGCCCTGTTCGGCCAGCGCATGGTCATCACCGCGCTGACCGAGCACGGAGACGGCGCGATCCCGTGGCTGCTGGCCATGCGCGCGGACAAGATCCCGCGCTGATAGCCGGACTCGGCCTGGTGCGCTTATCGTGGCAGCACCACCGGCCAAGGGGGTCCCCGTGCTGCATGAGCTGGACTACGACGACAGCGACTCGCCTTCGATCGGCCTGGTCCCGCCCGGTGTGACGTGGGACGACGTCTACGACCACATCAAGATCGCCCACCACCCGCTGCTGGTGACGCTGGACGGCGGTACGGACCACGCCGGCGCGTACTGGGACGGCACGAAGATGATCGTGGCCGAGGACCTCGGGCCCGACCAGGACGAGGCGGTCACCGAGTTCCGCGAGCTCCTCCGCGAACGCGGCGAGCACTAACGGGTCTCCGCGCACCACGTGGCTGAACCTCTGATGTCGCCAGGCAGCGGAGAACAATCCGTGACCAGCTCGCGGCCGCGGCTTTCCGGGGTCTTATCCCCTCCAGTCACACTGGCCCCTCCCGCCCACGTTTCGTGCCGATCGTGCGCCGGGCCGGAACGGGCAAATCACCCCCGAAAGGCGCACCGTCGGCGTGAAACGTCGGCGCTGGCGGCCCAGGAGTCCTACCTGGGCACGCTGGCCCACGAGGCCGGGGAGGACGTGCCAGGCAACCTCACCAAGGCCCAGGCCTCCGGGCTGATCGACAGGCTGCAGGGCCGCAGCGAACGGCTCAAGGACAGCTGACCCGGTCCGCGGCGGCACCGGCCTCCACAGGCAGGGAGGCCGGCGCCGCGGCGGAGGAACGACGGTGGGCCAGGTGGCGGGTGAGCGCACCGGCCGAGGCTAGCGCAGTGAGCCCGGCGATGCCGGCCCAGCCGAACTCGCTGTACGCCCGCACGCCCAGCCATGAACCCGCGCTCCCGCCCAGGAACGTGCACGTCATGTACGCGGTGTTCCGGCGGGCCCGGGCTTCCCCGGGCAGCCCGAAGATCCGGGCCTGGTTGGCGACCTGGCCGCCCTGCACCGCCACGTCCAGCAGCAGCATCCCGCCGCCGAGCAGGACCAGGCTGGCGGCCCCGTGCAGAGCGGGCACGGCGGCCAGCGCGAGGATCGCGGCCGCGGCGAGGCCGCCGGTGAACGACACCAGGCTGATCCGGTCCGGGCCGACCCGGTCGATACGCCGGCCGGCCACTGGCGTGACCAGCACGGCGCCTGCCCCGATCAGGGCGAACACGCCGACCGCCTGGGTGGACAGGCGGTAGGCCGGCCCGGTCAGCAGCAGGGCGATCGACGTCCAGGCCGCGCTGAACGTGCCGAACATCAGCGCCTGGTACACGCACGACCGGCGCAGGTCCGGCTCGGCCCGCACCAGCCGGACCGGCGCGGCCAGCAGTGCCCCGTAGTGCTCGCGGCTGGGCGGCGAGGACCCGGGCAGCACCCGGGCCAGCACGGCCGCCAGGGCCAGCATGAGGACGGCAGCGACCAGGTACGGCGCCCGCCAGTCCACCCATCCGCCCAGCGCGCCGGAAAACGTCCTGGCCAGCAGGATGCCGCCGAGCAGCCCGGACAGCAGGGTGCCGGTCACCGCGCCGCGGCGCCGTTCCGGGACCAGCCCGGCGGCCATCGGCAGCAGGATCTGCGGCACCACGGTGGTGATGCCCACCGCGGTCCCCGCCACCAGCAGGACCGGGAGGGCCGGGGCCGTCCCCGCGCCGACCAGGCCGGCTGCGGTGAGGATGATCAGGGTGACGATCAGCAGCCGTGGCCGCACCCGGTCGCCCAGCGGTACCAGCAGGTACAGCCCGGCCGCGTAGCCCAGCTGGGTGGTGGTGACGAGCAGCGCCGCCGTGGACGGCGTGGCGTGCAGGTGCCGGGCGATGAGCGGGCTCAGCGCCTGCGGGAAGTACACGTTGGCCACGCAGACGCCGCAGGCGATGGCGAAGATCAGGATCGCGCTGCGGGACAGGCCGAGCTGGGGCTTCTCGGGCAGGGTCGGGCGAAGGCGTCGGGGGCACGTCTGCCTTCCGGCTCGGGATCAGGGAGTAACCAGAGGCTATCGACGCCTGCGGACCTGTCCTGGTCCGGGCGTCCACGGCCGGTTCCTGGGGGACTCGCCCGCGGTCCGGGACGGATTGAGCGTTAACCACGATCTTGTTTAGCCCATCACGATGGGGTAGCGAAACGCTCCGGGAAAGGAGCATGCGGTGGCTCGTATCGAGATACGGACAGACCGGCCCCTGGGCACGGTGGACGAGCGGATCTTCGGCGGCTTCATCGAGCACCTCGGCCGCTGCATCTACGGCGGCGTGTTCGACGAGGGATCGCCCTTGTCGGACGCCCGGGGATTCCGGAGCGACGTGCTCGGCGCGGTCCGCGACCTCGGCCTGCGGCACGTCCGCTGGCCCGGCGGGAACTTCGTCTCCGGGTATCACTGGGCCGACGGCATCGGCCCGCCTGACCAGCGGTCCCGGCGCGCCGAACTGGCCTGGCGCAGCGAGGAGCCCAACCGGTTCGGGACCGACGAGTTCATGGCCTGGTGCACGGCCGCTGGGGTGGAGCCGGTGCTCTGCCTCAACATGGGCACGGGGACGCTGGACGAGGCGCTGGCCTGGGTGGAGTACTGCAACGGGACCGGGGACACCTACTGGGCCAACCGGCGGCGCGCCAACGGGCACGAGGAGCCGTACCGGGTCCGGTACTGGGGCCTCGGCAACGAGATGTACGGCGACTGGCAGATCGGGCAGCGGACCGCGGCGGACTACGTCACCGCCGCCAGCCAGTGGGCCAAGGCCATCAGGTTCCTCGATCCCGGGGTCTCGCTGGTCAGCTGCGGCCAGAGCGGGGTCGACGACTGGGACCGGGTGGTCATCGACGGCCTGGCCCGGTACGTCGACCTGCACAGCATCCACCTGTACACGGGCTCGGACGACTACTGGTCCAACGTGCTCGCCCCGCACTTTGCCGAGCGGGCCCTGGCGGTCACCGGCGCCCTGATCGAGCGGGCCCGGTACGCGCAGCGGATCAGCCACGAGATCGGCGTGGCCTACGACGAGTGGAATGTCTGGTACCGCACCGACGACGGGCAGCTGGAGGAGCGGTACACGCTGTCCGACGCGCTGGCCGTGGCGACCTACCTGAACGTGTTCGTGCGCAAGTCCGCGGTCGTGCGGATGGCCAACCTGGCCCAGCTGGTCAATGTGATCGCTCCCATCGTCACGTCGCCGGGCGGCATGTTCCTGCAGAGCATCTACCACCCGCTGCGGCTGATCTCGACCGCCACCCATGAGGTGGCGCTGGACACGTTCGTGGACTCGGGCACGCACGCGCACAGCGACCGGACCGAGGACCGCTGGCCGTACCGGGTCGCGGACCTGGGGCCGTTCCAGTTGCTGGACGTGGCGGCGACCCGGGACGCGGAGGGGCGGCGGCTCACGGTCTCGGTGGTGAACCGGGACCCGGGCCAGGCCCTGGACACCCGGATCCACCTGGCCGGGGCCCGTACGGCCGGCCCGGTCATGGTGCACGAGGTCACCGGGGACAGCCCGGAGTCGGCCAACACCCCCGCCGAGCCGGACGCGGTCACGACGGTCAGCACCAAGCGCGACGTGAACGGCGACGTTCTCGACGTCTGCTTCGCGCCGCACTCCTTCACGCTCCTGGAGATGCAGCTGGCATGAACGCGGGAGGTCATCAAAACACATCGCCGGGAAGACCGTTAGGGAGAGAGAGTGGGGACCGCACCGCAGAGCCACGCGGTCCCCACGGCAGACGGAGCCCTCATGGATGTCCTGCGCCAGCACGAGATAGCCGAGGCGAGCCACCGGATCCTCAACCCGTTCACCGACCAGAAGCTGGAGCTCCTGGGCGAGCTGTGCCAATGGCGTCGGGACATGCACCTGCTCGACCTGGCCAGCGGGAAAGGCGAGATGCTCTGCACCTGGGCCCGGCGGCACGGGATCCAGGGCCTGGGCGTCAACATCAGCGGGGTCTTCGTGCCCGCGGCGCGGGACCGGGCCGCTCACCTGGGTGTCGCCGACCGGGTCCGGTTCGTGCAGGCCGACGCGAGCACGTTCCGCGCAGGCCCGGCGTCGTTCGACGCGATCGCCTGCATCGGGGCGACCTGGATCGGCGGCGGGCTGGCCGGCACCATCGGCCTGATGCGGCCGGCCCTGGCCCCGGGCGGGCTGCTGCTGATCGGCGAGCCGTTCTGGCGGGAGGCCCCGCCCGGGGAGGCCTACGCCGCGCTGGGCATCGCCCCGGGCGAGTTCGCGTCGCTGCCGGGCACCCTCGACCGGTTCGGGGCCGCAGGGGTGGAGCTGGTGGAGATGGTGCTGGCCGACGAGGACAGCTGGGACCGGTACGTGGCCGCCCAGTGGTGGACGGTGGCCGCCTGGCTGGCCGAGCATCCGGGTCATGCCCACGCGGCCGGGATGCGCGAGTACCTCGACCGCTCCCGGCGGTCACACCTGGCCTACGGGCGCCGTTACCTCGGCTGGGGTGTGTTCGTGCTGCGGGCCCCCGGCTGAGCCGCCCGCAGGGCGGGGAGCACCTCGCGGGCGAAGCGCTCGTTGCTGCGGGCCAGCCGGGCGGGGTCGGCATCCCGGGACCCGGGCACGACCACGATCCGGTCCAGGCCGAGCGCGGCGAGCTGCCGGAGCCGGGCCAGGCACTCCTCCGGGGAACCCACCACCGCGAACCGGGAAATGAACGAGTCGTCCAGCACGGCCGTGTGGGCCGCGTGACTGAGGCCATGCCGCGCCTCGTCGTAGGCTGTCCGGACCTTCCTGACGATCGTCGCGTCCCGCGGCGTGAACCCGGTGGTGCTGGATCCGGGCATGCCGCAGAAGTGCGCGAAGATCGCGGCGCTGCCCCGGACCAGGTCGCAGGCCGCGGCGAGGTTCGGGTCGCAGGCCACGTTGAGGTAGGCGCCCATCCTCAGCCCCGCCGGGTCCAGCCCGGCCGCGGCGCGGGCCTGCCGGGCCGCCCCGATCGCCCAGGTCACTCGCGACGGCTCGGCACCCACGGTGAACATCACCCGGTCCGCCAGCGTGGCCGCGACCGCGATCGTCCGGGGCCCGGTCGCGGCGAGCTCCACCGGCACGGGGGGCAGTCCGGTCTCCGCGATCCAGCCGATCCGGCTCGCGGTGCCGCCCGCCTTCACCTCCTCGCCGCGCAGGTACCCGCGGACCTGGGTCACGAGGTCCCGCAGCCGGGCCGCCGGGGGAGCAGCGAGCCCGATCTGGGCCAGGGAGGAATCGCCCCGGCCGACCCCCAGCACCGCCCGCCCCCCTGACTCGACCTGGACACTGGCGATCGCGGCCGCGACCACCGCAGGATGCCGGGTAACCAGGTTGACGATCCCGGTGCCCAGGCCGATCCGGTGGGTGACCCCGGCGGCCACGCCCAGCTCCACGAACGGATCCCCGACCAGGTTCTGGCTGTCGGCCAGCAGCAGCCCGTCGAAGCCGGATTCCTCGGCCAGCCGGGCCAGTTCCGCGGTCCGGCCGGGCACCGGGAACCCGTGCGTCCAGACCTGCCATTCCCCCGCCGTTTCCCCCATGGCGGGTACATACCCAGTCCGGGCTGGATCTTGATGGTGCACGGCGCCGGGGAAGGGCGCGGCGGGCCCGCTAGCCCCGCGCACCCGCCTGGCCCGGTTCGACGCAGAACTCGTTGCCTTCGGGGTCCTGCATCACCACGTGGCTCTGGTGGCGCTCCAGCACCCGGGCGCCGAGCTTCTCCAGCCTGGCCACCTCCTCCGCGACCGGGCCCGGGGCGCGGAGGTCGAAGTGGACCCGGTTCTTGGCCGTCTTTCCCTCGGGGACCTGCACGAACCAGATGTTCGGGCCACCCCAGCCGGCCGCTTCAAGGTAGGCCTTGCCGGCCGTGGACTCCTCCTCCACGTCGGACCCGAACACCGCGGCCCAGAACCGGGCGAGCAGCAGCGCATCTGCGGCGTCGAACGTGACGGTCTTGATGACACTCGGCATGACACGACGGTAACGGCGCACCCTGATTTCTGTCGGACCCGGTCGGTAGCTTGGCCGGCATGAGCGGAACAGAGCAGGCAGCAGGTACCGGGCGGGTCGTGGCGGATTACTGGGCTGCGGCGGAGGCCAGGGACTGGGCGGCGTTCGGGGCGCTGCTCGCCGAGGACGTGGTGTACGAGGCCCCGCAGACCCGGGAGCAGGTCAGCGGCCGGGAGGCCTACATCCGGTTCAACGCCGAGGGCTTCCCCGGCGACTGGCACCTGGCGGTGCGGCGGATCGTCAGCCAGGACCGGGCGGCAGCGAGCATGATCCAGTTCTCGGAGGGGGAGGCCAGCCAGCTTGGGCTGTGCTTCTTCGACGTCGCCGAGGACGGCCGCATCGAGCGGATCACCGATTTCTGGCCAGACCCGTACGAGCCTCCGGCAGGCCGGGCGCATCTGGCCGGCCGGTACTGACCCGGGAGGCGGGCACTGACCAGCCGAGAGGCCAGTGCCCGCCGGGCCGGCCCGGTCGGCGGGCCTCCGGGATCAGGCGGGGGTTGCGGGTTAGCCGAGAGAGACGAGGCGGGTACCGGCTGCTGGCCACGAGAGCCGCTCGACGACAGGCTGGCCAGTGAGATCACTAACGCCCCTGAGCCCCCCGGGGCCGGAGGTCGACCCTGTGGACCGCGTGACCGGCGGGACGCGGGCCTGACCACCGGGGAGGACTGGCCATGGCCAGCGTGATCGCGTTCGACGCAGGCGGCTAGCGCTTCACCGCGAACACGCCTTCGCGGGGGAAGGCGCCCGCTTTCATGACCGTCCGCGTCATGGCTTTCCCGATGCGGATGACCTCCTCGGTGCGCTCCTCACCCAGGTGCTGCCACGGGGCCGCGGCCAGCCGGTCGGTCTCGTCTTCCACCTGGGCGCGCAGCGCCTCCCCGGCCGCGGTCAGGGTGCCGTCTGCGCCGAGCAGGCCGCGGGCGGCCAGCGCCTCGACGGCTCCGTTCCACTCCTCCGCGCTCCAGCCCCGGCTGGCCTGGGCGAACTCGGTGACGAAACCCTGGCCGGTGGCCGTGTGGGAGACCAGGGCCTCCAGGCCAGACTGTTCCGCGGCGGCCAGGGCGCAGATATGACCGTCCCCGCGATGCTCCCGCAGCAGGGACAGCGCGTGCCACATCACCAGGTGGGGAGCCTCGGGCCAGTCCAGATCGGCGTGGCCCGCGTACAGTGGCCGGCCCTCCGGCCGGCAGGCCGCCGCGGCTTCCCGGGTCAGCTCCGCCATCGTGATCATGTCGGGGGAGGCGATGACGTCCGGGCTGAGCAGCCGGGTCAGGGCGGCGTCGGCCGCCGCGAAACGGGCCCCGATGATGGCATCCGGGCCGGCGAGGTCCCACGCCCGCGGGATGCAGCGGGCAACAAGGCCCGGGCTGAAGTTGTAGAAGGTCGCCGTGACGACGCCGCCGCTGACCGCGCCCATCGGTGCCGCCCGCCCGGCGAAATAGCACATCCGGCCGGGCTTGAGGCCCACGCTGGTGAGCTGCTGCTCGGTCTCAGGCGCGAAGTAGATCAGCGAGTGCAGGGCGTTGGTGGCCACATGCGCACTTCGGACCAGCGGGGAACTCATGATCGCACCATAACGGGATGTCTCCTGGTCCGGTCGGCCCGCGGTGCGGCCAGGAACGCGGCAGGCCTCAGCTGGTCACGTCCGCGGTCGTGAACCGGGCCCAGGTGGAGGAGCCGAAGATCACCAGATACACCGCGAACGACAGCAGGCCGCGTAGCAGGGTGCCGGTGTCGATCGGCACGCGGAGCAGGGAATCGAAGGAGGTCCACCAGTGCGTCGGCAGGTACGGATGGATCGCGGCGAACTGGGGCACGTTGTCCGCCACCTCACTGGTCACCACCACGATGGCGATCGCGGCGATCGCGCCGATCGCGTGCTCGGTGAGGGTCGACATAGCCAAGCCGATCATGCCGAGCGTGGCCATCGCGGCCGCGACGTACAGCGAGACGAACAGCAGCCGCAGCATCGCCTCGGCGAGCGGCACGGTGGTACCGGACAGCAGCGTCACCGGCCCGATGGGGAACAGGGCGGCGCCCGTGGCCAGGGCCACCGCCGTCACCAGGAAGGTGACCGCGAGCGCGAATACCACGATCGTGGCGTACTTCACGCTGAGCAGGCGGACCCGCCCGGCGGGCACCGCCAGCAGGGAGCGCAGCGTGCCGTAGCCGGCCTCGCCGGCCATCGAGTCCCCCGACACCACCGCCACGGCCAGCGGCATGACCAGTATGAGCAGCAAGGTCAGAGCGATGAAGCTGAGGAATGCCCCGTTGCCGGCGAGCTGGCCGATGAACGCCACGCTGGGGCCTCCGCTGTTCCCTCCCTGGTCCGCAAGTCGGAGCCCGATGCCGATGATGATGGGAAACAGCGCGACCACGGCCAGGAGCGCCTGGTTCCGGCGGCGGCCGAAGACCAGCCGCAACTCCGACCGGAAGAAACGCAGCCACGCCCGGACGGGGGTGTCGCAGCCCTGGTCTGCCACCGTTGCTCCGCCTGCGTAGCCCCGGCCCAGGCCGGGGGAGCCCCAGCCACCGAAGCCTCAACCATCGATATCGAACCCCTCTCCGGTAAGTCCCACGAAAAGCTCCTCCAGGCTCGGGGTGACCACGCCGAGCCCGCGGACCCCGACGCCCGCCCCGACGAGTTCCGCGGCGATCCGCTCAGGCTGCTCGCCTGCGAGCTGCGCCGTTACCTCGTTTCCGGCGGCCCGGGGGTCGGCGAGGCCGAGCCGTTCGAGGACCGCCGCGGCTGCGGCCGGCTCCGCGGTCTCCACCCGGATGCGGGCGGCGCCGGTGCCGCGCAGCTCCTCCAGCGGGCCCTGGAAGACCAGCCGGCCGGTGCGCATCACACCGACGTGCGAGCAGACCTGCTCGACCTCGGCGAGCAGGTGCGACGAGACGAACACAGTGATGCCATCGGCGGCGATCTGCCGGATGAGCCCCCGCACCTCACGGGTGCCCTGCGGGTCTAGCCCGTTGGTCGGCTCGTCCAGCACGATCAGCTCTCGCGGGGTGAGCAGGCCGGCGGCGATGGCGAGCCGCTGCTTCATGCCGAGCGAGTAATGGCGGTACCGCTTCCGGGCGGCAGACAGCAGGCCCACCCGGTCCAGCGCCTCGCTGATCCGCGCGGCGGCGGTCCGCGGATCGGCGGTCCGGTCGGCGGCGTCGCAGCGGGCCAGGTTGTCCCGGCCAGTCAGGAACGGGTAGAACGCGGGCCCCTCGATGAGCGAGCCCACCCGGGGCAGCACCCGGATCGCTCCCGACGGCATCGGCACGCCCAGCAGCTCCGCGCGGCCGCTCGTCGGGAGGGCCAGGCCCAGCAGCACCCGGATCGTGGTCGTCTTCCCGGAGCCGTTCGGCCCGAGGAAGCCGTACACCGAGCCGCGCGGGACGGCAAGGTCGATATGATCCACGGCCACCTGGCCACCCCGGAACCGCTTGGTGAGACCGCTGCTCGCCACGGCGAGCGCAGGCGGGACGCCGGTCACTTCGACCTCGCCGCCGCGGCCGCGCGGTGCTGTCGCGTCGCTGGCTGGTGACCCCGCCGCGTGGCGGCCTGATAGAGGACGTCCGGCGTGACGGCTCCGATCAGGATCCGGCCCTGGCTGGTGATCAGTACCGACAGCAGGCTGGTCCGCAGCAGGCGCCCGCTGCCCCATGGTCCGCTGACCCGCCCGGCGGACTGGAGCACGGCGCCGAAGATCGCGCCGGTGTCGCCGCCGAGGGCCGGGCTACCGGAGCCGCCCGATCCGCCGGACCCGGGGGCAGCCGATGCGCTGGAGCTGCGGAACGGCCCGAGACCCGAGCCGCCGGGGCCGCCGGTACCGGTCAGGGGCGACAGTGCGGACTGCGGCAGAGCGGCGACGGCCAGCCATCCCTGGCCGATCGCGGTCAACCCGTTCGTCATGCTGGTGCTGCGCGCAGCCTGGCCGGAGACCCGGGTCCCGGACCCGGCGCTCTCCTGGGTGACCTTCGCCCCGGCGGGCGGGCGGAACGCAAAATTAACCGCGGCCGGCCGGACGAACGACACTGAGGTGAAACCCACCTGGATCGCCGGGCTCTGCGCGCCCTTCGCAAACACCTGGACTCGCAGCGGCGCGTTGCGCTGGGCGTCGATGGCGATGCGCACCTGGCCGACCAGCGAACGAGAACTCTTCGGCGCGAGCACGAGCTGGTAGGCGGCCTCGCCGGCGACGGTCACGTTGCTGTCCACGCTGACCGCCGTGGCCGGCCCGATCCTGGCCAGCACCTGGTGAGCGGCCTGCTGCGGCGTCAGCGGCACGGAGGGCAGAGACGGGGTCCGTGCACCCGCCGGCAGCGCGATGCGCGTCACCGTGTTGGTGGAGCTATCCCACAGCCAGGCGCTGCTGCCGTTCCTGATGACGTCGCTCTCGGTCATGCTCTGCGGTACAGCGAGCCGGAAGTGCGCCGGGTCAGAGAACCACACCTTGATCGTGTGCGAGCCGGTGAGCAGCGACGGCAGGGACGCCGCGTCCCCGGTGGACGGCAGCGCGGGCAGCCCGAGCGACGCCGTTTCCACCACCGTCCCGGTCAGCGGCGGCGCCGATGTCTTCCCGGCCACCGCGGCGAGCAGCTGGGCCGGCGTGCGCGACGGCAGCAGCGGCGCCGCCTGGGCGGCAGGGATCACCGACGCTGCGAGCACCCCGCCGGTGACGGCCACGGCGCCGGCGGGAACCGCCCACCTCACCCAGCGGGGCAGATTCGCGGACTGCTTCATGACGCTTCGCCTGTCCTTCCCGTGTTCCCCGGATTCACTGATGTATCGATTCACTGTTCGCTTGATTTACGGCCTGCTGGTCATGCGTCGCGTAGCCGCAGGAGCAGGCCGCCGCCCAGGAGGGCGGCCGCGGCCCAGGCGGCGAGGACGCCCAGGCCAGCCCAGGGGCTGATGGGCAGGCCGCGGAGGCCGGTGGTGGCCTGGATGGCCAGCCCGGCGCTCATCGGCGCGTACCGCTCGATGTCGTTGTGCCAGTGGGGACTCCTCACCACGGCGGCGATGATCGGGGAGAGGTAGAGCAGGCCGAGAACAGTCCCGATGGCCGCCCCGGAGTCCCGGATGATCGTGGCGATGCCCAGGCTGAGCAGCGCGATGAGGGCCAGGTAGAGGACCGAGCCCGCGGCGGCGCGCAGCACCGGCCCGTCGCTCAGCGACAGTGGCGGGTAGCCGTGCGCCGGGGTGAAGCCGTGTCTGGACAGAAAAAGCCGCCCGGCCAGCAGGGAACCAAGCACGGCGATGGTCCCGGCCGCCAGTACCAGGCCGGTGACGATGGCCCCCTTGGCGGCCAGCATGGTGGTCCGGCGGGGCATCGCGGTGAGGGTAGAGCGGATCATCCCGGTGCTGTACTCGCTGCTGATCGCTGCGACGGCCAGGATCGCGACGACGGCCTGGCTGAGGTCGATCCCGGTGAGGCTGAGCTTGGCTGGATCAACACTGCAGCCCCCGGACGGGCAGCTCATGGCAGCGGTCGCCGCGGTGCTGACCGCCACGGTCGCCGCGATGATGCCGGCCAGCAGCCAGATCGTGCCCGGCAGCGTGCGCAGCTTGGTCCACTCCGCGTGCAGGGCCTCCCTCAGGCTGGTCCATCCGGCATACAGTGCGTTCTGCAGGCCGTCCGGGTCTGCTGGCCGTTCGCCCGGCAGGCTGGCTCGCTGCGCGGGCGGGGCCTGGCTCATGCGTCCCTCCGGCGGAGCAGCACGGCGGCCAGGCCCAGCGCGAGCGCGGCCCAGGCGCACAGCACGGCAAAGCCAGCCCAGGGTGCCAGCGGGAAATAGCCCGCCGTCGGCGTGTAGCTGGCGGTGACCTGCGGGTAGGCCGGGAGGCTCTGCTGGACGGCGAAGGCGGCAGCCGGGGTGACCCGCAGCAGCCAGTTCTCGGCGCCGACAGGCAGGACGGAGGCGATCCCGAGGATGTACGGCAGGACGATCACCACGATGACGGCGGTGACCGCCCCGGCGCTGCGCCGCAGTACGGTGCCGATGGCGACGGCGAGGACGGCGGCGACGGCCAGCACCGCGGCGGTGCCGACGATGACCCGTATCTCGGTCAGCGAGGTCACCGGGAGCACGTAGCTGCCCTTGGCGTGGTCTAGGCGTTGAGCGAGCGGGACCGTGACGAGGGCGGCGGCCAGGCCGGCCGCGAACGTGACGGCCCCGGCCACGATGGCCTTGGCCGCCAGCACCCGGCCGCGTCGTGGGCTCGCCGCCAGCGTGGTGCGGATCATGCCCCGCCGGTACTCGGCGGTGATGAACATGACCGCCACGACGACCACCGCGATCAGCCCCGCGAAGGCGCCTTGCAGGCCTCGCTCAATGGTCGAGCTGGGGAAGCCTGAGCCTGCCGGATCGAAAACGAGCGGCGCGATGTCGCCGGACCCCGTCACGGTGAACGTGCCGGCGGCCTGGCGGAAGCCCTCGGCCCCACTGCCGGCGGCCCCGCCCCTGGCCTGGCCTCCGACCGCGTCGCCGGTCCACGACCCGCCAGCCGGTGTGCCCGACAGACTGACGTGGTCGAAGACGGCGGTGGCCAGGCTGGGCCCGCCGATGCTGGTGCCCCCGCCAAACGACTTGGACACCATCGTCGAGTGGCCAGGCGAGGTGGCGAACAGCCCGGCTTGGACACTGGCGGGCAGGCCCGCCAGGTGAGCGGTGCCGACCTTGGCCCAGCGCGTGCCGTCGACCGAGTCGTAACCGGTGAGCGTGTCACCGGAGCGGGTCAGCCGCAGCCAGCGCGGGGAGGCCGCGGCGACGGTGCCGTGCAGGCCGGCCATGTCGTGGGTGTAGTCGTCCTGCATCCGCACCCCGTGGCCGCCGGTGACCATCATCGCCGCGTACGCCGACCCCGGCCGCGTGCTCGCCTTGATCATGATCCCGGCCTTGGACCACGGCTGAAGGCCCCTGGTCATGGCCTGGCCGGGCGCCGCGTTTCCGTTCGCGTACAGGCCGGTCAGGGCGGGCATCCGGACAGTGATGCTGCCGTTACCGGCCAGCGGCTGGCGGACGAAGTAGAACTGGTCGGTGACCGCCTGGCCGCCCGGTCCCACCGGAACGGGCGGAAGGCAGGCGGCACCGCTCAGTACCGGGCCGTTGGGGGTGTTCTGGCAGGTGCTGCTGCCGCCCCCGGCGATGAGCAGCCCGAGCCCCACGGTCACCAGCGCCGCGACGACCATGCCGATGACCCAGCCGCGCACTGTCCGGAACTTGGTCCACTCGGCGTGTAGCAGGTGAGGGAAGCCGTCCCGCGTCTCTTCCTGGGCAGGCCGGTAGGGCGTCGTCAGCTGCGTGCTCATGTCGCCACTTCCCCGGCCGGCTCCGCGCGGAACTCGACCTCGTCCCTGGTCAGCTCCATGTAGGCCTCCTCCAGGCTCGCGTGGTGCCCGGTCACCTCCGAGAACGGCACCGCGCTCTCGCCGAGCAGGGCCACGACCCGTTCCGCGGGCAGCCCGGAGATCGTCAGCGTGTCGTGGCCGGTGGCGGCGACGGTGGCCCCCGCGTGGGCCAGCACCGTCATCGCCTCCGACCGCGCGGACGTGCGCACCGTGATCCGGTCGCGGGAGGCGGCCGAGAGCAGTTCCTGGACGCTGGTGTCGGCGATGACCTTGCCGCGGCCGATCACGACCAGATGGTCGGCCGTGTCCTGCAGCTCGCTCATCAGGTGGCTGGACACCAGCACCGCGCGGCCCTGCCCTGCCAGCGACCGCAGGAACCCGCGCATCCACACGATGCCCTCGGGGTCCATGCCGTTGAACGGCTCGTCCATCATCAGCACCGGCGGGTCACCGAGCATGGCGGCCGCGATCCCCAGCCGCTGCCGCATGCCCAGGGAGAACCCGCCCGCCTTCCGGCGGACCACCGACTGCAGGCCGGCCTGCTCGATCACCGCATCGACCCGGCGGGCGGTCAGGCCCTGTGAATGGGCCAGCCACAGCAGATGGTTGCGGGCGCTGCGGCTGGGCTGCAGCGCGGTCGCGTCCAGCAGCGCCCCGACGTGGCTCAGCGGATGCCGCAGGCTCGCGTACGGCTGACCACCGATCAGCGCGGTGCCCTCGTCGGCGGCGTCCAGGCCGAGGACCACCCGCATCGTGGTGGACTTCCCGGCGCCGTTGGGGCCGACGAAGCCGGTGACCTGACCTGGCTGGACGGTGAACGTCATCCCGTCCAGCGCCAGGTGCGGCCCGAACGTTTTGCGCAGCCCCGATATCTCGATAGTCGCTTCCATGCCAGCAACGCTAGGGAACGGAACCCCTCCGGGTCGTCCCGCCGGAGAGCGGTCTTGCCCGCCGCTGCCCCGGGGGAGGCGGCCGCCGGCGCATCCCCCGAAGGAGGGACAGCGGGATACCTGCCCGGAGTGACGCCAGGGACTTGACCGGCAGCGACAATGAGTGACATGGGCCGAGTGGATGACGGGCGTGCTGGAGGAACCGCTGCGTGGCGGCGACTCGCCGCGTGGCCGTACGCCCCGATCACGGCGGGTGTGCTGCTCGGGATGCTCGCGGTCGCCCAGGCGATTTGGGTGGCGGTGAGCCCGCACGGCAGCCTGGCCGGCCAGAGTACGTCCACGGACTGGCCGTTTGTGCTGGTCGTTCTCGTGCTGGTCAGCCTGGCCACCACGCTGCCGCTTGGGCTCCTGTGGTCGAAGCCGTCCGGGGCCGCGCTGGCCCTGTCCGCGGCCAGCGTGCTGTCGCTGGCCGCCTTCCAGACGCTGACCGTGGCCGGCCTGGCAGCGCAGCTGGCCGGGGCGTACCGGCTCGGCCGCCGCGGCTCACCGCTGCTGGCCGCCGCGCTCGCCCTGCCGTTCCTCATCCTCGCGCTGGCGTCCCCGGCCGGCTCATCGGCCAAGATCCCGGCCGTGTTGCTGGCCTCGCTGGGACCGGCCGCCGGACTGGCCGGGAGCGCGCGCCGGGTGCACCGTGAGGCGATCGAGCACAGCGCCGCGCGGGAGGCCATCGCGGGCACCCTGCTGGAGCACACCGCGCGCGGGGAGCGCGCCCGGATCTCCCGGGAGCTGCACGACGTGGTCGCGCACCACATCTCCATGATCGCCGTGCAGGCGGAGACGGCCCGGCTGACCACTCCGGGGATGCCTGCGGCCGGCGCGCAGCGCCTCTCGTCGATCGGTGACACCGCGCGGGCCGCGCTGACGGAGATGCGGCGGCTGCTCGGCGTCCTCCGGGAGGACACTGAGACTGACGTGGCGGACCGCCAGCCGCAGCCAGGACTGCGCCAGCTCAACGAGCTGCTCGACGCGGCCCGGGACGCGTCCGGGACGGGCACCCGGCTGATCCTGCACGGTGCCCCGGGCGCCCTCGATCCTGGTGTCGAGCTCGCCGCCTACCGCATCGTGCAGGAAGCCCTCACCAACGCCCGCCGGCACGCCCCCGGCGCGGCCGTCGACGTGGAACTGCACTACGCGGACGACCGGCTGCGGCTGCTCATCCGGGACAACGGGCCGGGGCCGCCCGCCGCCCGGGCCGCCGGGAGCCGGCCGGGCACGGGCCGGCCGGACAGGGATGGCCCGGACGGGGGCCACGGGCTGCTCGGCATGCGCGAGCGGGCCGCGGCCGTCGGCGGTGAGCTGAGCACCGGTGAAGCGGCCGGCGGCGGCTTCATGGTCTCAGCCAGCCTGCCCGGCAAGGGAGAATCGGCGTGAGTGGGCCGGCCCTGGAGATCCGGATCGTGGTCGCGGACGACCACCAGGTGGTCCGCATCGGTTTCGCCGAGCTGCTCGGCACCCAGCCGGACTTCGCCGTGCTGGGGACCGCCTGTGACGGGGCCGAGGCCGTGCGGATCAGCCGCGAGCTGCACCCCGATGTCGTCCTCATGGACGTCCGGATGCCCGGCATGGACGGCATCGAGGCCACCAGGCAGCTGGCCTGCCAGGGCGCAGGGTCCCCGCCAGGCGGGCCCCGGATCCTCATCCTGACCACGTTCGACCTGGACGAGTACGTGTACGATGCGCTGCGCGCCGGGGCCAGCGGCTTCCTCCTTAAAGACGTGACGGCCGAACGGCTCTTCGACGCGGTACGGGTCGTCGCGGCCGGTGATGCCCTGCTCGCCCCGACCGTCACGCGCCGCCTCATCGGGGAGTTCGCCCTGATGCGGCCCAGGCCGGAGGCCGCCGCCCCGGAGGCGGCCTTCGCTGCGCTCACCCCGCGCGAGACGCAGGTCCTGCGGCTGGTCGCGGAGGGCCTGTCCAACCCGGAGATAGCGGCCCGGCTGGTGGTCACCGACGAGACAGTGAAGACCCACGTGAGCCGGGTGCTCAGCAAGCTCGGCCTGCGGGACCGGACCCAGGCCGTGGTGGCGGCCTATGAGTCAGGGCTGGTCGTGCCGCGGTCCCGGGAACGCGGCTAGCCCGGCCCGGGGTCAGGCAAGGAAGTGAAGCAGCTCGCCGTGGATCAGGCCGGGCGCGGTGTCGGTGGCCTCATGCCCGGCGCCCGGCAGGACCGCCACGGGGCGGCCTGCGGCCCCGGCGGCTCGTACAGGGCGATGCGCCGGAACGGGGCGCCGCGGGCTGCGGCACCCAGCGTGCAGAGCGCGCCATAGCTGTGCCCGAACACATCGGCCGGGTGGCCGTTGCTGTCCGCCAGGCTCGTGGCGACCGCGGCCACGTCGTCGTATTCCTTGCTGAGCCGGTACGGCTGGGTGTCCCCGCTGGAGCCCCGGCCCCGGCGGTCCATGGCCGTGACCTGCCAGTGCCCGGTCAGCAGTTCCCAGACGGGTTCCCATCGCTCCAGGCGGCCCATGCCCCCGTGCACGAGCAGCAGAGCCGGGCCCGTCCCCGCGGTCAGCAGGCCGATCCTCGTACCGTCGGCGCTGGTCACCGTGTGCCGGTGTCCCTGCACGGTGTCTCCTTCAGCTGAGCCAGCACGGCCGGATGAGCCAGTACGGTGCGCCACCATGATCGCCCGTGGCGCGGGTCATTGAAACGGGATGTTCCCGGAGCGGCGATACTCGGCGGCATGCACCAGGTCACTCCCGTCGATGGATTCCGCCTCGCCTACGACCGGGCCGGCCGCGGTCGCGGCGGTGCTGCTCACCCCTCGGCTCGGCCGGGCCGACCGGACCGACTACCGGGAGGGCGCGCCGCCTGGTGCGCGGGCGGCGCCGACGGTCCCAGGCTCCCGCCGGACCTGCGCCGGGTTCTGGGCCATCCGGCTGAAGCACGACTGCGGGCGTCGACCCCGCTGAACCGCCCAGTCCACAGCGACGGCCGGACACCAGGCCCGCAGCGTGGCCGGGCTCCCCGAGGACGCGCTGCCGCTGTCATCACGCACGGCTGGCCCGGTCGTCGTCGGGTTCAGCAACGTCATCGGGCCGCTCGATCCGGAGACCCTGGCTGCGACCGCCGCGGACCTGCGTCCGCGCCTGGTGATCTGCCCGTCGCTGCCGGGCATCGGCGACACGGCAATCCTCCAGCCCGGATGGGGACCGAGCAGCACCGGCGACGCCTGGGACCAGCTGATCCACCGGCTCGGCTGCGCCGTACGCGGCTCATCGACGGCGACTGGGGCGCCCGGTCCACGGCCACCTGCGGCACGTCTCCGGAGCACTGGTCGGGCTCGACCTCGGCCTGCCGCGCCGGGCACCTCGAGCCACCTGGTGACGGCCTACGCGCCCGAGAAGGCTGCGTTCGCGGCCATCGACTGCTACCGGGCTGGGACTCGCAGGATCCGTGGCCAGGTCCACCCGGCCGCGACCATCGGCTACGGCCTCGGCTGACTCACCGCCGGCACTGTGCGCCTATCACCGTGAAGTTCTGGTCCTCGGACCGACTGCGACGGCGACCCGGCCTGCGTCCTGACCGGACGAGATGCTCGCCGACGTGCGTGATGTATCTGGCTGCCCGGCACCGGGGCCTCGTCACCCCGCTGTACTGGGAGAGCCCGCGAGCCGAGTTCGCCGGACGGTCACCGTGCCGGTCGGCTGCTCGACCTTCGCCGAGGAGATCTTCCGCCCGTCCCGCCGGGGGCCGGCGCCGTTCCCGACCTCGCGCAGCTGGAACGAGCCTGCACCACGATGGCCACCGCCGCGTTCGAGCAGCCCGCCGGCGTTCGATGACCCGGAAGGTGACGATCGCACGCCTCGGCCAGGCTGCCGCTTCGGAGTGAGCCCGTAGAGGGTCGATGCGCCGGTATTTCACGGCCCGGGTGACGCCGCCGCGGTCATGATCGGTCCAATTCTGAAACACTCCGATCCGCCCAGCGCGATTAGCGTCGTGTTGACCTACCAATGGAGGTGGCCATGAAAGCGCTGGTGTATCACGGGCCCGGGCAGAAGGCATGGGAAGAGGTTCCGGATGCGACGATCCAGGAACCGACCGACGTGGTGGTGCGGGTCAACACCACCACGATCTGCGGCACTGACCTGCACATCCTCCAGGGCGATGTCGCCGCCGTCACCGAGGGCCGCATCCTCGGCCACGAGGCGGTCGGCACCGTCACCGAGGTGGGTGAGGCGGTCAAGGGGTTCGCCGTCGGCGACCGCGTGCTGGTCCCGGCCATCACGAAATGCGGCCGCTGTGAGTACTGCCAGCAGGGCATGCCGTCGCACTGCCAGACCGTCGGCGGGATCGGCTGGATCTTCGGCCACCTGATCGACGGGACCCAGGCCGAGTCTGTGCGGGTGCCGTACGCCGACACCTCGCTGTACGCGGTCCCCGGCGACGTCACCAACGAGCAGGCCATCTTCCTCGCCGACTCGCTCCCGACCGGGTACGAGGTCGGCGTGCTCGCCGGACAGGTGCGGCCCGGCGACACGGTCGCCGTGGTGGGCGCCGGTGCGGTCGGCCTGGCGGCCATCCTGACCACCGGCCTGTGGGGCGCCTCCAAGGTCATCGCGATCGACTCGAACAAGTTCCGGCTGGACAAGGCGCTGGAGTTCGGGGCGACCGACGCGGTGGAGGCGGGGGCCGGGACGGTCGCCGACGTGATCGCGCTCACCGACGGCCTCGGCGTGGACGTCTCGATCGAGGCGGTCGGGTACCCGGAGACGTTGCTGACCGCGGCGGCCCTGGTCCGGCCCGGCGGCACCATCGCCAATATCGGCGTGCACGGCGTCCCGGTCGAGCTGCCGATGCAGGAGATGTGGATCCAGAACGTCACCCTGACCATGGGGCTGGTCGATACGGTATCCATTCCCACGCTGCTGAAAATGGTGGCCAGCGGCCGGATCCCGGCCGAGAAGATGGGCACGCACACGTTCACGTTCGACCAGATGGACGACGCGTATGACGTGTTCAAGAACGCGGCCGCGAACTCGGCCCTGAAAGTGGTCATCACGCCCGCCTGAGCGCCTGGGCCCCTCGCGCGGCCCGGCCCCGCCGCACACGTCACGTAAGAAGTGCAGCTGGCCGTCCGATTTGCCGGATTGTGCTGCACCAGATACGTGAAGAGTGCGGCTGAAGGGGAGGGGCCGGGTGCGCGGGGAACGATGACGGCGTGAGCGGTACCGATTTCCTCGCTGAGGCCACGGACGAGTTGTACGGCTCGGATCCCGAGGGGTTCACCGAGCGCCGCGCGGCCCTGGCCGCCGAGGCCCGGGCCGCCGGGGACCGCACGGCCGCCAAGCAGATCGCGGGCCTGCGCAAGCCCACCCGCCCGGCCTGGATCATCAACCAGCTGGTCCGGGGCGACCCCGGGGTCGCGGCCCGGCTGACCGGGCTCGGGGACGACCTGCGTGCCGCCGCGACCGCGCTCGACGGGGCGAAGATCCGCGAGCTGTCGCAGGCGCGGCGGCGGCTGATCGACTCGCTCATCCGGCAGGCCCTGCAGCAGGCGGGGGAGCAGTCCCCGCCGGCGGCGCTGCGGGAAGACCTCACGGCCACGTTCGGCGCGGCCCTCGCCGACCCGGAGGTGGCCCGGGAACTGGCTGCGGGCACGCTGCTGCGGGCGGTCCACCGCGCCGATTTCAGCGCCGGGATACCGGGGCTGAGCCTGGTCCCTCCGCCCCGCGGAGGCCACCCGGGGAGGCACCCGCGGAAGCGCGAGGCGGCGGGCGCCCGAGGCCTGCGGAGGCGCCAGCAGAGGCGGCCGGGGACGCGGCACCCCCCAGCGCGGCCCGGGGGACCCGGGGATGCCGAAGGCCAGGCGAGGAACCAGGGCGGCCCAGGCGGCCCAGGATGCCGAGGCGGCGAAGGCCGCCCGGGAACAACAGGCGGCGCAGGCGGCCGAGGAGGCCCGGGCGGCGAGAGCCGCGCGGAGGCCAGGGCCGCGCAGGAGCGGCGGCAGGCCATCGCCGGGGCGGAGCAGGTGCTCGCCGAGGCCACCCGGGCGGCCGACGAGGCAGCGGCGGCGGAGCGGGACGAGCGTGACCACGTCCGGAAGCTCGAAGACCAGCTCGACGAGGCCCGCCGCCAGCTCACAACGGCCCGGCGCAGAGTCCGCGAGACGCAGGCCGCCCAGCAGAAGGCGCGGCGGGCCCTGAGCCGCCTCCCCCCCGCCCGGTAGCACCGTGGCTGCTCACCGGGGCGCGGGCGGCCCCCGGGGATCCGCTGGGCAGGCCGGGGGTCCGCCGGGCCCTGAGGCACCCGGTCTCGGTCGGCAGCCCGACGGGCGTTACTCCACCACGCGCAGGGCGAGCCGGCGGTTCCCGCCGTGCTGCTGGACCAGCGCGAACCACAGCGGCAGCAGGCCATCCACCGTCGCGGCCGCGTCGGCGTCCCCGACGTACTCCTGGGGCGGAGCCCGACCACCGTGATGAGTTCCTGGGCGGCGACCGGCCGTGCGCGGCATCCGCGGCGAAGAACAGTGCGGCGCCAGCCGGGCGGGTCGGCGAAGTTCTCCCAGCCCAGCGTGTTGAACGCGCGCACGTAGAGGGCGGTCGGCGCCGCCTGGGCGATGAGCTTGCGGCTGTTGGTGTCCGGCTCGCCGATCCGGTTCACGGCGTGCCGAACCACGATCGTGCCCGCGAGGGCGCTGCCATGCTCCGCGATCAGGTCCGGGATGGCCCGGGCCGGCACGGCCAGCAGCACCACCTCGGCGTCGGCCAGCGCGTCGGCCACCGCCCGGACCGGGGCACCCCCGGCCCCCTCGCCCGCCGCCTGGCGCGAGCCATACACCACCTCGTGCCCGGCGGCCGCGAACTTTCCGCCCAGCGTGCCCCCGATATGACCTGTGCCGATCACCGCGATCTTCATGCTGGCACCCTAACCTCGGGCGGGGCCCCGGCCAGGCCGGGTCCCGCGGCGCCGGCGCTGCGCCTCCCGCCGGCCAGCCGGGACGTCACAGGCGGGGGTCCACGTGGATCTCTCGGCCCCGGGCCGGCCCCGCGGGGCGGGTGCCGGCCAGGACGTCACCGACCTGGCCCAGCCCGACCGTGGCCGCCACCAGGGGCCGCGGGTCCACCAGCCCGGACGCGTAGTGCCCGATCACGCCGTCCAGGGCGGGGGACGCGCTGAGGATCCCGACCGCGGTCACGTCCTTGAGCACCATCGTGCGGGTGTCGATCAGGCTGGGCTCAGCGGACAGGCCCACGAACACGATCCGCTTGCCCGGCTCGATCAGGTCCAGGGCGGCGGCGGGCAGTCCGGAGCCGGTTGAGCAGTCGATGATCGCGTCGAACGGCAAGGCGGGGAGCTGGGCCAGGGTCCACGCGCCCTGCACCCCCAGTGCCCGGGCGAAGTCCAGCGACGGCTGGGTCAGGCCCAGCACATGGACCACGGCCCCGTGGGCCAGCGCGAACTGCGCGACGAGCAGCGCCATGGTGCCCGCGCCAAGGACCAGCAGCGTGTCGCCCGGCCCGAGCGCCGCCGCCTGGACGGCACGCAGGGCGCTGCCGGCCGGCTCGACCATCGCCCCCGCCGCCGGGCCGACGCTGTGCGGCAGCGCGCGCAGCGCCGTGACCGGCACCGGCAGCTGCTCCGCGAGGGCGCCGGGCCACCCGCCGCGCACGCCGATCTCGAAGCGGTCCTCGCACACGTGCTGCCGGCCCGTGCGGCACCAGGTGGCAGCGGCCGCAGCCGAGCATGGTGTCACCGGTGACCCGCTGGCCCAGCCAGGCCGGATCGACCCCCTCCCCGACCGCGGACACCGCGCCGCACCATTCGTGGCCGAGCCGCATAGGGTACGTCGCGTGGCCCTGATGCAGGTAGGCCATGTGGCCGGTGAAGAACTCGACGTCGGTCCCGCATACGCCGGCCCGCTCGACGTCCACCACCACCTGGCCGGGTGCGGCCACCGGCGGCTCGACCTCGGCCACGGTGAACTGGCGCGGGCCGGTGAGTTCGAACGCTCTCATGCCCCGCCCTCCCGGATCCGGGCGGCGGCGTCAGCGAAAGCCGCCCGCGCGCCGGACGCTGCGATCCTAACGTGATCGTGCAGACCCGCTAGGGAAGGGAAGAACATGGCCCGTACAGCTGTGATCACCGGGGGAGCGAGCGGCATCGGCCGTGCCAGCGCGGACCGGCTCGCCCAGGACGGGATCACCGTGGTCACCCTGGACCGGTCCGCGGAGGCGGACGTGGTGGCCGACGTCACCGACGCCGCGGCGGTCGGCACGGCGCTGGCCGGGATCGGCCCGGTGGACATCCTGGTCAACTCGGCAGGCATCGTCGGCCCGAACAAGCCGCTCTGGGAGGTCAGCGACGAGGAGTGGGCGGCGACGTTCGCAGTGAACGTGACCGGAACGTTCCACATGTGCCGCGCCGTGGTGCCCGGCATGCGGGACCGGGGCTGGGGCCGGATCGTCAACCTGGCCAGCATGGCGGGCAAGGACGGCAACCCCAGGCTCGCGGCCTACTCGGCCAGCAAGGCCGCCGTGATCGGCATGACCAAGTCGCTGGGCAAGGAACTGGCCACCAGCGGCGTCCTCGTCAACGCGATCGCGCCGGCGGTCATCGAGACCCCGATGAACGCCACCAACACGCCGGAGGTGCTCGAGTACATGACGAGCCTCATCCCGATGCGCAGGCTGGGCCGGCCCGATGAGGTTGCCGAACTCGTGGCCTGGCTGGCCTCGGACAACGGCAGCTCTCTCGACCGGCGCCGTGTACGACCTGAGCGGGGGCCGGGCCACGTACTGATTCACCTGAGGCGGGTACCGAAGAACTCGAGGATGCGGTGGCGCGTGTCCTGGGCCGAGGCCGATCCGGGCCGAGTCCATCAGCGGCGCCATCGCCTTGACCAGGAGCGGAGCCGGGTCCCCGGCACCTTCCTGATCGCCGCCGCCAGGCCACCTTCCCGCAGCGCGGCGGGAGCACTTGCTTGCCCGGCAAGGCGCCCCGAGCCATCGAAGCACCGCCAACCAGATCAATTGCGCCACTGCCGCCTTGATCCTGGGGGTCGCGAGCGGGGCAGCAAGCCTCAGCATGGCCTGCGGAGGGATCGAGTTCCACCTTGTTGACAAGCCGTGTCGCCCCGGCCCTGGCCTCTAGCTCGTAGCTGATCGTTGCCTGGAAGGGCCCGATCTGTCCCTGCATGGCCAGCCGGCAGGGCCGGCTCGAAGACGGTCACCTCGAAGCCCTCGACGCTCCTGCTCGGGACGGAGCGTGTCTGGCGGTATCTGGTGCCGACCGCGACGAGCCCGGCGGGAAATCTTCTGGGTCTCTTCGATCGCGTAGTTCCATTTCGGGATGTTCTCGAAGTCCGCGAGGAACGCGAAGACCTCCTCGGCAGGCCGTTGGATCGTCACCGTGTTCTCGAATGATTGCATGGTTGTCTCCCTGGGTCAGCTGCCGAGCAGGCGCGCGGCCGCTCAGCCAGCGTGCCGCCGCCTGCCCGGTCTGTCAGTGACGTCAGTAGCGGCGCTCGGTAACTAAAGTCACAGGCCAGCCGGGTCCCACGATTCGCTGTGCAGCCGCGCCGCGTCGAGGATCAGGACGCTGTCCGGTGACTTCCGCCCACGATTCCGGCGACCCGGAAATCACGCAGGACCCGGGCGACCACCTCGCGGACGGACCCGGCCGCATCCGCGAGTTCCTGCTGCGACACGCAGGCCACCAGGCGGCCGCGGGGCAGCAACCCGGGCGGCTGCTTTTGTTCGACGACCGCTATGCCTCGCACAGGCGGCCGCCGGCCACCGCCCTGTGAGCCTGCGCCCCTTCCGCCCGCCGCACGCTAGAGGCCTCCCGGGGGATAGCGTGCCGGGGGGAGGAACGGCATGCGGCTGGTGGTGGTGGGCTCCGGGATCGTCGGCAGTGCCTGCGCCTACGTGGCGAGCAGCCTGGGCGCGCAGGTCACCCTGATCGATTCCGCCCGGCCCGGCCAGGCCACCGCGGCAGGTGCCGGGATCATCTGCCCCTGGACCTCCGGTGTGGACGATCCGGCCGGGTACGCCTTCGCCTGCGCGGCCGCGCGAGCATACCCCGCGCTCGTCGCGGAACTGGCCGGCCTGGGTGCGGGGGACGTCTCCTACCGCCAGGTCGGGGCGCTCGTCGTGGCCGACCGGGATGATCAGCTGGAGCGGGCCAGGGAGTGGCTCGGCACCCGGCACGCCGAGAGCCCCGAGATGGGCGACGTCCGGGCTGTCACCGCGACCGAGGCCCAGCGTCTGTTCCCGCCGCTGCGGCCCGGGATGCCCGGGGTGCACATCCCGGGTGCGGCCCGGGTGGACGGGCGGGAGTCCCCGGCGCCCTGGTCAGGGCCACGCGCACCGGAAAGGCGCCGCGGTCAGGACGGGCCATGCCGCCCTCCGCGTGCCGCGACGGGCGCGCCGCCGGTGTGCTGGCTGAGGGTGAACTGATCGAGGCGGACGCCGTGGTGGCGGCCGCCGGCGCCTGGACGCCGTCCTTGGTGGAGCCGGCCGGAGTCACCGTCCGGGTCACTCCCCAGCGGGGGCAGATCGTGCACCTCTCGCTCGGCTCGGCGGACACGGCTCACTGGCCGGTGATCCTGCCCGCCGGCAGCGCCCACTACCTGCTCGCCTTCGACGGCTCCCGGGTGGTCGCCGGGGCCACCCGCGAGCCGGACGCCGGGTTCGACTACCGGGTGACCGCGGCAGGCTTGTCGGAGGTGCTGGCGCAGGCCCTGGCCGTGGCCCCGGGCCTCGGTTCCGGGACGTACCTGGAAACCCGGGTGGGCTTCCGCCCGGCGGGTCCCGGCGACCGGCCCCTGCTCGGCCCGGTGGCGGGCATGGCCGGCCTCATCGTCGCCACCGGGCTGGGGGCGGAAGGGCTCACCATGGGCCCCCACGCCGGCGGCATCGCCGCCCGGGCCGCCCTGGGCCTGGACCCGGGCACCGACCTCACCCCGTTCGATCCGCTCCGGTGAGGCACGGGACTGCTGCACGGGACTGATGCACGGGACTGATGCACGGGGCAGTGCACGGGGCAGTGCACTGGGCTCCGGCCGGCGGGGGGCTCACGTCCAGCGCCACTGCATGAGGGCGTGCACGTACGGTAGGACCGTGGCGACTTTCGACGACGTAGCCGTGCGCGGGTTCGTGCCTGAGCGCGCCCATGTCAGCCTGCCGCCAGCCGGGGGTGTTGGCGGCCGCGGCGTCGGCTACCGGCCCGGTGAACGTCTTGTAGACGGGGCTGCCGGGGTCGAGGCTGGCCAGGTCGAACGGCAGCGGCGGCGGCGGCGTGACCGGCGCGATCCGGTCCCAGTCGGCCTCGCGCGCGCCGATCTGGAAGTCCGCGCCGAGCGGCCCGGCGATCTCCTCGGCGACGAACGTCTTCAGGTGCTTGCCGGTCAGCAGGCACACCAGCTCACCCACCAGGTGGCCCTGGTTCTGCGCGTGATAACCCGACGCGGTGCCCGGCTCCCACCAGGGAGCCTGGGCGGCGAGCCGCCCGGGTGGAGAGGTCCCAGTCGTACATGTCCTCGGTGCTGAACGGGGCTTCCCAGCCCGACACGCCCGAGGTGTGGCTGAGAATGTGCCGGACCTCGATGTGCTCCTTGCCGTTCTCGGCGAACTCCGGCCAGTACTTCGCGACCGGCGCGTACGGATCAAGCAGTCCCCGGTCGGCCAGCATCAGGGCGGCGAGGTTGGTGACGGTCTTGGTGGTGGACCAGACGTTGGTGATGGTGTTCTCCGACCACGGCTTGCCGTGACCGGGGTCGCACCAGCCGCCCCAGATGTAGACCACGGTGCGGCCGTCCACGTCGGACCCGTGATGCTCGCGCCGGTGTCATTGCCGGATTCGAGCTGCCCGGCGAGCGCGTCCCGGACCGGCCCGAACCTCGTGTCGCAGGTTCCCTGCACATCCGCCATGGGGGTCAGCCCTTCCTCATCGAACGACGTGACTCAGCGAGCACCAGCAGCAGGCCGGTAGGACCGTTAGGGAAATAACGGTCTTTTCGTTGCACTGTGACACGAGCGGCGAGGGGACGCCAGGCAGGCCCCGGGAAATTCGGTTGCCGTGGCCGCGCGGGACTGGCAGCCTCAGGCGGACAGGCCGAGCCGGCGACGCCGGCCGAGCGGAAGGAGGGTCATCGATGCTTGCGCCCGTTTCGCACTTCGCCATGCCCTCCCTGACCGCCCGCCTGAGGAGCACCAGCCGTGCCCGATCCTGCCTTCCGCCGCCGCAAGCGGCGTTTTGACGACGACGAACCCACGTTCGCCAAGCGCCAGCCGGCATCGCCGTGCGCTGCCTGCCCTGGACGCCTTCGACAGCGCCGACGGCCTGCCCGAAGGCGACCGCTGGTCCACCTGGGACCAGTCGGCGCCGCTCGAGCGGGGACCCGAGCCTTACCCGCGCTGGCTGGTGACCGACCTGGCCGCGGTCAACACCGAGCTGGGCATCCTGAAGACCGGCAAGGAAGCCGACGTCTTCCTGCTGCGCCGCGGCCTGCCCGCGGGCGGCCGCTCGTGCCTGCTGGCGGCGAAGCGGTACCGGGACGCCAGCCACCGGCTGTTCCACCGGGACAGCGCGTACCTGGAGGGCCGGCGGGTCCGCGAGTCCCGCGACACCCGCGCGATGGCCCAGCGCACCGCGGCCGGGCGGCAGATGATCGCCCGGCAGTGGGCGAACGCCGAATTCGCCGCCCTGGCCCAGCTGTACCGCGCCGGTGTGCCGGTGCCCTACCCGGTGCAGGTCCTCGGCACCGAACTGGTGCTGGAGTTCATCGGCGAGCCCGACGGCACTGCCGCGCCCCGGCTCGCCGAGATCCGCCGGCGCCCGCGAGCTGGCGGGACTGTGGGACCAGCTGGTGGACGCGCTGCTCGTCCTGGCCATCCATGGCCTGGCCCACGGCGACCTGTCCGCGTACAACCTGCTGGTCCACCGGGGCAGGCTGATCCTGATCGACCTGCCGCAGGTGGTGGACGTGATCACCAACCCGCGCGGCGCCGAATTCCTGGACCGGGACGCCGCGAACGTGGCCCGGTGGTTCTCGGCGCGCGGCCTCACCGGCGTCTCGCCGGCCCCTGAGGACCTGCCGGCTTTGCTGCGCGGCGAGGCGCGCCTGGGCGGGTGAGCGGCCCGGGGCGGGCCGCCGGACCGGCCCCCCGGGGGCGGGGCGCTGGAGCGGGTGCCGGCGGGGAGGCCGCGGGTCACCCGGCCGTGACGGCGGCCAGCCGGGCGCGTTCGGCCTCGCTGAACGGGACCGGCTTGCGCCCCCGGCGGTCCCAGCGGACGGTGACGACGCGGGCCTCGGCGGCAACCTCCCCGGCCGGCGTGAGGACCGTCTCGTGCGTGGTCAGGCTCGTCGTGCCCACGCGCTCCACCTCCAGCCGCACGGTCACCTGCCGATCCGGGTAGCGGACCTCCGCGCGCAGGTCGATCTCGACCCGGGCCACCACGTAGTCCGGCTCGCCGCACGTCTGCGCGAAGAACGCGTCCCGGCCCTCCTCGAGATAGGTCAGGAACACTGCGTGGTTGACGTGCCCGAGCGCGTCCACGTCGCGCCACCGGACATCGACCGGATGCTCGAATATCGCGCCCATCTGCTCACCCCTTAGCGGCCTCCCGGCATCATGCCAGCCAGGGCGGGCCGGGGGTCGCCGGCCAGGCGGGCGTGCAGGTGCATGTCGTGCCAGCCGTCGCGGTGCAGGCACTCGCCCCGCTTGGTTCCCTCGAGCGGGTAGCCGGCGCGGTCCGCGACCCGGCACGAGGCGGAGTTCATCGTCGAGTGAGCCAGCTCGACCCGGTGCACATGGAGATGGTCGAACAGCCACGCGCTCAGCGCGCACAGGGCCCGCGGTGCCACTCGGCGGCCACGGGCGGCGGGCAGCACCCAGTAGGACACTTCCGCGAGGCCCCCGGCCAGGTCCAGCCGGCGAGGCCGATCTGCCCGAGGAGGCCGGATGGACCGTCGATGGCCCAGCCGGCGCCGCTCTCCTCAGCCCACCGCCCTGGCCACGAGCCGACCCAGGCGCGGGCTTCCGGCCGTTCATCGACCGGTTGTGCCAGCGCTGGATGCCGGGGTCGGAGTAAGCCTCGGCCACGGCGGGCGCGTCCGACACCCGCCAGGGCCGCAGCACCAGCCGTCCTGTTCCAGGACGGGCTGGCGCAACCGCGCGAGGGAACCGGGCGCAACGGCGGGGGTGACGAGTCGCGGCACAGCCTCGGTATGGACGGGGGCACTACGGACGGGCTGCTGGCGCTGCCGCCCGGCCCGGGGTGACCTACCGGGGCGCGGGGTTCCGTCCCAGGAGAGGAACTCGCCGGTGGGGCCGTCGTCGGGGAGCAGGGCCAGCCGGACGGCACCCGCGGCCGCCTCGGCCGGGTCACGGGAGCCGACATGCACCGTGAACCCGGCGGCCGCGACCTGCCGGGCCCTGCGCCATCTGCTGCGGCGGGCGGACCCTCAATCGCGGCCGCCGGCTGCGCGGTCACGCATGGCTGGGACGAGCGCGGCGAGCATCAGCATCCCGGTGAGGGCGAAGGCCGCCGGGTAGCCGGTAGTAAACGACGAAGACGCCGAACACGGCAGGACCGGCTCCGTAACCGGCGTCGTAGGCCAGGTTCCACAGGGCGCTGGCTGTGCCGTAGCCGGAGACCGGCGCGCGGTCGATCATCAGCGCGAAGGTGGCATTCTGGCTGATCCCGAAGCCGATCCCGAATAGGCACATGCCCGTGATCAGGGCGAACGGGGCGGTCACCCAGATCAGCAGGGTCATCCCCGCGGCGGCGGTCAGCAGTCCCGGGACCAGCAGGCCAGCGTGGCCATGCCGGTCACCGTGGCGCCCGGCCCACCAGCGGCTCGCCGTCGAGGCGACCGCCTGCACGAGCAGCCCGAGGGCGGCGAGGCCGCCAGACACGCCGGCCGCGAGCGGCAGGAATGCGGCGACCACACCAGCCGACACGGTCGTGGCCGCGAAGACGAGGGACGGCCGCAGCTGGCCGCCGGATCGCAGGCTGGCGAGCAGGCCGGCCGGCTGTGCCGTACCCGGGTCCGCTTCCGCATGATGATCAGCCGGACTGGTCAGCCAGGGGATTGCCGCCAGCGGGGCCAGGGCACTGACCGCCGTGATCGCTATGACTACTGCGTAACCGGCGTTCTCGGCCAGCCAGACGCCGGACGGCAGCGCCACGATCGCGGGCAGGCAGGCGACGACCCCGGCGAGGCCGATCCCCTCGCCGCGCCGTTCCGGGGGCAGTGCGGTGGCCACCAGGGCTCCGATGACGACGGTGTTGAGGCCGAAGCCGATGCCGCGGGCGATGCTGACCACGACGATCGCGATCACGCTGTGCGGGCCCAGCAAGGCCAGCGCCGCCGCCGAGCAGCAGCGCTCCCGCGGCGAACACCGTGCGGTAGCCGTAACGCCTCATCAGCCTGGCCGAGGCGAACTCGGCCAGGACCGTGGCCAGCATGAGCGAGCCGGTCACCGCGCCGGCCTCGGCGCTTCCGGCGCCTGCCGACACGGCGTACATCGGTGTCACCGACAGCAGCAGGTAGAAGCTGGTGAGCGCGCCAAAGGAGGACAGGAGCGCCAGGGCAAGGCGGCCGCTGATCAGCCGGGCGCGCGGCGCCCGGCGGTCCGGCGGCTCGGTGGATGCCGCGGGCCCGGGGTGTCCGGGCTGGGTCATAGTGCTCATGTACGTGACCGTAGGCGCCAACCGGATCGCTGGTAAGGTCCAATCCGATGGCTATTCAGTGGTCCGGTTCGGGGCCGGAGTTGCTCCTCCAGCTCGACCGCGGGTCCGGGCAGCCGCTCCGCTCGCAGCTCGAGGCCGGTCTTCGCGACGCGATCAGGAGCGGCAGGCTGCGGGGCGGTGAGCGGCTGCCCTCATCGCGGGAGCTCGCCTCCGAGCTGGGCGTCTCCCGCGGGCTGGTGCAGGAGTGCTACAACCAGCTCCTGGCCGAGGGGTACCTGACCAGCCGGGTCGGTTCGGCGACCCGGGTCGCGCCCGGTGCCCGGCGGCGCCGGCCAGCCCGTCGCCGCGGCCGGTCCCGCCGCCGCGGCTGATCGCCGACTTCCGGTCCGGCGTGCCGGACCTGGCGAGCTTCCCGCGCGGCGACTGGGTATGGGCGACCCGGGAGGCCTGCCGCAGCGTGGCCACGCCCGACCTCGACTACGGCGACCCGCGCGGCAGCGCGATGCTGCGCCAGGTAGTCGCCGCGTACCTGCGCCGCGTGCGCGCGGCCGCCGCCGACCCTGGCCGCATCGTCGTCTGCACCGGATACGCCCAGGGGCTCAACCTGGCGTTCCGGGCCCTTACTCAGCTGGGCGTCCGGTGTGTCGCGCTGGAAGACCCTGGCCACGGGGACCTGACCGGCAGCGATAGCGCGCAAGCCGCCAAGGCGGTGGGCCTCGATGTGGTGCACGTGCCTGTCAACGAGCTCGGCCTGGACGTCTCGGCCCTCGCGGCGAGCGGCGCCCAGGTTGTCGTGGTGACGCCGGCGGCACCAGTCGCCTACCGGCGTCGTCCTCGCGGCCCAGCGGCGGCACGCGCTGGTGGAATGGGCCGCCCGCACGGACGGGTTCGTGGTCGAGGATGACTACGATTCCGAGTTCCGCTACGACCGGGAGCCCGTCGGCGTGCTGCAGGGGCTCGCGCCGGACCGGGTCTTCGCCATCGGCACGGTGAGCAAGTCGCTGGCCCCCGCCGTCAGGCTCGGCTGGGTGCTGGTGCCGCCGCCGCTGATCGACGCCGTCGCGGCGGAAAAACGGCTCAGCGACCGCGGCTCCTCCGGGCTGGACCAGCTCGCGGTGGCCGCGCTGCTCGAATCCGGCCGGTACGACCGGCACCTGCGGCACATGCGCGTCCTGTACGCCCGGCGGCGCGGCCTGCTGATCGATTCCCTGGCCACGCACGCGCCCTGGGTCAGGCTGTCCGGGCTGGCCGCCGGATTCCACGCCGTGGCGCATCTGCCCGACTCGGCTGACGAGCAGGCCGTCGTCACCTCCGCGCGGCAGCGCCAGGTTGGCCTGTACGGGATGGGCCCGCAGCGGGCGGCCCCCGCGGGCGCCCCTCCGCAGCTCGTGCTCGGCTTCGGGAATGTCAGCGAGCGCGCGGTCGAGCCCGGTATCGCCGCGGTCGCTGACCTGCTGCGCTGAACCGTCACGCGGCGTGGCCAGCTGCCTTGTCCACCGCCATCCGCACGATCACGCGGTGCGCGCCTGGCCTGTCCTCGCCGGGATCGGTGCCGTTGTATTTGTGGGACAGCTGGATGTGCAGCAGCCGGTCAGGGTCGGGCGTCATCGTCACCCGGCCGCGGAGCTCCACGTAGTTCTCCGGGTCCGCGGAGTCCAGGACGCTGACGCTGACCCGCGGGTCGCGCAGCATGTTGCGGTGCTTCTGGCGGCCCTCCACGGTGGAGAACAGCAGGTCATCCCCGTCACGGCCGACCCACATCGCGGAGGTGTGCGGGCTGCCGTCGGCATTGATGGTGGCGAGCACGGCGTAGTTCCGCCCATCCAGCAGGGCGAGCGTCGCCGCATTGAACGAGATAGCCATGAGGGCACCGTAATCCAGGGTCCCGGGAGGGGCTCCCTGACCCCGCCTGCCGGGTCAGGGAGCCCCTCCCTGACCCGGCAGGCGGGCACAGCGGGAGAGAGCATGAGCCTGTACTTAACTTGACAGCTAATTAACTAGGTGGTCAAATAAGAGCCAGGGAGCAACGTCCGCGGGAGGGTCAGATGACAGTGGCGCAGGACCAGCTCGATGCCACCTTCATGGCCCTGGCGGATCCGACCCGGCGGGCCATCGTGGCCCGGCTGGCGCGGGGAGACGCCACGGTGACCGAACTCGCCGCGCCGTTCGACCTGACCCTGCCCGGCATCTCCAAGCACCTGAAGGTGCTCGAGCGCTGCGGGCTCATCTCCCGGACGCGGCGCGCGCAGTTCCGGCCCTGCCACCTGGAGGCCGGGATGCTCGATTCGGCCGTCTCGTGGATCGAGGACAACCGCCGGATCTGGGCGGAGCGGTTCGACAAGCTCGACGCCCACCTGCGTGATCTCCAGAGCGCCCCGGATCGCACGCGGCCTGCGCCGCCGAACGAGCGGCCTGTGCCGCCGGACGAAAGGAACGACCAGTGAGCGACCCCGCAGCCGCCACGGCTGAACTCGTCTTCACCAGGGTCTTCGAGGCCCCCCGCGAGCTCGTGTTCGAGTGCATGACCCAGCCGGAGCACCTCACCCACTTCTGGGGCCCGGCCGGGACCAGCGCCCCGATCGAGCACATCACGCTGGACGCGCGCCCGGGCGGTGCGTTCGAGACCGTCATGATCAGCGAGGCCGACGGCAGCCGTTACCCCACCCGGGCCGTGTTCGATGAGGTCGTGGAGCCGGAACGGCTCGTGTGGACCGAGACCCACTCCGGGATGACGGTGACCGTGACCTTCACCGACCTCGGCGGCTCCCGCACCGGGGTCGAGATCCGCCAGGTCAGGGTGCCCGAGGCCTTCCGGTCCCCGGAGGCCCAGGCCGGCTTCCTCACCTCGCTGGACCGCTTCGCGCGGTACCTCGCGACCCGTACCGGCGTCCCCGGTGCCGGCGGCCCCGGAGAGCAGGGATCACGATGACCGCCGCAGCCGCGCGGAACGCCGAGATCACCGGCTCGATCGCGGCCGAACGCCGGGAGCTGGCCGCGATCCTGGCCGGTCTGGCGCCGGAGTCGTGGGACTTCCCGACGCTGTGCGCCGGGTGGCGGGTCCGCGAGGTCGTGGCCCACATCACGATGCCGTTCCGGTACCGGCCCCCGCGGTTCGCGTTCGAGATGGCCAGGTCACGCGGCAATTTCAACCGGATGGCCGACCGCTGCGCGCGCCGGGACGGGGCCGCCCCGCCCGCCGAACTCGCCGCGGCCCTCCAGGACAACGAACGGAACCCGTGGAAGCCGCCCGGCGGCGGTTACCAGGGTGCGCTGACCCATGACGTGATCCACGGCCTGGACATCACCGTGGCCCTGGGCCTCGGCCGCCAGGTTCCCCCGGAACGCCTGGGGATCGTCCTGGACGGCATCACCGGGGCGAAGTCGGTCCGGCACTTTGGCACCGATCTCGCCGGGATCGAATTGCGGGCCGACGACCTGGACTGGTCGTTCGGGTCCGGAACGCCCGTGTCCGGCTCAGCCCAGGATCTCGCGCTGCTCGTCTGCGGACGGAAGCTGCCGCCGGGGCATCTCCGGGGTGGGCCCAGCTCCCGGTTCACCGGGGTAGCGGGCCGCGAAGCGGGAAACACTTAGAGTGACGCAGTAGTTACGGGTGGCCGGACGGGGGCGGTGTGGCGTTCAAGCAGCTGCCCGCGTTCGCCCGGTCGCAAGACGCGTACGAGCGGTTCACGGCCGCCACCAATATACCCCTGACCATCCTGGCCGTGCTGTGGCTGCCCGTGCTGGTGCTCCCGCTGGTGATGCATCTCCCCGCCGATGTCGCCCGCACGTGCAACGTCATCGACCTGGGTGTATGGGCCGCGTACGCGGCGGAGTACCTCATCCGCCTGTACCTGGTGCCGTCCCGCACATGGTTCGTCAGCCACCATCTCGTCGATCTCGCGGTGGTGGTCCTGCCGGTGCTCCGCCCGCTCCGGGCCCTCCGGCTTCTGCGCCTGTTCAGCCTGGCCCGGGCCGGTGTCGTGCTGGTCAACGCCCTCACGCGGGTCCGGGGCATCCTCACCCATCGTGGCCTGCACTTCGTCCTCATGGCCGTGACCGGGATCGTCGTCGTGGGGTCGGGAGTGGAACTGGCCTTCGAGGAGCATGCACATGGCGCGAACATCCACAACTTCGGCGAATCGCTCTGGTGGGCCATCGTCACCGTGACCACGGTGGGCTACGGCGGCAATTTCCCGGTCACCTCCGGCGGCCGGTGCGTGGCCGTGGTGCTCATGCTGGTCGGCATCGGGCTGATCGGGTCACTGAGTGCCACGGTGGCCAGCTACTTCGTCGAGGAAAAGGCCGGCCAGGACATGGCCGACCTGAGCCGGCGGCTGGACCGCATCGAGGAAATGCTGGCGCAGGCCCTGGCCAGGCACGACAAATCAGGCTGAAGGGCCGCGCCACCCGCCCCGGGTGATCTGGTACAGGGCCCATTCGCGGCCAGCCTCGGTCACCG
This sequence comes from uncultured Actinomycetes bacterium, assembly GCA_963751175.1. Lineage (GTDB taxonomy): Bacteria > Actinomycetota > Actinomycetes > Streptosporangiales > Streptosporangiaceae > RYN-230. The sequence continues at coordinate 17,032 of CAVVTM010000038.1, read as the reverse complement.
GCCCGGCGAAAGCCCAGCCGGCCCGCTCGAAGACCGTGCGCATCGCGGCGTTCGCGGGATCGGTGGCGCCTTCCACGACCAGGGCGCCTGCGTGCTCGAACAGCCAGCCGGTGAACAGCGTGAGTGCCTCGCGGCCGAGGCCCTGACCCCGGGCGTTCTCGCGCAGGCCGATCCCCAGGTCGAAGGTCCCGGGGGGCAGCGGCCGGCCGGGGGGCACGAACGTCTGGATGCGCCCGATCAGCGCCCCGTCCAGGTCGATGGCCAGGTCGAGCCGGCCATCAACCAGGCGGCCCGACCGCCTCAGCCGGGCCCTGAAGCGTGACTCGTCGGGCAGTTCGGGGACGACCATGGGATCCGCGCCGACCATGGCCTGCCATTCCTCATCGATCTCGCTGGCCCGCAGCGGCCGGAGCCGCACCCGGGCGCCGCGGATCTCGATGCGGCTGGTCATGCGGGCCCGGCCGGGTCCCGCAGGGATTCGAGCCGCTTCTGGGAGAGCTCGTTCATCCGCTCCCAGGTCGGCGAGGAACCGACGATGTGCGAGGACAGCAGGGCAACGGCGGCGACGCTTCTGGGCGTCTCGCCGGGAGAGGTGTCCGGGCGGCTGCTGGCGGCCCAGGCCGCCATCGCGTCAGCCAGCTCCGCGACCCGCGGGTCGGCCGGATCCCAGTCGAAAGCCTGGTCGCCCAGGACGTAGATCCGGCGGAACTCCGGGTCGTCCAGGGCAGCCCGCTTGACGCTCGCCCATTCCGGGATCACTTCCGGGGAGAGGGCGACCGCCAGGATCCAGGCGTCCCGCTCGACCTGCACCGTCCGCTCGCGCACGCCCATGCGGCGGAGCTCGTCGAGGATGTCCACGATCTCGGGGGGCAGGAACAGCCGCTCGCCCCCGGTGAGCTCGGCGATCTTGCGCCGGTGCTGGGTGAGCTCGCGGATCTTCCTCTTCAGTGCCCCGTCGATCTGGGTGACGGCCCCGGCGAACTCCGCGGGCCCGGCGTCGAGGAGTTCCTGGATGCGGGCCAGGGGCACGCCCGCCTCGGCCAGGGTCTTGATCCGGATCAGCTCGACCACGGCGCGCCCGTCGTAACGCCGGTAGCCCGAGGGATCCCGGGCGGGCTCGGGCAGGAGGCCGCGCTGGTGGTAGTGCCGGATGGCGCGCACCGTGACCCCCGTGTACGCGGCCAGCTGGCCGATGGTGAGCATCCCTAACCTCCGCGGTTGTACAGCGCCCGGGCCCAGAAGTACCCGACCAGTGTGATGCCCGCGCACCAGGCAATGGCAAGGACCGCGCTGCTGCCGACCGGGGTGCCGGTCAGCAGTCCCCGCAGCGTGTCGGTGATGGGCGTGAACGGCTCGTGCTCGGCGAACCAGCGCACCCCGCCGGACATCGAGCCGGCCGGGATGAAAGCGCTGCTGAGGAACGGGAGGAACGCGGGGATCAGCGCCAGGCTGTTCGCCCCGGCGGGCGTCTTGGCCAGCAGCCCGAACGCCACCGTCAGCCAGGTCAGCGCGACGGTGAGCAGGGCGAACATCCCGGCCACCGCGAGCCACGCCACGGGGCTGGCTGAGGGCCGGAACCCCAGCAGCAGCGCGACCGCGATGACCAGGACCCCGCTGATCATCGTCCGGATCAGGCTCCCGGTCACCTGGCCGGTCAGCACCGACCCGCGGGAGATGGCCATGGTGCGGAACCGGGGGATGATGCCCGTGTGCATGTCGGTGCAGACGTTCACCGCGGTCGCCTCGGCCGCGAAGCCCGCGGTCATCACCAGGATGCCCGGCGCGAGGAAGTTGACGTAGCTGACGCCGGCCAGCGGGGTGCCCAGGCCGGCAGACAGGGCGTGCCCGAACACGCCCACGAACAGCAGCAGCAGGACGACCGGCACCGTGATGCCGCTGATCGTCATCATGGGGAAGCGCAGCGAGTGCCGCACGTCGCGGCGGAGCATGGTGGCCGAGTCGCGGGCGGCCAGGGTGAGAGCAGTCATCGGGGACCGTCCTGTTCGGTGCCGGGCTCCGGGATGCGGGGCTGGCCGGTGAGGGCGAAGAACACGTCGTCGAGGTCGGGGGTGTGCACGGACACGGCCGGCTCGGCCGTCCCGGGGAGGGACAGCGTTTCGAGCCGGTCGAGCAGGTTCTTGAGGGACCGGGCCCGGCCGTCGTAGGGGACCTGGAGGACCAGGGCGGCCTCGTCGGGTGAGCTCCCGGCGAGCAGCCGGGCGGCGGAGTCCAGCGCCTCGGCGTCGCTGAAGTGCAGGTCGATGCGGCCGCCGGGGATCTGGCGCTTGAGCTCGGCCGCCGTCCCGTCGGCGACCATCCGGCCGTGGTCGAGGACCCCGATCCGGTCGGCCAGCTCATCGGCCTCGTCCAGGTACTGCGTGGTCAGGAAGATGGTGACGCCGCGGGCGACCAGCTCGCGGATGATCTCCCACATGGAGCGGCGGCTGCGCGGGTCGAGGCCGGTCGTCGGCTCGTCCAGGAAGATGATGCGCGGGTCGCCGACCAGCGTCATGGCCAGGTCGAGCCGGCGCCGCATGCCACCCGAGTAGGTCGCGGCCATCTTCCCGGCCGCCCCGGTCAGCTCGAACCGCTCGAGCAGGTCCGCGGTCCGGCGCCGGCCCTCGGCCCGGCCCAGGTGATGCAGGTCGGCCATGAGGATCAGGTTCTCCTGCCCGGTGAGCAGCTCGTCCACCGCGGAGAACTGGCCGGTGACCCCGATCGCCGCGCGGACCAGGCCGGGCTCGCGGGCTGGATCATGGCCGGCGACCCGGGCGGTCCCGCCGTCGGCGGCGAGCAGGGTGGACAGGATCCGGACTGTTGTCGTCTTGCCGGAGCCGTTGGGTCCCAGCAGGGCGAACACTGTGCCCTCGGCCACATCCAGGTCGATGCCGTCGAGCACCACCTGCTTGCCGAAGGACTTACGGAGGCCCCGGACGGCGACCGCTGGGCGGGTCGCCGTGCTGGCCGGGCTTAGGGTCAGGTTCTGCATGCGTTGATGGTGCAACCCTGACGCAGGGTCAAGGTCAAGCCGCGGATCACGCCTTCTTCCGCCGGGGAGGTTGACGGGTCCTGCGCGGGGGATGCGGGTGGGGAAGTTCAGGCGCGGGTACCGTCTTGAGGGAGCCGCTGGCTGCCCAGTTCGCGGTTCATAGCGTTCATGTCGCAGTAGGCGCGGGGGGTGACGCCGAACCGGCCGCGGAACTCGCTGATGAAGTGCGAAACGCTGGCGTAGCCCACCTCCTTGGAGACCCGGGCCACGGCCAGGTTCCCGTCCACGAGCAGCTCGCGGGCCCGGTCCAGGCGCATCTCCTTCAGGAACTGGTACGGGGACCGGCCAGTGACGTCCCGGAACAGGTGAGCGAAGGCCGACGGGCTCAGGCTGACCTGCTCGGCCATGTCGGCCACCGTCAGCGGCTCGGACAGGTGGGCCCGCACGTAGTCGAGCGCCGCGGACACCGGGTTCGTGGCCGCCTGCGCCGCGGCGATCGCGAGCAGCCGGGCGAACTGCTCGCGCTGCAGCACCCGGTAGACCATCTCCTGCAGGTACAGCGGGGCCAGCACCCGCCGGTCGGCGTCCGTGCCCACCGCGCGCAGGAACCGCAGCACCGCCCCGAGCAGCTCCTGGTCGAGGGCGGAGACCAGGGCCGGCCGGTCAGGGGCCTCGGACTCACCGAGGCGGGACCGGAACGCAGTGGTGCGGCGCTCCAGCATGTCGCTGGAGACCCGGCGGACCAGGGCCTGGCTCGATCTGCAGGACGAAGGACAGGAACGGCCGGGTCGGCGAGGCCTCCAGGATCTCGGCCTGGAAGTGCAGGTGGCTGCTCAGCACCAGGTAGTGGAACGGGTCGTAGAAGTAGGTCTCGCCGTTGACGGTGACCGCCTTGCGGCCCTGGGCCACGATGCACAGGGACAGGGACTGGATTTCCTCCCAGCTCGGCCCGGCCGGCGCAGTGAACCGGTAGATGGTGAGGCCCGGCCAGGCGCCCGCGTTGGCCCCCACGGCCGGGGCGCGGGCGCCGAGTTCGGCGATCAGGTCGCCTGCTGTCACCGGCCGTTCGAGCTGCCCTGAACTCATGGCGATGCCTCCCTGCGCCGCTCAGCACCAGCATGCGCTACCGGGGCTGCCTGGCGGAATGGGCAAGAGCTCAGCAGAAAATCGCTATCCCAGGACATGGCTGTCTCGGCCCAGCGATGGCAGAGTCACCAGAACGTGACCCATGCCACAAGACACCCGCCCAGGACAACGCCCTCGACGTGGAGGCAGCCGATGACCCGGATTGCGTACCTGGTGACCAGTGCCCGCGAGATGACGCTCGCGGACGGGACACCGCACCCGACCGGCTATTTCGCCGAGGAGGCGCTCAAGCCCTACCAGCGCTTCACCGCGGCCGGCCTCGACGTCACCGTGATCACCCCGGACGGCCAGCCGCCCCACGCGGATCCGTACGGCCTCTCGTGGTTCTTCCACTATCCGGAAGAGGACAAGGACTACCTGGCCTCGGTGGTCCGCACGTTCGCCCACGACGTCGACGACATCCGCATCACCCTGCACCAGAACACCGAGCTGGGCCTGGCCGCCGCGCGGCGGGTGGCAGCCCGGCTCGAATCCCGTGGCTACAGCCCCGCGCAGGCACACCAGATCGTCAGCGCCGCCGCGAAGCAAGCCTGGCGGCGGGACCGGCAGTTCGCCGACGTGCTGGCCGAGGACGGCTCGCACGGCCTGACCCGGGAGGAGATCCAGGGCGAGGTCGACGCCCAGCGCGCCGACAGCGAGCGGCTGGCGGCCGAGCGGCTCGCCACGCTGCAGGCCATCCCCGGGTTCCAGCACCCGGTGGCGCTGTCCTCGCTCAGCGATGAGGACCTGGCGGAGTTCGACGCGGTCTTCGCGCCGGGCGGGCACGGACCCATGGTCGACCTGGCCGGCAACCCCGACGCGGGGCGGCTGCTCGTCGCGCTGCACAGTAAGTCCGCGCCGATCGCGGCGCTGTGCCACGGCCCGGCCCTGCTCCTGTCCGCGCCGGAACGCGCCGACGGGCAGTGGCTGTTCGACGGCTACCGGCTGACCTGCTTCACCGACGAGGAGGAAATCCAGACTGAGGCCGGGCGGCTCGGGATGTCCTGGTTCCTGGACACCGCGCTGAAGAACGCGGGCGCCGTGTTCGACGACGGCCCCGCGGCGTGGATCTCGCACGTGGTCGCCGACCGGAACCTCATCACCGGGCAGAACCCCGGATCGACCGAGGCAACCGCGGATGCGGTCATCAAGATTCTCCGGGCCCCGGCCCGCGCCGCCGCCTGAGCATCGAGGAGCTGTCCCTCATGACCAGCAGTCAGACCGAGACCATGCCCGACTCCGCCCAGGCCGGCAGCCCGGCCCAGACCGTGCAGGCCTTCCTGGACGCCTTCACCCGCCGCGACGCGGCCGCCGCGCTCGCCGTCGTAGCCCCGCAGGCGGCGGTCACCGTCTACCCGCTCGAAGTCCGCGCCACCGGCCGCGACGCGTTGCGGACCGTGCTGGACGACCTGATCCGGGCGTTCCCCGACCTGCTGGTGACGACCGGCCGGATCATCACCACCGGTGAGGTGGTGACCGCGCTGATCAAGGTGGAGGGCACCCAGGCCGCGGACTACGCCGGTGCCATCAACCAGGAGAAGCACCTGGACATCGACCAGGCCTGGCGCTTCACCGTGACCGGCGGCGTGATCACCGGCGTCTCCGTGTACTGGTGCCAGCAGCAGCTCTACCGGCGGCTCGCGGTCAAGCGGTTCGACGCGATCGCCATCGCCTGAGGAGGAATCACGATGACCACGACACAAGCGCGCACCGCCGAGACGGCGGCCGGGGTCGTCACGGAGTTCTTCGACCGCTACCGGGCCCACGACGTCAACGGCATGGCCGACCTCTGCTCGATCAACGCCGACTTTTCCTATGTCCCCGTGGAGGTGTGGGGGAAGCAGCGGGTGCTGCGCGGCGACGGGAAGGTCGGCACGATCGGCAAGCCGCTGTGGACCGGGCTGGTCAACGCGTTCCCGGACCTGACCAACACGGTGCACACGATGACCGCCAACGACGACGGCGACGTGGTCGCCGAGGTCAACATCGGGGGCACCCAGCAGCTGGCCTGGGCCCTGATCAAGCCGGCCGGCCAGCACTACCGCGAGCCGCACCTGTTCATCTTCCACGTCGGCGAGGACCTGCTCATCGACGCCGTCACGGCCTACTGGAACGACGCCAGCATGAGCCAGCAGCTCGGTCACGAGGAAGTCAACTGACGAAGGGGACCTGAAAGATGGCACTGCTCAAGCGCGAGGAATGGCAGGGCTTCGTCCGCGACGTGGACTGGACCTACAGCTATGTAGACGATGAGGCGATCTTCCCCGAGTGGCACAGCGGGACCGGCAAGGTGCCGCGCGAGGCGTGGTCGGCCTGGGAAGAGGACTACAAGGTCAGCTACCCCGAATACGTGGCCGTGCAGCGGGACAAGGAAGCCTCGGCCTATGCGGTCAAGGCGGCGCTGCAGCGTTCGTCAACGTTCGAGCATCTCGACGAGGGCTGGAAATCAGCCACGAAAATGCATTTCGGCGGGGTGGCCCTGGTCGAGTACGCGGCCGTGCTGGCCGAGCTGAAGATGGCCCGGTTCGGGCTGAACGGGGCGTGGCGGAACATGGCCACGTTCGGCCAGCTCGACGAGCTCCGGCACGCCCAGATCACCACGTTCTTCGGGCACGAGTTCGTCGGGAAGGACGCCCAGTACGACTGGACGCAGAAAGCGTTCCACACCAACGACTGGGTGCTGATCTCGCTGCGCAACCTGTTCGACAACATGATGATCACGTCCAACGTGGTCGACATGGCCATCGAGCTGCCGTTCACGTTCGAGACCGGGTTCACCAACCTGCAGTTCGTGGCGCTGGCCTCGGATGCCCTGGAATCCGGCGACGTCAACTTCGCCAACATGATCTCCTCCATCCAGACCGACGAGGCGCGGCACTCGCAGCAGGGCGGGCCGACCCTGGAGATCCTGGTCGAGCACGACCCGGTCCGGGCGCAGTGGGTGGTGGACAAGGCCTTCTGGGGCTCGGCCCGCGCGTTCGCGGCGCTGACCGGGCCGGCGATGGACTACTACACCCCGCTCGAGCACCGGAAGCAGTCCTACCGGGAGTTCATGGAGGAGTGGGTCATCGACCAGTTCGTCCGCACGATCGAGGACTACGGGCTGCGCAAGCCCTGGTTCTGGGACGAGTTCATGCGCGGGCTGGACACCTGGCACCACGGGCTGCAGATGGGCCTGTGGTACTGGCGGCCCACGCTGTGGTGGCGGCCCAAGGCCGGGGTCAGCCAGGACGAGCGCGCCTGGCTGGCCGAGAAGTACCCGAACTGGGAGAAGGTCTACGGCGACAAGTGGGACGTGCTGATCGACAACGTCAACGCCAACAACGTGGAAGCCACCCTGCCCGAGACGCTGCCCTGGCTGTGCATGACCTGCCACCTGCCCTGCTGCAACGCCACCCAGTCCCGGGACGGCACCTGGCGGGTCCGGGACTGGTCGCTGCGCTACGACGGCAAGACCTTCCACTTCTGCACCAACGCGTGCCGGCAGATCTTCTGGAAGGACCGGGACAACGTCAACCACGAGACGCTGGTCGACCGCTTCCTGGCCGGGCAGATCCAGCCCATGGACGTCGGCGGCATCCTCGGCTACATGGGCATGACGCCGGACGCGATGGGTGACGACCCGGACTACGAGGCCTGGACCAGGGACTACGTCGGACGGCCAGTGGAAGGCATCGCGCTGGGGGCCCAGTCATGACCCAGGAGCTGGGAGTCGAGGACCAGGCCCCGCAGCTGGTTCCGCTGAACGCCATTTTCGCCACCGACTTCGTGCAGATCCTGGTGCCGGTCACCACGGCCAACACCATGCGCGAAGTCGCCGCGGCGGTCGCCCACCACGTGGAGGGCAGGCGGGTCCGCGCGCTGCCCTACGACAAGGTCGTGATCCACCACGGCAAGCGGCTGCCTCCCGACATGACCGTCGCCGCCGCGGGTATCCAGCCGCTCGACCACGTCGCGGTCGAGTACGACATCCCGGAGGGGTCATGAAGAACCCGGTCGGCCCCATCCTGCGGATGGGAGACGAGGTCGAGCAGGTCATCGCGGCCATCGAGGACGACAACCCGGACACCGACATCGAGGTCATCGACCGCGGCGCGTACGTCCGCGTGCAGGGCGAGGACCGGATCACGGTGACCGAGGAGACGCTGCGCCGCTACCTGGGCGCGGACTTCGCGATCGCCTCGTTCGGCGAGATGATGACCGCCTTCAGCGGCCGCGCCATCACCAGCAGTGAAGCCATCACCTGGGAGAGCTTCGGCCGGGCCCGGAGCGCGGCCCGCCAGGCCGGGAAGGAAGTGCCGGCATGACCGAGACCCCCGCGCGCAAGCCCCGCCCGCGCCGCACCTTCAGCGCGTTCGGCGACGTGCGCAAGATGCCCAGCGAATACGAGATCGTCACTCACAAGCAGAACTGGACGCTCCGCGCGGGCCGGGCCGCGGCGTTCGAGCAGAACCCGTCGTCCGCGCCCAACCTGTGGTTCCTGACCTACCGCGACAACTCGCCGCTGCAGGCGGATGACTGGGACGGGTACCGGGATCCCGACGCGCTCACCTACAAGGCGTACGTCGGCCTGCAGTCCGAGGCTGAGGCGAAGGTCCAGGGGGTGCTCCAGGCGTACGCCGACGAGGCCGCGGACAGCGCGCTGCCCGCGGGGGCGGTGGGGCTGCTGGCTCACCTGTTCACCCCGTCGCGCTACTTGTGCCACGGCTTCCAGCAGGTCGAGGCGTACATCGGTTACATGGCCCCCAGCTCCTACATCACCAACGCCGCAGGCTTCTCGACCGCCGACTTCCTGCGCCGGGTGACCACGATCGCCTACCGCACCCGGGAGCTCCAGATCGCCCGGCCGGACTCGGGCATCGGCTCCGCGGAACGCTCGCTGTGGGAGGGGCACCCGGGCTGGCAGCCCGCCCGCAAGGCCGTCGAGTACGCGCTGGCCAGCTACGACTGGGGTGAGGCGTTCACGGCGCTCAACCTGGTCCTGGGTCCCACCCTGGACGACGTCCTGCTCACCCAGCTCGGGCAGGTGGCCAGGCAGAACGGGGACGAGCTCACCTGGCTGCTCACGTCGTTCCTGGCCGCCGACGCCCAGCGGCGCGGCCGGTGGAGTCACCGGCTGGCGGAGTTCGCGGTCACCCAGCGGCCCGGGAACCGGGACGTGCTCAGCAAGTGGATCACGCGCTGGTCGGCTCTCGCCGATGACGCCGCGCACGGGCTGGGGCAGTTCCTGGAGTCGCTGCCGGAGCAGGGGACCAGCGCCACCGAGGTCGCGGCGCACGCCCGCGCGGCCCGGGAGGGCTTCCTGGCCTCGCTGCTCGGCCCGGGCGCCGGGGCGGGCGCCGAGGCGGCCGCGGGGACGGCCTGACCGTGGAGGGCGCCCAGACGGCGCAGACTGCCCAGCCTGGGCAGGCCACCCAGGCTGCGCAGTGGCGCGAGACCATCAACCTCGACGAGCTGTGGGAGGGCGACATGACCTCTGTGACCGTCGAGGGCGAGAACGTGCTGCTCATCAACGTGGGCGGGCAGGTCCGCGCCTACGCCAACACCTGCCCGCACCAGGCCGGGCCGCTGGACGAGGGTGATTTCGACGGGGAGACGCTGATCTGTGCCCGGCACCTGTGGGAGTTCGACGCGGACACCGGCTGCGGCATCAACCCGGACAACGCCCGGCTGACCGTCTTCGGCTGCAAGGTCGGTGACGACGGCACGATCTGCGTGGACGTCGGCCGGTGAGCGAGCCGGGGACGCTGACCGCCGAGCTGCGGGTGGACGAGGAGCAGGTCCGCCTGGCCGAGCCGGACGGGCGGATGGCGCTGCAGGCCGTCATGGGCCTGGACGCGGTGCGGGCCCGGGCCCGGCTGCGTTTCGGCCCGGGACGGACCTGCGAGCCCGTCGCCCGCCTCCTCGACCGGGTCATCGTCCGGGCTGAGCAGGCCGGGCTCAGCCCGGCGCGGCTCATCCTGGTGGCGGGGCGCGCCGAGGCCGGCGAGGACATCGTCCGGGTCCGCCGCAAGGCGCACGGCACGGCGGACTGGATCGCCAGCCCGACCTGCCGGGTGCAGATGACGTTGCGGCCCGCCGGGCTGCATGCCAGCGGCGGAGGGGATTTCGCCGGCCAGCCGTTCGAGGACGCAGGGCCTGCGGCCGGGGTGCCTGCGGCCCGGCCGCCTGCGGGTGGCGCGTCCGCGCCGGCCGGCGCGGTGCCCGGGACCGCGCCCGCGGGACCGGCAGACGCGCGGGCCGTGGCGGTCCGCGAGGCCCTGCTCGACGTGATCGACCCGGACCTCGGCGTGAACATCGTCGACCTCGGGTTCGTGCGGGACGTCGAGATGCAGGACCGGACCGCGGTCATCACGATGACGCTGACCTCCGCGGCCTGCCCGCTGACCAGCATCATGGAAGACCAGATCCAGGCGGAACTGGCCGGGCTCGGCGATGTCGCCGGCTTCCGGGTCCACTGGGTGTGGCTCCCGCCATGGCGGCCCGCCGACATCACCGAAGACGGCCGCGATCAGCTGCGCGCGATCGGATTCACGGTGTAGTTACAGGCAACCGGGGGCGGTGGCCTGGTCCGATTTCACCGGCCACCGGCTCATCGTCCTCCAGCCCCGCAAGGAGCTCAACGTCCTGGGGGTCCTGACGGGAAGATCGTTCGCGGGAATGGGGACCGCCATGCTGCCAGCGTCAGCCGCGGGCTATCAGGAGCTGCAGTACGCGCTGCGGATTGCGCCGCAGATGACCTGGTAGCCGGGGGTCAGCCAGGACGCTGGGAGCTGGCCGGGTCGGCCGCGTCCCGCTCCGCGGGCCGGGGGAGCGGCGCGGTGAAGCGGGCGAGGACGAAGGCCGTGGCGATCAGGATGCCCGCGATGGTCAGGCTGCGCAGGACCCCGACCTGGTCGGCGAGGAAACCGACGGCGGGTGGCCCGGCGAGGAAGGCCAGGTAGCCGATGGACGCGGCGGTGCTCACCCGGGGAGCCGCGTAGCGGGGGTCGTCGGCGGCGGCGCTGAGCCCCACCGGGAAGCCCAGCGACGTCCCCAGCCCCATCAGCACGGCCCCGGCCAGCGCGAACGGCAGGAACCCGCCGAAGACGATCATGAGGAGGCCAGCCAGGGCGGTGGCGGCGCAGACCCGCAGCACGCGGACCCGGCCGTAGCGGTCGATGAGCCGGGGCCCGAACCAGCGCCCGGCGGTCATCGCGGCCAGGAACAGGGCGAACGTCAGGGTGCCCAGCGCGGCCGCCACGTGATAGCCGTCGATGACCCCAAGGCTCAGCCAGTCGTTCCCGGTTCCCTCGGTAAACGCCATGCAGAGCACGAACAGGCCAATGAGCAGGGTCCGCGGATCGGTCCAGGCATCCAGCGCCCGGCGCTGCGATGTCCCGGCAGCCTCGTGCTCGGTGGTACGGCTGGTGGGCAGGAACCTGCGGGCGGCGGCGGGCACGCCCACCGCGATAGCGAGCGTGGCCGCGATCAGGTGAACGGTCACCGGCACCCGCAGGGCGACCATGACTGCTCCGACACCGGCCCCGGCCACTGTGCCGATGCTCCACCCGGCGTGGAACCTGGGCAGGATCGCCCGGCCCAGCGCGCGCTCCACCGCGGCGCCCTGGACGTTCATGGCGACGTCCCAGGCCCCGTTGCCGAAGCCGAAGAGGAGCAGTCCGGCCGCCACCTCGGGGATGCCCGGCCGGCCCAGCCGGCATCCGGCCGCGACCACGATCATCCCGGCCGCGGCGGTCCAGCTCATCGCGATCACCGTGCGGATCTCGCCGAGCCAGCCGATCAGCAGCCCGGACAGGGTGGTCCCGAGGGCCGACCCGACCGCGGCGGACAGCAGCACCAGCCCGAGAACACCCGGGCCGACTCCCAGTTCCGCGCGGACCTGGGGGATCCGGGAGGCCCAGCTGGCGAAGATGAAGCCCGCGCTGAAGAAGACCGCGTACACCGCGTTCTTCGCGCGGCGGACCGGGACATCATCATCGACGGGCATGCTCGGCCGGCTGCCGGCGACCCTCATGAAGTGCGGATCCGGGCCGGGCCGGTCTCGCGGGCGGGGCGGCTGCTCCCCGGCCGGCCACGCTGATAGCCGGGCCGGGAATTCATGGGATCAAGTCTCGCATAACGCCTGACGTGGAGCCCGGTGCGGGGCGATGCCGTGAGCTCGCTGGGACGGTGGCCGGTCACGCGGGCCGCGTGATGGTGCACGCTTAGCCGGTGAGCATTCCGTTTCCGTCGCCCACCACCCCGGTGCCGTCACGCGCCGAGGGCGCCTTTCTCATCGGCCAGGCCGTCCGCGAACCGTAGGGCGTAGGCCCAGGACTCAGCGGACGGCCGTGACGCCAGCGAGACGTCCAGAATGACGTTCCAGCCCTCATTCACCGCGACCAGCGCGATCCGCTTGGCCACATACTGCGCCTCGGCGTGGGCCAGATGAGCGGCCGCCAGCGGCGACCGTCCTTCCACCCCGGGGATGAGATGGTGAGCGGCCATCGCGGCCAGCACGCCATCGATGCTGATGGTCCGGTACCGCGACCGGTCTACGCCATGCCGCTCCAGCACGGCATCCTTGGCGGCGCCGGGCAGGCCGCCGGCCATGACCGCGCTGCGCTCCCGCGGCACCACGGCTGCCGCCCGCAAAATCTCCGCGACCAGCTCGCCCTGCTCCCGGTTGCGGTCGGCGATCCAGATCATGGTTAAATCCTCGGCCGGGAAGCGGCTCTCAGCGCGTCTCACTTCCAGCCACCGGCCACCAGGTGCCGCGCGGGAGCACTCATGCTCACCGACGCTAGTAGCACGGGCGGGGACACACCCGAAGGTCCGCATACGCCGCGCGGCGGCCGGTGCGGGCCCGGAAAGAACATGCCGTGGGCCCTAGGCTTGCCCGATGGGCAAACGGGACGCTGAAGCGGTCCTGATCAGCGGGGTGTACGGGGCGGGCAAGAGTTCGGTCGCTGAAGAGATCGCCTTCCTGCTGGAACAGCGCGGCGAGCCGTACGCGCTGCTTGACCTCGATTACCTGGGCTGGGCCGGCGCTGGCGGCGGCAGCCGTGCCGAAGAAGTCGGCCTGATGCTGCGCAACCTGGTGGCGGTGGTCAGGAACTACCTGCGGGCCGGGATCCGGTTGTTCGTGCTTGCCTATTTCGTCCGCGACCCTGCGGAGTTGCGGGGGATCCGGGAGGCCCTCGGCATGCCCCTGCGGGTGGTGCGGCTGCAAGTCACGCTGGCGGACATCGAGCAGCGCCTGGCCGGCGAGGTCACCAGCGGCCGGCGCGACGACCTGCGGGAGGCGGCGTCATCGATCGCGGCGTCTGAGGGTGCCGGGATCGAGGACGTGGCGATCAGCAATGACCGTCCTCTCAGCACGGTGGCCCAGGACGTCATCACGTTTCTCGGATGGCATTAGGTACCCGCCCGATGGCGGCCATTTTGCTCGGTCTCGGTTATGGCCGGCGGGCAAGTTCGGCCACGCCTTCGCCGCTGAGATCGGGGTGCACGGCTTTGCGTCCGGTCATGGCCAGGACCAGCGAGAGCAGGGGACCGGAGACTTCAGGGCCATCGCCGTGGGTCCATTCGGTGTCTGTGGCCTGCAGCCGCAGGCCGCTTATCCGCCGTTTCGATCCGATCAGGAGATTGGAATTCTTCCAGCTATCGGCGACCGCGGCCACGGCGGCCTCCGGCGGCTGGTGTTTGAGGCCCAGCGGCCGGCGGATGTCCTCCCCGTGCACGACGATCTCGCCCAGCATGGCCATCACCGGGGCGGGCGGGTGATTCGTCGTCGAGGTCCGGGCCCGCAGGCGGCGGACTAGTTCATCGGGGCCGATGGCGGCCAGCCGCCTGGCGCCCCGGTCGGTGAAGACGTTGAACTTGAACCCGGCCGAGGCCATCTCTTTGTAGAAGTTCGCCGGGGTCTGCTCGGCGGCGGCCACGATGTGGCCCGCGGTGTCCTGGACGGACCAGCCCTGGCACCAGGACTGAGCCGCCCACTGCCCGGCTGACAGCGCGGCCAGGGTGTCCGCCATTTGCGCCCGCTCGGAATGGATGTGCTTCCAGGTCTCCCCAGACTTCATTCGAGTCCCCCTCTGTCCGGCTGCCGCCTCCGGGCGACTCTAACGCCCGGATGGCAGCCTGCTGGATACCTGCGACATACCTACGACGAACGGGAAGCCTCCTGATCGACACGCGGGCCGGGGGTAATGGCCTTCGGCCGCCCCGGTCCGGGCTAGTCATGCCGGCCGCGGGCCCGGGCTCACGTTGCGGGGAAGAGACCGCCCCGGGGACACTGGGGCCGTGAGCACCGAAGGTGTCGTGGCCGTTGCCGGGCTGGTCATTGGATGGCTTGTGCTGGCCGTGCTCACGGTGGCCGGTGCCCGCCGTCGCGGCGAACGATGGCCTCTTGCCCCGGTGAGCGGGCTGCTCTTTCCCGTCACGTGGATCAGGTGGTACCTGGTCGATGCACGCCAGGGCCACAAGGCCGGCGCATAACCGGGCCGCTGGACCTTCCGGCGCTGGAAACGTTCGGCGCTTCTCCGTGATAGTGCACGAGCCACGCAAACACACGCGATGCTGGCCCGGCGTTTAGGCCCGTCAGAGCTCGGGCACATTTGCCACAGTCCCGGCAAGAAGGGCGACGCCAGGGACATCCACGAGGGGGGAACATGGCTGGCAAGTTTGTGCTCAAGAAGGGCTCGACCGGCAAGTACCACTTCAATCTCCTGGCTGGCAACGGTCAGGTGATTGCGACCAGCGAGAGTTATGAGCGCAAGCAATCCGCGCTGAACGGAATCGAGTCGGTCAAGGAGAACGCTCCCGGTGCGGAAGTAGATGACCAGACCGGCGACTGAGCTGCCGATGTGACCGGGCCCGCCTGGTCATCCGCGGTCCTCAGTCATTCGCTGGCTCTCCCGCGCCGGCGGTGGTGGTGGCAGGTGCTCCGATGTTCCGGGGAAGGCCGGCGTCCGGTGACGTCATGCGCCAGATGGTACCGGGCCGTCAGAAGGCCGGCTGCCTGCAGATCTGCTGCGGGTCAGGCGCCGAGCGGCAGTTCCGCGGCCACGCGCCAGCTTGCCGCTGCCTCGGTCCCCGTCATCAGCCAGGCGTGGCTGACGTGCGTCGGACCGGCAGGGCCGGCGTCACCTCAGCCTCGGCCGCTTCGAGCGCACCTGGTCCGCCTGGCGGCCGATCACCGATGGTCAGATGCGGCACGACCTCGGAATAGATGCCGCCGAACGGCGGGTACAGCGGGAAAGCGGCGTGCACGGCCCCGGTCAGTGCCCGGAACGGCTCATCAGGCTCGGGTGCCAGCCAGAGGACGTCCTGGCCGAACCAGCCAGTCCGGGCAAACTCGCAATCGAAGGCGCGTACCGAGGCGACGGCGGCTGCCGCCGCATCGAGGACGCCGCTGGTAACCGCCCCGGGCGCCACGAACGGGAAGAGGATCGTGACGTGCGCCGGGACGCCCCGGGCTGAGGCCCTGTCCAACCGGCCACGCAGGCCGCCGACAGCCGGCTCGGCCTCGGGTACCGGAACCAGGAGGCAGCTTTCGGCCGGGCGCAGGCCCTGCTGAGCATTCATGTGCCCAGCCGCCCGATCTCGGCCGCCACGAATCCGGTCCTGGGACAGCTCCACACTGCCCTGCCCTCCCGCACGACAGCGGACAGCGGATGGGAGCGCGGATGCTGGGGGCACTGCGGCCAGTTCGTCGGCCTGCCGATACTGCACAGTTCCTCGACAGCCCACTCCTGAACCTGGTCGGCCACCGAGGCGATCCGCTGGGGTAGCGGCTCGCCCGTCATCGCGGAGACTCCCTGCCCCGAGCCGCCCGGGCTGAACAGCATCGCTGTCACCTGCCCCTCGAAGTCGGACCACTGATGATCGCGGACCTGAGGGATCACCGAGCCTGAGTTCGCCAGGTCGCGCAGCACCGGAGTAAGCGCTTCGGCTAGTGCGCTCTCCATGAAGTCCTCACTCCGGGGATTCGGGCAGCGCTACCACGGCGGGTCAGTAGTAGCTCTTCTGCCCATCAAGCAGTTCCCGGATGGCGTCCAGGTGACCAGCGTGCCGGGCGGTCTCCTCCACCATGTGAATCACCATCCAGCGCAGGGTTGCGGCCGCAGCATCGAAGTCGGTGTGCCTGCCCACCTCATCCAGCGGATGAGCCGCGATTATCTCGTCGGACACGGCACACTGGCGTTCGTACTCCTGAAGGAGCTGGGCGAGCGGGATGCCGGAGACCAGCATGTCGGCGTCCTCGGGACCCTCGAACTGCGGCCCGACGGCCGGGCGGCCCAGGAAGACAACCTCGAACCAGAGGTGCTCGACCCAGCGCAAGTGGGAGACGACCCCCGCCACCGTCATCAGGGGAGACGCCGGAAGCACCGAGCGATGGGCCTCAGCCTCGGACAACCCTTCGCATTTCAGGTGAACGATCGCACGCTGCAGGCCAAACCAGCCGACAAGCTGCGTCCGCTCATCTGCCACGAAGGGAGGGCGCTGGCGGGGAGGCGTCATGGGGCCTGACGCTACCCAACGCGGCCGGATCAGGCACCCCGGTTTCCGGCGGGGCCCGGGCCATGTCGTGCCTTACCGGGTGAGTGTTTCCTTCGGGCGTACGACACAGAACTCGTTTCCCTCCGGATCAGCCAGGACAGTCCAGGATTCTGTGCCAGCCTGCCCGATGTTGACCCGGCGTGCCCCGAGTGCAAGCAGGCGCTCGATTTCCTGATCGCGATCTTCAGAGCTGCTGGTCAGGTCGAGGTGCACGCGGTTCTTGACCGTTTTCGGGCCGGTGACCGGCATGAAGCACATGCCAACGGGGGCGTCGTCGCCGGTCCCGATGACGATCTCGCGCTCGCGTTCGGAGAGAATCGTCCAGCCGAGCGCCTGTGCCCAGAACCGGGCCAGCCCGGGCAGATCAGCTTG
>CAVVTM010000037.1:0-28265 GCA_963751175.1 uncultured Actinomycetes bacterium | reverse complement strand
ATCAGCCAGGCCCGTCCGGTCCCCACCCCCGCGCCGCCCGCATCCGCCGTGTGCCAGAAGAACTACGGCCTGGCCTGTTATTCGGCGCGGCAGGTCGAGCGCGCCTATGACCTGCCGCCGCTGTACGCGCGGGGCCTGAACGGCAGCGGGCGGACGATCGTGATCGTGGACTCGTTCGGGTCCCCGACGATCCATCGCGACCTGCGGGTCTCTGACGCGGATTCCGGCCTGCCCGGGCCGCCATCGCTGCGGGTGCTGCGAGTCGGCGGGTAGGTGCCGCCCTACGACCCGCACAACCCGGACATGGTGGATGCGGCCGGCGAACCACCACCGACGTGGAGTCCGCCCATGCGATCGCCCCCGGGGCCAGCATCCTGCTGGTCGAGACCCCCGTGGCCGACACCTGGCGGGCGCGGGCTTCCCGGAGTTCGTGGCGGCGGAGAATTACGTGATCACGCACCATCTGGGCGATGTCATCAGCCAGAGCTTCGGCCTCCCGGAGCAAACTTCCCGAGCCGGGCCTCCTGAGATGCGCTCCGCCTACGTCCGTGCCTGCCGGCACCACGTCACCGTCCTGGCCGCCACCAACGACTTCGGGGTCACCGGCCCGACGAAGGCCGGCGGCGCGTTCCGCACGTAGCGGGTCGTGGACTGGCCGGCCTTCGACCCGCTCGTCACCGCGTCGGCGGCACCAGCCTGCGCCTGACCGCAGCAGGCGACCCGTACCGCCCCCGACACCGCCTGGAACGAGAGCGGCAGCGCCGCCGTCGCCAGGTACGCCGGGCGCCGCCCTCGGCGGGCAGCGGCGGCGTGTCGGCGATCTTCACCGGGCCTGCGGACCAGGACCCGGTGCGCGCGGTCGCCGGTAAGCCGCCGTGGCATCCCGGACGTGGCCCTGAGCGCCTCGTTCAGCGGGGCGAGCCTCACCGTCGAGACTCCTTCACCGGGGCCCCGGGAGTCGTGCCGACCGGACCAGCGTGGCCACGCCGTACTTCGCCGGCATCGTCGCGATCGCCGACCAGTACATGCACGCCCGGCTCGGCCTGCTCAACCCGGCGCTCTACCATCTGGAGCAGGCCCACGCACCCGGCATCGTCGACATCACCAAGGGCGGCAACACGGTCAGCTTCGTGCAGCGCCGCAAGACCGTCACGGTCGGTGGTTACCAGGCCCGGCGCGGCTACAACCTGGTCACCGGGGTCGGCACGATCGACGCCAGGGCCCTTTCATCCTGGATCCGCGCGCGTTGGGCGGGTCGTCGTGCCCGCCGCCCGGGCAGGATGACCAGGGGAGGCGACGTGCGGGACGTGACACGGTGAGTGCGCCTGCGGCTTTTGCTGACGGGCGGGCGTTGCGGGCGCTGGCATCCGGTCGCGTTCAGCCGCGACCTCGCGGACCGGCCGGTGCACGCTGACCTGCTTGGGGAGGCCTGGTGTGGCGCGGCGCGGACGGCCGGCCCTGGGCCAACTCGGATCTGCGCGTGCACCGCGGCACGGCGCTGTCGCTCGGTGGACCGCCGGAGACGAGCTGTCTGCCCGTATCACGGATGGCGTTACCGGGCGGATGGGCGCTGCGTGGCCATCCCGCAGCTGGAGAACCCCGCAAGCGCCTGCGAAGGCGCGGATCGGCGCGTTCGACTGCCAGGAGCGCTATGGCCTGGTGTGGGTGGGCTCTTGAAGAGCCTCGCTGGCCGCTTCCCGGCGTGCCCGAAATGGGAGGACGGGGACTGGGGAGGTGGTGACGGCCGGACCGTACCGCTGGGATTGTGATGCCGCCCGCCAGGTCGAGAACTTCACCGACTTTGGCCACTTCCCCTGGGTCCACCCGGGATTGCTGGGCGACCCGGACCGGCCGGTGGTTCCCGACGAGGTCCGCACCGACGGGCACGTGCCGCACTACGAGATCGTCCGGCCGGAGGCGCCCAATTCCGATGACTTCCCGGTCTTCGGTAACGAGCAAGCCGGCCCCCCCCGGAACCGCGAAGACGCTACGAACTGCACCTGCCGTACACCATCGCGCTGCGCCTGGGCTGGGGCGGGGAACGCGGCATGGTCTACTTCTTCGCCTCCCAGCCCCTCGCGGCTGACCGCTGCGCCGGGTACGTCGTCATCGGGCGCAACTACAACCTCGGCCAGCCCGCCGAGGTCATCCGGGAATTCGAGGACACGATCTTCGGCCAGGACCAGCGGGTCGTCGAGTCACAGCGCCCCGAGCGGGTGCCCTTCGACCTGGCCGCGGAACTGCACCTGAAGTTCGACGCGGTGGCAGTCGCCTACCGCAAGGCCATGCGGTCGTCCGGCCTGGCCACCAGCGACGCGCCAGGATGAAACTCCGCCTCAGCGATCAAGGAGAGCGACGCCGCCGGAGCGGGCCCGCTGGATGGCCCGGTACGAAACGCCCAGGGCCGCGACCATCACGATGATCCCGCCCATGTCGATCGACCCGGCGTGGAACAGGTTTCCCGGGCCGGGGCACCGCTGACAACCCACGTGCAGGCGCCGAGCAGAAAAGTGAGCATGCCGAACAGGGCGACGCGAGCGAGAAAAGCCTCGTAACGCAGGGTCCGGGGCGAGAGGCCGACCCGGCGGACGGTCGCGGACACTCCCGCGACCAGGAGAATCGATGGCCAGCGGGCTGACAGTCATCCACGCCAGCTCAGCAGCGGGGAACGAGGCAAGCGTCCCGGATGAGCCCAGTATGAAGAGACCGAGAGTGTTGACGCCCACGTGAAGGCGGCCACCCCACCGGGCACCAGCCCCTGGTGTGCCCAGGGATGGCCGCCCGTCCCCGGCCATCCGTTCCCGAAGTGACGGCCGCCGATCACCAGGGCGGCCGTACCGGCGAGGAAGAAGAGTGATGGGAGCATCAGGCCGCCCGCCTGCCGGTGGGACCGAATCGCGTGATGACGCCACGCGATGGGGACGGCGGCGAGCACGGCCAGGGCACAGAGGAGCAGCACGGCGCAGGACATGGCAATCATCGCCACGACGATGGCCGTGGTGCCCGGCCTCGACCACTGCCAGCCGATGGTCAGCTGGGCCCACATGGCGACGCCGAAGGAAAGGAACAAGCCCGAGCAGGTACCCGAGTGACGCCAGGCTGGCCCGAACCTGTTCGGCGGGATCGATGGCGTGGCCGGTGAGCCCGGTGGGGATGAGGCGCGCGACCACGCCGCTGATCGCTACGTCGGCGTGCCGCCGCCACGAGGCCTGCCGCTCGCTGATGTCGGCGACCAGAAGCTCGGCGAATTCATCGCCATACCGGGCCCGCCAGTCCCTGGGGTACCAGCGGAGCAGGCGGGCCGCGCGCCGGGCCGCGGCCTCGGACCCGTCGCTCACGCCGCGCCCCAGCCGCCGCGACCGGCTGCAGCCCCAGATCCGCCATGCGCCGCTGGGCAGTCAGATGGGCCCGGAGCGCTGTCGCCCCCAGGGCCGTCAGCCGGTAGGGGCGGCGCCGATCATGGCTCTCCACCGCCTCGATGAGTCCCTGTCCTTCGAGCCGGCTGAGCGCTTCGTACAGGGTGCCCGGCGCGAGCCGGACACCCGCGAAGCCCTCGATATCCTTGGTCAGGGCGTAGCCGTGCTTGGCCCCATCCGCGAGGCTGGAGAGAATCAGGGTCGCCGGGCCCGGCGTAGCGGCCGAAGGTTCCGAGCGGCTCGGCGGGGCTTCTTCCCGCTCCCCTCGCGGTGTTCTTCTTCGCCATGACGGTCATCCTATATCGTTTAACGATCCATCGGCAGCCGGAGCTGCGGCGCCGGATGGGGCCAGCCAGGGAACATGCCTGGCCATGAACATTCGCGGGAATGGATCTCGCATCCGCCAATCCAGCGTCGATCACGAAGTGGGCCATCACCACCCCGAGATAGGCGCCGTAGAGCAGCCGGACCGCCGGCGGAACCCGTGGAGATGTGACGCGCCGCTCAGAGCGCTCCCCCCACGAGGGCGATATTGCAGAACACGGCGACCCCGAGCAACCGGGCCGTCCCCCGGCGATTCCCGGCCGCCACCAGTCCCACCAGGAGCAGGTACTGGAACCCATGGGCGATGGTCATCCCGCCGACCGCCGCGTAGGGCGAGCGGAAGACAAAGATGGGCAGTGAGAACAGCAACGCCATCAGGTACATCGCGCAGAACCCGGCCGGGCGATCGGCCGCCCGGCGGCGCAGCAGGGCCACGCACCCCGTATCCGGCGGTGGCCGCGAACACCAGCCCCGCCACGGCGAACAGCCCGCCGGCTCCGGGCCGCACCCTGAGCTGGAGAAGGCCGGGATGGGCGATCAGCCCGGCGATGCCGGATCCTCCCGCCACCACGAACGCACGGCGTTCCGCCAGGCACAGAGGTCTCACGCGATGGAGTGACGCGGCGAGCGCCGCCATCCCCAGGTTCTGCTTCTGGAAGTGGAAGAACTGCCAGGCGAAGTACGCCAGCAGAAGCCAGGCCATGGCCGAGGGGGAAAGCGTGGCGGCAGTGACGGCGCCCGCCGCGATGAGACCGGCCGGGATCCAGACGTAACGCAGCGGCTGCGCAGTCACGTGCGCCCGGACGTCGGACAGCGTGTAGAGCCAGGCCGTCGCCGCGACGTGAACGGAGGACCCGAGGAAGAGCACCCAGGCGAGAGCGCGGATCGGAGGAGCCGACGCTGGCGGTGCGAGAGCGATGGCCCCGCCGAAGGCGCCAGCGGTGAGGGCCACCGTGGCCCAGAGCCATGCCCGTGATCCCCGGCGCCTGCTGACCGGGGCGTCAACCTCCACCGCAGCCGCCCGCCGCACCAGCCGAGGGAATCATGACGAGCGAGAAGAACACGACTACGGCAATGGTGGCCGCCAGCAGGGCCACGAATGCGGCCAGCTGAATCCGCCGGTGCCGGGCGGGGCGCCACGGGGGGCAGCGGCATCACGTTCAGGAGGCCCCGGTGCCTGGATCATGGCGGCACGCTACTCCGCCTCACGATATACCGTCAACCTGTATAACGGACGGCGAAGTAACGGTCCGCCGGGCGCGCCGCTGGGCGCTGAACGGATGCAGGCGGCCGCACGTCAACTGGGCTGCCAGTGGTCACAGCGGAACCCGGGGAGTTCAGCCGATCCAGTACCGCCGTACCGGGGCCGCGTGCCCGGCGATCTCGGCCACCGACGCGAGTTGCCCGCCGTCGGGCCCCGGCGGCCGGAGGCGAAGCTCCGGATCCGGCCCGGGCCTGTCTGTCCTGTCGGTGACCATCGGGTCACGCTAGCCATGCTGGTCCGGCCAGGACCAGTCATTTACGGCCGACCGTTGCGGTGTCCGGCCTTCCCGGGCGGAGTTATCGTCGTCAGCGACGGGCGACGCCCATAGCCTTCACGCTGGGATGTGCGGCAATGATCAGTGACGACACTCTGTGCCAGATGACAAGCGAAGAGCGAACCGCCCTGAGCCGCCGCCTGGCCGCGCTCGACGGTGATCTTCCGTCCCTGAGCTCCAGGAGATGACCGGCGCAGGCGGTTCGTCGTCCTCCTGACCGCCACCTCGGTCGGCCTGGTTCCGTGGATCATCCTGCTGGCGCTCAGCCTGCCGCACCGCTACGTCGCGAGCCATTGGACGCTGACCTGGGTCGGCTTCGACATCGTTCTCCTGGGCGGCCTGTCCCTGACTGCGTGGCTCGCGTGGCGCCGCCGGCAGGCGGTGGTGATCGCCGCTTTCATCACCGGGACCCTGCTTACGTGCGATGCGTGGTTTGACATCACGACCGCATCGGGACGCGTTGACACCGTCACCGCGATCGCGTCTGCCCTGGTGCTTGAACTGCCTCTCGCCGCGCTGCTGTTCGCCGTGGCATCCCATCTCCTGTACCTCACCGTGCGCCGGGCCCAGGCGGCGGAGGGCGTCTTTGATGCGCCGTCCGGGCCATTCGAGGTACCGCTGTTCGGGGTGCCGGGGAAATCCGCCGCCGCAGGCAGGCACTAGCCGAGCCGCAGGCCGCCTACCATCTTCTTTTCCTCGACGTTATCGAGGCCGGACAGCAGCCGCCGTACCCGCCCGGCTGTCTCGGGGTCAAAGCTCATCGATCCGCTGCCTCCGTCCCCGCTACCAGGCGGACCGCGTCCCGGCGGGCTGGTGCTTCACGCTACGCCCGGCGCGGCAGGCGCACGACCCGGTGTCGAACCGCGCCGCCCGCCCCCGGAACCGTGGGCACGCCCGCCTGACCCTGCGGACCGCGGGTCGGTGCCCCGACCGTTTAACACCATCCACCTGCGGATATACCAGAGCGCGGGGGGCAGTTGCCGTCGTGCCGCAAAACGGTGCGCACGGGACGGACAGGGCACGCCACGGCGGCCTGCTCCCTCACGCGCCGACCGCTCGGGGGATCGCCATAGCCAAGATCACGCCGCAATCACCCGGGCCTCCGGGCAGTGAGTCACTGCGCGAACTCAAGCTCATCTGCATGAGCAACCTGCTATCCACCTCCGAGGAGCGCGTGTACTTCAAGGACCTGATGAGCCGGTTCCTGTTCGTCAGCGAGGGCTGGATCGAGGCCTACACCCCGGGCCGGGCCGCGGAGGATCTGACTGGCAAGACGGACTTCGACGTATTCACGAGGCAGCACGCCGCGGGGGCGTTCGCGGACGAGCAGGAGATCATCCGAACCGGCGAGCCGCTCGTGGGAGAGATAGAACGCGAGACCTTCCCGGGGCGGCCGGACGCCTGGGTATCCACCACGAAGATGCCGCTCCGCGACCATCGCGGCGAGATCATCGGCACGTTCGGGATCAGCCGGGACATCACCGCCCAGATCAGGGCGGAGCAAGGACTGGCCCGCCAGGCCGGGGAGCTGGGCGCCCAGAACGAGCGGCTGCGCGAGCTGGACCGGCTGAAGGACGAGTTCGTGGCCCTCGTCTCGCACGAGCTGCGCACCCCGCTGACCTCGATCATCGGCTACGTCCAGCTGCTGCGGGACGAGCGGGCGAACGGGCTGGACACCGACCACTTCGCCGAGGTCATCGAGCGTAACGCCGAGCGCCTGCTGCACCTGGTGGGCGATCTGCTGTTCCTGTCCCAGATGCAGTCGGGCCAGCTGGCGCTGGAGCTCCGCGACACGGACCTGGCCGCCCTCGCCGAAGAGGCGGTGGAGGCAGCGCGGCCGGAGGCCGAGCGCAAGCACATCGACCTGGTCCTGTCGGCGGCGGCTGTTCCCGGCCTCGCCGTGGACCCCACGCGCATCGCCCAGCTCCTCGGGAACCTCATCTCCAACGCGGTGAAGTTCACGCCCGAGGGCGGGAAGGTCGGTGTCACCCTCACCGCTGAGGGCGGCGAGGCGGTGCTCAGTGTCGCCGACACCGGCATCGGCATCGCAGCCGGTGACCGGGAGAGGATCTTCGAGCGGTTCTTCCGCACCGAGGCCGCCACCCAGCGGGTGATCCCGGGCAGTGGCCTTGGCCTCACCATCTCCCGGGCCATCGTCGACGCCCACCGGGGCACTATCACCGTGCGCAGCGACGGGGAGCACGGCAGCACGTTCACGGTGCGCCTGCCGCTAGTTTCCGGGGCACCGGCCTTAACCCGGCAGGCTCAGGGGGTGCGCTCGGGCTTGGCCAGCGGCCAGCGTCCCGCGGCCAGCCTGGCCCTGACCCTGGCCACGCCGGAGTCGAGTGGCTTCTCGTGGGTGACGGTCCCATGGCCTCGCGATCGCCTCCGCGGACTCCGGGCCGCGCTCACTGGCCAGCGGCCGGCGATCTCGCCGACCTCGATATCGGTCAGCTGACTGCCCAGCAACTCGACGGTGACCGCGATTCCCGGGGCTCAGCCGAGCAGCGCGGAGACGATAGCGCCCGGCCCGGTGCCCGCCTGGACCGCCAGTACGCCGTCCGGCGACCAGAGGGCGGACCGGCCGGCACACTCGGTATAGCCGCCGCCGGTGGCCCCCGCGAAGCTCGCGATCGCGACCCACATCCCGAAGCTGGCGGCGATCCGGCTGGCCCGCTCGTCCTGGAGGACCCGCTCGCCCGCGGACATCACGGTGCCGGCCACGTAGGCGTCGATGCCGAGGGCGGCGGTGTCCACCTGGTGCTGCGGGACGCTGACGTCCTTGCAGAT
The DNA here is from genome assembly GCA_963751175.1 of uncultured Actinomycetes bacterium. Taxonomy (GTDB): domain Bacteria; phylum Actinomycetota; class Actinomycetes; order Streptosporangiales; family Streptosporangiaceae; genus RYN-230. The sequence continues at coordinate 20,197 of CAVVTM010000037.1, read as the reverse complement.
GGCCAGGCCGAGCCGCCAGCCGTCCACCTCCAGCACGGCGGGCTTATCGCCCGCGCCGAACCGCCCGGCCTCGGCGTCGCCCAGCCACAGCTTGCGGTAGGCCACGCTGATCCCCTCCCCGTCCACGGCCAGCACCGCGATGTGCGGACGCCCGGCCCCGCCCGGTACCGGCGCGCCGGCCAGCGCGATCGACCCCGTCTCGGCGCACGCCTCGGCCAGCGGGCACAGCCGCGGGTCACCGGCCGTGAGGGTCGGCGCGCCGAGTTCGTACCCGGTCAGGGAGAGCTCGGGGAAGACCACCACCCGGGACGCCGCGGCGCGCACGGCGGCCGCGTGCGCTACCGCGTTCTGGGTCACGTCGTACGGCACGCACAGCGGCTGAGCGACCGCGACGCGAAGCGCTTCCCGCATGGGAACCCCCAGCTCAGCAGCGGGCGTCCCACCGATCCGCCCGCATAGGCTCCCTATTTTCGCTTACTAGCGAAAATCTGTGCCGGGCGCATGTCGATTTCCGCGCACGCTGATCGTGTAGACGGTGAGAAGCCGGCTGCCGCCGGCCCTGACCGAGGAGGAACCGATGCCGCAGTACCTGCTGAGCATGTACCAGCCCGATGGTGACCCGCCGCCGCCCGAGGTGCTCGGCCCGATTATGGAGAAGATCGCGGCCTGGAGGCAGGACCTGAAGGCCGCCGGAGCCTGGGTCTTCACCGCGGGGATGCACCAGGCCAGCACGGCCACCGTGGTCCGGTCCCAGCACGGCGACGTGGTCATGACCGACGGCCCGTTCGCCGAGGGCAAGGAGCACCTGGGCGGGTTCACCGTGATCAGTGCGCCCGACCTGGACGCCGCGCTGGAATGGGGCCGGCAGATCGCCGAGATCACCACCCTGCCCTGTGAGGTGTGGCCGCTGCGGAGCAGCGACGGAGGCTGAGGCGGCCGTGCCTGGCCTGGACATCGAGCGGGTGTTCCGCGAGGAGTACGGGCGGGCGGTGTCGGTCCTGGTCCGCGTGTTCGGCGACATCGACATCGCCGAGGACGCGGTCCAGGACGCCTTCGCCCGCGCCGTGGCGCGCTGGCCCGTGGACGGGCTGCCGCCGAGCCCGGCCGGCTGGATCATCACCACCGCCCGGAACCAGGCGATCGACCGGCTGCGCCGGGAAGCGTCCCGGTCCGGCCGGCACGCCCAGGCGGCCCTGCTGCACGCAGGCCCGGAAGCGGAGGCTGGCCGCGCTGACGTGGGCGGCCCGGAATACGGCGAGGAGGGGCCTGTGCGCGACGACCGCCTCCGGCTGCTGTTCACCTGCTGCCATCCCGCGCTCGGCCAGGCCGCCCAGGTTGCGCTGACGCTGCGGCTGCTTGGCGGGCTATCCACCGCGGAGATCGCGCACGCGTTCCTGGTCCCCGAGCCGACCATGGCCCAGCGGCTGGTCCGGGCCAAGGGCAAGATCCGTGACGCGCGGATCCCCTACCGGGTGCCGGGCGAGGCCGACCTGCCGGGCCGCCTGGCCGCCGTGCTGGCCGTGGTCTACCTCATCTTCAACGAGGGGTACACGGCGAGCACCGGTGACCAGCTGACCCGGCCCGGCCTGAGCGCGGAGGCGATCCGGCTCGGGCGGCTGCTGGCCAGCCTGATGCCGGACGAGGCGGAAGTCCTGGGGCTGCTCGCGCTGATGCTGCTGACCGAGTCCCGGCGGGCGGCCCGGACTGCCCCGGACGGGAGCCTGGTGCTCCTGGCCGACCAGGACCGGGGCCGCTGGGACCGCGGGCTCATCGCCGAGGGGCAGGCACTGGTGCGGCGGTGCCTGCGCCGCGGCCAGCCTGGCCCGTACCAGATCCAGGCCGCGATCAACGCGGTGCACAGCGACACGGCCCCCGGGGACACCGGGACGGCGGGCGGGGGCACCGCCGGCGCGGGCGCGGCGGCCACCGACTGGGAGCAGATCCTCACGCTCTACGACCAGCTGCTGGCCGTGGCGCCGAGCCCGGTGGTGGCGCTGAACCGCGCGGTCGCGGTGGCGGAGGTTGACGGGCCGGCCGCCGGGCTCGCCCTCGTCGACGAGCTGGGCGCCGCGGCCGGCCGGGGCACCGGCCCGAGCCTCTCCGGCTATCACGTGTTCCACGCGATCCGCGCCGACCTGCTCCGGCGGCTGGGCCGGGCCGACGACGCGGCCGCCGCCTACGACGCCGCCCTCGCCCGGACCGCCAACGCAGCCGAGCAGGACTTTCTCCGCCGCCAGCGCGATCAGGCTGCTGGGTTCAGAGCTTCTGGTACATGATGTGGAGGCCGACGAGCCCGTGGTCCGGGTGGTCGAATGCCTCGGGGACGGTGCCGATGATGCCGAACCCGAGGGAGCGCCATAGGTGCACGGCGGGGTGGTTGGCCTCGACGACGGCGTTGAACTGGACGCCATGGAATCGTCCGGCTCGCGCCCAGCCGAGGACGTATTCACCGAGTGCGCGGCCTATGCCCTGCCCCTGGCAGGCGGGGTTGACGATGAAGGATGCGGTGGCGATGTGGGCGCCGCGTCCCGGCCGGTTGGGTCCCATTTTCGCTGACCCGGTGATGGCGCCGTCGCCGGTGACGGCGACGACGGTCTGCCCGGGTGGTTCTTCCATCCACCAGGGGCGGCCCTGGTCGAGGGTCTGGCTTCCGGGAAAGGGGTAGGTTCTGCCCTCGGCCATGATCGCCGCGTAGATGGGGTAGATGCGGGGCCAGTCCTGGTCCGTCGCTTTCCTGATGATCACCCGCCTGAATCTAACAGCGGCGCCTCCTACTTGGAGGTGAGGACCTGCTGGGGTTCCTGCGGCCCGGCTGCGCTGGGCTCACCGGAAAGGACCTTCGTGCAGCCCCGGCAGGCGTCTCGGCCGATGAAGTAGGACGGGATGGTCCGCGAGTCGGTGGGCGGGTTGGTGGGCAGCAGCATCGGCGGCCGCGGGGCCTGGCTGAAGTTGAAGTCCTGGATCAGGTTGCCGAGGATCGGGGCGATCTCGCGGACGTCGGGCCGCGGGTCCGGGCGGCCGTCGGTGGCGGGATTGAGCCGGGAGCCGCCGAGGAAGTCGTCCTCGATGAACTTCAGGTAGGCGTCGCTGCTGAGCGTCTGGTGGTCGATGTAGCCCCGCCGGGCGTAGGGGGAGATGACCAGGCCCGGCACCCGCAGGCCGTAGCCGTTCTGGTCCACGGCCGGGGGGACCACATGGTCGTAGAAGCCGCCCCAGTCGTCCCAGGACAGGAAGATCGCAGTCGAGTTCCAGTCCGGGCCGCGCATCGCCGCGTTGATGAGCGCCGTGACGTAGGCCTGCCCCCGGTGGACGCTGGCGGGCGGGTGGTCGCTGTCCGGCCCGGAGGGGATGATCCAGCTGACCGCGGGCAGCGTCCCGGTCCTGGCTGCGTGCAGGTAAGCGCGGGTCGACTGGATGTTGTGCATCTGGTGGTCGGCCTGCACGTCCCCGAACAGCGGCAGCGGGTTCCAGATCCCGGGGGTCTGCACGTTCTGCTTGACCGCCGCGCAGGTCTCGGCCGAGTCGTTGCCGCAGTCGGGCTGCACCCCCGCCTGGACGTAGTACCGCCAGCTGATGTGGTGGGCGTACAGCAGCCAGGTGATGTCCGTCCAGGCCAGGTCGATTGAGGTCTTACCCTTGGCGAGCTCGCGGTCCACGGCCTTCTGGAACTTGTCGACGCCGTAGGGCCCGACGATGTCGTTGACGCAGCTCATGGGCGAGCGGTTTCTGCACTTGGCCGACCACGCCGACACCATGTACAGGTGGTCCGGCAGCGACCACGACTTCACCGGCTCGAACATGTGGTCCTGGAGCACGTAGTTCTGGGCGTACTTCCAGTAGTTCGGGATCTCCGCGGCGGTGTGGTAGCCCATCACGTCCGCCGTGCCTTTCCCGACGCAGGCGGGGTCGTCGGGGACCAGGCAGGAGGCCCGGGCCGCGTCCCGCTGCTGGATGAACCCGTTCATCTGGCCGCCGTTCACGTCGGCCACCGCGTTGCCCTCGCCGTGCGGGCCGCCGCCGTTGCGGTCCGCACGGTCGTGGTAAGGCCGGGTGCAGCCGCCGGTCGGGCTGGGCACGCACACCGTGGGCATCCCGTTCTTCATGGGGATGCCGTCGGCACCAGGGTAGGTGCCGAAGTAGCTGTCGAACGAGCGGTTCTCCTGCATGATCATGATCACATGCTTGATCTTGTGGATGCCCGCGGGAACGACGTACCGGCCGGTCGGGCCCCCCGGGACCTCCTTGACCGACGTCGTGCCGGCTTTGTTCGGGTGGGCCCGGGCCAGCTGGCTGGTACCCGCGCAGGCGGCGAGCAGGACGGCCATGAGCAGGCCGGCTCCGGCCACACACCACGACCTGACGCGGACGCGCCTCATTCCCATCCCGAGCCTCTCCCGTGTGCCGGAATCCAGGCGTCCGGCACGGAGCGCCCATTCGGCAGATACCTGCCCCCCGGTCGGCAAAAGTACCCGAAGCGGGAAGCAATCGCGTGGGCAGCATGCCCGGAAAGGGGCGAAACGCCCGCCGCACGAGGGGCACGCGGCGCTGAAGACCAGGGCGGGATGGTCTTCGTTGCGGAGAATTTCTCTGCGCGGGAGCCGCACCCTTCAGCGGCGGTCGAGCCCGCGGTCCAGGTTCACCGCGGCGCTGATCAGGGCCAGGTGGGTGAAGGCCTGCGGGAAGTTGCGCGGGTCGGTCGGCCCGCGAACTTCACCAGCGGCATGATGATCCGTTTCTGTATTACATCCGGGTTTACCTGCCGTACGGGGACTCGTTCCAGCGGGACGCGTTCCGGCGCAGCGGCCTGCTGCGGGACGTGGTGACCAGCGGGGCGGGCACCGGATGATGCGCGGGAGGCGGTCTTTCGTGCGGCCCGGCCCGGCCGGCATTTCCCGGCGAACGCGGGTGAGCGGCCGCCCGGTATGGGTAGGGGCGGGGCGTGAAATCAGCCCATAACGGGCCGCGGGTCCTGGTGGTCGGGGCCGGCTTCGCGGGCCTGTCCACGGTGAGCAGGCTGGCCCGCGCCGGGTTCCGGGTCACCCTCGCGGACCGGCACATCTACAGCACGTTCCAGCCGTTGCTGTATCAGGTGGCCACGGCCGGGCTGGCCCCCAGCGACGTGGCGTACGCTCTGCGCGGCTTCGCCCACAAGCACGGCGCCAGGTTCCGGCACGGCGAACTCGCCGCGGTGGACGCTGAGGCCCGGGTGGCCGAGTTCGCGGACGGCGGCCGGGTGGAGTACGACTACCTCGTCCTGGCCGTCGGTGTCACGGCCGCCTTCTACGGGATCACCGGCGCGGCCGAGTACAGTCACGGGCTCTACACGCTGCAGGACGCGGTCACCATGCGCGAGCGGATCCTGGCCGGGCTGGAACAGATGAGCCTGGAGCCGGACGGCCACCAGGACGTGACCGTCACGATCGTGGGCGGCAGCGCGACCGGGGTGGAGCTGGCGGGCACGCTGGCCGACCTGCGCAACGACGGCCTGCCCGCGTCCTACCCCGAGATCGATCCGGAACGGGTCCACATCAGGCTGATGGAACAGGCCCCCGACCTGCTCGGCCCCTTCCATCCCTCGCTCCGGGGCTACGCACGCGATCAGCTCGTCAAACGCGGCGTGGATCTGCACCTGAACGCGGAGATCCACGAGATCACCGCGGACCGGATCATCCTGGCCGGTGGTGAGGAGATGCCCAGCAACCTCACCGCGTGGGCGGCCGGCGTGGCCGGCCCCCGCAGCTCGGCAAGTGGGGCCTGCCCCAGGGCAAGGGGGGCCGTGTGCTGGTCGGCGCGGACCTGCGGGTGGAGGGACAGGAGCGTATCTTCGCGATCGGCGACATCGCGCTTGCGGAGAATGACCCCGCCCCTCAGCTCGCCCAGCCCGCCATCCAGATGGGCCGGTTCACGGCAGAGCAGATCCGGCGGCTGGAGGCCGGCCAGGGTACGCTCCCGTTCCGCTATCACGACAAGGGCACCATGGCCACGATCGGCAGCCGCTCGGCCGTGGTCCAGCTCAACCACGGGATACGGTTCCGCGGAACGATCGCCTGGCTGGCCTGGCTGGCCCTGCACCTGGTCACGCTGCTGGGCGGACGGAACCGGGTCAACGCGCTGATCAACCTGTCCTACCGCTACCTGAGCTGGCGGCGCGGCGGCGGGTTCATCGTCGGCGACGACCCGCCCGCCCAGAACGCCGAGGGCAACTAGCCCGGTCAGCCAGAGACGATGCCGGGGACCCGCATCACGTCGATCTCTTCCCCGGCGAGCTCCTCGAGCAGGCCGGCCAGCGTGTGCAGGCCGGGATCGGCCGGGAAGACGACCGCGACCGCGTGCCCCTGCCGGGCCTGCCGGACCGCCTCCCGGCCGCGGGTCTCTTCCTCCCCGGGCTCAGCGCGGATCACCAGGGTCCCGGACCGGAGCAGGTCGGCCACCTGCTCCAGGACGGCTCCCGGGCCGGCGACCACCGACGCGCGGCGCAGCTCGCTGGTCGCGCGGGGGGTGAGCAGGTCACGCGCGCCCGGGCCGGCACCGATCAGGGCCAGCCTGCCGCGGGGCCGGATCCGGGCTACCGCCACGCTCGCGTCCCGGGACCCGCGCTCGGGCACCACCAGTTCCGCCGCGCCGGCCAGGGCCGCCGTCTCGGACACGCTCAGCCTGGCCGGGGCGGCCACCCCCCCGCCTCCGCTCCCGGGCCCGGGCAGCCGGGCGGCCGGGTAGCTGACCAGCGGCCAGCCGCGTTCCCGGGCGGCTGCGGCCAGCCCCGTCTTTGTCTCCCCGTCCTCGCTCAGCGTGGCCAGGGTGGACACGCTGGCCCCGGACAGCCCGGCCTCGCCCAGCGCCGCGTCCGCCAGCCGTATCACCTCGTCCGCGCCCGCCTCGTAACCAGCCACCAGCCCGGTCATGTGCACCCCGACCACCAGGGACGGCGGGCGCAGCACCGCGGTGCGCGGGTCGGCCGCCGTGACCCGGTCGGTGATCAGGATCCGGTACTCCCCGGTGTCGCCCACGGTGGCCGGGAGCGGTGGCAGCGGCCAGGTCTCCGCCGACTCGAGCCGGACCCGCTCACCGTCCAGCAGCGCCCGGCTGACCGTGCCGATCGCACCCTCGGTCGGCCAGCCCAGCGTGTCCAGCCCGGGCAGGCTCATCGCGTCGGTGGCCGTCGTGATCACCGCGTCCGCCCCGAACACCTCGGCGACCCGGGTGGCCAGCGCGTTCGCGCCCGCCGCGTGCCCGCCGACCACCGCGACCGCCCGGCGGCCCGATTCGTCCACGCAGACGACGGCGGGGTCGGTCCACTTGCTGTTCAGCAGCGGGGCGATCAGCCGCACCGTGGCGCCGACCGCGAGGAAGCAGACCAGCCCGTCGCACTGAGCCCAGGCCCGGGCCAGCGCCTGCCGGGCCGGGCCGTCGTAGGTACGGGTCTGCCCGGGCCAGGCGGCGGCCAGCCGTTCGGCGGCCGCACGACCTCCCCCGGTCACCGCAATCAGGCCAATCACCGGCATCTCCGCAACTTACCCCAGCCTCATGTGCAGGCAGATCGTGGTGCCGCCCGTGCTGCTGCGGACCTCGACCAGGTCGCACACCTGGTTGACGAGCCACAGTCCCTTGCCGCCGGGCAGGTCATCGGCGGGAGTCCGGTAACCGGCCAGCGGGTCGGCGATAACGCCGGTGTCCTGGATCTGGCAGAGGATCTCGTGCTCGTCATACCACAGGTGCACGGTCCCGCCCGCCTTGGTGTGCCGCAGCGTGTTCGCCGCGACCTCGCTGGCCGCCAGCACCAGGTCGGTGACGCGACGGGCGGGCAGCCGGGCGCTGCGCGCGCACCGGGCCACCAGGCCGCGCACCGGCCGGAGGTCACGCTGGTAGGTGAGGCGTTCCGCGGTGGCGGGCGGGCGGGCCAGCGGGCCGTCACAGCCGGGCGGGAGCCCGTCCGGGCCGAGATAGCTGGAGCTGGCCTGCTCCTCCCCGTGGCAGAGCAGGGCCGGATGGGTGCTGCCCGCGTCGTCCAGGACCGAGGAGGCCAGCCCCGCACTGTCGTACAGGCACACCATGGCGGCCGGGGTCCCGGAGAACGCCGTGTTGACCAGGGCCTCGTAGCGCGCGGCCTCACGCATCTCGGCGGCCGAGCGCTCCGGCCAGACCGGCTCGCCGAGGCACCAGATCCGCCGCCCGGGATGGCGGTCCATGAACGAGCGGATGGCCGGGATGATCCGCGCCGGGTTGCGGCCCAGGTCCGTCATGTCGGCGAAGGCCACCCCGGTGGTCTCGCCGTTGAGCTCCCGGCGGAGCCAGCTCACCTTGGCGGGTGAGGTGGCGATGAGCACCGGCTCAGCCCGGGACAGGCCGCCGCGGACATACCTCTCGAGGGCGGCCCGGAACTCGGCGGCTCCGCGATAGAGGAGGGCGCGGTGCAGGAAGCCGTCGCCGGCCACCGCTTCCGCCACGTCCACCCCCATGACCAGCCGCCTAGCGCGCTTCAGCGGGCGGCCGCGGAGGGGAGCCGCTGGGCCGGCGTATCCCGCCGCGCCGGTCAGCCGGGGCCGCGTTGCTGGATCGAACACTACCTTGCACGCGCTGCTATCTGCCCTGGCGAATCCCAGGTATGCAGCTCATGTCCGGAAGCATGGCGCCGGGTTACGATCGCAGGTGTACCTTCCCAGTCCTAGCCTGAGTTTGCAGGGGGAGCAGCGTGGAAGGACGCGAGGGGCTCTGGCTCTCAGCCGAGCAACACGGCGGCGTCATGGTGGTCACCATCCGTGGGGACCTCGACATCGTGACCAGCGGCCGGTTTGACGACTGCCTGAAGCAGGCCCGCGCGGCGAGCAAGCGGATCATCCTCGACCTGGCCGGGGTCGATTTCATGGACACCAGCGCCCTGGCCGTCATCGTGGGGCACTGGAAGAAGCTCAAGGCCGAGGGCGGGACGCTGATCCTGGCCGGGGCGCGCTACCGGTACACGAAGAGCCTGTGGATCACCGGGCTGGCCGACCGGCTGCCGCTCTACGACACGGCCGAGCAGGCCATCGCGGCCGAGGAGCAGGCCGCCGCGGGCGGGCAGGCTGCGCCGGGCAGGGCCGGCGGCGGGCAGCGCTGTGGCCGGGGAGTCCGCCGCCGCCGACTAGCATGCACCTGGCGGAAGGCGGAAGATGGTCAGCTCGGATCTCGCGGTCGGCGCGGCCAGCCTGCTGGCGACGGCGGCGTCGTCCGAGCCCAGCTCGCTGCGGCGGCTGGCCGGGCTCGCGGTGCAGCAGGTGAGCGGCTGCTCGGCGGCCACGGTGGCGCTCTGGCGCGACGGTGAGCCCGCCGTGGTGACATCCAGTCACCCCGAGTCGCCTGCGCTGATCTGGGTGCAGCTCCAGGCCAGGCGCGGGCCGATCCTGGACGCGCTGGCCAGCGGGGACCCGGTCAGCTGCGAGGACACCCTCGCCGACGAGCAGTGGCCGGAGTACTCGGCGGCGGCCCTCGCCCTGGGCGTGCGCTCCTCGATCACGCTCCCCTACCGGGGCGCGCCTGACTCCTTCACCCTGTCACTGTTCGCCGCGCGGCCAGGGGTGATGGACGCGGCGCAGATCCCGCTGGCCGAGCTGCTGGTGGCGTTCGGCGGGGCGGCCCTGGCCGCCGTCTCGGACTACGACGAGGCGCAGCGCACGGCAGTCCAGCTGCGCGACGCCGCCGACTCCCGTTCCCTGGTCGACCAGGCCAAGGGCATCCTGATGCACGCGCTCGGCTGCAACGCCGATGAGGCCCTGGACCGGATGCGCCAGGTCTCCCAGCGCAACAACATGCGCACGACCGAGGTGGCCGCGACGATTATCGGCGCCCGGCAGGCCGGACCGGGCAGCCGCCCAGGCCGGGCAGGCTGGCCAGGCGCCCCAGGCCGGGCAGGCGCGCCGGTCCGGGCAGGCGCGCCGTGCGGGGCACCCCGGGCCAGGCGTTAACGTGGTCCGTCACCTGCGCAGATTGGGCCCAAGCCGTGCCAGACGTCCCTGACCGCCAGCCGCCCGGCGAGGGCGTGACGGAGCTGCGTGCCCGCCATGAGGCCCTGCTGCAGACCGCCACGATGCCCGGCGCGGACCTGCGTCCGCTGCTCGATGCGGCCCTGGCCGAGCTGGAGGGCGCCATCGACGCGCTGGGCGAGGCGCAGGCCCAGCCGGCCGCGGGCGGCAAGGATGAGCGGCCGGCCGGGTCGGTGCACGCCGAGCGTCGGCTGCTGCACGCGGTGTTCCAGCAGGTGCCGGTGCCGCTGTTCGTGCTTGGCCAGGACGGCACCGTGCGCCGGGCCAATCCGGCCGCGAGCGCACTGCTGGGGGCGGCCCGCGGCTATCCGACCGGGAAGCCGTTCAGCGCGCTCATCGACCCGTCGGGGCGCCCGGCCGTCCGCTCGCTGCTCGCGGCGGCGGCCCGCACCGAGCGCGGACGGCAGCTGGACTGCCAGCTGCTGACGGCCAAGGGAAAAATCAGCTGCGCGCTGGACGTGCGGCCGGTCAGCGTGCGCGGCGGCGACGACTGGCTGCTGGTCGCCGCCCGGGCCCGGCCCGCAGACGGCACCGCGAGCCCGAAAGCCCGCGCCACGCCCCATCCCCTGCCGGACCAGGCCGCACCGGACCCGATGGTGACCGTGATGACCCGGCGGCTCGACCTGGCCACCACCGCCAGCCGGCTGCTGCTGGAGAACGTCACCTTCAGCGAGTCCGTGACCTTGCAGCGGTGCGCACGGCTGCTCTCCGACGCACTGGGGGCCTGGGTCATCGTGGACATGGACCGCAGCGGGCTGCTCCGGCGCCAGTTCGTCACCGGGCCGGACAAGCACGAGTCCGGGCAGCTGACGCAGGCCGTCGCGGCGGTCAACCCGGAACCGGGCTCACTGCCTGCCCAGGTCCGCGAGTCGGGCAGCACGCTGCTGGTGACCCACGCCGAGGACAACGGCCTCATCGGCGCGGCACCGGACGGCGTGCCGCTGCTGGCCCTCCTGGGCACCGGGTCGGTGCTCAGCGTGCCCCTGTCGGACAGCGAGACAACGCACGGCGTGCTCACCCTGGCCCGTGACCCGGCCCGCGGCTACTTCAGCCTGGCCGACGTAGGCCTGGTGGAGGAGATCGCCGAGCAGCTGGCGCTGGCCCTGTCGGTGCGCCGGATGCTGCGCAGCCGCACCGAGACCGCTGAGGCGCTCCAGGCCAGCCTCATCCCCCCGGTCCTGCGGACCGTTCCCGGGGTCGAGATCGCCTCGGCGCACATGGCACCCACCCGGGGCCGGGCGGTCGGCGGCGACTTCTACGACGTGCACCCGACCCCCGCCGGCTGGGGCGTGGCCATCGGCGACGTGTGCGGCAAGGGCGAGGACGCCGCCTCAGTCACCGCCGTGGCCCGGCACGCGATCCGGGTTCTCGCGCACTGGAGCGCCGACCCGGCCGAGGTGCTCCGCGGCGCGAACGAGATCATGCTGGCCGAGGAGTTCGGCAGCCGCTTCGTCACCGCCAGCACCACCCACCTCAGCTGGAGCGGCCGCAGCCTGCACGCGGTGCTCGGCAGCGCGGGGCATCCCGGCCCGGTGCTGATCCGGCCGGACGGGCGCGCCCAGGTCCTCGCCGGCGGCGGACTGCCGCTCGGGATCTTTCCCGACGCCGAGCCGGTGACCCACGAACTCGAGCTGGCCACCGGCGACGTCCTGTTCTTCTGCACCGACGGGCTGACCGATGCCCGCAGCCCCGACCAGGCCTACTTCGAGGGGAGCCTCGCGGACGGCGTGTCCACCCTGGCGGGGAAGCCGCCCGCGGACATCGTCTCCGGCATGCGCCGGCTGGTGCTGGACTTCTGTGCCGGGGTGCTGCTGGACGACCTGACCATGCTGGTGCTCCGGGTGGGCGAGCCACCAGGCGCGTGAGCCCGCACCCGCTGGGGCCCGCCGCTCAGTAGCGGGCGCCGGCGACCTCGCGCCCAGCTCCTCCGGGCATCACCCTGTCCCGCCAGGACCCCTGAGCCACCCAGCCCGGACATCGCAGAACTCCCGCGCGAGTGCGGCATCGGCGAGGAGCCGGACGACGAAAATGATCATCATCGACGACACCCGCCTACAGCGCATGTCACGTCGTCACGTCGGTACGAGACGGATCTGACATCCGCGTGCTGCAGCTGAGAGCCGGCCAGAGGGCGTCAGACGGGCCAGGACTCGCGGCGCCAGGCCGCGTCCCAAAACATCCACTCGTAGCGGGCCCCGGTGGCGAAATGGGCGCGGGCCCGCTCTTCCTGCTCGGCGGGCAGGTCGCGGCCAGCCTGGTCGGCGAGCTCGAGCACCTCGGCGACCTCCACGGCGTACTCCGGGGCCGCGTAACTGTCGATCCAGCGCTGGTAGACCGGGTTGGGCGACCCCTGCTCGTGCAGGCGCCGGCCGACCTCGCCGTAAATCCAGATGCACGGCAGCACGGCGGCCAGGCCTTCCGCGTAGCCGCCCCGGAACACCGAGGCCAGCACGTAGCTCGTGTAGGCCTGGGTGGTCGGGCCCGGCTGGACCTCGGCCAGGGCGGCTGGGTCACCGCCCAGGTCGGTGACCAGCTCATGGTGGAGCGTGGCCTCGGCGGCCAGGCCGTTGGCGGCGTGCCGGGTGAGCACCCGGGCCGCATCGGCGGCCGGCGCCTTCACCCCGACCAGGCCAACCGCCCGGACGAACTCGTGGATGTAGTGGTCGTCCTGCGAGAGGTAGTAGAAGAAGGCCTCCGGGGGCAGGTCCCCCGAGGTCAGCCCCTGGATGAACGGATGGTCCAGGATCGCCGCGTAGGTGCCGGCGATCTCGGCCCAGAGCCGCCCCGTCCAGCCGGCCCGGACCGGTGCCTGCGCTGCGCTCGCCGCTGCCGAAGTCATGCTGTTCCCCTCACGACGGATCCGTCTCCCTCACGACAGGTCGATCCACACGGTCTTGGTCTGCAGGTAGGAATCCAGCGCCTCGCGGCCGAGTTCCTTGCCGAATCCGCTCATCCTGAAACCGCCGTACGGGACCGCGACGTCGAACCACCCGTAGGTGTTGACCCAGACCACGCCGGCCCGGATGGCGGCGGCCACCCGGTGACCGCGTTTGATGTCGCAGGTCCACACGCCCGAGGCCAGGCCGAACGCGGTGTCGTTCGCGGCCGCGACCGCTTCCTCCTCGGTGGCGAACGAGGACACCATGGCCACCGGCCCGAAGATCTCCTCGCGCATCACCCGCATCCCCGGGGTGACCCCGGTCAGGATGGTCGGGGTCACGAAGAAGCCGCCGTCCAGGGCCGGATCGGTTACCGGCGTTCCGCCGACCAGCGCGGTGGCGCCGTCGTCCAGGCCGGACCGGACCAGGGACAGCACCCGGTCCCGCTGCTCGGCGCTGACGAGTGGCCCCATCGTGGTCTGCGGGTCGAGGCCGTCGCCGAGCCGGACCGCGCGGACCTTGTCGGCCAGCCGGGCCAGGAACTCGTCGTGCACCGTGTCCTGGACATAGACACGGGCGCCGGCGATGCAGCACTGGCCCTGGTTGAAGAAGACCGCGCCGAACGTGCCCTCCACGGCCGCGTCGAGGTCCGCGTCCGCGAAGACCAGGCTGGGCGACTTGCCGCCCAGTTCGAGCGAGAGGCGCTTCATGTTGCCCTTGGCCGCGTCAAGGATCTTCTGGCCGGTCCCCGTCTCGCCGGTGAACGTGACCTTGTCCACGCCCGGGTGGGCGGCCAGCGGCGCCCCGGCCGTCGGCCCGAACCCGGGGATCACGTTGACCACGCCGGGCGGGAACCCGACCTCCTCAATGAGCTGGGCCAGCCGCAGCGCGGACAGCGGCGTCTGCTCGGCCGGCTTGAGGATCACCGTGTTCCCTGCGGCCAGCGCGGGACCCAGCTTGTAGCCGCACATCAGCAGCGGGAAGTTCCACGGGATGATGGCCGCGACCACGCCGACCGGCTCGCGCCGGGTGTAGACGTGGAAGGCGGCCCCGCTGGCCGGGGTAATGGTCTCACCCTCGATCTTGGTGGCCCAGCCGGCGTAGTAGCGGAACAACCCCGCGCACAACGGCACGTCCACGGCGAGTGACTCGCCGGTGGGCTTGCCGTTGTCGAGCGCCTCGAGCCGGGCGAACTCCGCGGCCAGGCCCTCGATCCGGCGGCCGAGTTCCCACAGCAGCTCGGCGCGGCGGGCCGGGGCCTCGGCCGACCACGGGCCGAGCGCCGCGCGGGCCGCCTCCACCGCGGCGTCCACGTCCGCCGCACCGGAGTCGGCGACCGTGGCGAGGAGCCCTCCAGTGGCCGGGTTCTGCACCTCGAACCACTGACCCGAGGCAGCCGGCCGCTCGGTCCCGGCGATCACCAGCCCGCGGGGGCGCTGCAGGAACTGCTCAAGTGGTTCCAGGGCGGCCACGCGCGAGCTCCCGGTGCGAAGACAGCAGGGTCAATCCCGATGAGATCTGAGATCTGCACTGAAGCACACCGGCTCGGAGCGCGTCAAGAGGCCCTCCGGCAGCCGCTCATGGCCCATGGAGGCGTCCGCATTGCCCGGGTGTTGCCGCCGGTGAAATTTACATTTCACCGCAGGCGAACCCGGCGGCCCAGCCAGAGATCTTATATCTTTACCCTCCTGGCTATTCTCGGCCGTTATCGGCCCGGACGGCTGGCGCGGAGGGCCCGGCGGTGCCGGCCTTGCGGGCCTGCCGGACCAGGTGACCGCGGGAGTCGCGAGGCGGGCGGAGCCCGTTCGGGTCCGCCTGTCCGGGCGGGCAATTTCCCCCGGGCGCCCCCGGGCCGGGACCCTTGCCAGCGACCTCCGGCCGCGCCTAAACTTGGCCGAGCATAAGATCTGAGATCTTATTTTCATGCAACGAGTGGGGATGTTTGTGCCGACTCCGGAACAGCTCAGCGCCCGCGCCGCCGCCGCGGTGGACACCGACCGGCTGATCGAACTGGTCCAGCAGGTGTGCCGCATTCCGAGCGTGCTCGGCGAGGAGGGGGAGCTGGCCGGGTTCCTGCACTCGGTGATGACCGCGTCCGGGTTCGAGGCGGCCAGCCTCCAGCCAGTGCTCCCCGGCCTGCCGAACGCGCTGGGCGAGCTGTCCTTCGGCGCCGGCCCCGGGTCGTGCTCACGGGGCACCTGGACACCAAGCCGGTGTCGCACGGCTGGACCGCGACCACGCCCTTCTCCGGCGAGCTGATCGACGGCAGCATCTACGGTCACGGGATCATGGACATGAAGGCCGCGCTGGCCTGTGAGATCGTCGCCATCGAAGCGCTGCGCGACAGCGGCGTTGAGCTGGCCGGGACGGTAGCGATGGCTGCCGTGGCCGATCACATGGGCGACCAGCTCGGCTCCATCGCCTACTTCGACAGCAACCCGGCTGACATGGCTGTGCTTGGCGAGCTGTCCGACAACGAGATCTTCCTCGGCCACCGTGGCCGTTACTACTTCGACGTCACGCTCCTGGGCAAGTCGGCGCACACCTGCCACAAGCCGCTGGCTGTCAACGCCAATGCGCTCGCCGCGCACGCCATCCTCGAGCTGGAGGCCTCGCACTTCACGCCGGAACTGGAGGACTGGGTCCGCGACCTGTTCGGCGCGGAGACGTTCGTGGTTCCCGGCCGCGTCTACGGCGGCCTGCCGCCCGGCGGCCCGTCGATGATCCCCGACGAGTGCGTGATCCGGGTGGACTGCCGCCCGCAGCCCGGTGTCAGCGTGGCCGACGTGCGGGCGGAGGTGGACCGCTGCCTGGAACGGGCGCGGCAGCGCGACCCGCGGCTGCGGGCCGACGTGGTGCTGGCCGACGTCAAGGACGGCTACCTGGCCGGGCCGGAGGACGAGGTCGTCCGGCACATGCGCAACGCCGTGCGCGCGGTCCGCGCCCGGCCGCCCGAGGCAGCCCCGCCAGAGGGGTCCGCGACGCGTGCGGGCGGGCCTGCCCGGAGGGCGGCCGAGCCGGTGCTCCAGGTGGCCGGCTGGCTGGGCGACACGGCCAGCTTCGGGGCGAAGGTGCCGACGGTCATCTTCGGGCCCGGCGGCGAGCCGGTGTACTGCCCGGATGAGCACCTGAGCGTGGCCGACATCATCGAGGCCACCCAGGTTTACGCGAGCTTCGCCGCGCTCGCGCTGGCCCGGCCGGGGGCCTGAGCAGATGCCAAAGGAAGAAGCGGAAGGCGCATGAGGGTGGTGCTGGCGAAGCCTGCGGTTGGGAAGAAGCCAAAGGAAGCGGAAGGCGCATGAGGGTGGTGCTGGCGAAGCCTGCGGTTGGGAAGAAGCCAAAGGAAGCGGAAGGCGCATGAGGGTGGTGCTGGCGAAGCCTGCGGTTGGGAAGAAGCCAAGGGAAGCGGAAGGCGCATGAGGGTGGTGCTGGCGAAGCCTGCGGTTGGGAAGAAGCCAAGGAAGCGGAAGGCACATGAGGGTGGTGCTGGCGAAGCCTGCGGTTGGGAAGAAGCCAAAGGAAGCGGAAGGCGCATGAGGGTGGTGCTGGCGAAGCCTGCGGTTGGGAAGAAGCCAAGGGAAGCGGAAGGCGCATGAGGGTGGTGCTGGCGAAGCCTGCGGTTGGGAAGAAGCCAAGGGAAGCGGAAGGCACATGAGGGTGGTGCTGGCGAAGCCGGGGCTAGACGGCCATGACCGCGGCGTCAAGGTCGTCGCGATGGCACTGCGCGATGCCGGCGCCGAGGTCATCTACCTCGGGCTGCGCCAGACCGCCGGCAGATCGTGGCGGCGGCCCAGGCCGAGGACGCCGACGTGATCGGGATCTCGGTCCTGTCCGGCGTGCACATCCCGCTCGCCCGGCAGATCCGCGAGGCGCAGCAGGCGGCGGGAGTGGACGACATCCCGCTGGTCGTCGGGGGCACGATCCCGGCCCAGGACGTCGCGGCCCTGACCGGGCTGGGGGTGCGCGCCGTCTACGGCGTGGGCACGCCGATCGAGGACGTCGTCGCGGGCGTCCTGGCCCTGAACCACGGGGCCCCGGACGGCGGCGGCCAATGATCACTACCGATTCCGGCATCCCGGTCGACCCCTGGTACGGACCGCCGGACGAACCCGGGCCGCCGCTGGGCCAGCCGGGCGAGCCTCCGTACCTCCGCGGCCCGTACGCATCGATGTACCGCGAGCGGCTGTGGACCATGCGCCAGTACGCCGGATTCGGCTCCGCCGGGGACACCAACGCCCGCTTCCGGTACCTGCTCAGCCAGGGACAGACCGCGCTGTCGGTCGCCTTCGACCTGCCGACCCAGCTGGGCTACGACTCGTCGCACGAGCTGGCCAGCAACGAGGTCGGCCGGGTGGGAGTGGCCATCGACACCGCGGACGACATGGCCGCGGTGTTCGACGGCCTGCCGCTGGAGGACCTGTCGGTCAACTTCACCATCAACGCGACCGCCTCGATCATCCTGGCCTTCTACATCGTGGCGGCGGAGCGGCGCGGCGTGGACCCGGCCCGGCTGGCCGGCACGCTGCAGAACGACATTCTCAAGGAATTCCTGGCCCGCAAGCTCTACGTGTTCCCGCCGCAGCCCTCGCTCCAGCTGGCCGGCGACGTGGTCGAGTACTGCGCCCGGGAGCTGCCGCGCTTCAACCCGATCTCCATCACCGGATACCACGCCCGGGAGGCGGGCTGCGACGCCGTCCAGGAGATCGGGCTGACCATGGCCGCGGCCATCGCCTACGCGGAGCACTTCACCGCCCGCGGCCTGGCGTTCGACTCGTTCGCGCCGCGGCTGTCCTTCCACTTCTCCAGCCAGCTGGACCTGTTCGAGGAGGCGGCCAAGGTCCGCGCCGCGCGGGCCCTGTGGTACGAGATCGCCACCCAGCGGTTCGGGGCGGCCAACCCGCACTCGGGGCGGCTGCGCTTCTTCTCCGGCTGCTCGGGTGCCACGCTGACCGCCCAGCAGCCGCTGAACAACGTGGTCCGCTCGACCCTGCAGTGCCTGGCCGCAGTGCTGGGCGGCGCCCAGTCCATTCACGTGATGGGCTACGACGAGGCGCTGGAGATCCCTACGGAAGAGTCGGTCCGCCTGGCCTTGCGCACCCAGCAGATCATCGCCCACGAATCCGGGGTGACCAGGACCGTCGACCCGCTGGCAGGTTCCTACTTCGTGGAGTCGCTGACCAGCGAGCTGCGTGCCCGGGCCCTGGCCCTGGTGCAGGAGGTCGACGCCGGCGGCGGCTACGTGCACCTGCTCGAGCAGGGTGTGCCCCAGCGCTGGATCGCCGAGGCCGCCTACCGCAGCGAGCTGGCCGTGCAGTCCGGTGAGCGGGTCAAGGTCGGGGTCAACCAGTTCACCGGGGGCGGCGAGGACCGGCCGCCGCGGCTGTTCGAGGTGGACTCAGCGGCGGCCGGCCAGCAGCGGGCCCGGCTGGCCAGCCGGTCGCCGGGCGGGACGCCGCCGCGGCGGCACGCGCGCTCACCCATCTCAAGGAGACGGTGACGGCGGGCGAGAACACCATGCCCGCGTTCCTCGGCGCGGCCCGCGCGGGCTGCACCGTGGGCGAGATCACCGACGTGCTCCGCGCCGAGTTCGGCGAGCACCGAGCGTCCCCCAGGTGAGGCCGCTGGCCGGGATCCGGGGCTGGACGCGACCCCGTTTCGTGTCCGGCGCCTACTGCACGATGGTGCTGGAGCGCTCGGGGCGGACGTGATCAGGTCGAGGGCCTGCCGGGAGGTGACCCCTACCGGGCTCAGGGCGCGGTCAGGGTGGGCAGTCTGAGCGGGCTGTTCGCCTCGCTGAACACCGGCAAGCGCAGCATCGCCGTGGACCTGACCGCGCCGGACGGGACCGAGCTGGTCCGCACGCTGGCGCGGTCCAGCGATGTGTTCGTGGAGAACGCCCGCCCCGGGTCGCTGGAGCGGGCCGGGCTCGGCCCGGGCCTGGGGCTGCACGCGCTCAACCCGCGGCTGGTGTACGCGTCGATCTCCGGGTTCGGCCAGTCCGGCCCGGACGCCGCGCGCGGCGGCTTCGACCTCATCCTCCAGGCGGCCAGCGGGATCATGGCGGTCACGGGCACCGAAGCGGGCGGGCCGGTCAAGGTCGGGGCGCCGGTGCTGGATATCGGGTCCGGGATGAGCGCGGCGACCGCCATCATCGCGGCGCTGTTCGCCCGGGCCTCCGACGGGCTCGGCCGCACGGTCGGCTCGTCGCTGCTGGAGTTCGCGCTGAGCAGCTTCACCAGCTACGCGGCGGACATCCTGGAGACCGGCACCTCGCCGGGACTGCTCGGCAACGACTCCCCCCAGTTCGCCCCGTACGGCGTCTTCCGCTGCCGGGACGGGTCCATCGCGCTCGCCGGGGCGGGCAGCGAGCCGCTCTGGCTCAAGCTGTGCGACGTGCTGGGGCGGCCCGACTGGGCCGCGGACCCGCGCTTCGCCACCAACGCGGACCGGCTGCGGCACCGCGCCGAGCTGACCGCCGAGATCGAGCGAGTCCTCACCCGGCAGAGCGCCGGGCACTGGCAGCAGGCCCTGGACGGGGCCGGGATCCCCGCCTCCCCGGTCCGCCCGCCCGCCGCCGCGCTGACCTCGGCGCAGGCCCAGGCGCTGGAGATCTGCCAGGCGGCCAGCACCCCGGACGGCTACGGCTACCAGACGGTCCGCCCGCCGCTCACGATCTCCACCCCCGCCTGCCCCGCCAGCGCAGCCGGCCTGGCCGCCCCGCTGACCGGGGCACCGGAACCCTCGGATACTCACGCGGCGCGCCCGCGCTCGGCCAGCACAGCGCCGAGATCCTCGGCGAGGCCGGCCTGGCCGGGGCCGAGATCGGCAGCCTGATGGCCCGCGGGATCGTGGCCGGACGCGGATGAGCCGCCCGGGCCGCCCGGGCCGGCCGGACGCCCGCGAGCTGGCCCGGCTGGTCATCGACCGGACCATCGCGCTGAGCGGCGTCCCAGCGCCGCCCCGGCGCGAACAGCATCGGGCGAAGGTCGTCCGGGACTGGTGGGCGGCCGACGGGCTGCCCGGCGTCGCCGTTCACGCGGCGGGCAACGTCCGGGCCCGGCTGCGCGCCGGGGACCCGCAGCGGCCCGTGGTGCTGCTGTGCGCCCACCTGGACACGGTGTTCGGCCCGGACGTCCCCCACGCGGTGGTGCGCCACGGCGGCCCTGGCCCGGGTGGGCGACAACACGGTCGCGGTCTGCGCGCTCAGCGCCCTGGACGCGCTGCTGCCCGGCCAGCTCCGGTACCCGGTGTGGATCGTGGCGACCACCGGCGAGGAGGGCCTCGGCAACCTGGCCGGCATCC
>CAVVTM010000036.1:0-59767 GCA_963751175.1 uncultured Actinomycetes bacterium | reverse complement strand
TCAGGCTCACAATGCCCGGCTTCCGGTCCGGGGAGGGCGGAGCAATCCCGTACTCTTTCAGCTTCTGGCGTCCGGCCGCGGTGATCCAGTCGGTGGTCCAGGCCGGCGCGAGGACGTGCGGATCTGGACATCGTCATATCCGTCGTTCGCCAGGGCCGCGAGTATGTCCTGCCGGATCGCGTCCATGGCCGGGCAGCCCGAGTAGGTCGGGGTAATGGTGACATCGACGTGTCCGTTCTCATCCACCTGAACCGCGCGAAGAATGCCGAGGTCAGCGATGCTCAGCACGGGAATCTCCGGATCAAGCACGCCCTCCACCGATTCGCGCGCAGACGTTCCGGCAGCCATAGTCACCACGTCGCCCCTGAGTGAAGCCGGTGCAGATACTGCATCTCGGCCAGCAGGTAGCCGAGGTGCTCACTGTGGCGGCCCGACCGCCCGGTTCCGGGCAGGACGTTCGACGCGGGCCGTTCCAGGGTCGCTTCGGCGAGTACCGCGTCGATGTCACGGTCCCATTCCGCTCTCAGCAGGTCCGGGTCAGGGGCGATGCCCGCGGACACGAGTCGCCCGGTGACCTCGTCGGCCTCGAACAATTCGCCGGTGAAGCGCCAGAGGTCATTCAGTGACTGCTGCATCCGCTCATAGGGACTCATGCGTCCCGTCGCCGAGCCGGACCGCCCAGGCCGCCGCGTACTCACGATGGTAGGCAACCTCTTCGACCGCTTTTGCGGCAATAGCGGCAAACGTCTCGTCGCTCGACGCTCTCAGCGCACCGTACAGGGCGAGCTGGTAAGCCGCGAAGAGCAGCTGGCGTGCTATGGCCAGGCCGAAATCGTCGTTATTAGGCTGCTCGACCAGCGAGCAGCCGGAATTCGTCCTCGCGGCGGAGGTACGCGAAGTCGTCCTCGTCGCGGTTCTCGCCTTCCAGCTTCCAGGCGTAGGTCAGGAAAGACCGGGCCTGTCCCAGCAGGTCGAGCGCGATGTTGGTGAGGGCGATGTCGTCTTCCAGCTGCGGCGCCTTGCTCGACCATTCTGCGAGGCGGTGGCTGAGAATGAGCGCGTCGTCGCCAAGGCGCAGGGCGTAGCTGAGCTTGTCGCCGCTCACATCTGCACCCCACCTGGCACGTCGTAGAAAGTGGGGTGCCGGTAGATCTTGTCTGCGGCCGGCTCGAAGAAGGCGTCCTTCTCGTCGGGGGAGGAGGCGGTGAGTGCTGCCGAGGGGACCACCCAGATCGACACCCCCTCCTGCCGCCGGGTGTAGACGTCACGGGCGCTGTGCAGGGCCGTCCGCGTCGGCCGCGTGGAGGCTCCCGACGTGGTTGTGGGACAGGCCCCGGCGGGAGCGGACGAATACCTCGAACAGCGGCCAGCCGTAAGGATCGGCGGCCTCGGCGGAAGCGGCAGGCACGCCGCTGACCGGGACGGCGCCGTGCCCGCCCGCTGCCGGTGCCGCGTCGTCGCTGCTCATGCCGCCCGTCTCCGGGCGCGCAGCCTGCTCGCGGCATAGGCCGCGGCCGCCTCGCGTGCCCACCGGCCATTCTCGTGCGCCGCCACCCGGCGGGCCAGGCGCTCCTTGTTGCACGGCCCGTCACCGCGGATGACGGCATGGAACTCCGTCGTTGATCGCGCCGAAATCGTAATGGCCCCGCTCGGCGTTCCAGCGCAGATCCGGATCGGGCAGCGTCAGTCCCAGCACCTCGACCTGGTTGACGCACATGTCGACGAACTTCTGGCGCAGCTCGTCGTTCGAGTGCCTCTTGATCTTCCAGGTCATCGACTGCGCGCTGTGCGGCGAGTCGGAGTCGGACGGCCCGAACATCATCAGCGACGGCCACCACCAGCGGTTGACCGCGTCCTGGGCCATCGCCTTCTGCGACGGTGTGCCGTGAGAGAGGGCGTAGAGGCTCTCATAACCCTGGCGCTGATGGAAGGACTCCTCTTTGCACACGCGGATCATCGCGCGCGCATAGGGCCCGTAGGAGCACCGGCACAGCGGCACCTGGTTGACGATCGCGGCCCCGTCGACCAGCCATCCGATCGCGCCGATGTCGGCCCAGGTCGGCGTCGGGTAATTGAAGATCGCTGGAGTACTTCGCCTACCCGGTGACAGCAGGTCGACCATCTCGTCGCGCTGGAGTCCCCAGAGTCTCGGCCGCCGAATACAGATAGAGCCCGTGACCGGCCTCGTCCTGGACCTTCGCCATCAGGATCGCCTTGCGGCGCAGGCTCGGCGCCCGCGTCATCCAGTTGCCCTCGGGCTGCATCCCGATGATCTCGGAATGCGCATGCTGGGCGATCTGGCGGACCAGCGTCTTGCGATAGCCCTCCGGCATCCAGTCACGCGGCTCGATCCGGGATTCGCTCGCGACCAGCGCGTCGAAACGGGCCTGCTCACCCGGGTTCTCGTCCAGACCGCTCTGCACGATGCCGTCTTCCCAGTGGACGCGCCGTACATATGGCACCCTCGGTAATCGATAATCCTTGGCCGCCTGCGCAGTCAGCAGGCGCAGCGACACGCCCGGCAGCCGAAAAACTGACCGAACGTTCGAACTCCTATGCTGCCGGATGGTCCGTAGGGTGTAGAGAGCGGCTATCACCGGAGAGGGTGGGGCGACGCTGGTCAATCCTCAGGCCCAGATTCTCCGGGACTGTCTCGACGACCAGGTCGGCGATGCAAGGCCCGACCGGTCAGCGGACGCGACTAACGGCCGCTCGTGGCACAGCGTCCGGCCGTCACATCTCGAAGACGAAGTAGGACGCGGTAGTCGCGCCGCCACGTATCTCGTGGAAGCCGGTGACATGAAAGCCGACATCCTCCGCCGTGTGGCGGCCGACGACGTTCCATGTCGCTACGATGCATCGCAGCTTCCGGTCCTCCGCCACCTTGCGGGCGTGCGCCACCACAGCGGCGGCGAACTCTTTGTTCAGCCTCCGCCCGGTCAGCTCGAGCGCCAGCCCGAGCGCGACGTCGAGCGGTTTCGAAGAGCCGCCAGTCCCAGAACCCGCGCATCCTCGCCGAAGCAGCGAACCCGATCAATCTGTCGGTTGCGTCCCTTACTCCCCAGTCGCCTTCGTCAGGCCGTGGCGTCTCCAGGAATCCTCAATTCGCCACGGCCCGGGATGCCTCGACGTCGCGATGTCCATCCCATCCTCGACGGATAGCTTGGTCCCGCGGTACCGGGAAACCGGAGCGGCGCCGAGATGGACCTCGGCATCGGCTTCTCCTTGCCAATCGGCTCACGCGACGGTACCGTGCAAGTTCCCTGGCGCGAAGATCGCTCGTCCGCCACTTCCGCACCCCGAAACCAACCCCGTTCGTTCATTATGCAACGCTCGTCAGATGGATGCCGTGCGGTCCATATGAAGCTGCTGTGCGCCGGGACGTGGAGCGGACGGCGTGACCGCCACCCTGGCCGCGGTTGGCAGGACGCAGGCCCCGGCCTCAGCCGCCCGGGGCGGCCCTGGCTACGACATTGAGTCCTTGCTCAGGTCGCAGTGTCCGTCTTCAACGAGAAGGGCTTCGACGGCGCCAGCATCGAGGACCTGTCCTGCCTCTGGGCGTCTCCAGGTCCGGTATTTATCACCATGTCTCCAGCAAGGACGAGCTGCTCCAGCTGGCCCTGAACCGTGGCTTGACGGGCTGGCCGAAGTGGTGGACGGTACGCGGCGACTTCCAGCGCCTGCTCTCGACGTCTTGAGTACCTGGTCAAAGGCAGCGTCTTGGTGCTGGCGACGCGACGCCATTTGTCAGGCTCCTGCTGCGCGTCCACGGAAACACCGCGGTCGACGCCGCGCCCTCGCTCGACGCCGCGAGTTCGACCGTTTCGGCGCCGATCTCGTCGACGAGGCGGCGTCTGATGGCGCCGTCCTTCCGCACATCATCTCCGCGATAACCGCGAAACTGCTGTTCGGCCTGGTCAACTCGGTCGCTCAATGGTTCACGCCGCAGTCAAACTGACGCTGAGCGGATCGCTGATGCCATCTGGCAGTCGCCTTCGGCGCATCGGCGACCGGCCTGAGCCATCGTCGCGTCTGCCGCGCTGGCGTACTCCTCAGCGTTCGCGGGAACTAAGATCTGGCGCTGCTACCTGTCCAGGCGCGGGCTTGCGACATCGCCACCAGTCGGCAGGCCGCACTCGCGTTCAGTACCGAGATCAGGATGTGCCCATCCAATGAACGGCAGGTCATACAGCATCGCGGCGAGGCTAGACGACCACATGCCCCGGCGGCGGGTCTGGTCGACGGCCAGCGCCACAGCGGGTCGATCAGCGCGAGAGGTCTTCGACGTGCGGCGCGCCCAGCGCGTCCTCCGCGATGCCGACCCAGTCGTAGCCGATGCCAGTCATTTCGCCGCTGGCCAGAAGGTCGGAGCTGACCATCGTCGTCTCGCTTCGGCTCGTCGTCGTTGGACATGGTCCGGGTGTCGAACAGGAAAGGAGTGCAGTCCAGCGGCCCGACGCCACCGGGTTGGCCCTGGATCCCTATCCACCGGCCTAGCCGTCTTGGTGGGTGACGGTCACGACATGATTGGCGACCGCCGGCTTGCCTTCCAGCGCTTCGCCCACCGGGATGAGATTCTGAATCAGATCATCGCCCGTCCACCCGGCGAGAACGTCACCGGGGGCGGCACGAAGCTCGTCACGTGCGCTCCTATCTCGGCCTGCGGCGACCACCGGGCGGGGCCCGGCGTATCGCTGCGCATAGGCCGGCGACGTGGTGCCGCCTTCAGCGTCATGCCTGATTATCGTCGCCAGAGTGCTGGCCTGTATTGCCCTTGCGCGTGTCCCAGATCTCCCGTCGATGCCACCATTACTACCAGCCCGTCACGGCCGGTATGCGATCGCTCCTGGGAAAAGATCCACGGCCACCATGGTCAGTACCCCCGCGTTCTACTCCTGGCGCTCACGGGCCATGCAGAATATAGTTATATTCCTGCGCTCGTCAGGGATGCAACGTCGTCGCACAGGTGATCCCCTGCACCAGTATCTGTGCTTTCGCCAGCAAACGTCACCTGACGAAGCGTCGACGGCACGCGCGGTGTTCCCCGGGTCGATGCGGCGGCGATTGCCGCCGGGCGGCACTTGCTCGCGGCGGATCCCGCGTCGTGATGCACGCGTCCCGCCGCCATCCCCGCCGTAGGGCCTGACGGCCACCGCTCAGAGCTGCGGCGGTCGCGGTGGCGCCTCGCTTGCGCCGTCACAGCCGTCGAAGATAATCACCATACCTGACCCACCACGCACATGGTCTCCAGGCCGAAGGTCTTGTCGTGGACCCGCCGGCCGTTCAGGAGCGTAGAGTGATCCGCGCCCCGGTCTGGACTCCGAACAGGTCGCCGATGGCGATTGTTCCGCCGTTGACGTTCAGCTTGTCCTCGGCGATGTTCAGGTCACGGTCGGACGGGATCACCTGCGCGGCGAACGCCTCGTTGATCTCCACGAGGTCGATGTCGTCAATGGTCGTCCCGGCCTGCTGCAGCGCCTGCCGCGAGGCCCCGACCGGCCCGAGGCCATGATCTCGGTGACGCGCGGCCGCGCGGAGGAGACGATCCTGGCCAGCGGCGTGATCCCGAGTTCGCGGCCTTCCAGTCGCTCGTCGCGATCACCGCCGCGCCACCGTCGTTCAGCGACAGCGGTGCAGCGGTGACTGTCCCGTCGGGCCGGAACACCGGCATCGTGTGGAGACCTTCTCCAGCGTCGTCCCCGCCCGCGACCCGTCGTCGGCGGACACGACAATGCCATCCAGCAGCGTCACCGGGGTAATGTCCACCTTCCCGAAGGCGGCGGCCTCCACTTTCTCCTGCAGGTTCTTCGATCTGACGCCGAACTCATCCTGCTCTCGCCGGGTGATGCCGCGCGGCGCTGCAAGGTTCTCGAGGTCTGGCCCATGGCCAGGTAGACGTCGAGGATCTCGCCGTCGTCGCGCCGATCGTGCCCAACGTCGGCACCGCCCTTGGCCTCCTCGGCACTGCGCTGCTCGGCGCGGCGACGGCGGCTCATGGTGTCCGGCAAGCTCGCTGCTGCCTTCGTGTAGCGGCTCACGCACTCGACGCCTGCGAGATCAATGCGTCGCCCTCGCCTGCCTTAATCGCGTGGAACGCCATGCGGTGACCTGCAGCGAGCAGAGCAGTACCGGTTGACAGTCGCTCCCAGCAGGTTGTCGTAGCCAGCAGGACCACGACCACCGGGCCATGTTGTCGCCCTGCTCGCCGCCGGGCAGCCCGCAGCCGGCATCAGGTCACTGATGTCTGCCGGTCAGCTCGAACTTCGGCGAGGGCCGCAGCGATCATCTGGGCGGCCAGGTCGTCGGCAGGATACTCTTCGTTGACCCTTGGAATGCCCGGCCGACCGGCGACCGGGCGGTAGGACGACGACTGCTTCGGGCGTCAAGACTCCTGATTCTCGTTGTAACACGCTCGTAACTGGGCGTAGCCCCATGCGGCGGCACGTGCTATATCCGCCCTAACCCGCAGCCCTCCGAACCTGACTGCAGGTTCCCGGCCCGGCGACCGGGCCGCCGCGGAGCAGCGGCCTACTCCG
This sequence comes from uncultured Actinomycetes bacterium, assembly GCA_963751175.1. Classification (GTDB taxonomy): domain Bacteria; phylum Actinomycetota; class Actinomycetes; order Streptosporangiales; family Streptosporangiaceae; genus RYN-230. Next base: position 53,231 of record CAVVTM010000036.1, on the reverse strand, counting down.
GGCCTGCGCAGCCGTCCGGGCCCCGGCCCGCGGTCCACCCGCATAGCAGCGCCAGCGATCGAGCAGTAGGGTCGGCGCCGACTCCATCAGCCTCACGGCGTTGATTGCCCGCCGCGGGTCGCGCTGGAGGAGTGACTTACGGTTTGATGGGGGGTGGGTGAATTAATGCCAATATACGAAAATTCCCGCAGAGGAAACGCAGTCATAATCGTTCTGACCCGATGGCGCACGCCTAGGATCTGTTCTGGAGGCGGTGACCATGACCGGGTCGCGACAAGGCGGGGCCGCGACCGGCGACCACGCGGGCCCTGACCGGCCCGCTGCTGGTCGACGTGCCCAGCGGCCGGCGGCCCGGCCATGCGGCGGCCGCACGCGCTGATCAAGCCGCTGATCAAGGCCAAGGCCCGTCAAGGAGAGTTGCCAATGTCGACCAAACCGGCGCCCAAGAGGCGCGTGCCATCGCCGAGGCGGCGCGAAAGGACTGGACGTGCCGAGCTCGGCAAGGGCCTGTTCCTCGGCGACATCCGCCTCGATGTCGTCTACCCGCAGCCCAAGCTTCCCGCGGAGGAGGTCGCCAAGGGCGAGCAACTTCCTCGCCACCTTGCGTGACTTCCTGCAGGAGAACGTCGACCCCGATCTCGTCGAGAGGACAGCCGATACCCGGAGGAGGTGATCAACGACCTCAAGAAGATCGGCGCGCTCGGCTGAAGATCCCGCAGCGGTACAGCGGCCTGGGCCTGTCGCAGGTGTTCTACAACCAGGCCATGATCCTCGCCGGTTCCTGGCGCATGAGCATGGCGTGCTGCTATCGGCGCATCAGTCGATCAGCGTCTCGCGGCCGCTGCTGCAGTTCGGCTCGGAGGAGCAGAAGAGCGCTGGCTGCCCAGGGTGTGCGTGAACCTGGCCGCGTTCGCACTCACCGAGCCCGGCGTCGTCCGACCCGGCGCGGATGAGACGGTGGCGGTGCCGACCCCGGACGGCTCCGGGTACCGCATCTCCAGCCGCGAGCTGTGGACCACCAACGGCACCGTTGCCGATTCATGGTGGTGCTCGGCGAAGGTGCCGCGCAGCGAGGGCCGCAAGAGCGGGATCACCGCGTTCATCGTGCCGCGGATTCGGAGGGCGTCGTCGCCGAGACGCGCAACCAGTCATCGGCATCCGCGGCATCGAGAACTCGCTCACCCGCTACACCAACGTGTTCGTGCCAAGGAGAACGTCATCGGCCGCGAAGGCTCGGCCTGAAGATAGCGCTGAGCACGCTGAACACCGGGTGGATCGCCGTCCGTCGAACTGCGCCAGGTCGCGAAGTCATCTACAAGATGGCCAGGAATTCGGCGACGCGCGGGTCCAGTCGGGCAGGCCGATCAGGCAGCACGACGAGGTCGCGCAAAGATCGGGTCCATCGCCGCCACCGCGTTCGGGCTGGAGGCCATGCTTGACGTGACCGGCTGGCCGACGAGAAACGCAACGACGTGCGCATCGAGGCGGCGCTGGCGAAGCTGTACACCACCGAGCGCGGCTGGCAGGCGGTCGATGACCTGATGCAGGTGTGCGGCGGCCGCGGCTACGAGACGACGGCCGCATCGCTGAAGGCGCGCGGGGTCCGCGGCGTCCCGGTCGAGATGGTGCTGCGCGACATGCGCAGCAACCGCATCACCGAGGGCTCGACCGAGATCATGCACCTGATGATCGCGCGGGAAGCGGTCGACCAGCACCTGACCGTGGCCGGCGGGCTGATCGCAGAGGGCGTGCCGCTGAAGGACAAGGGGAAGATGCTCGCGCAGGCGGGCGCGTTCTACGGCAAGTGGTACCCGAAACTGGCGGTGGGCGACGGGCAGAACCCGACCGCCTACGGCGAGTTCGGGCGGCTGGCCAAGCACCTGCGCTACGCCGAGCGCGCCAGCCGCAAGCTGGCCAGGTCCACCTTCTACGGCATGGCGCTGTGGCGGGCGGACATGGAGCAGCACGGCGCGTTCCTCGGGCGGATCGTGGACATCGGCGCGGAACTGTACGGTATCTGCGCCGCGGTGGTCTACGCCCGGACCATCGCAGCCGAACGGCCCGACCGCGCGGCGACCAGCCAGGAACTGGCGGACGCGTTCTGCGAGCAGTGCGAGCAGCGCGTGGACCAGCTGTTCCACGGCCTGTGGCACAACGCCGACAGCGCCACCTACTCGCTGGCGCAAAACGTGCTCAGCGGCCGCCACACCTGGCTGGAGGAGGGCGTGCTCGACCCGTCCGGCGAGGGACCCATGGTACCGGACCCCGGGCAGGCCGACGGGACCGCGCCGCTGGCCCCCGTCGACTAGAAGGCGCCCTGACGGCCACCAGAAGGCGCCCTGACGGCCACGCGAGTCCCGGCGCAGGCCGCGGCGGTGTAGCAGACCGCCGCTGGCCCCCGTCGGCTGGAAGGCGCCCTGACGGCCACGCGAGTCCCGGGGCAGGCCGCGGCGGTGTAGCAGACCACCACTGGCCCCGTCGGCTGGAAGGCGCCCTGACGGCCACGCGAGTCCAGGGGCAGGCCGCGGCGGTGTAGCAGACCGCCGCGGCCTGGCCCGGGCCGGTGCGGGGGTTCAGTCGCTCGCCCACCGGGTCGGAGTACCGCAGGCCGAGTAGATCGGGAAGAACATGCGGTCGTTCGGCTGGACGGCCTGCTCACGCGGGTGGGGCGTGAGTCGACGTCGATCTTTGGCTCGTAGAAGTCTCATCGTGGCACGCCTCCGGATGCTCTGGCGCTACCCGCCGACCGCGTGGTCCACCGGCGAGGGCAGCGACGGCCCGCTGAGGATACGGCCAGGCGCTCAGGCGGTCACGGTCGGCCCACCGGCGCCTTGCCGTGGTCAGCCTCGCAGGCGTGGACCTCGCCAGCGGGAAGTCCACGGCGGGGAAGAGGCACCGTGATTCGCGTGGTGGCTGGGCCGCCACTGGCGAGCGGGCCCCGGCCAGCGCCGGCGTGCGGGTCAGCCTCGGGACCCTTGGCCGTGCGACCTGCGGATAGACCGGGACCTTTGGCCGTGCCGACATGAGGATAGACCGGATGGACGGGGACCTTCGTCACCTCTTCGTTCCTTATAGCGGAAAGTGGGACCAGCATATCTTCCGCTCATACCAAAGGCTAACTAGCTTGATGGCTACACCAGAGGAAGGGCGATAGCGGACATAACCGAAGCCGACAGACCGGTACGAGAAGACTCGGCTAGGCGCGCGCCCTGCACTGACGATCTTTTTATGATCATCAGTTATTCGAGGAGGTCTGCAATGACAGCAACATCGGATCGTCCCGGCGTGGTAGAGGCTCTGGACGGTCAACGTCTCGCGCCCCACCGGTCCTGTGGGCGCCGAGGAAGACCCCACCGCGAGTGAGTCGTCGCTGCTGCGCGCAGCAGAACAGCCCTTCGCCCTGGCCGATCCGGTGCCCCTGGGGCTCGTGGCGCTGTCGATTCCGCTGCTGGCGCTGAGCTGGATCAGCATCGGAGCGATCAAGCCGACCGCGATGCCGGTGGTCCTGGCGACGATCCTGCTCTACGGCGGCCTGGGGCAGTTCGTGGTCGCGATGTGGTCGGTCCGCACCGGCAACACCTTTGCCGTGGCAGCCTTCGGCACGTTCGGCTGCTTCAACCTCTCGTTGTGGTACTTCTTCGCCTACGGCCTGGCGAAGATCCCCCCCGCGGCGCAAGCAAGCTCACTCGCCTTGTTCCTCGGGATATGGGCAATTCCGGCCCTCATCTTCTTCATCGCGTCGTTCCGTACCTCGCTGGTGGTATTCCTGATCTTCGGGCTTCCCACTGTGCTGTTCATCCTCTCGGCCTGGGGCCAGGGCCAGGCCAACGAGACGCTGATCAAGGCCTCCGGCTGGGTCGGAATCGGGATTGCGCCTCGTCGCCTTCTACGGCTGCCTCTCCGCGCTGACGGCTGAGACATTCGGGCGCGTGCTGCTGCCCAATCCTGAGCTCAGGATCGGCCAGAATCCGTACCTTCGATGAGCATCGCTACCGCTCGCTCGGTGTCTTCGTGAGCAACGCTACCGCTCGACAGCCACCCCTACGTGCATCGTTAACGCTCACTCAGTGTCTGATTGGCCACTACCGCTCGCTTAATGTCCGGCCGAGCATCGCTACCGCTCGCTCCGTACCTTCGATGAGCATCGCTACCGCTTGCTCCGTGCCTTCGTGAGCATCGCTACCGCTTGCTCCGTGCCTTCGTGAGCATCGCTACCGCTTGCTCATGGCGACCCAGGTGAGGTCGCGCTCACCGATGTACTCGCTGTCCGGCCGGATCAGCCGGTTGTCCGCGTGCTGCTCCATCACGTGGGCGGTCCAGCCGGCCATCCGGCTAACCGAGAAGACCGAGGTAAACAGGTCCGTAGGAATGCCCAGGTAGTGGTAGACGGTCGCGGCATAGAAGTCCACGTTGGGATAGAGGCCCTTCTCGGCGAAGACGGTCTCCTCCATCTCACGGGACATGCGGTAGTACGTGTCGTCGCCCGCCGCAGCCAGTTCCCCGGACAGCTGGCGCAGGTGGGTGGCCCGCGGGTCCTCGGTCTTGTAGACCCGGTGCCCGAAGCCCATGATCTTCTCCCCGGCGCCCAGCCGTTCCCGCATCACCGGGCCGACCGCGGCGACCGGGTCGGGCCCGGCCGCGGACCGGATCGCCTCCAGCCCCCGCATCACCTGCTCGTTGGCCCCGCCGTGCAACGGTCCCTTCAGCGTGCCGAGCGCCGCAACCACGGCCGAGTGCATGTCTGACAGGGTCGCCGCACAGACCCGGGCGGCGAAGGTGGAGGCGTTCATCGTGTGATCGGCGTGCAGCACCAGGCACGTGTCCAGGATCTCGGCATCACGCGCGGACGGGGGGGTGCCACGCAACTGGAACAGGAAGTTGGCCGCCAGGCTGAGGCCGGGATCGGCGGGCACGCACTCACGGCCCTCGCGGGCGGCGTGGTAGGCGGCGACCAGGACCGGCTGCTGTGCGGTGAGCCGGGCGGCCTTCCGCTCGTTCGCCGGTGCCGCGTTGGAACTCTCATCCGGGTCATCCGCGCTGCCCAGGGAAACCAGGCTGCGCATCGCCTCCATCGGGCCCTGGCTGGCCGCGATCTGCGGCAGCGTGGAGCTGGCCAGCGTGCCCAGGGTCCGGCCGGCGACAAGCTCCGCGCGGTACCCGTTCAGCTCGCCCAGGCCCGGCGCTGACCCGCGCTGCAGCAGGTACACGATCTCCTCGAAAGTCGAGGACCCGGCAAGCTGGTGGATGTCGTAGCCGCGGTAGAAGGCCGGCCTGGCCGTCGATGTCGCTCAGCGCCGTGGACGCGGCGATGACGTCCGCCAGGCCCTTGGACGGCTTGTCCGCCATTTCTCTTCCTCCCGGTGACTCGCTCGGCAGTGTACTTCTGCGGGCTGCGAGTTCCCTGCGCCGACCCGCCAATGATCGGGCGCCGCCTGGCACGATCGGCCGCTGGCCAGCCAGGCGGAGCGCGGGGCTAAACCACATAAGCAAAAGGGGGTACGAGTCTGCCCGGAAAGGGTAACTGCACGGAGAGAGATCCGTGACTGCTCGGACAAGCGGGAGGAACGGTCGTGGAAGGGCCCTACATACGCATCGAGGACAGCGGCGAGGTGATACCGCTGGGCGAGTCGGTGACGACGATCGGCCGCGGCGGTGGGGTGGACATCCGGCTCAGCGACCCGAGTGTCTCCCGGCTGCACGCCGAGATCATTCGCCGCGGTCCGTATGCCTACGTGACCGACCTGGGGTTATCGCGTAACGGCACCCGGGTCAACGGCCGGCTCGTCGCCCGGCGCGTCCTCGATGACGGGGACGTGCTGACCTTCGGGAACGCTCGGTGCCGGGTCGGCGGCCTCCCCGCCGAGGACCTGCCCGCCGAGATCGAACTCCGGCGCTCCCCCAGCCCTGAGCTGACCAGGCGGGAACTGGACGTGCTCACCTCGCTGTGCCGCCCGGCGTTGTCCGACGAGGCGTTCGTCGCCCCGGCAACGGCCCGCGAGATCGCCGCCGATCTCGTGGTGACGGAGGCGGCGGTCAAGCAGCATCTGCTCCGGCTCTACCAGAAGTTCCGCATTCCCGAGGGCACCAACCGGCGGGTCAGGCTCGCCAATGAGGTGGTCTCCCTCGGGCTCGTCCGGCCTCTGCCACCCGCCGGGCGCGAGAAGCTGCCGCCGCAACCCCAGCCGTCCCGGCCTGCTCCGGACGGCCCCGCGGGCCCTCCAGTTCCCGCCGGGGCGGGGCGCCTCCCGGCGGGGGGCGGCCTTCCTGAGCGGCGCGCCAGCTAGCCCGTACGGGCCCACTTCCCGCAGGCCGTCCCGGCCCCGGTGACGTCGCCGGTGCTGTGCCGGGGCCTCAGAACCAGCGGCCTCAGAACCAGAAGCGCACCCGCCGCGGTCCCAGGTGCCCGAACGGCCCCGGGAGGGTGGGCAAGTGCACCACGGTGCCCTGGGGCGCGCCCAGCGGCCAGAAGGCGGCCGCCGCGGTGATCGCGGCGGCGACCGCGGCGACCGCGAGCGCGCACATCCCGAACAGCGCCACCGCCTGCAGGCCAGGGCTGCGTACCACCCGGCCCAGACCCGGTTGAGCTGTCGCCGGGCCTTGCCCGACCCCGGGCCGTAGGCGTAGAAGGCCACCAGCGCGCCCGCCCCGTAGGACAGCGCGTGCAGGCCCGGGCTGGCCGGCATGGCCAGCAACGTGAGCCCGCCCGCGGCCACCGCCACGATGAGCGCCAGCGGCGCCAGGACCACGGTGGAGATCAGGGAGCGGACCACGAAGAACGGGAAAGCGGCGGCGGACATGATGGCACCCCGCTGGTCCGAGCTACGGTGGGCCACGTCTCCGGCCCGCAGCAGCACCAGCACGGCCAGCGCGATCACGGTGCCGGCCACCGGCAGCACGACCGCGAGACTCACCGCGATCACCAGCGTGGCCAGGACCAGGATCGGCTGGCGCCGTGGCCGCGCCCAGCGGTCCGCGTCCCGGTCCTCCCCGGCCGCGGCCCCCCGGCCATTCTGCCCAGCGGACCCCGGACGGCCGAGACTGTCGTCCGGGCCGGGGTAGCCGCCCCGGCCGCCTGACTGGCCCGGCGGGTAGGTCACCGGGGGGAGGATGTCCGCGAAGTCGTCGGGATGGGCCGGCCGGGCGGCGAGTGGCTGGGTCCCGGGCGGCGCCATCCCGCCCCCCGCAGGTGGCGGGAAGGTGGTGGCTCCCTGGCCGGGCCCGGAGACCATGGTCCCGCCCGGGCCGCCGAACCCGCCGAACCCGTCCAGCGCCGTGGGGCGCAGCGGGGGCCCGTCGGCACGCGTCCCCGGGCCGCCCAGCCCCATCCCCTGCAGGCCGCCCGCGGGCACCGCCATGGGCTGCAGGACCGCCGGGTCCAGCGCGGCCGCCCGGCTGCGCAGCTGGATGGCGGCCGGGCGCTGCGCCGGGTCCCGGCGCAGCGCGGCGGCCACCAGTTCCGTCATCGGCGCCGGCACCCCGGACAGGTCCGGCTTGCCGTTCACGATCCGGTAGAAGATGGTCTCGTACGACCCGGTGCCGAACGGCGGACGCCCGGTCGCGGCGAAGGCCACGGTGGCTCCCCAGGCGTGCACATCCGAGAACGACGTGCTGTTCTGCCCCTCGATCACTTCCGGGGACAGGTAGCCGGGCGTGCCCATGAACATCCCGGTCATGGTGAGCCGGGTCGAGTCCAGGGCCTGGGCGATTCCGAAGTCGATCACGACCGGGTCGCCGTTCATCAGCATCACGTTGCCCGGCTTGAGGTCGCGGTGCACCACGCCCGCCGCGTGGATCGCGGCCAGGGCGTCCGCGAGCCCAGCGGCCACCCGGATCAGCCGGGACCCGCTCAGCGGGCCCTCCTGGGTCACCACCTCGTCCAGCGTGCGGCCCGGCACGTACCGGGTCACGATGTAGGGCGTCTCGCAGGTCACGTCGGTGTCGAGCACCTCGGCCACGAACGGGCTGCGGACCCGGCGCATGGTCTCGACCTCACGGGCCAGCCGCCGCCGCGCGTTCGGGTCGCCGGCCACCGCCGGGCGCAGGATCTTCACCGCAACCGAGCGCTGCTCAGGGTCACGGGCGAGGTAGACCACGCCCATGCCGCCCTCACCGATCCGGTCGAGCAACCGGTAGGGGCCAAGCCGGTCTGGCATGTGCTCTGCTGGTGTCATCGCCCCCCCAGCCTACGAACTACCCTCGGGCTAGCCCATCCAGACGCGACAGAACGCTGGTGGGACCCCTCACACCAGCCCGGCGAGGACATGGCGCCCCCGCTAGCTGCCGGTGACCAGCTTGCGCAGGGCCTCCGCCGTCCTGGCGTTCTGCTCGGCGTAGCCGACCAGCGCCCGGGCTAGCTCGGCCGCCCACTCATGCACCTCCACCGGCTGGCGGGACAGCACCACCCCGCGCACCTCCCGGCAGATTTCCGCGCTGGGCTGCCCGGCCCGCACCGCCAGCGACATCACGCGCTCCCCCAGCCGGACCGTGATCCTCGACACCGTGCCCGGGCGCCCGCGCATCCGGTCAGACACGGACCGGTCCCGCTCTATGGTCACACATCCGGGCGGGAGCGACTCGCCGAGGGACTCGGTGAGAACGCGGGCGTAGACCGCCGCGTCGGCACTGTCCGCCCGCAGCGCAGCGGTGACCAGCTCGAGGTCGGGGCTCTCGTCCGGCTGGGTCATGGCAGGCCCGGCTCGTGGTGCGGGGTGATCAGGTGGCGCATGGCCTCGGCTGCTCCCTCGGGGGGCGGGCTCGCGGACGGGTGCCCGCACGGTACGTCAATTGTCCGCCATCCGGGGCCCGGTGCGTCACTGCCCGGCGAAGGTGGCCTTACCCGGTCCGTTCTCGACGAAGCTGCGCATGCCGGTGCGCTGGTCCTCGGTGGCGAACAACCCGGCGAACTGCAGCCGCTCGATCTCCAGCCCGGTATCCAGGTCGGTCTCCAGGCCATCGTCGATGGCCTGCTTGGCGGCCCGCAGCGCGAGCGCCGGGCCGGTCGCGTACCTAGCCACCAGGTTCCGGGCCGCGTCGTAGACCTCCGCGTCCGGCACCACCTGGTCCACCAGGCCGATGGCGAGGGCCTCGGCCGCGTCCACGAACCGTCCGGTGAACACGATGTCCTTGGCCCGGGCCGGCCCGACCAGCCGCGGCAGCCGCTGGGTCCCGCCCGCACCGGGAATGACCCCGAGCAGGATCTCCGGCTGGCCCACCTTGGCCCCCTGCCCGGCCACCCGGAAGTCCGTGCACAGCGCGAGCTCGAGGCCGCCACCGAGCGCGTACCCGGTCACCGCGGCCACGACCGGCTTGGGGATCTTGGCCACCGCGGTGAAGCTGGCCTGCAGCCGCCGCGAGTCCGCGGCCATCCGCCCGTAGCTGGCGTCCGCCATCTCCTTGATGTCGGCGCCCGCGGCAAAGACCTTCGGGCCGCCGTAGAGCACCACGGCGCGGACGCTGCTGTCCGCAGACACCTCGGCGGCGGCCGCCGCAATCTCGTCCTGGACCTGGGCGTTCAGCGCGTTCATAGGCGGCCGGTCGAGCCGGATCGTGGCGATGGCCTGGTCGATCTCGACCCGGACGAACTCCCCCATGAGGCACCTCCTGCCGGCCCGCGTTCCGCTCAGGCAGGCACGCTGCCTGCCCAGGGCCCAGGTGGAGAGTACTCCCAGGTGCTAGCTGATCCTCCTGATGCTTAATCCTCGGCCGACCGCGGCCGCGGCACCCCCTGCGAGTCCTGCAGGAAGGCCTGGATCTCCGACTCGCTGTAGCGGCGATGGCCGCCCAGCGTGCGGATGGACCGGAGCTTGCCCTGCTGGGCCCACCGGGTCACGGTCTTCGGGTTGACCCGGAACAACGCGGCGACCTCTGACGGCGTCAGGAGCCGGTCTTCGGTGCGGTTGTCTTGCTTCATGACGTCAGTGCCCTTTCACGTGGGACGACTTCGGTAACGGAAAGTGACACGAGGGCGTCATGCTGCTCGCATAACGTGTAGCTGGTTCTCATGGCCCCCCCGGGCTTCCCTGCTGGCGCGCCAGTGCCTGTCTTGCCTGGCTACCCGTGGGGCCGGCACACGAGGCACCCGCGAGCATGTTGCATAAAGTAGACGCAGTGCCACGCGCGGCGGTTTACGTGCGGAACGTGATAGGACCGCCACTTTCCGCAATTTCTTGCGGGGCGGGCCGCTCGCGGGCGGCCGGCAGCCCTGAGCCGCCCCGGGAGGCACGGACCGGTCTCCGGCAGGTCCTTACCAGGCCCGGCAGGCCTTCCCGTTTCCCAGCAGGCCTTCCCGCCTTCCCGTTTCCCGGCAGGCCTTCCCGGTTCCCGCCGGCGGGTCTCCGCCGGCGCCCCGGTCCTAGCGCAGGTCGCCGGTGGTCAGCCCGGCGGGCGCCTCCGGCAGCGTGACCAGGCCCATCTCCGCGGCGCTGGCCAGCAGGGGATGCCGCGGCACGACCCGGAGCGTGTAGCCGAACGGCCCTGGGCGGCCGAGCTCGGCCTTGCCCACGAAGCGCGCTACCCCGTCGTCGGGCCCGTCCTCGAGGGCCAGCTGGCTGACCGCCGGGTTGAGGATCTCGTCCGCGTCACCGACCCGGCCGTAGACGACCTCGACGCTGACGTCGTCCGGGGACAGCCCGCCGAGGGCCACCGTGGCCCGCACCACCAGGCTGCCGCCGGGCCCCTGGTCGCCGTCCTCGCCCTCCACGTGCTCGATGCGGACCCCGCCCCAGGCCCGGGTGACCCGGCGCTTCCAGGCGGCCAGCTCCCGGGCGGCCGCGAACGGCTCCGGCGGCGCGGCGCTGCTCACCTCCGCAGCGCCGACGATGGCGCCGCTGCTCCCCCTTGCGGCGCCGGCGACAGCGCCGCTGGTGAGCGTGCGGGACGCCCGGGCCGCGGGGATGTAGAGCTCCTCGACGTACTCGCGGACCATCCTGGAGGCCTGGACCCGGGGGCCCAGGGCGCGCAGCGTGTGCCCGACCATCTCCAGCCAGCGGCGGGGCAGCCCATCCGGGCCGGTGTCGTAGAACCGCGGCGCCACCGTCTGGCTGAGCAGGTCATACAGCGCGTTGGACTCGAGCTCGTCGCGCCGCTCCGGGTCCTCCACGCCGTCCGCGGACGGGATCGCCCATCCGTCGGCGCCGTCGTACCACTCGTCCCACCAGCCGTCCCGGACGGACAGGTTCAGGCCGCCGTTGAGCGCGGACTTCATGCCCGACGTACCGCACGCCTCCAGCGGCCGCAGCGGGTTGTTCAGCCACACGTCGCAGCCCTGGACCAGGGCACTGGCCATGGCCATGTCGTAATCGGGGAGGAACACGACGCGGTGCCGCACCCGCGGGTCGTCGGCGAACTGGACCATCTGCTGGATCAGCCGCTTGCCGCCGTCGTCGGCGGGGTGCGCCTTGCCCGCGATGACCAGCTGTATCGGCCGGTCCGGGTCGAGCAGCAGCGCGGTCAGCCGGTCCCGGTCGTGCAGCATCAGCGTGAGCCGCTTGTAGGAGGGCACCCGGCGGGCGAAGCCGATGGTCAGCACGCTGTCGTCGAGGACCTCGTCGGTCCAGCCCAGTTCCGCCTCGCTGGCCCCGCGCTGCTGCCAGGAGGCGCGCAGCCGCTGCCGGGCCAGCGTGACCAGCCGGGATCGCAGCGCCCGGCGGATCTCCCACAGCCGGGCCGGGGCGGTGTGGGCGACCCGCTCCCAGGCGTGGCCGTCCTCGGGCAGGTCCTGGGCCACGGCGGAGTCCTCAGGCGGCCCGCTGGCCAGGTTCAGGACCTCCTGGGCGACCCAGGTGGGGGCGTGCACGCCGTTGGTGATCGAGCCGATCGGCACCTGGGCGGTGTCGAACCCGGGCCACAGGCCGGCGAACATCTCCCGGCTGACCGCGCCGTGCAGCTGGCTGACGCCGTTCACCCGCTGGGCCAGCCGCATGCCCATCACGGCCATGTTGAACACGGACGGGTCGCCGCCAGGGAACGTCTCCGCGCCCAGGGCCAGCACCCGGTCGGTGGGCAGCGCCGGGTCGGCGGCGGCCCCGCTGAAGTGCCGCTCCACCAGGTCGCGGTTGAACCGGTCGATCCCCGCCGGCACCGGCGTGTGGGTGGTGAACACGGTGCCGGCCCGGCACAGCTCGATGGCCTCCTCGAAGCTGAGGCCCTCCGCGGCATACTCGCGGATGCGTTCCACGCCGAGGAAGCCGGCGTGCCCCTCGTTGGTGTGGAAGACCTCCGGCTCGGGGTGCCCGCTGAGGGCACAGAACGCCCGGACCGCCCGGACTCCGCCCATGCCCAGCAGCAGCTCCTGGCGCAGCCGGTGATCACCGCCGCCGCCGTACAGCCGGTCCGTGACCTCGCGCAGCGCGGGCTCGTTATCTTCCACGTAGGAGTCGAGCAGCAGCAGCGGCACGCGGCCGACCTGGGCCACCCAGATCTGCGCGGCCAGCAGCTTGCCCTCGGCCAGCGCCACGCTGACCCGCACGGCGGTCCCGTCAGGGGCCCGCAGCAGGGTGAGCGGCAGCCCGTTCGGGTCGCCGGCCGGGTAGCGCTCCGTCTGCCAGCCCTCGGGCGACAGGGACTGGGTGAAGTACCCGTGCCGGTACAGCAGGCCCACCCCGATGAGCGGCACCCCCAGGTCGCTGCCGGCCTTGAGATGATCACCAGCCAGGATGCCCAGGCCGCCGGAGTACTGCGGCAGCGCCTGGGTGATCCCGTATTCCGGCGAGAAGTAAGCGATCGCGGCGGGCGGGCCGGCCAGGCCCCGATCAGAGCCGGCACTCCCGCCGTCCGCGTGCCGCTGGTACCACCGCGGGCCGGACAGGTACTGCTTCAGGTCGCGGGCCGCGTCGTCGAGCCGCCGCAGGAAGGCCTGGTCGTGTCCCAGGCTCTCGAGCTGGGCCGGCGGCACCTCGCCGAGCAGGGCGGCCGGGTCGTGACCGGACGCCTCCCAGCCCGCCGGATCGATCGCCGCGAAGAGGTCCCGGGTCTCGGCATGCCAGGACCAGCGCAGGTTCAGCGTGAGGTCACGCAGCGGGGCGAGCGGTTCCGGCAGCGCGGCACGGACGGTAAAACGGCGGATGGCTCTCACGGGCAGTGACCCTAATCGCCCCGAGTAGATGCCGCGAACCGGGTCCGGGATTTGAGACGGGGGATCGCCACGCGGCGCGCGCGGAGGCCCGCTCCGGCAGGCCCCCGCCGGTCCTGCAGCGATCCCCGGTGAGGGCCCCCCAGACGGGCCTGGCGAAAGCACCCGTGAAGGGCCTGGTGAAACCCCCAGGCACGCACAGTCAACAGAGGGCCGCCCCCCTCGCGCGAGGTCGGCCCGACTAGGTAGCGTCAAGGGGTGATAGGACGCATTCCCATCCTGGACGTCGAGCCCGTCCTGGAGTGCGGACGCCGCCCCGCTAAGGCGGTAACGGGTGAAACCTTCGAGGTCAGCGCCACCGTGTTCCGTGAGGGACACGAAATGCTGGGCGCGGCCGTGGTGCTGCGCGGGCCCGGGGGTGAACGGTCCCCGCTGGTCTACATGCACGAGCTCGCCCCCGGCTCCGACCGCTATGGCGCAGAGGTGACCGTGACCGCCGAAGGGCTCTGGCATTTCCAGGTGGAGGCCTGGGGCGATCCCATCGCGCACTGGCGGCACGATGCCGCGATCAAGGTGCCGCGCGGCCTGGAGAGCGAGCTCATGCTGGCCGAGGGAGCGCTCCTGTTCGAACGCGCGGCCCGGGGGGTGCGGGGCGACGGGACGGCCTGGCGGCCCCGGGGCGCCCAGCCCAGCGTCGCCGCCCAGCCTGGCATCGCCCAGCCCAGCGTCGCCGCCCAGCCTGGCATCGCCCAGCCCAGCCCCGCCACCCAGCCTGGCATCGCCCAGCCCAGCCCCGCCACCCAGCCTGGCATCGCCCAGCCCAGCCCCGCCACCCAGCCTGGCATCGCCCAGCCCAGCGTCGCCGCCCAGCCTGGCATCGCCACCCAGCCTGGCCAGGCTGCCCGGCCCGGGGAACGCTGGGCGAACGCCGCGCAGGCAGCCCAGGCCGCGCGGGCCGCCCGGGCCACGCTGCGGCAGGTCGCGGCCCAGCTGCGGGACCGGGCCCTGCCGCCCTGGGACCGGCTCGCGGCCGCGTCGGCCCCGGAGGTGCTGGCCATCCAGGCCCGGTACCCGCTGCGCGACCTGATCACCCGGTCGGCGCGCTACCCGGTAATCGTGCACCGGCAGCGCGCCCTGTACGGGGCGTGGTACGAGTTCTTCCCCCGCTCGGAGGGGGTCGAGATCGACCCCATGGGGCGCCGGGAACCGCGCAGCGGCACGTTCCGCACCGCCGCCAGGCGCCTGGATGCCGTCGCGGACATGGGTTTCGACGTGGTCTACCTGCCGCCCATCCACCCGATCGGCACCACGGCCCGCAAGGGCGCCAACAACGTGCTGCAGGCCGCTCCCGGCGATCCGGGCTCGCCGTGGGCCATCGGCTCCCCCGAGGGGGGCCACGACGCGGTCCATCCCGATCTGGGCACGCTCACGGATTTTGATGCGTTCGTCCGGCGCACCCGGGAGCTGGGCATGGAGGTCGCGCTCGACCTGGCCCTGCAGACCTCGCCGGATCACCCCTGGGTGACCGAGCACCCGGAATGGTTCACCAAGCGGGCCGACGGCCGGATCGCGTACGCGGAGAACCCGCCCAAGAAATACCAGGACATCTTCCCGCTCAACTTCGACCACGACCCGGCCGGCATCTACGCGGAGATGCTCCGGGTCGTCCGGCACTGGATGGCGCACGGGGTGCGGATCTTCCGGGTGGACAACCCGCACACCAAGCCATTGAGCTTCTGGGAACGGCTCCTTGCGGACATCGCCCGTACCGATCCTGACGTGCTGTTCCTCGCCGAGGCGTTCACCCGGCCGGCCACGATGCACGCGCTGGCGGAAATCGGCTTCCACCAGTCGTACACCTACTTCACCTGGCGTAACAGCTCGGCTGAGCTCAGCGATTACCTACGTGAGCTGTCTGGGCCCGCCGCGGCGTACATGCGGCCGAACTTCTTCGCCAACACGCCCGACATCCTCCATGAGTACCTGCAGCATGGCGGGCCGCCCGCGTTCAAGATCCGTGCCGTGCTGGCCTCGATGCTGTCGCCGTCGTGGGGCATCTACTCCGGTTACGAGCTATGCGAGGGCACCCCGGTCCGGCCGGGCACTGAGGAATACCTCGACTCGGAGAAGTACCAGTTCCGCCCGCGGGACTGGGAGCAGGCACAGCAGGGGCCCGCCGGCATAGCGCCGTATATCGCCCGGCTCAACGCGATCCGAAAAGCACATCCCGCACTGCACTGGTTGCGTAATCTACGCTTTCATCACGTCAACCAGCCGGAGCTGATCTGCTTCTCCAAGCGCGATCCGCAGGAGGAGGACACGGTCCTGGTTATCGTGAACCTTGACCCGCACCAGCCCCGGGAGGCGACCGTCTGGCTTGACCTGCCCGCGCTTGGCCTGGAGAGCAACGCCGACTTCGTGGTGACCGACGAGCTTTCCGGCCAGACGTACCGGTGGGGACAGGCCAATTACGTGCGCCTCGACCCGGGATACGAACCAGCTCACATCTTCCAGGTAAAGACATCCCCGTCGGCCTGAGCCTGAAAGATACCGCTACACCCCGCAGGAGCCCTCAGTGGTCACAGAGCCCGTGCCGGGCCGCCCCGAAACTCCCGGCCTCCCTCTCCCGGAGCACCTGCCCAGCTTCGCCACGCCTCCCGGTGAGCCGATCCCCGACTCGTTCTCGTTTGAGCGGCCCCGTGACCCGCAGTGGTACAAGCGGGCTGTTTTCTACGAAGTCCTGATCCGCGGGTTCCACGACTCCAACGGTGATGGCACCGGGGATCTGCGCGGCCTTACCTCGCGGCTGGACTATCTGCAATGGCTGGGCGTGGACTGCATCTGGCTGCTGCCGATCTACGCCTCACCGCTGCGCGACGGTGGGTACGACATTTCCGACTTCACTTCCGTTTTGCCGGATTTCGGCAATATCGGGGATTTTGTGGAGCTGGTCGACGGCGCGCATGAACGCGGCATACGTGTCATCGCCGACCTGGTGATGAATCACACCAGCGATGCGCACCCGTGGTTCCAGGCCTCGCGCACCGACCCGGAAGGGCCGTTCGGGGATTTCTACGTATGGTCGGATACCGATGACCGGTTCCCGGAGGCGCGGGTCATCTTCGTCGACACCGAGCACTCGAACTGGACCTACGACACGGTGCGCGGCCAGTACTACTGGCACCGTTTCTTCGCCCACCAGCCCGACCTGAACTACGAGAACCCGAAGGTTCAGGACGCGATGCTGGAGGTCCTGCGGTTCTGGCTCGATCTCGGGATCGACGGGTTCCGGCTGGACGCCGTCCCCTACCTGTACGAGCGGGAGGGCACGAACTGCGAGAACCTCAAGGAGACGCACGAGTACCTGAAGCGCGTCCGGACCGAGGTGGACCGGCTGTACCCGGACCGGGTACTGCTGGCCGAGGCGAACCAGTGGCCCGCCGACGTGGTGGAGTACTTCGGCGACACGGAAGCCGGCGGCGACGAATGCCACATGGCATTCCACTTCCCGCTGATGCCGCGGATCTTCATGGCGGTCCGGCGGGAGCAGCGCTACCCCATCTCGGAGATCCTGGCCCAGACCCCGCCGATCCCGGCCCACTGCCAGTGGGGGATCTTCCTGCGCAACCATGACGAGCTGACGCTCGAGATGGTCACCGACGACGAGCGCGACTACATGTACGCCGAGTACGCCAAGGACCCGCGGATGAAGGCGAACATCGGGATCCGCCGGCGGCTGGCGCCACTCCTCGACAACGACCGCAACCAGCTGGAGCTGTTCACCGCGCTGCTGCTGTCGCTGCCTGGGTCGCCGGTGCTGTACTACGGCGACGAGATCGGCATGGGCGACAACATCTGGCTCGGTGACCGGGACGGCGTCCGCACCCCGATGCAGTGGACCCCCGACCGCAACGCGGGCTTCTCCACCTGCGATCCGGGCCGGCTGTACCTGCCGATGCTGATGGACCCGATCTACGGCTACCAGGCGCTGAACGTGGAAGCCCAGCAGAAGAGCTCCGGGTCCTTCCTGCACTGGACCAAGCGGATGATCGAGATCCGCAAACGCCACGCGGTCTTCGGCCTGGGCGGCTACGAGGAGCTGAGCTCCTCCAACCCGAGTGTGCTCGCGTTCGTACGCGAGCACACGGAGAGTGACCATCCCGACGGGGTAGACAGCGCGGATCGTATACTGTGTGTCAACAATCTTTCGCGGTTCCCGCAGCCGGTGGAGCTGGACCTGCGGCGGTTCAAGGGAGTAACCCCGGTCGAGTGCATGGGGGGCGTCACCTTCCCCCCGATCGGGGACCTGAGCTACCTGCTGACCCTTCCGGGACACGGTTTCTACTGGTTCCAGCTTCCCGAGCCCCGGGGGTGAGCACTCACGGTGACGACGCGGGCTACCCCGGTGAGGCCCCGGATAACCCACGCCGGACCCGCCCGCATTCGGTGCGGAATCTGGCGAGATGATGATCGCCGTGATGCTGCATGATCCCTGGGGACGGGGTAGACCGGAAATATGACATTTGAGGAAACGCTGGCGGAGTGGATGCCGAGTCAGCGCTGGTTCGCTGGCAAGGGCGCCAGGATCCTCGACCTGGCCATCGTGACCGACACCGAGCTGGTCGGCGGCGACCCCGGGCTGCACCACCTCATCGTGGCTGTCTCGCAGAGCGGCCCAATCTCCCCGGGCAGCCCAATCTCCCCGGGCGGCACCGTCGCCCGGGGCAGCACGCTGGACTCCTACCAGCTCTTCCTCGGCCTGCGCGAGGAACTTCCCGACCAGCTGAAGCACGTCATGGTCGGGGTGGCCGACGACGGCCGGATCGCCTACGACGCGCTGCACGACCCGGACCTGACCCGGCTGCTGCTGCAGGCCATCGCCGACGGCGGCCGGGCCGGCCGCTGTGCTTCGCGCACGAGCCGGGCGCCGAGATCGACACCAGCCTGGAGAGCCTGGTGCTGACCGGCGAGCAGAGCAACACGAGCATGATGTTCGGCGAGGCCACCATCCTCAAGGTGTTCCGCCGGCCTTTCCCCCGGTCCCAACCCGGACCTGGAGGTGCCCCGGGCGCTGGCCATGCGCGGCTCCACGCACGTCGCGGAGCCGCTGGGCTGGATCGAGACCCGGCTGGACGGAGCCCCGGTCATCCTCGGCATCCTGTCCCGGTACCTGCGCGCCGCATCGGACGGCTGGTCACTCGCTGCGACCAGCGTGCGGGACCTCTACGCGGCCGAGGGCCGGATCAGCGCCGCCGACGCGGGCGGCGACTTCGCCGGCGAGGCCTACCGGCTCGGCGAGGCCACCGCCGAGGTGCACCGGGACCTGGCCCGGGGGTTTGGCACCGACGAGCTGCCCCCCGAGGCCATCAGCGCGCTGGCCGACGAGATGTTCGCCCGGCTCGACGTGGCCCTGGCCACCGTGCCGGAGCTGGGCCCGCACGCCGACCTGCTCGGGGCCGCGTTCGCCGACCTGGCCAAGCTGGACACCTCGCTGAGCGTCCAGCGGGTGCACGGCGACTACCACCTGGGCCAGGTGATGCGGACCCAGACGGGCTGGGTGCTGCTCGACTTCGAGGGTGAGCCCGCCACCCCGCTGGCCCAGCGCCGCGCGCTGTCCACCGCGCTGCGCGACGTGGCCGGCATGATGCGCTCTTTCGACTACGCGGCCCGCCACCAGCTGCTGGCCCGCCCGGACGGGGACCGGCTGCACGATTCGGCCCTCGAGTGGGTCCGCCGCAACTCCGGCGCGTTCTGCGCGGGGTACGCTGCCGCCGGGGGAATCGATCCGGGCACGCACGCCATCCTGCTGCGCGCCCTCGTCCTGGATAAGGCGGTCTATGAGGTGATGTACGAGGCCAGGAACCGGCCCGGCTGGCTGTCCATCCCGCTCGGCTCTATCGCTGACGCCTGACCATGGTGAACCAGCAGAGCAAGCCCGGGATCAGCCTGGGCGAAATCGACCGCGTGATCGCGGGGACGCACCACGACCCGCACTCGATCCTCGGCGCCCACACCGGCCCGGACGGGGTCGTCGTGCGGGTGCTGCGCCCGCTGGCCAAGTCGGTGACGATCGTGCTGCCCGACGGGCAGCGGTTCCCGGCCGAGCACCTGCACGAAGGCGTGTTCACGATCACCCTCCCGGTGGGCCAGACGCCGGACTACCGGGTCGCGGTCACCTACGCCGACGGAAACGGCGGCACCCTGCCCGAGATCATCGCCGACGACCCGTTCCGCTTCCTGCCCACCCTGGGCGAGGTGGACCTGCACCTGATCGGCGAGGGCCTGCACGAGAACCTGTGGCAGGTCCTCGGCGCGCACGTGAAGCAGTACGGGGACGTGACCGGGACGGCGTTCGCGGTCTGGGCCCCCAACGCCCGCGGTGTGCGCGTCATCGCTGACTTCAACCACTGGGACGGCCGCGGGCACCCGATGCGCTCCCTGGGCGGCACCGGGGTCTGGGAGCTGTTCGTGCCCGACGTGGGCGACGGGACCCACTACAAGTTCGACGTGTGCGGGCCGGACGGGCAGTGGCGGCGCAAGGCCGACCCGATGGCCAACCTGGCCGAGCGGCCGCCCGCGACCGCGTCGGTCATCTACACCTCGCGGTACGAGTGGAACGACGCCGAGTGGCTGGCGGCCCGGGGCCGCGCCCAGCAGGTCCGCGAGCCGGTCAGCGTCTACGAGGTGCACCTGGGGTCGTGGCGTCCCGGCCTGTCCTACGTCCAGCTCGCCGACGAGCTGACCGAGTACGTCTCCGGCCTGGGCTTCACCCACGTGGAGTTCCTGCCGGTGGCCGAGCACCCGTTCGGCGGGTCCTGGGGATACCAGGTCACCTCCTACTTCGCGCCCACGGCCCGGTTCGGCAGCCCCGACGAGTTCCGCTACCTGGTGGACCGGCTCCACCAGGCCGGGATCGGCGTGATCCTCGACTGGGTGCCCGCGCACTTCCCGCGCGACGAATGGGCGCTGGCCCGGTTCGACGGCACTCCGCTGTACGAGCACCCGGACCCGCGCCGCGGCGAGCACCCGGACTGGGGCACGCTCATCTTCAACTACGGCCGCAACGAGGTCCGCAATTTCCTCGTGGCCAACGCCCTGTACTGGCTGGAGGAGTTCCACGCCGACGGGCTGCGGGTGGACGCGGTGGCGTCCATGCTCTACCTGGACTACTCCCGGAAGGCCGGCGAATGGGTGCCGAACGCCCAGGGCGGCCGGGAGAACACCGACGCAGTGGCCCTGATCCAGGAAGTCAACGCCACCTCCTACCGGCGCGTCCCCGGGGTCATGCTGATCGCCGAGGAATCCACCGCCTGGCCGGGCGTGACCAGGCCGGTGCACCTGGGCGGGCTGGGCTTCGGCTTCAAGTGGAACCTGGGCTGGATGCACGACACGCTCAGCTACATGTCTCTGGACCCGGTGTACCGGCAGTTCCACCACAACGAGATCACGTTCTCGCTCATGTACGCGTTCAGCGAGAACTTCGTGCTCCCCCTGTCGCACGACGAGGTGGTGCACGGCAAGGGGTCGCTGCTCAGCAAGATGCCCGGCGACGAGTGGAACCGCTTTGCCGGGCTGCGGGCCATGCTGGCCTACATGTGGGCGCACCCGGGCAAGCAGCTGCTGTTCATGGGGTCGGAATTCGGCCAGGGCAACGAATGGTCGGCCGAGCGGGGCCTGGACTGGTGGATGCTCGACTACCCGGGCCACGCCGGCGTCCGCAAGCTGGTCGGCGACCTGAACGGGGCCTACCGCGGCTCCCCGGCCATGTGGGCGCAGGACAACTCGCCGGCCGGGTTCAGCTGGATCGACGCGAACGACGCGGCCGGGAACGTGCTGTCGTTCCTGCGACTGGCCGGCCCAGACGACGACCCGGGCGGCCCCCGGGTGATCGCGTGCGTGGCGAACTTCTCCGGCGGCCCCCACATGGAGTACCGGCTCGGGCTGCCGCACGCCGGCCGCTGGCGGGAACTGGTCAACACCGACGCCGCGGACTACGGCGGCAGCGGGGTGGGCAACCTGGGCATGATCGAGGCCGTCCCGGAGCCGTGGCACGGGCAGCCCGCGTCCGCCGTGCTCACCCTGCCCCCGCTCGGCGTCCTCTGGCTCGCCCCCGAGTAAAACCCAAAATTCTCCGCAACGAAAACCGTCCCAGGCCGGGCATCCCAGCCCGGCAGGGGATCAGCGGCTGAAGAAACCCGCCAGCCGCCCCATCCCCCGGGCCGGGCCAGGGATCCGCGGCCAGCCAAACCCCACCCCGCCCCGATCCCCGCACCGGGCCCAGGGACCAGCCGCCAGCCAACCCCCACCCCGCCCCGATCCCCCGCACCGGGCCCAGGGACCAGCCGCCAGCCAAACCCCACCCCGCCCCGATCCCCCGCACCGGGCCCAGGGACCAGCGCGCCAGCCAACCCCATCCCCGGGGCCGGGGCTGGGGACGAGCCAGGACGCGGTTTTCGTTGCGGAGAATTTGACGTTAGTCGTAGGCGCTGAGGCCGAGTTTGACAGCGAGGGCGATGCCGCCCAGGCCGATGACCACGCGCAGCACCCGGGCCGGCATGTAGCGGACCAGCACGGGGCCGATCCGGCCGCCGATGAGGAAGCCCGCCGCCAGCGGCAGCACCGCGGCCCAGCGTACCGGGCCGAACAGCGCGAACGCCACCGCCGCGACCGCGTTGGCCAGCCCCGACACCACGTTCTTCAGGGCGTTCGTCCGGGCCAGCGGCTCGGTGAGCATCGTGGTCAGCACCACCAGCAGGAGGATGCCGCCGGCCGCGCCGAAGTAGCCGACGTAGACCGCCACGCAGAACAGCGCGGCGATCAGGAACGGGTTGCGTTCCCGGTCGGAGTGCCCGGTCTCCGGGCGGGCCGGCTGGAGCAGCAGCAGCAGCGAGGCCGCCCCGATCAGGACCGGCGCCGCGGCCTCGAAGGTCGCGGCCGGGGTGAGCAGGAGCAGCGCGGCGCCGGCCGCGCCGCCCAGCGCGGTGACCAGCCCCAGCCGCCGGATCCGGCCGCCCTGCCCGACCAGTTCCGGGCGTGAGCCGGCGGCCGCGCCCACCCCGGTGAACAGGAGCGACACCGTGTTGGTCATGTTCGCCGACAGCGGCGGCAGGCCGAGGGAAAGCAGCACCGGGTACGACACCACCGACGCGAGGCTCGCGACGGTGCTGACGATGCCCGCGGCTATCCCCGTGACCAGCAGCAGGAGGAGGTCGGCGGGCGTCACTTCTCGACCAAAGCACATTCCGCGGACTCGGCGGCCGTGACGTCGCCCACACCGGCACGCCCGGCGACGGTCGGAGGGCCGTCACCGAGGGTAGTGATGGCGTATGAGCAACGCCCTTCCGGTGCCGGCCGCCGCGGTACGCACCGCCTACCACGAGGAACTGGACGAGGGCCAGCGCAGCGCCCTGCTGAGCTGGCTGTCGTTCACCGGCACGTTCGCGCTTACCCGCGGGATCACCTACAGCATCCGCGCGGGCCGGGGGCCGTTCCGCAACCTCAGCGCGGGCGGCGCGCACCTGCACCACTACCTGTGGGGCATCGGCATGCTGGCCGGGGTCGGCGCGGTCGCCGTGCGCGGTGAGGACCGGCACCGGCGGCACCCGGCCGTGGCGGTCAGCTACGGCGCGGCCCTCGCCCTCATCGTGGACGAGTTTGCGCTTCTGCTGGACCTCAAGGACGTGTACTGGGCCCGGGAGGGCCGGGTCTCGGTGGACCTGGGCGTGGGCGGCTCGGCGCTGGCCGGGTCCTACCTCGCGGCCCGGCCGGTGCTGCGGCGGCTGGCCCGCGACCGGGCTCGTCCCGCGGGGGCGCAGGAACCACCGTCCGGCCCGCCGCCAGGCCAGGACCCGCCACGGGAGCCGTCACCGGCCTCGCCGGCCGGCCTTGGATCGGCGGCTGGCCCGGGCTCGCCGGGCCAGGGTTAGAGCTGGCCCAGGGGTGATAGCAGGCCTGCGGGTCACAGCAGGCCCAGGAGCCACCGGGGGCCGGTCACGGCCGCCCCGGCGGCCGCGGCCCGGCGGCGCAGCTCCCGGTCGGCGGTGACCACCAGCCGCCGGCCGCTGGCCGTGACGGCCAGCTCGGCGATGGTGTCGTCGCCGGAGCCGGGCGCGGCGGCCACGCGGACCCCCTCGGTCTCCCGCAGCGCGGGTACCGCCGCGCGGGCCTGCCCCTCGACCACCAGGATGTACTGGGGGAACCAGCGGTCGAGGCCGCCCAGGGCCAGCCCGTCGGGCAGCGCCCCGACGCCCCGCCCGGCGAGCGCGGCGAGCTCCCCGTGCAGCCGGGCGGCCGCCCCGGCGCGGTCCCGCCACCAGCCGTCGGCCCGGGCACCCATCACGTTGGCGCCGTCCACGATCACGGTCACCGGGTCCATGGCCTCGCGGATCACCGGCCAGGTCTCGGCGAACCCGGGATGCAGCGGCAGCGACCCGACCCGGTCCGTGGGCACCCAGGCCACCTCGGGCGCCTCCCGGCTGGCCGCGGAGACGGTGAACTCGCCGTCCGCGTCCGCGATCAGCGTCTGGTAGGACCAGCCGCCGTGATCGTCGTCGAGCAGGCCGTGGATCCGCACCGCCTCCGGCGGCACCGCGCACTCCTCGGCTGCCTCACGCAGCGCGGCCCCGGCCGCGCTCTCGTGGCTGTCCCGGGCACCGCCCGGCGGCCCCCAGGTGCCGGGGTGCTGGGTCCAGCTGGCCCGGTGGATCAGCAGCACGCTGGCCTGGCCGTCCGGCCCCTTCGCGCTGGCCAGCAGTCCGGCCGCGCCGTACTTACCCCAGTGGCGGTGGCCCTGGGCGCACACCACCCAGCCATTGCCGTCACCATCGGCCATTGACGTCCCTTCCGGCCATCCCGACCGACGATAGCGCAGGCCATCCCGCCTGATCCGGTCAGGCCGGGCGCCCCGGACGCCGCCCGCGCCCGCCAGCCGGGCATCAACGTGGTGCTTTTTGCGCCGCCGGCGGCGCAAAAAGCACCACGTTAACGACGAAGGGGCCGGGCGCCCGGCGCGGCAGCTGGCCCGTAAGGTGGTGGCATGGTGAATTCGATGCTGACCGACCGGATCACCAGGTTCCGCCAGCGCCGGACGGCGCCGCTGATCCTCGAGCTGGACCTGACCGAGGGGATCGCCGAGGAACCCCCCTCGGACCCGATCTCGGCGCTGACCACGATGCGCCGGCCCCGGCTGGCCGACGTGCTGGACGGGCTGCGGCGGGCCCGGTCCGACGACCGGGTCAGGGCGCTGGTGGTGAAGGTCGGCGGGCGGCCCATCGGGCTGGCCCAGGCGCAGGAGCTGCACGCCGCGATCCGCGACTTCGGCGGTTCCGGCAAGCTCACCGTGGCCTGGGCGGAGACGTTCGGGGACTTCAGCCCGGGCAACGTGCCGTACTACCTGGCCACCGCGTTCGACCGGATCTTCCTGCAGCCGTCCGGGGACCTCGGGCTGACCGGGATCAGCCTGCAGAACTGGTTCTACCGCGGCACGCTGGACAAGCTGGGCGTAGAGGTCGAGGTCGGCGCGCGGGGCGAGTACAAGAGCGCGGCCGAGCGGCTGACCGAGCACGGGTTCTCCGGGCCGGCCCGGGAGGCGCTGCAGCGGGTGGCCGCCTCGATCGTAGAGCAGCTGACCGGGGCCATCGCGCAGCGCCTGGAGATCGCGCCGGGTGACGCCCGCGCGCTGATCGACCGCGGCCCGTTCGTGGCCGGCGAGGCGCTGGACACCCGCCTGGTGGACGCGCTCGGCTACCGGGACGAGGTCTACGCGGCGGTCCGCGAGGAGGCCGGCCCGGACGCGTACCTGCTGTACCTGGGCCGCTACCAGCGGGCCCGGACGCTGGCCGAGCGGGCCAGGAAGCTGCCCGGCACCGCCGAGGACGGCGTCGCGCTGATCTACGCGACCGGGCCGATCCGGCGCGGCCGGACCACCCGCAGCCCGCTGGGCGGCGGCTCGATGGGCTCGGACACGGTCAGCGGCGCGCTGCGCGGCGCGGTGGCCGACCGCCGGTCCAAGGCGATCGTGCTGCGGGTGAACAGCCCGGGCGGCTCGTACGTGGCTTCAGACACGATCTGGCGTGAGGTGGTCCGTGCCCGCGAGGCGGGCAAGCCCGTGGTGGTGTCGATGAGCGAGGTCGCCGCGTCCGGCGGCTACTTCATCGCGATGGCCGCCGACGCCATCGTCGCCCAGCCGGGCACGATCACCGGCTCCATCGGCGTCATCAGCGCCAAGCCCGTGCTGGGGCAGGCCCTGGACCGGGCCGGGGTGAGCACGGACTCGGTGACCGAGGGCGCGCACGCGGACATGTTCACCACGACGCGGCCGTACAGCGACGAGGAATGGGAAAAGATCAACGGCTGGCTGGACCGGATCTACGCGGACTTCACCGCCAAGGTGGCCCAGGGGCGCGGGATGAGCCAGGCCCAGGTGCACGAGATCGCCCGGGGCCGGGTGTGGACCGGCGCGGATGCGGCCGGGATCGGGCTGGTGGATGAGCTCGGCGGCCTGGAGAGCGCGATGGCCGTGGCCCGGCAGAAGGCCTCGCTCCCGGAGACCGCGGCGGTGCGCCTGTTCCCGCGGACCCATCCGCTGGACCGGCTGCGGCCGCCGGACTCCAGTGAGGCGCGCCCGGCCGCCGCGGGCGCAGGCGGGATCGGGACGCTGTTCGCGGAAAGCTGGGGGCCCGTGTCCGGGCTGGCCGCCGCCGCGGGCCTGTCGCCGCAGGGGCCGCTGATGCTGCCCGGCCGCTGGGTCATCCGGTGACCCTGGCCGGCCGGGTAATCCGGGGCGAACAGGTCACGCGGGCGCACGGTGACGGCGACTGACCCTGGGGCCGGGCTGGCCGCGGCCCTGACGGTCTTCGCCAGTGGCGTCACGCTGGTCACCGTGGCCGACGGCCGCGACGACGTCGGCACCACGGTCAGCGCGTTCTGCCCGGTGTCCCTGGACCCGCCGCTGGTGCTGGTTTCACTGACCGACGGTTCCTACCCCGCCGAGCTGCTCGGGCGGCTGGACCGGTTCGCGGTGACGATCCTGGCCGCGGGGCAGCGGGCCCTGGCCGGCCGGTTCGCGGCGGAGGGACGGCCCGGGGCGCGGCTGATGCTGGAGGGCGTCCCGCATCAGCGCGGCCCGCTCTCCGGCGCGCTGATCCCGGACGGCGGGCTGGCCGCCCTGGAGTGCCAGGTCACCCGGCGCGAGCCAGCAGGCGACCACCTGCTGGTGATCGCGTCCGTGCTGCAGGTCCCCTACCTGGCCGAATCGGGCGACCCGCTGATCCGGTTCGCGGGCCGCTACCTGCCGCCGGGCCGCGGTTAACCCCAAGGCCGGGTAGTTAACGGCTACGGGCTGCTGTCAAGGAGCCTGGTGTAGGTGAACATGGCAACGGAGGTCCGGTAAGACAGGGAAACCGACCAAGATCACCCTGTTGCCGAGGACCTCCGTTGCGTGCCCAGTCTGCCATCTGTGCTGCTGTTACGACCATCACCACGACGATCACGGTGGCGGCGGGGGTGTTCGCGCCCGGCCATCTGGGTGAGCTGACCTGGCAGGTGCCGTTCGAGCTCGCCGACGCGGTGCTGGAGGAAACCCGGACTGCCCAGCGGCGGCTGCGCGTGCTGCCGTCGCGGGCCGGGATTTACTTTGTGCTGGCACTGGGGCTGTTCCCTGGCCTGGGCTACCAGGGTGTGTGGGCGAAGCTGACCGCCGCGCTGGAGGGCCTGCCGCTGCCGTCGCCGTCGGCCAAGGCGCTGCGGGACCTGCGCCGGCGCCTTGGGCCAGCGCCGTTAAAGACGCTGTTTGAGGTGCTGGCCGGCCCGGCCGCCCAGCCAGCTACCCCGGGGATCCGGTTCGGCCGGTACCGGGCGGTGGCCTTCGACGGGTGCACCTCGATCAAGGTCCCGGACACCGCCCGCAACCGGGCCTTGGCTGGGGAAGATGAAGGCCTCCCTCGGGGTCACCGGGTATCCCGCGGTGGAGCTGATGACCCTCGCAGAGACCGGCACCCGCGCATTGCCGGGCGCGGTATTCGGCCCGCCCGCCACCGGGGAGACGGATTACGCCCGCAAGCTGCTGCACCTGCTGGATGAGACGATGCTCGTGCTGATGGACCGCGGGTTCGACGGTGCCGCGTTCCTGGCTGAGGTCGCCACCACCCGCGCGCAGTTCCTGGTGCGTCTGTGCTCTACCCGGCCGCCTGGCGGTGATGGCCCGCCTCGATGACGGCTCGTTCCTGTCCCGGATGGGCGGGCTGACCGTGCGGGTCATCGCCGCGGACGTGACCGTCACCTGCGCGGACGGCACCAGGTATGCCGCACAGGCACGCCGCCGGTCAGGATCGACACCAGCGTGGCGCACATCGCCCGGGTGCAGGACTACTGGCTGGGTGGCCGGGACAACTTCGCCGCCGACCGCCACGCCGGCGACGAGGCGGTAGCCGCTTTCCCGGGCCTGGTCGCCTCGGTCCGCTCGGCTCGGGCCTTCCTGGCCCGCACGGTGCGCTACCTGACCGCCGAGGGGGGGATCAGGCAGTTCCTGGACATCGGCTCCGGCATCCCGACCGCGGGCAACACCCACGAGGTGGCCCAGGCGATCGCCCCCGATGCGCTCGTGCTCTACATGGACAACGACCCGGTCGTGTACGCGCAGTCCAGGGGCCTGCTGTCCAGCGGCCCCCACGGGAACACCGCGTACCTCGACACCGACCTGCGGGAGACCGGGAAGGTCCTGGCCGGGGCGGCCCGGATGCTGGACCTCACCCAGCCGGTCGCGCTCGTGCTCATGTCCGTACTGCAGTTCATCCCCAACGACGAGGACCCCTGGAAGATCGTCGCCACCCTGCTCGACGCACTGGCGCCGGGGAGCTTCCTCGTGGTCTCCCATCCCGCCAACGACATCGAGGCCCGGGTCATGGCGACCATGGCCGCCCGGCTCAACCAGCTGCTGGCGGAGCAGGTCACGCTGCGCAGCCAGGCGGAGGTGGAGCGTTTCTTCCGCGGGCTGCGGCTGGTGCCGCCCGGGATCGTCCGGGTGCCCGAGTGGCGGCCCGACCCGGCCGGGGCGGCGGGCCGGGTGGGCACGATGTGGGGTGGCGCCCGCCAGAAGTGATACCCCCGGTCTGTGCACAGGGCTGTGGACGGGTGGTGGACAGGCCCGGGAGCGCGGGGGAAAACAGCAGGCGCATGGTGGATTTGCCTGTGGACGGCGAAAGAATCTTCAAATAGCAGCCAGCGAGCCCTTGTGCGCCTGGTCAGAGGGCAGTAGAACTGCACTCACTGCTGAAGACGGGCCAGCCGGGGGGTGACCCCGGACGCGGCAGGAGCCGGCGAGCCGGCGCCTGCGGCGGGCACCAGTGATCGGTGGTGGGCCGGGCTGCACAAGGAAGCCGGGGGCTGGGCTGCCAGCCCCGCAGGCGGGCCAGTGCGGCCGGGTAACGCGAGGCCCCTCCATCTCATACATGGAGGGGCCTCGTCGTATTGTGCCCGACATTGACAGTGTTCCCCGGCCGACACACCGGAACCGGAGACCGCCGTCACCCAGCGCGCGTCACCGCTTCAGTCTTGGCCACCCCCGGCTGCGGGGCGTCCGGCCGGACAGGCCGGCGGCGCACGCCGGCCAGCGCGATCACGCTGCCCGCCAGGCCGATCCCCCCGGCGAGCAGGAACGCCCCGTTGAGCCCGGCGGCCGAGGCCGCGTGCGCGACCTGGTCCAGGGGGCCCCGCTGAGCGGCCGGCACGCTCGCCAGCAGGCGCTGGGCCTGGCCTCCGGAGATGGCCTGCGCCACGCCCGCGCGGCCGCCCCCGCGCGCTACCACATGAGCCACCCAGGCCGAGAACACGCTGCCGAGCAGCGCGATCCCGAACGCGTAGCCGAGCTGCCGCATCGTGTTGACCGCACCGGCCGCCATGCCGCCACAGCGCACCGGAACGGCCGACATGGCCCTGGACACCAGCGTCGGCGTGGCCAGCCCCACCCCGATCCCGGCTACGATCAGGCCCGGCACCAGGTGCGGCCAGCCCGACCCGACCCCAGGCCGGCCAGGAGCAGGGCGCCCGCCCCGACCAGCGCCATGCCGCCGGCGATGATCCACCGCGGGTTCCGGGCGTGCAGGAAGCGGCCGATGGCCACGCTGACCACGAGGCTGGACAGGGACATCGGCGCCGCGCCGGCCAGGCCCGCCTGGACCGGGCTCAGGCCGAGCACGGTCTGCAGCCACAGCGAGCTGTAGGCCAGGTAGGCGAACGCCGCGGCGTTGAGCAGGAGGGCGGCGATCATGACGGCGGCGAAGGCCTGCTGGCGCAGCAGCGAGATCTGCAGCAGCGGCTGCCGGGCCCGGCTCTCGATCAGGACGAAGACCGCGAACGCGGCCAGGCCGCCCGCGATCAGGCCGATGGCCTGGGCCGCCGACCAGCCCACGGTGGACGCGCGGACCAGGCCGACCGTGGTCGCCGCGGCACCGGCGGTGAAGGCGAGCACGCCCGCCACGTCGAACCGGGCCATGGCCTGCCGGCGGTCGGGCCCGAACGCGGCCAGGGAGAGGGCGATCGCCACCGCGCTGACCGGCAGGTTGACGAAGAAGATCCACCGCCAGGACAGGGCCTCGGTCAGCAGCCCGCCCAGGACCGGCCCGACCGCGGCCGAGGCGCCGGCCACCGCGCCCCAGACACCGAACGCGGTGCCACGGTCCCTGCCCTGGTAGGAGGCATTGAGCAGGGCGACGGTGGTGGCGAACATGGCGGCCCCGCCGACGCCCTGCACCCCCCGGGCCGCGATCAGCAGGCCGGGACTCGTGGCCAGGCCGCTGGCCAGCGACGCGGCCGTGAACACGGCCAGGCCGGCCAGGTAGACCAGCCGCAGGCCGCGCAGGTCGGCGACCGAGCCGAGGCCCATCAGCAGGGCCGCCAGGGCTACCGCGTAGCTGTCGATCACCCACTGCAGGGACGAGAACGAGGTGTGCAGGTCCACGGCCATGTCGGGCAGCGCGACGTTCACGATGGTCACGTCCACCAGCAGCATGAACGTGCCGAGGCAGATGGCGGCCAGGGGCGCCCATGTGCGCATAGCAGGCTCCTTCCGGCCCCGCGTCTGTCCAGCCGGGCCAGGTCCCGCCCGGCGCCCTGATGGCCCCGGGTCACGGCCCACCATGACCGCCGTCCGCCGGATATGAGGATCCAGAGCCTTCGTAATGTAGTTTTCCTCCATGAACATTCGTTCTAATGCTGGAATCCGTCGTGCTGGACGAGCTTGATCGACAGCTGGTCCGGGCCCTCCAGATCGATCCGCGGGCGCCGTTCAGCCGCATCGCGGACGTGCTCGGGGTGTCCGAGCAGACCGTGGCCCGCCGCTACCGGCGGCTGCGCGCCGATGGTTATCTCCGGGTGCTCGGGCTGGTCAGCCTGAGGGCGGCGGGCGCGACCGAGTGGCTGGTGCGGATCGGCTGCCGTCCCGGCGGGGCCCGGCGGCTCGCGGACGCGCTGGCCCGCCGGGAGGAAAGGGTCCGCGTTCGTCTGGTGTGGAGGTTGACCCGGCCGGGATCCGGATCCGGATGGGCTCGGCCTTCACGCTTGACATAACCAGGGACTTCTGTCCGTTCCGTCAGCCGAGACCCGTTCCTGGGCGGACAGGCAGGGTGGGGTGTGCACGGCTTTGGGGGGCGGTGGCTGGTGAACGGCTCCGCCGATGGCCTGGTGGAGCTGACCATCGAGCCGCCCTGCCGCACCGAACGCGGGCTCAGTACGTTCTTCCGCAAGGTGAGGATTCACTCACTCCGGCCGGCCTAGGACTCGCGCTGGCCGGACTGCCAGACGGCGCGGACCAGCGGGACGCCGGGCCGGTAGGCAAGGTAGGTGTGCGACGGGCCGTCCAGCAGCATCAGGTCGGCGCGCGCTCCCACCCCGAGGTGGCCGACGTCGGTACGCCGCAGCGCGCGGGCCCCGCCCGCGGTGGCCGCCCAGACGGCCTCCTGCGTGGTCATCCGCATCTCCCGGACCGCCAGGGCCACGCACAGCGGCATGCTGGAGGTGAAGCAGGACCCCGGGTTGCAGTCCGTGGCCAGCGCGACCGTCACCCCGGCGGCCAGCAGCCGGCGCGCGTCGGGATAGGGCTGCCGGGTGGAGAACTCGACCCCGGGCAGCAGGGTAGCCACGGTTCCCGATGACGCGAGCGTGTCCACGTCCGCGTCGCTGAGGTAGGTGCAGTGGTCCGCGGTGGCCGCCCCCGCCGCCACCGCGACCTGCACGCCGGGCCCCGGCCCGAGCTGGTTCGCGTGCACCCGGGGGAGAAGCCCGGCCGCGCGGCCCGCGGCCAGCACCGTGGCCGCCTCGTCCGAGTCGAACGCCCCCCGCTCGCAGAACACGTCCACCCAGCGAGCGTGCGGCGCGCACGCCGTCATCATGGGGCCGCAGACCAGGTCCAGGTAGGCGGCCCGGTCGCCCTCGAACTCGGGCGGCACGACGTGCGCCCCGAGGAACGTGACCTCCGGGGTGACCTCCGCGGCCAGCGCGACCGAGCGCGCCTCGTCGGGCACCGTGAGCCCGTAGCCGGACTTGCACTCCAGCGTGGTGGTCCCCTGCGCGAGCATCTCCCGGGTAAGCCGGGACAGGTTCGCCCGCAGCACCTCGTCCGGGGCGGCACGGGTAGCGGCGACCGTGCTGCGGATCCCGCCGGCCTGGTACGGCCTGCCGGCCATCCGCGCGGCGAACTCCGCGCTGCGCTCCCCGGCGAAGACCAGGTGCGCGTGCGAGTCGACGAAGCCGGGCAGGACCGCCCGGCCGCCGCAGTCCACGATCTCGTCCGCGGCCGGCGCCTGCCCGGCAGGGCCGGTCCAGGCCACCCGGTCATCCTCGATGACCAGGGCCGCGCCGCTGAGCGCGGCGAAGCCGCCCGGGCCCTGGCCCGGATCCCGGTCCGGAGGGGCGTTGGTGACCAGCTCACCGACGTTGGTGATCAGCGTGCTCACGCGAGCACGTTACCGGGCCGGGCGCTCCCCCGGTCCGGCGCCGGGCCGGGGATTCCCTCCCCGCCCCGCCAGCCCCTCCCCACGGTGCCCCGGTTCCCTGCCCCGTCACCGCCCCGGCCTGGGGAAGCCGGTGGGCGGGACGGTCTTCGTTGCGGAGAATTTTCCCGGTCAGTTGACCTGGATGGAGCGCTTCGCCAGGCCGAGCCAGAACCCGTCGATCACGGTGCGGGCACTGGCCAGGTCACCGCCGGACGCGCCGAGGGTGACGAACAGCGGGGCGAAGTGCTCGCGTGCGAGGATGGGCCTGCCGGGCGGCCGGGCGCCCGGTGCTGGAAGTCCAGGAGTGCGTCCAGGTCACCGCGGGCCAGCGCCTCCTGGCCCCAGTGGTCGAACTCGGCCATGACCGGCAGCACCCGCCCGTCAGGGCTCAGCGCCCGCAGGTTGTGGGTGAAGAACCCGCTGCCCACGATCAGGACACCCTCGTCGCGCAGGGGGGCGAGCTTGCGGCCGATCTCGTACAGGCCCGCCGGGTCCAGGGTGGGCATGGACACCTGCAGCACCGGCACGTCCGCGTCCGGGTACATCTCGGCCAGCGGCACGTAGGCGCCGTGGTCCAGGCCCCGGTCTGGGATGTCCTCGACCGGGGTGCCCGCGGCGCGCAGCAGCTTGCGGACGTCGCTGGCCAGCTCCGGGGCGCCGGGGGCCGGGTAGCGGACCCGGTAGTACCGGTCCTCGAAGCCCCAGAAGTCATAGGTGAGCGGCACCGTGGTGATCGCGCCCAGGGCGAGCGGCGCCGCCTCCCAGTGCGCGGAGACCATGAGCACCGACTTCGGCTTGGGGAGGTCGCGGGCCCAGTCCGCGAGCTGGCGGGTCCACAAGGCGTCGTCGGCCAGCGGGGGCGCTCCGTGGCTGAGGTAGATCGCGGGCATGCGCTCCGTGTTCCCGGGCGGTGTGCTCCCGGGCGGCGTGCGCTCAGACGCCGTGCCTCCGGGTCCATGCTCCCGGGTTCCGTGCTCCCCGGGCCGGTGCTCCCGGGGCCGGTGCTCTCGGGCGGCATGTCGCTGGCGGTCATCGCTTCCTCCTGCATGGTCGTGTCATCATCCCGGCGTAACAGTTCGAATTTGAACTACATTCCCGCACGCCACCTTGTCGTTCGAATTTTAACGATACTCGGTAGGCTGGGGACATGACAGACCGCGCCGACCTCACGCCGCTCGCCGGTGACCGGCCCGCCGAGCGCTGGCTCGATCCGGCGGAGATGAAGGCGTGGCTGGCCTTCCTGGAGGTCAGCCACCTGCTGGAGCGCGCTATCGAGCAGCAACTCCGGCAGGACGCCGGGCTGTCGCACGCTCAGTACGAGATCCTGTCCCGGCTGGGGGCCGCGGACGGGGTGCGGTTGCGGATGAGTGAACTCGCGGACGTGATCGTGGTATCCCGCAGCGGCCTCACCTACCAGATCACCCAGCTCGAGAAGGCCGGCCTGGTCCGCCGGGAAAAGTGCCCGTCCGACGAGCGGGGCATCCTGGCCATCCTGACCAGCGCGGGCCGGGACGCCCTCGACCGGGTGGCGCCCGGGCACCTGCGGGTCGTGCGCGAGAACCTGATCGACGTCCTCACCCCCGCGCAGCGCGAGGCGCTGGCCGAGGGCCTCACCGCGGCCCGGGCCCGCCTCCGCCCGGCGCCTGCCCCGCGGCCCGCCCCCTGCCCTCGCCCCGCCCAGCCCGACAACTGCCCGCCCCTCCACGCCCGCCAGCCCGCCGTCCCCGCCGCGCGCCTTCCCGTGGTTGGTGGTTTGGGTGGCGGCGGGTGGGCTGGCGTGGGTTTGCTGTTGGTGGAGCGACGTCGTCCCTGATCCGTAGTGTCGAGGTGCGAATCACTGGCACGACGGAAGCGAACGGCGTGCGGTTTTCGGGATGGGCCGGGCTCGGCTTGAGAACACCGTCATCGAGGACGTGGACTGGCAGGAGGACGGCGGCGCGCCGGCTGCGGGCCCGCCCGGGCAGCGGCGCCCATCCGGCCGCGGCGACGGCTAGGTGAGGAGGGGGCGGAGGGCCCGGGTGAGGGCGGCGGGGACGTCGGGGACCAGCAGGTGCTGGCCGTCCCGGACCACGTCACGGCCGCCGGTCACCACGTCGGTCACGTCGGCCGCGGTGCCCGCGAAGATCACCGATTCCAGCGCGGTGCCCGCGGCGGCGCCGGCCAGCCGGGGCGTGTCCAGGCGGACCGTCACCAGGTCGGCCAGGGCCCCGGGCACGATCTCGCCCGCCTCCGGCCAGCCCAGGCAGGTGTGCCCGGCGACGGTGGCCGCCCCGGCCAGCGCGGCGGCGCCGAACCGGCCGCGCCGTCCCGTGGCCAGCCGCTCGTCCAGCTCGATGCGGCGGGCCTCGTCCAGCAGGTCGATCACCGCCTGGCTGTCGCTGCCCACCGCGAGGGGGCTGCCCGCGGCGGCCAGCGCCCCGGCCGGGCCGATGCCGTCGGCCAGGAACGCCTCCGTGGTCGGGCACAGGCAGACGCAGGTGCGGCTGCCGCCCAGCAGCTCGATGTCGTGGCGGGTGAGGTGGGTGGCGTGCACCATCGTGCTGCGCGGTCCCAGCGCCCCCGCGTCGTCCAGCACGCGCGCCGGGGTGGCACCGTAGGCCGCCAGGCAGGCCTCGTTCTCCGCGGGCTGCTCGGACAGGTGTGCGTGCAGCGGCGCCCCGAGGCGGTGCGACCACTCGATGACCGGGTGCATCTGGCCGGGCGGGACCGCGCGCACCGAGTGGATGGCCACCCCGGCCCGGGCGTGCGGCGCGAGCATCCCGTGCTTGCCGGGATCCAGCGCGGCCAGCCGGTCCGCCCACCGGGCGGCGTCGCCGTCGCTGAACCGCTGCTGCACCGGCGACAGCGGCACGGGCGTCCCGTCCGGGGCCAGCCCGCCCGTGAGGTAGCAGGTGTCCAGCAGGGTGATCCGCAAGCCGGCCTCGGCCGCCGCCTGGATGAGGGCGCGGCCCATCGCGTTGGGGTCGTGGTACGGCGATCCGCCCGGGCCGTGGTGCAGGTAGTGGAACTCCCCCACGCACGTCACCCCGGCCAGGGCCATCTCCGCGTAGACAGCCTGGGCGAGCGCCAGGTAGCTGTCCGGCGCCAGCCGCCGGCGACCTGGTACATCCGGTCCCGCCAGGTCCAGAAGGTGCCCTCGCCCGCCTCGGTGATACCGCGCAGCGCACGGTGAAAGGCGTGCGAGTGCGCGTTGGCCAGGCCGGGCAGGGTCAGGCCGGGCCGCCGCTGGGTGCCCGCCGGCACCGCGTCCGGCGGGACGTCCGGGGTCACCGCCTGGAACACGTTCCCGCGCGCCTCGATCAGGACCCCGGCCTGGACCTCGCCGCGGCCCAGCCAGGCCAGCTCGGCATGCCAGCGGCGCACACCGGCCTGCTCGGGTCTGGCCGCCCCGGGGCCGGGCATCAGCCGGCCAGGTCGCGCAGCACGGCCGCGAGCGCGGTGACCCCGGCCGCGCAGTCGACGTCCTCGGCGTGCTCCGCCGGTGAGTGGGACACGCCGGTGGGGTTGCGGACGAAAAGCATCGCGGTGGGCAGCCGGGCGGCCAGCACCCCGGCGTCATGCCCGGCCCCGGTGGGCAGGCTGGGCGCCTCGATCCCGCGGGCGGCCAGCGCCGCGGCCAGCCGGGCGGCCAGGGGGACGTCGAACTCGACCTCGGGGCTGAACGACTCCTGGCGGGAGGTCATCGCGACCCGGTTCGCGTCAGACTCCAGCCCGGCCGCGGCCAGGATCTGGCCCACCGTGTCCTCGAGCGTGCGGCCATCGGCGGCGCGCACGTCCAGCCAGGCGCGGACCGCGGAGCACACCGCGTTGGCCGCGCCCGGCTCGGCGCTCACCTTGCCGATCGTGGCCCGCGCGCCGTGTTCGGCCGCGGCCCCGCGCGCGGCCAGCACGGTGGCCGCGTAGGGGATCATCGGATCGCGCCGGTCAGCCAGGGCGGCCGTGCCCGCGTGATCAGCCTGCCCGGCGAAGTCGAGCCGCCACCGGCCGTGCGGCCAGATTCCCTCGGCGATGCCCAGGGCGGCGTCGAGGTCCGCCAGGGCCCGTCCCTGCTCGATGTGGAGTTCCACGTAGCAGCCGAGCCGCACCATCAGGTCCTCGTCACGCCCGATCCGGCCGGGATCCTGCCCGGCCGCCTGCATCGCGCTGGCCAGCGTGATCCCATCGCCGTCGCGCAGCTTGCGGGCCTCCCCAGGGTCGATCGCGCCGGTCAGCAGGCGGCTGCCCAGGCAGGCGACCCCGAAGCGGGCCCCTTCCTCCTCGGTGAACGCGGCCACCGCGATCGGCCGGGACGGGACGAAGCCCTCGGCGCGCAGCTCGTCGATCGCCGCGAACGCGGACACCACGCCCAGCGGCCCGTCGTACGCGCCGCCGTCGGGCACCGAGTCCAGGTGGCTCCCCGTGGCCACGGCGGTGCCAGCCCGGGGGGGCGAACCCCCGGGACGCCCCGCTGAGTTTGCGGACCCGGGGACATCCCACCAGGCCCAGAGGTTGCCGTTGCCGTCCTGGTCGGTGCGCAGCTGCCGGTCACGGGCCGTGGCCTCGAACCAGGCCCGGCAGTCCAGGTCGGCCGGGGTCCAGGAGAAGCGGCGATACCCGCCGGTCTCCCGATCCCGCCCGGCAGGAAGCAGCGACTCCCAGAGGGCCGAGAACGCCGCGCGCGTCGCCGGCGTGCTCATCACGGCTGCATCGGGACGCGCACGCCCCGCTGGGCGGCCACCTCGGCGGCCTCCTCGTAACCGGCGTCCACGTGCCGGATCACGCCCATCCCCGGATCATTGGTGAGCACCCGCTCCAGCTTCTCCGCCGGCCAGCGGGGTGCCGTCGGCCACGCACACCTGGCCCGCGTGGATGGACCGGCCGATGCCCACCCCGCCGCCGTGGTGGATGCTCACCCAGGACGCCCCGGAGGCCGTGTTGACCAGGGCGTTCAGCAAGGGCCAGTCGGCGATCGCGTCGGAGCCGTCGGCCATGCCCTCGGTCTCCCGGTAGGGCGAGGCCACCGACCCGCAGTCGAGGTGGTCGCGGCCGAGCACGATCGGGGCCTGGACGTCGCCGCGCGCGACCAGCTCGTTGAACCGGAGCCCGGCCAGGTGCCGCTCGCCGTAACCGAGCCAGCAGATCCGCGCCGGGAGGCCCTGGAAGTGCACCTTCTCCTGGGCCATCCGGATCCACCGGGCCAGCGGCTCGTTGTCGGGGAACAGGTCGAGGATGGCCGCGTCGGTGGCGGCGATGTCGGCCGGGTCACCGGAGAGCGCGGCCCACCGGAACGGCCCCCGGCCCTCGCAGAACAGCGGCCGGATGTAGGCGGGCACGAAGCCGGGGAAATCGAACGCCCGGGCGTAGCCGGCCAGCTGCGCCTCACCGCGGATGGAGTTGCCGTAGTCGAAGACCTCCGCGTCCGCGTCCATGAACCCGACCATGGCCTCGACGTGCACGGCCATCGACTGCCGGGCCCGCTGGGTGAAGCCTTCCGGGTCTTCGGCCCGCAGCGCGGCCATGTCCTCGAACGCCACGCCGCGGGGCAGGTAGGTCAGCGGGTCGTGCGCCGAGGTCTGGTCGGTGACGACGTCGATCGGCGCGCCCATGGCCAGCATGCGGGGAAGTATTTCGGCCGCGTTCCCGAGCAGGCCGATGGACAGCGGCTGCCCGGCGTCCCTGGGCCGCGGTCGCCCGGCGCAGCGCATCGTCAACGTCGTCCGCGGCCACGTCGAGGTAGCCGTGCTCGATCCGGCGGGCGATCCGCGACGGGTCGCAGTCGATGACGATCGCCACGCCGCCGTTCATGGTGACCGCGAGGGGCTGGGCACCGCCCATGCCGCCCAGCCCGGCGGTCAGCGTGATCGTGCCGGCCAGCGATCCCCCGAACCGTTTCGCCGCCACGGCCGCGAACGTCTCGTAGGTGCCCTGCAGGATGCCCTGGGTCCCGATGTAGATCCACGATCCGGCGGTCATCTGGCCGTACATGGTCAGGCCAAGCGACTCCAGGCGGCGGAACTCCTCCCAGGTGGCCCACTGCGGAACGAGGTTGGAGTTGGCGATCAGCACCCTCGGCGCCCACTCGTGGGTGCGCATCACCCCGACCGGTTTGCCCGACTGGACCAGCAGGGTCTCGTCGCCCTGGAGGTCCTGCAGGGAGCGCACGATCGCGTCGTAGGCCGGCCAGCTGCGGGCCGCGCGGCCCGAGCCGCCGTACACGATGAGCTGGTCGGGATGCTCGGCCACCTCGGGATCGAGGTTGTTCATCAGCATCCGCATGGCGGCTTCCTGCGGCCAGCCCTGGCAGGACAGGGTGGTGCCGCGCGGGGCACGGACCGGGCGCGGGCCGGATGGGTCGGCGGCAGACATCGCTGGCTCCTCGTCGAGTCGGCAACCCGGCGGGTCGGGGCCGGGCGGGTGGGCGGGTGGATCAGGCGGCACCGGTCGCCGCCAGGTTCATCATCCCTGGTGACCCTCTAACGACAAGCGCCGGGCGGGATCCACCCCAAAGGGTGAGTCCCGCCCGGCGCCATGAGCCGGGTACCGGGCGTCCGCCAGGTCAGCCCAGGGCGACCCGCGTCGGCCAGGTCAGCCCAGTCCGACCGCCTTCAGCCAGGCCGAGGCGACCGTCGAGTAGTTGGCGTGATCCAGGATGACCGCCTTGTCCATCTGGAGCAGGGCGCCCGTGGTCAGCCGGGCCGAGATGTCGTTCAGCGTGGTCGTGATCGTCGGGGTGACGGCCTTCTTGTAGACCAGCGGGACGACGTTCTGGGCCGCGAAGTTGAACTTGGGGTCGGCCAGCGCCACCAGCTTCTCGGTGACGATCTGGGGCGTGGTGGTGAACACGTCGGCCGCCTGGACCTTCCCGTCCTTCAGCGCGGCCAGGGTGAGCGGGCCGGACTCGTCGAGCGGGTCGAAGGACTTGAAGGTCAGGCCGTAATTCTTCTTGAGCCCGACCAGGCCGTCCGTCCGCGTCTTGAACTCAGGCGGCCCGCCGATGACCAGGCTCTTCGCGAACGGTTTGAGGTCCGAGATGGACGTCAGGTGATCCTTCTTCGCCAGGGCCTGGGTTACCGTGACCGAGTCCTTGTCCTGCGCGGACGAGGGGTTGAGGATCTCCAGCGACGAGGGGAGTTTCGCCTTGAGCGCCGCGTCCACCTCCGCGGTGGTCGCCGCCGTGCTGCTGGTGTCCACCGACGTGGTCAGCAGCGCGCCGTTGTATTCGGGAATGATGCTGATTGCGCCCTTCTGGATCTGCGGGTAATAGACCTCGCGGGCGCCGATGTTGAATTTCGGGGTGACCTTCACGCCCTTGGCCTGGAGCGCCAGAACGTAGATTTCGGCGAGCAGCTCATTCTCCGGGAAGTTGGCTGAGCCGACGACAACCGTGCCTTTCGCCGCACCGGGGGACAGCGGGTTGGAGCTGCTGCTACTGCCGCTGCCGCTGCCGCTCCCGCTGCTGCCGCACGCGGCCAGCCCGAGGCCAGTCAGGACGGCCAAGCCGCCGATCGCACCTGCACGCAGTGGTCTGCCACGCAGGGGGGAGGCGATCGCCGCGAACCGCGATCTCGGAAACATGCTGTTTCCCTTCTTTTCCGATAGTTTTAGTACGCTATCACGCCGTGCGCCCTTGCTGGCGCAGGCCCTTCGGCACGACGACACGCCGCACCCCGACAAAAAACGCCTGGACGGCCAGGGCCAGGAGGACCACAAACAATGCCCCGCCGGCGACCTCCCCGTAATTGTTGGTCGCGAGCCCGTCGATGATGTAACGGCCCAGCCCGCCCAGGCCGATGTACGCTTCGATGGTCGCGGTGGCCACCACGAAGATCGCGCCGGTGCGCAGGCCGAGCACGATCAGCGGCATGGCGACCGGGACCTCGACCTTCAGGACCTGCTCCCGGGGGTCATGCCCATGCCGCGGGCGGCGTCCCGGAGTTCCGGGTCGACCCCGACGACCCCTTCATAGACGTTGACCAGGATGGGCGGGATCCCGAGCACCACCAGCGGGATCAGCCAGGTCGGCCACCGAGAACGCCGAGCCAGATGACCATCAGGACCAGCAGGCCGAGCGTGGGGATCGCCCGCCAGACGTTGGCCACGTTGACCACCAGCAGCGCTCCCCGGCCGGTGTGCCCGATCAGGATGCCCAGCGGAAGCGCGATCAGCGCCGCGACGACCAGCGCCAGCGCCGTGTACACGAGGTGCTGCACAAGGCGGACCGGGATGCCCCGGGGCCGTGCCACTGCTGCGACTGGCTCAGCCAGTCCCACGCGTACCTGAAGAAGCTCATGCGGCACCTCCCGGCGCGGCTGGACCGGCTGCCCGATCAGCACCCGCGGGCATCACGTCGGCACGGCGCCGCGCTGCCACGGGTCAGCGCCTGCGGACGCCCTGCAGGAGCAGATCGGCTGCGAAGGCGAGGATAATCACGCAGGCCCTGCCGACCACGAATCTCGGTCGGGAAGTCGCGCTGCAGGCCGTCAATGAACAGGTAGCCCAGGCTGCTAATCCCGATCAGCTGCCCGACGCTGGCCAGGCTGATGCTCGAGATGATCGCTACCCGCAGCCCGGCGATCACGATCGGCGCCGCGATCGGCAACTCCACCTGAACAGGCGCCGCAGCGTGCCGAAGCCCATGGCGGTGGCGGCCTGCCGGACCGGGTCGGGGACCGAGCGCAGCCCGTCGACCACCGCGGGGCACGAGCACGCACAGCGAGAACAGCGTCAGCGGGATGATCACCGTGGTGTCGGTCAGTCCGGTGTACGGGATCAGCACGACGAACAGGGCGAGCGACGGGCAGCGCGTAGAGCACGCTGGTGCCTGGAGAGCACCGGCGGGTAGAGCCACCGCCAGCGGGCACAGGCGATGCCCAGCGGCAGCGAAATGGTCAGCCCGATCAGCGGCGGCACCAGGCCGAGGTAGGCGTTCTCGACGGTGAGCGCCAGATCAGCCCCAGGTGGTCAGGAATCCAGGACCAGATCATGACTCCGGCCCGTCTGGGCTGACCGGCCTGTCCGTGCTGTCCGGCCTATCCATGGGTCCGGCCTACCGGAAGTCCGGCCTTTCCGTGCCGCGGCCTGTCCGCGCTGTCCGGGCTGATCGGCCTGTCCGGCCTGCTGTGCTGGCCATGATCGGCTGCTTCCTGGCGGCGTGGATCGCTGCCCGCAGCCGGTCGTACGACGTCACCCCGATCACCTGGCCGTCGTCGCCGACCCCGACCGCCTGGCCGGCAGGCGACAGGACGGTCGCGTCCAGGGCCGCCCGCAGCGAGTCCGTGTTCACGTCGAACGTGTGGCCGTACGGCTCCAGCGGGCCTGGCCCGCCCGCGACCCGCTGGGCAGCGCCTCGAGATCGCCGACCGCGGCCCAGCCGCGCGGCTGCTGCCCGGGGCCGGTGACCAGTACCCACTCCTCGCCGGCCGCCGGGCCGCGCTGGCCGCCTCCGACGCCGGCGGTGTCCTCGCCCACCACGGCCCCGTCGTCCAGGCTGAGCCCGGAGGCGGCGAGGAACGAGAGGCGGCGGATACCGCGGTCGAAGCCGAGGAAGTTCTCCACGTACCCGTCGGCCGGCGCGGCCAGCAGCCGCTCGGGGGTGTCCAGCTGGGCTATCTTCCCGCCCGGCCGGAAGATGGCGACCTGGTCGCCCACCTTGATGGCCTCCTCGACGTCGTGGGTGACGAGCACCACGGTCTTCTGCAGCTCCGCCTGGAGCCTGAGGAGCTCATCCTGCAGGGTGGCCCTGACAATCGGGTCGACCGCGCTGAACGGCTCGTCCATCAGGAGCACCGGCGGGTCAGCGGCGAGCGCGCGGGCCACCCCGACCCGCTGCTGCTGACCGCCGGACAGCTGGTACGGGTAACGGGTGGCCAGGCTCTCGTCCAGGCCGACCAGCGCCATGAGCTCCCGGGCGCGGGCCCGGGCCTTGCCCCTGCCCCAGCCGATCAGCATCGGCACCGTGCCGATGTTGTCCTGGATGGTCCGGTGCGGGAACAGTCCTGACTGCTGGATGACGTAGCCGATGCCCCGGCGGAGCGTGGACGGGTTGGACTCGTGGATGTCCCGGCCGTCCAGCAGGATCCGCCCGCTGGTCGGCTCGATGAGCCGGTTGATCATGCGCAGCGAGGTGGTCTTCCCGCAGCCGCTCGGGCCGACCAGGACCATGGTCTGGCCGCCGGGCACCTCCAGGTCGAGACTGTCTACCGCGACAGTGCCCCCGGGGTACCGTTTTGTCACGCTCTCGAAGGTGATCAAGACGTGGCCTTCCGGTGTGCCCCGCCGAAGGACCGGGGACTTTCGCTGGTCAGTACCCGCGACGCCGGAGCGCATTCCGCCCCCGGCTGCAAGATCAGCGTATCCGCCCGCTTATCAGGGTGCGGGTAGCAGCTGCGAATCCCGCGAACACGCGCCGAACTGCCGACAAAGGGCAACCAAACCGTGATCAGCCCGGGAACCGCAGCCGGCGGCGCGGCCAGGCGACGAAGGCCAGGCCCCCAGGAGCTGGAATAATGGAGCAGGCGCGGGGGTTGGAGCCCTGGTCGCGGGCGAGGACGCTCCTATGACGCGGGCACGTGGACGCGCCCGCAGCGAGCGCGCACGGCAGGCGCGCACGGATCCGCGCGGACACGGCTGGCCACAATTCCCTGACCCCGACACCTCCCCTGAACCCCATACCTCCTGGGACCGCATCATGACGGTTGAGATCAACGAGCAGAACGAGGCCCACGGCCACGAGCACAAGGACGTGTCCGGTGGCTGGCTGCGTCCTGCCGTGTTCGGGGCCATGGACGGGCTGGTCACCAACGTCTCGCTGATCGCGGGCGTGGGCGCGGGGGTCGGCGCCTCCGGCGGGTCCCCGCACTTCATCGTGCTCACCGGCCTGGCCGGGCTGGCGGCCGGCGCGTTCTCGATGGCGACCGGCGAGTACGTCTCGGTCTCCTCCAGAACGAGCTCATCCAGGCGGAGGTCCGCAAGGAGGAGCACGAGCTCAAGCACAACGCCGTCTCGGAGCAGAAGGAACTCGCGGCCAGTTTCCGGCGGCAGGGGGTGGAAGCGGACCTGGCCGACCGGGTCGCGGAGCAGATCTCGGCTCATCCCGAGCAGGCCCTGGGCGTGCACGTCCGCGAGGAACTGGGCGTGGACCACCACGACCTGCCCTCGCCGTACACCGCGGCCGGCGCGTCGCTGGCCACGTTCGCGGTCGGCGCGCTGATCCCGCTGCTGCCCTACCTCCTCGGGCTGGACAGCCTGGCCGTGGCGCTCGGCCTGGCCGCGGTGGCCGCGTTCGTCGGCGGCGGCCTGGTGGCCCGGCTTACCGACCGCCCGTTCCTGCGCGGCGCGCTGCGGCAGCTCATCCTGGGCGCGGTCGCGGCCGGGATCACGTTCCTGATCGGCAGCGCGGTCGGCGCCGGCGTCTTCCTGAGCTGGCCTACCAGGCGCCCGGGCTGCCGCCCGGCCGCTGATTCACCAGGCGTCCGGCCCGAACGCGTCGTCCTCGTGCCCGCCCGGCCCGGACAGCAGCTTCAGGTCTGACTCCACCATCATCGTGATCAGCTCGTCGAAGCCGACCTTGGGTTCCCAGCCGAGCCGCCCCGCCGCCTTGGCCGGGTCCGCGCACAGCTGGTCCACCTCGGCCGGGCGGACGAACGCCGCGTCCACCGTGACGTGATCCCGCCAGTCCAGCCCGGCCACCGCGAACGCCTGCTCGACCAGTTCCTCGACGCTGTGCGTCACCCCGGTGCCGACCACGTAGTCCTCGGCCTCGTCCTGGCCCAGCATCAGGTGCATGGCCCGGACGTAGTCCCCGGCGAACCCCCAGTCCCGGCGCGACCACAGGGTGCCGAGCCGCAGCTGCCGCTCGTGCCCCAGCTTGATCTTGGCCACGCCGAGGGA
The DNA here is from genome assembly GCA_963751175.1 of uncultured Actinomycetes bacterium. Lineage (GTDB taxonomy): Bacteria > Actinomycetota > Actinomycetes > Streptosporangiales > Streptosporangiaceae > RYN-230. The sequence continues at coordinate 9,308 of CAVVTM010000036.1, read as the reverse complement.
CACCTTGCGGCTGACGAACTCCGAGCCCCGGCGCGGCGACTCGTGATTGAACAGGATCCCGGACACCGCGAACATGCCGTACGACTCACGGTAGTTCTGGGTCAGGTGATGGCCGTACGCCTTGGCCACCCCGTACGGGCTGCGCGGGTGGAACGGGGTCTGCTCGGTCTGCGGGCTCTCCCGCACCTGGCCGAACATCTCCGACGAGGACGCCTGGTAGAAGCGGATCTGGCCGCCCCGCGGCGTGCGCGACGCACTGATCCCACTGCACACCCGGATCGCCTCCAGCACCCGGAGCACGCCCAGGCCGGTCACCTCGCCGGTCAGCTCGGCCTGCTGCCAGGACATGGGCACGTAGGAGATCGCGGCCAGGTTGTAGACCTCGTCCGGCTGGACCTTCTCCACCGCGGCGATCAGGCTGCCCTGATCGAGCAGGTCGCCGCGGACCAGCCGGATGTCACCGAGCAGCTGGCGGACGCCGCGGACCCGGGGGTTGGACTGCCCGCGGACCAGCCCCCACACCTCATACCCCTGCGTCAACAGGTACTCGGCCAGGTACGAGCCGTCCTGCCCGGTGATCCCGGTGATCAGCGCGCGCCTCGTCAGAGGAGCCTCCGTCCTGGCGAACCGGGGCCATCTCAACCCGCGATCGGGCCATCTCCGCACGCGACCGGGCACACCGGCTCAGCTCGTGCCACCTCAAGGTACGTCGGCGCAGCTTACCGCCGTGGGCGCGGCGGGTTCGCGGGCCGTGGCGGACGCGCCCGTCCCGGCTCCCGGCGCACCCGATGGTAATGTTCGCTGCCTAATGGGCCACGGGGGCCAGCCCGGGCGGACAGCGGGCGGACCCTCGCAAGCCGGCCGACAGCCTGCTAACGCGGCACACACCGGACAGCCAGCGGCCAACGAGAGGTGCGTACCTGCGTGATGAGCACCGGGTGAGACCGGACCAGCACGGACCGGCCGCTGCGCGTCGCGCTGCTGTCCTACCGCAGCAAGCCGCACTGCGGCGGCCAGGGCATCTACCTGCGTCAACTGTCCCGGGAGCTGGCCGCGCTGGGCCACCACGTCGAGGTGTTCTCCGGCCAGCCCTACCCCGAGCTGGAGCCGGGCCCGGTGCTCCGTGAGGTGCCCAGCCTGGACCTGTACACCGACGACGACCCGTTCCGGACCCCGAAGCTGTCGGAGTACCGGGACTGGATCGACGTGCTGGAGTTCGGCGCGATGAAGACCGGTGCCTTCCCCGAGCCGCTCACGTTCAGCCTGCGGGCGCTGCGCACGCTGCGTGCCCGGGCGGGCGACTTCGACCTGGTCCACGACAACCAGGTGCTGGCCTACGGGATGCTCGGCCTGGCCCGGCTCGGCCTGCCCCTGGTAACCAGCATCCACCACCCGATCAGCGTGGACCGGCGGATCGAGCTGGCCTCCTCGCACGGCTGGGCCCGGGTCGGCAAGTGGCGCTGGTACTCGTTCGTCCGGATGCAGGGCCGGGTGGCGCGCCGGGCAGGCCCGGTGCTCACCGCCTCGCAGGCCTCCCGGGCCGACATCTGCCGGGACTTCCGGGTCGACCCGTCCAGGGTGCACGTGATCCCGCTCGGCGTGGACACGCGGCTGTTCCACCCCCGGGAGGCCCCCCGGGTCCCGGGCCGGATCGTGGCCGTGGCCAGCGCCGACTCCCCGCTCAAGGGGGTGGCCACACTGCTCCAGGCCTTCGCCAAGATCACCGTGGAGCGCGAGGCCCAGCTCATCGTGGTCGGCAGGCCCGCCGCCGGGGGACCGACCGAGAAGCTGGTCAGCGACCTCGCCCTCGGGGACCGGGTCCGGTTCGTGCACGGAATCAGCGATACCGATCTTTCCCAGTTGTGCGCGAGCGCCGAGATCGCCGTGGTCCCCTCACTCTATGAGGGGTTTTCGTTGCCTGCCGTTGAGCACATGGCCTCCGGGACGCCCCTGGTCGCCAGCCACACCGGGGCGCTCCCCGAAGTCACGGGGGACGCCGCGGTCCTCGTGGAACCGGGGAACCCTGAGGTGCTCGCGGCCGCGCTGCGCGACCTCCTCGACTCCCCCGCCGAGCGCGCCCGGCTCGGCGCCGCGGCCTGGCAGCGGGTGCAGGAGCGATTCGCCTGGCCCGCGGTCGCCCGGGCGACGGTCGGGCAGTACCGCGATGCGATGGCACGCTTCCCGGCCCGGCCCGGCGCCGCGCATGGTCCTCTTCCTTCCCGCAACGAAGACCTGCCGTGCTGACCGTCAACTTCACCCGGCTGCCGGCCGGGGCTGGTGACCGGGTGCTCGACCTGGGCTGTGGCGCGGGACGGCACGCGTACGAGGCGCTGCGCCGCGGCGCGTCCGTGGTGGCACTGGACGCGGACGAGGGCGAGTTGCGCGGGGTGGCGGACATGGTGGCGGCGATGGCCGCGGCCGGCGAGGTCCCGGCAGGGGCCAGCGCCCGGGCCGTGCGCGGCGACGCGACCCGGATGCCGTTCCCCGACGGGGCGTTCGACCGGGTGATCGCGGCCGAGGTGCTCGAGCACATCCCGGACGACTGGCAGGCGCTGCGCGAGATCGCCCGGGTGCTGCGGCCAGGCGGCCAGGCGGCGGTGACCGTGCCCGCGTGGCTGCCCGAGCGGATCTGCTGGCGGCTGTCCGACGACTACCACAACAACCCCGGCGGCCATGTCCGCATCTACACCCGGGCCGAGATGGAGACCAAGCTGGCCCAGGCCGGGCTGCGGGTCGGCGGGCACCATCACGCGCACGGACTGCACTCGCCGTACTGGTGGCTGAAGTGCGCGGTCGGGGTGCACGATGACGATCACCCGCTGGCGCGCGCGTATCACCGGCTGCTGGTCTGGGACATCATGAAGAAGCCCGCCCTGACCCGGGCCGCCGAGCGGGCGCTGAACCCGCTGATCGGCAAGAGCATCGTCATCTACGCGGACAAGCCGCCCCATGGCGCTGAGCCTCCCGCGGGCGCTGGCTCTTCCGGGGACACGGGCGCCGCCCGGCCCGGTCACGCAGCTGAGCGGGCGCATGCCATCGCCTGACTTCCTGGCCGGCTCGGTGAGCGATGGCCATCCCCAGACTCCCCGGCCCGCCGCGAATGCGGACCGTCCCGGAGCCGCTACGGTGCGCACTTCCGGGGTCCCGGACGTGCCGGGCGTGCTGACCGCCACCGAGGCCCTGGCCACCGCCGAGCACATCGCCGCCCGGCAGGAACCGGACGGCGCGATCAGCTGGCCGGACGGGCACACCGACGCCTGGGACCACATCGAGTGCGCGATGGCGCTGTCCGTGTGCGGGCTGTCGGGCCCGGCCCGGCGGGCCTACGACTGGCTGCGCGAGACCCAGCGCGCCGACGGGTCGTGGCCCAAGCGGACCGAGGCGGGGATCGTGACCGACGCCGCGGCCGAGAGCAACCAGACCGCCTACGTCGCGGTGGGCACCTGGCACGAGTACCAGCTCACCGGGGACACCGAGTTCCTGGCCGGGATGTGGCCGGTGGTACGCCGCGCGATCGGGTTCGTGCTGGACCTCCAGCTCCCGCGCGGCGAGATCGTCTGGCAGCGCACCGCGGATGGGAGGCCGGCCCGCTACGCGCTGCTGACCGGATGCTCCAGCACGTACCAGAGCCTGGTGTGCGCGGCCCGGCTGGCCCGGCTGGCCCGCGACCCGCAACCCCGCTGGGAGCAGGCCGCCCGGCGGCTCGGGCACGTGGTGGCCCGCCACCCCGGGGCGTTCGCGGACAAGAGCCAGTTCTCGATGGACTGGTATTACCCGGTGCTGGCCGGCCCGGTGCGCGGCCCGGCGGGCCGGGAGCGGCTGGATTCGGGGTGGGCCGAGTTCGTGGTGCCCGGGCTGGGCGTGCGCTGCGTCAGCGACGAGCCGTGGGTCACCGGCGCGGAAACGTGCGAGCTGGTCATGGCGCTCGACGCTATCGGCGACCGGGACCGGGCCCTGCGCGTGTTCACTGAGGTCCAGCACCTGCGGGACTCCGGCGGCGGTTACTGGACCGGCTGGCAGTACGTGAACCAGGAGCACTACCCCGCCGAGCGGAGCAGCTGGACCGCGGCGGCGATGATCCTGGCCGCGGACGCCCTCTCGCGGACCACCCCAGGCTCCGCCCTGTTCCGGGACCTGCCCGCGGCGGCCCTGCCCGACGATGCCCTGCCCGACGATGCCCTGCCCGACGATGACCGCGCGCCGTGCGGCTGCCCGGGCCAGGCCCGGCTGCCTGAGTGAGGCGCTAGGCGGGGCCCGCGGTGGTGCGCTCCAGGACCCGCAGCGATCCGTGCACGGCGACCTCGGTGAATTCCCCCGACGCCAGGGCCCGCTGGTAGATCCGGTACGGGGCCTGGCCGCCGTCAGCCGGGTCGGGGAACACATCATGGATGGCCAGCGCGCCGCGGCGGGTCACCCACGGCGACCAGTTCGCATAGTCCGCCTGCGCCGCGGCGTCGGTGTGGCCGCCGTCGATGAACAGCATGCCCACCGGTGTCCGCCACAGCGCCGCGACCTGGGCGGACCGGCCTACCACGGCGACGACCTGCGCTTCCAGGCCGGCCGCGGCGAGCGTGGCGCGAAAGTGCGGCAGCGTGTCCATCTGCCCGGTCCGCTCGTCCACCAGCGTGGTGTCGTGATACTCCCAGCCGGGCTGGTTCTCCTCTGAGCCGTGGTGATGGTCCACGGTAACCACGACCTGGCCGGCGTCACGGGCGGCAGCGGCCAGGTAGATCGTGGACTTGCCGCAGTAGGTGCCGATCTCCAGCACGGGCCCGCGGGGGGCGTACGCGGCCGCGGTCCGGTACAGGGCCAGGCCTTCCTCGGGGGGCATGAATCCCTTGGCTGCCTCGGCCGCCTGCCGCAGCCCGGCGGGCATCGGGGCCGCGTCCGGGACCGTGGTCATCCGTCCACCTTTCCTCCCGGGCCGCCCGGGGCCTGCTCGGCTGCGGTACTACCGTAAACGCGTGCGACGGCGGGGGTGGCGGGCGAGGAGTGATCAGGATGCGGGTGGCGGTCGACCGGGAGCTGTGCGAGGCCAACGGCGTGTGCGCGGGCCTGGCCCCGGAGGTGTTCGACCTGGACGACGAAGACTATCTGCACATCCTGGTGGCGGAGGTGTCGGCCGGGCTGGCCGGCGCGGTCCGCAGCGCGGTCGCGTCGTGCCCGAAACAGGCCCTCCGCCTGGAGGGGTAACGCGAGGCTGGGCGGTCGGCGGCTGGGCGGTGGGCGCTGCGTGCCTGGGCCTGCCGGATGGCGCGCCTGGTCAGATGACGCCGGCGGCGAGGGCCACGCCGACACCCACCAGGATCGCGCCGCCGATCTGCTCACCGCGGCGTCCGGCTCTGGAGCCGATCCGGCCGCCGAGTTCGAGGCCGGCGAGGGACATCACGACGCTCACCACCCCGATCACGATGGCCCCCTCAGCCACGCTCACGTGCATGGTGCCGAGCGCGAAGCCGGCCGCGAGGTTGTCCAGGCTGAGCGCGAACGCGCTGATGATCAGCCGTCCCAGGTTCTCCGTCTGATGCGGCTGGCCGGGGCTGCGTGCGTCGCTGGCGGCCTCCGCGGGCTGGCGCCAGGCCTGGATCACGGTGACGACGCCGATGGCGATCAGGACGGCGGCGCCGATCCAGCGGGCCGCGTGGCCGATGCCGCTGGCCAGGCTGGCGCCGACGACGAGACCGACGATAGGCATGCCCGCCTCGAAGACCCCGAAGATCAGCGCGACCCGGACCCGCGTCCGGACGGTCACGCCGCCGAAGCCGATGCCGATCGCCGCGGCCAGGTTGGACAGGCCGACCGAGGCCGCGACGAGAAGGAGGGCAAGCACGGGCTCAGGCTAGCGCCGGGGATCCGGAATCGCCGGTTTTCGCTGGTCGTGGGCGCCTGGGCGGTAGCACGAGCGGAGCGGGCGCCCGGGCTGTCGCACAAGGGGAGCGGGCGCCCGGGCTGTTGCCCGGGTGCGGGACGGGCGCCCGGGCTCTGGCCCGGGCGTGCGGCGAGCGCTCAGCGGCCAGGCTCCTGCAGCTCGACCCGGTTCCCGGCGGGGTCGTCGAGGAACGACTGGCGTCCCGTGCCGACCTTGACCGGGTCGGTGACCGGGACCCCCAGGCTGCGCAGTTCGGCCACCGCCCCGTCCAGGTCGGTCACCGCCAGCGCGAAGTGCTGGCCCAGCCGCGGCGGCGCATCCGCCTCGATGAGGTGGATCTGCTGGCCCCCGGCATCGAGCCAGGCCCCGCCGAAGCTGAAGTCAGGCCGGTCGGTCCGCTCGGTCAAGCCGAGCACCCGGGTGTAGAAGTCGAGCGCCGCCGGGACGTCACGGACGTTGAGGGAGACATGGTGCAGTCCGTCTGGTCGCATGGGCCCAGTCTCGCAGCCGCAGGATCCGGCGGCCAGCCCCTCCGGCCCGGGCTGGTCAGCACCGGCTGATGAACACTGGCTGGTCAGGCCACGGCGGGATCGGTCACCCGGCCCAGGAACAGCGGCAGCCCGCTGCGCGAGTCGGTGATCGCGAACAGGAACGGGCGGTCCACGAGCACCTCCACCGGCGGCTCGCCGCTCGCGAACCGGGCCGCCATCCTCATCACCACGGCCGTGGCCGCGGCCGCCTCGGTGCCCTGCTCGTTCACGTCGATGTAGGCCTTGTGCACCACCTCGTCGATACGCAGCCGCTGTGCCGTGGTGATGCCGCTGAAGTCCGCGTCCTTGCTGAACGCCTGCGGCATGCCCAGCGCGGCCAGCACGGGCCGCAGCGCGAAACCGCTCGTGACCCGGAAGCGGGGCAGCACCAGGCCGACCTCCCGTGGCGCCAGCCCGGCCAGCAGGCCCCGCAGCCCGGGAACGGGCCCGGGTGAGCCGTCCGGGAGGACGATCACCATGCCGAGCCGGGTCCCGGCGTAGGGCAGCTCGACCGCCTGGTAGCCGTCACCGCGCAGGTAGCGCAGCGTGGCCCGCAGCCGCATGGTGGGCACCGTGACCCGGGTGCCCCGGTCCGGGTGGAACGGGCCGTCCTGGGTGGCGCTGGCCGGGAACGGGTGCGCCCAGGCGGCTTTCAGGTATACGGCGCTGGCCAGCACCAGGCTCGTATCGGCACCGATCACCCCGGGGCCGAGCAGGTCGCTGATCTTCCCCGCGGTCTGTTCCGCGATGAACCTGTTGATCTCCTGCCTGGCCTGGTCCGAGGCCCGGCGGAAGTCGGCGTCGCGCACGGCAACGGCCGCCGCGGCGGCCAGCGCGGCGGTGAAACCGGGCTGCAGCGGCAGGCCGGACTGCACCCACATGGTGTTCGGCGCGCGGAGCGTGAGGTCACCGGCGGCCAGCTCACCCAGGAGTGCCGAGACGGCCCGCAGGCCCGGGGCGGCGCCGTCCGGGCTGGCCAGGTGCAGGGCCGCGGCGACCTGGGCCGCCGTCTCGCCCCGGGCCCCGAGCAGCACCAGGCGCAACGCGGTCGCGATGCTGGCCGGGGAGAAGACCAGGTTGCCCGCGGCCGGCAGCCGGCCGTAGACATCGGCCCCGAACGCATCGTCGCCCGGCGTGACCGGCGCGCCGCCGCCCGGCGGCACTGGCGCGCCACAGGTGGGCGCCGGGCCGCTAGCCAAGGCCCCGGCGGGCCAGGCGGGCCAGCGCCTCGCGCAGCACCTCCTGCTTCTTGCAGAAGGCGAACCTGACCTGGGACCTTCCCGCCTCGGTGTTGTCGTAGAACACCGAGGCGGGGATGGCGACCACACCGGCCCGGGCGGGCAGTTCCCGGCAGAACTCCATCCCGTCCGGCTCGCCCAGGGGCCGCACGTCCGTGGTCACGAAGTAGGTGCCGGCCGGGCGGTACACCTCGAAACCCACATCGGCCAGGCCCGCGCACAGCAGGTCACGCTTGGCCCCCAGGTCCGCGCTGATCGACGCGAAGTAGGAATCGGGCAGGGTGAGCGCCTGGGCCACCGCGTACTGGAACGGGCCGCCGGTGACGTAGGTGAGGAACTGCTTGACCGTGCGGACCGCGGTCACCAGTTCCGGGGTGCCGGTCACCCAGCCGATCTTCCAGCCGGTGAACGAGAACGTCTTGGCCGCCGAGCTGATCGTCACGGTCCGCTCGCGCATGCCGGGCAGGGTGGCGATCGGGATGTGCTCGCCTTCGAAGACGAGGTGCTCGTACACCTCGTCGGAGACCACCAGCAGGTCGTGCTCGCGGGCCAGCGCGGCGATCCCGGCGAGCTCGTCCCGGGTGAACACCGCCCCGGTGGGGTTGTGCGGCGTGTTCAGCAGCAGGAGCCGGGTGCGCGGGGTAATGGCGGCCCGCAGCGCGTCCAGGTCGGGGCGGAACCCGGGCGGCCGCAGCGTGACCGGGACCCGGGTGGCGCCCGCCATGGCCACGCAGGCTGCATAGGAGTCGTAGTAGGGCTCGAACGCGATGGCCTCGTCGCCCGGCTCCAGGAGCGCGATCAGGGCGGCGGCGATCGCCTCGGTGGCGCCCGCGGTGACCAGGACCTCACGGTCCGGGTCGACGTCCACGCCGTAGAAGCGCTTCTGGTGGGCGGCGACCGCGTGCCGCAGCTCCGGTATGCCCGGGCCAGGGGGGTACTGGTTACCCCGCCCTTCCAGGATCGCGGCCGCGGCCGCGGCGGCGATCTCGGCCGGGCCATCGGTGTCCGGGAAGCCCTGGCCGAGGTTGACCGACCCGGTCGTCAGGGCCAGCGCCGACATCTCGGCGAAGATCGTCGTGCCCATGCCGGTCAGCCGGCGGTTCAGCAATGGTCGGTCCACACCCGCCATGACATCACACGTCACGGCCGGCCTGTCCTCACCAGCCGGCCACTGCTGCGCCACGGGCCCGTGGTTTACGCTGCGCACATGCGGATCGCGCTCTGCCAGCTGCCGGTCAGCCCGGACCCGGCGGTGAACCTGACCCGGGTCCGCGCCGCCCTCGGGGACGCCGCACAGGGCGGCGCGGCCCTGGCCGTGTTCCCGGAGGCGACCCAGGCCCGGTTCGGCACGGATCTGCAGGCCGTGGCGGAGCCGCTGGACGGCCCCTTCGGCGCGGGGCTGGCCGGCGCCGCCCGCGGCGCGGGAGTAGCCCTGGTCGCGGGGGTGTTCGAGCCCGCGCCAGACGGCCGGGTGTATAACACCGCGGTCGGCTACGACGCGGACGGCCAGAGGGTCGCGGCCTACCGGAAGATCCACCTGTTCGACTCGCTCGGCGAGACCGAGTCCAAGGTGGTCGCCCCGGGATCCGCCCCCGTCCTCGCCGATCTCGCCGGGCTGCGCGTGGGCTTGCTGACCTGCTACGACATCCGCTTTCCCGAGCTGGCCCGCAG
>CAVVTM010000035.1:0-123285 GCA_963751175.1 uncultured Actinomycetes bacterium | reverse complement strand
GCACTCACCCTGAAACCGGGCGCCGTATGCTACCTTTCCTCGGCCGTCGACACGCCGAACGCTTATCTCCTCGGGCTCGAACGAGCCGAGTTCTGAGGATCTGCTCGATGAGCTTTGGAATTTTGTCTCGCGCTCTGAGTTCGTTTGGGAGCACGTTTGGCGGGTCGGAGATCTTGTGCTGTGGGACAACTGCTGCACCATGCATCGGCGCGATCCGTTCGACGCCTCGTCACGCCGCATCATGCACCGGACACAGATCGAAGGTAGTGCGGCTCCGGTGTGACACAGAATTCAGCGAGCGGCAGGACTAATGCCAAGTCTGATCGAGTGTGTGCCGAGTTCCGACCAAGCGGCGGTTCGCGATAAGAACGGAATTGGCCGAGCTGCAATGAGGGGTCCTTCCGGGCCAACAAATTCCGCGTGGTGGCGTTCCTTCGGAGACCTTAAGCATGGGCCATGCTTTGATCATCGCGTTGTTGTTTGGGTCAACACTTCTTGCTCAGGCTGAACCTTTTGACCGCGACAAGTGGGTTGGGCAGACCGGACGGGCGAATAGAACTTGTCTCGCCAAATTTAGAGCGAAGTTCGGGGAAGGAAAGGACCACGCTTACGCTACTTGCATGGCGGATCAGACTGACAAGGGAATTGACGCCTGTACCGGCAATAGTGAATTTTCGAGTTGTGTTCGCGAGCGATCGTTGAAGGTATTGGAAGTCTGCGACCTGTCGAAATGCTGAGGCTGCGCCAGAGGAGCGGAGTTCGGCAAAGGTGATTTTTTGGGCCGAAAGTCCATCACGCGACAGAACCACCGATAGGCCAAATTGAGGTGGACTTTCCTCGGCTGCGTAGTCGCGTGAGCCGAACCGGTTCTTCAAATCCCGATCAAGGCGCGACTATGTCCCGACCAATGCGTCAATTCGTGGAACACCACGTTGTAGAAGTGATCGGCACCCTTGAACCCGGCGAATGCCGGCATCGAGATAAAATTCCGGCTCGGCACATAATAGGCTTCCCCGAGGCCCTCGCGGATATCGGCGCCGGTTGAGTGCAGGAATGCGTCGGCAAGCTCATCGCGCGTATCGGGATTGCGTACGCGGATTGGCTTCCCGGTATTGATGCTATCGGGAAGGTTCTCGCACTGGTCGACATTGAAAACCGTGTACTCCCGCATCATCGCGATGAGACGTGCGGAGACGCTGTCATGCGCGTCTTGATCGCGAACCTGCAGTTGCTTGACGAAATAGACCTTTGTGCCGCGCTCGCCCTTGCGCACGTTGCCTCCCACCTCCAAAGCCTGCTTGAATGTGAGAAAGCGTGGCGTCCGATAACCGGCTGCCTGCGCCATCCTCAACAGAACCACATTGCAGCCCGAGTAAGGCCGGTTGCTCACGGCATTGCACGGGGTATTTGCGCCGGGAGTTGCCGACCATGGCTTAACCCAAGGGGCCGCGCCCTTTTCTAATTCGGCAATGATGCGCGCCGACACTTCCGCATAGTGATCACGTTTCATCTCGCCTCGCTGGTATGGCTGATGCGACCGTGATTGGCCGCGTTTCATAGCCGCGTAGGGCAAGGGTCTCAGTCGTGCGTCAGGCCGTCGGACGCATTTCTTTCTCACCCCCCCGGTACCATAAGCGGACAGGCCCCCCCGCCTCACGCACGCGAAGACGGGGTTGAGAAATATCCCGGGGTCAAAAAGGGTCGTTAAGAATGTATTAAGGTATGACGGTCGAACGAATATTTTCGGCGATCTCCAAAAGAAAAAGCCGCTCAACCTGAGCGGCTTCTCCAATTAGCGTTTCAATAATCGCCTAACTTTACTCGACGACCTCAACGATGCGGCGCGTTCGGGGGTCGACCAGAACCGGCCGGTCATTAATGATCGTATAGCGATATTCGCGAACGCCATACTCCGGTGGAACGTCATAGTAAGTGACGCCAGCTTCAGGGAGTACTGCGCCCACCCTTACATCACCATCGTAGCGGTAAGAGGGCCGATGTTCTTCGACAACGTAATGACGGAAGCGGGGACGTTGATCGACGCCGAGAACGCCTGTCACGCCGCCGACGACCCCTCCGACCGTGCCACCGACAGATGCGCGCCACAGGCCCGGCAGCCCGCTCGCCCTCTCGTGCCCCACGTTCGACGCCGCCGGGTACGCCCTGAGCGAATGCCGAAAGCGGGATAACAACGGCTGCGGATAAAATTGCCGCTGCGAATACCTTGCGAAACATCCTGAACCTCCTGTTTGAGCGCGCGAGTGACTACAATCGTGCCGCGGCTGATTAGTTCCCGCCCGCGCTGCAAACTTGCGTTTTGAGATTCCGCCATGAAAAAGCCGAGCAAAACAGCCGCTGAACTCAAGGTGGAATTGGAGGATATCTGCGACTGGCCGACCGATGTGATGGATTCCGTTCAGGCTAACGGCGACAATTGGAAGGTGGTCGTCATGCAAGAAGGATCAGTAGACGATGCAGACCGCAGGAATGGTCGAACAGCCTCAGGGCGGAATATGATTTGAAGAGCCGACCTCGTAGTACGAACTCATTTTGCCAATGGCAACACGGTAAAACCGTCGAACTCTGGAGCGCTCACAAGCTGATACGGGCGCCTTGCAGTTCAGCCGCCGGAACAAGGAAAAAAGGTAAAACCGTCGAACTACTAGGAGCTATTTAGAACTGCCGACGTTTGATGATACCTTTTCAACTTTACGCAGCGGCTGCCATCTCCCATCGCGATGACGCGTCGCGAACAGGAAAGTATCCTTCGAGCTCCGTCCTCGCGAGACGCTCATACTCAAATGCTTCGCGCCAGGAGCGACCATTTTTGATCTGGACGGAACGCTGCGGTCTGCCGATACAATGAAGCGATGGTGCGGAACTGGCGCGCGTTCTCCAAAGCAGCCTTCCCACTCATAGTGTGCCTCCACGTTCCCTTTGATCGGGCGGAGCTTTGCACGGAGCGTTTTTCGAAATCGTTAGCGAGCTTGGCGGAGTAGACGAATGGTTTGCGAACTGTTGATTTGCGTTCTGAGAGGGCTGTCTTGCCCTTCAAAAGATGAGACCGCAGTGCTACCGAGTCAATTCGATTTAAAAAAAATCAGGAAGGTGAAAAGTGGTCAAGAGAAGAACAGCCGCACGCAAGCCGTACACCGTATCTGACGTTAAGCTGCTAAAGCAGCATTCCAAGGCGAGGACGCCTGCTTCAAAGATCGCAAAGCAAATGAAAAGATCCGTGGGGTCGCTGAGGCAGAAAGCGTTAAAACTCGGAATTGGTCTTGGTCATCAAAGATGATCGTGCGGCGTCCAAAACCTCTGAGAGTGACAACGAAGTCACACCTGCCGGGTTTGGTGCGGAGCAGAATCGGACGGCTCTTTAAGATTGAGGCAAGAGAAGCGCGGCGCCCGCCGCCTTTCTGGCCGTACTGCGTAAAAGGGGACAGGTAAAACCGTCGAACGCCATGTGTGCCAAAATCGTGGCTGAGAAATAACCCTGAGCGTCGCGCCGACCTCCAAGATGACGTCTGTGGCAAGGACGGCGGCCGGCATCGCCGCGCGTCATCGTTTGACTGCCACACATTTCTCCGTTCCTCGCTGAACGGAACCAATTTCACGTCGCTCGATCTGGTCCAGCCGACGAAGGGCGCTGCAAAAATGTCGCATCGCCCGTTCAATTGTCGCTTCAGGTTAAAACCCAGACTTTATTGACCACTGTGGCCGGTCGATCCTCTATGGTCTTTGGCGGAAGGGATCGAAAACATGGTCGTCGAAACGCTTCTGTTTATCGCAATCGTCGTCATCGTCGGGGTCGCCATCGTGAAAGCCTACGAGTGGCGACCATGACGTTCTGTACGGCCCGTACATAAAGGCGGGTCGATTGAAAAGAGGCCACGATGATAGCCATCAGCTTCGCCCTCGGATTGAGCCAACGCCCCGCAACGGCAACGGTCTGGCATTTATGCACGGTCATCATCCCGAGACGCACAATTACCGGCCGGCTTGTGCGCGGACAGGTTTGGCGGCGCCACGACGGCCGTCACTGGTTATACAAAAAATTCACTTAGGGGCATCGCGAACGATCGGCTGGGGCGCGCGATGGGCGAAGGCCGTCGACACGAGCATCAAGACGGTGGCGGCGTGGACGGTTGGTTGTCGGACTGAGGGTTCGAAATGTCCGGGGCCGAAGGTACTGGGGACACGCTTCTGGCGAGGTCGGATAGGGCGACTTTAAAGAGATCAAACTCTAGGGCGCAGCCGCTGCCGCCCCACGGGGGATACTACTGTCAAAGAAATCGACAGCTTCTCCTGCCCTTATTGCCGAGCGCTCGCTGCGAATGCGAACAAATCGTCACATGGGGAAGTACTCGTTGGAGCCCATTTCACGCCCGTTGCTGATCAGTGTATCGGTGATCATGCTAGCGATGACCCAGTCGGTTTGGGGACGCGATCCCGACCAACGCTATAAGGACTCTCCGCCGCACGACTGGTTTGAGCATCTATCAAGTCGCATGGGACTCTCGCTGCTCGTTCGCTGACGGCTACGTGGTCCAGGGCACGCCGATTGGGAAATTCGAAGAACGGTCATTATCGTGTTCGCGTGCCAAAGACTGAGAACTCCGATACCGCCATCTGGGTCGACGTGCCGGACGATGCTGTAATTACGCAGCCAAACAGGGCAGGGCGCACCATGGTGTGGCCGTTCTATAGTGACCAAGGCGTGTGGATCCGCTGCTTCATGCCGGGCAGCCTGATCTAGCTGTACGAGCGGCTTCGAAGATCAGCATGAACGATTGCGCGCCCTTTCAGAGGCGAAGGCCAAGCGGATGCTCCTTAAACGGCCCAGAAGGCTGACGAAACGCTGCGGCTAGTCGATCAACTCGTCGGTATCATCAGTCTCTTTAAAGAGCGTCCTTAGCAACCGCCATAGCTCGCGGTGCCCGGCAGTTTGGCCGCCCTGCTTGAAATAATCCGCGATATCCATTGTGGCGGTTTGCATCTCAATCGCACCACAAACGCTCGTGTCCAAATGCGTCACATCCCGCTCGACGTATAAGTTTTTCGCGTCGGTATCAAATACAAGTGTGCAACGATCCGCGTGGGTGATCCCAGGGCCTTTGACCTGACGATACAGTTCTCGCTTTAGGAGGGCCATTTTTCTGCTCCCGACGATGACGGTTTCCGACAGCAAGCAAAATTTCTCAGCTCAATAAAGTCCGGGCCATTGTTGCAGCATCATAGATTTCGATCTTAAGCATTGGATAAGTCGACATCAGCTTTCGCGCTGATGCCTCAGCAGCATCGAGCGTCTCAAACCCTGACTTAAAATGACCGTCGACAATTACCGTGAACCCCTCGGTAGGGGGCCTGCCGGCTCGCAGGGCCTTCTTCGGCTCAGGCTCGCCTGTTGAGAGAACTGGCTTTTTCATGGGACACTTGAAAAGATATGATGCGGCATATCAAAGTTGATTGATGCAGATCAACTCGGGGCGGTCTCAATCATACCAATCTTTCTGATCACGCGCCGGCAACTTCCCCCGCGCATAACCCCTCGACACCGCAGCCCTTAGGTTCTCCAGTTTGGTCTCGAGAAAATGGTTGGAGACTATCAGCGCCTAACCCGCGTCGCGCACGTCGCCGTGCAAGCTGCGATGGCTTGGTCGCCGGCCGCCTCTAGCTGATCGGCGTCTGCGGGCGCGATCAGCATCAATGTCCGGCATCGCTCACCCGTCCAAAGAGCAGGCTCAGAAGGAACGAAAAGGGAACAAAATGCAAGCCGCTACTGGTGGGGTTGGAGGTGTCGAACCCCGAACTACCGCGCCTGCCGTTCGTCGGCTCTCTCGGCAGGGTATGGCGCGAGACCGACGAAATGGGAAGCAACCGCGCGTGGATGGTCCGAAATTTACTCGAAGGCCAATACGAAAATCCGGTCCGCATCGTTGCTTTCAATACGGCTGAAGGCTGGTCGCGTGATGTGACTGTAGATATCGCCGACGAACTGCGGCGACGTTAGTTCGAGTATAAGACGAAGTACCCGCGTCAGTACTCAAATTCCTAGAGGCAACCATCCGGCACTGAGATGTGGACAAAACTAGAACAGCGCTGTTACCAGCGCCGTCCCTAGTGCTTGTACTAAACGCAAGCAGACAGGCCCGCTTCGAGCAGGGGCGCGACCCGCTTCGACTGGTGTGAGCGACCCACGGGAACGACCCCGCTTTGGCACTGCTGGCGGGGAAGCCCGACTCGCCAACTGATAATCGATAAAAACATGCGCCGTTCCCCCACCTTGGCATTTGGGCCACTGGAAATCAGAACCGGCAGACCTAGACCATTCCTGCTCCCTGGAAACCCCAACTTAGCCCCCCATTCCGGGGAGAAACCTCCCCAGAGGTTTGACGGTCTCGGCGCTTCCCCCCGCGCCGGGGCCGTTTTGGGCTTTGCCGTCGCACGAGCAACCTTCATCAAAAGTTCTGCAGACAGCACCGTGATCCGGGCATATCGTGTCAGTGGGCCTTGGGGGACTCCCATGGACATCGCGGAGCGATTTTACATCGCAGCCGCGGCTTTGGGCTTTTTGCTCATCGCCGCAATGGGCTTGCTCGGATGAGCTAGGTCAGGCTGCATCGAATTTAGTTCGAATTAATTGGCGTGACCGACACCCGGCCCCAGCGCCAAGTTGGGTCGTGCTAAAAGTGGGGCCGCCCCACGGCGCTGCGAACTGAAATTAGGGCGGCCCCCTGCCAACGACTTGAAATTGCCCCTGCCCCATAACGACAGCGGCTGTCGTCGGCAATCTGTAGGTACAACGGATACGCGCAAAGGTTCATGGGTTCGCATTCCGTCTCGCCGAAAACGGTGACGGTTGCCTATTGCCCTTCGACTTCTGCCTCCCTGCCAGATCGCCCACCGTCCCCGCCACCCGCGACTGGCTCCACGAAATCAAGTATGACGGCTACCGGCTGCGGTTGGAGCGCGACGGCGATCGTGTTTCAACACCCTGCACCGCCGCAGGCACGACGAAGAGGTGCAGTTCTGCGCCTTCGACATCCTCGTCGAGGGCGGCGAGGACTTACAAGCTGCCCCTGCTGATGCGCAAGACTAACCTAGACCGTCTGCTGGCGCGCCGACTGGAGGGCATCTTCGTCAACCCGTTCGAGCAGGGCGAGATCGGTCCGGACTTGTTTCAGGCGGCCTGCCAAATGGGGTTAGAGGGGTTAGTGTCGAAGCGACGGATCGTCCGTATCAGGCCGGTCGGTCGAAGCACTGGATCAAGATCAAGAACCGCCAGCACCCGGCGAAGGATCGGGCCTGATCCAGTTCGACAAAACGCGGCTGTCCGATCTTGAGGACCGCTTCGTCTGCACGGTATGCGGTCAGCACGGTGCGGACGTCAGGCCGGATTTCGGTTGGGACAATGGGAGGGAAAAATTTGCCGCAAAGCATGCTTGTTTTTTGTAATAGGCCGGGCTCATCATCCGTTTTCGTGCAACGCTCCATCGCAGGGAAGCCTCCGGCTCTCCAACCACTCGCCGTCGCCTGCTTCTTCGGCGTCGAATGGTGAGCGACGTGAGCCCAGACACGGCAGCGCTGCTGGGTCACATCGTAGTCGTTGCAAAGACGGTTCTTGCCGGTCTTGTCCTCGACCAGCAAGATCGGGCCGCCCGCGTAGGGCCGCTCCCCCGTGGCCGTCGTTGCCGCCGATGCGTAGGCGACCGGAGCGGGAGCGTAGATGGGAGCCAGCGGGAGCCCGCGGCAGGTAGATCGCGCAAACGTCCGGCATCGCGCGGTAGATGTCGCCGTTAAGGCAAAGCCGCGCCACCGCGGCCTTCTTCAGGCCCATGCTCCACAGCGTCCGCGCATCGAGCCGCGCCGCGCAGCCGGGATCAGGGATCGAGGTGCCGAAGCTGAATCCGGTCCCGACAAACGCGCCTCCGCCGGAAACCGACCCGAGGCACGTTTCGAGCCCGGCCGCGGCCAGGCCCGGTGCGAAAACGCTCGGCACGTTCTTGACCGTCTGATCGGCCGGCACGGTGCTGTTGCTGGTGATCGTCGCCGAGCCGCCCTGCCCCGAGATCGCCTGCGATCCCGATGTCGATCTGGCAAAGCCGACGCCCGTCCCCGTCGCCGTCGATGATTGAGCCCATGCAGGCCCGCTCGCCGCCATCGCAACGATGGCAGCCAACAAAAGCGGCTTCATGTGTTGTTCTCCGTGCGCCGGTAGAATGAAAGGGCACGGTCGACCCGCCGATTGATTTTAATTTATCTTAAATTTTCGCATTTTTCGCTGCGCTGAATCCGCAGATTTGTTTCGTGGTTAACCTCGTCACAGCACCGTGAGCAACGCGGTCAATAGCGCGCACACGAATACGAATGCGCTGAGGATCTGCTTTAGCTCGGAGACGGACATCGGGGCTCAGGATTAGACTGTCGTCTACGTTAGGGCAGCACGTTGGTGAAGCCACCGCCGACGCCGATGTTGTTGGAGACGCCGCCGGTGATGGCCGCGCCAGACGCTCCGAGGCCGGTCGAGATGCCGCCGACCGGGGAGGTCGCCGCGAAACCAGCACCGATGTTGGTGGTGGTCCCGTTGGCGAGCGAACCCGCCGCCGCCGTGCCCGTCGAGGCCGCCGCCCCCGCCCCGGTAAAGACGTGACCGAGGTTGAGGCCTCCCCCGATGGCGCCGCCGGAGCCGCCACGGGGGCCCGGGTCGTTCATGATATTCGGACCAAGGGAGCCCGTGGTTTGAGCCCATGCAGGCCCGCTCGCCGCCATCGCAACGATGGCAGCCAACAAAAGCGGCTTCATGTGTTGTTCTCCGTGCGCCGGTAGAATGAAAGGGCACGGTCGACCCGCCGATTGATTTTAATTTATCTTAAATTTTCGCATTTTTCGCTGCGCTAAATCCGCAGTTTTGTTTCGTGGTTAACCTCGTCACAGCACGATGATCAGCGGGTAATGCGCACACGATCACGAATGCGCCAATGATCTTCCAAGTCTGGTATTCACATCGCGACATGCATTGAACATGACCGGCCGGCCCGGGGTGACCTCGACCATCCTCGGGGCGCGCACCACGGACCAGCTCGAGGTCAACCTGCGGGCCGCGGACCTGCGCCTGTCCACGGAGGAACTGGTCGCGCTGGACGTGGCCAGCGACCCGCGTCCCGCCGACTATCCCTACGGGGAGATGGGCGCGGACCAGCGGAGCCGCCGCATCGGTGGCTAAAGACTGCTGTCACAGCCCGGTCCCCTCTCGTGATCTGGGTGGAGGTCGCCCCGATCCGGCAGCAGGCCAGCGGGGGGTGCCTGAAGGAGGATGTGCTATAACGTTTCAAGTATGTGAAGCAGTGTCGAGCGAAGTCACGACCCTGTCAATAGAGGTCCGCAGCGATGCCCGAATCGTTACCGACAGGTTTCATGGCCGCTATTGTGACGGCCAAGCCCGGGTGCGCACTGGCCTGCCAGTGCCGTTCCCGGTGCGGCTGGGGGGCTGGTCACGGCTCATCGGGCGGCTGTCGGTCCTGTGGGGCGCGTCTGGTTGACGCGCTCCAGCGCACCGCACGACACTGACCGCACAGGAGGAGCCGTGGCGGACACGCCGGTCAGTATCAGGGAGGTCGCCGCTCTTGCCGGCGTCTCACTCGGCACTGTGTCCAACGTGCTCAACCGCCCGGAAGTGGTGGCCGAACCGACCCGCACCCGGGTACAGGCGGCCATCAAGCAACTGGGCTTCATCCGCAACGAGTCGGCCCGCCAGCTCCGGGCCGGCGGCAGCCGCACCATCGGGCTGGTCGTCCTGGACGTCGCCAACCCGTTCTTCACCGACGTCGCGCGGGGCGTGGAGGACGAGGCCAGCGAGGCCGGGCTGGCCGTGATCCTGTGCAACAGCGACGACCAGAAGGCCAAGGAGTCCCGCTACCTCGAGGTGCTGGAGGAGCACCGGGTCCAGGGCATCCTGATCACCCCGGTGTCCGGTGCCGACAAGCGGCTGGCCAGCGTGCAGCGCCGAGGCACCCCGGTGGTGCTGGTGGACAGCCGGTCACCGTCGCGCGGCCAGTGCTCGGTGTCGGTGGACGACGTGCTCGGCGGCGACCTGGCCGTCTCCCACCTGCTGGAGGCCGGGCATGAGCAGATCGCGTTCGTGGGCGGCCCGATCAGCGTCCGGCAGGTCAGCGACCGCCGGGACGGGGCGGTCCGCGCCCTGGAGCGTGCCGGGCGCAGCGGCGCCGACCTGGTGATGATCGAGACTCCGGCGCTGAACGTGGCCGCGGGGCAGCGGGCGGGCGCCGCGCTCGCCGGGATGCCCGCCGGGACCCGGCCCACCGCCGTGTTCTGCGCGAACGACCTGCTGGCGCTGGGCGTCCTGCAGGAGATGACCACCCGCCGGATCGCGGTGCCCGACAGCGTGGCGATCGTCGGCTACGACGACGTCGAATTCGCGGCCGCCGCCGCGGTGCCGCTGTCCTCGGTCCGCCAGCCCCGCCACCAGCTCGGCCGGGCTGCGGCCCAGCTGCTGGTCGAGGAGGCCCTCGGCGACGGCACGCACCGGCACCGGCAGGTGGTTTTCGAGCCGGACCTGGTGGTGCGCGCGTCGAGCCAGGGCCGGCCGCGCCGCTCCCGCAAGACGCGCCGCCCGGCCGCGGCCCCGCCGGCCACGGGTGCAGCCGGGCCCGGTGAGCAACCAGTGGCCAGTGAGGCGGCAAGCTGACCTCATGCGTATTGCCCTATTCGTCACCTGCCTGGCCGACACCCTGTTTCCCGAGGCGGGCCGGGCCACGGTCCGGCTGCTGGAGCGGCTCGGCCATCAGGTCGAATTCCCGGCCGCGCAGACCTGCTGCGGCCAGATGCACGTCAACACCGGCTACCTCCATGACGCGCTGCCCCTGGTCCGCCGCTACGTGGAGGTGTTCGAGGACTGCGAGGCGATCGTGGTCCCGTCCGGCTCGTGCACCGGGTCGGTCCGGCACCAGCACGCGATGGTGGCCCGGCGGTACGGGGACGAGGCGCTGGCCCGCCGCGCGGAAGCGGTGGCCGCCCGCACCTATGAGCTGTCCCAGCTGCTGGTCGACGTGCTCGGGGTGGAGGACGTCGGCGCGTACTACCCGCACCGGGTCACCTACCATCCGACCTGCCATTCGCTGCGGATGCTCCGGGTCGGTGACCGCCCGCTCCGGCTGCTGCGCAACGTGGCCGGGATCGACCTGGTCGAGCTGCCGGACGCGGACACCTGCTGCGGGTTCGGCGGCACGTTCGCGGTCAAGAACGCGGACACGTCCACGGCCATGCTGGCCGACAAGATGCGCAGCGTGCTGGACACCCGGGCTGAGGTGTGCACGGCGGGGGACAGTTCCTGCCTGATGCACATCGGCGGCGGCCTGTCCCGGCTGCGCGCGGGCACCCGGACCGTGCACCTTGCGGAGATCCTCGCCTCCGCCCCGCACGAGGCCACCCCGCACGAGGCCACCCCGGGCAGGGCCACCCCGGGCAGGGCCACCCCGGGCACGCAGGGTGCCCGGTGAGCGGCAGCCGCCCGGCGAGCGGGCCCACCTTCCTCGGGCTGCCCACGGCGCCGCGCGGGGTCGGCCACCTGCGCGGCTCTGAGCCGTTCCCGGTCGCGGCCCGCCGCGCGCTGGCCGACACCCAGCTGCGCCGCAACCTCGGCAAGGCCACCCGGACCATCCGGGCCAAGCGGGCCGCGGTGGTAGGCGAGCTCCCGGACTGGGAGGCGCTGCGCGACGGCGGCCAGGCCATCAAGGCCCGGACCATGGCCCACCTGGACCGCTACCTGGAGCAGCTCGAGGAGCAGGTGACCGCGCGGGGCGGCGTGGTGCACTGGGCCCGCGACGCGACCGAGGCCAATGAGATCGTCACTGACCTGGTCCGCGCGACCGGATCTGCGGAGGCGGTCAAGGTCAAGTCGATCGTCACCGACGAGATCGGCCTCAACGATGCGCTGGCCGCCGCGGGCATCACCGCGCACGAGACCGACCTGGCTGAGCTGATCGTCCAGCTCGGCCACGACCGGCCGTCGCACATCCTGGTCCCGGCCATCCACCGGAACCGGGCCGAGATCCGGGACATCTTCCTGCGCGAGATGGGCGACGTGGATCCCGGGCTGACCGACTCGCCCGCCGCGCTCACGGAGGCGGCCCGGATGCACCTGCGCCGCCGGTTCCTGTCCGCGAAGGTCGGGATCAGCGGGGCCAACTTCGCGATCGCGGAGACCGGCACGCTGTGCGTGGTCGAATCCGAGGGCAACGGCCGGATGTGCCTGACCCTGCCGGACACACTGATCACCGTGATGGGCATCGAGAAGGTCCTGCCCGCCTGGGACGACCTCGGCGTGTTCATGCAGCTGCTGCCGCGCAGCTCCACCGGGGAGCGGATGAACCCGTACACCTCGATGTGGACCGGGGTGACCCCGGGCGACGGGCCCCAGCAGTTCCACCTGGTCCTGCTGGACAACGGGCGCACCGCGGCGCTGGCCGACCAGACCGGCCGCGCGGCGCTGCACTGCATCCGCTGCTCGGCGTGCCTGAACGTCTGCCCGGTGTACGAGCGGGTCGGCGGGCACGCCTACGGCTCGGTCTACCCGGGCCCGATCGGCGCGGTGCTGTCCCCGATGCTGACCGGGGTCGAGGACAACGCCTCGCTGCCGTACGCGTCGTCGCTGTGCGGCGCGTGCTACGACGCCTGCCCGGTGAAGATCGACATCCCGTCCCTGCTGGTCCACCTGCGGGCCCGCCACGTGGACGAGGCGAGGGCCACGCGCCGTGTGCCCAGCCCGGAGGCGGTGACGATGGCCGCCGCCTCGTGGGTGATGGCCAGCCAAACCCGGTACGAGGCCGGGCAGCGGGCCGGCCGGGCCGGGCGGCTGCTGGGCCGCGGCGGCCGGATCCGGCGGCTGCCCCCGCCCCTGTCGGCCTGGACCGCGGCCCGTGACGCACCCGCGCCGCCCGCCCAGACCTTCCGCGAGTGGTGGCGGGCTGAGCACAGTGACACTGAGCACGGGGACACTGGGCACAGTGACACTGAGCACGGGCACACTGGGCACAGTGACACTGAGCACGGGACACTGAGCACAGTGACACTGAGCACAGTGACACTGAGCACAGTGACACTGAGCACAGGGACCCGCGGTGACCGCCCGGGACGAGATGCTCGGCCGGCGTCCGCACCGCCCTGGCCGGTGACCCGCCGGGCAGCGGCGCGCCCGCGTCCGGTGACGCGCCGGCCTACCGGACCCGCGGCGAGCTCGATGCTCCCGCGCTGCTCGACCTGCTGGCCGGGCGCCTCATCGACTACCGCAGCCACGTGCGGCGCACGGACCCTGCGCAGCTGCTCAGCACCGTCCGCGCGGCGCTGGCCGAGCGCGGCGCCCGCCGGGTGGTCCTGCCGCCCGGCCTGGACCTCCCCGGCTTCGATCAGCCCGGACCCGGCCAGGCCGGCACTCTCGACGGCGTCGAGCTGATCACCGACGGCGGCCTGTCCGCCCAGGAGCTTGACCAGGCCGACGGCGTCATCACCCGCGCCGCGGTCGCCGTCGCCGAGACCGGCACCATCGTCCTGGACGCCGGGCCCGGCCAGGGCCGCCGCGCACTTAGCCTCATCCCCGACTACCACCTGTGCCTGATCGACGCGGATCAGGTGGTCGCGCTCGTCCCGGAGGCCGTGGCCCGGCTGCACCCGGGCCGCCCGCTGACCTGGATCAGCGGCCCGTCCGCCACCAGCGACATCGAACTCGACCGGGTCGAAGGCGTCCATGGTCCCCGCACCCTCGAGGTCATCCTCATTGCCCCATCGGTTAACAGTTCGATTTAGACCCCCCATAGGGGGCCGGATCTTAACTGTTGACGCTTGCGAGCCGAAGGAGGCGCCTATGAGGGCGGTGGTGTACGGCGAATACGGCGGGCTGCCCGAGATGGCCGAGGTGGCCGAGCCGGACTGCCCGGACGACGGCGTGGTCATCAGCGTCGGCGCGACCGGGGTGTGCCGGTCGGACTGGCACGCCTGGAAGGGGCACGACCCGGTCGCGCTCCCGCACATTCCCGGGCACGAACTGGCCGGGGTCATCGCCCAGGCCGGGCCTGGCGGTGACCCGCTGGCGGCCCGGAGACCGGGTCACGGTGCCGTTCGCCTGCGGCTGCGGCCGGTGCGGGTACTGCCGGGCGGGCGACGCCCAGGTCTGCCCGGACCAGACCCAGCCGGGGTTCACCGGCCCGGGGTCGTTCGCCGAGCGGGTGGCCATTCACGCTGCGGACACGAACCTGGTGGCGCTGCCAGACGCGGTGGACGCTGTGACCGCCGCCAGCCTGGGCTGCCGCTTCGCCACCGCCTACCGGGCACTGACCGGGCACGCCCGGCTCCGCCCGGGGGAGTGGCTGGCGGTGCACGGCTGCGGCGGGGTCGGCCTGTCAGCCGTGCACATCGGCGTGGCCCTTGGCGCGCGGGTGATCGCGGTGGACGTGGCTGGCCCGGCTCTCGGCCGGGCCCGTGACCTCGGTGCCGAGCACGCAATTCTTTCCGCAACGAACACCGATCCGGCCCCGGACATCCACGACGTGACGGGCGGCGGGGCGCACGTGTCCCTCGACGCGCTCGGCTCGGCCGCCACGCTGGCCAGCGGGGTGCGGAGCCTGCGCCGCCGCGGGCGGCACGTCCAGGTCGGCCTGCTGCTGGGCGCCGACGCCACGCCGCCCGTGCCGATGGACCTGGTCATCGCCAGGGAGCTGGAGATCTACGGCTCGCACGGCATGGCAGCACGGGACTACCCGCCCATGCTGGCCCAGGTCGCGGACGGCACGCTGCGCCCCGGGCTGCTCGTCGGCGAGGTGATCGGCCTGGACCAGGCCGGCGCCGCCCTGGCCGCCATGGACGCCCCCTCGTCCAGGTCTGGGATGACCGTGATCGAGCTGGGCCGGCTCACTCCGGTCGCCGCGGCCAGGTCATGAGGCGATGCGGTCCAGTTCGGCCAGATCGTCCCCGGACAGAGCTAGTCCCGCCCCGGCGACGTTCTCGCGCAGATGCGCGACCGATGAGGTGCCGGGGATGAGCAGGATATTCGGCGAGTGCTGCAGCAGCCATGCCAGGGCCACGGCCATCGGGGTGGCCCCGAGACGCGCGGCGACCGAGCCCAGCTCGTCGGACTGCAGCGGGCTGAAACCGCCAAGCGGGAAATAGGGCACGTAGGCGACGCCCTGCGCGGCCAGCGACTCGATGAGCTCGTCGTCGACCCGGTGGGCCAGGTTGTAGAAGTTCTGCACGCACACGACGGGGGCGATGGACCGGGCCTCGGCGATCTGCCCGGCGTTGACGGTGCTGAGACCCAGGTGCCTGATCAGGCCGTCCTGCTGCAGCTGCGCGAGCACGCCGAAGGGTTCGGCGATCGACCCGGGCGTGGGGCGGTCGAGCCCCCCGACGCGCAGGTTCACCACGTCCAGTGCGTCCAGGCCGAGGTGGTCCAGGTTGTCGCGTACGGCCTGGCGCAGCTGCTCAGGAGCCAGCGCCGGGGGCCAGCCGCCCTCCGCGTCCCGGAACGCGCCGACCTTGGTCACGATGTGCAGCGACTCGGGGTACGGGTGCAGGGCCTCCCGGATGATCTCGTTGGTGACGTACGGGCCGTAATAGTCGCTGGTATCGATGTGCGTGATGCCCAGCTCCACTGCCTCCCGCAGCACGGCCACGGCCGCGTCGCGGTCGGCCGGCGGGCCGAATACGTGCGGGCCGGCCAGCTGCATCGCCCCGTACCCCATGCGGGTGACGGTCAGGTCCCCGCCCATCGTGAATGTCCCGCCGGGAAGTGTCGTCGTCGGCATGGAATATCCCCTCTCGTGGCCGCGGTGGCGGGGTATCCCCCGGATGCACCCGGCCCGCGGCGGTGTCAGCATGTCCTGACTCCACCCTCCACCACGCGGCGGCGAACAGGGAGAGACCGCCGATCCTGGGAGGGGCAGGGCCAGGATCGCTCCGGCCGGTCCCCTTACTGACGGGTCTGCGTGACCTGGTCCGCGGAGCGGGTGTTGATGACCCGGTCCGGGGTGATGCCGTGGCGCTCGGCGCGCTCGCAGCCGTTTTCCAGCCAGTCGAGCTGGCCGGGGGCGTGCGCGTCGGTGTCGATGGAGAACAGGCAGCCTGCCTCGGCGGCCAGGCTCAGGAGCCGCCCCGGCGGGTCGCGGCGTTCCGGCCGGCAGTTGATCTCGACCGCGACGCCGTGCTCGCAGCAGGCGCCGAAGACCGCCTCCGGATCGAACTCCGATTCCGGGCGGCCTCCCCGCCTCCCGCCCAGCAGCCGGCCGGTGCAGTGCCCGAGCACGTCCACATGCGGGTTGCGGACCGCGGTCACCATCCGCCTGGTCATCAGGTCGGCGGGCATCCGGAGCTTGGAGTGCACGCTGGCCACCACCACGTCGAGCCGGGCGAGCAGGTCCTCCCGCTGGTCCAGCGAGCCGTCGTCGGTGATGTCGACCTCGATGCCGGTCAGGATGCGGAACGGGGCGAGTTCCTCGTTGAGCCGGCTGACCAGGGCGAGCTGCGCCTCCAGGCGCTCGGCGGACAGGCCATTGGCCACGGTGAGCCGGGGCGAGTGATCGGTCAGCGCGATCCATTCGTGGCCCGGCGCGCGGGCCGCCTCGGCCATCTCGCCGGGCGGGCTGCCGCCGTCGGACCAGTCCGAGTGCGTGTGGCAGTCACCGCGCAGCGCCGCGCGCATCGCCGAGGCCGGGAGCGGGCCGCCCTGCTCCTCCAGTAGCCGGGTCAGGTAGTCCGGCTGCTGGCCCGCCGCCGCCTGCGTGATGACCTCGGCCGTGACCTCGCCGATCCCGGTCAGCGCGCGCAGCGACCCGTCGCTCAGCCGGTACTCCAGCTCGCCTGCGGGAAGGTCGCTCACCACCTGGGCGGCCCGCCGGAAGGCCCGCACCCGGTAGGTGGGTGCCCCGGCCCGTTCGAGCTGGAAGGCGATCTCGCGCAGCGCGCTCGCGGGGCCGGGTGGGGGATAGGCGGACACGGCATCAGCAGGCACAGGAATCAGTATCCGCAAGTCAGGCTGCGAACGGACCGTTAGAGGGATGAAGGGCCGGCCAGCGGGCAGGGGGAAACGGTACCTACAGCGAGCGATCAGATATCTCCGGAGGAGAGAATCCGTGGTGAACCCAGTACCTGACGTCATGCTGAACAACGGCAGGACTATCCCCCAGCTCGGCTTCGGCGTGTTCCAGATCAAGCCCGAGGACACCGTGGAGGCGGTGACCACCGCCCTGCAGACCGGCTACCGGCACATTGACACCGCCGAGATGTACGGCAACGAGAAGGAAGTCGGCGAGGCCGTCGCCAAGTCCGGCCTGGCCCGCGCGGACGTGTTCGTCACCAGCAAGCTGTCCAATGACGCGCACCTCCCCGACGACGCCCGGGCGGCGTTCGACCTTTCGCTGGAGGAGCTCGGGCTCGACTACGTGGACCTGTTCCTCATCCACTGGCCGCTGCCCACCCGCTACGACGGTGACTTCGTGTCCACCTGGCGCACGCTCGAGGAGTTCTATCGCGACGGCCGGGCCCGCTCGATCGGCGTGTCGAACTTCCAGCCGCATCACATCCGCCGCGTGCACGCGGAAGCCGAGATTCCCCCGGCCATCAACCAGATCGAGGTCCACCCCTACCTGACCCAGGACGACGTGCGCGCGTTCTGCGCCGAGCACCAGATCGCCGTCGAGGGCTGGTCGCCGATCGCGCAGGGCGAGGTCCTCGAGGACCCGACCATCAACGAGATCGCCGAGCGGGCCGACCAGACCCCCGCCCGGGTCGTGCTGCGCTGGCACATCGAGCGCGGCGACATCATCTTCCCGAAGTCGGTCACGCCGTCCCGGATCCGGGAGAACTTCGACATCTTCGGCTTCGAGCTGTCCGGTGAGGACGTCGAGGCGATCAGCGCGCTGAACAAGAACGAGCGGACCGGCCCGGACCCCGACACCTTCGCCGGCTGACCCGCCCGGCGGGCGGCCGTGGCGCAGTGTCCGCCGGCCGTGCCCGGCCGCCGTCAGGCGTGGCGCCGGCCAGGCGTGGTGGCCGTCAGGCGTGGCGTCGGCCAGGCGTGGTGGCCGTCAGGCGTGGCGTCGGCCAGGCGTGGTGGCCGTCAGGCGTGGCGTCGGCCAGGCGTGGTGGCCGTCAGGCGTGGCGTCGGCCAGGCGTGGTGGCCGGTCAGGCGTGGTGGCCAGTCGGACGCGGCCCCCGGGCCGCCCGTTCGTGGCGGGGCTGACGCGCACCACCAGCACCATGGGTCACATCGATCATGGCCGTCACCAAAGACCCGGCGCTGCCGCCTGCCCGGCTGAGGTAGGGGATTTTCCGGTCAGTGGGCAGGAAGGGCCAGTGTGACCGAGGGCTGAGGGCAGCCGGACTCACGGTGACTGGCAGACCGTGCGGCGCGGCTAGGCGATAGTGCGGCCTTCGCCGGCCAACCGGGCCGTTGCACCGTGGCCGGGGCGTCTAGAGGCGGCGGACGATCCAGGTGAACGTGCCGCGGCACACGAGGGCGTGCGCCTCGTCGGTGACGTCGGCCACGGTGCTGATCCGGGTTCGGTTTTCCGACCCGGTGAGCACCGGCCGCAGAGCCTGCCGCGCGGCCTCACTGAGCTGGCAGGCGGCCTCGATCGCGGTGGCCCGCCGCACTGGGTTCGCGCACTACTGCGACGGCCTGGTCATCGGGCTCGGCGATGAGCGCGCCGCTGATGGTTCCGGCGGCGCCCGGGGGAGCCGGGGGCTAGGCCTGAGGATTCAGCTCGGGCTGGTCGAGCAGGCGGAGCCAGGTCCCGTCGGACTGCCTGCGGGCCACCTGCACCCGGACCCCGGTGCCGTCGCGGGCCACGGTGGCGGTCAGCGCGATGTTCCCGCTCACCAGGGTGGGCAGCGGCGGTTCCGGCTCGAACCGCGGCGGGCTGGCCAGTAACTTCTCCCACAGGGCCTGGATCGCCTCGCGGCCTGTCGTCTGGCTGCCCGGCGGGTACGCCATCACCGCGCCGGTCTCGTAGAGGGCGGCGATCCCCGCCGCGTCGCCAGCGTTGGCGCGCGCCACGAACAGGCGGGTGAGATCCTCCGGCTGGCGGGCTTTCTCCTGGGCGGGCATGATCCTCCGTTCCCGCGGCCAGTGCGGCCGCGTCCGTATCCGAGTCCGTGTCCCACCCAGCCTGCCGGGGCACTCATGAGAAGTCCAACAGATTGTTTTTCTTATAACTAGAATCAGTGCTTATGGAACTTCGGCAACTGGAGTACTTCGTGGCGGTCGCCGAGGAGGCGAACTTCACCCGCGCCGCGCAGCGCGTGCACGTCAGCCAGTCAGGGGTGAGTGCCCAGATCCGCCAGCTCGAGCGGGATCTCGGCGCGACCCTCATCGACCGGTCGGGGCGGGTGGCCACGCTGACGGGGGCCGGCGCGGCGGCGCTGCCGCACGCCCGGGCCGCGCTCGCGGCCGCGGCTACGGTCCGGCAGACGGTAGACCACGTCACCGGGCTGCTCTCCGGCCGGATCGTGGTCGGGATGGTGACCGCCTGCACCGTCACCCCGCTGTTCGACGCGCTCGCCGCGTTCCACCTCGCCCATCCGGGCGTCGAGATCGCCCTGGAGGAAGGCAACTCCGACTGGCTCATCGAGCGCGTCCGGACCGGCACGGCCGACCTGGCGCTGATCGGGACGGCCGGTGCCCCGCCGGGCGGGCTGGAGGCGTTCACCATCGTCAGCGACGGCCTCGTGGCGGCGGTGCCCCCGGGCCATCCGCTCGCGGGCCGGGACGCCGTCACCCTGGCCGAAGTCACCAGGTACCCGATCGTCAGCCTGCCCCCGGGCACCGGGGTGCGCGCCGTGTTCGATCAGTCATGCGCCGCCCAGGCGCTACGGTCGGATATCGCGTTCCAGGCCAGCGCGCCCGGCGCGGTCGCCGACCTGGCCGGGCGCGGGCTGGGCGCGGCCATCCTGGCCGAGACCATGGCGGCCGGCTTCTCCGGCCAGCTGGCCGCGGTGCCTATCGAGGACATCGAGATCCCGTCGCTGCTGGCCCTCGTCTGGGCGCCAGACGAGAGCCCGGCCCTGCGTGAGCTCCTGGTGCACAGCAGGCAGGCTTTCACCCGCGAGCCGCCCGGGTAGGCCCGGGGAGCACGCCCCATGGCCGGGCGGGGGTGCGGGGTCAGCGCCCGATAGCCGGGCGGGGACGGGGCTGGCGGGTGAGCCACTGCCAGAACGTCCGCCGGGGCGGCCGCGGAGGGCGTGGCAGCCGCCGCGGCCGGGCAGTGATACGGCCGCTGCCCACCTTGCCGGACACCTCGATCCGCAGCAGGGACCCGTCCGGGCTCCAGGGGGCCCTGACGTCCAGCCTGCCGCTGCGGACAGCCACGTTGTCCAGGTCGACCACGATGCCGGGCTTGATCACTAGCGTGAGCATCCCCGAGCCCACGTCGGCGTCGATGGGCAGTGACGGCTGCGTGATGACCGCCTCGGTGAAGTCCAGCGTCACGTGGCCGCTCTTCACCCGGATCTCCATCCGGCGCGGCACCAGCCACGGCCCGGTGCGCTCCACGGCGGAAGACTGGCATTCGATGCGGACGACATCCTTCGGTGCCGGGGCGCCCAGCATGGTCCCGGCGGCGGACGGCAGGTCCCTCGTGACCGCGGCGAGCTCGGCGTAGGTGCGCGCGGTCAGCGCCACCTCCAGCCGCTCGTCGAGTTCCTCCGCGGTCAGCCGCCCATCGCCGGCGGCCACCCGCAGCTCCTCAGCCACCCGGTCCCGGTCCTCGTACGAGACACGCAGCTCACCGCGGGGGACCGGGTTCTCGCTGTGGCCGGCCACGATTCGCCCGTCATGGGCACACTCTACGGCGCGGGCCGGCACCGGGAGAGCCCGTGCCCGGCGAGGGCCGGTGCCCCAGGAGAGCCTGTGCCCGGCTAGGGCGGTGCCCCGGGAGAGCCTGTGCCCGGGGAGAGCCTTATCCCCCTAATCAGCGTCGATGGGCGGGGCCCAGCGCGGGCGCGGGATCAGGCAGAACGGATGGCCGGCCGGGTCCGCGTAGACGGGGGAGTGGCTGTCTCCGCCGGGCAGCGGCCGGGCTCCCAGCGCCAGCACCCGGGGCTCGGCGGCTTCGACGTCATCGACCATGATGTCGAAGTGCATCTGCTGGGGCCGGGCCGGGTCCGGCCATTGCGGCGGCTGGAAGCCTGGTGCGAGCTGGAAGGCGATCCCTGAGGTGGTGTCGTCAGCCGAGACGACCGCGAAGTCGTCCTCCTGCCAGGTGACAGGCAGGCCGAGCAGCTCGGAGTAGAACGCGGCCAGTGCGGCCGGGTCGGGGCAGTCCACGACGACGTGGTGAAGACGTCCGATCACGGTCCCATGGTGACAGGAACGGCGGCGGCCCGCGGCCTGGTCGCGGTCCGGCGATACGCCGGACCGCCGCCATGGCCGGCTTGGCGTGCCCGCGCCGGGACGGGACCGGGATGCCACCACGCCGTCTCCGGTGGGGGGTACCCACCGAGACCGGTCGTCCCGGCACCCTTGCGGCGGACCTGCGGGGGGCCATCTACTCATACCCATGGACGGCGTGGGGGGTCGTGACCGCGTGGTGGGTCGTGGCCGCGCGGACGGCCGGGGGAGCAGGTCATGCTGATCACCATGACCTGGCTGCGCCTGGACGCGCGCCGGCGCTGGCGGTCACTGGCCGTCCTGGCGCTGCTCGTCGCCCTGGCCACCGCGACCATCCTGACCTCCATCGCGGGCGCCCGCCGCGGCCAGAGCGCGTTCGACCGGCTGTGGGCCCGTACGCTGCCCGCGACCGCCACCGTGCTTCCTAACCAGCCAGGCTTCGACTGGGCCAAGGTCGCGGCGCTGCCTGAGGTCGTGGCGCTGACCAAGTTCCCGGTCGTGTTCGGCTACGAGGTCCGGGGTTACCCGGCCGCGGGCACGGGATTCCCGCTCGCCGACGACCAGATGAACAGGACCATCGAGCGGCCCGTCATCCTGGCGGGGCGGGGCTTCAACCCGCACCGCGCCGATGAGGTCGTGGTTACGCCCAAGTTCGCCGCGACGTCCGGCAGGGGCGTAGGAGATTTCCTCACCCTGGAGCTGTCCAGCGTGCGGCAGGCCAATCAGGAGTACGACGGCTCGTCCGGACCCCCGCGCGGGCCGCGGATCAGGGTTCGTATCGCGGGCGTGGTCCGCTTCCCGTGGGCGCTCGACGCGGACTCGCCCGGCGCGTCCGGGGGCGTCCTCGCCACGCCGGCCCTGTACACCCGGTACCGCGCCAACATGCTGGGCACAACGGGGCGGGCGTACATCAATGCGCTGGTCCGGCTCAGGGGCGGTGAAGCCGCGATTCCCGCCTTCCGCGCCGATCTGGCCCGGGTGACGGGACGGAACGATATCGACGTGTGGGACAACAACCGGCAACTCGGTGACCCCGCACGGAAGGTCACCAGCTACGAGGCCGCCTGCCTGGTGGCGTTCGGCCTCGCCGCCCTGGTGGCGGCCCTGTTCCTCATCGGCCAGTCCGTCGCCCGGTACACCTCCGCCACCGTGCCGGACCTCCAGGTGCTGCAGGCCCTGGGCGTGACCCGCCAGCAGGCCATCTCGGCCGCCTCGGCCGGGCCGTTCCTGGCCGGGCTGGCAGGCGGCACGCTGGGCGTGGCCGGCGCCGTGCTGGCCTCGCGATGGATGCCGATCGGCATGGCGTCGATCACCGAGCCGCACCCCGGGATCGCCCTGGACTGGCTGGTCCTGGGCCCGGGGTGGGTCATAGCCCCGCTCCTGGTGCTGGCCGGCTCGGCAGCCGCAGCGGCGGTCGCGCTGAGTGCCGGACGCAGGCAGGCGTCCGCGCGCCGGTCCACGATCGCGGCGGCCGCCGCCGCCCGAACTTCCCGGTCCCCGTGGTGGTCGGGGCCCGGTTCGCGCTCGAACCCGGCCGCGGGCGCTCCAGCGTGCCGGTCCGGTCGGCCCTGGTGGGCGCGGTGGCCGGCGTGCTCGGGGTGCTGGCCGCCTTCACCTTCTCGGCCGGTGTCTCGGATGCGGCCAGCCACCCGGCCCGGTTCGGGCAGACCTGGCAGCTGACCACCTTCTTCGGCGAGGACGGGCAGGACTTCGGGCAGGCCGTGCCGCGTGCTGCGGGCCGTGGCCGCCGACCGGGACGTGACCGGGGTCGACGACGCGCGCATCGCGGGCGCGCAGTCCGGCGACGTCTCGATCGAGAGCTTTACCTACGCCCCGGTAGGGGGCAAGCGCCCGGCCGTCGTGCTTACGGCCGGCGGGATGCCCACCAGCCAGGATGGGATCGTGCTGGCCCCGACGACCGCTCAGGAACTGCACGCCGGGCTGGGCTCCGTGGTCCGGCTCACCGGCGGCACGACCACCGTCAAAGCCGTGCGGGTGACCGGCATCGGCTTCGTGCCTGAGGGGCCTCACAACGGCTACGCGGACGGGGCCTGGATCACCCCTGCGGGATATCACCGTATCTTCGGTGGCGCGAACTACGCGTTCAAGTTCCATGCCGCGACCGTGTCGCTGCGGCCGGGGGCAGATGTCCAGGCCGTCGCGCGCCGGCTCAACGCCGCCGCCGCCGCGATCCCCGGGGGAAAGGTCTTCACGTTCACGCCCCCACTGCCGCCCCCGGAGCTCCAGGAGATCAACGACCTGGAACTCCTGCCGCTCGCGCTGAGCGCGTTCCTGGCCCTGCTGGCCGTGAGCGCGGTCGGTCACGCCCTGTCCATTGCCGTCCGGCGCCGGCGCCACGATCTGGCCGTGCTCCGCGCGCTCGGGATGACGCGGCGCCAGGCGCGGCTGGTGGTCACGACCCAGGCCAGCCTGCTGGCCGTGATCGGCCTGCTGTTCGGGGTGCCACTAGGCATCGCCCTGGGCCGGGACATCTGGGGGACGGTGGCCGGTTTCACCCCCCTGGCGTACCACCCGCCGGTGGCCCTGCTGACCCTGCTCCTGATCGGCCCGGCGGCCCTGCTGGCCGCGAACGCGCTGGCCGCCTGGCCGCAGCAGCGGGCCGCGCGGCTGCACGCCGGCCAGATCCTGCGCAGCGAGTAACCCGGCGCCGGGGGCCGGGCCCTCCGGACGGGCCTGGACCCTCCGAGGGACGGCCGCTAGCCTTAGAACGCGGAATCGACGGCACTTTCGTTAGGGTTCATTTATCGAAACTGAATTCGACAAATGACTCTGGGGGCTGCTAGCGTCACAGCACGCACACCGCCCAGGCGGAGGTCTCATGATGAGCAGCACGAGCGGCGATAGGCAGGTTCCCGGGCTGGCCCGGCCCGATCCTGAGCGCGACCTGACCTCGCGCCAGCGCGATGTGCTCCAGGCCATCGAGGGATTCCGGCAGGACCACCAGTACGGGCCGAGTGTCCGGGACATCGGCGAGGCGGTCGGGCTGGGCCCGTCCGGCGTGCACCACCACCTCAAGGTGCTCCGGGAGAAGGGATGGGTGAGCGGCGGCTGCGCCGGGCAGGCGCGGAGCTCGGTAGTGCTGGCTCCAGGGCATCCCGTCATCGAGGTCATCGAACCCCGCCAGGCGACCGGCGTGATCGGGGCGCCTGCCTCCCGGGAGACCAGGAAGGACCGCGACCCCGGCGCGGCCGCCCGCACCGCGGAGAGGCGGCGCACGGCGGGCGGGCAGAACGCGGCCTACGTGCCGCTGGTCGGGGAGATCGCCGCGGGCTACCCGAAAGACGCCCGGCAGTCGGTCGAGGACGTCTTCCCGCTGCCCAAGCAGCTGGTGGGCGAGGGTGACCTGTTCCTGCTCAGGGTGGTCGGCGATTCCATGATCGATGCGGCCATCGCCGACGGCGACTGGGTGGTCGTCCGGGACCAGCAGGTGGCCGAGAACGGGGAGATCATCGCCGCCATGATCGAGGGGGAGGCCACGGTCAAGACCTACCGGATGTCGGATGGCCACATCTGGCTGATCCCGCACAATCCGGCGTTCACCCCCATCCAGGGGGATGGTGCGAGGATCCTCGGCAAGGTGGTCAGCGTCCTGCGCCGGGTCCGGTGACCGCCAGGGGCTGCAGCCCGGCAGGGCCAAGGGCGGACGGGGGAGTCACGATGACGATTCAGCCGGGGTGGGACGCGGTGTACGCGGCGGACGAGCCGCCGCCGTGGGATATCGGCCGCCCGCAGCCGGTGTTCACCCGCCTCGCGGACCAGGGCCTGCTCCGCGGCAGGCTCCTCGACGCGGGCTGCGGAACGGGGGAGAACACCATGATGGCGGCGGCGCACGGCGCCGGCGCCCTGGGGGTGGACGTGGCGCCGAACGCCATCGCGCAGGCCCGCCGCAAGGCAGCGGAGCGCGGCAGCGCGGCCCGGTTCGAGGTCGCCGACGTGCTGGACCTGGGTCAGCTGGGACGCGTCTTTGACACGGTGGTGGACAGCGGCGTGTTCCACGTGTTCGGCGACGCGGACCGGGACCGCTACGTGGCCAGCCTGGCCGCGGTGATGCGGCCGGGGGCGATCTGCTACCTAATGTGCTTCAGCGACCGGCAGCCCGGCACGATGGGCCCGCGCCGGGTCAGCCAGGACGAGCTGACCGCCGCGTTCCGCGACGGCTGGGTGGTCGCCAGCATCACCGCCGAGACGTTCGCGGTCAACTTCGGCGGTGCCTCGGAGGCGCAGGCCTGGCTGGCCACTATCGAGCGTTCCGCGCCGCCGCCGGGTGACTAGTCCCGGGCCGGGCCGCGTGCCTCAGTGATGAGTCGGCGGGCGGCCGGGCGTCTGACCCCTGAGGCAATGGTGGCAAGACCACCCCCGGGTGAGGAGGCACAGCGACATGGCCAAGGTTGTGGTGGATATCTCGATGTCCCTGGACGGATTCGTGGCCGGTCCCCATGACGGCCTGGGCCGGGGACTCGGGGAGGGCGGCGAGCCGATCCACAACTGGGTCATGGGCGGCCCCTGGACGTACCGCGGCGGTACCCCGTTCCGGTCTTCGGGCGTTGACCGGGAGGTCCTCGAGGAGAACTTCGCGGCGGCCGGGGCGATCATCGTGGGGCGGCGGATGTACGACGTGGTCGACGGCTGGGGCGAGGAATCCGCGTTCAACATGCCCGTGTTCGTGGTCACCAGCCGCCCGCACCCGGCGCGGTCGGCGGGGAAGACCAGCTACACGTTCGTCACGGGCGGCATCCACGCCGCGCTCGCGCTGGCCCGGGAGGCGGCCGGCGACCGGTCCGTGTCGGTCGGCGGCGGCGCCCGTGTCATCCAGCAGTTCCTGGCCGAGGGGCTGGTTGACGAGATGCAGGTGCACATCGCGCCAGTGCTGATCGGTACCGGCACCCGGCTTTTTGAGCACCTGGGTTCCCGGCTGCCCCGGCTGGAGCAGACCCGGGTGCGGGAGTCGGCGAACGCGACCCACATCCGCTACCGGCTGGTGCAGGCGGACCCGGCGTAGCCAGCCGCGGACTGTCGGCGGGCCGGGCTTTCCTGGGCAGGTGGCTAAGACTCGGTACCACACCGCGGCGAGCATCGACGGGTTCATTGCCGATCCCGGGAACTCGCTGGACTGGCTGCTCGAGATCGGGTCCGGCGACGAGGCAGACGGCCGCTTCGGCGCGTTCATGGCCGGCCCGGGGTGGGCGGGTTCTCCCGCCCGGCTGGTCAGTCCTTCCGGCCGGTGAGGGCCAGGCTCGCGCCGATTCCGATCATAGCGAGGCCGCCGGCCCCGCCAACCATCTCGAGCCGGCGGGGGAGCGGGCCAGCCAGGCCCGGGCCGTGCCGGCGGCAAGCGCCCAGCTGCTGTCGCACACCACCGCGATGGCGAGGAAGACCGACCCGAGCAGCAGCATCTGGACCGGGACATGCCCGGCCGGGCGGTTCACGAACTGCGGCAGCACGGCCGCGAAGAACACGATCACCTTCGGGTTGCTCACCCCGACCACGATCCCGTCCCGCAGGATCCGGCCGAAGCTCCTGGGCTCGGCGGCGACATCCGGGGCGGCGCGCAGCGAGCGGCGGTGCCGGATGGCCTGCACGCCGAGGTAGACCAGGTACGCGGCGCCAGCCAGCTTGATCAGCGTGAAGATCGCCACCGACCGCTGCACCAGCGCCCCGACGCCAAACGCCACGGCCATGACCTGCAGGTAGACGCCGATCTGACCGCCGGCGGCGGTCCCGACGCCCGCCGCCCGGCCGAGCATCAGCGAGCGGCTGATCACGAACAGCACGTTCGGGCCCGGCACGATAATGAGCACGAACGACAGCAGCGCGAACGCCA
Organism: uncultured Actinomycetes bacterium; assembly: GCA_963751175.1. Taxonomy (GTDB): domain Bacteria; phylum Actinomycetota; class Actinomycetes; order Streptosporangiales; family Streptosporangiaceae; genus RYN-230. Next base: position 96,052 of record CAVVTM010000035.1, on the reverse strand, counting down.
GCAGGTGGCTGGTGGGAAGCATGCATCCAGCCTAGATGGGACGGGGCCCTAGGCTGGGCCGGTGGCCTCCCCGCTCCGGCAGATCTTCGCGTTTTCCGGAGTCCTGGACTCCGGGGACGGCGAGAAGGACTCGTTCACGCTGGTCGAGCACGCACTCGGCCTGGCCGCCCGGGCAGTCCCGGACCGGGCCGGGCAGTCCCGGACCGGGCCGGGCCACCCGGTGCACGTGTGCTACGTCCCCACCGCGGTCGGCGACGCCCAGGCGGCCATCGACTTCCACGAGGGCACGTTCGCCGCCCGCGCCGACGCGCGTCTGAGCGTGCTGCGGCTGTTCACCCAGCCGAGCGTCCCCGATGTCGCGGCGCACCTGCTGAGCCAGGACCTCATCCTGGTCGAGGGGGCAGCGTGGTGAACCTGATGGCCGTGTGGCAGGCTCATGGCCTCCCGCAGATCCTGCGCCGGTGCTGGGCGGCGGGCGTGGTCCTGGCCGGGGCCAGTGCCGGCAGCCTCTGCTGGCACATGGGCGGCCCCACCGACTCTTTCAGCGACCGTCTCGACCCGTTCACGGGGGGACTGGGCCTGGTCCCCTACAGTAACGGCGTGCATGACGATTTCCCTGGCCAGCCTCGCCGCGAGGTGTACCGGACCCTGGTCGCCCAGGGCGTCCTGCCCGGCGGGTACGCCACCGAGGATGGCACCGGACTGCACTACGCGGGCACCACGCTGCGCGAGGCGGTCAGCATCCGTCCCGGGGAAGGGCGCCTGGCGGGTGGAGCCCGGGCCCGGCGGCCTGTACACCGAGGAACCGATCGAGCCCCGGCTCATCTGAGGAGAAGCGGCGGATGCGCATCGCGCTGGCCACCGACCCCGGCACGCCGGGCTGGCCCAACGAGGATTTCGCGGCGGCCGCGCCCGGCGCGGCGGTCCTGCTGGATGGCTGCACCACCACCCCGCGCGGGGCAGGCACCGGATGCCTCCACGGGGTCGCCTGGTACGCCCGGACCCTGGGCACGGTCTTCCTGGGGGCCATCACCGCTGATCCGGCCCCGCCGCTGGGCGACGCGCTGGCCGAGGCGATCGCCGGGGTCCGGCAGGCCACGAGAAGACCTGTGACCTGGCTGACCCGCGCACCCCGGCAGCCACCGTGACCGCCGTCCGGGCGGGCCGGGACGGTTTCGAGCTGCTCGTGCTGTCCGACTCCAGCATCGTGGCCGACTACGGCGAGGGGCGTGACCCGGTGGTACTCACGGACACGCACCGCGCCGCCGGCGCCGACCCGGACGCGGCCCGGCAGGCCCGCACCACGGTCCTGGCGCCTGACGGCCTGCACGGGATCGCGCTGCTCAGCGACGGCGCCGCCCGCATCGCCGACGTCTACCACCTGACCGGCTGGCCTGCCCTGGTGACCGTCCTCCGCGACGAAGGGCCGGCCGGGCTCATCCGCCGGGTCCGGGCTGCCGAGGACAGCGACCCGGACGGGGCCCGCTGGCCCCGGTCCAAGGCCCGCGACGACGCCACTGCCCTCTACTGGCCTCAGCCAGGGTGAGCACGGTGACCGGGGAGGCCTGCGATTCCGGCCGGGAAGAGCCCGTCCGCGGCGCGCCCGCAGGTGTGCGGGGACGGGGTGCCGGGAATCGTGGCACATTAGGGGGTCGTCGCTGCTATGACAGAAGACGATCAGCTGAGGTGACCAGCCCGTCCCGCCCGGACGGGGCAGGCCGGCGACCGCCGGGAGGCCTGCGAAGGCAGGCCGGGCGGGAAACTTCGGTGACCGGTCGAATAGTAGAATTCGGGACTTCCGAACCCGGCGGCCAGGGGAAGATCATTGCCATCACCCCGGCTGAAGGCCACCTGAATAAGGAGCCAGCCATGCTGCCCTGCGTACCCCGGCGCACGACGGCCCGTTCCGGCCGGGCGCCGCTGATTGCGCGCCCGGCAGCGTCACGACATGCGTCACGGGCATGACCGGACCGCATCTCGCGACACGGGCCGGCGCGGCGATCGGCCGCCGCCGGAATCCCGCGCCCGGTGAGCCCGGCGCGCCGGGCGCCACCAGGCCGTCGTGGGGCACCCGGGCCGCGCGGCTGCTGAGGCGGCACTGGCTGCTGGTGGTGCTGCTGGCCGCCGGGCTGGCGCTGCGGATCGCGGCCCAGATCGCCTACCAGCCCGCCCTGATCTATGTGGACACGCTGAAGTACCTCTACGGCGCGTCGCCCGGGGCTGACCCGCTCGGGTACACGCTGGTGCTCCGCGCCATCCTGGTCTTCGGCGACCTGAGCCTCGTCGCGCTGGCCCAGCACCTGCTCGGCCTGGCGCTGGCCGCGGCCTTGTACGCGGTGCTGCTGCGCCGCGGGACCAACCTGTGGCTGGCCGCCGTGGCCGTGGCGCCGGTACTGCTGGACGCCTACCAGGTCCAGATCGAGCAGACGATCATGCCGGACGTCTGGTTCGAGGCGATGATCGTGGCCGGCCTGGGCCTGCTGCTCTGGCGGCCGGAGATCACCGTCCGGCTGGCCGCGGCGGCGGGTCTCGTCCTGGGTCTCTCGGCCACGGTGCACCAGGTCGGCGAGCTGCTGATCGTGCCCGCGGTGTTCTATCTGGTGGTCGCCGCGGGGAACGCGCGCCGCGCGGTCACCACCGCCGCCGCGCTGGCCGTGGCCTTCGCGCTGCCGATCGTCCTGTACTGCAGCGCCTCCTACGTGCGCACCGGTCACTTCCGGCTGGCCCGCGGGCAGACCACGGTCGGCCGGGTGGTCGCCGCGGCCGACTGTGCCACGCTTGCCCTGCCCCCGGCGGTGCGGCCGCTCTGCCCCACCCCGCGTGAGCAGGCCAACGGCCCGGACTGGCTCGAGCACTCCAAGTACTCGCCGCTCCTCGCCACCTCCATCCCGGCCGGGACAAGCCGCGGCAAACTGATCTCCGAGCTGACCTCGGCGATTAAGAGTCACCAGCCGCTGCGGATCGTGGGCGGCATCGTCCGCGACTCGGTGCGCCTGTTCGCGGTGACCCGCACGCCCAACCCCTGGGTCACGCCCCTGTCACGCTGGCAGTTCCAGACCCGGTACCCGGTCTATCCCCAGTGGGTCACGCTCGGCCCGGGGAACGTCATCGTGGTCGGGGTCCAGCACGTCGCGTTCGGGCAGTTCCACTACAGCAAGCTCAAGCCGGGCTACGGCGGGAAGGCGCAGGTGGACCGGCCGGTCGCCGGGTTCCTGCGGTCCTACCAGCTCAACGGGGGATTTTCCCCCGGCCCGTTCCTGCTGGTGTGCACGCTGCTGGGGGTGACCGGGACCCTGCTGGCGGTCGTCCTCCAGGTGCGCCAGGCCCGCAGCCCCGGCCGGGCAGCACGTGAGGGCCGCGCCCGGCAGCTGGCCCTGGCCTGCCTGCTGTTCACCGCCACGGCCGTGGTGCTGCTGGTGGCCCAGGATCTCGTCGAGTTCTCCTGGCGGTACCAGCTTCTCGCCGTGATCACCCTCCCGCCCGCCGGGATCCTCGGCCTTTCCGCGCTGCTGGCCCTGCGCCGGGGCAGTGCTGAGCCGCCGGCGACCGTGGCCCCCGTCCCCGCGGGCACGGCGGCACCACCGGCGAACGGGTCAGTGGCGCAGGCGGAGCAGAGGCCGGATCAGCCGGGCGGGGAGCCCGGTGAGGCGGGCGCCTCAGCCGGGGCCTGACCGGCAGCCGCCTGGCCACCGGGCGCTTGGGCACCGGACGCCCGGGCCCCGGGCACAGTGAGGCCCGCTGATGCCAGCACCTCCTCCGTGGGGCGCGGCCTGGTCCGCGCGCCGGCGGCGAGGCCCGCGACGAGGCAGGACCGGAGCGTGCCGCGGTCAGAAGACTTCGCGAACGTGCGGGCCCAGCGGCGCAGTGTGGCGCCGCCGTACAGCACCCGCTCCGCCGGAGCCAGCGACGAGCCGGCCCGCAGCGTCCAGACCTTGTTCCGCACCTCATAGAAGAACCGCTGGCCGGGGTCGGCGTCGGTCGAGCCGAACGTACGCGTCTTGTGCACCACGACGCTGGCCGGGCAGAGCAGGCCGGCCTGGCCACGCAGCAGCCGGGCGGTGAACTCGAAGTCGTCGTTCCACAGGAAGTAGTCGGCCTGGGGCAGGCCCCGGGCCCGGCACACGCCCGCGTCCACGAGTATCGACACGAACGACGCCGAGCGGATGGGCAGGCAGCCCGCGGTGGCCGCCGCCAGCCGCTCCTCCTTGCCCGCGAACGGCTTTACCCGCGGGGTGTTCATCGGATGCGGACGGCCGTCGGTCCACTCCACCCGGCTGGCGATCAGCGCGGGCGGCCCGCCCGGGTGCAGCACCCGGGCGTCGAGCATGGCCCCCAGGGCGCCCGGCTCGGGGACCGTGTCGTCGTCCATCAGCCAGACCAGGTCGGCCGCCTCGGCCAGGGCCAGCGCCAGGCCGTAGGCGAACCCGCCCGCGCCGCCGGTGTTGCGCCGCGCCTCGGCGAGCCGCACGGACGGGAAGGTCGCGGCGACCATCTCCGCGGTGCCGTCGGTCGAGGCGTTGTCGATCACGATCACCGCGTCCGGGGCCCGGCTCTGCGCCAGCACCGCGGACAGCGACTCGCGTCAGCAGGTCCCGCCGGTTGTAGGTGACGACGACGGCAATGACCCGGGGCTGATCGTCCCCGGTGGCGGGGGTGGCGGTGGGGGAAGCGCCGGCAGGGCCCATGCTAGGAGTGCCTCCGGGCCCGGGTGCGCTCCATCGCCTGCCAGGTCAGGATGCGCAGCCGCCGTACCGCCGGGTAGCGGCTGCTCATGTCGCGCACCGCCCGCTTAAGCCGGGGCGAGGCCGCGATGGCCGCCTCCACCCGGCTGGCCAGCCCGGCCTGGCCTGCCCGTTTCGGCTGTGCACTGGCTCCCGGATACTCCTTGCGGTACTGGTTGACCACCAGCGCCGCGGCCGCGGCGACCGCTGCGTCCAGGATCCGGTCCTCCGGCTGGCCCGCGGGGCCGGTCACCCCGGGCTCCCGGGACGGCCGGGGCCGCAGCTCACCGGGGTCACCGATGACGTCGTAGCCCGAGGACGCCAGGCCGCTGACCAGGATCTCCGCCTGTTCCTTGGCCCAGGCCTCGCGGCCGGCGGGCAGCACCAGGCGCCCCTCCCGCGGCCGGGCGGCCAGGGCCCGGTGCGCGACCCCCTCTTTCACGGTCCACATATAGAACCAGTCCGGGATGTCGTCGGGCAGCGCCTGGTTGAGCCGGCGCAGGAACTCGATCTCCGGCAGGCCCAGGGAGGTGTTCGCCCGGGCCCGGGACAGGTCCACCCCGCCGGGATCGACGCCCAGCAGCGCCGCGAAGCGCTCCCAGAGCAGTGAGTTGCCCGACCCCTGGGGCGGGGTCATGATCACGTGGATCCGGTCCGCCGGGACGTGGCGGGCCCACAGATCCAGGATGGCCAGGGTGTCGTGGACACGCCAGAACCACCACTGGCGCCGGTCCGGATCGACCGATTCCCGGTCGATCACGTCCGCCAGCCAGTCCTCCCAGCCCCGGTCGTTGCGGTGCTTGACCGTCTCCTGCCACTCCGCGGGCAGCAGCGACGCCATGTCCCGCACGGTCAGCACGACGTGTACCTCGGCAGGCTGCAGGGAGCGGACGGCCCGCTCGGCCTGCTGCCCGTCCACGGCGGAGAACAGCTCGTGGGAGATGACCGCGGCCCGCGGGGCCTGCCGGGCCTGATGGGCCAGGATCTCCCACTCGCCGGTCCAGGATCCCGCCGGGTCGTCGGCCCGCTTCTCGATCCCCCGCAGGTCCTGGCTGGCACGGAAGTGGTCCTGCGGATGATGGCCCGGCAGCACCACCCCCAGGGCCGCGAGCTCGGCCCGGTTGCTCCACATCACCTGCTGCAGGAACGTGGTGCCGGTCTTCGGCTCGCCGATGTGCACCAGGACCCGGGGACGCGGCCGCCCGCCAGCAGGCGGGGCGGGAGACTGGTCGGCGGCGCGCGTGGCCATCAGGACACCTCAACAGGTCAGGGCGTGTGCGGGTAAGGTCAGGCATGGGTGGATGGCATCTGGCTGCCAGGGTAGACCAGGTGCGCTGGGGGAAACGCGCGGATGACGGTAACCCAGCAATCCGTCGCATAGCTGCCGTAAAGTGGCGTCCGCCCACCGCATTTGTTCATGTACAGCCCATATGTCTACACGAACGCGCGCCGGCCAGGGCTGCTGGTTCCCTGGTCCTCGAGCTCGCCGCAGTGTGCCCCTTCACCGGCATGAAAGGCGAACCCGGCATATGCACGAGCCCTTCACGCTCCTGCTCTCGGTGTACGACGGTGACCGCCCTGACTTCCTCGGGCGGGCGTTCCGCAGCGCGGTTGACGACCAGACCATGCGCCCGAACCAGGTGGTCATCGTCCGTGACGGGCCCGTCCGTGAGGAACTCGCCGCGTGCCTCGAGCGGTTGCAGGCAGGCAGCCCGGTCCCGTTGACCATGGTCCCGCTGGAGCGCAACCGGGGCCTCGGGCCCGCCCTGGACAGCGGGCTGGCCGCGAGCTGGCATGACGTGATCGCCCGGATGGACGCCGACGACGTGGCCATGCCGCACCGCTTCGAGGTGGAGATCCCGCTCATCGCCGAGGCCGACATCGTCGGGGCGGGGCTGCTGGAGTTCGTGGGGGACATCGATCACATCGTGGGCCAGCGGGTCCCGCCGACCGACCCGGAGCAGATCCACCGCTACGCGCGCATGCACGACCCGTTCAACCACCCGACGGTCGTCTACCGGCGGACCGCGGTCCTCGCCGCGGGCGGGTACGGCGACCTGCCGCTCATGGAGGACTACGCGCTCTTCGCCCGGATGCTGCAAAACGGCGCACGGGCGGTCAACGTAGCCGAGCCGCTGGTCTATTACCGGGTCGGCGCCACCTCGTTCAAGCGGCGCGGCGGCACCGACCTGCTGCGTTCCGAACTGCGGCTGCAGCGCGAGTTCCGCCGCCAGGGCTTCACCTCATCGCCCGAATACGTCCGCAACGTCGTGGTCCGGGGCGGTTACCGGATGATCCCCTGGCGGTTCCGCCGGGCGGTGTACCGCCCGATCGTCGCGCACTACACCGAGCGCGGCGAGCACGGCGAGGATCAGGCTGGCGGCGATGGCACCGGGGGCGGGACGGAGCCCTCCGGGCACCACCGGCCGGAGTCCCCCGGGCCCAGCGGGCCGGAATCGCCGACCCCCCCGTTGCCGGTGCGCCGATGAACATCGACCTCGTCATCGTCGGGTCCGGCTTCTTCGGCCTCACCATCGCCGAACAGTGCACCCGTGACCTCGGCCTCCGCGTGCTCGTCCTGGAACGGCGCGCGCACCTCGGCGGGAACGCCTACAGCGAGCGGGAGCCGGACACCGGCATCGAGATCCACCGCTACGGCGCGCACCTGTTCCACACCTCCAACGCCAGGGTGTGGGAGTACGCCAACCAGTACACGGCCTTCACCGGCTACCAGCACCGCGTGTTCTCGGTCTACAAGGGCCGGGTCTACCCGCTGCCGATCAACCTGGGCACCATCTGCGAGTACTTTGGCGCGGCCATGTCCCCGGACGAGGCGCGGGCGCTGATCGCCGGGCAGTCGGCCGAGGTGGACGCCGGGCACGCCGCCAATCTCGAGGAAAAGGCCGTGTCGCTGATCGGCCGGCCACTGTACGAGGCCTTCATCCGCGGGTACACCGCCAAGCAGTGGCAGACGGACCCGGTCAACCTCCCGCCGGAGATCATCACCCGGCTGCCGGTGCGCTACACCTTCGACAACCGCTACTTCAGCGACACCTACGAGGGCCTGCCGGTAGACGGCTACACCGCCTGGCTGGAGCGGATGGCCGATCACCCGAACATCGAGGTGCGGCTGAACACGGATTTCTTCAGCGTGCGCGGTGATCTGACCGGGAACGTGCCGGTTGTTTACACCGGGCCGCTCGACGCGTACTTCCAATACGCCGCCGGCGACCTGGGTTGGCGTACCCTCGACTTCGACATGGAGGTTCTCCCCACAGGGGACTTCCAGGGAACGCCCGTCATGAACTACGCGGACGAGGACGTCCCATTCACCCGCATCCACGAGTTCCGGCATTTCCATCCCGAGCGTGACTGGTACCCGAAGGACAAGACAGTGATCATGCGTGAGTACTCGCGCTTCGCCGACCGCGGCGATGAGCCGTACTACCCGATCAACACGGCGGAGGACCGGGCAAGGCTGCTGGCCTACCGGGAAATGGCCGGGCGCGAGCCGGGCGTGCTTTTCGGCGGCCGCCTGGGCACCTATAAGTACCTCGACATGCACATGGCGATCGGGTCCGCGCTGAGCATGTACGACAACCGCCTCCGGCCGTTCTTCACCGAGGGTGCGGCGCTCACCGGGCCGGGGGCGGCCGAATGACGGCTGAGGCCACCCCGGCGCGCAGCCTGCGGGTCCTGCAGCGTGTCGTCTTCCCCGGTGACGATCTCGATGTCATCCCGCTTTATGTCGAGACCAACCCTGACCGGGGCGCGGCCGAACTCGCCGCCGAGCAGGCTAACGAGGCGCTGACCGGCACGAAGGCCGGGACAGTGAGCGTCCCGGTCGCCAACGCTCCCGTGGCGGCGGAGACCCAGTCAAGCATCCGCTTCGGCCCCGACGTGCCTGGCTACCTGGTCGATGACGCGGGACCACGGCGAAGTGCGCTGATCACTGGAGGCCGGCGGGTCTCTTTCGCTACCTACTTCAACGCGTTCCCGGCCAGCTACTGGCGCCGGTGGACGACCGTGGAATCGGTGACGCTCCGCATCCGGCTGGCCGGAGAGTCGAAGATCGTGCTGTACCGATCCACGGCCCGCGGCTTGAGCCATCCGGTCGAGACCATCAGCGTCGAGTCGGATCAGCCGGAGATCGTCGAGCGGACACTGCCGCTGGCGCCGTTCATCGACGGCGGCTGGTACTGGTTCGATGTCATCGCCGGCCCGGCGGGACGACCCTGATCGAGGCCGACTGGCTCGGACCCGCACCGAGCGGCCCGCCGGGCCGGGTCAGCATCGGGATTACCACGTTCAACCAGCCCGATTTCATGATCGAGCAGCTGCACAGACTCGGCGAGGCAGCCGACACCCTGGATCTGCTGGACCGCGTGTACGTCATCGACCAGGGCACTGACAAGGTGACGCAGCGGCCGGGTTTCGACGATGCCGCGAAGAAGCTAGGTGACCTGCTCGAGGTCGTCGAGCAGGGGAACATCGGCGGATCGGGCGGATTTGCCCGGGCCATGGACGAGACGGTGCGGGCGGCCCGCGCCGACTACGTCCTGCTCATGGACGACGACGTCAGGCTGGACCCCGAGGGCATCCTCCGGGCCGCCACGTTCGCCGATCTGGCCCGGCGCCCCACCATCGTGGGCGGCCACATGTTCAGCATGTACGACCGTTCCCTGCTGCACGCATTCGCCGAGACTGTCGAACCGTACACATGGTGGTGGGGCGCGGCCCCGAACACCAGGGCCCGGCACGACTTCGGGCGGCGCAACCTGCGGAACACGCCGTGGCTGCACCGCCGCGCCGACGCGGACTACAACGGCTGGTGGATGTGCCTCATCCCGACCACGGTGATCCGCGAGATCGGCTTGTCGCTGCCGGTGTTCATCAAGTGGGACGACGCCGAGTATGGCGTCCGGGCTCGCGATCGCGGCTTCCCGACGGTGTCGCTGCCCGGCGTGGCGGCCTGGCAGGTGCCGTGGGATGACAAGGACGACGCCAGGAACTGGCAGGCCTATTACCACCTGCGTAACAGGCTGGTGGCCGCGCTGCTGCACTCGCCCGCGCCGAAGGGCGGCGCCGTCATTTCCGAGAGCCTGGAGCGGCAGCTGCAAAGCCTGCTGTCCATGCAGTACTCAACCGTCGCGCTGCGATTGCTGGCGGTCGAGGACGTGCTCACCGGACCCGAGCACATGCACCGGGAGATCGGGACCAAGCTCGCCCAGTTGCGCCAGGTGCGCGCGCCCTATACCGACGCGAAGGCCGCTGCGGACCTGGAGAGCTTCCCGCCTGCCCGGCGCCGCGCGCCGGAGGCGGTGAAGGACTCAGCCACCCCGACCAACAAGATCAACCTGATGACGAAGGCGGCCAGGGGGGCTTTGCGGCAGTTCCGCCCCCCGCGCGAGGGCGCCAGGAAGCGGCCCCAGATGGCCCTGCCGTACCAGGACGCTTCCTGGTTCGTGCTGGTCAACCTGGATAGCGCTCTGGTGTCAGCGGCCGAGGGTACGTCCGCGGCCTGGTATCAGCGCGACCCGAAGCTGTTCCGGTCGCTGGGCTGGCGCAGCCTGATCGCGCACCGGCGGCTGCGCCGGAACTGGTCCCGCCTAGCGAAGGAATACCGGGCCGCGGCGGCCGACTTCAACTCACCCGAGAGGTGGCGCGAGACGTTCGCGGCGTCGGTCGACGACTCACCTGGTGGCCAGTGAGCCCCGTTCCCACCGGACAGCGAGGCCAGTCCTCCCCGCCCGCCGGGACGGACGGCCCGGGCGGGGTGGCCGGAACCGGCCGGGGTGAGCCGCCCGCCCGCTGGCAGGCGGCCACGGCCCGGTACTGGCCGGCCGTCCTCGCAGCCGCGGTCATGGCCGTGCTCGGGGTGTGGGGCCTGGCGCGGGACTCGTCAATGGGCAACGACGAGGTGGCGACCCGCTGGGCCGCGCTGCTGAGCCTGCATCAGCTGGCCCGCCTGCTCCGCCACGTTGACGTGGTCCACGGTCTGTACTACCTGTTCATGCACGGCTGGATGGCGGTGGGCAGCAGCCCGGCGGTGATGCGGATCCCCTCGGTGATCGCCATGGTCGTGGCCGTGGCCCTCACAGTGATCATCGGCCAGCGGCTCACAGGGTCGGGATGGGCGGGCCTGTTCGCCGGCCTGATCGTCGCGCTGACCCCCACGATCAGCTACTACGCCCAGACCGCCCGGTCCTACGCGCTGGTCTTCGCCTGTGTTGTCGGCTCGACCCTGGCGTTGCTGCACGCCCTGGCCGCCGAGGCCGGGCCCGGCGCCCGCGGCTCTGGTGACGGGAGCGCCCGCGGGACGCGCTTTGCCGCGGGACGCTGGCTGGTCTACGCCGTGCTGCTGGTCGTGGGCGGCTACCTGAACGAGCTGTCCCTGCTCGTCGTGGCGGCGCACGCGGTCACGGTCCTGCTGGCCCGCTACGGGCGGCGGGTGATGGTGCACTGGGCTGTCACGGCTGCCGTCTCGGTCATCCTGGTCCTGCCGCTCGCCGCGCTCAGCGCCCGGGAGGACGCCGCCGTCGCCTGGATCCCCCGGCCCGGCCTGGGGAGCCTGCGGATCCTTTTCCATGACTACTTCGGCGCGGCGACCGCGGTCGCCGCGCTCCTCTTCTGCTGCGCGGTGGCCGCGGTACTGCCGCCCCTCGAGCGGGGGCGCCGCGCGCCCCAGCCCGCGTGGTGGAGCCAGGGAGGCGTCTCCCTGCCGTCAGTCGCGGCGCCGCTGCTGGTGGTCCCGGGCGTGCTGCTGATCCTCGAATCGCTGGTGGCCCGGCCGCTGTACGTGGACCGCTATGTCCTCTACGGCGAGGCCGGGGCCGCCCTGCTGGCCGGGGCCGGGGCGCTGCGGATCGGGCGGTGGCTGGCCGGGGCGACCGACTGGCGGATGCTGCTTTGGGCGCCCGGGGTGGCCGTCTGCGTGCTGGCCCTGGTCCTCCAGCTTGCGCCGCAGCAGCGGGTCCGCACCCCGCAGAGCCGCCTGTTCGACTTCGGCGGCCCTTCCCGCTACCTGGCCGCGCAGGCGCAGCCGGGCGACGGCATCCTGTTCTTCAGCAACTTCTTCCGCAAGGCCCGGCTCGGCTACCCGGCGGACTACCGGAAGGTCAGCGACTTCGCGATGGCCGAGTCGCCCGCCGCGGCCGGGAACTTCCAGGGCCGTGACAAGCCGATCGTGGCTGTCCAGTCCCTCATGCTCGGCTACCGGCGGATCTGGGTGGTGGGCCGGTCCCCGTTCACCCACCTCACGGCCGGGGCGGTCCGCGCCGAGGACGCCGTGCTCAGGAACCACTTCTCCCTGTCCGCGAGGCGGCAATTCCGCGGCACCTCCGTCACGCTCTGGGTGCGCCGCTGACCATCCCCCTGCGGGGCGGGGCTGGCGCCGGGCTCAGGACGATTCGGCACTCTTCTTGATCGCGGCGAGGGTGAGCGGGATGCCCCGGCGCGCGGCCTCGGTCCGGGCCGTGATCTCAGCCTGCGCGTCGTCGCCGTACCGTTCGTGGAACCGGGCGATGCCGGCGGGGAGGAACTCCCACGATTCCGTCACCTCGGTACCCCCGGTGACCGAGCCGAACGAGTAACCCCAGCGCACCCACGCACCGCCCACGACGAACGCGAACTCCCGCCCGCGCTCCGCCGCCACGACCTGGGAACGGGTCTCCCAGGTGCGCTCGGGCAGCTCGTTGCGGCCGGTGAACCAGGCGCCCTCGCGGGGTCCGGCGCCGTCATCCCACCAGTAGGCGGTGCAGATAGGACTCCACTCGCCCATGCGTGTCACGTCGGAGATCATGTCGTAGAGGAAGTCCGGGGGCGGGCGATAACGGTCGACTCAGCGTGCCGCAGGCTGCTCATCCGCCCAGTATTGCCCGTGGCCGGCGCCGCGGCGCTGACCCGGGGCGCCCCCCGGAGCCCTCGCGCGTCACCGGGCCAGCCGCATTTTGTCAGCCCTCCGGCTTACCTTGGGCCCTGACGGATTCCCGGCTCACCTGGGTCCGCGGTCCGGCGATGAGTTCCCGCGGCCGCGATCGTCATAGCCACCGAAAGCGCGGCGGGCCGGGTTTTATCGGTTCGCGGTCAGGGCCGCGCTGCCGGTAGGTTCTGGTCGCCGGGCGATGTCGACCGCGGCCCACACAGGAGGAATTGGTGACAGAGATAAGCCGGGGTCCGGCCATTCTGGTGGAGGGCCTGACCAAGTCGTTCGGGGACGTGCACGCGCTGCGCGGCATCGACCTGTCCGTGCCCCGTGGCACGGTGCTGGGGGTGCTCGGGCCGAACGGCGCGGGTAAGACCACCGCGGTCCGCATCCTGACCACGCTGCTCCAGCCGGATGGCGGCCGGGCGCTGGTCGAGGGACGCGACGTTGTCCGGGAGGCCTCCGCGGTCCGCCGGTCGATCGGGCTGTCCGGGCAGTCCGCGGCCATCCAGGAGGAGCTCACCGGGCGGGAGAACCTTGAGCTCATCGGGCGGCTGTATCACCTCAGCTGGCCGGATGCCCGCAGCCGGGCGGCCGAGCTGCTGAAGCAGTTCGACCTGACCGACGCCGCCGACCGGGCGGCCAAGACCTATTCCGGGGGGATGCAGCGCCGCCTGGACCTGGCGGCCAGCCTGGTCGGGCGGCCGCAGGTGCTGTTCCTCGACGAGCCGACCACGGGCCTGGACCCGCGATCCCGGCTGGGCATGTGGGACATCATCCGCTCGCTGGTGGCGGGCGGGACCACGCTGCTGCTCACCACGCAGTACCTGGACGAGGCGGACGAGCTGGCCGATGAGATCGTGGTCATCGACCATGGCCTGGTCATCGCGGCCGGCACGGCCGAGGAGCTGAAGAGCCGGGTGGGCGGGGATGTGCTGGAGTTCTCGGTGCCCGACCGGTCCAGGATCGGCGACGCGGTCAAGGCGATCGCCGACCTCGGCGAGAGCGAGCCGCACGTGGACGAGGAGACCGGCGTGATCAGCATCGGGGTCGGGGGGCGCGGTTCGGAGGCGCTCATCGAGGCGGTGCGCGCGCTGGACAGCGCGGGCGTCCAGACCCAGGGCCTGTCGCTGCGGCGGCCCTCCCTCGACGACGTGTTCCTGGCGCTCACCGGGCACGCCGCGGAAGAAGACGAACAAGCGGCGCCCGGCCGCCGCCGCTCCGGCAAGAAGGACACGGCCAAGAAGGACACCGCCAAGAAGGACACCGCCAAGAAGGACACCGCGAGGGCCGCCTCATGACCGCCGTCACCATTCCAGCGCCGTCACCAGTCGGCGACCCGAGCCTGTTCACCCAGGCCCGCTGGGCGGTGAGCGACACGCTCACCATTGCCCGGCGGAACCTGCTGGTCTGGATACGCGTGCCCGCGTACATCGTCTTTACCGTCATCCAGCCAGTCATGTTCGTGCTGTTGTTCGCGTTCGTGTTCGGGGGCGCGATCCCAGTCCAGGGCACGACCTACGTCAACTTCCTGATGCCCGGGATCATCGCGCAGAGCGCGGCGTTCGCGACGTTCGGGACGGCCATCGCGCTGGCGCAGGAACTCCAGAAGGGCGTGATCGACCGGCTGCGCTCGATGCCGATGGCGCGATCGGCGGTGCTGGCCGGCCGCCTGGTCGCGGACACCGGGCGGATGCTTGTCACGATCCTGATCATCGTCGGGGTGGGGTACGCGGTCGGGTTCCGGTTCCAGAACGGGTTCGTCCCCGCGGTCCTCATGGTGGTGCTCGCCACCGTGTTCGGGCTGGCCATCTGCTGTATCGCGGCCTTCACCGGGCTGGCCATCGGTGACGAGGAGTCGGTGCAGGCGTTCGGGCTGATCTGGCTGTTCCCGCTGACGTTCGTCAGCTCGGCGTTCGTGCCCGTCTCGTCCATGCCGGGCTGGCTGCAGGCGTTCGCCAACAACCAGCCGGTCACCTACGTCGTCAACACCATGCGCGCGCTGGCCCTCGGCGGGCCGATCCAGGCCGAGCTGTGGAAGAGCATCGCGTGGCTGGCCGGGATCTTCATCGTGTTCGTGCCGCTCGCGATCCGCGCCTACCGCCGGGCCGGCTGAATCCGCGGTCTGGTGCCGAATTTCGCGCTCTGGCTGCGGCCGGACCGCTGGGCTCCCGCCCGGAGGCGGCCGGCCTGGCTACGGCCGGGCCGGCCGTTTGCCTGACCGGCCTGGCTACGGCCTGACCGTCCCGGCTACGGCCTGACCGGGGCCACGATGAGCGCGGCGTATGTCGCGGCGTACCAGACTGGCGGGGGATCGACGGGGAACGGGCTCGGGGGGGGGCGCCACCGGCCCCGTCGTGGGCTATGGCGGCCTGTGCATAGACGACCGGGGCGCGAGCACCGCGAACTTCAACCCGGTGCAGGTCTATACCTGCACCGGCACCGCGGCCCAGCAGTGGACCGTGGCCGAGGCGGGCAGCACGCCGCACGTCCTGGGCAAGTGCATGGATATCAACGGCGGCGGAACAGCTGACGGAACCACGGTGGACCTGTACGACTGCAACGGCACAGCCGCGCAGGTCTTCATCCCGCAGTTGAATGGTTCTCTCGATAACCCGCAGTCCGGCAGGTGCCTGGACGATACGGGCTGGTCCACCACACCGGGGACCCAGCTCCAGATATGGGACTGCACTGGCCAGGCGAACCAGCGGTGGAGCCTGCCCTGACGTGAGCCCGCGGGGCCGTCAGGCCCCGCGGGAAGTCAGGCCCGGGCCTGAGTGTGATCAGGCCCGGTGGTGATCAGGGCCCGGTGGTGATCAGGCCCGGTGGTGATCAGGCAGAGAGGCGGGTGGCCAGGATGCGGCGGATGTCCGCCGTCTCCTCCGCGGTGTGGCGGTCGAGGATCGCGCCGAGGTCGTTCAGGTCGGCCTGCGAGGTGTAGCCGGCGAGGTCGTGCTCCAGGGCCTTGCGGGCGGCTCGTGCCGCGCGGGCCTCCCGAAGCTCGTCCCGGACGCTGGCCCACAGGTGGGTGACCGGCGAGGTGTTGCTGTTCATGTTCCTTCCTTAAGGGCTGGGGTCTTCGATATCCAGTGTCACCGACGAGGACTCATGCGTCCAATGAGAGTAAATCAACTAACCCATGAGCAACTGTCATGTATGCCTTCCAGCTGCCAGGACGTGCCGCGCCGCCCGGCCGGGCCCAGGAATTCGGGGCCGGGGCCGCGCTAACTTGATTCCATCGGAGAATGCGGCCCGGGCATCCGGTGCTGGCCACCGGATGGCCCGCCCGGCGCGGCCGCGGTAGGGGGGCGTCATGGATAAGGACCTGGTCGAGCGCGTCATAGACACAGCCCAGCGGGTGGTGGCCAGCGGGGCGATCTCCGCGAACGGGCACGGCAACGTCAGCCTGCGTGTCCCCGGCGCCGCCGAGATGTACTTCACCGCCGGCTCCTCGCTGCGCAACCACCCGGCCGGCGCGGTGGTGCGGGTCGGGCTGGATGGAACGTTGCTGGAAGGTGAGCTTCCCCCCATCCAGGGCGCCGTGGTGGCCATGCACACGGCCATGTACGCCGGCCAGCCTGAGGTGGGCTGCGTGGTGCACACCCACTCGCCGTACGCGACGGCCTACGCCGTGGCCCGGCGGCCGATCGGCTGCTGGATCGAGGCCCTGGCGATGTTCGGCCTGGCCGCCGGGGTTCCCGTCGCAGAATACGGGCCCCGCGGGTCAGAGCAGGCGATCGCGGGCATCCGGGCCGCGGTCATCCCGGGGGTCCCCGCCGTGCTCCTGGCCAACCATGGCGTGCTGGTCTTCCACCGTTCCCCGGAGCTGGCCATCACGGTCGGCGGGGTGGTCGAGGAGGCTGCCCAGGCGGGCATCAACGCGGCCGCGCTAGGCGGCCCGGTGGAGATCGCGGAGGACCTGCGGGCGGCGGCGTTGCAGCGGAGCATGGCCTTTGCCGACCGCGGCACCGTGCGGGCTTAGGGATGGCCCGCGCGGGTTAGGCCCCCGGCTCGGGGATCAGCGCGTGTACCCAGCGCGTGAGCCGCGGCGCGGCCGGGACGCTGGGCGCGGCCCCGGGCTCGCCGTCCGGAAGCGGCGGCCTGGGCATGCCGTTGATCAGCAGCTCGGCCCCGGCCGCGGCGAGGCCCAGCACGACCTGCGGGTCACCGCACTCCACCCGGAAGCGCACCGGGGTGCCGGTTCCGTACGGGCACTCGCGCCTGGTGAACTCACCGAGCCTCACCCGGGCCAGGAGGGACGCCGCACCGTCCGTGCTGGCCGGCATGACGTAGACGATATCGAGCAGCGCGTTGCGCTGCCTGGCCTGGGATGCGGCCTGCCGGAGCGCTGCGCCGGAGTCCGGGGAGCCATCGGCCACGACAACTACCACGCGGCGGCGGGCGGGCGGCTCAGGCAGCACCTGCCCGGGAAGCGACCGCCCGGGATGCGGCTGGCCACCCGCCAGGTCACGGGAACGGCCGGCTCCCCCTGCCTGCCTGACTCGCCGATCGGGCCCATAGTGGTCGTCTCCTCTGCTTGCTGTTCCCTGCCTGCCGTTTTCAGGCTGCCTTCCGGCCGCCATCTCGGGTAAAGGCCGTAGGCCCCGTGGTGACGGGACCTCAGGCACGGTCGCCGCGCACCGGATGGCAGCCTGAAAGGCCGGGCTGAGCTCATCTGGGAAGCGGCGGGCTCAGGAGAGCGGACCGGCGGCCGGGGCCAGCCGTCCGGCGTCGCCCGCTGCCGCGCTCTCCGGCCCAGGAGAATCCCTCAGCTTCCAGCGGCCGCTCACGCAGAGCGCCACCAGGGCGGCCGCCGCGGCCAGCATCACCACAGGGGCCAGGGCCCGGACCGCGAAGTGGTCGGTGACCACGAGCAGATGGCTGTGCTGGAGGTACGGGTTGCCCGGCATGTTGGCGATCGTCCCGGCGGTAAGCCGGGCCAGCACCAGCCAGTCCAGCCGCGAGGCGGGGTACAGGACCAGCACGCAGATGATCATCGCGTCGTACCAGGGCAGCTGGTAGGGCCACAGGAACAGCCAGGCGGCGCACAGGGCCACGGTGGGCCGGATGGCGGGGCGTGCCGCTGCGCCCGGCGGCAGCCGCCGCAGGGCCAGGACCGCCACGGCGATGACCAGCACGGTGGCGATCATCCCGAAGTCGTGATGCCAGCCGTGGGGGAGGAGTGCCCGGTAGAAGTTGTCGGCGCTGCTCTGGTTGCGCCGGCTGAGCAGGGCCCGGACCGCGTGCGTCCCAAAGTAGGCGTAGCTGGGCACGAGCACCGCCAGGGCCGCCGCGCCCGCCAGGGCCAGGGCCGGCAGGGACCGGCGCAGGGCCCAGGCCGCGCCCAGGCCGAGCAGCACGTAGTTGATCTTGATGTCGGCGGCGATGCCGAGGAGGACGCCCGCGGCCGCGGCCCGCCCCAGGCCCGGCCGGGCCGCGCCGTGCTGCTCGCCGAGCATCAGCAACCCGAGCAGGCCCGCCATGACCGCGAGCACGTCCAGGTGCCCGGCGGCGACCAGGTCCCAGAGCAGCAGCGGGTTGACCGTCCAGAGCAGGTGGGCACGCAGCCGCTGCGCCGGGTTGTGCCGCAGCAGCCGGTCCAGGACGACGGCGACGAGCACGAACGCGCCCGAGTTCCACAGCTTGAGCCAGAACGTGATCCGCGCGGCGGAGGCGCCGCCAAGCTTGGCCGCCAGGAACTGCTCCATGGTGGCCAGCGGCCCGTAGACGCTCACGTAGTGATCCCAGATATGGGGGACGGAGCGGGCGAACGCGTTGTGCAGGTGACGCAGGTGCACCGGGGCGGTCACGTACGGGCTGTGGCCGAGGGCCAGGAGCCGGCCGTAGGTCGCATAGTCCAGCGCGTCCGTGGAACCGGCAGGCGGCAGCACGGTCAGCACCGCCACGATGATCAGGCCGGCGATGAGCAGTATCCGCGGGTTCAGCCGGGTCCCGCGGTGGATGGCGAGCAGGCCCGCCGCCACGCCGCCGGCGCCGATCACCGCCGCCAGCCACAGCCCGTAGGTGACCAGGTCCGCGGACACATGCCGGATGGCCAGCTCCCAGGGCGGCCCCGCCGCCGGCATGATCAGCGGCGGCAGCATCCAGCCGCCGCGCACCAGCGACGCGGCGATCATGATCAGGGTGGCGACGCCGATGCCGGCCGCGGCCACCACGGTGAGTGCGCGGCCCCGGCGCGCGGGGCTGTCGCCGGCGGGGTCGTGGGTGACCGGGTCATGGGCCGGACCGGGGGCCAGGGCCCCGAATCCGGTGGCCTGCCGGGCCATCGGTGCCGCCGGGACGGTGGGTGGCTCCAGGGCAGGAATGCCCCCCATGGCACTGGTATCGCTGCTCATTGTCCTCTGGCGCTCGGTGCGCGGCTCATCACTGTGTGCCAGGCGCAGATGACGACCGGCAGTGGCCGACAATAGCCGAAACTTCCCCGCGAATGGGACAGAAGCTAAAGATATGTGGGCTAGCTAACAATTGTTTCTGTATCCGCAATTTATTGCCCTGGAGTTCGCCAAGGGGCCCGGCTTACCGAAATCCGGCGCCCCCATTACCTCCGGGGTGCGCACGTCGCGGCCCGGGGCGGGGGCAGCCGCAGGCTAGCGGCGGACCGCTCCGGTGACCAGCCACTGCGACGACCGGGCGCGCAGGGTGAGCGTCACGAAACGCGCCACCAGCCACAGGCTGAACGCCAGCCACAACGCGACCAGGCCGCCGTGGTGCGCGATCACCAGCGCTGCGCCGGCCGCGAACACGCCGGCCGCCGCCAGCCCGGCCAGCGCCAGGTAGTCCTGGTCCCCGGCACCGATCAGCACGCCGTCGAGCACGAACACGACCCCCGCGACCGGCTGCTGCGCCGCGGCCACCAGCAACACGGCAGGCACGAGCCGGCGGACATCGGGGGCGGCCGAGAAGACGCCGGGCAGCAGCGGGATGGCCGCGACCAGCAGCGCCCCGAACACCGCCCCGTAGACCACCCCCCAGCCGGTCATCCGGTTGGTGGCGGCCCGGGCACCGGCCACGTCCCCGGCCCCCAGGTACCGGCCCGTGATGGCCTGCCCCGCGATCGCGATCGCGTCCAGCGCGAAGGCGAGCAGGGTCCAGGCCCGGAACGCGATCTGGTGCGCGGCGATGGCCGCGTTTCCCTGCCGGGCGGCGACCGCGGTGATCACGATCAGCACCGCCTGCAGCGCGATCGTGCGGATCACCAGGGACACCCCGGTGACGGCGGCGGCCCGCAGGCCGGTGAGATCGGGGGCGAACCCCACCCCGGCCCGCCGGGCCCCCCGGGCGACCATAGCCAGGTACGCGGTGGCCGCCACGGTCTGCGCGCACACCGTGCCCCAGGCCGAGCCCGCGATGCCCCAGTGCACCCCGAGCACCAGGAAAGCGTTCAGGGCTACGTTGAGGACGTTGGCTGCCACCGCGACGCTCAGCGGCGTCCGGGTGTCCTGCAGCCCGCGCATCACCCCCGTCCCGGCCAGCACCACGAGCATGGAGGGCGCGCCGAGCAGGCTGATACGCAGGTAGGTGGCGGCCTCACGGCTGACGCCGGGCGAGCCACCGAACGCGTGCACGATCTGCGGCGCCAGCGGCCACCCGATGGCCAGGACCACCGCGCCGATGATGGCCGCCAGCCAGAGGCCGTCGATGCCCTGGCGGATCGCGGCCTCCCGGTGCCCTGCGCCGAGCTGGCGCGCCACCGCGGCCGTGGTCCCGTAGGCCAGGAAGATCGAGATGCCCACCAGCGTCGTGAGAGCCTGGCTGGCCACGCCGAGCCCGCCGAGCGGGGTGGTGCCCAGCCGGCCGACGATCACCGAGTCCGCGAAGAGAAACAGCGGCTCGGCGACCAGCGCCCCGAAGGCCGGCACGGCGAGCCGCAGTATTTCCGCGTCGTGCGGGTTCCGGCGCGCAGGCAGGAGCCGCCGCCGCCGAAGCTCGCTGGGCGCAGGGCAGGGCGCTGGGCTGGGCGCGGGGGAAGGGGGCGCCGGGGAGGGCATGGCCCGCATGGTAATTGCGATAATTATCTACTTGCAGACTTTTCGCGGCACGCCGCCCGGGCGCCCGAACGGCCGACCGGCGCTGAAACCCGGGTGCCCGGCAGGCGGGCCCCGGGATGCCTGCCAGGCCGGGTCCGGGGCCTGGCGGGCACCCGCCCGGCAAGAAAAGCGCCCAGAGGCCGGCACATGGCATTTCCCGGCCCCCGCCAGCTGGGATAAGAGGTACCGGGTTATTTGTCATTGCCAGGCAGGCAGGCAGGCAGGCAGGCAGGCAGGCAGGCAGGCAGGCAGGCAGGCAGGCAGGCAGGCAGGCAGGCAGGCAGGCAGGCAGGCAGGCAGGCAGGCAGGCAGGCAGGCAGGCAGGCAGGCAGGCAGGCAGGCAGGCAGGCAGGCAGGCAGTACATTCGGGGCCCAGTGGAGGTCATACGCCATTTCGCCGGGGAAGAATTGAACATGACCTTGTGGCCCGTTGTGGCCAGTGAGTGTGGTCCCTCAAAGGATCTTGGGGCGACCTGAGCCGATCTCGCGCCGACCGAGCAGCCCAGCGTGACCGCCGCCTCGGTCTCGGTGAGCCCCACCCAGTAGCGCAGTACCACCACGGCGCGCTGCCTGGGGCCCAGCCGCTGGAGGGCCGCGATCAGGGCCAGCCGCTCGTCGTGGTGGCCGGTCGTGTCGGCGACGCTCCGCTCCGGCAGCTGGTCGGTGAGCCGCTCGGGCACCCGGCGCTTGGCGGAACAGGTTCCGGTTCTCGTTGATCACGATCTGGCGGACGTAGGCGTCCGGGTTGCCGCTCCGCGTGACCCGCGGCCACGACGCGTAGGCGCGGGCGAATGCGGCCTGGACGACGTCCTCCGCGTGCCCCTGATCGCCGGTGAGCCCATACGCGAGCCGGACCATGCTCGGCCACCGGCCGTGCATGAACTCGCGGAACTCCTCGGCCGACCGCGCATCCATGGGCACCCCCCTCGCCCCGACAGACCACATGTATCCGGCGCACGGTTGCATGGGCCGAAGGTGCCGTAACGGGCGGGCCGGGGTGGCGCAGCCGGCCCGGGGACGGGGCTCAGGCGAGGGCAGCGTACGCCGCGTCCTGCAGTGCGTCGTGCACTGGCGGGGGCGCAGGGCTGTCGAACATCCGCTGCGTGAGCACGATGACCGTGAGCCCGCGGACCGGGTCGGCCAGCCACGTGGTTCCGGACCCGCCGGCCCACCCGAACGCGCCCGCCCGCGGCCCGGCGGTGACCACCGAGGTGCAGAAGCCCCAGCTGACGCCGGTGAAGAAGTCCGGGCCGAGGCCGCCGCGCGCCTTCTGGGCCGGGGTCAGCTGGTCCCGGGTCATGGCGGAGACCAGGTCCGCCGGCAGCACCGGATCCCCGCCGCGCAGCAGCATCCGCGTGAAGGCGAGCAGGTCGTCCGGCGGTGGAGACCAAGCCGGCCGCTCCGTCACCGAACGCCGGCGGCCGACTCCAGTGGCCTTCTGGCTTGTCCCAGACCTCGAGCCCGCCGCCGGCGGCGGACCGGAACGCGGACGCGAGGCGGCCGGTATGCGGCGTCCAGAATCCCGTGTCGTGCATGCCGAGCGGCTCGAAGATACGGGTCCGGAGCACGTCCGCGAACGGCTGCCCGGAAGCCCGTGCGAGCAGCACACCGAGTACCGACGCGCCGGTGTTGTACAACCACCGCTCGCCCGGCTGGGCCAGCAGCGGCAGCGAGCCGAGGCCGGCGATCCAGGTATCGGGATCGGGCTGCTCGGCCGGGTCCGGCGGCCCGATCGTGGACAGGTGCAGCTCGTGTGAGCGCAACACGACCGGCCACGGTTCCGCCGCAGTGAACATCCCGGGTGCCAGGCCGAAGCCGAACGTGAACGTCAGCAGGTCGCCTACGGTGACCGAGCGGCTGGCCGGGACGGTGTCATCCAGCGGCCCGTCCATCCGGCGCAGCACCCGCGGTGCGGCCAGCTCCGGGAGCAGCCTGCCCACCGGCTCGTCCAGATCCAGCAGGCCCTCCCGGATCAGGGCCAGGGTCGCCGCGCCGGTCACCGGCTTGGTGATGGACGCGATGCGGAACAGCGAGTCACGCTGTACCGGAGGGCCGCCGATCGACAGCGAGCCCAGCGCCTCGGCGTGGACCTGATCGCCCCGGGCGACCAGCGCCACGAGGCCGGGCACGGTCTCATCGCCCACGTGTGCGGCCGCGGCCGCACTGAAGCGGGCGAGGCCCTCAGCGGTCAGCGGGTCACGCATGATCGGTCAGCTCCTCCGGTCGCCGGTGCACTGTCCTATTGACGCACGGCCAGCGGGGAATTAACCGTGCAGCTGATCCAGGGCCCGCTCGATCCGCTGCTGCGACACGGGGCCGGAGGTGCCCAGCGTCTGGGCGAACAGGCTGACGCGCAGCTCCTCGATCATCCAGCGCACCTCGCGGACGTCGGGGTCGCCCCGCCGCGCGGGCGGGAGGTCGGCCAGGGTCTGCTGGTAGTCCTCGGTCACCTGCTGCACGACGGCCATCCGCTCGGCGTCCCGGGCCAGCGACTCAGGCATCTTCTCCAGCCGCCGGCTCATCCCGCGCAGGTACCGGACCAGGTCCGGCAGCCGCCGGGCCCCGGTCTCGGCGACGAAACCCGGATGAACCAGCCCGGACAGCTGGGCGCGCAGGTCGGCGAAGGCGGCCCGGACCGGCGGACCGGGGGTCCCGGCCAGGCTCGCCTCGACCTGGTGGGCCTCGCCGAGGGCCCGGGCCACGAGCGCGACCACGTCCGCGGTGCGGGCAGCCAGCTGAGCGCGTGCCGCCTCCAGCAGCCGGGCGAAGCCCGCCTCGTCCCAGGCCGGGCCGCCCGCCCCGGTGATCACCTGGTCCGCCGCGGCGGCCGCGCAGTCCTCCAGCAGCGCGTCGGTGCCGGGGTACGGGTGCCGGCTCATGGCCAGCTTGGCGCTGACCGGCAGGCGGCTGGCCACGGCCCGGGCGCCGGAGGGTACCTGGAGCAGGATCAGGCGCCGGGTGCCGCGCAGCATGGCCGCGTCCGCCTGGGCCCGCGTCTCGAACAGCCGGACGTCGACCCCGTCGCCGGTGTCGGCCAGCGCCGGGTAGGCGCGGACCTCGCCCTGGCTGAACACGCGGGGCAGCGTGCCGATGTCCCAGGTGCGCAGCCCGCTCCGGGTGATCCCGGCGGCCGCCTCGCTCAGCGTGGCCTGCAGCCGGGGCCGCAGCTGGCGGCGCAGCTCGTCCAGGTCCTTGCCCGTGGCGAGCACCCGGCCGTCCTCCACCACGCGGAAGGTGATCCGCAGGTAGGCCGGCAGCCGGGACTCATCCCAGGCGGACCGGGGGACGTGCACGCCGCCGAGCCGGGACAGCTCGGTGCCGAGTGCGTCGAGCAGGTCCCCGCGGGCCGGGCCGAGCCGGGGCAGCACCGCCCGTGCCGTGTCGGGGACCGGCACGAACGTGGTCCGCAGCTGCTTGGGCAGCGACCGGATCAGCTCGGTCACCATCTCCTCGCGCAGCCCGGGCACCTGCCAGCTGAACTCCTCCGCGCTGACCCGGTTGAGCCGGGCCAGCGGGATGTCCACGCTCACCCCGTCGTCCGGCTCGCCCGGTGCGAACTCATAGGACACCGGCAGCTCAGCCCAGCGGGCGGGGTAGTCGTCCGGGCTGATCTCCCCGGCCGCCGGCATGATCAAGTCGGCAGGGGACATGTCCAGCAGGCCGGGGTCAGGGCCGCGGGCCTTCTTCCACCAGGTGTCGAAGTGCCGGGCGGACGTCACGTCGGCCGGGATCCGCCGGTCGTAGAACGCGAACAGGGCCGCGTCGTCGGCGACGATCCCGCGCCGCCTGGCCTTGCGTTCGATGTCCTCGGCGTCGGCGAGCATCCGCTGGTTGCGGGCGAAGAACGCATGGTGGGTCCGCCAGTCGCCCTCCACCAGGGCATGCGTGATGAACAGGTCCCGGGCCGCCGCCGGGTCGATCCGGCCGTACATGACGGTGCGGGCGGCCACGATCGGCAGCCCGTACAGGCTGACCTTCTCGGTGGCCACCGCCGCACCGCGCCGCTCGTCCCAGCGCGGCTCGCTGTAGCTGCGCCGGACCAGGTGCGCCGCCAGTGGCTCGGCCCATTCGGGTTCGATGCGGGCCGTGACGCGGGCCCACAGCCGGGACGTCTCCACCAGTTCGGCCGCGACCACCCACTGGGGCGGCTTCCTGGCCAGTGCCGAGTCCGGGAAGATGGCGAACCGGGCGCCGCGGGCCCCGGCGAACTCGGTCAGCGGCCGCCGCTTGCCGCGCGGGCGGCTGTCCGACTCCTGCATGCCGATGTGCGACAGCAGCCCGGCGAGCAGGGACATGTGAATGCGGTCGGCCAGGCCGGCGGGGAACCGGCTGCCCGCCTCGGCGTCCCGGGCCGGAGCCCGGGCTGCCGCGGTCTGGGGCACGGGGGCCGGCATGGTCCGGCCCGCCCGCGGCCGGGTCCGGCCGCCCCGGCGCCGGCCCTGGCCATCCTGCTTCGCGGGCAGCTGTCCGGGGGACTGGCCGGCCTCGCGGTGTTCCCGGCCCGCCCGGATGCCGAGCTCCGCGGCGGCCTGCCGGAGCTGGCCGTAGACGTCCTGCCATTCACGCACCCGCAGGTAGTGCAGGTACTCGCGGCGGCACAGCCGCCGGAACGCTGACGCGGACAGCTGGCTCTGCTGCTCGCGGAGGTAGTCCCAGAGGTTCAGCAGGGTCAGGAAGTCCGATCCGGGCTCGGCGAACCTCGCGTGCATCTCGTCCGCCGCCTGCCGCGCGTCGGCGGGGCGCTCCCGCGGGTCGATGATGGACAGCGCCGCGGTGATGATCAGCACCTCGCGGACGCAGGCGTTCCGGCCGGCCTCCAGGATCATCCGCCCGAGCCGCGGGTCCACCGGCAGCCGGGATAGCTTGCGGCCGGTCTCGGTCAGCCGGGTCTGCCCCCGTCCCGGGGCGTGACCCGGCGAGAAGGCGCCGAGTTCCTCCAGCAGCCGCACACCGTCCGCGACGTTCCTCGACTCGGGTGGCTCGACGAACGGGAAGTCGGCCATATCGCCCAGGTCCAGCGCGGCCATCTGCAAGATGACGGAGGCCAGGTTGGTGCGCAGGATCTCCGGGTCGGTGAACTCGGGGCGGCTCTCGAAGTCCTCCTCGCTGTACAGCCGGATGCACAGGCCGTCCGACGTGCGGCCGCAGCGGCCCTTCCGCTGGTTCGCGGAGGCCTGCGAGACCGGCTCGATGGGCAGCCGCTGGACCTTGGTCCGCTGGCTGTACCGGGAGATCCGCGCGGTGCCCGGGTCGATCACGTACTTGATGCCCGGAACGGTCAGCGAGGTCTCCGCGACGTTCGTGGCCAGCACCACGCGCCGGGAGAAATGGCTCAGCTGGCCCTGCTTCCCGCCCCGATCGCTCTGCTTTCCTGTTTCGCCTCTGGCGCTCTGCTTTCCTGTTTCGCCTCTGGCAAAAACGCGGTGCTGCTCGGCCGCGGACAGCCGGGCGTAGAGCGGCAGCACCTCCGGGCCGTCCCGCCCGTCCAGCGCGTCGGCGGTGTCCCGGATCTCCCGTTCGCCGCTGAGGAAGACGAGGATGTCGCCGGGACCCTGGGCGCTCAGCTCCGTGACCGCTTCGAGGATGCCCTGGACCTGGTCTTTAGGTTCCTGGTCCGGGTTGTCCGGGTCGGCCAGCGGCCGGTACCGGACCTCCACCGGGTAGGTGCGCCCGGACACCTCGATGACCGGGGCCCCATCAAAATGCTCGCTGAAGCGTTCCGGGTCGATCGTGGCCGAGGTGATGATGACCTTGAGATCCGGGCGGCTGGGCAGCAGCCGCTTGAGGTAGCCAAGGATGAAGTCGATGTTCAGGCTGCGCTCGTGCGCCTCGTCGATGATGAGCGTGTCGTAACGGAGCAGCTGCCGGTCGTGCCGCATCTCGTTGAGCAGGATGCCGTCGGTCATCACCTTGACCAGCGTGCTGTCGCTGGAGGTGTCGGTGAAGCGCACCTTGTAGCCGACGGTGGTGCCCAGCTCGGTATCAAGCTCGCTGGCGATCCGCTCCGCGACCGTGCGGGCCGCGATCCGGCGCGGCTGGGTGTGCCCGATCTGCCCGGTCACCCCCCGGCCGAGCCCGAGGCAGATCTTCGGCAGCTGGGTGGTCTTCCCCGAGCCGGTCTCCCCGGCGACGATCACGACCTGGTGGTCCCGGATGGCCGCGGCGATCTCGTCCTTCCGCTGGCTGACCGGCAGCTCCGCCGGGTAACGCAGCTCGGGCACACTGGCCCGCCGGGCCTCGGCCCGGGTCTGCTCAGCGAGCGACGGTGTCACGGCAGAACTCTCCATGGCGGAACGGGGGTGCGAAGCGGGAGAGGGCGGGACGGCCGTGCGCCAGGGTGCCAGTCCGGGCCCTGCTTACCTAACGCTTTTACGCCCCGGCAACTTCCGTGGTCCCGGGCGGGCTCAGCCGACCAGGTGCACGTTGAACGAGATGATGACGCCGGTCTGGACCACGTAGCTGCCCGCGAACTTCTTGACCGTGCCGTCGGTCTGGAACGCCACGATGCTGGCCGTCACCTGATCGCCGGTCCACGTCAGGATGGTCACCGCATCCCGCTGGGTGCCCTTGAAACCCGCCAGGAACTGCTGGTGGGTGACCCCGGTGTGATCACCGCCGAGTTCCCAGGCCCGCTGGTAGGCGTGGCGGCTGATGGCCGCGTAATAACGCTTCACCACGGTGGGCGGGGTGGCGGGCGCCGAGACGACGGCCGGGGTGGACGCGGGGCCGCTGGACGCCACGGTGCCCCCCGCCGTCTGGCGCTGCAGCAGGGAATTGTGGTATTTCAGCAGCGCCAGCCCGATGCCCGCCACGGCCAGGACAGCCACGCAGGTGGCGAGCACGGCTAGCCCGCGGCGTCGCCGGCGCGGCGGCTGGGGCCGGGGTGGGCCGGGTGGTGCGGGTCGCTGCGGAGACGGGGCCGGCCGCAGGCCGGGCAGGCCGGAGCTGGCCGGCGGGGCCGGGGGCAACGGGCGGGCGCTGGGCGCCGGCCGCAGGCCGCTCGCCTCGCCGCCGGCCTGCGGGGCCGGGCGGGGCGGATCTGCGCTGGCCGGCGGAACCCGGTTGGGCGCATCGGCGCTGGTGGGCGGGGCCGGGCGGGGTGGGGGCAGGAAGCCGACCGGGGGGCTGACCGGGGCCGTCTGGGGCCTGCCCGCATCCGCTGCCGCGGGCTCGGCCTGGTCGAGCCCGCGGTCGGCCAGGTCGAGCGCCGGGCTGGCCACGCCCGTCGGGGGAACGCCCGCGAGCGCTTGCTGCACCGCCGACCGGGCGGGCAGTTCGGCGGCGCTGACCCCGCAGGCCTCCTGCAGCGCCGCAGCGAACGCGCGGCAGCTCGGATAGCGGTCCTCGGGGGCCTTGGCCAGGGCCCGGAACATGACCTGGTCCACCGCGTCGGGCAGGTCGGGACGCGCACTGGTCAGCGAGGGCGGGGGCGCGGACAGCTGGGCCCACATGACCGCCAGGCTCTGATCCCGCCGGAACGGCGGCGCGCCCGTCAGCATCTCGAAGGCCGCGCAGGCCAGCGAGTAGGCGTCGGCGCGGCCGTCCACCGTGCGCCCCTCGATCTGCTCGGGGGCCAGGTAGTTCAGCGTGCCGAGGACCTGCCCGGTCAGCGTAAGGTTGGTGGTCGCCTGCGAGGTCTTGCTGATGCCGAAGTCCGAGAGGTAGACGAAATCCTCCGAGCCGTCCTCGGCCAGCCCCCCGAGCAGCATGTTGGCCGGTTTCACGTCCCGGTGCACCAGCCCGCACGCGTGCGCCGCGTCCAGCGCGGAGGCCACCTGGGTCACGATCCCCGCGGCACGGGCCGGGGGCAGCGGGCCGGCCCGGTTCAGCAGGCTGTGCACGTCCTGGCCGCCCACGTAGCGCATCGCGATGAACAGCACGCCGTCGGCCTCGCCGGCGTCGAAGATCGGGATGATGTTCGGGTGGTCCACCGCGGCCGCGGCGCGGGACTCCCGGATGAAGCGCCGGCGGAAGGCCTCGTCCCGTGCCAGGTCCCCGGCCAGGACCTTCAGCGCCACCCAGCGGCCCAGCCGGACGTCGCGGGCCCGGTAGACCACGGCCATGCCGCCCCGGCCGATCTCCTCGACCATCTGGTAGCTGGCGATCTGCGCAGGTCTGCCGGGCACAGGGGAGCCGGAATCAGCTAACCCCGCGGGGAAGTCCTCAGCCACCCGTGCCTCCAGCGTCTTGCCTCTCAAGCACGGGCCCGTCAAGCACGGGCCCCCGGCGCGCGCCAGCCCCCGTAACCCGGCCATGCCGCCCAGAACCGGCGGCGCTTACGCTAGCAGCCAGACTAAGCCAGGCGCCGCTCAGTGGCCCAGCGCGTGAGCTGGTGCCGCGTGGAGAGCTGGAGTTTGCGCAGCACCGACGAAACATGGCTCTCCACGGTCTTCACCGAGATGTACAGCTCGCGGGCGATCTCCTTGTACGTGTAACCGCGCGCGATCAGGCGCAGCACCTCCCGCTCCCGGGGAGTCAGCTGATCCAGTTCCGGGTCGAGGGACGGGATCCCCGGGCCGTCGCCGGGCAGGGCCGCGAACGCGTCCAGCACGAACCCGGCCAGCCGGGGGGAGAACACCGTGTCGCCGCCGGCCACGCGGCGGACGGCGTCCACCAGGTCCGGGCCGGAGATCGTCTTGGTCACGTAGCCCCGCGCGCCGGCCCGGATGACCGCGATCACGTCTTCCGGCGCGTCCGACGCGGACAGGGCCAGGAAACGCACCTGGGGGTGGCCGGAACGCAGCGCGGTGACCACGGCCTGCCCGCCCCCGCCGGGCAGGTGCACATCGAGCAGCACCACGTCGGGCAGGCACGCCGAGATCAGCGCGATCGCGGGCTCTACGTCGTCCGCCTCGCCGACCACCTCCACCTCGTCGCCCAGCTCGGAACGGACGCCCGAGCGGAACAGGCCGTGGTCGTCGACGATGACCACGCGCGGGCGCCGGGCCTGGCCCGGGCCGGGGGCGGGCGGGCTGGTCATGGGCGCCCCGGAGGGCGTTCTGTGGCGCGGCGGGGCATGATGAGCGACACCTCGGTGCCCTCGCCCGGCGCGGTGCGCACCGCCGCGGAGCCGCCCCGGCGCGCCATCCGGGCGTGGATGGACTCGGCCAGGCCTTTGCGGTCCGGGGGAACGGCCGCCGGGTCGAATCCGCGGCCGCGGTCCCGGACGAACAGCGTCACCTCGCCCGGCTCGACCTCGGCGAAGATGGAGACTGCCGGGGCGCCGGACCACTTCACGGCGTTGACCGTAGCCTCGCGGGCCGCGGCCAGCAGTGCGCGCAGGTCGTCGTCCAGGTCGCAATCGCCGACGGTGACGGCCTCGACCGGGACCTCATGCTGGGCCTCCACCTCCTGCTGGATGAGCCGGATCCCGCCCGCGAGCGTCATGTCCTGGCCGTCCAGCGAGCCGGGGGCCGGGCCGTCGAACAGCCAGGCGCGCAGCTCGCGCTCCTGCGCCCGGGCCAGCTGGATCACCTGCTGCGGGTGCTCGGCCCGGCGCTGGATCAGGGCGAGTGTCTGCAGCACCGAGTCGTGGACCCGCGCGGCCATGTCGGCGCGCTCCTCGGCCCGGATCCTGGCCTGCCGCTCGACCACGAGGTCGCGGGCGATGCGCACCCACCAGGGACCCAGCAGGATGGCGATCGCCGCCACCAGCAGGACTACCCCGCCCAGCTCGCGCAGGGCACCGTGGTCCGGATGCCCGGTCAGCAGCCAGTTCAGTCCGAGGCCGACGGCCACGGCGGCGACCGCTACCCGCGCTACGGTCCGGCGCCGGCTGCTGCGGCCCTCAGCGAGGCCGAGCAGCGGATCCGCCAGGCGCCGCAGCACCGCCTGCTCGTCCGGCGGCGCGTTCCGCCAGATCAGGGTGAGGCCCGCCACGCTGATGACCAGCGGCCAGGCCAGGGTGCCGACCCAGCCCGCCTGCAGCGCCGACACGACGACCAGCAGCAGCACGAGCAGCGAGGCCAGCCCGGCCACCAGGGCCATGCCGCGCCGGTCGTTCACCGCCTTGGCCGCGATGTTGCTGTCCGACCCTTCCGCGGGCACCAGCAGCCACGCCACCACATACACCGCCGCGCCGACGAGGCTGAACACGGTGGCGACCACGAACCCGGTCCGGACCACGGTCACGTCCAGGCCCGTGCGCGCGGCCAGCCCGGCCGCGACCCCGCCCGCCAGCCGATCCTCGCGGCTGCGCCGCAGCGGCCCGCTGCCGGGCGGGTGGCGCAGCCAGGTATGGCTGCCGAAGCGCCCGAACCGGCGGCCGCGGCGGCCGGTGCCGAGCCGATCAGTGCTCAGGGGATCGCTGTCCGCCGGACCCGTGCCCAACGGGCCCGCGGCCCCAGGATCAGTGCGCGCGGTCGGCCCGTGATCAGTGCCTGCCGCCATACCCTCCATCATCGCCCTCTCCGCCCCCTCCCGGCTATCAGGGATGACCCTGATCCCCGCCCGGCTGGATCAGGGACAGTTCGGGGGCGTTCCCAATGGTGCCGCGCGGCGCCCGGCCGCAGGCTGGAGCCATGAACACAACGACCAGCCCCACCGCCAGCGACCAGACCTCACACGCACCCTACGAATCGGCGCCGCCCCGGACGCTCAGCCGCCCGGTCCATGGCCGGATGCTCGGCGGAGTCGCCGCCGGCGTCGCCCGCTACGTCGACGTTGACGTGACCGTCATCCGCATCCTGTTCGCCGCGCTGACCCTGATCGGCGGGGCCGCCATCCCTGTCTACCTGGCGGCCTGGCTGCTCATTCCCGAAGACGGCGCCGACCAGTCCATCGCGGCAGGGCTATTTCAGTCCCGGGCCAGCTGAGCGGAGAGGCCCGCATCCACATGTCACTACGGACACGGGGGTACGGAGTGCGCCAGCGCGCCGCCGATGCAACCATGCGAGTTTCTGATGCCGAACGGGCCGAGGTCGCTGACCAGCTAGCCCAGCACTACGGGGACGGGCGCCTCGACCAGGCCGAGCTGGATGAGCGACTCGGCCGGGCGATGAGCGCCAAGACCCACGCCGACCTGGCCGGGATCACGGCCGACCTGCCTCCCCTCGGCACCCGGCCGGCTGCGGCCAGCGCCCGCGTCCCCGCGCCGCGGTCCCGGGCCGGGCGGCCGTGGCCCAGGCTGCTGCCGATCGTGCTGCTGGTCCTGCTCGTGATCACCGCGTGGCACGGCCTCTGGCTGCCCTGGGCATGGTTCGGGGGCCTGTGGTTCGGGCCGGCGTGGTGGCTGTGGATCGCGCTGCTGGTCTTCTGCTGGCTGCGCTTCGGTCCCCGGCGCCACCGCCGGTAAGGGTCGGCGGTGCCGCTCAGTGGGCGGCGGCGCCCCTAACTGTCCGCCTCGGGCGGGCCCGTGCTCCCGGTGCGGCGGGCACGGGCCCGCCGCTTGCCTTCGTGCATGGCCTGGACCCTGGCCACCGGGATCGTGTGGCCTTCCGCGATGAGATCGGCCGGGAGGGGCTGCGGCGGCGGCAGCTGGCCCGCCCAGCGGGCCCCGGGGCTGACCAGCC
Source organism: uncultured Actinomycetes bacterium (assembly GCA_963751175.1). Lineage (GTDB taxonomy): Bacteria > Actinomycetota > Actinomycetes > Streptosporangiales > Streptosporangiaceae > RYN-230. Next base: position 63,849 of record CAVVTM010000035.1, on the reverse strand, counting down.
CGGCCGCGGTTCGCACCGTGAAGTCGGCCGGGGTCACCCGGTCCAGCTCGTCCCAGGGCAGCGGGAAGGACACCGGGACCCCCGGCCGGACCCGCGGGCTGTAGGCCGCCACCACGGTGGCCCCGCCCGCGCGGGTCGAGTCGAGGAAGACCTTGCCGTCCCGGTCCGCCCGGATGAACGCAGTGGTGGTGAGGGCCGGGTCGAGCCGCTCGGCCCGCGCCGCCACCGCGCGGGTGGCCGCCGCGGCATCCTCCGGCCGTGGTCCCGGTGATCGGCACGAACACGTGCACCCCCTTCGCCCCGCTGGTCTTGACCGCGGACGCCAGGCCGCAGCCGGCCAGGGCCTGCCGGACCAGCTGGGCGGCGAGGACCGCGAGCCGGAACTGCCCGGCGGACGGCGGGTCGATGTCGAGCACGAGGTAACCAGGCCGGTCCTGCTGGCCGGCCTCGCCGAGCGTGGGGTGATACTCCACGGCCCGCTGGTTGGCGAACCACAGCAGCGTGCGGCGGTCGTCGCAGAGCGCGTAGGACACCTCGCGCCGGGAACTCTCCGCCCACAGCCGGATCGTGCGCACCCACGGCGGGGTGTACCGGGGCACGTTCTTCTGCATGAACGGCTCCTGGCCGCGGAGGACCCGCACCACCGACAGCGGCCGGCCGCGCAGCTCCGGGATCAGCAGCCCGTGGACCGCGTCCAGGTAATCCACCAGGTCACGCTTGGTCGCCTCGGCCCCGCTGAACAGCGGCTCGTCGAGATTGGTCAGCGATACGCCGTCCCGCTCCTCATCGACGCTGATGACGTCACCGTCCCTTCCTGGCGCTTTCCGGGCTGGTTCCATCGTCCCCCTGTGAGACCGTGGCCGGGTGAGGGATCAGTACAGGGACGGGCCCGACGTGCTGCTGGTCGCCGTGGACGGCTCGGATACCTCGCTCCGCGCGGGTGCGTACGCGGCGGGCATGGCCAGGCGGCAGAGGGCCAGGCTGGTCTGCCTGTACGTGCGGCCGTTCAGCGCGGTCGCCGGGATCGGCGCGGGTGCGGCTACCTCCATGCAGGAGGCGTACGACTCGGTGGCGGCGGAGCTCCGGCAGACCGCCGAGGAGCAGGGAGCGCGGCTCGGGATCGATATCGTCTTCGTCGAGCGTGACGGCAGCCCGTTCGCCGAGATCGTCCGGCTGGCCGGCGAGATCCAGGCCGACGCGGTGATCGTGGGCGCCTCGACCAAGGCCGGACACCGCTTCGTCGGCTCCCTCGCCGTGCACCTGGTCCGGGCCAGCCGCTGGCCCGTCACCGTCGTTCCCTGAGAACCTGCGCCCTGGCCAGCGCCGCCACGACGTCGTAGCGCACCGGGCGCGGGTGCACCAGCAGGGCCCGCGCTACCTCACGGATCTGCAGCCGCAGCGGGATCAGCACCTCCTCGCTGCGCCGCCACGCGCCCAGCTCGTCGCGGCCGTAAGGGGCGGCGATGGCCTGGCGGAAGTGCCGCGCGTCACCACCGTCGCTCTTCCAGCCAGGCAGCCAGGCGCGCAGCTCGTCGTCGCGCTCCAGCATGGTCCAGTCCCTGAGCCGCTGTGCGATCTGCCCGGCCGCATCCACCACGTAGGCCAGCTCGCCACCGCCACGGATGCCGTGCACGCGGCCTTCGCTGCCCGGGCTGTGGTGGATGCTGGCCGAGCTGAAGCGTGCTCCCACCGCGAGCGCGGCGACCGCATGACCGGCCTCGTGCCAGGCGGTCTCGACGGTGGCCTTCCGGGCCGGCATCAGGCTGGCGTAGCAGCCGCAGTCGTAGCGCTGCCTGATCCAGTTGTCGTGCACGATCGACTGGTCGTCGTACCGGGCGAGCCGGGTCAGCTCCGCCTGGATCGCGTCATGCGCGCGCAGGTCCGCAGGCTTCATGGTGTTGACTAACGGTATGCCTATCGAGGGTGAATACGAGCCAAGCACAGCGGCCTGGGTCCGGGACCAGGTGGAGGAATATGAGAGCTCGGGTGGCACGCGCGGGACGACGCTCCGTGACACCGGCCTGCCCGTGGTGATCATCACCAACCGGGGGGCGCACTCCGGCAAGCTGCGCAAGACCCCGCTGATGCGGGTCGAGCACGACGGCCGGTACGCGGCGGTGGCATCCCAGGGCGGTGCCCCGGCGCATCCGTTCTGGTACTACAACTTCCGCGCCCACCCGCAGGTCGAGCTGCAGGACGGGCCCGTCAAACGGGACTTCGTGGCCCGCGAGGTGAGCGGGGACGAGCGCGCCGAGTGGTGGAAGCGCGCGGTCGCGGCCTTCCCCCCGTACGCCGAGTACCAGGAGCGGACCTCCCGGGAGATCCCGGTGTTCGTGCTCGAGCCTGCCGGCGGGTCCTGATCCGCGCAGCGGTTCTCGTTATTTCGTATTTAACCTATCGGAATACTTGACATTAGCCGGTGGGCGGGCGCAGATTGCTGGTACGAGCCCCGGGGCGGCCGCCCCTGCGGTGGCGGCACCGGTTCCCGGGGGACCAGCCATCCGAAAGGTGCCATCGCATGACCAGCGTCCAGGACCATCCGGCGGCTCTCCGCAGTCATGGCTCGTACCAGCACATCGACGTCACCCAGGTGGGCGGGGTGATCGGTGCCGTCGCCGGAGGCATCCGGATCGGCAGTGACGTCAGCCCCGCCGCGGTGGCCGAGTTGCGTGCCGCGCTGCTCCGGCACAAGGTCGTCTTCCTGCGCGGCCAGCAGCACGCCACCGACGCCGACCAGCGGGCCTTCGCCCGGCTGCTGGGTGCCCTCACCAGGCCGCATCCCACGGTCGCCGGCGACGGCGGTGCGGTGCTGCCCATCGACGCCGAGCAGGGCAAGGCCAACAGCTGGCACACGGACGTGACGTTCGTGGACCGGGTCCCGGCGATCAGCGTGCTGCGCGCGATCACGCTGCCGCCCTACGGGGGGACGACCGTGTGGGCGAACACCGCCGAGGCCTACCGGCGGCTGCACCCGGCGCTGCGGGCGCTGGCCGGCGGGCTGCGGGCGGTGCACACCAACCTGTACGACTACGCGGCCGAGCGCCCGCAGATCGGCGGCATGGACGTCAGGGAACAGGAGCACCGGGAGGAGTTCCGCCACCTGGAGTTCGAGACCGAGCACCCTGTCGTCCGTATCCACCCGGAGACGGGCGAGCCGGCCCTGCTGCTCGGTCACTTCGTCCGGTCCTTCACCGGCCTGGGCACGACCGACTTCCACGACCTGTTCGGCCTGCTGCAGCGGCACATCACCCGGCTCGAGAACACCGTCCGCTGGACCTGGCGGGCCGGTGACATCGCGATCTGGGACAACCGGGCCACCCAGCACTACGCGGTCGCCGACTACGACGACCAGCCCCGGCTGCTGCACCGGATCACGATCGCCGGTGACATCCCGGTCGGGGTCAACGGCGACACCAGCATCGTGCGCAAGGGCGACGCCAGTCATTACTCCGACCTTGCGGCCTGAGCTGGCCTGAGCCGGGCAGGCGAGGGCCGGAGCCGCCGCACCTCGTCCTGCCTGCTGGCCGCTCAGCCGTCCGAGGGTGCGCCGCTGTAGGCGGCCGTGGTGCGGTCGGCCGCAGCCTGGGCGGCGGTTTCGTCCGCGCCGGCCGCGACGTCCGCGTCACGCCACCGGCGGCTGTTCAGGGCGGGGAACTCCCGCCCGGCCGGGCCGGCGTTCCCGCCGCCCGCGGGCCAGTTCCGTGGCCAGTGCCTCCAGATGCGGGGCCCAGAAGCGCCGGAACGGATCCAGCCACTCGGCCACCTCACGCAGCGGATCCGGGTTCACCGCGTACAGCCGCCGGGTGCCCGCGGCCCGTACCGTCGCGAAACCGCTGTCGCGCAGCACCCTGAGGTGCTGCGACACGGCGGGCTGGGAGATGCCGAACTCGGCGCGGATCACGCCGCACACCCCGCCGGACGTCATCTCGCCGTCCGCGATCAGCTCCAGGATCCGGCGCCGGACCGGGTCACCGAGCACCTCGAAGGCTTGCACTCCCCGAGAATTACAGGCACTGCTTATATAAGTCAATACCTATAGTTCCGTGGCGGCCGCCGCGCCTACGATCGTCGGATGCCTCCTGCCCCGGTCCGCTACCAGTCCCCGGACGAGGACAGCGCCCGGTGGTCCGGGTTCCCCTTCCGCGACGGTGACATCGTGATCAGCACCCGGTCCAAGAGCGGGACCACCTGGATGCAGATGATCTGCGCGCTGCTGGTGTTCCAGACCCCGCAGCTGCCCGAGCCGCTCGGCGTCCTGTCACCCTGGCTGGACCGGACCACGGTGCCGCGGGAGGAGCTGGTCGCCCGGCTCGCCGCCCAGACCCACCGCCGGATCATCAAGTCGCACACGCCCCTGGACGGCCTCCCGGTCGATCCGCGCGCCACCTACATCGTCGTGGCCAGGCATCCGCTCGACATGGCCGTGTCCCTCTACCACCAGGGCAGCAACATCGACCGGGCCCGGTTGCGGCGGCTCACCGGCCAGCCCGAACCCAGCGGGCCGCGGCCGCCGCTGCACGACTGGCTGACCGGCTGGATCCATGAGGACACCACCCCGCAGCAGCAGCTGGACTCGCTGCCCGGCGTGATGTGGCACCTCACCGACGCCTGGGCGCGGCGCGGCCAGCCGAACATCGTGCTCGCGCACTACGACGACCTGTCGGCCGGCCTGGGCGGCGAGATGCGCCGCCTGGCCGGCCGGCTCGGGATCACCGTGCCCGCGCGGGCCTGGCCGGACCTGGTCCGCGCCGCCACGTTCGAGGAGATGAGGGCTGGGGCCGACAGCATCATCGGGCCGCCCGGCATCCTGAAGAGCAGCGCCGCCTTCTTCCGGCGGGGTAGCTCGGGGGCGGGGGCGGAGGTACTCAGCCCGCGTGAGCGGGCTGGCTACCAGAGGCGGGCAGCCCAGCTGGCCCCGCCAGACCTGCTCCGCTGGCTGCACCGGGGAGTCTGGCAGAGTTGACGGCATGGCGACTGATCCGGCACACCGCGGGATATCCATCGACCGGGTCACGTCCGGCCGCTTCACCGCCCGCAACGACCGGGGCGGCCAGATCGCCATCGGCACCGGGCAGGGTAGTCCTAGGAAGACTCGGTGCAGGCCCCAGCGACCAGGATTGGAAGGTCAGCGGATGGCGCACGGTACCCGGATTGGCTCGGCTGTCATGTTCGTGCAGCGGCTGGACCGCTCGGTCAGCTTCTACACCGAGCTCCTCGCGATGCGGGTGGCGGACCAGAGCCCGACCGCGGCGCTGCTGGTCAGCCCGGGCGGAGCGCAGCTGTTCCTCCGTGCGATGGGCGGCAACGCGGGTCATCCGCTGGGCGGCGTCGGCCTGCAGTACGTGATCTGGACCGCCGACGGGAAAGAGGATTTCGAGCGCTGCGAGCGGGTGCTGAAGGCGCATTCCGCGCACCGCGAGACGCGCAGCAGTGACGGGGTGATGGCGGTGGAGGGTCATGACCCTGACGACACAGTCGTCATGATCACCTATCCCGGCCCCGATGAGATCCCGGCTCACGAGCTTCCGGTGCGCATCTACGGCTGGTAGCCGCCCCGCCGCTCAGGCGCGCCCGCCTGCTCCCGCCCACCAGGTACCACCGCCACCGCCGGTCCGCCCCGCAGGCTGGTGCCGTGAGTGTCCCGATCCGCGGGCGTACCGGAATGAGTCGGTCACGCTGGGGTACGGGGTCCGCAGCGCGGCCCCTGCGGGCCTGGTCGGCCATGCTGGCCTGGCTGGCCTGGCCGGTGGTGGTCAACGGGTAGCTTGGAGGACCATGACACGCATCATGACGACCGAGGACCGAGACACGTCAGCGCGCAACCCGCGAGGTGGCGGGCTCGTGGGGAAACTGGTGGCGGTCGCGGCCGTCATCGTGGCCGTCGCCGTGCTGATCGTCGCGCTCGCCGCCGTGAACCTGCTGCCCCGGCTGCGCAACCCGTTCGGGGAGACCACCTCCGCGCGCAGCGGGCCCGTGCTGCTCAAGTCGATCACCGCGCTGAGCCGTTACCAGGCGGCGAGCGGATCGTTCCAGGTCGTGGTGGACCTGACCCAGAAGGCGAACCTGCTGCCGGCGTTCCTGGAAGGCAGCCAGACCCTGTTCGTCGGCCAGGGCAGCGAGATCGCCTACGTCAACTTCTCCCAGCTGAAGAGCCCCGCCATCCAGGTCTCGGCCAACCGGGCGGCGGTCACGATCCGGCTGCCGCGGGCCCGGCTCGAGCCGGCCGTGCTCAACGTCAAGCAGTCCTACGTATTCGCCCAGCAGCAAGGGCTGCTGAACCGGATCGGGAACTTCTTCTCCGGCAACCCGAACAGCCAGCAGCAGGTCTATATCCTGGCCCAGCAGAAGATCCAGACGGCGGCCCGGCAGAGCGCCCTGCTCGCCGATGCGCAGCGGAATACGACCGGCATGCTCACCAGCATGATGCACTCACTGGGCTTCCAGCGGGTCACCGTGAGCTACGCCGCGCCGCCCGCGGCCAAGGGCTGAGGCGCTGCGCCGCCCCCGGCCGGCGGGTGAGAGTCAGAGCTTGCGCAGGAACGCGTTGGCCACCGGACCCGCGCTGTTCGCCCCGAAGCCGCCTCCCTCGACCAGCACCGCGAAGGCCAGGTCCCCGCGGTAGCCGATGAACCAGCCGTGCGAGTGCGTGCCCGTGCCGTACTGCGCGGTGCCGGTCTTGCCGTACACGCCGGCCGGGAACCCGACCCCGGCGGCGGTGCCGCTGGTGACCACGGCCCGCATCATCGGCCGCAGCGTGCCCAGGATGGCCGGGCTGATCGCGTGGGACTTCGCCTGCCGCGGCTGCGGGCTGGTGACCAGGACCGGGGACCGCCAGGTGCCGTCCTCGATGGCCGCGGCCACGCTGGCCTGGCTGAGCGGGTTGACCAGGTCCGTGCCCTGGCCGAAGGCATCGGCGGCCACATCCACTGGCTGGCGCGGCGTGGTGAACTTGCCGAGCGTGGCGGGGATGCCCAGGTTGGCGTTGCTGTTGAAGCCGAACGTGGCTGGCCATCGACGCGAGTGCGCCGCCGCCCAGCCGCTGGTAGGCCAGCATGGCGAAGGTGGAGTTGCACGACACCGCGAACGCCGTCTGCAGGCTGGTCGTGCCGAGGTGCTCGTTGGCGTCGTTGTGGAAGGTCCGGCCGCCGATGGTGACCTTGCTGGGGCACTGCACCGTGCTGGACGGGCGCATCCCCTTCCGGGCCAGGGCCGAGGCGGTGACCACCTTGAAGGTCGAGCCGGGCGGGAAAATGCCGGCCAGGGCGCGGTCGAACCCGCCCGGGCGCTCCACGACGGCCAGCACCTTGCCCGTGGACGGCTGGATGGCCACCAGGTCGACTGGTTTCGACGTCGAGGCGCCGGACACGGCCGCCGACGCGGCCATCTGGTCCCGCATGTCGAGACTGGTCTGCACCGGCTTGCCGGGGGTGGCCGGGAAGCGGGCGGCCGTCGCGTCCACCCGCTTGCCAGGTCCCTCGAGCCGGATGGTCAGCGACGGCTTGCCCGCCAGCTGAGCCTGGTACGCCTGCTCGATGCCGCCCTGGCCGATCAGGTCACCGGCCCGGTAGGGGGCGCCGAGCGCCCTGGCCTGCGCCGCCGTGGCGGCCACCACGGTGCCGGTGAGCAGCGCGACGGAACCCGACTGGGCGAGTACCGAGGGGGAGCTCAGCGCGGTGCCGTCGGAGGCGAGCACCGCCGCCCGGGCAGGCCAGACCGCGCTCTGCACGAACCGCTCGCCCGCCCGGAGCCGGGGATAGATGGCGGCCGGGCTCCAGTCCACCCGCCACTGCCGGTTCCGGGTGACCAGCTGAAGCTGCCCCGGATACGTCCAGGTGTGCCCGCTGGCCAGGTCGGCGGTGGCCGTGAACCGGGCCCGGGCCGATCCGCCGGTCACGGTGACCCGGCCGAGCCTCAGGTGAATGCGGCGCAGGCCGAGTTCGGCCGCGGTCTGCCGCAGCGGGCTGGCCAGGCCGGAGCGCGGCACGTTCACGCTGACCTTGCCCATCGCGGCGTAGCTGCCCCGCTGCCAGTCACCCAGGTAGCTGGCGGCGGTCTGCTGGGGACTGCCCTGGGTACGCGTCAGCAGGACGTAGCCGCCCGCCGCGCCGCCCGCCACCACGACGGCCGCCACCACGGCCACCACGATGATGACGGATCGCCGCTTCGTCCGGCGCATGCTGCCGTGGCTCATGGACCGGCCTTTCCCGCTGGGGTCCCGCGGACAGCTGCTCCGCGGATCGGCCCACCAACGATAGCCGCGCCAGCGCGGCCATTGTCACGAACCGGGTTAAGACCACCGGGCCCGCGGGTTACGCGGCGGGCTGAAACGGCGGGCCGGCCTGCCGCGGCGGGCCCCGGTCGGGCAGGCTGGTGCCATGGCGGACAACCTGACCCTGATGGCAGTGCACGCGCATCCCGACGACGAGGCCTCGAGCACCGGCGGAGTGCTCGCCCGGTACGGCGCCGAGGGCGTCCGCACGATCGTGGTCACCTGCACCAACGGCGAGTTCGGGGACTCTCCCGGCGGGATCAAGCCTGGTGGTGACGGCCACGACGAGCAGGAAGTGGCCGAGATCAGGCTGGCTGAGCTCAGGGAGTCCGCCAAGCACCTGGAGGTCACGGACCTCGAGCTGCTCGGCTATCACGACTCCGGGATGGTCGAGTGGGACTACAAGGACCGGCCGGACGCGTTCTGCAACGTGCCGCTGGACGTGGTGGCGGGCCGGATCGGTGCCCTCATCGAGCGGTACCGGCCGCAGGTCGTCGTCACGTACGACCCTGACGGCGGGTACCAGCACCCCGACCATGTGCACGCCAGCCGGGCCGCGGCCAAGGCGGTACGGCGCACCGGCATCCCCGCGAAGCTGTACCTGACCGCGATGCCGATCAGCAAGTGGCGGGAATTGTGGGCCGCGCTCAAGGAGGCCGGCGCGGACGTGCCCGACGGGAGCAGCATCAGCGCCGAGACGCAGCAGCAGATGGAGGCCTCCGAGCAGCGCATCACCACCATCGTCGACATCCGCCCGGTGCTGGCCCGCAAGCAGGCCGCGCTGATGGCGCACGGCAGCCAGATCAGTGAGTCGTGGTTCAGCAAGATCCCGCCCGAGCTCGGCGAGCGGGTGTTCGGCGAGGAGAGCTTCATCCGGGCGATGGACTCGACCGGGGCCCCGGTGCCCGAGGGCGATCTCTTCGCGGGCCTCCGTTAGCTGATCGGGGGAAGCACCTGGGGGGCCAGCACAGTACGGAACGGGTCGCCCAGCCGGGCCACGCGGGCCGGGACGTCCCGGATCGTGAACGCATCGGGCCGGGGCGCCGGATCCTCCAGCTCGTCCCACTCCAGGGGGGTGGACACGGGTGCCCCGGCGGCGGCCCGCGGGCTGTACGGCGCGACCAGGGTCTTGTTGCTGGCGTTCTGCGTGTAGTCGAGCCGGGCCAGCCCGCCCCGGTCATGCACGTCCCACTTCCAGCTCACCAGCTGGGGCACGACCGCGCCGATCGCCCGGGACAGCTGCTCCACCCACGCACGGGTCTCGCTGAAACTGGGCCCCGGGGCGACGGGGATCCAGATCTGGATGCCCCGCCTCCCGGTGAGCTTCGGCTGGCCCCGCACGCCCAGGTGCTCCAGGGCGGTACGGTGCAGCCGGGCCAGCACCAGTACCTCCTCCCACGACGTGGCCGGGCCTGGGTCGATGTCGGCGAGCGCGTAGCTGGGGCGGTCCGGCTGGTCGGCCCGGGAGGTCCAGGCGTGCCACTCCAGGGCGCCGAAGTTGGCTGCCCACACCAGCGCGGCCGGCTCGTCGGCGACCAGGTAGGTGGAGGTCTTGCCGGGCTCGGCGCCGGGGTCGTGCCAGCGCGGCAGCCAGTCTGGCGCATGGTCGGGCAGCTGCTTGTGCCAGAACCCGGCGGACTGCGCGCCGCCCGGGAACCGGTTCATGTTGAACGGGCGGCCGGCCAGGTAGGGCAGCACGACCGGGGCGATCTGCGCCGCGTACCGGATGAGCTCGCGCTTGGTCACCGCGGGCTCCCCGGGGCGGCCGGGGAAGAGTTCCTTGCCGAGGTTGGTCAGCCGCAGCGCGCGGCCGAACACCTCCCAGGTACCGCCGCCGCCGAGCGCGTCGAGCGCGGCCAGCTCACCCGGGCTGGGCGGGCTGACCGCCGGCGGGGCGACGGCCGGCCGCAGCGGGACCGACGCCGACGCAGCGGGCAGGTCCGGCCGCCACATGCGCTCCGGATCGGCCTTGACCTGGTCGTTGGTGCGCCCGCTGAGCACCGACGCGGGGTGGTCCTCCGGGTCCCAGCCCGTGACGGCGTACTCGTCGTGCTTGTGCACCAGCAGCCACTGCTCGGATCCCGGCCCGCCGTTGCCGTCCCGGCCGCGGCGCACCAGGATCACCAGGCCGCGCAGCTTGTCGCCGTGCACGTCCACGTGCAGCTCGCCGGCGGCCACCGCGGCGGCCGGGTCGTCGGTGGCGTGCGGCTCCCAGGTGCCGCGGTCCCACACGATCACGTCACCCGCCCCGTACTCGCCGTGCGGGATGACCCCCTCGAAGTCGAGGTACTCGAGGGGATGGTCCTCGACGTGCACCGCGGTGCGCTTCACGTCCGGGTCCATGGTGGGACCCCGCGGGACCGCCCAGCTGGCCAGGACGCCGCCGATCTCGAAGCGGAGGTCATAGTGGAGCCGCCGCGCCCGGTGCCGCTGCACGACGAACCGCCGCCCCCCGGTGGACGGCTCCCCGCCGGGCTGGCCGGCCGGCTCGGGCGTGCGCGTGAAATCCCGCTTGCGCTGGTACGGCGTGAGCTTCCCGGGCACTGGCCACCTCCCTGCCACCCGCTCCTGAAATGCCCGTATCCGGCGAGGTCACACCAGGGCAGGCCCGGCCGGTAGCGGAACGTCGGGCAGGTCACCATCGTCATCAGCGGGAGCCGGTGGGTGGCCTGCGCCGCGGCTCCGAGGACCGCCCAGGCGTAGCCGGAATGACCCTGGTCCTCGAGCCAGGGAAAGTAATGATCGGACATGACCGAGAAATCAAACCCGGCCTGCTCGGCGGCCTGCAGGTCGCTCACCAGCTGCCGGACGGGAGTCTGCTCGCACAGGGCCGTGTACCCGAACTGTGTCATGGCCAGGTCCCTACCCGCGTGCGCGGGCCGGAGCACGCGGGCCCTGGCGCTGCGAGCCGGGCGCCCGGAACCGGGGCACTGAGAACCCGGGCGATCCCCGGCGTCACCAGGCCCAGCCCGGGGTAGCTGGAGGACGTGGACAAGACCACCGAGGGCGCCGGGCGCGCCGCCGAACCGGCCGGCCAGCCTGAGCTGTCCGGCGAGGTCGCCGAGATCAGCGAGGGCGGCAGCCTGTCGCGGCGCCGCCGCGTGCTGGCGGCCACGTCCCGGCTCGCCCGCCGGGGCGGGCGCGCCGGGCGCGCCGCCGAACCGGCCGGCCAGCCTGAGCTGTCCGGCGAGGTCGCCGAGCTGGTCGGCGAGATCAGCGAGGGCAGCAGCCTGTCGCGGCGCCGCCGCGTGCTGGCGGCCACGTCCCGGCTCACCCGCCGCGGCGGCCGGGCGGGCTGGTCCGGGGTGGCCTCTGGGGGCCGGTGGCTGACCTCCCAGGTGCTGGCGATGGCTCCCCGGCTGCCCGTACGGGACCAGCAGAAGCTCCGCGCCCAGTTTCCCGGCCTCGGGCCGGAAGAGGTCGCGGACCAGCTGATCAAGGGCGCGTCCCGGGCCGCCACGTCCGTGGGCGCCGCGGTCGGCGCGTCCATGCTGCTGCCGCTGCCGTCCGCCCCCGTCGAGGTGGCGTTCGAGACCCTGGCGGTCGTCGGGATCGAGCTGAAGCTGGTCGCCGAGCTGCACGAGGTCTACGGGATGCGGGCCCAGGGCCCGGCTCCGGAGCGCATGGTGGCCTACGTCATGGCCTGGGCGCACCGCCGCGGCGTGGCCCTGGTGCCGGGAGGCCTGGCCCTGGCCGTGGGCTCCCCGCTGCGCAGGCAGCTGGAACGCCGGCTCATCGCCCGGGCGGGCCGGAGCGCCGTCTCGCTGGGTCCGCTGCTGACCGGGGCCGCCGCCGGCGCGATGCTCAACCGGCGGGAAACCCGCAGGCTCGGCGCCGAAGTCCGCAATGACCTGCGGCGCCGCTCGGCGCCGGGATCAGGCTGGGCTGACTGACCGGCCCGGCAGGTACCGGGCCGCCCGTCTAGGGCTCCAGGGCCAGTCCCGGGAGCGCATCCCAGCCGGTGATGGCGAGCACCGTGCGGATGTGCTGCGGCACGTTGTGCAGCTGGACGCGCCGCGCGTCTCCCGCACCGTCCTCGATGGCCAGCCGCACGATGGCCCGCAGCCCGGCCAGGTCGCAGTAGCTCACCCCGCTGAGCTCCAGGTGCACCACCGGGTACCCGTCGGCGAGCTCGTGCAGTGAGGTCACGAGCGCGGGGTACGTCGCCTCGTCGATCTCCCCGGCGATGGCCAGGCCGGCCGGGGCAGCGGTCTGGGTGATCCGCAATATCCCGTTGTCATAGGCGAGATGGTGCTCGGCCATCGCGGATCTACCTCCCTCGCGCCGGTGAAGGGCACCTGCTGCCAGGTGGGGCGGGATGAAGAATACGCTGACCAGCGGCGTGCCGGCTGGAAGACCGGGGCCGGGGTCAGGGTCAGGGACACCGGCGTGCGCAGCCAGGCTGGGCAGTGCTCTTCCGGGTGAATACGGCGCCGGCCGCAGCTGCGGTTGCCGTGCGGGCCCAGCGGCCAGCCGGTGGCCTCACGGGTACGGCCCAGATGGTGCGCGGCCGGCACCATGCTCTTCCCATCCGGCGGCTGCTGCGCCGGCTCACCCGGCCAGCCCAAACGGTCCTGTCGGCGGACCCGGCTCAGAGCGGGACGACGGGCGCGGTGGCCAGGCCGTATCCTTCCCCCGCCGCCGTGACCAGCTCGCCCAGGACGCTGGTGAGCTGGAGCCGGGTGTCGGGCGGGAGCCCGGCGACGATCCGGCTCAGTTCGCGCTGCCGCCACCCGGCTACCGCGCTGACCAGGCCCTGCCCGCTGGGCGTGAGCTCCAGCGTCACCACGCTGCGGTGCCTGGAGTCGCTGCCCCGGGCCACATGGCCCGCCGCGACCAGCCGGTCGGCCAGCCTGGTCACGGTGGACGCGTCCAGGCCGAGCGCCCGGGCCACCCGCGCCGACCGGGCCCGGCCGAGTTCAGCCAGGACGGCCAGCATCCGGAACTGGGGCAGGGAGATCACGCCGCCGAGGACGTCCAGGCTGCGCAGCGCCACCCCGGCCAGCACGCGGGTCGCGGCCTGCAGTGCTTCCACCTGCTCCGCGAATTCCGGCCCGGTCGCGGGGAGCTCAGCCAGCACGGAACGAGCCGCACGGGAACCAGCCGCCGGTGGATGAGCCGCCGCGGAATCAGCCGCCGGGGCGGGCGCGGGATGGCGGGGCGTTTCCACGACAGAACATTGTAATGAGAAACACTTGTCATCTGCCAGCATCGGCGGCGGTCACGTGCCCGCGCCGCAGGCGCCCGGGCAGCGGGTGGTGTAGCCGGCCAGGCGTACGGGTAGTGCCGGCCTCAGGGCTTTCCCGCGAGCGCGGCGCAGCGAGCAGCTGGGCCGGGAAGGACAGTGGCTGGGAGGGATGAGCACGCTCGGGTCCGGGAGACGCGATGCCAGCGCTGATAGGCTCTCCGCCGGAATCGCAGGAGGGCGCGGGGCGCTGGCCCGGTGGTGGTCCTGATGGGATACGACATGGTCCGGGGTTCCAGGGATGGGCAGCTTGAGGTGAGTACCGCCGAGCGGGGACTGGCCGCCCTGATCGAGGTGGCGGAGCGGGCCGTCGAGAAAATCGGCTCGTCGGTGCCGCCTGCCCAGCTGCGGGCGCTGCTCATCATCGACCGGGCCGGCAGCCTCAACCTCAACCGCCTGGCCACGCAGGTGGGCGCCTCCGCGTCGGCCACCAGCAGGCTGTGCGACCGGATGGAAGTCGCGGGACTGCTGACCCGGGACCGGGCCGAGGAAAGCCGCCGGGAGATCGTGCTGCTGCTGACCGAGTCGGGCCGGCGGCTGGCCGGATGGGTGCGTGACCAGCGGCGGGCGGCCCTGGCCGAGATGCTCCAGGCCATGACGCCGGACGGCCGTGACGCCCTGGTGCGCGGGCTGGGCGAGGTGGCCGCCGACGCCGGCTGAGTTATTCCACATGTAAACATTTGCTTTATGCGGCGCAGCTGTGAGAAACTTGCAGCATGGAAATACTTGCCGCAGGTAAGGCAGCTGCGGCGCACCCGCCCCGGACCATGGGCCGGCCCGCTGACGCAGCTGCGAGCGAGTTTGAACAGCTGGACGACGAGGATCTGCTGCGCGAGATCCGGTCGTGCCCGCAGGGCAGCCCACGCCGGGAAGGCGCGTGCGAGGTGCTGGTGGCGCGGTACCGGGGACTGGTCCGGGCCTGCGCGAACCGCTACCGGCGCAGCCCGGAGCCGACCGAGGACCTGATCCAGGTGGGCTACGTAGGCCTGCTCAAGGCGATCAACAATTTCGATCCCGGGGTCGGCCGCAACCTGGCCGCCTACGCCCAGCCGTGCATCACCGGGGAGATCAAGCGCTACTTCCGCGACAAGCGGTGGCAGGTGCACGTCGAGCGCCCGGTCCAGGAACGGCTGCTGGCGCTGCGCGAGACGTCCCGCGAGCTCACCCAGCAGCTGGGCCGTGCGCCCAGCGACGCGGAGCTCGCCGCCGACCTGGGTGTCACCGAAGATGACGTGCGGGAGGCGCGGGGCGCCGACATGCTCCTGCAGCCAGCCTCGCTCGACGCGCCCCTGTCCGGCCAGCCCGACACGGCCAGCCTGGCCGACCTGCTCGGCGGTGATGATCCGCAGATGGAGCACACGCTGTCCATGGAGGCGCTGGCGGTGCATTGGGGGGAGCTGCCCCGGCGGGAGCAGCGGATCCTGCTCATGCGCTTCTACGGCGACATGACCCAGGCGGAGATCGGCCAGGCGCTGGGCATCTCGCAGATGCACGTGTCCCGGCTGCTCGGCCACGCGCTCACGTTCCTCCGGCAGCGGATCTCCGGTACGGCGGACGCCGCGTAGGGCAGGCTCGCAGCCACCTGAGGCATGGCGCGCCCCGGACCCCGTCCCTGCCACGGCCCGCCCGTGTCACGGGCTTCCCCGGCCCGGCGCGTACGGCATGAAAACGGAAGCTCCGGCGTTCCGCGACATTATCCTGTCCGGAACAGGGAGCGCGGAAGCCGCTAGCCTCGGATACGAGGCTAGCGGTCTGTCATCAAGGAGCGTTGGTTGAGGCTACGTCCCGCAGGCGCGCCGTGAGCATGCCGACCCGGACCGGCGTGCCCGCTCCGCGCGGCCCGGCCAGGCCGCCGCAGGAGAGCGGCAGCCCGCCGGCGGAGAGCCACAGCCCCGACCCAGCACGCCTCGGGTGGCTCGGCGACCCGGACACGATCCTCCTGGTGGAGGACGACGCTGGCGACGTCCTGCTGGTGGAGGAACTGCTCGCCGACAGCGGCATGCAGGCCTCGCTGACCGCGGTGCGCTCACTCGCCGAGGCCGCGGACCTGCTCAGCCGGGGCACCGCGCCCGGCTGCGTCCTGCTCGACCTGCACCTGCCCGACGTGCACGGGCTGGAGGCGGTCACCCAGATGCTCGCCGCCGCCCCCGGCGTGCCCGTGGTCGTGCTGACCGGCCTGGCGGAGGAGAGCGCCGGGCTCGCCGCGGTCGCGGCGGGCGCCCAGGACTACCTGATCAAGGGCCAGGCGCCGCCCGACGTGTTCGGCCGGGCGATCCGTTATGCCACCCAGCGCAAGCACGTGGAACAGGCGTCGGCGGCGCTGCAGCGCAGCGCGCTGCGCGCGGAAGAGAACGCCCGGCTGGAGCGGGCCCTGCTGCCCACCCCGCTGCTCCGCACCGCGGCGTTCGAGATGGTGGCCCGCTACCGCCCCGGCCGGGCCAACGCCCTGCTCGGCGGCGACTTCTATGACGTGGTCGAGACGCCGGACGGCATCGTGCACGCGGTCATCGGTGACGTGTGCGGGCACGGTGCAGCGGAGGCCGCTATCGGGGTGTGCCTGCGGGTGGCCTGGCGGTCCCTGGTCCTGGCGGGCGCGTCGCCGGCGGCTCTGATGGGCCTGCTCGAGCAGTTGCTGATGGCCGAGCGCGACGACGATCGCCTCTTCGCCACCCTCACCCACCTGGTCTTCGGCCCGGACCAGCGCAGCGTCCGGGTGGTGCGGGCGGGCCATCCGGGGCTGCTGCTGCGCACGCCGGGACACGTCGAGCTGGTCGAGGGACCGGCGGGGCCCGCGGTGGGCCTGGAGTCCGGCACGTCCTGGCCGGAGCAGGTGCTGGCGCTGCCCCCGGCCGCGGGACTGGTGCTGTTCACCGACGGGCTGTTCGAGGGCCGGGTGGGCCCGGACAGCGAGCGGCTCGGCGAGGAAGGGCTGCTGGCCATGGCCCGGGATCTGGCCGTGCTGCCGCCCCCGGGTTTCGTGGATACGCTGCTGGACACGACCGAGGCGGCGGCCGCCCCGTACGGCGGACTCGCCGACGACGTCGCGATCGTCCACCTCGGCTGGAAGGCACCGCAGTGAGCCCATCCGGAGCGCAGGAACACCGGCGCCAGGCTCCGGGAACTCACGGTCCAGGGCTGGTTCCGGCTGGTGTTCGCGGCGCTCGGGCTTCTGGTCGCGCTGGCCGCCATCCTCGTGACGGCGCTGACGGTCCAGACCCGGGTGACGTCCAACGAGCTGACCAGCTCGGTCCTGCCGGCCCAGGCCCAGGCCTACCGGCTGCAGGGAGCGCTGGTCAACCAGGAGACCGGGGTGCGCGGTTACGGTCTCACCGGCGACCAGCGGTTCCTCGAGCCCTACAGCGCCGGCCGGGCCACCGAGCAGGCGGCTGCGGCCCGGCTTCGCGCCGAGATCGGCGGGAAAGCGCCGCTGATCAGGAACCTGGCCCGCATCGAGCGGGCCGCCCAGGCCTGGCGGGCCGGCTACGCGATCCCGTCCATCGACCTGGCCCGCCACGGCCCGCTGAGCGGTACTGACCTGACCCAGCTGGACCGGGGCAAGCAGGCCTTCGACAAGCTGCGGGTACTGTTCGCCGCCCAGAATTCCGGCCTGGCGGCGGCCGCGGCGACCGACCGGGCCGCTCTCGGCCGGGCCCGGGTCCTCCAGAACTGGGTCTACGCGACCATCCTGGTCGTCTTCCTGCTCGCGACGGCGGCGCTGGCGGTCATGCTGGACCGGGCCGTCATCCGGCCGCTGCACCGCCTTCGGGAGGCCTCTGACGAGGTGGCGGGCGGTGACTACAGCCACCACATCCGACCCTCCGGCCCGGCGGACCTGCGGGCCCTGTCCACGGCCGTCGAGGGGATGCGCAGCGAGCTGGTCACGGCCCTGGAGACCAGCCGCGCTGCCCAGGCCATCGCGGCGCGTCAGGCGGCCGACCTGGATGCCCAGGCCGCCGAGCTGCGCCGGTCCAACGGCGAGCTGGAGCAGTTCGCCTACGTCGCCTCGCACGACCTGCAGGAACCGCTGCGCAAGATCGCATCGTTTTGCCAGCTGCTGGAGAAGCGCTACAGCGACAAGCTCGACGAGCGGGGCCTGAAGTACATCGAGTTCGCGGTGGACGGCGCGAAGCGGATGCAGGTCCTGATCAACGATCTGCTGACGTTCTCACGGGTCGGCCGGGCCAGCGACGAGCGCGTGCCGGTGCCGCTCGATGAGCCGCTGGACGCGGCGTCCACGGCCCTGTCGGCCGCGATCGAGGAGTCCGGGGCGGTCATCGAGCGCCCCGGGCCGCTGCCGGAGGTGATGGGCGACCCGACCCTGCTCGGCATGCTGTGGCAGAACCTCATCGGGAACGCCATCAAGTTCCGGGCGGCGGACCGCGCCCCGGTGATCCGGATCACCGCGGACGAGCAGCCGGGCGGGGAATGGCGGATCGGCGTGGCCGACAACGGCATCGGCGTCCCGCCCGAGTTCGCCGAGAAGATCTTCATCATCTTCCAGCGGCTGCACGGACGGGGCACGTACCCCGGCACGGGGATCGGCCTCGCCCTGTGCAAGCGGATCGTCGAGCAGCACGGCGGCCAGATGTTCCTGGACACTGGCTATTCAGGCGGGACGCGCATCTACTTCACGCTGCCCGCGCCGTCCCCGTCCCACCCGGCTGGCCACCCGGGAGTCACCGGCACCCTGACCATCCCCGGCACCGCCAGCTCCGGCACGGACGGCCCGCCGGAACCCGGCGGCCAGAACGCCGGCCCCCTCCCCGAAGGGACACCCCATGTGCGACCTGGAACAGATCGAAGTCCTGCTCGTCGAGGATGACCCCGGCGACGAGCTGATGACCCGGGAAGCCTTCGCGGACAACAAGATCCGCAACCGGCTGCACGTGGCGCGGGACGGGGAGGAGGCGCTCGACTTCCTCTACCACCGCGGCGCCCACACCAGCGCGCCGCCGGCCGACCTCATCCTGCTCGACCTCAACCTGCCCAAGTACGACGGGCGCCAGATCCTGGAGAAGATCAAGTCCGACCCCGAGCTGTCCCACGTGCCGGTGGTCGTCCTGACGACCTCCTCCTCCGAGGAGGACATCCTGCGCAGCTACAGGCTGCACGCCAACGCCTACGTCACCAAGCCGGTGGACGTAGAGCAGTTCATCGCGGCCGTGCGGCAGATCGACGAGTTCTTCGTGACGGTGGTCAAGCTTCCCCGGCGGTGACCGCCGCCGGCCGCCATGCTCCCGCGGCCAGTCAGGCGCGGTCCCTGGCGTGGTCCTCGTCCTCCGCGGCACGCGGGGCGCCGCCGTCAGGGCCCGGGGTACCGCCGGCCTTCCCCTCCCCGTCCTCGCGGCCGCCGGGCTCGCTGCTCCGGTGCCCGCCGTCACTCCCGCCGTGCTCGCGGTTCCCCCCCTCGGCGTCACCCTCGCCGTTGGAGCGGTTGTGCCCGAACATGTCGGCCAGCGCCCGGCGCATCGCCGCCCAGCCGGACCCCCGGGGCACCTTGAGCGAGATATAGGCCGCGATGCCGGTCGGGATGGGCAGCCAGAAGTTGACCAGCCGCCAGGCCAGCACACCCAGCGTGGCGACGCTGCGGGTCAGGCCGAAGCTGACCAGCAGGACGGGCGTCACCGAATCGATCACGCCCAGCCCGGCCGGGGTGATCGGGATGGCGCCGAGCACGTTCGCGATCCCGTAGGCGGCGAACAGCCCGACCGGGTTGGCGAAGGCACCAAACGCGGCGATGAAGCACCACAGTGACGCCGCGTCGAGCAGCCAGTTCAGCGACGCCCAGGTCAGCGAGCCGACCATGACCCGCCGGTTGCGGGCCAGCGCGCGCAGCGACTCGTCCGCCTGGAGCACGATGTTCTCCAGGCGGTCCCCGCCGACGCCAGGGATCTTGTCGCCGGCCGCATGCAGGATGCGCCCGGCCCGCGGGGCGCCGCGGGTGAGCCCGATGATCAGCGCCGCGATCAGGGCCAGCAGCACCGCGCCCACGATGGCCACGGTCGCGTAGATCGCCCGGAACCCGGACAGCGGGATGGAGATCACCAGCGACAACCAGAGCAGGACGTTCAGCACGATGGTGGACCCCATGCCCTTGGTGGCCATCATCACGCCGACGTCGGTGCCGTCCAGCCCCTCGGAGGTGAAGAGCGTGAAGCCGACGCCCGCGCTGCCGATGGTGCCCGCCGGGATCATGTGCGCCACGGCCGCCGCGGCCAGGTCGATCCGGAACAGCCGCGACAGGCCTGGCCGGCCCTCCGGGGGCAGCAATTCCCGGGTCAGCAGCGCGTAGCAGAACAGCGAGGCGCCCTCCAGCGTCAGCCCGGCGATCATCCAGGGGACGCTCACCCGCGCGAGCAGGTCCAGGTTCTTGCTGGCCCCGACCAGTTCCGGGATGACCAGGTACTCGACGATCAGGGCCAGGATGAACAGGATGACGATCCGGCGGATCGGCCGCTTGGCGGCCCGCAGCCAGCTGGCCCGCAGCCAGCGCGGCACCGGGGGAGCGCCGCCGCCCTGCGGCTGGTCCCCCGGTCGCTGCTGCTGCGCCCCAGTCAGCTGCTGTCCAGCCGGCGGAAGGTGACTTCGTTCAGCAGGAGGCGGAGCGCTGCGGCGGCGGGGATGGCGACGAGGGCCCCGATGAGACCCATCAGCGCCCCGCCGAGCAGGACCGCCACCACCGTCACCACCGCCGGCACCTCCACCGTCCGCCCCATGATTCTTGGCACTATGAGGTAATCCTCCGCCAGGCGGTACGCGATGTAAAAGGCGAGCGTAGCGATGGCCACCGGGAGGGACACGGTCAGGGCGACCAGGGTGACGATAGCGCCGCCGACCGTGGACCCGATGACCGGGATCAGGTCGAGCAGGGCCACCAGGAGGCCCAGCAGCAGCGGGTAGGGGATGCCGAAGATCTGCAGCCAGGCCCAGGTGCCGACCCCGGCGATCAGCGACGTCAGGAAGTTGCCCAGCATGTAGCCGCCGACCTTGACGAAGATCTCGTCGCCGATCAGGATGACCCGCGACCGCCGTGAATGCGGGGCCAGCCGGTACAGGAACAGCTTGATCCGGGGCATCGCGGCCAGGAAGTAGACCACCAGCACGATGACGACCAGCATGGAGCTGGCCGCGCTGAGCACCAGGGCACCGGCTCCGAGCAGGCCGCCGACCAGCGCGGTGCCCTTGCTGGACAGCAGCTTGGTCAGCCGCTGCTCGATCTGGAACCGCGCGTTCAGCTTGCCGAGCTCGGAGTTGTGGTCCTTGAGCGTGTTCATGTAATGCGGCAGCTCGTGAACCAGCGCGGTGACCTGGCTGGTGAGCGGCGGCACGGCCGCGGCTGCGAACCCGGCGACCACGGCGGCCACGATGAGCAGGATCACGATCACCGCGGCCCAGCGGGGCAGGCGGCGGCGGGTCAGCCAGTTCACCGCGGGGTCGAGGCCGGCCGCGATGAACAGGGCCAGGCCGATGAGGACGAGCACCGAGCGCGCCCTGATCAGCAGCTCCACCAGCCCGTAGGTCACGGCCACGCCGGCCGCGGCGGCCATGCCGACGAAGAAGGGCGATCGCCGGTTCACGGGGCGGCCGAGCCGGCCCAGGCCGCCGGTCTCCTCGGCGATCGCGGCGGCCGCCTCAACCGCCTGCTGCATGTGGTCGGGCGGCTCAGTCGCGGGATCGTCCCCAGCCAGCCCGGGGCCCGCGGATGGCCCGCTACCCGGCTGCCCGTTATCTCGCCGCCCGCCCGCACGGTCCAGGCCCGGGGGCCCCGCGCCGTTCCCGGCGGGGCTGCTCTCGCCCGTGCCCTGCTCACGCAGCGCGCCGTCACTGGCGACGGCTGGCTCGCTGGGACCGCTTCCAGGCTGGTCCGGGTCACCGGGGGCGCCGGTGCGTGGCTGGCCCAGGTCGCCGCGCTTCACGTCGCCCGTCCTCCTGAAGGCGCTGCCGGGCAGACCGGGGGCCAGCGGGGGGCGGCAGGGCCGTGGGGCTCTACGCTGCCCCGCCGCGGCCCTTTCATGCATGGCCGGCCAGTGTTCATGCATAGCCGGCCAGTGCAGTTACGGTGGCCCGGCGGGGCGCGGCGCATGTCCGGGGTGAGGGTGCCGCCAGGAGAAGGACCGCCGCCGCGGCGAGCCGGTGCGTGACGAGCAATCGCCCGGCCGGGGAAGATGCGGCCACGCGGGCCGGGGGAAATAAGCCGGCGGGTGGCGCTACCTGCCCCCGAAGACCGGCTGCGCACTGGACGGGCACCCGGTACCCGCGGCGCCGCCGGTGCCCCCGGAACCCGCGCTGTCGCTGACGGCACCCCACAGCCGGGCCCCCATGACCGCCGCCGCGGCCTGACCGCAGCCGCGCCGCCCGGCCGGGCCGCTGCTGACCAGGCTCACGACGACCAGGCTGACGGCTGCGAGCAGCAGCAACGGGATCAGCGCGACCCGGCTGAGCCGCCGGCCAGCGCGCAGGGGCCGCCTCCCCGGCTGATGCCGCGGGCCGGGCCGGTGACGCTGATGCCCGGACCAGCCGGGCCGGTACCACGGGCCAGTCAGCCGGTGCCGGTTCCACCACGGGCCCGGCTGGAGGGTCTCCACGGCTGGCATCGCGTCCAGCCGGGTGAGGTCGGTGAAGACACCGAACATCGTGGCGAGCCGGGGCTCGGCCGACCGCAGGACATTATCGATGGCGTCTAGCGCACGCTGCTGGCTGGCGGGGAGGGTCATGTCTTTCTCCGGGTCAGGGGCTGGCTCTAGCGCTACCCGCAGGCGGCGGATTAAACGACCGTTCCGCCAGGCCGAACGCCACCAGCCGCCGGCCGCCGGGAAACCCGGGGCCAGCCCGGTATGAAGCCCGCGGCCGCGGGTAGAGGCGGGCGCCCCAGTGACCGCAGAAGGAGCACCGCAGACCATGACGAGCATCGAGACCGCGCGAGGAGAGGTGGAGATGGACAGCCCGCCCGCGTGGCGTGCGGCCGCCGCCGCATTCGCGGCGGCGGCCGAGGCGGGGCGGCTGGACCTGCCGCTGCCCGGCGGCGGGCGGACCCGGGAACGCTGGGCCCGGCTGGCCGGCCTGGCCGCCGAGAACCTCTCCCTGGCCCGCCTGGGCGAAGGGCACGCCGACGCGGTGGCGATCCTGGCTGAGCTGGGCGGCCCGCCGCCCGGGCCGGGCAGCCGGTGGGGGGTCTGGGCTGCCCAGCCCCCGGGCCGCGGCCTGACCGCGGCCCGCGCCGCCCGGGGCTGGCGGCTGACCGGCCTCAAGCAGTACTGCTCCGGGGCGCGGGCCTGCACCGACGCGCTGGTCACCGCGGCCGCGCCGGACGGGACCCGGCTGTTCGCGGTGGCCACCGTGGGTCTCACGCCGGTGCCGGGCACCTGGCCGGCCACCGGGATGGCGGGCAGCGACACGCTCCACGTGGACTTCGGCGACGTTCCCGCCGAGCCGGTCGGGCCGCCTGGCGGGTACACCGGGCGGCCCGGGTTCGCGCACGGTGGCGTGGGCGTGGCGGCGTGCTGGTACGGCGGGGCGCGCGCCGTCGCGGACACGCTGCTCGGCGCGGCACGCCGCCGCGACGTGGGCCCGCACGCCCTGGCTCACCTGGGCGCCGTCAACATCGCGCTGACCAGCGCCCGGACCGCGCTGGACCAGGCCGCGGACGAGATCGACGCCGATCCCTGCGATGTGGCCGGCGCGGGCCGGCCCGCGCCCTCCGCGTCCGGGCCCAGATCGAGGCGGCCGCCACCGAGGTCATGAGCCGGGTCGGGCGGGCGCTGGGCGCCGGGCCGCTGTGCCACGACGAGGCGCATGGCCGCCGGGTCGCTGACCTGAACGTCTACCTGCGCCAGCATCACGCCGAACGGGACCTGGCCCAGCTGGGCACGCTGGTCGCGGAGCGGGGCCCGGCGTGGTGAACGCGATCGAGGCGCCCGGCACCGACGAGGCGGACTGGCGGGCCTGGGCGGGGCTGAGCCAGCTCCCGGCGGCTGACCTCAGCGGCTGGTCCCGCGTGCTGGTGCTCGCCGCCCATCCCGACGACGAGGTTCTCGGCGTGGGTGGCACGATGGCGATCCTGGCCGCGGCCGGGACCCGGCTCCGGCTGGTCTCGGTGACCGACGGCGAGGCCTCCCATCCCGGCCACCCCGACCAGGCCGCGCTGGCCGCCCGCCGGACGGCTGAGACGGCCGGCGCGCTCCAGGCGCTCGGCGCGCAGGCCACCGACGTGATCCGGCTCGGCTTCCCCGATACCCGTGTGGCGGCGCGCGAGGATACCCTCGCCGCCCGGCTGCGCGATCTCGCCGCGGACTGCGACGCGGTCCTGGCCCCCTGGGACCAGGACGTTCACGCCGATCACGAGGCAGTCGGCCGGGCCGCCCGGCGCGCCAGCCCGTTCACGTTCTGGTATCCGGTGTGGACCTGGCACTGGGCCCGCCCCGGCGACTCCCGGGTGCCATGGGAGCACGCCGTGAGCGTCTCGTTGCGGCCCTCGGTTGCCGGCCGCAAACGCGCAGCCATCCGCTGCTTCGCCAGCCAGCTGGAGCCCCGGGGTTCCAGCGCCGGCCCGGTCCTCACCCCGGGTACGGTGGCCCATTTCACCCGCGATCACGAGGTACTGCTCGGGGCGGCGGGCCGATGAGCCTGGACCAGGGGTACTTCGACCAGATGTACGCGGCCGCGCCCGACCCGTGGAGCCTGGCCAGCCGGTGGTACGAGGCGCGCAAGTACGCGATCAGCCTCGCGCTGCTGCCCGAGCCGCGCTACGGGGACGCGTTCGAGCCGGGCTGCTCCGTCGGCGTGCTGACCGGGATGCTGGCCGGCCGCTGCGGCCAGGTCACGGCCTGGGACGCGTCCGACGCCGCCGTCCGGGCCGCGGCCGCGCGGAACGCCGCGCTGCCCAACGTCCGCGTGCGCCGCGGCGCGATCCCCGGTGACTGGCCGCCCGGTCAGTTCGACCTCATCGTGTTCTCGGAGGTGCTCTACTACTTCGCCGGCGATGAGCTGCCCCTGGTCGTGGACCGGGGCGTCGCGTCGCTGCGGCCCGGCGGCACCCTGCTCGCGGTGCACTGGCGGCACCCGGTGGCGGACTACCCGCGCGGCGGCGACGACGTGCACGGGTCCTGGCCGCGCGCGCTGACCTGGCCCGCCGGGTCGGGCACACCGAGACCGACTTCACCGCCGAGGTCTACCAGCGGGCCGGCCGTGAGCTGGGCTCGGTGGCCCAGGCCGAAGGCCTCCTGTGAGGGGCGGCGCAGGGCAGGGGCAGAGTGTGCGGGGCGCAGCGTGAGGATCGCGTGATCGCCGCCGTGGGCGTGGTCATCCCGGCGCACGACGAGGAGGACCTGCTGCCGTCCTGCCTGGCCGCGGTGCGGCTGGCTGCGGCGCCGCTGGCCGGCGTCCCGGTTCACGTGGTGGTGGTGGCGGACGCCTGCGCCGACCAGACCGCGCGGCTGGCCCGCGCCGGGGGAGCGGCAGTGCTGGACATCGACGCGCGGAGCGTGGGCGCGGCCCGTGCCGCCGGGGTGGCGGAGGTGCTCCGCCGGGCCGGGCCGCTCGATCCGGCCTCGGTGTGGCTGGCCACGACGGACGCGGACACGCTGGTGCCGCCGTGCTGGCTGACCCGGCAGCTGCGCTACGCCGAGAGGGGCTGGGACGCGGTCGTGGGCACGGTCACGGTGACCGACTGGCGGCAGTACCCGGCCGGGGTGCCGCCGATGTTCCAGCGGCTCTACCGGACGGGCGGCACGACCCACCCGCACGTGCACGGCGCCAACCTGGGGTTCAGCGCGGCCGCGTACCTGGCCGCGGGCGGTTTCGGGCCCGCCCGGACCGCCGAGGACCACGCGCTGGTCAACGCGCTCGCCGCCGCGGGCCGCCGGGTCCTGCGCACCACCGCGGTGAGCGTGGTCACCTCGGCCCGGCGCCGCGCCCGGGCTCCGCACGGCTTCAGCCACCTGCTGACCACGCTGGCCGCCCCCGCGGAAGCTCAGGTCCAGACGGCGGACGCCTGACACCAGGCCAGGCCTGACCCCCGGTCAGCTCTGGGGCTGCTCGCTGTCCCGGCGGGCGGAGGCCCGGCGGACCGCGGCCCGGCGGACGGCGAGGGGGTCATCCTCGCCCGACGCGGTCTGGGTCGGATCGATGAACACGTACGGGGTCACCGGGAGCCGCTCGGACAGCCGGCGGTCGATGTCGTCGGCCAGGTCTTCCACCTGGTTCGCGCTGGAGTCGTCGCTCAGCGCGACCCGCGCCGCGACGATCAGGCTGTCCGGGCCCACGTGCATCGTCTGCAGCTCGAGCAGCCGGTCCACGCCGGGCGTGTTCCCGATCTCCTCCCGGATGATCTTGAGCACCTTGGGGTCGGCCGACCGGCCGATGAGCAGTTCCCGGCTGTCCATGCCGAGCCGGAAGGCCACCACGATCAGCAGCACCCCGATCGCGATCGACGCGCCGCCGTCATAGACGGGGGAGCCCGTGATCTGCTCCAGCAGCAGGCCGCCGGCGGCCAGCGCGAGCCCGATGACGGCCGCGGTGTCCTCGAACAGCGCCGCCTTGACCGTCGTGTCCCGGCTGGTCTTGACGTGCTCCAGCGTGTGCGTGTGGCTGCGCTGGGCCTCCCCGTGCAGCTGGCCGTAGGCCCGGATGAACGAGGTGCCCTCGGCGATCGCGCACACGCCCAGCACCACGTACGCGATCAGGAAGTCGCTGGTCTTGCTGTGCAGCGAGAGGATGCCCTCGAAGATCGAGAATCCCGCGCCCGCGATGAAGATCCCGAACGCGGCGAGCAGCGACCAGAAGTAGCGCTCCTGCCCGTACCCGAACGGGTGCTCCTCGTCGGCGGGGCGCTGGCCCTGGCGCACCGAGGTGAACAGGAACACCTGGTTGAGGGTGTCCGCGAACGAGTGGGCCGCCTCGGCCAGCATCGCGCTGGAGCCGGTGAGGATCCCGGCCGCCAGCTTGGCGATCATGACGATGATGTTGGCGCCGCCGGCGATCAGGACCGTGCGGGTGGTGTCCTCCCGGGACTCGGCCTGGCGCTCCGCCCGTGCCTGTCCCTCGTTTGACGTCATGGCCTGCCTGCCCGGGGGGCGGTGTCTGTCATCGGGTCCTCTGTTGCCCAGGGGCGGCCCGGCTAAACCGCCGGGGCCGCCCAGGCCCGGTTCAGCTGCGTTCCCGGCCGCCAGCCTGCGGGGCGTCAGCCCTGGTGCTGCCGCGTGCCGCGGACGCGCCGTCGCTATCTCCCGTGGCAGCCAGCTGCTGGGACCTACCATGTGGTGCGCACTCCCGACCTGGAAGGCAGAGCCCATCGTGACCGCAACCGCCCCCGCCGCGCCGCAGCTGCCCGCCGCCGCGAGTCCAGCGCAGGATCGCCGAGGAGCTGGGGGTGCGCGAGGGGCAGGTCAGCGCGGCGGTCGGGCTGCTCGACGGCGGGGCCACGGTGCCGTTCATCGCCCGCTACCGCAAGGAGGTGACCGGCGCGCTGGACGACGCGCAGCTGCGCACGCTCGAGGAGCGGCTGCGCTACCTGCGCGAGCTGGAGGAACGGCGGGCGGCCATCCTGGAGTCCGTCCGGGCCCAGGGCAAGCTCGACGACGAGCTCACCGCGCGCATCATGGCGGCCGACTCCAAGGCCCGGCTGGAGGACATCTACCTGCCCTACAAGCCGAAGCGCCGCACGAAGGCGCAGATCGCCCGCGAGGCGGGGCTGGAACCGCTCGCCGGGCAGCTGCTGGCCCACCCGGGCACCGCCCCGCAGGAAGCGGCCGCGGAGTACGTGGATGCGGAGCGCGGCGTGCCCGACGCCGCCGCGGCGCTGGACGGCGCGCGGGCCATCCTGGTCGAGCGGTTCGCTGAGGACGCGGACCTGATCGGCGAGCTGCGCGAGCAGATGTGGTCGCGGGGCCGGCTGGTCTCCCGGGTCCGCGAGGGCCGGGAGGAGGCGGGCGCCAAGTACGCGGACTACTTCGAGTTCGCGGAGCCGTTCACGGCGCTTCCCTCGCACCGGATCCTGGCCATGATGCGCGGGGAGAAGGAAGAAATCCTCGACCTGACCATGGACGCCGGTGAGCCCCCGGCTGACGGCCTGGCCCCTCCCGCCCCGTCCGATTACGCAACGAAGATCGCCCGGCGCTATGACGTCGCCGACCAGGGCCGTCCGGCGGACCGCTGGCTGGGGGAGACGGTGCAGTGGGCCTGGCGGACCCGGATCGCCGTGCACCTCGGGGTCGACCTGCGGATGCGCCTCTGGCAGCGCGCCGAGGACGAGGCGGTCGCCGTGTTCGCCGCCAACCTCCGCGACCTGCTGCTGGCCGCGCCGGCCGGGACGCGGCCGACGATGGGCCTCGACCCGGGGTTCCGGACCGGGGTCAAGGTCGCGGTGGTGGACGGGACGGGCAAGGCCGTCGCCACCGAGACGATCTACCCGCACGAGCTGAGGCGGGGCGGGGCAGGCGGGGCCGGCTCGCCGCGGTGGGCGGAGTCCATCGCCACGCTCGCCCGGCTGGCCGCGGCCCACCAGGTGGAGCTGATCGCGATCGGCAACGGCACCGCCTCGCGCGAGACAGACCGGCTCGCCGCGGACCTGATCAAGGCGCACCCGGAGCTGGAGCTCACCAAGGTGATGGTCTCCGAGGCCGGGGCGTCGGTGTACTCGGCGTCCGCGTACGCCTCGCGTGAGCTGCCCGGCATGGACGTGTCGCTGCGGGGCGCGGTCTCGATCGCCCGGCGGCTCCAGGATCCGCTGGCCGAGCTGGTCAAGATCGACCCGAAGTCCATCGGGGTCGGCCAGTACCAGCACGACCTGGCCGAGATCAAGCTGTCCCGCTCGCTGGACGCGGTCGTCGAGGACTGCGTGAACGGGGTCGGGGTGGACGTGAACACCGCGTCGGCCCCGCTGCTGGCCCGCGTGTCGGGGATCAGCGAAGGGCTGGCCGCCGCCGTCGTGGCCCGGCGGGACGAGGCTGGCCCGTTCCGCAGCCGGCAGGCCCTCAAGGACGTGCCGAGGCTGGGGCCGAAGGCGTTCGAGCAGTGCGCGGGGTTCCTGCGCATCCCCGGCGGCGACGACCCGCTGGACGCGTCCAGCGTCCACCCGGAGGCCTATCCCGTGGTCCGGCGCATCCTCCGGGCGGCCGGGACGGGCATGCCCGGGCTGATCGGCAACACCTCGGTGCTGCGCTCGCTGCGGCCGCAGGACTTCACCGACGAGCGCTTCGGCCTGCCGACCGTGACCGACATCCTCAGCGAGCTGGAGAAGCCAGGCCGTGACCCGCGGCCCGCGTTCACCACGGCCAGCTTCGCGGAGGGCGTGGAGTCGCTGGAGGACCTGGCGCCCGGCATGGTGCTGGAGGGCGTGGTCACCAACGTGGCCGCTTTCGGGGCGTTCGTGGACATCGGCGTGCATCAGGACGGCCTGGTGCACGTGTCCGCGATGTCGCGAACGTTCGTGTCCGACCCCCGCCAGGTCGTGAAGCCGGGTGACGTCGTCCGCGTCCGGGTGCTCGGCGTGGACATCCCCCGCAAGCGGATCTCGCTCACGCTGCGGCTGGACGAGGAGGCCCCCCGCCAGCCGGGGCCCGGCCGGGGTGAGGCCACCGGGGGCGGTGCCCAGCGGCGGGAGGGGGCCCGGAAGCGCGACGGTGCCCCGGGGCGGGGCGCCCCCCGGGACGGCGGCCGCGGTGCCAGCGAGCGGGACAGGCCCCGGGGCGGCGGCGGTGGTGCGGGCCGCGGCGGCGGCGATCACCGGGGCCGCGGTGCTGCGGGTCCGGGCGCTGGTGGTGCGGGGCAGGGCGGCCGGGAGCCAGGGAGCCAGGGCCGGGGGAGCACGGGCCAGGGCGGCACGGGCCAGGGCGGCACGGGCCAGGGCGGCACGGGCCAGGGCGGCGGGGCCATGGCCGACGCGCTCCGGCGGGCCGGGCTGCTCGGGAACCAGTCTGGCCGGCCCTCCGGCAAGAGCGGTCGGCAAGGGTCCTGACCGGCCGAAACTCGTGTCGGGCGCACATTATCGCTGACGCGGGTAAAGACTGGTGAACACGCTCTGTCTAAAGTGATGTTACAGATTGTTCAAATTGAGCTTGCTGTGGCAGATGTCACGCATCCCCGGGGGAGGTAGCAGCCAGGAAAGGTTCTTGTTCCGCCGAGGTTCAGGCCTGGGCAGATTCCCGGGCGGGGGCCTGGGCGTGCGGGGGTGATGGGCGTTGGCGTGGCGACGGGGGATCATGGCGGCCTACGCCGCCTGGATGACGCTGCTCCTCGTGGCCTACTACGCGCTGCCCGGGCTCAGGGCCGGCGTGTGGGGACTGCTGGCGCTGTCCGGGGTGGCCGCCATCGTGGCCGGCGTGGTCCTCAACCGTCCCGCCAGCCGGGCCCCGTGGCTGCTGCTGGCCGCGGCGAACCTGAGCTTTGCCGTGGGCCAGCAGAGCTTCCTGGTCCTGACCGAGGTCCGGCACGAGATCGTCTCGTTCCCTTCCTTCGTGGACCTGTTCTACCTGGCCTCCTACCCCCTGTATGCCATCGGGCTGCTGATCTTCATCAGGCGCCGCTCCGCCGGGCATGACCGGCGCAGCCTGCTGGACGCGCTGACCCTGACCGTGGGCCTGGCCCTGCTGTCGTGGGTGTTCCTGATCCTGCCCTACGTCAACAACACCACGTTGTCCTGGCAGCAGAAGGCGGTCGCTATCGCGTACCCGCTGGGTGACGTGCTGGTGCTCGCCATGCTGGCCCGGCTGCTGGCCCCCGGCACCTGGCGGGCCCGGTCCCTGCAGCTGCTCACCGTGGGCAGCCTGGGGCTGCTCGCCTCGGACGTGGCCTTCGGCGCCATCCAGCTGTACGGGTCCTTTCGCATCGGCACCGTCGCCGACTTCGGCTGGGCCGTGTTCTACGCGGCCTGGGGCGCGGCAGCCCTGCACCCGAGCATGACCGAACTCACCCAGCCGGCCGGCCGCCAGCTGGCCCCGAGCTCGGTGATCCGGCTGACCCTGATCATGCTGGCCTCACTGATCGCCCCGGCGGTGCTGCTGACCGAGGCGCTCGAGCACCGGGTGCAGGACGCCGGCGTGATCGCGGTCTGTTCCGCGCTGCTGTACGTCCTGGTCCTGTCGAGGCTCGCCGACGTGGCCGCCGCGCTCCGCCGGACCCTGGCGCGGGCCCGGATCCTGCGGGTGGCCGGGGCGGCCCTGGCCGCGGCGGCCACCGTCGAGCAGGCCGCCAGCGCCGTCCGGTCCGGGGTGGCCTCGCTGATGGAAAACCGCCAGCGCGGGCCGGTCGTGCTCGCCGTCCGGGAGGGCGGCACGCTGCGGGTGGTGGGCGCCCCGCCGGACGAGCCAGCCGTCGCCACGGAGCTGCCCGCCGTCCAGGCGGAGAGCTGGCTGTCGCTGCTGACCGGGCCCGGGCCGCACCTGCTGGACGGCACGGACGGGGGACAGCCGAGCGTCCTGCTGTGCCCGCTGGCCCTGCAGGACAGGCCGGCCGGTGATCCGCTGATCGGGGTGCTCGCCGTATCCGGGGCCCGCCGGGACCTGGCCGAGCTGGCCGGGACCTTCGAGGTGCTGGCCCGGCAGGCGGCTCTGGTGGTCGAGCGGGTCGTGCTGAGCCGTGAGGTGACCCGGCGCAACAGCGAATCATACTTCCGGACCCTGGTTCACGACACGTCCGACGTCATCCTGATCGTGGACGACTCCAGCAGGATCCAGTACGCCACGCCGTCGGCCCGGAGCATCTTCGGCGATGTCCCGGTGGACGGGGAGTACCTGTGGGACCTCGTCCAGCCCGACGAGCGGGAGGAAATCGCCCGGGCCCTGGCCGAGATGCGGGCCGGCCAGGACCAGGACGTCGACGAGGACTGGCGGATCACGGCCCGCGACGGCTCGTACGTCGAGGTGGAGGTCAGGTGCAGCGACCTGCGGCACGAGCCCACCGTCGGCGGCCTGGTGCTCACCCTCCGGGACGTCACCGAGCAGCGCCAGCTCGAGCGGGAGCTCAAGTACCGGGCCCTCCACGACTCGCTCACGGGGCTGCCCAACCGGATGCTGTTCCAGGAGCGGGTGGTCCGCGCGATGGCGCGCGCCCGGCGCACGGACGCGATCGTCGGCGTGCTCTTCACCGACCTGGACGACTTCAAGGTGATCAACGACACCATGGGGCACGGCGTCGGTGACGAGCTGCTGGTCGCGGCCGGGATGCGGCTGTCGGCACTCACCACGGGCCGCGGCACCGCGGCCCGGCTGGGCGGGGACGAGTTCGGGCTGCTCATCGAGGACGCGCCGGATGGCGCCGCGGTGGAGAACGTGGCCGAGGCCATCGTCCTGGCCTTCCAGGAGCCGTTCACGCTCGCCATCGGCTCGGCGATCGCCACCGCCACCGTGGGCGTCGCCACCAGCGAGGACGCCACCAGCACCAGTGACCTGGTCCGGCAGGCGGACCTCGCGCTGTACGCGGCCAAGGCCGCAGGCAAGCGGCAATGGCGCCGTTACCAGCCGGTGCTCAGCGCCGGCATGATGCGGCGCCGCGACCTGCAGGCGGCCCTGGACAGCGCGGTGGCGGAGTCGGCCTTCACCCTCGTCTACCAGCCGATCGTGGAGCTCAGCACCGGTGCGGTGGCCGGGTTCGAGGCGCTGCTGCGCTGGCCGCACGCGGAGTGGGGCATGGTGCAGCCGGACCAGTTCATCGCCCTGGCCGAGGAGACCGGCCACATCGTCCCGCTCGGCGCCTGGGTTCTCCAGCAGGCCACGGCCGACCTGGCCCGGTGGCAGCAGCGTGTCCAGGGCCATCCTTTGGTGTACATGAGCGTGAACGTGGCCGCCCGCCAGCTGCGGGACCCTGGCTTCGTCCGGGGGGTCCGGCGGCGGCTGACCGAATCTGGTGTGGCCCCCTCGTCCCTGGTACTGGAGCTGACCGAGAGCGGCCTGCTCCGCCCGGACCAGCGGCTCCGGGCGGACCTGGATGAGCTGATGGGGATGGGGGTGCGGCTGGCCATCGACGATTTCGGCACTGGTTACTCGTCCCTGAGCTACCTGCGCGAGCTGCCGATCGACCTGCTCAAGGTGGACAAGTCCTTCGTGGACGGGATCGCCATGTCCACCCAGCGCCTGGCGCTCGTGGAAGTAATCATCCGGATCGCCAAGACGCTGGAGCTGACCGTGATCGCCGAGGGGATCGAGAGTGAGGTGCAGCGGGACATGCTGGTCTCGATGGGCTGCCGTTACGGGCAGGGCTACCTGCTGGCCGCCCCGATGCCCGCGGACGAGGCCGAGGCGCTGCTGCGGGTCGGCCACGGCCTGGTGCCGCAGCTGCCCGGGTCCCGCCGGTTACTGAGCGTGCCGCTCGCGGCTGGCTGAGCCGCCCGCCCGTCCCCCGTCCCGCCCGCCAGGCAGCCCGCGCCGCTTCCCGCAGGTTGACCCCCTGCCCGCTCAAATGATCTGATTAAACAGAGGAATCAGAGGATACCGGGAGCAGCCATGGCGGAGACGCGGGCGGACGGCCATCACTATCAGCCTGGTTTCGGGAACGAGTTCGTCAGCGAGGCGGTCCCGGGCGCGCTGCCTGAGGGCCGCAACTCGCCGCAGCGCGCCCCGCTGGGCCTGTACGCGGAGCAGCTGAGCGGGACCGCCTTCACCGAGCCGCGCGCGGTCAACCGGCGGACCTGGGTCTACCGGATCATGCCGTCCGCGGCCCACCCGCGCTTCGACCGGATCGGGAACGGGTCACTGCGCGGCACGCCGTTCGACGAGATCGAGCCGGATCCCAACCGGCTGCGCTGGGACCCGCTGCCGCTGCCGGCCGACCCGGTCGATTTCGTGAACGGCCTGTACACCGTGGGCGGCAACGGCGACCTGCGGACCCGCAGCGGGATGGCCGTGCACCTGTACGCCGCCACCGCGCCAATGACCGCCCGCTATTTCGTGGACTCGGACGGGGAACTGCTATTCGTGCCGCAGCAGGGCACCCTCGTGCTGCACACGGAGCTGGGCCCGCTGCAGCTGGGCCCCGGCGAGATCGCCGTGGTTCCCCGGGGCATCCGGTTCCGGGTGGACCTGCCCGCCGGCCCGGCCCGTGGGTACCTGTGCGAGAACTTCGGTGCCCCGTTCACCCTGCCGGAGCGCGGCCCGATCGGCGCCAACGGGCTGGCGAACGAGCGCGATTTCCTGGCGCCCATGGCCGCCTACGAGGAGCGCGGCGGCCCCGTGGAGGTGGTGCAGAAGTTCGGCGGCAACCTGTGGGCGGCCGGCTACGACCACTCGCCGCTGGACGTCGTGGCCTGGCACGGCAGCTACGTGCCGGTCAAGTACGACACTGCGAACTTCATGGTGCTGGGCACGGTCAGTTTCGACCACCCTGACCCCTCGATCTACACCGTGCTCACCTCGCCGTCGCAGACGCCGGGCCTGGCCAACGTGGACTTCGTCATCTTCCCGCCCCGCTGGCTGGTCGGCGAGGACACGTTCCGGCCGCCCTGGTTCCACCGCAACGTGATGTCTGAGTTCATGGGCCTGGTCCGGGGTGCCTACGACGCCAAGGCCGAGGGGTTCCTGCCCGGCGGGGCCAGCCTGCACAACACGTTCACCTCGCACGGCCCGGACGCCGAGACGTTCGCCCTGGCCAGCCGCGCCGACCTGGCCCCGCAGAAGGTCGCCGACACGCTGGCATTCATGTTCGAGAGCCGCTGGATGATCATCCCGACCCGCCAGGCCATGGAGGCGGCGCACCGCCAGCCCGACTATGACTCGGTCTGGGCCGGGCTGACCCCCTCGTTCGCGGCGCCTGCCGTACCCCGGTGACGGAGCACCCGGTGAGGGTCACCCGGTGACAGAGGCCGTCCGGGAGCCCTCCGTCCCGCAGGCCGCGGGCCGCACGCTGCTCACGGTGACGCCGCCGCGGTTCACCGGGCTGCTCCCGCTGTGGTACCAGCTGGCCCAGAGCCTGCGCGCCGCCATCCTGGGCTTCGACCGGGACGGCGTGCTCCGGCTGCCGACCGAGGCGCAGCTCGCCCGGCACTACGGGGTGAGCCTGGCCACCGTGCGCCAGGCCCTGGGCTCCCTGGCCGCCGAGGGCCTGATCACCAGGCACCGCCGGCGCGGCACCTTCGTCAACGCCGGCGCGCTGCGGACCCGGGCGCTGCGCGTGCTGGGCTCGGCGGACGCCGTCATGGCCCAGCAGTCCAGCGGTGAGGTGCGCGTCCTCGGCCGGACCCGGGTACCGCCCGGCGAGGTGCCGGCCCAGCTCGGCCCGGCGGGGGAGGCCGTGCTGATCCGGCGGCTGCGCCTCGACGACGGCGTGCCGGTCAGCTACGCCGAGAACTACCTGCGCCCCGAGCACGCGGCCCGGGTCAGCGACGCGGCGCTGGCCCGTGACCCGGTCACCAGGATCCTGCGCGACGAGCTGTCGCTGCCCCTCACCAGGATCGACAACGAGGTCTCGGCCCGTTCCGCGCCGGCCGAGGTGGCGGCGCTGCTGCAGATCGATGCGCTGAGCCCCGTGCTGGTTTCCGAAAACGTGACCTACGCGGCGGGAACTACCCCGGTGGACGTGGCCCGGATCCACTACCGTGGCGACCGCTTCACATTCGCGATCTCCCTGGACATTCCTTGACGCTGACTTTCACCGAGCACGCCCTGCCGTACTGCGTGTTCTCCCGCGGCCCGGACAGCCCCCGGGTGGGGGCTGGCCTCGGCACGTACATCGTCAACCTGCACCGGATGTTCGGCGACCCGATCTTCGCCGGGCCCTCCCTCAACGCGTTCATGAGCCGCGGGCCGCGGGCCTGGCAGCGCACCCGGGAACGGCTGCTCGGGTCCGTCCGCGGCGGCCAGGTCAGCGAGCTCGTGCCGATCGCCGAGGCCACCCTGCACCTCCCGTTCGAGGTGGCGGACTTCGCCGACTTCTACTCCTCGCTCGAGCACGCGACCAACGCCGCGCAGGTCCTGCGGCCCGGCGATCCGCAGCTGCACCGCAACTGGCGCGAGATGCCGGTCGGCTACCACGGCCGGGCCGGCACCGTGGTGGTCAGCGGCACGCCCGTGCCGCGCCCGGCCGGCCAGCTCGCCCCGGCCACGCCCGGCCCGAGCTGGCCCCCACCCGCCGGCTGGACTTCGAGGCGGAGATCGGCTTCGTGGTCGGTGCGGGGTCGGCGCCGGGCCAGCCCGTGCCGGCCGGGGCGTTCGCGGAGCACGTGTTCGGCGTGGTGCTGCTGATCGACTGGAGCGCGCGGGACATCCAGGCGTTCGAGTCCCGGCCGCTGGGGCCGTTCCTGAGCAAGTCCTTCGCCACCACGATCTCGCCGTGGGTCATCCCGCTGGCCGCGCTGGGGCAGGCCCGGGTGCCGTCCCCGGCCCAGGACCCCGAGCCCCTGGGCTACCTGCGGGACGGCCGGCACTGGGGCCTGGACATCGCCCTCACGGTGAGCATCAACGGCCAGGTCGTCTCCCGGCCGCGCTTCGCCACCATGTACTGGACCGGGGCCCAGCAGCTCGCGCACCTGACCGTGAACGGCGCCGCGCTGCGCACCGGCGACCTGTACGGCTCGGGCACCGTGTCCAGCTTCCGCCGCGACGAGATGGGCTCGCTGCTGGAGATGACGGCCGGAGGGCGGGACCCGATCACGCTGCCGGACGGCCAGGCCCGCGGCTACCTGGCCGACGGCGACACGGTCACGCTCTCCGGGTCGGCGCCCGGCCCGGATGGCTCGCGGATCGAGTTCGGCAGCGCGGCAGGGCAGATCATCAGCCACGCCGGTGGCTAGGCCGGGTCGCCGCGCTGCTGGGCCTGGAACGCCTCGAGGGCCTCGCCCGCCGTTTCGAAGTACGCATCCGGGCCCGCGGCGCCGCTGATCCCGTAGTGCTCGAGCTGGTGGCGCACCGGGATCAGCAGGCTGGTCATCACGAACTGGATGTGCCGCTGGTGCAGCTGGGCGATGGTGCCGCTGAGAATCGCGGAGGCGGTGTAGTCCACGTCGCCGATGGCCGCGCCGTCGAGTACGAACCAGCGGAGCGGTCCCCCCTGGGCGCTGATCGCGATGAGGTCTTCCAGCAGCCGGGACCCGTTCGCGAAATACAGGCTGGTGCCGAACCGGTAGATGACCAGCCCCGGCTCGGTCCGCGCGCCCGGCGTCACCGGGGTGGCCAGCCAGTGCCCGGCCGCCGACTTCACCAGCACGCTGTTGCGCGGCCGGTAGCTGTGCCGCAGGTGGTCGATGATCGACGCGATCACGGCCACCACGATCCCGTCCTGGACGCTCAGCCCCACCACGGCCGCGGCAGTGATCACGGCGACCGCGAACTCGCCCGGGCGGACCTGCCGCAACCTCCGGATGCCGCGGACGTCCACCAGCTCAGCGCCGATCAGGAACACCACCGCGGCCAGCGCGGCGTCCGGCAGGTAGCTGAGCGGCCCGGTGGCGACGAGCAGCACCACGAGCGTCAGCGCGCTGGTGGTGAGCGAGGCGAGCTGGCTGCGGCCGCCCGCGCTGTCCACGATCTGGGTCTTCGTCGGGCTCCCGTTCACCACGAATGTGCCGGTGAACGCGGCGGCGATGTTGCCCGCCCCCAGCCCGGTCAGGTCGGTGTCCGTGCGGAACGGCTCGCCGTACTTGGCCGCGTACGCGCGGGCGGTGGCCGCGCTCTGCGCCAGGATGACGATGAAAATCGACGCTGAGGTGCCCAGCAGCGCGAGGGTGTCGTGCACCCCGAAGGCGGGCAGCCCGAAGGCGGGCAGCCCGCGGGGGACGTAGCCGAGCACGCTGACCCCGTGGGCGGCCAGGTCGGCGGCCTTGCTGGCGATGATCGCGCCCACCACGGCGATCAGCGCGCCCGGGATCCGGCGGTTGATCCGGCGGGCGGCCATCATCACCGCCATCACGCTCAGCGAGAGGGCGACAGTGACGGCCTGGGCCTGTGGCAGCGCCTCGGCGGTCTGCACCAGCTTGATCACCGTGTGCGGGCTGGGCGCGCTGACCCCGAGCATGTCCGGCAGCTGCCCGATCGCGACCTGGATCCCGACGCCCGACAGGAAGCCGAGCAGCACCGTGCGGGACAGGAAGTTGGCCAGGAAACCCAGCCGGGCCAGCCGGGCCAGCAGCAGCAGGACGCCGGTGATCAGGGCCGCGAGCCCGGCCAGCCGGACGTAGGGCGCCGAGCCGGGATCGGCCAGCCGGATCAGCGCGGCGGCCAGGATGGCCGCGGTCGCGGAGTCCGCCGCGACGACCAGGAGGCGTGAGGCCCCGAGCACGGCGAACATGACCATCGGGAGCAGCAGCGTGTACAAGCCGGTGACCACCGGCATCCCGGCGATCCGGGCGTAGCCGAGCACCTCGGGGATGCCCAGCGCGGCCAGCGTGACCCCGGCGAGCACGTCCCCCGGCACCTCGGCCCGGCGGAGCGGGAGCAGCCCCTGCAGCACCGGCCACTCCCGCGGCCGCACCCACCGGGCCACCGACCTCACTGGCCTACCCCCGTCCGCGCGGGCCCTCCGCCCCCTTATCCTCCCCCCACCCCTCCCTGAGCCCATGATCATGGTCGGGTCTATCTCACTAGCGGGCCGCGAATGCCTGCCGGACGTCGCGGTCCCCGGCCCGGCACCTTAGTGGCGCGCGCCCTGTGGCTGGTCCCGATCTTCGCGGCCGGGGCGGGCCTCCCGGTGCTGCGGGCGATCGCCGGCGGCTAACGCGGGCTTATCCTCGTCCTGCTGGCCAGCATCCGGTCCCGGGTCGCTGGCCAGCAGGTCGCGGCACTTCTGGATGCGGGCGTCCAGGTCGGCCAGGAAACTCTCCAGCGCGGCCCGCTTGGCCTCGACGGTGGCCCGCAGGCTTTCCTGCAGGGTCAGGCACTCGCGGGTCAGCCTGCGGCGCTCGTCGTCGCTGGTCCGCTCGTCGTGATAGCTGAGCCGGATCGCCGCGAGCCGGTCCTCGTTGCGCAGCACGACCGCGATCTCGTCCAGGTTGAGGCCGAGCAGGGTCTGCAGCTCGCGGATGCGGGCCACCCGGGCCAGGTCCTCCCCGGAGTACCGGCGCAGCCCGCCCGGCGTGGTGCAGGCCGGGACGAGCAGGCCCAGCTGCTGGTAGTAGCGCAACGCCCGCTCGGACACGCCGGCCCGGGCCGCGGCGGCGCCGATGCCGAGCAGGGGCTCACCTGCCGCCGGTGGCGTGACCCGGCGGCCGGTGCGGTGGCTGCGGCGCCTCGATGCGCCGTCATGCCCACCCGGCTCAGCTGCTTCCCGGGGAATCGGATCCGCGGTCCGCCCCGACCCCACCGGACTGCTCGGCCGCGGCCAGCCGTGGCCGTGGCCGTTGCCGTTGACCGGGATGTCGGCGTCCGAGGACGCGACCGGCTCGACGAAGCCCGTGATCCCGCCGATCTCGGCGGTGCCGTCGGCCAGTTCGTCCGCGGCCGGCTCGGTCGCGTGCAGGTAACGCTTCCCCCGGAATGCGGAGGCGATGATGGCCACGGCCGTGGCGATAGCCGCGAACGTGAAGGCCAGGTGCAGGCCGCTGGCGAACGGCTGCTCGATCAGCCTGGGGAAGAACGTGCGGCCGGTGACGTACGCGGCCTGGCTGAGGGCTCAGGTGCTGCAGCGCGCCGGTCGGGCCGAGCAGTTCCTTGATCGGGTTGTAGCCGAGGAACGCGGAGAACAGGCTCCCGATCGGCGGCTCGTTCGCGACCACGTGCGCGGCCGCCGGGGAGACACCCGCGTTGACCAGGCCCTTGTACAGGTGCGTCGGCAGGTTGCTGGCCAGTCCCAGCGTGACGATGGTGAAGAACAGGCCCATGGACAGCACGGTGGCCGAGTTCTGGAACGTGTTCATCATGCCGGCGCCGGCGCCGCGCTGGTCCGGCGGCAGGCTGTTCATGACCGCGGCCTGGTTGGGCGAGAAGAACAGGCCCATGCCCACCGCGAACAGGAAGATCAGCACCGCGAACCAGACGTAGCTGAAGTTGATCGGCAGCAGTTCCAGGAGCAGGAACGAGACGCCGGAGACGATCAGGCCGGCCGTGGCGAACAGCCGGGCCCCGTAGCGATCCGACAGCACGCCGGCCAGCGGCCCGACGATGAGGAAGCCCAGCGTCAGCGGGACCATGGCGATGCCTGCCCACAGCGGCGTCTGGGCTGAAGCTGTAGCCGTGCTGCGGCAGCCAGATGCCCTGCAGCCAGATGATCAGCATGAACTGGATGCCGCCCCGGCCGAGGGCGCCGAGCAGGCCGGCGATATTGCCGGCGGTGAAAGCACGGATCTTGAACAGGTTCAGCCGGAACATCGGCTGCTCGACCTTGGTCTCCACCCAGCTGAACAGGATCAGCACCGCGATCCCGCCGAAGATGCCGGCCAGCACCCAGGGGTTGGTCCACCCGGTGGGGTGGCCGCCGTAGGGGAGCAGTGAGTACACGATCCCGACCAGGACCGCGATCAGGCCGATCGCGAACAGCGCGTTGCCCAGCCAGTCGATCTTGGCCTGGATGCGCACCCCGTTGTCGCGGAGCTTGAGGTAGGCCCACACCGTGCCGAACAGGCCGAACGGGACCGAGACCAGGAAGACCAGGTGCCACTCGATCGGGGCCAGCACGCCGCCCAGCAGCAGGCCGAGGAACGAGCCGCTCACCGCGGCGATGCCGTTGATCCCCATCGCCTTACCGCGCTCGTTCTGCGGGAACGCGTCGGTCAGGATCGCGCTGGAGTTGGCGAACAGGAACGCGCCGCCGACGCCCTGGAAGACCCGCATGATGATGATCCACAACGCGCCGGGTACCCCGGTGAGCCAGGTCACCGACAGCAGGATCGAGAAGATCGTGAATATGGCGAAGCCGAGGTTGTACATCTTGACCCGGCCGTAGATATCGCCGACCCGGCCGAGGCTGACCACCAGGACCGCCGTGACCAGCAGGAATCCCATGAACACCCAGAGGAAGTACGAGGTGTTCGAGGGAACCAGGGGGTTCAGCCTGATCCCCCGGAACAGGTCCGGCAGCGAGATCAGCAAGATCGACTGGTTGATCGTGACCATCAGGATTCCGAGCGTGGTGTTCGACAGCGCGATCCACTTGTAGTGGACGCCCCGCTCGTCTGCGGCTGAGGGCGCGGCCTGCGCTTGTCCTGCCACCGGCATTAACTCTCCTTGCTGAAGGGGCGGTGAGCCAGAGTCTCCTGGGGTGCCGGGCCGCGGGCCGAGTCTCTGAGTTACTGCTGAGCCGCCCGGCCCCTCGAGCATCATACCGAGCCTTGACGTCAACGTCAGAGTCGGGCGGGGCCCTGGAGACCCAGCCGCGCCGGAGCGGCATTCCTGCCGCCACCGCGGCACTCGTCCCGCGCCGGCGTGGCCCTGAGCGGGCCTGCGGGCCATCAGAGCAGCGTGAGCTGCTCCTGGGCGGGCCCGGCGGGGGCGTCAGGGCGGGCCGCGCGGCGCCAGGTGCGCTGGCCGGCCGGCGGGCTGCCACGGCCCACGTGGTAGCGCTCCGCCAGCTCGCGGACCTGCCCCGCGATCCGCTGCTGGTAGTCCAGGGGCGCGTAGGCCCTCGAGCCGTAGAGCCCGCGATAGCGGGGGACGAGGGCGGGGTGGTGCTCGCCCAGCCAGCTCAGGAACCACTCCCGGGCTCCCGGGCGCAGGTGCAGCACGATCGGGCTGACGTGCGTGGCGCCGGCCCCGGCGATCTGCCGCACGGTGGACTCCAGCTGGGCGGGGGAGTCGGACAGGAACGGCACGACCGGGCCCATCAGCACGCCGCAGCGCAGCCCGTTCTCGCTGAGCGTGCTGCACACGCCCAGCCGGCGCCGAGGGCTGGGCGTGCCCGGTTCCAGGGTCCGCCACAGCTCCTCGTCCGCGCAGCCGACCGACACGCTGAGCCCCACGTCGGTAACCTCCGCGGACGCGAGCAGCAGGTCGAGGTCGCGGAGGATCAGCGTGCCCTTGGTCAGGATGGAGTACGGGTTGCGGGCGTCCAGCAGCGCCTGCAGGATTCCCGGCATCAGCTGGTACTTGCCCTCGGCGCGCTGGTAGACGTCCACGTTGGTGCCCATGGCGATGTGCTCGCCCCGCCACGTGCGCGAGTTGAGCTCCCTGCGGACGAGGGCCGGGGCGTTGACCTTGACCACGATCTTCGAGTCGAAGTCATGGCCGGCATCCAGGTCCAGGTAGGTGTGCGTGCTGCGGGCAAAGCAGTAGACACACGAATGGCTACATCCTCGATAGGGATTAATAGTCCAGCGGAACGGGACGCGGGACGAGTCAGGGACCCGGTTGATCACACTGCGGGCGTGCACCTCGAAAAATGTCATCCCGCGGAAGCCCGGGGTGTCGAACGACCTGGTGATGGCGCCGCGCTCGAACAGTGCGGGCGCGGGCGTGCCCGCGCGGCCGCCTGGTGCGCCCGGGATCTCCGGGCCGTCCGGGGAGCCGGGGCCGCCGGGCGGGTCGGGGTGAATCCGCAGCTCGTTCCATCGCATGGGCGCCACTCTAGAATTTTAGTTCGATAGTGGCAAATGTTCATCGATCATCTCTTCGATTGCCGTCTGCTGCAGGGGGCGCGAAGCTGGGCCAGTGCCCCCGCCGAGAGCAGCCAGCAAGTTCGCAAAAGCCGTGACAGCACTGGGAACTGCGGCTAACGATCTTGCGGAGGGGGATAGTAAGAGAAAGTTCCCACCGGCCCGGCGTGGTGGAGGTTGGCCCTATGGCGCTATCCATGGATGAGCAGCGCATCCTGGATGAGATTGAGCGCGGCATCGCCAGCGCCGACCCGGCGCTCGCCACGAGGATGGCCTCCTTCGGTGCGCCCCGGCGCAGCGCGGCCTTGCGCATGCGCCGGCTGCGGCTGGTGGCCTCCCTCATGACCCTGCTGGTCGTCGCGTCCGTGTCGCTGGTGGTCTACGCGGTGGTCCCGTTCCGGACGGCGGCGGACCGGCACGCGGGCAGCAAGGCCAGTTCGTCGCCCGCCCAGCCGGTGATGACCACGCCGTCCCATCCGGCCCGGTCCCAGCCAGCGCACTCGTCCGCGGCGGCCAGTGCCGCACCGGCGAGCGCCGCTCCCGCGAGCCCCGGCCTCAGCAGCTCAGTGCCCGCGAAGGCGACAGCCAGCCGGGCGCCCAGCACCCGCGCCGGCACCTCAGCCAGCCCGGCCGTGCATCAGCAGGCGCGGGGCACGCCCGCCCAGTAGGCCATCCGCCAGGCCGTCAGGCCCGTGGCCCGCGTCAGTTCTCGCGCCAGAACTGCAGCAGGTACTGCTCCAGTCCCTCGAGGTTCTTCCTGGCCTGCTGGAACTCGTCGCTGAGCGGGTCGACGCCGCGGTCGAACATCTCCTCGTAGAGCCGCATGACCTCGCGCCGGTTGCGGGCGTAGACGCGGACCACGTAGTCGCCGACACCGCCCGCCAGGGTCAGGCCTTCCACCGCGCGGCCTGCCGACCCCATATCCACGCTGAGCTGACCGCGCAGGTACAGGGAGCCCTTGGCCTCGTCCTCCCAGGCGTCACCGAACGCCGGGGGAGCGGTATCCCACTCCTCGATCGTCAGCCGGACGCCGATGTGCTCCTGCAGGCTGCCCACCCACAGCTGCTCCCGGTTCACGCTCACCAGCGTGCCCACGGGCGCGAGCGGCCCGCCAGGGGCATCCGGGTCCACGGTCGAGTCGTGCACCCGGAACATCCGCCGGTCCGGGAAGACAGGCATTTCCAGCCGGATCAGGCGTTGGCTCACGTGTCCCCCCTTTGGCCCGTTTGCGGCTCCAAATTAATAGCATGCTCCGGGCGAGGGCAGCGCGGCCTGGATTCAGCCACAAACTTACCGAAAGTAACGCTGAGTGATCCCCGGCCGCGGGACGTCCGGGCCGGACACGGGCCCGGCCGCCTGGGGCCTGCGGCGCGGCGGCAGGCCAGGGTCACTGACAGTGGCGGGCCGGCGCCAGAGCAGGCGGCTCCGGGCCCGCGTGTCAGAGCGCGCGGGCCCGTACTTCCGACCACAGCGCCTCGTAGCACTGGGCGGCCCGGCTGTGCGGCGCGAACGCTGCCACCGGGGCGCGTTCCACGGACATCCGCTCCACCTGCGACAGGGCAGGGATGGCGGACGTGGCCACGTCGTCGCGCTCGGTCGGCAGCCGCTCGGCGATCTCACGGTGCAGCCGCTTGCGCCCGTCGATCATGGAGAAGAACGCCAGCACCCCGGGCCGCTGCCCGTCGAAACCGCCGATGAAGTCGGTGAGCTGGTCCAGGGTGCGCAGCGACAAGACCGTCGGGATGAGCGGGACCAGCAGGGTGTCGGCCGCCTGCAGGACGCTCTCCGACAGCAGCGAGATTCCCGGCGGGCAGTCGAGGAAGATCACGTCGTACTCGTCGCTGAGCGGGGCGAGGAGCCGGGCGATCCGCCGGGTCGGCTTCTTGGTCGCCCCGAGGACCAGGTCCAGGTTCCGGTAGGTGAAGTCGGCCGGGAGCAGGTCGAGATCCGCGAAGTCGGTGCCCTTGATCGAGTCGTCGATCTCCCGGCTGCCCCTGATCAGCGCCTTGCCGCCGCCCTTCACCCGGGGCCGGATCCGGAACAGGTAGCTGGCGGCCGCCTGCGGGTCCAGGTCCCAGAGCAGGACGCGCAGCCCGTCCTGGGCGGCCAGGTAGCTGAGATTGACCGCCGTGGTGGTCTTCCCGACGCCCCCCTTGATGTTGTACGTCGCCAGGATCTTCATGCGCCCCCACCACCAGTCCGGCCGGTGCTCTCGGTCAGGTCCTGGAACCTGCGGTCGCTGGCCGGGCTGGCGAACTCGCCGAATCGCTCGGCGAACTCGTTGCGGGCCCGCCGCTGGGCGCGGCCGATCTCCCCGGCCAGCTCGCCCATGGCGAGCAGGGCGGTGGCGGGCACGGGGTTGGAAGACAGCGCCCGGTCGGCCATCATCTGGGCGGCGAACTCCCGTAGCTCCTGCTGCTGCACCTGGCGATCCTGGAACTCGCCGAGGCAATCCTGCAAGCCCTTGAGGTCCTTCAGCGCGCGCTGGTACGCCTGCGGGTCGCACAGCGAGGCGAAGATCTCCAGCAGGTAGCGCAGTTCCTTGCACCGTTTCCGCAGGTCATGCAGCTGCTCCGCGGGGGACTCCGCGCTGATGGCGCGGCCCTGGCGGAGCACCCGGCGGTGTGCCTGGCGCAGCCGCCTGGTGGCCAGGTCCGCGGCTCGCTCGCCAGTCCGCGGCGCGGTGAGGCCGGTGAGCACGCCGCGCCATTCGCAGGACAGCCGGGAGAAGCGCGCGGAGCGAAGCCCGCGGGCCAGCGCGCGCTGCTCGATGACCCGGCGCTGGGCCAGGTGCGCGTGGAAAGGCTCGAGCTCCGCCGGCGTGGCGGACACCAGGGCTTCGGCCATCTCGCCGTAGTTCAGCAGGTAGACGTCGAGATCCCGGGTGGGCGTGGTCAGGTCGCCCAGCCACTTGAACTCGGGGCGGAACCGGGCCGGCACGCTGGCGGGCAGCACGTCCCCGGCGAGCTTGAGCGCGGACCTGGTCCGCCGGACCGAGA
This sequence comes from uncultured Actinomycetes bacterium, assembly GCA_963751175.1. Lineage (GTDB taxonomy): Bacteria > Actinomycetota > Actinomycetes > Streptosporangiales > Streptosporangiaceae > RYN-230. Next base: position 18,895 of record CAVVTM010000035.1, on the reverse strand, counting down.
CCCGCAGATCGTGCAGGAACTCGGTGTCGGTATCGCGGATGGTGCCTGGCACGTTGGCCTCGAGGGTGTCCAGCAGCTGCAGCAGGACCGCCTGGAGGGCGGTCCGGGCGGGCATGCCCGGGCTGAGGCGGACACTGATCTTGTTGCTGTACGCCTCGGCACGCTGGCCCGCGGCGGCGAGGGCGGCGTCCAGCGGGCGGCCCGGGTGGCCGTTGAGCCCGGCCGCCCCGGCCAGCAGCTCGCTGACCCGCTGGGCCTGGGGCTGGTAGCCGCGGACCGCGGTCACCTGGAGCCGGGCCGGCAGCTCAGCTGCCGCCGGGTGGGTCACCGAGGTCCGGTCCGCCCTGATCCAGGCGATCGTCTTCGTGTCGGGGTTGAGCACCCGGAGGTCCTGGATGGCACTGGTGGCCCGGGCGGCAGGCAGCAGGGCCCGGATCCCGGCCACCGGGCGGATCACCGCGGTCACCGGGCCGGCCGGCAAGTCCCGGACCAGGGCCGGCCAGGTCAGCCGCCCTGCGGGCTGGCTGACCAGGTCCCCGGCCGCCGTGGCCAGCACCAGCTCGGCGGGCCGCGGGCCGGTCACGTACTCCAGCGTGAGCCCGGCCCGGTGCAGCCGCCAGTCGAACGTGTCCAGCCAGGTGCGGCGCAGGCTGCGGGGCCGCCCGTTGGCCCTCAGCGTGAACCGGGGCGCCAGCGCGGCCAGCACGTCGCCTTCGCTGGGCGGCACAGCGCTGGTGGCCGCCAGCTCGGCAACATGCGAGAACGTTTGCACCCGGGAACCTCTGCACGGTCATGGAGCAAGGACGCGACGGGGGGAGGCCGTCGGCATTCCCGGAGCAAGTCTAGCCAGCGGCGGCTGATCTTCTCCTGGCTAGCGGTGGGCGCGTTGCGCATCCGGCCCGTGGGCAGGCAGGGTCTCGCCTGCGGGCACCGGGCCCTGGTCCGGCACCGCGGGCATGATCAGCGTGCCCTCCGTGGTCACCTGGAGCTTCAGGACGGGCACCTCGTCCGCCGTTACCCCGGCCGCCATGCTCAGCGTGTTCTCCGCCGGTTCCGGCTCCCGGGCCTCCCCGGCGCCGGTCTCCTCCGCGGGCAGGGTTTCCCCTGCGGGGGCTCCCCTGCGGATGGGGCATCCCCGGCAGGCCGGGAGTCTTCCGCCGACGGGCCTTCCTTCGCCGGCGCGGGGCCCTCCGCAGGCGGGGCGTGCTCCGCAGGCTGGGCTGTTTCCGGGGCCGCCTCCCCGCCCGGCACGCCCTCCGGCGGCACGCCCTCCTCCGGGTGGTCCCCGTGCCCCGTCATCCCCGGGATCGTCAGGGGAGGCCGCTTGATCGCCGGCAGTCACAGAGGTCAGCTCCGCGCTGGCCCGCACCACGGCCCGCTTCTTCTGCTGCTGGGCGTCAACCTTCGCGGCGGCCACGTCCAGCCGGTCATTCATCGCGGCCATCTGGCGAGCGCGCACCCGGAGCTTGCGGGCCCGGTCTGCCGCGTAAAGCAGCAGGACAACCACGGCAACGACGACAATGAGCAGCTCAGCCATGTATCACGCCATCACTGGAGGGCTTGCGGGGTAGCACCCAGCCTACGTGAGGTCTCCCCCGCACTCGTGGCCGGCGGGCCTGGTGTCGGGGCGGATCAGGCATAGTCCTGGTCAAGCCGGATCAGGCCAGCCGGGTCACCTCGACGGTCACCTCCATCGCGACGCCCGGGGCGCCGTGGTAGATGCCTTTCAGCGGCGGCACGTCGCCGTAGTCCCGGCCCCGGGCCACGACCACGTGGCCCTCACCGACCGACGCCTGGTTGGTCGGGTCCGCCGCCACCCAGTCCCCGGCCCAGTACTCCACCCATGCGTGACTCTGCCCGGCGACGGCCTGGCCGATGTCGGCCTTCGGGCGCGGATGCAGGTACCCGGACACATAGCGGGCGGGCAGGCCCGTCTCCCGCAGCAGGGCGACGGTCAGGTGCGCGATGTCCTGGCAGACTCCCTGGCTCTTGTCCCAGGCTTCCTGGGCGCTCGTCTGCACCTCGGTGGCCCCCGGCACGTACGCCACCCGCTCCCGTACCCAGGCTGCGATGGCCGAGGCTGTCTCGAGCGGGTCAGCGCCGCGGGTCCGCTCCCGGGCCGCGCCGGCCAGCGCGGCGTCCACGGTGGTCCGGGGGGTGGCGGCGAGGTACTCGGCGGCGATCCCGGCGTCCGCCCGGGCGCGCAGCTCGTCCCAGGCCAGCGGGGCCGGCCACCCGGGGGCCGGGCTGGTTTCCACCACGGCGTGGGACCGCACGGTGAGCTCGTTGTGCGGGGCCTGGATGTCGAACGAGCTGACCACGGTGCCCCAGTAGTCGTGATACGCCCAGACGGGCGTGCCGCTGCCCACGGACACCCGGGTCTGCAGGGCGGTCTGGCTGGGCAGGGTGAGCGGGGTCATCCGGGCCTCGTTGTAGGAGGCGCGGGCGGCACCCTGGTAGTGCATCCGGGTCTCGTGAACGATCTCCAGCAGCCAGCCCACGCCTCAGCACTCCTGAGCCCAGATCACGGGCTGCTCGTAGATGAAATAGCGGGAGGTGATCGCCTCGCTGGCCTGCCGGCAGGTGCGCTGCAGGGTGCCGAGCAGGTCCGGCAGCAGGTCGGCGAGCTGCTGGGGATCGGCGTATTCCAGCCGGGTGCGCAGCTGGCCTACCGACCGCCGCGCCGGGTCGGTGAGCGCGCCGCCCGCACCCGGGTCGAGCGCGGCGAGCGCTTCCTCCGCCGTGGCCAGGGCGTGCACCACCGAGCGCGGGAACAGCCGGTCCATCAGCAGGAACTCGACGACCTGCTGCGGGTCGCCGTCCCAGGTCCGGGTGCGGATGAAGGACTCGTAGGCGCCGCACGAGCGGAGCAGCATCGGCCAGCCGACCTCGTACGGCGTGGCCGGCATCCGGGCCAGCAGCAGCCGGGCGGTCATGTCCACCCGTTCCAGGCTGCGGCCCAGGACCAGGAACCGCCAGGCCTCGTCGTGGCTCATCGTCGACTCGGTCAGGCCGAAGAACAGGGCGGACCGCTCCCGGATGAACTCCAGGTAGACGTGCGGCCCGAGCCGCTGGGCGGACTTGCGGCGCGATTCCAGCCCATGGCTGGTGACGTTGAGGCACTCCCACATCTCGCTGGAGATGACCTCGCGGACGCTGCGCGCGCCGCGCCGTGCGGCCAGCACCGCGCCGGCGATCGCGCTCGGGTTGCCGTAGTCGTACGCCGACTGGTCCAGCGTCATGCCGATGTCCAGCCGGGCGCTGTCCGCGGCCGGGATGCCCAGCACCGCGAGCAGGGCCCGGCAGTCGGCCGCCTGGTCGGCGTGGGGTTCCTCGAGCATCCGGTGCACGTACACGTTGACCATCCGGGCGGTGTCGTCGGCACGCTCGATGTACCTGCCCGTCCAGAACAGGGTCTCGGCGATCCGGCTGAGCAGCCCGGTGATCACTGCTGGTCTTCCATGGGCGGCCCGCTCTGCCTGCTGATCTGGGCCTCGGGCGGGAGTGCGGGAGGAGCCATCACCCCGGGCTGGGCGGCTACGGCCAGGGCAGCCTGGCCCGCAGCCGAATCCGCTGCCTGACTGGCACCGGGGGGTTCCGGCTCGCCGGGCGGGACCAGCACCCAGGTGTCCTTGGACCCCCCGCCGCGGCTGGAGTTGACCACCAGCTCGCCCTCGGGCAGCGCGACCCGGGTCAGCCCGCCGGGCAGCAGCCAGACGTCGCTCCCGTCGTTGACCGCGAACGGCCGCAGGTCGATGTGCCGGGGCGCCAGGGTCTCCCCGATGAGCACGGGCGAGGTGGACAGCGCCACGGGCTGCTGCGCAATCCAGTTCCGGGGCTGCGCGGTGACCTGGGCGCGGAGCGCGCCGAGGGTGGCCTCGTCCGCCCGCGGGCCGATGACGATCCCGCTCCCGCCCGCCCCGTCCACCGGCTTGAGGACCAGCTGGTCGAGGTTCCCGAGGACCCAGTGCAGCAGCTCCGGGTCGTCGAGCCGGTAGGATTCGACGTTCTCCAGCAGCGGTTCCTCCCTCAGGTAGTAGCGGATCAGGTCGGGCACCCAGGTGTAGAGCAGCTTGTCGTCGGCGACCCCGTTGCCGACCGCGTTGGCGATGGTCACGTTCCCGGCCCGGGCGGCGTTGACGATGCCAGGGCAGCCGATCACCGAGTCGGGGCGGAACTGCAGCGGGTCCAGGAAGTCGTCGTCCACCCGGCGGTAGATGACGTCCACCTGGCGCAGACCCTGCGTGGTGTGCACGTACACGCGGTTGCCGGCGCAGGTCAGGTCGCCGCCCTCGACCAGCTCCACGCCCATCAGGCGGGCCAGCAGCGCATGCTCGAAGTAGGCCGCGTTCGCGGTCCCCGGGATCCAGCGGCTGCAGCGCGGCGAGCAGCCCGGCGTACGGCGCGCGCGGCCGGCCCGGCTGTTCGAACATCTCATCCCACGCCTCGGCCCAGCTGGTATGAGTCGAAAATGTCCGCCACGTGCGCAGCGTAAGCGGGATGTGTTCCGCCGTCATTACCCCCGATGACGAATACGTTTCGGCTGCGTTTCGCCGCCCGCGCTCACGGGGGGCGGCTCATTCCCGGAGCGCGCCCCGATCAGCCTGCGTGCGGGGCCCTTTCCGCGCCGGGTCCCCGGGCGCAGACTGGTGTAGCTGCCTGGCACGCTGATGCGCCGTGAACTGAGGAGGACTGCCGTGCTCTACGTCTTCGGCTTCGAGCGGACTGCCGTCGTGCTGAGCGATCTGTACTTCGTGGACCCCAACCCGCTCAAGGGCCAGGAGAGCCCGGAGCACGGCGTCCGGCTCGAGGTCCGGAGGATCATCCCCGGCCCGCTGAAGGGCTCCATCTACTCGGCGCAGCCCATCGAGATCGGCGACCTGATCTGGCGCGTGGACCTCCTCGAATCGGTGGACGGCCCGCCGGGCAGCTTCGACCGGACGCACCACCACCCCGGGGTCTCCCGCGGCCTGGAGCCGGGTAAGCGGGTGTTCGACCGGGGGCTGTCGGCCGCGCCTGTCGAGTGGGTCGGGCATCAGCTGGCCGACCTCGCGGGAATCCTGGACCGGGCCGGCGTGGGCGGCGACCCGGCCGACGCCGCCGACGCGCAGAGCCTGCGCGATGTCCTGCCCGAGGTTCTCGAGGCCCTGGGCCGGCTGATCGAGCGGGTCCAGGCCGGCGAGCTCGGCCGGCCGCCCTCCGAAGGCCCCGTGGCCAGTGCCAGGGCCGGCTGGCTGTAGCCAGCGGCCAGGCGGGCCAGGCGGGCCAGGCGGGCCAGGCGGCTGGCGGTAGCCAGAAACTCACTCAGCGGGCCCCAGCCGGGCCGCGGGCCAGAGTTTTCCAGTTTGTAGCACCGCCCTGCCTTCTAAACCGGGGAATGCGCCCGCACACTGGAGGCGTGCATGACTTCGATCTGCTGGTCATCGGGTCCGGGCCGGGCGGCCAGAAAGCCGCCATCGCGGCCGCGAAGCTGGAACGCCGGGTGGCGATCGTCGAGCGTCCGGACATGCTCGGCGGCGTCTGCGTCAACACCGGCACCATCCCGTCCAAGACCATGCGTGAGGCGGTCCTGTACCTGACCGGCCTCGACCAGCGCGAGATGTACGGGCAGAGCTACCGGGTCAAGGACGAGATCACGATCGCGGACCTGGCCAACCGGACCCGCCACGTGGTCACCCGTGAGAACGACGTGGTGCGCAGCCAGCTGACCCGCAACCGGGTCACCGTGCTCAGCGGCACGGCGTCCTTCCTCGGCCCGCACGAGGTGGAGATCGACGACGGCGGCGGCCGGGCGCGGAAGGTCACCGCCGACTCGGTGGTCATCGCGACCGGGACCAGGCCTGCCCGGCCCTCCAGCGTCGCGTTCGACGAGCGGACGGTTATCGACTCGGACGGCATCCAGCATCTCGAGCGGGTCCCGCGGACCATGGTGGTGGCCAGCGCCGGCGTGATCGGCATCGAGTACGTGTCCATGTTCGCGGCCCTGGGCTGCAAGGTGACCGTGGTCGAGCAGCGGGACCGGATGCTGGAGTTCTGCGACCTCGAGGTGGTCGAGGCGCTCAAATTCCACCTGCGCGACCTTGCCGTGACGTTCCGCTTCGGAGAGGTCGTCGACTCCGTGGAGGCCAAGGGCGACGGCGCGATCGCCACGCTGCGCAGCGGGAAGCGGATCCCGGCCGACACCGTGATGTACTCCGCAGGCCGCCAGGGCGTGACCGATGAGCTGAACCTGCCCGCGGCGGGCCTGGACGCCGACGCCCGCGGCCGGATCAAGGTCGACGAGTTCTACCGGACCGCGGTGCCGAGCATCTACGCGGTCGGCGACGTGATCGGCTTCCCGGCCCTGGCCGCCACCTCGATGGAGCAGGGCCGGCTCGCCGCGCACCATGCGCTCGGCGAGCCGGTGCACACGGCGCACCTGCTCCAGCCGATCGGCATCTACAGCATCCCGGAGATCAGCTTCATCGGCCGGACCGAGGATCAGCTCACCGCGGACTGCGTGCCGTTCGAGGTCGGCGTGTCCCGGTACCGCGAGCTGGCCCGCGGGCAGATCATCGGCGACTCCTACGGCGTGCTGAAACTCCTCGTCTCACCCGGAGGACCGCACGCTGCTCGGGGTGCACGTGTTCGGTACCCAGGCCACCGAGCTGGTGCACATCGGCCAGGCGGTGATGGGCTGCGGCGGCACCGTGGACTACCTGGTGGACGCGGTGTTCAACTACCCGACCCTGGCCGAGTCCTACAAGGTCGCGGCGCTCGACGCCACGAACAAGATGCGCCTGGTCGCGCGCTTCGACTAAGCGTTCGTCCCGCGAACGGGGGCGGGCCCGCGGCCCCGCATAAGATCGTGGAATGCCTGATTCTGTTCCCGCCGCCGCCGCAGCCCAGCTGGATGACCCGTTCGCCGAGCTGAAGGGGCCGCTGGCGGGCACCGTCCGGATGCGGCTCGAGGTCGCCGGCAACACCCGGCTCACCCCGCACATGCAGCGGCTGGTGCTGACCGCGCCGGAGCTCGCGGACCTCACCTACCGGCCTGGCCAGGACGTCATGCTCCTGGTGGCGGTGGACGGCAACCGCCCGGTCCGCCGCCGGTACACGATCCGGGCCCTGGACACCACCCGGCAGCTGCTGACCCTGGACATCGTGCGGCACCGGGACGGTCCCGGCGAGCTGTGGGTCCGGTCAGCCCGGCCCGGCGACACGATCGAGGGCATCGCCCCCCGCGGCAAGATCTTCGTGGCCGGCGAGGCGGACTGGCACCTGTTCGCCGCGGACGAATCCGGGCTGGCCGCGGTGTTCGCGATGACCGGCTCGCTGCCGCCAGGCGGCCGTGCGGCCGCGTTCCTGGAAGTCCCCGAGGCCTCCGACGAGCAGAAGCCGGATCTCCCGGGCGGGACGAGCCTGACCTGGCTGCCCCGCGACGGCCGGCCTGCTGGCGACCCGGTGGCCCTGGCCGCGGCGCTGCAGGCGGCCGAGCTGCCGTCCGGCACCGGCCACTTCTACCTGTTCGGGGAGGCCAGGGTGGTGCTGGCGCTGCGTGAGGTGCTCGCCGCCCGGGGCGTGCCCGGCGCGCAGGTCTCAGCGAAGGCCTACTGGGGGCGGGGCAAGGCCAACGCCCAGCATGGCGAGCCCGCCGCGACAGCTGACCGCCGCGCAGGGACATTCCCAGCCGCAACGAAAACCTGGCCCGGGCCGGTCAGCGCGCCCTAGAACTGGGTGGCCGCCAGCCAGCGGTGCAGCAGGGCCGGGTCACCGTGGACTCCGACCGCCGGGTCGTCCGCAGGGAACCGCCGCAGCAGCACCAGCAGCAGGTCCGACGCGCCACCGCGCAGCGCGAGTGCGGCCTGCTCGTGGGCCCGGCGCACCGTGATCCCGGCCGGGCCGTGCCGGACTACCCACTCACCGGTGCCCTCCGGCACGTCGGTCGCGTGCACGTGCAGGGATTCGCCTGCGGCGAGCCCTTCGGCCCGCACGTCAGGCTCGCCGCCGTCGGGAGCGGCCACGCTCGTCAGCCATTCGTCGATCCCGTCCGCCGCGACGTCCGCGGCGATGGCGGGCCGGCCGGGCCCGGGGGAACCGGCGGCGGTGGGCTGCCCATCCCTGCCCGGCACGGTGAGCTGGGCGTCCACGCCGTGCACGGTGGTTTCGTGGGTCATCCGCCGGGCCCAGAAGCTGGCGGGCCGCTGCGCGCCGAACGCCCAGACCTTGACGTCCCCGGCCTCCCCGAGCACGGTGGTCAGCCGGTCCGCGCCCGCACGCAGCCATCCGGCGTGCTCGGCCGGGTCGTCCGGGATCCGGCCGTCAGGGACCTCGCGGAACGCGATGGCGTGCGCCGACCGGGTGCTGACGATCTGGGCCGCCCAGCGCTGGGCCCGGCCGACGTGGGTGGCCAGCTGGCGCAGCGTCCAGTCCGGGCAGGTGGGCACGCGCAGGCTGAGGTCGGCGCCGCCGGCCAGCCCGGCCAGGGCCGCGGTGCTGGCGGTGATTTCCTCGTAGTAGCGCCCGGCGGTGAGCACGGGGGGTGACCGGGGCTCAGCCGCAGCCGCAGGCGCCGCCGCAGCAGCCACCGCCGCCGCCCGCGGGCCGGGGGGCGGCCGCGCTGGCCCGGCCGCCGACCGAGACCGTGGACAGCAGCTTGACCGTGTCGCCGTGGCCTTCGGGGCACAGGCACGGGTCGGACGCTTCGCTCATCGGCCGGGTCCGCTCGAACGTGGATCCGCAGGCCCGGCATCGGTACTCGTAACGTGGCACAGAGCAAAGCGTACGCGCCCGGGGCGGCCCGGGACGAGGGCGCCGCCGGCCGCGGCGGATGGGGAGGCCAACGACCGGCGCGGGGGACCCGGCGGATGTATGGTCAGCGGGGTCACGGTGGCCGGGGCCTGGGGGAGGGCGCCAGCCGCGTGGCCAGGGCCGGATGCCGGGCCAGGAGGGTCCGGGGCCAGGGGAGGAAGCCGCGATGCCCGTGATGAAGGAGTACCCGCCCGGAACGCCGTGCTGGGTGGACCTGTCCACCAGCGAGCCAGCCGCGGCCGTGGCCTTCTACACCGGCCTGTTCGGCTGGGAGTCCTCCACGCCGCCGGGGGGCGGGGAGGCCGCCTACACCTTCTTCGCCCCGGCCGGGACGGCCCCGGCGGGCTTCCACGGCCGGGTGGTAGCCGGGCTGATGCCCAGCCCGGGCCCTGCGCGGCCCGCCGCCTGGAACACCTACGTCAGCGTGACCGACATCGACGCCACCGCCGCCCGGGTGACCGGCGCCGGCGGGCAGGTGATCGTGCCGCCGCTGGACGTGGACGGCCAGGGACGGATGGCCATGTTCGCCGACGACCAGGAGGCGGTGTTCGCCGCCTGGCAGCCCGGTGCCTTCCCCGGGTGCGGCCCGGTCAACGCCCCCGGCTGCTTCTGCTGGAGCGAGCTGGCCTGCCGGGACACCGAGGCCGCAGCCCGGTTCTACGGGCGCGTGCTCGGCTGGGAGGCCGAGACCAGCCAGATGGGGCCGATGACCTACACCGAGTGGCGGCTCGGCGGCCGCGCGGTCGGCGGCATGGTGCACATGGACGAGAACTGGCCGGAGGGGGTCGCGCCGCGCTGGGTCGTGTACTTCGCCGTGACCGACTGCGATGCGGCCGCTGCCCTGGCGGCCGGCCTGGGCGGCCAGGTGGCGGTGCCGCCCGCGGATGCCCCGCCCGGGCGCCTCGCGGTGATCACCGACCCCCAGGGGGCGGCCTTCACCATCATCAGGCTGGCCGCCGACCCGGCGTTCCACTAACCCGGGCGGTGATCCGCCCGGCGCCTCAGGCGACGGTGTCCTGGTCCTCCTCGGCCGGCATGATCTGGGCCAGCGGCGGCCGCTCGTGCATCTCGCTGACATGCTCGTCGAGCCGCAGGCCCGTGTCGGTCGCCACCGCGTGCAGGTACGTCTCCGGGCGGCGCAGTGCCCGCACCCCGGGGGTTCCGGGGGCGCAGATGCCCCGCTGCGGCAGCGACGCCCGGCTGGCCATCGCACGCAGCACGGCCGAGCTCATCAGGCTGAGATCCCACAGCGACTGGTGCCGGTTCTGCCGGGCCCCGAGATCGACCTGGGCCATCGCGCCGAGCCCCGCGTCCTCCAGCACATCGACCATGATGCCCAGCTCCACCCCGTACCCGGTGAGGAACGGGATGCTGCACAGCAGGTCACGGTACGCAGCGAATTCACCCGCCAGCGGCTGCACGAACCCGGTGAGTTCCGGGCAGAAGAAATTGAACAGCGGCTTGGCCATGAGCTCGGTGACCCGCCCGCCACCGTCCGCTACTGATTGGCGGGAGTCCGTGTAAGGACGGCGGTAAGCGGCCTTCGTGAACTGCACCCCGGGCGTGGTGAGCAGCGGGCCCAGCGTGCCGTAAATGAATTGCCCGAGGAAGTTGCTGGTGTCCGCGTCCGCGAACATGACAATGTCCCCGCGGGCCACGGACAGGCTGCGCCACATGGCGTCGCCCTTGCCCTGGGCGGGACCGTAGCCGGGCAGCAGCTCGTTCTCCGAGTACACCTCGGCGCCCCACGCCCGGGCGATGTCCGCGGTCCCGTCGGGCGAATCCGCGTCGACGATCATGACCTGGTCAATCAGCCCGGTCCGGTCGTTCAGCCGGGCCACTTCGGCGAGGATCGGGCCGATGGTCCCGGCGCAGTTGCGGGCCGGGAAGATCAGGGTGCTGCTGACCTCGCGGGGGGCCTGGCCGGGCGTGCCCAGGGCGGCGAAGTCCTCGTGGCTGAATGATCGCTGCTCGAACCATTCCCGGACGTTTATCGTCATGTATCGTGCCCTTTCGCTCAGGTCGCCGCTACATCAGCCCAGGGCGCGGTGGTGGCGTTACTGGCCGGGCGCATGCCCCGTGCACCGGCCGCCGCAAGCGGAGAAGAAATGCTAGCCGCGGCATGTTTATTCGGGGTAAAGGCGTGTTGCGTGCCGGTAACGCGACTGGTCCGGCGGGCCCAGTGACGCAGCGTGGTCAGCGCTGAGTCAGCCGGGGCAGCCCCCGCCGCCGGTGCCGGGCACCGGGGCCGGGGCATCCGGGGCCAGGCGGGGCACCGGAGCGGTTCCGCTGGTGCCGTTGATGGTGGTCCTGGCCGCCGGGGGAGCGGGGGAGGGGGCCTGGCGGGGCTGGGGCAGCCCGCCGCCCGCCGCCGCGTCGTCGTAGATGAACTGGCGGCCGCGCAGCAGCGAGACCATCGCCCCGATGAAGGACATGAGGGCGGCCGCGGTGAACACGATGACGAGGCCGTGGTGGAACGGGCCCGCGATGAGCGTGGGGAAGAAATGCCGCCCGGTCAGCGCGGCCACGTTGCGGGCCGGCAGCCGGGCGAGGACCCCGGACGGCTTGAGCAGGTGCTGCACCGGGTTGTAGCCGAGCAGTGCGGCGAACACCGTGCTCACCGGGGGCAGGTGGCTGACCTGGGAGGCCACGGGCAGCGGGACGCCCTGCGCGGTCAGCCCGCGGATCAGCGCAGGCGGCAGGGTGCTGGCCAGCCCGGCGATCATGAGCGAGAAGAAGATGCCGATGGACAGGGACATCCCGGCGTTCTGGAACGTGGACCGCATGCCGGACGCGCTGCCCCGCTGGCTGGCGGGCACGCTGCTCATGATCGCGGAGGTGTTGGGCGAGGCGAACAGGCCGGAGCCCACCCCGTTGAAGAAGATGATCGTCGCGAACAGCCAGTACGGGAAGTCCAGCGGCAGCATGATCAGGCCGATGAACGCGCAGGTGGCCACCAGCAGCCCGGCGGTGGCGAACGGCCGCGGGCCGTACTTGTCCGACAGGGTCCCGGAGATCGGCCCGGCCAGCAGGAACCCGGCGGTCAGCGGCAGCATGTAGATGCCCGCCCACAGCGGCGTGTCGACGAAGTTGTAGCCGTGCAGCGGCAGCCAGATCCCGGCCAGCCACAGCACCAGCATGAACTGCAGCCCGCCGCGGGCGATCGACCCGAGCAGGCTGGCCAGGTTCCCGGCCGCGAAGGCCCGGATCCTGAACAGGCCGAGCTGGAACATGGGCTCGGCGATGTGGGTCTCGATCAGGCAGAACACCACCAGCAGCGCCGCCCCGCCGAACAGGCCCGTGAGCACCCACGGGTTGGTCCACCCGGTGGGGTGCCCCCCGTAGGGCTGGATCCCGTAGGTGATCGCGACCAGCAGCGCGGTCGCGCCCAGGCCGAACGTGACGTTGCCCCACCAGTCGATCCTGGCGCGCCGGGTGGTGGCGATCTCACGCAGGCTCCGGTAGGACCAGATGGTGCCGACGATGCCGATGGGGACGTTCACCCAGAACACCAGCCGCCAGTCCACCGCGGCCAGCAGCCCGCCCAGCAGCAGCCCGACGAACTGCCCGGAGATCCCGGCGATCTGGTTGACGCCCAGCGCCATGCCGCGCTTGCCGGCCGGGAACGCGTCGGTCAGGATCGCGGCCGAGTTGGACATCAGCATGGCCCCGCCGAGCGCCTGCACCAGGCGCCAGCCGATCAGCCACAGCGCGCCGCCGCTGCCGGTCAGCGGGTCCAGCGACAGCGCGATCGAGGCCAGCGTGAAGACCACGAAGCCCAGGTTGTAGATGCGCACCCGGCCGTACATGTCGCCCAGGCGGCCCAGGGTGACCACGGCCACCGCGGTGACCAGCAGGTAGCCGATGATCATCCACAGCAGGTAGCTCACGTTGCCGGGGGCGAGCGGGTCGAGCTTGATGCCGCGGAAGATCGCGGGCATCGCGATGATCACGATCGAGGCGTCGATCGTGGCCATCGTCATGCTGAGCGTCGTGTTGGAGAGCGCGACCCACCTATAGCGGCCGTCCGTGCCGTCGGTCCCAGGGGCCTCGCCGCCCCCCGTCCCGCTGGCGCGGCCGTTCGCCCGGGAGCGGCCTCTCAGCGTAGCCCCCTGGGACGATGACCCGTTCGACGATGGCCGGTGGCCTTGCGGCTCAGCGCCCGGGGCGCCGCTGCGGTCAGCGTTTCTCGACACGTTGATACATGCTACCCCGTATCAGTTGCTTGATCGCAACTACTTATCCGGGCGAGTTCTTCCTGACGGGTGCCGTCATGCGGTCCCGCGGGCCAGCGCGATGAGGCGGTCCAGCACCCCGCCGTTGCTGAGCCGCAGCCCGTCGTGCTGGTACTCGTTCGTCACCCAGGGCCGCAGGCCGCGGATCGCGCCCGCGGTGGGCAGCGACAGTTGCCGCGGCACATACATGTCCTCGAAGTAGACGGCGGCGGCGGCCGGAACGTCACTGGACGCGAGCCGGGCCGGGTCGTAGAGCCGCGGCCAGGAATCACGCGCCGCGAGTTCCTCCGCCGCGTCACGCAGCGGGCGCAGCACGGGATCCGTCTCGAACATCCAGGGGTAGATCATCTCGCCGGTGAACAGCAGCGTGATGTCGCCGTCCACGGCCGCCGCCGGATCGAACTCCGGGAACTCGGCCATGATCCGGTCCGCCGCCCAGCGCGTCGCGGCCCCCTGCGCGTAGCACGCTTCGTGGACCAGAGCGTACAGCGGCGCCTCGGCGAACGACAGCTCGGCTGCGACGCGGGCCAGGAACGCGTCGGAGAGCACCGCCCCGAGGGGGCTGTCCCGGAGGGCACTGTCCCGGCGAACGCATCCTCCATCAGGTAGTGCAGGGTGTCGCTGCCGCCGGCGGCGCCGAGCATCCGGCCCAGGCTCTGGAAGGCCGGCACGGTGAGCCGCCTGCCGCCCGGCAGGATCACCTCGTGGCTCGCGAGGTGACGGGCTACGGCCCGGGCCCGGTCCGCGTCCATCGGGAACCGCTCATAATGGCGCCGGTTGCGTTCCGCCACGATCGGGTACGTGATCCGGTACACGTCGTCGGCCGTGGCGTCGAGGCCGGGCAGGCCGCCGGTGATCAGTGCCTCCCGGATCCCCCCGGGCGCGAGGGACAGGTAGCTGACCGTGCAGAAGCCGCCGAAGCTCTGGCCCAGCACGCTCCACGGCTCGTCACCGATGAGCTGCCGCCGGATCAGCTCCGCGTCCCGGACGATCGAGTCAGCCCGGAAGTGGCTCAGGTAGCCGGCCTGGGCCGTGGGGCTGCCGAGCCGGCCCAGCGTGTGCCGGGACGCCGGGGTGGACCGGCCGGTGCCGCGCTGGTCGAGGAGCAGCACCCGGTAGTCGTCCAGCGCCCGGTTCAGCCACGACTCCCGGCCGAACGGGCGCGGGCTGCCGAACCCGGGGCCGCCCTGGAGGTAGACGAGCCACGGCAGGGCCGGGTCACCGCCGTGGCGCCCGGCCGGCGCCACTTCACGGGCGAACACCCCGATCTGCTCGCCGTCCGGCCGCGCGTGGTCGAGGGGCACCGTGAACATGTGGTCGGTGAGCACCGTGCCCGGCTGGCGGAACACCGGCCCGGTCTGCTCGTGAACAGTCATGCCCGGTAACGTACGCGAGCCCGTCCGGGGGCCCGGGCCTGGCCTCGGGGAGAGTAGCGTGGCGCACCTGTCGAGGGCGTGAGGAGCAACGCGTGCCGGATTGGGTCAAGCACGCCATCTGGTGGCAGGTGTACCCGCTCGGCTTCACCTCCGCCGAGGCCGCCAGCGAGCCGGGCGGAGCCGGGTGCGACGGCACGGCGGCGGAGGCGCGGCCGGTCACGCACCGGCTCGGCCAGCTGACCGCGTGGCTGGACTACGCGGTGAACCTGGGCGTCTCGGGGCTCGCGCTCGGGCCCGTCTTCGCCTCGCAGACTCACGGGTACGACACGACCGACCACTACCGGATCGATCCCCGGCTCGGGGACGAGCGGGACTTCGCCGCGCTGGCCGGGGCGGCGCACGCACGCGGGCTGCGGGTGCTGCTCGACGGAGTCTTCAACCACGTGGGCCGCGGCTTCCCGGCCTTCCGCCGGGTGCTGGAGCAGGGCCCGGACGCGCCGGAGGCCTCCTGGTTCCGGCTGGCCTGGCCACCGGACTGGCGGCCGGGCACGGAACCGGAGTACGGCACGTTCGAGGGGCACGAGGCCCTGGTGACGCTCAACCACGACGAGCCCGCCGTGGCCAGCTACGTCGCCGGGGTCATGAACCACTGGCTGGACGCGGGCGCGGACGGCTGGCGGCTGGACGCGGCCTACGCGGTGCCCCCGTCGTTCTGGGCCGGGGTGGTGCCCCGGGTCCGCGCCGGGCATCCCGGGGCGTACCTGGTCGGCGAGGTGATCCACGGCGACTACCCGGCATTCGTCACCGCGTCCGGCCTGGACTCGGTGACCCAGTACGAGCTGTGGAAGGCCATCTGGAGCGCGCTGAACGACCACAACCTGTTCGAGCTGGGCCACGCCCTGGGCCGGCACAACGAGTTCCTGGAGACGTTCGCGCCGCTGACCTTCGTGGGCAACCACGACGTGACCCGGCTGGCCAGCCGCCTGGAGGATGACCGGCACCTGGCCCACGCCCTGGCCGTGCTGCTCACCGTGGGCGGCACGCCCGCCATCTACTACGGCGACGAGCAGGCCTTCCGCGGGATCAAGGAGGAGCGGGCCGGCGGGGACGACGAGATCCGGCCCGCGTTCCCGGGCGGCCCGGGCGCGCTCGCGGCCGAGGGCTGGCCGGTGTACCAGCTGCACCAGGACCTGATCGGCCTGCGGCGCCGGCATCCGTGGCTGCACCGGGCGCAGACCACGATGCTGCACCTGGCCAGCGAGCAGATGATCTACCGGGTGGCCGCGGGGGAGCAGAGCCTGGTGGTGGCGATCAGCCTGGCGGACCAGGAGGTCCGTGCCGCGGTCCCGGGCGCCCGGGAGAGCCTGGCCGGCCCGGGCACGCTGACTGTCCCGGGGCCGGATGCGCACGTGGTCCTGCCGCCGCACGGCTGGGCGATCCTCTCCTGAACTCCTGGGCAGTCCGGGTTGGGCTGGCCGTCTTCCCGGTCATGTGCCCGGGGGCGCTACGACCAGTGCTTACCAGGTCGCGGCCCGGGCCGGACATCGTCCAGCTGGAAGCGCCACCACCAGGGCTCTGGTCCCGGGTGGCCGCTTCCGCCGGCGTCGATGCGGTGCCGGTAGCTGGCAACGGCGTAGCCAGGTGGCGGGGTGCGGACGCCGGCCTGATTCCCGGCGCGGCCCCGGTCCCGGCCGGGCAGGACACGCGGGCCGGCGCTGGCTCGCCCGCACAGGGACCAGCGGCAGCGCCAGTCCCCGAGCCTGGACCATCCCCGGCAGGCTCGGGCCGGGCGGTCCGCCCGCCCTGGTGGCGCCGCCGGCCCCTCATCGCCGCGGTCGCGGCCCTGGTCGCGGGCCTCATCATCGGCGCCGGGGGCGCGGTGGGCCTCGGCCATCTCACGGCCGGCCCGGCTACGCACGTGGTGGCGAGCATCCCGCTCCGGCCGCTCCCGCAGTTCCCCGAATGGCGGGCGGCCAGCGGGACCGCGGTCATGGCCCGGGGCCCGCACGGGCAGCAGCTCACGGTCTCGCTCCGCGCACCGAGCAAGCCCGGCTTCTACGAGGTGTGGCTGCTGGCCCGCAACGGGATCAGCATGATCTCCCTGGGTGATCTCGGCCCCGGGCACACCGGGAAGTTCACGATGCCGCCGGGCGTGGACCTGGCCACCTACTCGCGGATCGACGTCTCGCTGCAGCCGTTCAACGGCAGCACACTGCACTCGCGTACCAGCGTGGTCCGCGGGTCGCTGCCCTAGGCTGACGTCAGTCGCACGCCTGGGCTGCCGCATGGCAGGCGGGTGCACGCCCGGGTGCCCGGAGTAAAGCCCGCCGCGGCTGCATCTGCCGCATGTCCAGCATCGGTATCTCTAGCTGACATGACCGCGCCAGCACGGCACGGTCGGGAAGGGAGACACCATGCGAGTATTCCGGCGTCTGGCGGTGATCGCCGCATCCGCGGGCCTGCTGCTCGGTCCCGCGGCGGGCATCGCGTCAGCAAGGGCACACCCCGCGGCCTCGGTACACCTCACGGGCGGGACAACCACGGTGACCACCGCCAACGGCATCGCCGTGGCCCTGTTCAAGAACGGGATCGTGCCGGTCGCCACCTTGCCCGGACGTGAGGTGGTCAAGTACCGGCACGGGCAGGTGGGCGTGAAGTTCGCGTTCCCGGTCACCGGCGGGAAGGTGAGCCTGAGCCCGCTCGGTGGGTTCATCACCCACGGTGGCGGGATCCTGTTCATCGACCTCAGCACCGGCAAGCAGATCAAGGTCAGCGACTTCGTGATCAGCCTGACCCACGGCAACCTGACCGGCATCGTCAACGGGAACCCGAAAGCGCGCGTGACGCTGTTCAACCTCAGCCTCACGCACGCCACCCTCAAGGCCGGCAAGCACTCCGTGCGGGCCAGCGGGATCGTCGTGACCCTGACCAAGACCGCGTCGAGCGCGCTGGACGCCACGCTCGGCACTTCCCTGTTCAGCCCCGGGCTGAAGCTGGGCACGGCCTCCACGGTCCTCCGCTTCTGAACCATCCCTTGGGCGCCGCCCCCGGTGATCCGGGGGCGGCGCCCGAGGCGTGCCATCGCCCTGCCGGGACGTCTACGTATCCATTACTGAGGCCGGGCGGCAAACGGCGGCCACGATGTCGGTCACGCGCGGCCAGCCCGGGGGAGGACCCATGCCGCTCTTCGGGCATCACAACGAGGCTCCCGGCCCGGGCCGTCCCGTCCCCGGCGGTCCGCCGGGCGTTTCCGGCGTGACCGGGTTCGCGGCCGCGCAGGGCTGGCAGCCGGCCGGTGACCGGCCCTTCGACGGGCATCTCGAGGACGCGGTCGCCGAGATCAACCGAGACCATGCACGGTGCGGCGCGCACCCTGGGGGAGATGCGCCTTCATGGCATCCGGGTCGGCGCCACCACGTTCGGCGACGCCTACCGCGGCAGCATCGGCGGCCGGGCGGTCATCGTGGCCAACGCCTGGACCACCATCGGGCCTGAGGTCCGGGGGAGCACCGGCGAGATGTACGGCGCGGCCGTCTGCGCCGTGGAACTGCCGTCGGTGCTCCCGATCATGTATGTCCAGCCGCGCCACTTCCCGCCGATCGCGCACGTCCGGGAGAGCCCGGCCGGCAACCCGGCGTTCGACGGCCGCTTCCTGGTGGCCGGGATGCCCGGGGCCAGGCTCGGGTCAGCAGCTGCTCACGCCTGACGTGCAGCAGCGCATCATGGTCAGGGACACTCAGCGCGGCCATTGACGGCGCCCGGGCCGAGCCGAGCCCCCGGTTCCGAGGCGCCGGGGACGGCCCGGCGCCGGGCACTTTCCCTGGCCCGGCGATCCCGTCTGGCGGCGATCGCGTTGTCCTGGCCGGGCGTCAGGAGCTCGTGAGGATGACGAGTTGCTGGGTCGCGCGGGTCATCGCGACATAGCGGTCGACCGCTCCTTCGATGCCCTGGCCGAACGCCTCCGGGTCGATGAGGACGACCAGGTCGAACTCGAGCCCCTTCGACAGCTCCGGGGTCAGCGACCGGACGCGGGACGTCGCCGCGAACGCGGGATCGCCGATGACGCAGGCGATCCCGTCGGCATGCGCGGCGAGCCAGGTGTCGAGGACCGGGCCCAGATCCGAAGCAGATCCTCCTGCGACGGGGACGCCGGTGCTGCGGATGGAGGTCGGCACGTTGGCGTCCGGGAGCACGGCCCGGATGACCGGCTCGGCTTCCGCCATGACCTCTTCCGGCGTCCGGTAGTTGATGCTCAGGGAGGCCAGGCTGATCTGGTCCAGCCCGATCCGCTCGAGCCGTTCCTGCCACGACTCCGTGAACCCGTGCCGGGCCTGGGCGCGGTCCCCGACGATGGTGAAGCTCCGGGACGGGCAGCGGAGCAGCAGCATCTGCCACTCGGCGTCGGTCAGTTCCTGAGCCTCGTCCACGACGATGTGCGCGAACGGGCCGGCGAGCCAGTCCGGATCGGTACCGGGCAGTGCGGCCTCATTGACC
>CAVVTM010000034.1:0-95106 GCA_963751175.1 uncultured Actinomycetes bacterium | reverse complement strand
GTACGGCCCGGAAAACCGGCGCTGGGTCTTGACATCGGCCGCTCGCTATCCATCAATGGTCTGATATTAAACCATTCGCTCCACCGGCGGCAGATCAGCGTCCGCTCCGCTCCCGGCCTCTATGGTTCCCGGTCCACCTATGCCCAGGTAACAGGCCCGAAACGGGCCCCATCAGCATTCAGGAGCAGTCATGGCGGTCAACGAGCAAGCGGCACCGCTCAGCGCGGACGAGCAGACCCTGCACCAGCTGGGCTACGCGCAGGAACTACGGCGGCGGATGTCTGGCTTCTCCAACTTCGCGGTCTCGTTCACGATCATCTCGATCCTGTCCGGCTGCCTGACGCTGTACGGGTACGGCATGAACACCGGCGGCCCGGCCATCATCGTCTGGGGCTGGCCGATCGTCGGGATCATGACCCTGTTCGTCGGCCTGGCCATGGCCGAGGTCTGCTCCAGCTTCCCGACCGCGGGCGGCCTGTACTACTGGTCCGCGAAACTCGCGCCGCCCAAGAACGCGGCCGCCTGGTCCTGGTTCACCGGCTGGTTCAACTTCCTCGGCCAGGTGGCGGTGACCGCGGGCATCGACTTCGGCGCCGCGTTCTTCATCAACGCCTTCCTCGACCTGCAGTGGAACTTCGCCGCCACGCCAGGTCACACCATCCTGATCTTCGGGCTGGTGCTGCTGGCGCACGGGATCGTGAACCAGTTCGGGGTCCGGCTGGTCGCGCTGCTCAACGACATCAGCGTGTGGTGGCACATCCTCGGCGTGCTGATCATCGTCGGGGTGCTCACGTTCGCGCCCGCGCACCACCAGTCGGCGAGCTTCGTGTTCACCCACATCGTGAACAACACCGGCTGGCACAGCACGTTCTATGTGCTCCTGCTCGGCCTGCTGCTGGCCCAGTACACGTTCACCGGCTACGACGCCTCGGCGCACATGACCGAGGAAACCCATGACGCGTCCCGGAGCGGCCCCCGCGGCATCGTCATGTCGATCGTGGTCTCGCTGATCGCCGGCTGGGTGCTGCTGATCGGGGTCACCTTCGCCATCCAGCACTACACCGCAGAAGTCACCTCCGCCACCGGGGTGCCGCCCGCCCAGATCTTCATCGACGCCGCCGGGGTAGCCACCGGGAAGTTCCTGCTGCTCGTCGTGATCGGCGCCCAGCTGTTCTGCGGGATGTCCTCGGTCACCGCGAACTCCCGGATGATCTACGCGTTCTCCCGCGACGGTGCCCTGCCGGGCTCCGCGTTCTGGCACAAGGTGAACAAGCGCACCCGCACACCCACCAACGCCATCTGGCTGGCCGCCGTGTTCGCGTTCGTGCTCGGCCTGCCCTACCTGTGGAACGCGACCGCCTACGCCGCGGTCACCTCCATCGCCGTCATCGGCCTGTACATCGCCTACGTGCTGCCCACCTTCCTGCGGCTGCGCCAGGGCCGTGCCTTCAAGCGCGGCCCGTGGCATCTCGGCGCGTGGAGCATGCCGATCGGGATCATCGCGGTCATCTGGGTGATCTTCATCACGATCCTGTTCATGCTGCCGACGGCGAGCCCGATCACCGCCAAGACCTTCAACTACACCGTGATCGCGGTGCTGGTCGTCCTGGGGTTCGCCGGGATCTGGTGGCTGGTCTCCGCCCGGAAGTGGTTCACCGGGCCGCGGGTCCAGGGCACGCCGGAGGAACTGGCCGCGATCGAGCAGGATCTGGCCCGCTGACCGGGCCGCCCCCGGCGGGACACGGTGCGCCGGCCGCCGGGCGCCGGGCGCACCATCCGGCCCGGGGCACCGGACCCGGGCCGGGCGGACTGGATCAAACCGGACCGGGTAGCACGTAGGCAGACCGGCACGCGGAGACTGGAGGCTCATGGAGAAGCAGCGCGGTGCGACCCCCCACACGCGGCGCCGCGGGATGCTCACGCTCGAGCAGCTCCGCGTGGAGGTGGGCGAGGGCAACATCGACACGGTCGTCGTCGCCTTCACCGACATGCAGGGACGCCTGCAGGGCAAGCGGCTCGCGGCGGAGTTCTTCCTCGACGACGTCGTGGGCAGTGTCATCGAGGGATGCAACTACCTGCTCGCGGTGGACGTGGAGATGAACACCGTCGACGGGTTCGCGATGTCGTCCTGGCAGACCGGCTACGGCGACTTCGTGATGGTGCCCGACATGGGCACGCTGCGCCGGGTGCCCTGGCAGGAAGCCACCGCGATGGTCATTGCCGACCTCACCTGGCACGACGGGTCCCCCGTGGTGGCCTCACCGCGGCAGATCCTGAAGGCCCAGACCGACCGGCTGGCCGGGCGCGGCCTGCAGGCCATGGCCGGCACCGAGCTGGAGTTCGTGGTCTACAGTGACTCCTACGCCGCCGCGCAGGCCGCCGGGTACCGCGATCTCACCCCGGCCAACTCCTACAACGTTGACTACTCGATCCTGGGCACCGCGCGGATCGAGCCGCTGCTGCGCAAGCTCCGCAACGGGATGGCCGGGGCCGGCCTGCAGGTCGAATCGGCCAAGGGCGAGTGCAACATGGGCCAGCACGAGATCGCGTTCCGGTACGCCGAGGCCGTGACCACGTGCGACAACCACTCGATCTACAAGACCGGGTCCAAGGAGATCGCCGACGCCGACGGCATGAGCATCACGTTCATGGCCAAGCCGAACGCACGGGAAGGCAACTCCTGCCACATCCACCTGTCGGTCCGGGAGGACGACGGGACGCCGGTGATGGCCGGGGACGGGCCGCACGGGCTGTCCGCGTTCGGCGAGCATTTCATCGCGGGCCAGCTCGCCATGCTGCCCGAGCTGATCCTCTGGCACGCGCCGAACATCAACTCCTACAAGCGCTACGTGCCGGGCAGCTTCGCGCCGACCGCGGTCCGGTGGGGCGTGGACAACCGGACGTGCGCGATGCGGCTCGTCGGGCACGGCGGCGGGCTGCGCGTGGAGAACCGGGTGCCGGGCGGCGACGTGAACCCCTACCTGGCCGTGGCGGCCATGATCGCCGCCGGGCTGCACGGGGTGGAGCAGGAACTGCCGCTGGAAGAAGCGTTCGAGGGGAACGCCTACACGGCCGAGGGCAGCCGGGTGCCGTCGACCCTGCGTGACGCGCTGGACCTGTGGCTCAAGAGCGAGCTGGCCCGCGAGGCGTTCAGCAGCGACGTAGTCGAGCACTACGCCAACGCGGCCCGTGTGGAGATCGGGGCGTTCGACGCGGCGGTCACCGACTGGGAACTGCAGCGGGGCTTCGAGCGGCTGTAGGCGGCCCGGATCCGCAGGCGAGGAGGCTGGTAACAGGCATGTCCACATTCACCGTTGTGAACCCGGCCACGGAGGAGACGGTGGCCGCGGTGCCGTCGTGCTCGGCGGAGCAGGCTGACGAGGCCATCGCCCGGGCCGCCGCCGCGCAGGCCGCGTGGCGGGCGGTGGCCCCCGGGGACCGGGCCGCCCTGCTGCGCCGCTTCGCCGAGATGGTGGACATCCACCTCGAGGAACTCGCCCAGCTGGAGGTGGCCTGCTCGGGCCACCCGGTCGGGCAGGCCCGGTGGGAGGCGGGCAACGTCCGGGACGTGCTGCGCTACTACTCCGCCGCCCCCGAACGCCTCACCGGCCAGCAGATCCCGGTGCCGGGCGGCCTCGACGTCACGTTCAAGGAGCCGGTCGGCATCGTCGGGCTGATCGTGCCGTGGAATTTCCCCATGCCCATCCTCGGCTGGGGGCTGGCCCCCGCCCTGGCTGCCGGGAACCCGGTGATCGCCAAGCCCGCGGAGCGGACCCCGCTCACCGCGATCCGGATCGGCGAGCTGGCCCTGGAGGCCGGCCTGCCCGAAGGCGTCTTCCAGGTGCTGCCGGGCAAAGGCTCGGTGGTGGGCCAGCGGCTGGTGGACCACGAACTGGTCCGCAAGATCGTCTTTACCGGGTTGACCGAGGTGGGCAGCAAGCTGATGGCGGACTGCGCCCGCCAGGTGAAGCGGGTCACCCTGGAACTGGGCGGCAAGAGCGCCAATATCGTGTTCGCCGACGCCAACCTGGAACGGGCCGCGGCCACCGCCCCGTACGCGGTGTTCGACAACGCCGGGCAGGACTGCTGCGCCCGGTCCCGGATCCTGGTCCAGCGCAGTGTGTTCGACCGGTTCATGGAACTGCTGGAACCGGCGGTCAAGGGCGTCGCGGTGGGTGACCCCGGGGACCCTGCCACCGAGATGGGGCCGCTGATCTCGGCCGAGCACCGCGCCCGGGTCGCGTCGTACGTCCCTGAGCAGGCCCCGGTGGCATTCCGCGGCAGCGCCCCGCCCGGCCCGGGGTTCTGGTTCCCGCCCACCGTGCTCGCCCCGGTCACCGCGGACGACCCCGCGTTCACCGAGGAGGTGTTCGGGCCGGTCGTGGCCGTCGTCCCGGTCGAGGACGAGGCGGAGGCCATCGCCGTCGCCAACAACACGCCGTACGGGCTGTCCGGGTCCATCTGGACCGAGAACATCGGGCGGGCGCTCCGGGTGGCCCGGGCGGTGGAGACCGGCAACCTGTCGGTCAACTCGCACGCCTCGGTCCGGTACTGGACCCCGTTCGGCGGGTTCAAGCAGTCCGGGCTGGGCCGTGAGCTCGGGCCGGACGCGCTGGACACGTTCACGGAGGTCAAGAACGTGTTCATCGCGACGGAGTAGCCGCGCCGGTCAGCGGGCCGCAACTGGCACTGGCCCGCGCAAACCGGCTGGCACCGACGACAGGAAGGACAGGGCACGCACATGCAGCGCCTGCAGGACCGAATCGCCGTGATCACCGGCGCGGGCAGCGGCATCGGGCTGGCCAGCACGCGCCGGCTGGCCGCCGAGGGAGCCACCGTGGTGGCCGTGGACGTGGACGAGACGGCCGGCAAGCGCGCCGCCGAGGAGGTCGGCGGCCTGTTCGTGCACGCCGACGTGACCGACGAGGACGCGGTACGGGAGATGTACCAGCAGGTGGTGAACGCCTACGGGGCGGTGCACGTCGCGTTCAACAACGCCGGGATCTCGCCGCCCGACGACGACTCCATCCTGACCACCGGCATCGACGCCTGGCGCCGTGTCCAGGAGGTCAACCTGACCTCCGTGTACCTGTGCTGCAAGTACGTGATCCCGCACATGCAGCGCCAGGCCGCGGCGGGGAGGCCCGGCGGATCGGTCATCAACACCGCGTCGTTCGTGGCCACGCTGGGCGCGGCCACCTCGCAGATCTCCTACACCGCATCCAAGGGCGGCGTGCTGGCCATGACGAGGGAACTCGGCGTGCAGTTCGCCCGGGAGGGCATCCGGGTCAACGCGCTGTCCCCCGGCCCGGTGAACACGCCGCTGCTGCGCGAGCTGTTCGCCAAGGATCCGGAGCGGGCCGCGCGGCGGCTGGTGCACGTGCCGATGGGCCGGTTCGCCGAGGCCGAGGAGATCGCTGCCGCGGTCGCGTTCCTGGCCAGCGACGACTCCTCGTTCATCACCGCGTCCAACTTCCTCGTGGACGGCGGCATCTCCGGCGCCTACGTGACCCCGCTATGAGCGCCCGCGCCATGACCCCGCACGTCGGGATCAGCACGTACGGGGAGACCGCCCGGTGGGGCCCGTGGGACCGGCTCGCGGCACTGCTGCCGATGAGCTACCCGGAGGCCATCGCCGCGGCCGGGGGCACCCCGGTCCTGCTCCCCCCGCTGCCCGGGATCGAGGAAGCGGTCAGCCGGCTCGACGCGGTGGTGCTGTCCGGGGGCGGTGACATCGACCCGGCCGTCTACGGCGCCGACCCCCACCCGCTCACCGAGCGGGTCTACCCCGCCCGGGACCGGGCCGACCGCGCCGTGCTGGCCGCAGCCCGGGCCGCCGGGATCCCGGTCCTCGCCATCTGCCGGGGGCTGCAGATCGTCAACGTGTCCCATGGCGGCACGCTCCGCCAGCACCTGCCCGACGACGTGGGCCACCACGGTCACGGTTCCGCGGTGGGCACCTATGGCTCGCATGAGGTACGGATCGCGGCGGACAGCGTGCTCGGCGGGATCCTCGGCCCGGCGGGGGCGGACGGCCAGGTGCGGGCGGTCGTGCCCACCTCCCATCACCAGGCCATCGGCGACCTCGGCCCGGGACTGGTCGCGACCGCCTGGGCGGACGACGGCACCATCGAGGCGGTGGAGGCTGATCCCGCGGTCACCGGCGGGACGGGGTTGCTGCTGGCGGTGCAGTGGCACCCCGAGGCGGGGGACGACCCGAGGCTGTTCGACGCCCTCATCCGTGCCGCGCGCCTGCGGGCCCGTGGGGACGACCCCGCGGGTCGGCGGCCCGGAAGGGACACGCCCGCCGCGCGCTCCCCCTCGCCGGCGAGCCGGGCAGCGGGAAGCCCGCCCGCACCGAGCCTCTAGACTCGCGTGCGTGAGTACCGGACTCGCAGTCGAGATCACCCACCTGGTCAAGAGATATGGCCGGGTTACCGCGGTGAACGGGCTCACGCTGCGGGCCAGGCGGGCCGCCGTGACCGCCATCCTCGGCCCTAACGGGGCGGGCAAGACCACCACGGTCGAGATCTGCGAGGGCTACCGCCGCCCCGACGACGGCGTGGTCCGGGTACTCGGCCTCGACCCGGTCCGCGACGCGCGGCAGCTGCGGCCGCAGGTGGGCGTGATGCTGCAGTCGGGCGGGATCCCGCCCGCCGCGCGGCCGGCCGAGTACCTGCGGGTGGTGGCCGCGTTCTACGCCCATCCGCTCGATCCGGCCATGCTGCTGGACCGGCTCGGCCTCGGTGGCAGCGTGCGCACCCCCTTCCGGCGGATGTCGGGCGGCCAGCAGCAGCGGCTCGCCCTGGCCGCCGCGGTGATCGGCCGCCCGGAGCTGGTGTTCCTCGACGAGCCCACGGCGGGCCTGGACCCGCAGGCGAGGCTCGCCACCTGGGAGCTGATCAGCAGCCTGCGCGCGGCCGGCGCGGCGGTCATCCTGACCACCCACAACATGGATGAGGCCCAGCGGCTGGCCGACCAGGTCGCGGTGGTGGACCACGGGCAGCTGGTGGCCGAGGGCACGCCGGCCGAGCTGACCGGCACCGCCGGGCAGCTCCGGTTCCGGGCCGAGCCGGGCCTGGACACCGACGGGCTGATCTCCGCGCTGCCGGCGGGCAGCGCGGCCAAGGAGTCCCCGGCCGGCCACTACATCGTGGAGGTGCACGACCGGGTGGATCCGCAGCTCCTCGCGGCGGTCACCGCGTGGTGCGCCGAGCACGGCGTGCTGGCCCAGGATCTGCGCATCGAGAACCGCACCCTGGAGGACGTGTTCCTGGAGCTGACCGGGCGGGAGCTCCGCTCGTGACCAGCGCCGGCCCGGGGGGACGACCCCCCGGAGCCCCCCGCGAGTCCCCGGCCCGGGGGGAACACGCCGCCGGCGCGTCCCCTCTCCCCGGCGAGGTACTGGCCAGCGGGCGCGGCGCGGCAGACCCGGACGCCGGGTGGCCCGCCCCGGCCCCCGGCAGCGGCCCGCGGGCCCGGATGATCGCCGCGCAAGCCGGGCTGGAGCTGCGCATCCTGGTCCGCAACGGCGAGCAGCTGCTGCTGACCCTGATCATCCCGGTCGCCCTGCTGGCCGGGTTCAGCCTGGAGCCGCTGATCAAGACCGGCTCCGGGCCCCGGATCGACTTCCTGGTCCCCGGCATCCTGGCGCTGGCGGTCATGTCCACCGCCTTCACCAGCCAGGCCATCGCGACCGGCTTCGAGCGGCGCTACGGCGTGCTCAAGCGGCTCGGCTCCACCCCGCTCGGGCGTGACGGCCTGATCGCCGCGAAGACCGCGGCCGTGCTCGTCATCGAGCTGGGCCAGTCGGTCGTGGTCCTCGCGGTGGGCCTGGCCCTCGGCTGGCGGCCGGACGCGCGCCCGGCCGCCGCGGCCTGGGTGATACTGCTGCTGCTGGCGGGTACCGCCGCGTTCAGCGGGCTGGCCTTGCTGCTCGCGGGCACCCTGCGGGCGGAGGCCACGCTGGCCGCGGCCAACCTCATCTACCTGGTGCTGCTCGCCGTCGGCGGGGTGATCTTCCCGCTCAGCAGGTTCCCGGCCGGTGCCCAGCCGGTGCTCCGGCTGCTCCCGTCCGGGGCGCTGTCCGACGGCCTGCACTCGGTCCTGCAGCACGCGGGCGGGCTGCCCGTCCGTGACCTGATCGTGCTGCTGGTCTGGGCCGCCGTCGCGATCGGCGTGACGGCGCGGGTGTTCCGCTGGGAGTAGCGGCGCCGTGACCCAGGCCAGGGCGGAGGCCGCACTCGGGGCCACCCCGCCAGCCATACTCGTGCTCACCGGCGTGGTTTCGGTCCAGGTCGGCGCGGGCCTGGCGGCCCGGCTGTTCAGCCAGGTGCCGCCGGCCGCGGTCACCGGGCTGCGGCTGTGGACGGCCGCGCTGCTGCTCGCGGTGCTGGGCGCGCGGGGGCTGCGCCGGGAGATCACCGGGCTGATCCGCAGGCGGGCCTGGACGGACGGGGCCGTGGTGGTGGCGTTCGGGCTCACCCTGGCCGTCATGAACTACTCCATCTACCAGGCGTTCGCCCGCATCCCGCTGGGCGTCGCGGTGACGGTGGAGTTCCTCGGGCCGCTCGCGGTGGCCGTGGCCGCGTCCCGGCGCATCCTCGACCTGGCCTGGGTGGCGCTGGCGGGCGGCGGGGTCGCGCTGCTGAGCCGGGCCGGCGGCCCGGCTCCCGCGGCCGGCAGCCACGGCACCGCCCTGGCCGGGCTCAATCTGGCCGGCCTGCTGTTCGCGCTGGCCGCGGCGGCCTCCTGGGCCATCTACATCCTGCTCAGCGTGGCCACCGGGCGGCGCTTCCCCGGGTCGTCCGGGCTGACCGTGGCCATGGCCGTCGCCGCGCTCGCCGTGACCCCGGCGGGCCTGCTGGCCGGCGGGCGGTCCCTGCTCCGGCCGGGCGTGCTGGCCACCGGGGCGGCCATCGGGCTGCTGTCCTCGATCATCCCGTACTCCCTGGAACTGGAGACGCTGCGCCGGGTCCCGGCCAAGGTCTTCGGCATCTGGATGAGCGTGGAGCCCGCCGTCGCCGCCCTGGTGGGGCTGGTCATGCTCGGCCAGAGCCTCAGCCTGGCCGAGTGGGCCGCCATCGGCTGCGTGACGGTGGCCTCCGCCGGTGCCGCCCTGTCGGTCAAGTAACGGGCCACGGGTGCACGCCGGGCACCGCGCTTCTACGATGGGGTCCGTGCCAGCCGATCTCAGCCCGGACGCCACCGAGCCACCCCCCGCGGGTCCCGCCCCGGCCAGTTCAGCCACGGCCAGCGGGCGGCGGGGCGCGTGGGCACGGGCGTGGGCCGGCCCCTTCGTCTTCCCCACGCCGGCGTCGATGCGCCGCGTCGCGCTGGCCGGGGTGGTGGCGAACGCCGGGATCATCATGACCGGGGCGGCGGTCCGGCTGAGCGCGTCCGGCCTCGGCTGCCCTGACTGGCCGGACTGCACCTCCAGCAGCCTGGTGGCGGCGCACACCCGCGGTGACCCGATGTTCCACACCTATATCGAGTTCACCAACCGGATGCTGACCTTCGCGCTCATGGTCGTCGCCGTGCTGGTCATGGTCACGGCCTGGCGCTTCCGGCCGGCTGGTACCCGGCGGCGCGCCATCGTCTGGCTGGCCGCCGCCCAGCCGCTCGGCGTCGTGGCCCAGGCGGTGCTGGGCGGGATCGTGGTGCTGACCAACCTCAACCCGGCCGCCGTCTCGATCCATTTCCTGCTGTCCAGCACGATCCTGGCGCTGGCCGTGACGCTCTGGTCGCGGTGCGCCGAGGGGGACGGGCCCGCAACCAGGCTGGTCCGGGCGGACCTGAGGGTGCTCTCGGTGGCCCTGGTACCCGTGGTGGCGCTGATGCTCGCGGCGGGCACCGTGGTCACCGGCACCGGGCCGCTGGCCGGGGCGACGTTTGTCCCGCATGCCGGCGGCGGCCCCGCCTACGTGCCGCGCTATCACCTGCCGCTGGAAGGCGTGACCCAGATGCACGCGGACATCGGCTGGACGCTGGGCACCCTGGCCGCCGTGCTCGCGGTGTGCCTGCAGCTGACCGCGGCGCCACGGCGGGTCCGCAGGCTGGGCTGGCTGCTGCTCGGCCTGGTCGGGCTGCAAGGGGTGATCGGCTACTCCCAGTACTTCAGCGGCCTGCCCGCCGGGCTGGTCTGGGTCCACGTCAGCGGCTCCGTGCTGATCTGGATCGTGGCCCTGCGGCTGATGTTCGCCACCCGGGATCGCGGCCCGGTGGTCCCGCCCGGCGGGCTAGGGCGCGTGGGCCGGCCCCTGACGGTGCCGGCCGAAACCTGAGACGCCGCGCGGCGCCCAGGGCGGCTGCGGCGGCTCCGGCTGGTGCCGGAAGAAGGCGCTGCGGGCCATGGCCATCAGCCGCAGCAGGTCCCGCCGCCGCTGCTCGAACTGGCCCGGGGGGATGATCTGGCGCTGGGCCCGCAGATGGGCCAGGGCCAGCTCGGTGGCGGCCAGCTGGTAATCCTCCATGGCCCGGGCCCCGGCGCGGCCCCCGGTCCGGCGGGCCCACAGGCGGGCGGCCCGCCGCTCGCGCAGCGTGCTCAGCATCCGCAGGTCAGCCTCGGTAACCACGCCGATGGCCTCGTACACGGGCAGGAACCGCCAGATCAGCCGAACGATCCGGCGCCGGTCCGCGACGATCACCCCGGCCAGGACGCCCAGCACGCAGGCCAGGATGGCGTAGGCGAGGGCCAGCCCGCCCAGGCCGAACGCGGTCAGCCCGTTCCACAGCCCGTGCAGCAGCATGGCGGTCAGCAGGCCCAGCGGCACCGCCCACCGGGCGTGCCGGTGGGTGGCCGCGTACGCCACCCCGAGGCCGGTCATGGACGTGAAGATGGGGTGCGCGAGCGGGGACAGCACGCCGCGCAGGACGAACGTGGCGCCGAGCAGCCTGACCCCGCCCACCTCGGGGCGGACCAGGGCGCCGATGTAGTACCCGATGTTCTCCATCATGGCGAAGCCGAGTCCCACCATGGCGGCGTAGATGATGCCGTCGGTGGGACCGTCCAGTTCCTGGCGGCGCCGCCAGAGCAGGATGATCAGGATGAGTCCCTTGAGGCTCTCCTCCACCACTGGCGCGCCGAAGGTGGCGGACACGTACTGCCCTGTGCTGTGGCCGAGCGCCGGCTGGGTGATGAAGACCAGCCCGGCGGTATTGATCACCGCCGCGAGCAGCGCCGCGACCCCGGCCCCCCACGCGAAGGCGAGCACCAGGTTGGCCCGGGGCTCCGGTTCCAGCCGGTCGATCAGCAGCACGCAGCCGACCAGCAACGGCACCGGGAGCAGGGCGAACGGCAGCGCGATGAGAAAGGGCGCGACGCTGTGCCCGGCGGCGTCCACGCTCTGCAGGACGTCCGTGCCGAGGACCACGATCCCGCAGCCGATCGCGGCGATGATGCCCAGGATCAGCCCGGTCCGCCGCCTTCCCGGTGGCCGGCCCTCGATCACCGCCCGCGGGTCGAAGCCGGGCAACGGGGTCGCCATGGCAGGGAGCGTACCGGGAACCGCCGCGATAAGCCCGTGGCCGTGAGCACGGCGGTCATGGCGAGGTTCCCGGGACCGCGGGGTCGGTCCGGGAAGCCGGTGAAACTGGGGATAGGGTTTCGATTGCCTGGCCCAGGGGCGGCCGGGCGCAGGCCACGAGAGGAGCCCTGATCCCGCGTGAGCAGTGCAGCACACACCCATACGGCGGGTTCCGCCACCCTGGAGTGGACCGGGGCCGACCAGCGCGCCGTCGACCTGATCCGGGTCCTGGCCATGGACGCCGTGCAGAAAGCGGGCTCGGGGCACCCAGGCACGGCGATGAGCCTGGCCCCCGCGGCCTACCTGCTGTACCAGCAGGTGCTCCGGCATGACCCTGCCGACCCGAACTGGCTGGGCCGGGACCGCTTCGTGCTGTCGTGCGGGCACTCGAGCCTGACCCTGTACCTCGAGCTCTACCTGTCCGGGTACGGGCTGACGCTGGACGACCTGAAGCGCTACCGGGAGTGGGGCAGCCTGACCCCGGGGCACCCGGAGCACGGCCTCACCGCGGGTGTGGAGACCACCACCGGCCCGCTCGGCCAGGGCCTGGCCAACGCGGTCGGCATGGCCATGGCCGCCCGCCGCGAGAGGGGCCTGCTCGACCCGGACGCACCTCCCGGGGACAGCCCGTTCGATCATCACGTCTACGTGTTCGTGTCCGACGGCGACATCGAGGAAGGCCTCACCCACGAGGCGTCCTCGCTGGCCGCCCACCAGGACCTGGGCAACCTCATCGTGCTCTACGACGACAACCGGATCTCCATCGAGGACAACACGGAGATCGCCAAGTCCGAGGACGTGGCCGCCCGGTACGAGGCCTACGGCTGGCATGTGCAGCGGCTGGACTGGCGCCACCCCAACGGCTATCACGAGGACCCGGCCGCGCTGTACCAGGCCTTGCTGGAAGCCAGGGCCCGCTCCGACAAGCCCTCCCTCATCGCGCTCCGGACGATCATCGCCTGGCCCGCACCGCACGCGCAGAACACCGGGGAGGCCCACGGCGCCGCGCTCGGCGAGGACGAGGTCGCCGCGACCAAGGAGGTCCTCGGCTTCGATCCGGCGGTGACCTTCCCCGCCGAGGAGAGGCTGGTCGCCCACGCCAGGAAGGTGGCCGAGCGGGGCAAGCGGCTGCACGCCGAGTGGGACGAGGCCTTCGCGGCGTGGGCCAGGGCCAACCCTGACCGGGCCGCGCTGCTGGACCGGCTCCGGGCCCGGCGGCTGCCGGACGGGTGGGCCAAGGCGCTGCCCACCTTTCCCGCCTGACCAGAAGGGCATGGCCACCCGCAAGGCGTCCGGCGAGGTGCTGAACGCACTGGCCCCGGTGCTGCCCGAGCTCTGGGGCGGGTCGGCGGACCTGGCCGGGAGCAACAACACCACGATGAAGGGCGAGCCGTCGTTCATCCCCGCCGAGCACCAGACCGAGATGTTCCCCGGCAACGTGTACGGCCGCACCCTGCACTTCGGGATCCGGGAGCACGCCATGGGCGCGATCCTCAACGGCATCGTGCTGGACGGCCTGACCCGGCCCTACGGCGGCACCTTCCTGGTCTTCAGCGACTACATGCGGCCGTCGGTGCGGCTCGCCGCGCTGATGGAACTGCCGGTGACCTATATATGGACGCACGACTCCATCGGGCTTGGCGAGGACGGCCCGACCCATCAGCCGGTCGAGCACCTGGCCGCGCTCCGCGCGATCCCCGGGCTCGACGTGGTCCGGCCCGGCGACGCGAACGAGACCAGCGTGGCCTGGCGGACCGTGCTGGAGCACACCGACCGGCCGGCCGGGCTGTGCCTGAGCCGGCAGAACCTGCCCGTCCTGGACCGCTCCGAGGGTAAGGGACTGGCCAGCGCGGATGGGGTGGCCCGCGGCGGGTACATCCTCGCCGAAGGGGCGGGCGGTGAGCCGACGGTGATCCTGATCGCGACGGGCAGCGAGCTGCAGATCGCGCTGGCGGCACGGGACATTCTCCAGGATGAGGGAACCCCGACCCGAGTGGTTTCCATGCCGTGCGTGGAATGGTTTACCGGGCAGGATGCTTCCTATCAGGAGGAGGTACTGCCACCGCATATCCGGGCGCGCGTCAGCGTGGAGGCAGGCGTCGCGCAGCCCTGGCACGTGTTCACCGGCGACTTCGGTGAGTGCGTCAGCCTTGAGCACTTCGGGGCATCCGCCTCGTACATGAGGCTGTACGAGGAGTTCGGATTCACTGCGGAGCACGTGGCAGCAGCCGCCCGCTCCAGCCTGGCCCGGCTGAGCGCCGCAGCGGACGCGAACGCAAGAAGCGAGGATTCATGACCTCCCAGCCACAGACCCCACCACGCACGCACACTCATCCCATCCTCGACGAGCTGACCGCCGCCGGCGTGTCCATCTGGCTCGACGACATCAGCCGGGAGCGGCTGAGGACGGGAAACCTGGCCGAGCTGAGCCGGGACTGGGACGTCAACGGCGTGACCTCGAACCCGACGATCTTCGCGCACGCCGTGGCCAACGGCGACGCCTACGATCAGCAGCTCGCTGACCTGGCGATACGCGAGGTGAAGACCGAGGAGGCCGCCCGCCTGATCGCTACCTACGACATCCGCTGGGGCTGCGATGTGCTGCGCCCGGTCTACGACGCCACGGACGGCGTGGACGGCCGGGTCTCCATCGAGGTGGACCCCCGGATCGCGAGGGACACCGCGAAGACCATCGCCGAAGCGCGGGCGCTGTGGTGGATGGTGGACCGGCCCAACCTGTTCATCAAGATCCCGGCGACGGTCGAGGGCCTGCCCGCGATCACCGCGGCCCTGGCCGAGGGCATCAGCGTGAACGTCACGCTGATCTTCTCCCTGGAACGGTACGGCCAGGTCATCGACGCGTTCATGGCCGGCCTGGAGCAAGCGCTCGAGGCGGGACTGGACATTTCCACGCTGGGCTCGGTGGCGTCCTTCTTCGTCAGCCGGGTGGATTCCGAGGTGGACGGCAGGCTCGACAAGACCGGCACGCCCGAGGCGGCGGCGCTGCGCGGCAAGGCGGCCATCGCCAACGCCCGGCTGGCCTACGAGCTCTACGAGCAGCGGATCGCCACCCCGAGGTGGCAGGCCCTGCGTGACGCCGGAGCCCGGGTGCAGCGCCCGCTGTGGGCCTCCACCAGCACCAAGGACCCGGCCTACGACGACACCATGTACGTGGTCGAGCTGGTCGCCCCGGACACGGTCAACACGATGCCGGAGTTGACGCTGCGCGCCACCGCGGATCACGCGAAGCTGCGGGGGGACACGGTGCACGGCACCTACGACCAGTCCCGGCAGGTCTTCGCCGACCTGGCCCGGCTCGGTATCGGGTACGACGACGTGGTCAGGGTGCTCGAGGAGGAGGGCGTGCAGAAGTTCGCCGCCTCCTGGAACGAGTTCCTGGGCACGATCGAGTCGAACATGGCCGCGGTGGGCAAGCCATGACCGCTGGGCCGCCTGGTAACAGCAGACGGAGCACAGTGATGACTGAGTCGGCGACCGCAGCCCAGGATGGTACCCAGACGGCGGTGAATGACCCGGGCGGGGAGCAGTCCGGGGGCCACATCAGCCAGGCCGAGCAGGAGGCGCTGACTCAGCCGGCGGGGATGCTGCCGGTCGTCAGCGGCCCGGCGGCCAACCCGCTCCGCGACCCGCGGGACCGGCGGATCCCGCGGGTGGCGGGCCCGTGCGTCCTCGTCATTTTCGGCGTGACCGGGGACCTGGCCCGCAAGAAGCTCATGCCGGCCATCTACGACCTGGCCAACCGCGGCCTGCTCCCGCCCGGCTTCTCGCTGGTCGGCTTCGCCCGCCGGGACTGGGAGGACGAGGACTTTGCCCAGGTCACCTACGAGGCGGTGAAAGAGCACGCGCGGACCCCGTTCCGGGACACCGTGTGGCAGCAGGTGTCCGAGGGCGTCAGGTTCGTCCCCGGCGAGTTCGACGACGACGAGGCGTTCGACCGGCTCTCGCGGTGCGTGGCCGAGCTGGACCGGGAGCGCGGCACCGGCGGGAACTACGCGTTCTACCTGTCGGTCCCGCCGAAGTTCTTCCCCCTGGTCGTCACCCAGCTGAAGCGGTCCGGGCTGTCCACCCCGCCGCAGCCGCCCGCCGGGCAGCCGCGGCCCTGGCGCCGGGTGGTGATCGAGAAGCCGTTCGGTCACGACCTGGCCAGTGCCCGCGCGCTCAATGAGACGCTCAGCACCGTGTTCCCGCCGCACTCGGTGTTCCGGATCGACCACTACCTGGGCAAGGAAACCGTCCAGAACATCCTGGCGCTGCGCTTCGCCAACACGCTGTACGAGCCGATCTGGAACCGCGGTTACGTGGACCACGTGCAGATCACGATGGCCGAGGACATCGGCGTCGGTGGCCGGGCCGCGTACTACGACGGCATCGGCGCGGCCCGGGACGTGATCCAGAACCACCTGATGCAGCTGCTGGCGCTGACCGCGATGGAGGAGCCGGTCTCGTTCGACGCCGACGCGCTGCGGGCGGAGAAGGAGAAGGTCCTGTCCGCGGTCCAGTTGCACGATGACCTGGCCGCCACGACCGCGCGCGGGCAGTACACCGCCGGCTGGCAGGGCGGCGTCCCGGTGCAGGGCTTCCTTGAAGAAGAAGGCATGGCGCCCGACTCGCGCACCGAGACCTACGCCGCGGTCAAGCTGCGGGTGGATACCAGGCGGTGGGCCGGTGTCCCCTTCTACCTGCGGACCGGGAAGCGGCTGCCGCGCCGGATGTCGGAGATCGCGCTGATGTTCCAGCGCGCCCCGCACTTGCCGTTCGCGGAGACCGATACGGAAGAGCTCGGGCAGAATGCCCTGGTCATCCGGGTCCAGCCGGATGAGGGGGTCACGGTCAGGTTCGGCTCCAAGGTGCCCGGCTCGGCCATGGAAGTGCGCGACGTGAACATGGACTTCGCCTATGGCGAGTCGTTTACCGAGAGCAGCCCCGAGGCGTACGAGCGGCTGCTCCTGGACGTGCTGATCGGCGATCCGCCGCTGTTCCCGCGGCATCGCGAGGTGGAGCTCTCCTGGATGGTCCTCGACCCGATCGAGGAATTCTGGGCCGAGCACGGCCGGCCGGAACCCTACCCCGCCGGCTCGGACGGCCCGCCCTCCGCGGATGCCATGATGGCCCGCGACGGACGGGCCTGGAGACGGCTTTGAGCGCAGCGGCACCCAGCGCGGCAGCGCCCCTGGACGGAGCCGCGGCCGCCACGACAGCGTGCCGCGTTGGCGCGGGCGGAAAGGACTGCCTCCGATGATGATCGACCTGGCCGAGACGACCACTGACCGGATTCACGAGGCGATCCGGCAGGCCCGTCAGAGGCTCGGAGGCCCGGCCAGCGGGATGGTGCTGACGCTGGTCATCGTGACGGACGAGGCGGCGCAGTACGACGCCGTCCGGTCGGCCAGCGAGGCGGCCCGCGAGCATCCGTGCCGGGTGCTCGCCGTCATCACCCGGCGGCCCGAGGCCGGGTCCCGGCTCGACGCAGAGATCCGGGTCGGCGAGTCCGGGCCGGGCGAGGTCGTGCTGCTGCGGATGTACGGCCCGCTGGGCGAGCACGCCGACTCGGTGGTCACCCCGCTGCTGATGCCGGATACCCCGGTGGTGACCTGGTGGCCCGGGACTCCCCCGGAGGTCCCGTCCAGCAGCCCGCTCGGCGCCCTCGCGCAGCGCCGGATCACCGACGCCGCCTCGGCCGCCGCGCCGCACGCCTGCCTGGCCAGCCTGGCCTCGCACTACAAGCCCGGGGACACCGACCTGAGCTGGACCCGGGCGACACCCTGGCGCTCGCTGATAGCAGCCACCCTGGACCAGCCGCACGGCACGATCAGCGGAGGGCGGGTGGAAGCCGAGCGGGGCAACCCGAGCGCGGACCTGATCGCGTCCTGGCTGACCGTGCGGCTCGGGGCCCCGTTCGAGAACCGGGTGTCCGGCGGGCCCGGGGTCACCGCGGTCATCTTCGACACCAGTGACGGGGAGATCACGCTGACCCGCCCGGATGGCCGCCTGGCGATGCTGCGCCTGCCCGGGGAGCCCGAGCGCAGGGTGGCGCTGCACCGCCGGGACACCGCGGAACTGCTGTCCGAGGAGCTGCGCCGGGCTCGACCCGGACGAGGTGTACGCGGAGACCATCTCCCCCTTCGTCGCGGAGCAGGCTGAGGTGAAGCGCAACGGCGGCGCCAGCGGCCGCAAGCGGGTCACCGCGGGCGCGGACACGTCCCGCAAAGACAGAACGCGGTGAGCACGCCCGAGGTGCTCGTCCACCACGACGCGAGCCTGCTGGCCAAGGCGGCGGCCGCCCGGCTGGTGACCAGGCTGGTGGACGCGCAGGCAAGCTCGGGCTCGGCGGGCCTGGTGCTGACCGGCGGCGGCATTGGCACCGCGGTGCTGGCCGAGCTGGCGGCGGCCCCCGCGCTTGGCGCGGTGGACTGGCGCCGCCTGGACATCTGGTGGGGTGACGAGCGCTTCCTGCCGTCCGGCCATCCCGAGCGCAACGAGACGCAGGCGGAGCAGGCCCTGCTCAGCCACGTGGACGCCGACCCGGCCCGGGTGCACCGGATGCCGGCCAGCGACGGCCCGGACGGCAACGACCCGGAAGCCGCCGCCGCGCGGTACGCGGCCGGACTGCGGCAGGCCGCCCAGCCGCAGGACCACGGCCCGGTGCCCGCGTTCGACGTGCTGCTGCTCGGCATCGGGCCGGAAGGGCACGTCGCCTCCCTCTTCCCCGGCCTGCCCGGCGCTGTACGACGACCGGCCAGTCGTCGCCGTCCGCGGCGCACCCAAGCCGCCGCCCACGAGGATCACCATGACGCTGCCCGCTATCCGGAGAGCCCGTGAGGTGTGGCTGCTCGCAGCGGGCCAGGAGAAGGCCGGGGCGGTACGCCTGGCGCTGTCCGACGCCGGGCCCGTGCAGGTCCCGGCCGCGGGCGCGCGCGGCCAGCAGCGCACTCTCTTCCTGCTGGACCGCAGCGCGGCCAGCCAGCTGCCGCCCCAGCTGAGCCGGATCGCCTCCCCCTGAGCCACCCGGTCCTGAGCCGGCTTACCCTGGGCAGGCCTCTTCCCGAGCTGGCTCACCCAGGAGGGGCGACCTCAGTCGGGGTGCCGGCCTGGCCCGCCTCCGGGCCCTGCGCCGTCGTGGTCGCCGGGCCGGTGGTCCGGCCCCGGCCGGTCGCCGCGGGATGGCCTGGTGGCGAGGCGGAGCAGCATGAAGAGGATGACCAGCACCGGGATGAACGCGTACGGTTCCCGGGCGGTGAGCGCGATCCCGAGCCAGATGACCAGGATGGGCAGCATCGGGCTGAGCCGGCGGCGGGACGGCGGGGCGGGGACCGGCAGCGGCTTGTCCCTGGCCGGCTTGACCTGGGGTTCCGGCCGGGAAACCTCCAGCGTGGCCTGCTGGGGCAGGTCACGGGTAAGGTCGCGCAGGCCACCCCAGGTCTTCGCCGCGAACGCGAGCGTGGTCCGCTCGTCGAACTCGTCCAGGCTCAGCCGTCCGGCGCTGTAAGCCTCGCGCAAGATCTCGACGACGTGTTCGCGGTCGGCGTCCGAGGCGCGGATACCGCCGTCACCCGTCATGTCCGGACCTCCCCGAGAGCCTGTCCGTCATTCGCCCCTTTCATCCGGAGGATACCCCGGACTGGCGGCACCCGACCCCCGCCGGGTGACCGGATCGCCGACGGCGGCCCCGTCCGGCACGGCCGGGCGGGGCAGGCCAGGCGGCAGCGGGACCGCCGCCGCAGGCCCCGCGTGGTCAAGTGTGCCCCGCTATGGTTAGATCTCGCCCGTGCCCCCGGTTCCCCGCCGACTCGCCCAGGACCGGAACCACCTGATCGTGTGCGGGAACGACGCGCTGGCCTACCGGGTCGTCGAGGAGCTCACCACCAACTACGGCGAGCGGGTAACGGTGCTGCTCAGCGCGCGGGCGCGGGGTCACGGCCCGCGGATTGCGCGGCTGCCCGGCGTCCGGGTCATCGAACGGCCGGAGCTGGACGGTACCGCCTTCGCGGACGCGGGAGCCAGGTCCGCCCGGGCGATCGCCCTGATGGGCCGGGACGACCTGGCCAACTTTCACGCGGCGCTCCGCGCCCAGGATGTCAGCCCGGGCCTCAGGCTGGTGATGCGGATCTTCAACACCGGGCTCGGCGAGCGGATGCGGAGTTTTTTCCCGGACTGCGCGGTGCTGTCCAGTTCCTCGATGGCCGCGCCGTCGTTCGTCGCCGCCGCGCTGGGTGAACCAGCCCCCAGCCATGTCCGGCTCGCCGGTCGCACCCTGTTCGTGGCGCGCCGCGGCGAGGCCGGCGCCGCGCACCTCATCTGCGGGCTGGCCACGGCCGGGCCGCCCGGTCTCCCCCGGCTGCTCCCCCCGGGCCAGGATCCGGCCGACCTGGTGCTCGCCGTGGCCGATGGCACCCCGCGCAATCCGCTGACCAGGCAGCGCCGCCGGCCCCTCCGGGCCGTCACGGACCTGCCCTGGCTGCTCTTCGGGCACAAGCTGGGGGTCGTCTTCCTGACCCTGTTCGGCGTGCTGGTGGCAGGCTTCGTGCTGCTGGCCACCGCGGGCGGCTTCTCCCCTGGCGACGCGCTGTACCTGACCTTCCTCGACGCCGCGGGCGCCGCGGTCTCCGATCCGCGGCTGGGCGGCCCGGAGAAGATCGCCCAGTTCCTGCTCACTTTCGACGGGATGGCCTTCCTCCCCGTGGTGACCGCGGCCGTGGTCGGGGCCCGGCTCACCGGCTCGCTGCGCGGCAAGCAGCGGCCGCTGAGCGGGCATGTCATCGTGGCCGGCCTGGGCAACGTCGGCACGCGCATCGCCGGCCAGCTGCATGACCTGGGCATCAGCGTGGTCTGCGTTGACCGGGACGAGAACGCGGCCGGGATCCGGCTGGCCCGCCGCCTCGGGCTGCGCGTGGTCATCGGTGAAACCGTCCGCGAGGAGACTCTCCGGGCCGCGGGCATCCGCACCAGCCAGGCCCTGGTGTCGGTGACCAACAGTGACATCGTGAACCTGGAGACCGCCCTGCACGCCCGGGCCCTCGCCGCCGACGTGCGCCTCGTCCTGCGGCTGTCCGACGACGACCTCGCCGAGCGGGTGCAGAAGACCGTCGGCAACGCGATCTCGCGCAGCGTCCCCTACCTCGCGGCCCCGGCCTTCGCCGCTGCCATGCTGGAGCACCAGGTGCTGCGCAGCATCCCGGTCGGGAGGCACGTGCTGCTCATCGCGGACGTCAGGGTCGGGGCCGGATCGGAGCTCGCCGGGCAGCCGGTGGAGAGCGTGCACCGCGGCGGCGAGGTCCGGGTCATCGCGGTGCAGCGCACCGCGGCCGGCGGCGTCGACTGGTCACCGCGCCCCGATTACCTGATCGCCCCGCAGGACCGTCTCTACGTTCTGGCCACCCGCACCGGCCTGAGCGGGGTATTGGCGCGAAGCCAAAGCGGCGGCGCGGTCGCGCCAGCATAAGGGAAAACCTGGGTCTCCCCCACGGGGGAATCCAGCGTTACGCTCAGGGCAGATCTTCCGTGTGGTTCTGCTGAGCCGCTTGTGAAGACGGAAGAAGGGTCCTAGATGGTCCGTTCTATCCGGGTTTTCCGTCCCGTTCGGGGGACGCCCGCCACGGCCCAGGCGCCGGGCACGCCAGCCTGCCCAGTAGCTGCCACCGGGATCTTCAGTCAACCCACGCGCCGTCCCGGCCGTCCGGGCTCCCTGCCCGCGGCCGGGCAGTGCATCGCCTCATCAGGAGGAATCACTTGAGCGTCAACGATGACCTACCTGCAGCTCCTGTGGCCACTCTCGGGTCGGGCATAGCCGACCCCGCACCCCTGGGGCTCGCCGCCTTCGCCCTGACCACGTTCCTGCTGTCGGCGTTCAACGCCGGCTGGATGACGTCGGCGAGCGGCCTGGCCTGGCTCGGTTACGCGTTCGCCTATGGCGGCCTGGGCCAGCTGCTGGCCGGGATGTGGGAGTTCCGCAACAGGAATGTGTTCGGCGCCACCGCGTTCTCCTCTTACGGTGGATTCTGGATTGGCCTCGGCCTTTACTTTGTCCTCGTCGGGAGCAACCTGCTCGCCCACCCCTTGCTGGCGGGCAAGTTCGGCAAGGACGTCGGCTGGATCCTGCTGGCCTTCGCCATCTTCAACACCTACATGCTGATCTGGAGCTCGCAGGTGAACGCGGCGGTGTTCGCGGTGTTCCTCACGCTGGAGCTCACCGAGATCATCCTGTTCATCGGCAACTTCGCGGGCAGCAGCGGCACGGTCAAGTTCGGCGGGTACGTGGGCGTGCTCACCGCGGCGTGCGCCTGGTACGCCTCGGCGGCGGGCGTGGCCAACGGGATGGGCGGGCGCTTCAGGGTCCCCGTCGGCCGGCCGCTGATCGCCCCGCGCGCCTGAGCGGGGTCCGGCTCAGCTGGCCCTGAGTCAGCTAGCCCTGAGTCAGCTGATCCCGGGGAGCCGAGGCAGGCCCCCCGGGATCACGCGTTTCCCGGCCCCGGCAGGATTGTGCGCGTGGATCTGCACGAGAAGCGGCAACTCGACCGCGCCGAGCACATGACCAGGGTGAGCGAGCAGGTAGCCAGGGCCAAAGCCCACGCCCGGCCCTGGCGGTCCATCATCGCGGCGGTACTGGCCATCATCGCGGGCGGGGTGGGCAGCCAGGCTGGCACGGGTTTCAAGGACTGGACCGGCCACGGCCATTTCATCGGCAAGATTGTGGCCGCGGCGTGCATCGCGGCGTTCTTCGTCTTCGGCACGGTGGCGGTGGTCGGGCTGGCCGGGAAGACCAGGGATGTGCTGACCCCGGCCGTTGGCTCGTCCCACGCCGCAGTGGTGCGCTACGCCATCCTGCTCGTCGGCGGGGCGACCGTCCTGGTCCTGGGCATAGGGCTGATGAAGGTCCCGGTCGGGCAACTCCTCGTCGGGGGGGCGGTCACCACGATCCTGCTCGGCATCGCGGGGCAGCAATCCCTGTCGAACGTCTTCGCGGGCCTCGTGCTGCTGCTGTCGCGGCCCTTCACCGTGGGGGACTATATCCGGCTCAAATCCGGGGCACTGGGCGGCGTGACCGACGGCCTGGTGGCCGAGATAGGCATTACCTACCTGCGCCCTCGACACTGACGACGGCACCCTGCATCTGCCCAATTCCCAGGTGCTCGCGGCCGCGGTGGGGCCTATCGCGCGGCCCGGGCCCGGGACGGCAGAACCTGGTCCCCGGGGAACCGGTACCCGCCCGCAAGCCGGCTGACTGGTGCACCATCCTTAGGTCGGTGATCTTCGATGGATCACTGATGCACCCGTGGTGCCGCCAGGTCATCGCCCTGCTCGCTTGACGTTCTTGACGTCCATCATGAGTTCTGCGAGACCTGGCGGTTACCCGGGACGTGCCGACCGTTCACAGGGCTGAGCGCCACCGAGCGCCGATCAGTGAGCGAACCGGCAGCCGCGTCCCGGCACCGCATGAGGGTGCCTCCCCACTGGGACTAGCAGCGAGGAGGCAGGCTTGAAGTCTGCCAGAAACACCCTGCCCGAAGAACCACCCGGCGACGTGACATGCGGCATCGACTGGGCCCGCGACGATCACGCCGTGTCGGTCGTCAACGCCAGGGGCCGGGAGATTCACCGGTGCTCCGTCGAGCACAGCGCCGCTGGCCTGCGTGAGCTGCTCGCGGTGCTGGCCCGCAACGGCGCCGCTGAGGCCGCGATCGAGCGCCCCGACGGCCCGGTGGTGGACGCCCTGCTGGGGGCAGGGATCACGGTGGTGGTGATCAGCCCGAACCAGGTCAAGAACCTGCGCGGCCGCTACGGGTCGGCCGGCAACAAAGACGACCGCTTCGACGCCTACGTCCTGGCGGACACGCTGCGCACCGACCGGGCCCGGCTGGCACCCCTGACCCCGGACAGCCCGGCCACGGTCAGCTTGCGCCGCGCCTGCCGGGCCCGCAAGGACCTCGTCGCCCACCGGGTCGCCGTGGCCAACCAGCTGCGCGCTCACCTGCGCAACGCCTTCCCCGGCGCGGTCGGGCTGTTCGCCGACATCGACTCGCCGATCAGCCTCCGCTTCCTGGCCCGCTTCGGCACCCAGGACCGCGCCGGCTGGCTCTCGCCCCGCCGCCTCGCGGCATGGCTGGCCAGCGCCGGCTACTGCGGCCGCACCGACCCAGCCGTCCTGCACGCCCGCCTGGCCGCCGCGCCCCGCGGCGCCACCGGCGACGACGGCATCGCGCAAGCACACGTCACCGCGGCCCTGCTCGCCGTCCTGACCACCCTCGTCGAGCAGATCAAGGCCCTGTCCGAGCAGATCGCCGAGCAACTCGCCCTGCACGCCGACGCGCACATCTTCACCTCGCTGCCCCGCTCCGGCACCGTCCGCGCCGCACGCCTGCTCGCCGAGATCGGCGACTGCCGCGCCCGCTTCCCCACCCCCGAAGCCCTCGCCTGCCTCGCCGGCGCCGCACCCTCCACCCGGCAATCCGGCAAACTGCGCACCGTCAGCTTCCGCTGGGCCTGCGACAAGCAACTCCGCGACGCCGTCACCGACTTCGCCGGCGACTCCCGCCGCGCCAGCCCCTGGGCCACCGACCTCTACAACCGCGCCCGCGCCCGAGGCCACGACCACCCCCACGCCGTCCGCATCCTCGCCCGCGCCTGGCTCTTCGTCATCTGGCACTGCTGGCAAGACCACGCCGCCTACAACCCCGCCAGGCACCGGGCACTCCAGACCCTGCTCAACCAAGATCAACAAGCCGCAGCTTGACACAGGGCTTCTCATGACGACCCGCCGTACGGCGGGCCGCCGAACGGATCGCCATGACGCCGTGGCTCAGTGCTGCTTCGCCTCGTAACTCGCTACGACGTCGGCCGGGATACGGCCGCGATCGCTGACCGCAATTCCGCTTTGCTTGGCCCAGCTCCGTATGGCGGCGCTGTGCTGCCGGTGGGCCGTCGTCCGGCGCTTGGTGCGCCCGGGCC
This sequence comes from uncultured Actinomycetes bacterium, assembly GCA_963751175.1. Taxonomy (GTDB): domain Bacteria; phylum Actinomycetota; class Actinomycetes; order Streptosporangiales; family Streptosporangiaceae; genus RYN-230. Next base: position 70,618 of record CAVVTM010000034.1, on the reverse strand, counting down.
GGGCGGACGCCCGGCGCGCGTGCTGCGCGTAACGGCCGACCACATCGTCAAACTTTTGGCTGTGCTTGGCGCACAGGTCGATCTCATACTCCCGGCCATCCAGGCTGAACCGGCGTGCGTGATGCTGGCCCTCAGGAATCGGTTTCTGGTCGTAGTCACAGGCAAATGTGACGGACACCTTCTGTGCCACTTGAGGCCCCCCTTCCTCTGTGGCAAATATATCCCGCCACGGGCGGCCCAACCATAACGACACCCAAAGACGGGCAGGGCCCCAACGGGAGAGCCCGCCATTTTCGGGCGGCGATGCCCGGCCGCGCCCGGCGATCCGGGCCGCCGCCCCGGGCAGGGGCGGCTATCCGTCAATGACGGCCGGGATAGCGGCCGCGTTCCCGGGGGTCGTGATTGCCGGGCGGGCGCCCATAGGGGAAGGATTCCTCGCGCTCGCTGCCGTACTCCTCGAGGGAGTGGTCGGCCGTGTCATCCCACTCGGCGCCCTCGCCATAATCCGGCCCGGCGGGATAAGCCCCGGAGTCGCCGGCGGGCGCTTCGCCGGGATAATCCGCAATGCCCCGCTGGCCGGGATAAGGATGGAAAGAGGGATCACCGTGGTACCCGTCCGCCGGGCGCCGGTGGCTGCCGGACTGGGCGGTGCGGTAGTCGCCGGTGCCCGGCACGTCCGGGTAGCCGGGGTCGCGGTACCCGCCGCCGTGCTCGCCGTCATCACGGTACTCCCCCGCGGCCGGCTCTCCCGCGTACCGGGAGCGAGGGGGCGCGCCGGGAAAGTCGCCCGGCTCACGGCGATGGCTGCCGGACTGGCCGCTGCGGTAGTCGCCGGTGGCGGGCACGTCCGGGTAGCCCGCCGCCCCGCCCCGGCGGTAGTCGCCGGTGGCCGGGACGTCCTGGTACCCCGGCTCCGAGGGATAACCCGTGCCCGTGCCGTACTCCCCGGCCGGGCGGCGGTAGGACCCCGTGGAGGGCTCCTCCTGATACCGGTCCGGCGGGACCGGATAGGCCGGGTCGAGCGGGTCAACGGGGTAACCGCCGGAGTCCCCCCGGTACGGGCCCGTCCCGTAGTCGCCTGGCGCCCCGGCCGGGTACTCCGGCTCCGGGCGCGGCCCGTCCGGGCGCTGGCCCGGAGGCGCACCGGACCCGGCAGGCATCCGCATGGCGACGGTGGCCTGGCCCTCCTCCGGGCTCCTGCCCGCTGGGACGGCCCCGTTCGCGGCCCGGCCCGGCGGCATCTCACGGCCTGGCTCGCCCGGTGCGTCCCGGCGCCCGCCGCGCTGGCCCTGCGGCCCGCGGCGGAGCGCCTCGATCATCCGGGCCAGGTCATCCATGGGGAGCCGGAATGTACCGGTGCAGGTACCTCCCTGCCAGATGCTGAAAACCGCCACGCCCGTATCGGCGTACCAGCTCAGCCGCATGCTGCGGGAGTCGCCTCGTACGTCGAAGAACACCTCACCGAGCCGGGGCAACGGGGCTGCGTCCGACGCTGACATGGAGCCCATGGTGGCGCTGAACTCACGGGTTTGTCCACTTAACGCGTCACTATGATAGAAGGCACAGTGCCCGGTACCGCCTCCATGCTGGGGGTATGCGGATCAGGGGCGGCCCGCGCGGGCGGGCCGAACATCTCTGCCCCGGATTCGCGATCCTGCCTGCGAAACTGGCCCCGCGGATGGCATCATTGATCATCGGTCCGGTGGACAGGACTGGTTTCGTCAGAGCGGGCGGCACCCCGGTTGCCGTTGCCCATCCGGCAGGGTTGCTCCTCTAGCTACTCCCGTGGCGGTCACGGGCGCCGCGGGGCTGCCCGGCTCCCGGGAACACGCAGGTGATGCAGTGCGTTGGTTACCTGTGACGGGGCAAAAGCCGCACCGGGCGAACCAGACGTCCGGCGGAACCAGAGGGTCGGCTGGACGCGGAATACACACTGAGCTTGTTGAGGAGATCTAGTCATGTCTGAGGTACGGCGGCAGGTTACCCTGCCTCCCCGGCCGAACTGGGGCTGGCAAGATGCCGCCGCGTGCCGCGGCACGGATGTCGTGCTCTTCTTCGGCCCCGACGGCGAACGGCAGCCGGAGCGGGACATCCGGGAGCGGAAGGCCAAGGCACTGTGCGCCAGCTGCCCGGTGCGCACGGAGTGCCTGGATTACGCGATCTCGAGGCCGGAGAAGTACGGCACCTGGGGTGGCCTGAACGAGGATGAGCGCGCTTCCGAGCGCCGCCGCCGGATGCGCCGCGCCAACGCGGCCTGATCGGGCTCATCCCTGACCCGGGTAACACCGGCACCACCGGTACACCGAACACTGGCCGGCCGCGGCGGACGCCGCGGCCGGCCACAATATGTCCATGGTCTGCCTGTCCTGCCGCCGCCAGCACCATAAGGACTGCCCAGGAGGCACCTGGTGCGACTGCCAGCATCTGCCGCTGTCCGCGCTGCCGCAACCTCCCCGCGGCCCGCGCTCGCTCAGCTGGGTGCGCCAGGGCTGACCGGGCCAGGCCAGCCGGCCCGGAACTCACGGAATAGGCGCGGCCGGCCGGGGTTGCCATGGTCCGTGGGCACGCAAAGCGCCCCGGCCGCCATACAGCCGGGCCAGCGAGTTGATTCGGGACCCGAAGTTATCTCGACATCTCGTGCTCTTTCGTGTGATGCTCCTATCGTGAGCGCTGCAGATCCCCTCCTCGTCGCCCGCAGGCATGTTCGACCTGCTCCGGGTGCGCAGCGCTGCCTGTTGACTCGGCCGCTGACCACTGCCCCGTTTGTGGGCGTGTGCCGCGGCCGGTGCCCTGCAGCCCTGGCAGCCTGCTTCCCGCGAGCCTGAAGCGCGGATCAGCCAAGCTCCCCTGGCCAGCAGGATGGCCGGCGCAGCCGACTCAGGCTGCCTGACGCGTCACGCGTCCCGCCCCAGCCAGACCCGCAGCAGCGGGCCCGACCGAGCAGGACAAGAAGGGACGCGCCAGATGCCGTCAGCCCACCGTCACCGTGGCCAAGGCCAGTGGGCGCTCGGATACCGCGAGCCGCTGAACAAGAACGAGGAAAACAAGAAGAACGACGACGGGCTCAACGTCCGCCAGCGGATCATCGACGTCTACTCCAGGCAGGGCTTCGACTCCATCGACCCCGCCGACCTGCGGGGGCGGTTCCGCTGGTTCGGCCTGTATACCCAGCGCCGGCCGGGCGTCGATGGCGGCAAGACCGCGACGCTCGAGCCCGAGGAGCTCGATGACCGCTACTTCATGCTGCGCATCCGCATCGACGGCGGGCAGCTGAGCAACGACCAGCTGCGCACGATCGCCGGCATCTCCGAGCGGTACGGCCGCGGCACCGCCGACCTCACCGACCGGCAGAACGTGCAGCTGCACTGGATCAGGATCGAGGACGTCCCGGCGATCTGGACGGCCCTCGAGGCGGTCGGCCTGTCCACCACGGAAGCCTGCGGCGACACGCCCCGGGTGGTCCTGGGCTGCCCGCTGGCCGGGATCGACGCCGACGAGGTGATCGACGCGACGCCCCAGATCGCGGAGGTCACCGAGCGCTACGTGGGCGACCCCGCCTTCTCGAACCTGCCCCGCAAGTACAAGTCGGTGATGAGCGGGTGCACCGCGCAGTGCACCGTGCACGAGATCAACGACGTGGCCTTCGTCGGCGTGCCCGGCCCGGACGGCCAGCCCGGCTACGACCTGTGGGTGGGCGGCGGGCTGTCCACCAACCCCATGATCGCCAAGCGCCTCGGGGCGTTCATCCAGCCCGACCAGGTCGCCGAGGTGTGGGCCGCCATCACCTCAGTGTTCCGTGACTACGGCTACCGCCGCCTGCGGCACCGGGCCCGGCTGAAGTTCCTCATCGCCGACTGGGGCCCGGAGAAGTTCCGTGAGGTCCTGGAGAAGGAATACCTGGGGTACGCGCTCCCGGACGGTCCGCCGCCACCCCCGCCCGCCGGCGGCAGGCGTGATCATGTCGGCGTCCACCGGCAGCGGGACGGGCGATACTACGTGGGGTTCGCGCCGCGGGTCGGCCGGATGTCGGGCAGTTCCCTGGCCCGGGTGGCCGACCTGGCCGCCCGGTACGGCAGCGGGCGGGTCCGGACCACCACCGAGCAGAAGATGGTCATCCTCGACGTGCCCGAGGCCAACCTGGCCGGGCTCACCGCGGAACTCGACGCGGCGGACCTGCCCGCCACGCCGAGCGTGTTCCGGCGGCACACGATGGCCTGCACCGGGATAGAGTTCTGCAAGCTGGCTATCGTGGAGACCAAGGCGCGGGCTACCCAGGCCATCGCCGAGCTCGAGCGCCGCCTGCCCGGCTTCACGGCGCCGGTGACGATCAACGTGAACGGGTGCCCGAACTCGTGCGCCCGCATCCAGACGGCCGACATCGGGCTCAAGGGATCGCTGGTCATCGGGCCCGATGGCCGGCAGACCGAGGGCTTCCAGATCCACCTGGGCGGTACCCTGGCCGGTGGCGACGGCGAGAGCTCAGGCTTCGGCCGCAAGATCCGGGGCCTGAAGACCACCGCGGAGGACCTGCCGGACTACCTGGAGCGGGTCCTGCGGCGCTTCCAGGAGGGCCGGGGCACGGACGAGACGTTCGCCGGCTGGGCCAGCCGGGCCAGCGAGGAGGACTTCGCATGACCTTCCACGCATCTGCGACAGAACGCGCAATTCCGTTCTATTGCCCCTATTGTGGCGAAGAAGACCTAGAACCACAGGAACAGGACGGCGGCTGGCGGTGTCGTAGCTGTATCCGGTCCTTCCAGCTACGATTTGCTGGAACGGGAGTGATCCTGTGAGCCCCAGCGTGACGAAGCGCACCTATCCAGGTCAGGCAGTCCCTGACGTCTCCGATCCAAAAGCTCGGGAGGAACCAATCCGTATGGAGAGGCTCGCAGCCCAGGCGGCGGAGGAGCTCGCCGACGCGCCCGCAGAAGAGATCGTCCGCTGGGCGGTGGACACGTTCGGGTCCCGGATCTGCATCACGTCGTCCATGACCGACGCGGTGATCATCCATCTCGCCTCGAAGGTCAAGAGCGGGCTGGACGTGATCTTCCTGGACACCGGGTATCACTTCCCGGAGACCATCGGCACCCGGGACGCCGTGTCCGCCGTCTACCCGGTCAACGTCGTCAACGTGACCCCGTCCCGGACGGTGGCCGAGCAGGACGCCGAGCTCGGGCCCCGGCTCTACGGGCGTAACCCCGACCTGTGCTGCTACTTCCGCAAGGTCGTGCCGCTGGAGCGGGCGCTCGACCCGTACGACGCGTGGATCACCGGTGTGCGGCGGGAGGAGACCAACGCCCGCAGCGACACCAGGGCCGTCATGTGGGACGCCCGGCGGCAGATGGTGAAGGTCAACCCCATCGTGGCCTGGACCCAGGAGCAGGTGGACGACTACGTCGCCGAGAACGGCGTGCTGGTGAACCCGCTGGTATACGACGGGTACCCCTCCATCGGCTGCTCCACCTGCACGATGAAGGTGGCCCCCGGGGCGGACCCGCGCAGCGGCCGCTGGACGGGGACGGGCAAGACCGAATGCGGCATCCACACCTGACCCCGTCTCTGGTCGCGATCGCGCACGGCAGCAGGGACCCGCGGGCCGGGGCGACCATCGCTGAGCTGCTCGCGGCGGCCCGGGCCCGGGCCGCCGCGCACGGGCTGGCCGGGCTCGAGGCCCGCGGGGCCTTCCTGGGGCACGCGCCGCCGGCGCCGCTGCAGGTGCTCACCGCGCTCGCCGGCCAGGACGGCGGGGAGCGTGACGTGGTCGTGCTCCCGCTGCTGCTGACCGCGGCCTACCACAGCGGAACGGACATACCCGGGCTGCTCGCCGAGGCTGCGGCCGGCCTGCCCGGGCTCCGGATCTCCTACGGGGAGCCGCTGGGCCCGCACCCGGGACTGCTGGGCGGGCTCGAACGGCGCCTGGCCGAGGCTGGCCAGGATCCCGGCGATGACCCGGCCCGGACCGCGGTCGTGCTCGCCTCCGCCGGGTCGAGCCATCCGGCGGCCAACGCGGTGATCGCCAGGATCGCGTCCGAGTGGCAGGCCGCCCGCGGCTGGCTTGCGGTACGGCCCGCGTACGCGTCCGCCGCCTCCCCCACCCCGGCTGAGGCTGTGGCCGGCCTTCTCCGCGGCGGGGCGCGGCGCGTCGTGGTGGCGAGCTACCTGCTCGCCCCCGGCTTGTTCGCCGACCGGATCCGTGACACATCGCTGGCCGCTGGGGCGCTGGCCGTCTCGGCGCCGCTGGGGGCCGCGGACGAGGTGGCGGATGTGCTGCTTGATCGCTACCAGCAGGCCGCGGCGGGCGGCCGCGCGCAGGAAAGCACGCCCGGGCCACAGCAGGAGAGCACCGCAGGCCAGCGGCGTGACTCGCGGGTTTGCGCCAGGTAGACCGCCCGGTCGCGGTGGGTTTCCGCCCGGTAGCAAGCACAGTAGTGTCACATCATGACGTCTGTGCAGGCCACCGCCGGGCCGCATCTCACCCACGATGTGCTGAACCAGGTTCCGCCGCTGGCTGGCTACGACGTCGCGGACGATCCCGCGCTGCTGGCCGCGGCCGCCCGGGAAGGCGCGGGCCCGGCCGGGGCCGGCCTGCACGAGCTGGGTGAGCTGGCAGGCGCCGGGGAGACCCAGGAGCATGCCCGCCTGGCCAACGAGCATCCGCCGGTGCTGCGGACCCATGACGCGCGGGGCCACCGGATCGACGAGGTCGAGTTCCACCCGTCCTGGCACGCGCTGCTGGGCACCGCGGTCCGCCACGGGCTGCACGCCGCGCCGTGGGCGGATCCCTCCCCCGGTGCGCACGTCGCCCGGGCGGCCAGGTTCTTCGTGTGGTCGCAGGCCGAGGCGGGGCACGGCTGCCCCGTCTCGATGACCTACGCGGCCGTCCCGCCGCTGCGCCATGCCCCGGATCTCGCCCGCCGGTTCGTGCCGCTGCTTACCGCCCGGGACTACGATCCCGGGCTGCGGCCGCCGGAGGGGAAGGCGGCCCTGCTGGCCGGCATGGCCATGACCGAGAAGCAGGGCGGCTCGGATGTGCGCGCGAACACCACCCGGGCCGAGCCGGCGCCCGCGGACGGCCCGGGCGCCCACCGGCTCACCGGGCACAAGTGGTTCTGCTCCGCGCCCATGAGCGACCTGTTCCTGGTGCTGGCGCAGGCCCCGGCCGGGCTGACCTGCTTCCTGCTCCCCCGGGTCCTGCCCGACGGCACCCGCAACGCGGTCCGGCTGCAGCGGCTCAAGGACAAGCTCGGCAACCGGTCGAACGCCTCCGCCGAGGTGGAGTTCGACGCGGCGCTGGCCTGGCAGGTGGGTGAGGCCGGGCGCGGCGTGCCCACCATCATCGAGATGGTCAGCGCGACCCGGCTGGACTGCGTGCTGGGCAGCGCGGCGGGCATGCGGCTGGGCTGCGTCACCGCCGTGCACTACGCAACGCACCGGCGGGCCTTCGGCGCGAGCCTGATCTCCCAGCCTCTGATGGCCTCCGTGCTGGCCGACCTCGTGCTGGAATCCGAGGCCGCGACCACGCTGGCGCTGCGCCTGGCGGGCGCGGCGGACCGGGCGGCCCGCGGGGACGCGGCGGAAGCAGCCCTGCTCCGGGTCGCGCTGCCGGCCGCCAAGCACTGGATCTGCAAGCGCGCGCCGCTGCACGCGGCCGAGGCGCTGGAATGCCTCGGCGGCAACGGCTACGTGGAGGAGTCCGGGATGCCCCGGCTGTACCGCGAGGCGCCGCTGAACTCGATCTGGGAGGGCTCCGGGAACGTGACCGCCCTCGACCTCCTGCGCGCCGTGGCGCGCCAGCAGGGGGCACCTGACGCCCTGGCGGCCGAGCTGGCCCGGGCCGCGGGCGGGGACGCCCGGCTGGACGCGGCGATCAGCGCCCTCAGCCGGGTGCTGCGGGACCTGGCCACCCGGGCCGGGCCCGAGGCGCAGTTCGCGGCCCGCCGCCTGGCCGGGACGATCACCGTCACCCTCCAGGCAGCGCTGCTGGTCCGGCACGCGCCGGGCCCGGTCGCGGACGCGTTCTGTGCCTCCCGCCTCGAGCCAGGGACCCTGCCCGGACCCGGGATTCCCTTCGGGACGCTCCCTGACGGGCTGGCCCTGGACGGCGTCCTTGACCGTGCCACGCCGGCACGCGGGTAGGGTCGGCTGGTGCGCGTTTGGCCAGGAGCTCCCTATCCGCTCGGAGCAACGTGGGATGGCACGGGAACGAACTTCGCGTTGTTCTCCGAGGCTGCTGAGCAGGTGGAGCTGTGCCTGCTCAACGGCGACGAGACTGCGCAGCTCCACGAGACGCGCATCGCGCTGACCGAGATCGACGCGTTCGTCTGGCACGGCTACCTGCCCGATGTGGCCCCGGGCCAGCGGTACGGCTACCGGGTGCACGGTCCTTACGACCCGGCCCGCGGGCACCGCTGCAACCCGGCCAAGCTGCTGCTCGACCCGTACGGCAAGGCCATCAACGGTGACGTGCGCTGGAACGAGGCGATGTTCAGCTACCGCTTCGACGACTCGTCTGCGCTGAACACCATGGACAGCGCGCCGTACATGCCGGCGAACGTGGTCATCAACCCGTTCTTCGACTGGGGAGACGACCGGGCCCCGCGGATCCCGTACCACGAGACCGTCATCTACGAGGCGCACGTCCGCGGCCTGACCCTGCGCCACCCGGAAGTCCCCGCCGACCAGCGGGGCACCTACGCGGGCCTGGCCCACCCCGCGGTCATCGAGCACCTGACCCGGCTCGGGGTCACCGCGGTGGAGCTGATGCCGGTGCACCAGTTCGTGCCCGAGCACGACCTCCAGGCCCGGGGGCTGACCAACTACTGGGGTTACAACACGATCGGGTTCCTGGCCCCGCACAAGGCGTACTCGTCGTCGCAGCAGCGCGGCGGCCAGGTGGGCGAGTTCAAGGCGATGGTCAAGGCGCTGCACGCGGCCGGGATCGAGGTGATCCTCGACGTCGTGTACAACCACACCGCCGAGTCCGACCACGCGGGGCCCGACGCTGTCCTTCCGCGGCATCGACAACGCCGCCTATTACCGGCTCCGCGACGACGACCCGCGCTACTACGTGGACTACACGGGCTGCGGGAACAGCCTGAACGTCCGGCACCCGCACGCCCTGCAGCTGATCCTGGATTCGCTGCGGTACTGGATCCTGGAAATGCACGTGGACGGGTTCCGGTTCGACCTCGCCTCTGCGCTGGCCCGGGAACTGCACGACGTGGACCGGCTGTCGGCCTTCTTCGACCTGGTCCAGCAGGATCCGGTGGTGTCCCAGGTCAAGCTCATCGCGGAACCCTGGGACGTGGGTGAGGGCGGCTACCAGGTCGGCAACTTCCCGCCGCTGTGGAGCGAGTGGAACGGCAAGTACCGGGACACCGTCCGGGACTTCTGGCGCGGCCAGCCCTACACGCTGGCCGAGTTCGCCTCCCGGCTGACGGGCTCGAGCGACCTGTACGAGACCAGCGGCCGCCGGCCCGTCGCCTCCATCAACTTCGTCACCTGCCACGATGGGTTCACCCTGACCGACCTGGTGTCCTACAACCGCAAGCACAACGATGCGAACGGCGAGGACGGCGAGGACGGCACCAACGACAACCGCTCGTGGAACTGCGGCGCCGAGGGCCCGACCGGCGACCCGGCGGTGCGTGAGCTGAGGGCCCGGCAGCGGCTCAACTTCCTGGCCACGCTGCTGTGCTCGCAGGGCGTCCCGATGCTGCTCGCCGGGGATGAGCTCGGCCGGACCCAGCGCGGCAACAACAACGCCTACTGCCAGGACAACGAGACATCCTGGGTGGACTGGACGATGGCCGCCGAGGAAACCAGCCTGCTGGAGTTCGCCCGGGGGGTCGCCGAACTGCGCCGCAACCACCCGGTATTCCGCCGGCGCCGGTTCTTCACCGGGCCCGGGGACGGCGCCATGGGCCGGCCCGGCGACATCGCCTGGTTCACCCCGTCCGGCCGGGAGATGACCGACGCGGACTGGAAGACCGGCTACGCGAAGGCCATGGGCGTCTTCCTGAACGGTGACGCTATTACCGAGCCGGACCCCCGCGGCGAGCGGGTCCGCGATGAAACGTTCCTGCTGCTGTTCAGCGCGGACAGCCAGCCGGCCTGGTTCACCCTGCCGGCCGAGGATTTCGGGCACACCTGGGAAGTCCTGCTCGATACCGGCGCGGCGGGCTCGGCCGAGGGCCGCCGGTCCTCGGCGTCGATCTCGGGCAACGGGCTGACGCACCCGGCGCTGCCCGGATCCGAGGCGGCGGCCGCGGCCCAGGTGGAGCCCCGGGAGCACCAGGCCGGGTCGACCGTGATGCTCGCGGGCCGCTCCATGATGGTGCTGCGCCGGACCGGCGAGCCCGACACGGGCGGGTGAGCCCGCCGTGGAGCTGACAGCGTGCGGCTGATCTACCCCGGCGAGGCCGGCGGCGGCCAGCCGGACCTGGCCACGCTCTACGCCCGCCCGGACCGCGCCGCGGCGGACCGGCCCTGGGTCCGGGCCAACATGATCGAGAGCGCGGATGGCGCCGCGGCGGTGGACGGCCTCTCCGGCGGCCTGGGCGGCCCCGCCGACCGTGAGGTCTTCGGCCTGCTCCGGGCGCTCGCCGGGGTGATCCTGGTCGGCGCGGGCACCGCCCGCGCGGAGGGGTACGCCCCGGCCCGGGTGGCGGCACGCTGGGCGCCCTTGCGCGCCGGGCGCTCGGCCACGCCGCCCATCGCGGTGCTCAGCCGCCGCCTGGATCTCGACCCGGCGGGCCCGCTGCTGGCGGAGGCACCCGCCGGGGCCCGCACCATCGTGATCACCGCGGGATCAGCGCCGGCGGCCCGCCGCGCGGAAATGGCCCGGCACGCCGACGTGATCATCGGCGGCGAGCACGAGGTGAGCGCCGCCGCCGCGGTCGGCGCGCTGGCCAGCCGGGGCTACCGGGACATCCTCGCCGAGGGCGGCCCCCGCCTGCTGGGCCAGCTCGCCGCGGCGGCCCTGATCGACGAGCTGTGCGTGACCGTCAGCCCGGTGCTGGCCGGCGGCCCGGCCAGCCGGATCGTCCAGGGCCCAGTGCCAGTCCCGGGCCGGCCCGGCGGCCCGGCACCGGGGGCCCGGGACGCCTGACGCTGGCCCACGTGCTGGCCGACCGGGACTACCTGCTCTGCCGTTACCTGCTGGACCGGTCGTAGCGGGCCGGGGTCCCAGCCCACCTGCTGCTGGGCAGCCGGATCTGTTTTTCCGCAACGAACCCCGCTCGCGTGGCCGGTCCCCGCGCCGGCCAGACTCAGCCCGCTGAGCCGCCCAGGATCTCCGCCAAGTCGTACTTGACCGGCTCCTCCAGCTGGGCGTAAGTGCACGAGCGAGGGTCCCGGTCCGGGCGCCAGCGGACGAACTGGGTGGTGTGCCGGAACCTGCGGCCCTCCATGTGGTCGTAGCGGACCTCCACCACGCGCTCCGGCCGCAGCGGCACGAAGGACAGGTCCTTCCCGGCGTTCCAGCGGCTCGTCTCTGACGAGCGGGGATTGCGCACCGCGGGGGCGCCGCCAGCCTCAACCGCGCCGGCCCAGCGCCACGGATGGCCATCGAACGTGGTGACCAGCGGCTGCAGCTCGGTGAACAGCTCACGGCGGCGGGCCATCGGGAACGCGCCCACCACGCCCACGCTGGCCAGGTCGCCGGCGTCGGTGTGCAGGCCGAGGAGCAGCGAGCCGACCGCATCCGGACTGCTCTTGTGCGGCCGGTACCCGGCGACCACGCAGTCCGCGGTGCGCTCATGCTTGATCTTGAACATGACCCGCTTGTCCGGCTGGTAGGTCCCGTCCAGCGGCTTGGCGATCAGGCCGTCCAGCCCGGCCCCCTCGAACTGCCGGAACCACTGCCCGGCCAGGTCGCGGTCGGTGGTCGCCGGCGTCAGGTGCACCGGGGGGCGGGCCCGCGCCAGGACCTGCTCGAGCGCGGCCCGGCGCTCCGCGAACGGCTGGCCGCGCAGATCGGTGTCGTCCAGCGCGAGCAGGTCGAAGGCCACGAAATGGGCCGGGGTCTGCTCGGCGAGGAGGGCGACCCGGCTGGCCGCCGGGTGGATCCGCTGCAGCAGCGCCTCGAAGTCCAGCCTGCGGCCCGACGGGTCAGGGATGACGATCTCCCCGTTGACCACGCAGCGGGGTGGCAGGTTCGCGGTGAGGGCCCCGGCCACTTCCGGGAAGTACCGGGTCATCGGGCGCTCGTTACGGCTGCCGATCTCCACGTCGCCCTGGTCAAGGAAGACGATCGACCGGAAGCCGTCCCACTTGGGCTCGAAGCTGAACGGGCCCTCTGGTATCTGCGGGACCGCGCGGGCCAGCATCGGCGCGACCGGCGGGTTAACGGGAAGGTGCATGCCCCCATCCTGCCTGGCAGGCCGTCCGGGCGTGGCGCCGGGCGGATCAGCGCCGCAGGTCATGCCGGAATCACCAGGGAATCGACCAGGCCGGTCAGGCCAGGGGACGCCGGATAGCCTGTGTCCGCAGCCGCCGGGCCAGGCCGCGGATTCCCGTGGCCACGACCCGGGCAGTATCGATCTGGCGAGCGAGGGGGCCGCATGGCACTGCACAGGCAAGCCGAGCAGCAGGACGAGATCGAGATCAACCCGGTCTACGTCCGCGAACAGCACTTGTCGGTGCCCCGGCACCGGCTGGCGCGGCACGGGCTGCTGCCCGACACGGCGCTCCAGGCCGTGCGGGACGAGCTCACCCTGGACGGCAACGCCCGGCTCAACCTGGCCACGTTCGTGACCACGTGGATGGAGCCGCAGGCGGAACAGCTGATGACCGAGTGCCTCAGCAAGAACATGATCGACAAGGACGAGTACCCGCAGACCGCGGAGCTGGAGTCACGGTGCGTGAACATCCTGGCCAGCCTGTGGCACGCACCCGAGCACGGGAAGGCGACCGGCTGCTCCACCACGGGGTCCAGTGAGGCCTGCATGCTCGGGGGCATGGCGCTGCTGTGGCGCTGGCGCGCGCGCCGCCGGCTGGCGGGTGCCGACGCCACCCGGCCCAACCTGGTGATGGGCGCGAACGTCCAGGTCTGCTGGGAGAAGTTCTGCCGTTACTGGGAGGTGGAGCCGAGGCTGGTGCCGATGGAGCCCGGCCGGCTGCACCTGCGCGGGCCTGAGGCCGCCGCGCGGTGCGACGAGAACACGATCGGGGTGGTGGCGATCCTCGGCTCCACCATGGACGGAAGCTACGAGCCGGTCGCGGAGATCAGCGCCGAGCTGGACCGGCTCGCGGGCGGCGGCCCCGACGTCCCGATTCACGTGGACGCCGCTTCAGGCGGGTTCGTGGCGCCGTTCATCCAGCCCGACCTGATCTGGGATTTCCGGCTGCCCCGGGTGGCCTCGATCAACGCCTCGGGACACAAGTACGGCCTGGTGTACCCGGGGGTCGGCTGGGTGATCTGGCGCAACCCCGACGCGCTGCCCGAGGACCTGGTCTTCCGGGTGAACTACCTGGGCGGGGAAATGCCCACGTTCGCGCTGAACTTCTCCCGTTCAGGGGCCAACGTCGCGGCCCAGTACTACAACTTCCTGCGCCTGGGCTTCGAGGGCTACCAGCGGGTCCAGCAGGCCTGCCAGGACGTGGCCATGCACCTGGCGGGCAAGATCGCCCGGATGGAGCCGTTCGAGCTGCTGTCAGACGGCAGCGACCTGCCCGTCTTCGCCTTCCGGATCCGTGACGAGTCGGCAGGCTTTACCGTGTTCGACCTGTCCGAGCGGCTGCGCACCCGCGGCTGGCTGGTGCCCGCCTACACCTTCCCGGCCAACCTGGAGCACGTGGCGGTGCTGCGGGTGGTGGTGCGCAACGGGTTCAGCAAGGACCTCGCCGACCTGCTGTTCAGCGACCTGCAGCGACACGTCCGGATCCTGGCCGCGCACCCGCGCAGCCACGTGCCGCTGGCCCCGGCGGACCAGCGGCAGTCGTTCGCGCACTGACCGGCGCGGGTACACCAAGGCCCGGCTCGGGCCCGCTCACCAGGAGCGGGCGGCCGCAGCCGGGCCAGGGTCGGGATTTACCGCTCAGGCGTTCTTGCGGAGCCGATCCAGCGCCTCACGCAGAATCGCGGCGCCATCCGTATCCGTGCGCCGTTCTTTCACATACGCCAGGTGCGTCTTATAAGGCTCGCTGTGCGGCGGCCCGGGCGGGTTGTCCTCGTCGCGTCCGGCCGGGTACCCGCAGCGGGGGCAATCCCAGGTCTCGGGCACCGCGGCATCCGAGGCAAAGCTGGGCCGGGTCTCGTGCTTGTTCGAGCACCAGAAGGAGACCCTGATCCTGGGGGCCGCCTCACCACGCTCCGCTTCGCCCATCGGGCCAGCGCCTACCCGGCTTCCCCGGATCGCGTTACCACTACTCACAGCTCACCCCTTGCTACGTCCGCTCTTGACCCGCCCGGCGACCCCCGGGCGCCTGCATCAGTGGTTCAGCAGCAGATTCAGCCCGATGATGCACAGGAACCAGATGATGCCAGTGAAAATCGTGAGGCGGTCCAGGTTCCGCTCAACTACGGACGATGATCCCAGCGTAGAGGAGACCCCGCCACCGAATAGGTCCGACAGGCCGCCGCCCTTGCCCTTGTGCAGCAGCACGAGCAACATCATCAGCAGGCTGGTGATGATGAGGACGACCGAGATTGCGATTACCACTGCCCTGTCTCGTCCCTCCGGGTGCCCGCCGCGAACCTGCCTGCCCTTGAACAGCGCCGCCTCAACCAGCGCTGCGCCGGGCAGTGGTCGCGGGTCAGGCGTTCACTGCTAGTTTGCGGTACCGGCATATCGTGGCGAACTCACCGGCATCCAGGCTCGCGCCGCCGACCAGCGCACCGTCAATGTCAGGCTGCGTCATGATTGCAGCGATGTTGTCGGCCTTCACCGACCCGCCATACAGGATACGCACACTTGCGGCCGCTTCGGCGCCGTGACTCTCGGAAACCCGGCCGCGAATTGCCCCGCACACCTCTTGCGCATCTGCAGGTGATGCTACCTCTCCGGTGCCGATGGCCCAGACCGGCTCGTACGCCAGCACCAGGCCCGCCACCTGCTCCGGCGGGATCCCGGCCAGGCCCCCGTCGAGCTGGCTGAGGCAGTGGCCTAGCTGCTCACCGGCCTGCCGGATCTCCAGGTGCTCGCCGACGCACAGGATCGGGGTCATCTCGGCGCGGAGCGCGGCCTTCACCTTGGCGTTGACCAGCGCGTCGTCCTCAGCGTGGAACTGGCGGCGCTCGGAGTGCCCGGCGAGCACGTAGCCGCAGCCCAGCTTGGCCAGCATCGGCCCCGACACGTCCCCGGTGTAGGCGCCCTTGTCGTGTGGTGACAGGTCCTGGGCCCCGTAGCCGATCCGCAGCTTGTCCCCGGCCACCAGCGTCTGCACGCTGCGCAGCGCAGTAAACGGGGGCAGGACCACCACGTCGGCGGCGTCGTAATCGGCGCCGGTAAGCGTGAAGGCAAGTTTCTGGACCAGCGCCAGACCCTCGAAATGCGTGTTGTTCATTTTCCAGTTGCCGGCGATGAGGGGCTTGCGGGCAACGGGGCTGCCGGTCATCGGTCCGCCTCGAGCGCGCTGAGCCCGGGCAGTGGCCGGCCCTCCAGGTATTCCAGGCTCGCCCCGCCGCCCGTGGAGATGTGCGTGAACGCATCGGCGGGGAAGCCCAGCTGGCGGACCGCCGCCGCGGAGTCGCCGCCGCCGACCACGGTCAGCCCGCTGACGCGGCTGATCGCTTCGGCGAGGGCCAGGGTCCCGGCGGAAAAGGCCGGGAACTCGAACACGCCAGCCGGGCCGTTCCAGAAGACGGTCTTCGCGTCGGAGAGCTTCTGGGCGAACAGGGCCCGGGTCTCCGGGCCCATGTCGAGGCTCTCCCGGTCGGCGGGGAAATCGCTGACCGGCACCACGCGGTGGTCCGCGTCCGGGGCGAACCGGTCGGCTGCCACCAGGTCCACCGGCAGGACGACCTCGACCCCCCGCCGGGCCGCCTCGGCGAGCACCTCGGTGACCTGCGGGATCTGGTCGGCCTCCAGCAGCGACTTGCCGACCTCGTAGCCCTGGGCCGCCAGGAACGTGTAGGACATCCCCCCGCAGATGATCAGGCGGTCAGCCCGGCTGAGCAGGTTGCCGATCACCGCGAGCTTGTCCGACGGCTTGGCCCCGCCGAGCACCACCACGTACGGCCGCGGCGGATCGGAGGTGAGCTGGCGGAGCACCGCGATCTCGGCGATGACCAGTTCCCCGGCCGCGTGCGGGAGCAGCGCGGGCACGTCATACACGCTGGCGTGCTTGCGGTGCAGGGCACCGAAGCCATCACCGACGTAGCAGGTGGCCAGCGCGGCGAGCCGGGCCGCGAGCCCGGTCCGCTCCGCGTCGATCTTGCTCGTCTCAGCCGGCTCGAACCGGACGTTCTCCAGCAGGCCGACATCCCCGTCGCCCAGCCCCGCCGCCAGGGCCGCAGCCGATTCCCCGGCCACATCCGCGGCCAGCGGGACGGGCTGGCCGAGCAGCTCGCTGAGCCGGGCGGCGACCGGCCGCAGCGACGGGCCGCCCGCGGCCCGGGCGGCGTACCCGTCTCCCTTGGGCCGGCCCAGGTGAGCGCAGATGAGCACGCGCGCCCCGCGGCCGGTCAGCGTCTTGATGGTGGGCAGGCTGGCCCGGATCCGGCCGTCATCGGTGATCACGTCACCGTCGAGGGGGACGTTCAGGTCGGCGCGGAGCAGGACGACCTGCCCGGCCACCTCGAGATCGTCGATGCGCTGCATCAGAGCTGGGCGCCGACGAGCGCGGTGAGGTCGGCGAGGCGGTTGGAGTAGCCCCACTCGTTGTCGTACCAGCCGATGATCTTGACCTGGTCACCGAAGCTCATCGTGAGCGAGGAGTCGAAGGTGCACGACCAGGGGGTGCCGACGATGTCCGAGGACACGATCTTGTCCGCCGTGTAGTGCAGGTACCCCTTGAGCGTGCCCTCGGCGGCCGCCTTGAACGCTGCGTTGACCTCGTCCTTGCTCACCTCGAGGGGCAGCTGGACGACCAGGTCGGTCACGGACCCGTCCGGCACCGGCACCCGCATGGACATCCCGTCCAGCTTCCCCTTCAGCTCTGGCAGCACCAGCGCGGTGGCCTTCGCCGCGCCGGTGCTGGTCGGGATGATGTTCTGCGCCGCGGCCCGGGCCCGGCGCAGGTCCTTGTGCGGGAAGTCCAGGATCACCTGGTCATTGGTGTAGGCGTGGATGGTGGTCATCAGGCCCTTGACGATCCCGAAGTTGTCCAGCAGCACCTTGGCCATCGGGGCGACACAGTTCGTGGTGCACGAGGCATTCGAGATGATGTTGTGCTGGGCGGGGTCGTAGGCGCTGTCGTTCACGCCCATCACGATCGTGATGTCCTCGTCGGACGCAGGCGCGGAGATGATGACCTTCTTAGCCCCGGCCTCGAGGTGCTTGCGCGCATCCGCGGCCTTGGTGAACCGCCCGGTGGACTCGATCACCACGTCCACCCCGAGGTCCCGCCAGGGCAGCGCGGCGGGATCCCGCTCGGCGAGGACGGTGATCTTCTTGTCGCCCACCCTGATCGCGTTGC
Source organism: uncultured Actinomycetes bacterium (assembly GCA_963751175.1). Taxonomy (GTDB): domain Bacteria; phylum Actinomycetota; class Actinomycetes; order Streptosporangiales; family Streptosporangiaceae; genus RYN-230. Next base: position 53,038 of record CAVVTM010000034.1, on the reverse strand, counting down.
CGTCCGCGCTGACGTCCTGCGCCAGGGTGCCCAGCACCGTGTCGTACTTCAGCAGGTGCGCCAGGGTGGCAGTGTCGGTCAGGTCGTTGGCTGCGACGATCTCGATAGCCTCGGCGCCGCCCTGCCCCGCGGCCGATGCGGCGTTCACGGCCCGCCAGTAGTTCCGCCCGATGCGGCCGAATCCGTTGATGCCCACGCGGATAGTCACGGCTGCGCGTCTCCTCGTCCTAGCTCTCGTCCCGGCTCCTGCACCGCTGGTCTGCACCCAGCGGTACGCCTGCATTTCCCGGCTTCGAGCCTATCGGACGACGGCCGCCGCGCGGGCACGCCTGCGCCGCCCGGGCAGGCCGTGCTCACCGAGCGTGACTGGGCCTGCGGCCCCCGCCCTGCTGGCCCGCGTTCTACTGGGTCAGCATCTCCGGCGTGAGGCTGGACTCGGTGTCGGGGATACCGAGGTCGCGGGCGCGCTTGTCCGCCATGGCCAGCAGCCGGCGGATCCTCCCGGCGATCGCGTCCTTGGTCAGCGGCGGGCTGGCCAGCTGGCCCAGTTCCTCCAGGCTGGCCTGCCGGTGCTCGATGCGGAGCCGCCGGCCACGGTCAGGTGCTCGGGGGCCTCCGTGCCCAGGATCTCCAGCGCCCGCTCGACCCGGGCGCCGGCCGCGACCGCGGCCCGGGCGCTGCGCCGCAGGTTGGCGTCGTCGAAGTTGGCCAGCCGGTTGGCGGTGGCCCGGACCTCGCGGCGCATCCGCCGCTCCTCCCAGGCCAGCACGCTGTCGTGCGCGCCGAGCCGGGTCAGCAGCGCGCTGATCGCGTCGCCGTCCCGGACCACGACCCGGTCCACCCCGCGCACCTCGCGGGCCTTGGCGTGGATCTTCAGCCGCCGCGCCGCGCCGACCAGGGCCAGGGCCGCCTCCGGGCCCGGGCAGGTGATCTCCAGGGACATCGAGCGGCCCGGCCCGGTCAGGGAGCCGTGGGCCAGGAACGCGCCGCGCCAGGCGGCCTCGCAGTCACAGGTGGTGCCCGACACGACCTGCCGGGGCAGCCCGCGGACCGGCCTGCCGTAGTTGTCCACCAGGCCCGTCTGCCGGGCCAGGCTGTCCCCGTCCTTGCGGACCCGGACCACGTACCGGTTTCCCTTGCGCAGGCCGCTGGGGGCCAGCACGATCAGGTCCGAGGAATGGCCGAACACCTCCGCGATGTCCTTGCGCAGCCGCCGCGCGGCCACGCCGGTGTCCAGCTCGGCCTCCACCACGATGCGCCCGCTGGCCAGGTGCAGTCCCCCGGCGAACCGCAGCAGCGCCGACACCTCCGCCTTGCGGCAGCACGGCTTGAGCACCGTCACACGGCTGAGCTCGTCTTTGACCAGGCCGGTCATTGCCACCGGCATCACTCCCCCTCGAAAATCTCTGCGAACGCCCCGGCCAGCTGTCGCGGGTCGTGGCGTGGTGTTCCATCGCGCATCGCCAGGTCGGCCAGGACCAGCCGGCCGCCCAGCAGGCCTGCCGCCTTCTCCAGCTCGGCGGCCGCGCCCCCCGCGGCCCCGCGATCGGCGAGCACGATGTCAATCTTGAGTTGCGGCGCGTGATCGGCCAGCACCTCCAGGTGGGTCTGCGGGGAGAATCCCTCCGTCTCGCCGGGCTGCGCGACCAGGTTCAGCGCCACGATCCGCCGGGCCGGCGTGCCGACCAGCGCCTGGGCCAGCTCGGGGACCATCAGGTGGGGCAGCACGCTGGTGAACCAGGATCCGGGCCCGAGTACCACCCAGTCGGCGTCCAGGATCGCGGTGACCGCCTCCGGGCAGGCAGGCGGATCCTCCGGGATCAGCGACACTGAGCGGACGCGGCCGGTGGTGGACGCGCAGGCGACCTGGCCCCGCACCGTGGTCAGCGCGAGCGGGCGCTCGGGGTCCAGCCCCTGCACCTCGGCCACCAGGTCGAGCGGGACCGACGCCATGGGCAGCACCCGCCCGTGCGCGCCGAGCAGCCGGCCCACCCAGTCCAGGCCCTGCACGGTGTCGCCGAGCAGTTCCCACAGCGCCACGATGAGCACGTTGCCCACCGCGTGCCCGCCGATCCCGGCTTCCCCGGTGAAGCGATGCTGGACGACCCGGCTCCAGGTGGTGCCCCAGGCATCGTCGCCGCACAGCGCCGCGAGCGCCATCCGCAGGTCGCCGGGCGGCAGGACGCCGTACTGACGGCGCAGCCTGCCGCTGGAGCCCCCGTCGTCGGCGACGGTCACGATCGCGCTCAGCTGGCGGGTCACCCTGCGCAGCGCCGACAGCGCCGCGAACAGGCCGTGGCCGCCGCCGAGCGCCGCCACCTTGGGGTTCAGCGGCCGGACGGAGGGGACCACGCCCACGTCGGCCTGGCTGGAGCCGGAGGCGCCGGGGCCAGCCATCATTCGAGCCCCAGATCCCGGTGCACGACCTGGACGGCCGGCCCCTTGGCGCTCAGCTGGCTGGCGATCCGCTCGGCGACCGCCACGCTCCGGTGCTTGCCTCCCGTGCAGCCGACCGCCAGCGTCACGAAGCGCTTGCCCTCCCGCTCGTAGCCGGCCAGCACCACCCGCAGCGCGGCCAGGTAGGAGTCCAGGAATTCCGCGGCCCCGGGGCGGCTGAGCACGTAGTCGCGGACCCGGTCGTCCTGCCCGGTGAGCGGGGCCAGCTCGGGGACCCAGCGGGGGTTGGGCAGGAACCGGCAGTCGGCGACGATGTCGGCGTCGACCGGGAGCCCGTACTTGAAGCCGAACGACACCACGTTCACCCGGAGCGTGGCCGGGGCGTCGGCGCTGAACGCGTCGTGCATCCGGGCCCGCAGCTCGTGGACGTTCAGCGCCGAGGTGTCGATGACGAGGTCGGCTTCTTCCCGGACGCCGCGGAGCAGTTCCCGTTCCGCGGCGATGCCCTCCACGACCCGGCCGTCCTCCTGGAGCGGGTGCGGGCGGCGGACGCTCTCGAAGCGGCGGACCAGGGTGTCGTCGCTGGCCTGCAGGAACACGACGCGTGGCCGGACTCCCCGGGCGGCCAGCTCCCCGATGGCCGACTGCAGGTCGGTGGAGAAGGCCCGGCTGCGCACGTCCATCACGGCGGCGATCCGCGGCACCGCGCCCTTCGCCCGCCGGGCCAGTTCGATCATGGTCGGGAGCAGCCCGGGCGGCAGGTTGTCGGCCACGAACCAGTCCAGGTCCTCCAGGGACTTGGCCGCCGTGCTGCGTCCCGCGCCGGACATCCCGGTGATGATCACGATGTCCGGGCCGGCATCACCCATGGTTGTCCTGCCCCCCGATGTCACTGCCATTCTGCGCGCTCGTCCCCTGGTCTGCTGGCGGCTCCCCCGCGGGCTCCGGCCGCAGCGCGGCGAGCACCGCGCTCGCGACCCGCGGGCCGATGCCGGGAAGCCCGGCGATCTCGGGCTCGGTGGCGTTGGCGAGCCTGCGCACCGAGCCGAAGTGCCGTAGCAGCGTAGCCCGCCGGGCCGGGCCTAGTCCCGGGACCGAGTCAAGCTCGCTGACCGCGAGCGCCTTTGACCGTTTTGCCCGGTGGTACGTGATGGCGAAGCGGTGCGCCTCGTCGCGGACGCGCTGCAGCAGGTACAGGCCCTCACTGCTCCGGGGCAGGATGACCGGCGAGTCCTCGCCGGGCAGCCAGACCTCTTCCAGCCGCTTGGCCAGGCCGCAGGCGGCGACGTCCTCGATGCCGAGTTCGTCGAGCGCCCGCGCCGCCGCGGCGACCTGGGCCGGCCCGCCGTCGATGACCACGAGGTTGGGCGGGTAGGCGAACTTGCGCTGCCGCGCCGCCTCGGCGGAGACCTCGGGGTCGCCGAGCGAGTCGAGCTCGCCGGTCGCCTCCCGCTCATCGAGGTAGCGGCGGAACCGGCGCAGGACCACCTCGTGGATCGCGGCGACGTCGTCGGTCCCGTCGAGGCCCCGGATGCTGAACCGCCGGTACTCCCCCTTGCGGGCCAGGCCATCCTCGAACACGACCATGGACGCGACCACGTGCGTGCCCTGCAGGTTGGACACGTCGTAGCACTCGATGCGCAGCGGGGCCTCGTCCAGCCCCAGCGCCTCCTGGATCTCGTGCAGGGCGCGGCTGCGGGTGGTCAGGTCGCTGGCCCGCCGGGTCTTGTGCAGCGCCAGCGACTCGCCGGCGTTGCGGGCCACGGTCTCGAGCAGCGCCCTCTTGGGCCCGCGCAGGGGCACCCGGAGCCTGACCGGGCCGCCCCGGCGGCCCGCCAGCCACTCCTCCACGGCCCCCGCGTCCGGCGGGAGTTCCGGGACCAGCACCTCGCGCGGGATGCCGGCGGACCGGGCGGCGGGGCGGGCGTTACCCTTCTGCCCCATCGTCGCGCCGGGGCTCTCCGGGCGCGGCGAGCCCGGCGCCGGGCCGGCCACCGCGTCGTCGCTGTAAACCTGGCCGAGGAACTGCTCGACCAGTTCCCCCGTGGTCACGTCCTCGACCTTGTCAACCACCCAGCCCCGCTGCCCGCGGACCCGGCCGTCCCGCACGTAGAAGACCTGGACCGCCGCCTCCAGCTGGTCCTCGGCGAGCGCGATGACGTCGCAGTCGGTGCCGTCCCCCAGAACCACGGTCTGCTTTTCCAGCGCGCGCTGCAGAGCCTTGATGTCGTCCCGCAGCCGGGCGGCCCGCTCGAACTCCTCGGCGCGGGCGGCCTCGCGCATCTCGGCTTCCAGGCGGCGGATGAACCGGTCGGTCTCCCCGGCCATGAAGTCGCAGAATTCCTCGGCGAGCAGCCGGTGCTCCGCCTCGCTGACCCGGCCCACGCACGGGGCCGAGCACTTGCCGATGTAGCCGAGCAGGCATGGCCGCCCGATCTGGCCGGCCCGCTTGAACACCCCGGCCGAGCAGGTCCGGACCGGGAACACCCGCAGCAGCGCGTCAACCGTTTCCCGGATCGCCCAGGCGTGCGAGTAGGGCCCGAAATAACGAACCCCGCGCCGCTTGGCGCCGCGCATGACCATGACCCGCGGGAAGTCCTCGCCCATGGTGACGGCCAGGTAGGGATAGCTCTTGTCGTCCCGGTACCGGACGTTGAACCGGGGGTCGAACTCCTTGATCCAGGAGTACTCCAGCTGGAGTGCCTCGACCTCAGTGGCCACCACGGTCCAGTCGACCTTCGCGGCGGAGCGCAGCATGGTCTGGGTGCGCGGGTGCAGGCTGGCGAAATCCGCGAAATAGGAATTCAGCCGCGACCGTAGATTCTTCGCCTTTCCGACGTAAATGACCCGGCCGTGCGCATCACAGAACCGGTACACGCCCGGCGACTCGGGGATGGACCCGGGCGCTGGCCGGTAGGAGTGCGGATCAGCCACCCAGTAACTCTATGCGTGGTCGCCCATGGCCGAGCGTGCGGCGAGCGCGGCGCCCCGCGCTCCGGCCCGGTCCAGGTCAGGCACCAGGACGAAATCGACCAGCTTGGCCTGCTCGGCGCGGAGTGTGGTGTGCTCCCGGATCCGGCCGAGGAACCATTTGCTGAAGGCGGGATCGGCCTCGACGACGCCACCTCCCACGAAATAGGTGCCCGGGTCGGTGAACATGGCCGCGAGGGAGAAGAGCCGGCCGAGCGCCGCGGCCTGCTGCTCGAATATCTTCAGCGCCAGCGGGTCGCCAGCCTCACCGTAGCCGCGGACCAGCTTGGCCGCCCGGGACAGCGGCTGGACCTCGGCGAGCCCGTGCCCCTCATACCGGCTCAGCCAGTAGGGCAGCAGGTTCTGCTCGATCCCGCACAGCGATGCGAAGCTCTCCACGTCGCCGCGCAGCCCGCAGTTGCAGCACCGGCACCGGCTGGCCCTCGTCGAGCAGCCCCTCCAGCGGGATCTGGACATGGCCGAGTTCGCCGGCCATGCCGGCCACCCCGCTCACCACGCGGCCCGCCTCGACCAGGCCGCCGCCCAGCCCGGTACCGACGATGACCGCCACCGACGAGTGGTGCGGCGCGTCGTCACCGAACCGCGCGTAGTGCGCGTACAGCGTGGCCGCGTTGGCGTCGTTGGTGTACACGACAGGCAGGCCCAGCCGTTCCTCCAGGGCGGCACGGATGTTGAAGCCGGCCCAGGCGGGGTGGCCGAAGTTCGTGCCGCCCTTGGAGGACAGGACGCCGTCCCCGCTCGCGGGTCCGGGGGTGTCCAATCCGACCCCGGCCACGGCCGCAGGGTCCACGCCGGTGACGTCCAGCACCTGCGCGAACGAGGCGGCCAGCGTCGCCATGGCCAGGTCTGGTCCCTCGCGGACCCGGCTCGGCCGCTCCAGCATGTGTTCCACCAGGAACCGGCCTGAGGGATCCAGCACGGTGGCGTTGTTCATGGTGCCGCCGTTGTCCAGGCCGACGATGAACGACTCGGACGAGGTTGCCATTCTTGACCCTTTCCTGCCGGTGCCCTGGCGGCAGCGTAGCGCCTATGACGCCGCCGCTATAGACGCCGGGGGCACCGCCTGGCCGCGCGCGCCGCCGGCGGCCTCATTCCGCGAACGCCTCGGCCGGCGGGCAGGCGCAGACCAGGTTCCGGTCGCCGTAAGCCTGGTCGATGCGGCGCACCGGGGGCCAGTACTTGGCCCGCCGGTCGCCGGGCAGCGGGTACGCCGCCTCGGCCCGCTCGTACGGGTGCTTCCAGTCGGTCTCGAGCAGCATGGACGCGGTATGCGGCGCGTTCCTCAGCGGGTTGTCCTCACGGTCGTACCCGCCGGAGGCGACCATCCCGATCTCCCGCCGGATCGCGGCCATCGCGTCGCAGAACCGGTCCAGCTCGGCGAGGTCCTCGCTCTCGGTGGGCTCGATCATGAGCGTGCCGGCCACCGGGAACGACATGGTCGGCGCGTGGAATCCGTAGTCGATGAGGCGCTTGGCCACGTCCTCGACGGTCACCCCGGTCTCCCGGGTGAGGGGCCGCAGATCCAGGATGCACTCGTGCGCCACGAGACCGCCGCGCCCGGTGTACAGCACCGGGTAGTGCGGGGCCAGCCGGGCGGCCACGTAGTTGGCCGAGAGGATGGCCACCCCGGTGGCCCGCCGCAGGCCGTCCGGTCCCATCATCCGGATGTACGCCCAGGAGATGGGCAGGATCCCCGCCGACCCGTACGGCGCGGCTGCTACTGGCCCGGGGGGGCGACCCCCCGCTCCGCTTTCCCGGGGGACTACCCCCGGAGCCCCCGGCCCCCGATCGCCGCTGCGTGGCGAGGCCGCTTCGTCACCCGCCCCCGCCCGAAGGGGGAGGAAGGGGGCGAGGTGGGCGCGGGCGGCGACGGGGCCGACGCCGGGGCCGCCGCCGCCGTGCGGGATGCAGAACGTCTTGTGCAGGTTCAGGTGCGACACGTCGGCGCCGAACCAGCCCGGCCGGGCCAGGCCGACCAGGGCGTTGAGGTTCGCGCCGTCGACGTACACCTGGCCGCCCGCCGCGTGGACCGCCTCGCAGACCTGCGTCACGGTCTCCTCGAACACCCCGTTGGTGGACGGATAGGTCAGCATGATCGCGGCGATCTGCCCGCCCCGGGTCGTCCAGCTTGGATTGCAGGTCACCGAGGTCGATCGCGCCGTCCGGGCCGCACTTGACCACCACGACCCGCAGGCCGGCCAGCACCGCGCTGGCCGCGTTGGTCCCGTGCGCCGACTCGGGGATCAGGCAGATGTCACGCCCGGCGTCGCCGCGGGAGCCGTGGTAGCCCCGGATGGCCAGCAGGCCCGCCAGCTCACCCTGCGACCCGGCGTTCGGCTGGACGGACACCGCGTCGTACCCGGTGATCTCGGCCAGCCACCGTTCCAGGTCGCTGATCAGCTCGGCGTACCCGGCGGCCTGCCCGGGCGGCGCGAACGGGTGCAGGTCAGCGAACTCCGGCCAGGTCACCGCCTCCATCTCGGCGGCCGCGTTCAGCTTCATCGTGCACGAGCCGAGCGGGATCATCGAGCGGTCCAGCGCGATGTCGAAGTCAGCCAGGCGGCGGAGGTAGCGGAGCATGGCCGTCTCGCTCCGGTGCTCGTGGAACACCGGGTGGGAGAGGTACTCCGAGTTCCGGGCCAGGCCAGCCGGGAGCACCGGGCCGGACCCGGCGAGGCGGCCCGGGACCGTGGCCCCGTCCTGCCCGGCGGCCAGCAGCGCAGCCACTTCCAGCAGCTCGGCGTCGGTGGTGGTCTCGTCGCAGGCGATGCCGACCGTGTCGGCGCCGGCCAGGAGCAGGTTGTAGCCGGCCTCGCGGGCCCGGTCCACGGCCGCCGCGGCACCGCCGGGCAGGCGCACCCGGATCGTGTCGAAGAATCCGCCCGCCGGCGCGTCCAGGCCGCTCTCCCGCAGCGTGGCGGCCAGCCGGGCTGCGCGGCCGTGCACGCCGGCAGCGATCGCGGCCAGCCCGCCAGGGCCGTGGTACACCGCGTACATCGCGGCCATCACGGCCAGCAGCACCTGCGCGGTGCAGATGTTGCTGGTCGCCTTTTCCCGGCGGATGTGCTGCTCGCGGGCCTGCAGCGCGAGCCGGTAGGCCGGCCGCCCAGCCGCGTCCAGGGAGACGCCCACCAGCCGGCCGGGCAGCTGCCGGCGCAGGTCGTCACGGGTCGCGATGTACGCCGCGTGCGGGCCGCCGTAGCCCATCGGCACGCCGAACCGCTGGGTGCTGCCCACCGCGATGTCGGCGCCCAGCTCGCCGGGCGGCATCAGCAGGGTCAGGGCCAGCAGGTCAGCGGCGACCGCGGCGAGCGCGCCCTGGCCGTGCGCGGCGTCGATGGCCGGGCGGAGGTCCCGGATCTCCCCGCTGGCCCCCGGGTACTGCAGCAGCACCCCGAACAGCTCCCCCTCCGGCTGGGCGGTGATCAGCTCCGGGGTGACCGGGGCGACGACGAGCTCGATGCCGAGCGGCTCGGCCCGGGTGGCCAGCACGGCCAGGGTCTGCGGCAGGCAGTCCGCGTCGGCCAGGAAGATGCCGCCGTGGCGGGCCGCCCGCCGGGCCAGCGTCATGGCCTCGACGGCCGCGGTCGCCTCGTCCAGCAGGGAGGCCCCCGCCACCGGCAGCGCGGTCAGGTCCTCGATGAGGGTCTGGAAGGTGAGCAGGGCCTCCAGGCGGCCCTGCGAGATCTCCGGCTGGTACGGGGTGTAGGCGGTGTACCAGGCCGGGTTTTCCAGCACGTTGCGGCGGATCACCGCCGGGGTGTGCGTGCCGTAGTAGCCGAGCCCGATCATGGACCGCGCGACCGTGTTCCGGCCGGCCAGGCGGCGCAGTTCGGCTAGCGCTTCTGCCTCGGACAGCGCGGGCGGCAGGCCGAGCGGCCTCGGGTCACCGATCCCCGGCGGAAGGGCCGCCTGGGCCAGCTCATCGAGCGTGGCGTGGCCGGTCGCCGCGAGCATCCGCTCCTGCTCGGCCGGGGACGGCCCGATGTGGCGTGACTCGAAGGCCAGTGCCTCGGACTTCGGTGACTCAAACGTCATGGGAGCCTCCAGAGGGAGCCGCCAGGCACGCCCGTGCCTGCCTGGTCCTCCCCCTCTGTCGCCGCCTGCCCGGTGGCAGCCTGCCGCTGGCGGGCGAACTCCAGAGATGCCTGTCCCGTCCGGTCCTGGGTGCCTGAGAGGTTCCGGGGAGGTTGCCCCTTCGGCGTCCCGCGCTGGCTGCGCGGAAACTCTCCCGGACGATGTGATCGGCTCTAACCGAGCTTACCCGAGCCCGGGCCAGGGGCCTGCTGACCCGCCCGGCTGATACCCCGGCGGGTCAGATTTCGTCCTGGCCGACGGAGAGCTTCTCGGTACGGGTGGCCGCCATGTCGCTGAGCCCGACGATCTCCAGCATGTCATCCGCCCGGGTCGCCGGCACCTGGTACAGGGCCGCGAACGTGCGGAGGTGCTCCCGGGCGGTGAGCCGCTCGAAGAACGCTGACGCCTGGAGCTGGACGCCGATCCTGGGCAGCAGCGCGGGATTCCGCGGCCATGGCGCCTGGCCGAGCAGGCTGACCTGGCCGCTGTCCGGCTGGCGGAGTCCCTCGATGATCTCCAGGGTGGTGGTCTTGCCGGCCCGTTCGGCCCGAGGATGCCGAAGAACTCGCCCTGGCGGACATCGAAGGTCACCCCATCGACCGCCTGCAACTCGCCATAGGCCTTGCGCAGGCCGCGGACCGAGATCGCCACTGGCACGCGGCAAATCTAACACCGCATAGCGGCCCGATCCGGGCGCGCGCGGTGCGGTCAGCCGGTCCGGCGGGCCCGCCGCCGGGCCAGCTCGTCCGCGTGCGTGCGGCCCCCGGCGGCCGCCGGGGTAGCGTCCGCGGCCTCGCCGGCCTGCTCGGCGGGCAGCTCCGCCAGGGTCCCGTCCACTTCCTGCCAGATGCGGCCCAGCGCGATACCGAACACGCCCTGACCGCCCTGCAGCAGGTCCACGACCTCGTCGGAGGAGGTGCACTCGTAGACGGAGACCCCGTCGCTCATCAGGGTGACCTTGGCCAGGTCGTCGGTGCCCCGGCTGTGCAGGTGAGCCACGGCGGCCCGGATCTGCTGGAGTGAGATGCCGGTGTCCAGCAGCCGCTTGACCACCTTGAGCACGAGGATGTCGCGGAAGCTGTAGAGCCGCGCCGAGCCGGATCCCTGGGCGGGCCGGACACTGGGCTCGACCAGCCCGGTCCTGGCCCAGTAATCGAGCTGCCGGTAGGTGATCCCGGCGGCTGAGCACGCGGTGGGCCCGCGGTAGCCGATTCCCTCCGGCCGGGCGGCGACGTCATCGCCGAACAGCAGTCCCTGCTCCCCAGCCTGCCGGATCGCCGCACCGCGCACTCCGGGTGAATCACTGTTACCTTTGGTTACCGCCACGCCTGCCTCCACCCGGGAGTTCGCCACCCTGGGTACTCGTCTCGCACGGTAGGCCGCCAGCGGCGGGTGCGTCAACGATCGCCGACGGCGCGTCGCTCTGCTAGTCCGGGGGGGCGACCCCCCTGGCCCCCCCCGCCCCCGCCATCCGCAGCCTCGGCCCGGAACCCGCCTGCGGCGGGCCCGGCCTCGCCCGCAGATATGCGGTCGCTTGCGCCCTAACTACAGCTCGGCCCTCTGGCTGATCCCCCGGGCCTCAGGCCGCGGATATGCGGTGGCTTGCGCCCTAGCTACCGCTCGGGCCCCCCTGAACCCCTTGTCCCCCGACCCTCGCGGGTCCTCGCTAGGTTGCGCGGCCGAAATCCTCCGGGGTGATGGTGTCGAGGAACTCGCGGAACTTCTCGACCTCGTCTTCCTGCTCGTCCGGGATGGCCACGCCCGCCTCGTCGAGGACTTCCTCGCTGGCGTAGATGGCCGCCCCGGTGCGCAGCGCGAGGGCGATGGAATCCGACGGCCTGGCGCTGACTTCCTTCCCGTTGGAGAAGATCAGGTCCGCGAAGAAGATGCCGTCGCGCAGCGCCGTGATGTTCACGGTCTGCAGCTGGACGTCGAGCGCCTCCAGCACGTCCCGGAACAGATCGTGGGTCAGAGGACGCGCCGGGACCATGCCCTGCTGGGCGAAAGCAATCGCGGTTGCCTCGACCGGCCCGATCCAGATCGGCAGGTATCGGTCTCCCTGCGTCTCCTTCAGCAGGACGATGGGCTGGTTCGTGGGCATCTCGACCCGGACGCCGACGACCTCCATCTTCCTCACGGCGGCTCCGTCCTCACACGCGCCTGACGCGCTGCCTCATGCATGAACCCTGCGGTGGGCACTCCCTTGCCAACGTACACCCGCGCCGGCCGAAAGTGCTGTGGCGGCCGGCCCGGCCGGGCCTGCTCACGCCCCGGACCTGGCTGCGGCCGGCCCGGCGAATCCTGACTCGTCATACCCCGCACCCCCCAGCCTGACTTCGGTCTGGGCAGCCTGGGCGGATTCACCGGCCCAGGCGGCCCGGGCCGCCTGGGCCAGCCCGTCGGCCTGCAGGCCGGCGTCGGCCAGGGCGCTCCCCATCAGCGACGCGTGCAGCTGAAGGGACAGGGCCGCGATTTCCTGGGCGGTCTGCCCGGCCCGCTCCCGCGACCCCGGGCTGCGCTGCCGCCGGGTGGGCGCCACCACCTGCTCGATCAGGGACGTCTCGCGCTCCACCGCGGCCCGGACGGCGCGCAGGTGCCGTGCCTGGACCCCGTACCGGCCGAGCGCGACAATGATCCGGGCGGCGTCCAGGGCCTCCGGCCCGTACTGCCGGCCCGAGGGCCGGACCAGGCCGAAGTCCTCCAGTTCGGCCAGGTAGCCGTCGTCGATCCCGGCCGCGTCGAGCAGTTCCCGCCGGCTCAGCGGCCGGCGGCCGCGCCGGTGCGGCGGCCCGTCGTCCCCATCCTCCGCGGCGTCACCCTCGGCGGCGGCCAGGCGTTCCTTGATCACCCGCAACGGCAGGTACTCGTCACGCTGGGCGGTCAGGATGTAGCGCAGCCGTTCCACGTCGGCCGGGCTGAACCGCCGGTACTTGGACGGCGACCGGGCAGGCTGGATCAGGCCCTCGGACTCCAGGAACCGGATCTTGGACACGCTGACATCGGGGAACTCGCCCCGAAGCTGGGCAAGCACCTCACCGATGCCGAAAGAAGCCCGGGCAGGCTGAGCGTTCATGCCCCTACCTGGGCGCCCCCGCCGCCGCGCTCATACTGGGGCCGCCGCCCGGTGAGGAACACGAGCCGGAACTTGCCGATCTGGACCTCGTCGCCGCCGTTCAGCGGCGCCTCCTCGATCCGCTCCTGGTTGACGTACGTGCCGTTGAGGCTGCCGACGTCACGGACGGTGAAGCGGTCTCCGTGGCGGTAGAACTCGGCGTGCCGGCGCGAGACCGTCACGTCGTCCAGGAAGATATCGCTGTCCCGGTGCAGGCCGGCGGTGGTGATGTCGTGGTCGAGCAGGAACCGGCTGCCCGCGTTCGGGCCGCGCCGGACCACCAGGAGCGCAGTGCCCGGGGGCAGGGAGTCCTCCGGGGCGGGCTGGTCGGTGTACTCGTCGTAGTCAGCCTCGGCCAGGTCACCGCCCAGCGAGATGGTCGATGTGGTTTCGCCGGGGCGCTCGGCCACCCCACGCGCCAGCATCGTCCCGCAATGCAGGCAAAAACGCGCGTCGTCAGGATTGGCCTGACCGCAGCGTGTGCAGTAGATGCTCGGCATGTCGTGGCCCAGCCTCTCCTCTGCTGGCCATGGGCTCGGGGCGGGGATCACGTCGGATCTGGCCCGTTCCCGGTGCTCCGTCGGTGCGTGCTCGGACGTTGTGTGCTCGGCGGACGTACTCCACGCTACCTGGGGCGCGCCCGGCCGGTCCATGCGCCACGCGCGTCGCCCCGCCGGGGTGAATCGCGCCCGCCAGCCCTGGCGGCGGCCCTGGCCCGGAGATGACTGACCAGGAGATGACTGCCCGTGGGACGACTCGGCCCCGCCGGGCGCGCCCGGGCCGCTCTCGCGACGCCTCCGCCACATCCTGGCCGCACCTCCGACGCACGAGTCGTGCCCGCTCCGATGAGGTGGATTGTCTCACGGGTGGCGATGCGCTCGCTGGACACTGAGCTGGCCAGCTTAACGCCCTGACCGACCCGTGGCTGGTTAATTGCCGGAGCGTTCCGCTACGGCGGCCTGCTCAGCTGCCAGCGCGTTCCGCTACGGCGGCCTCAGCTGCCAGCGCGTTCCGCTACGGCGGCCCACTCGTCCAGCAGCGCCTGGGCGCTGTCGGCGTCCGCGCCTTCCGCCCACAGGTGGGTCACCGCCTCCGCGGGGTCGGGCAGCACCAGCACCCAGCCGCCGTCTGGCTCGACGATCCGCACCCCGTCGGTGGTGTCCACGGTCCGGTCACCCGCCGCCTCGACGACGGTGCGCATCACGCTGCCCTTGGCCGCCCAGGGCGTGGGCATGGAGCGGCGCAGCAGGTGCGCCGTGGGGATCCGGGCGTCGATCTGGCTGAGCGACAGCCGGGTCCGTGCGACCAGGCCGAGCAGCCGGGCGAAGGCGGCGATGCCATCGAGGGTCCGGCTGAACTCCGGCACCACGAAGCCGCCGCGGCCGTCGCCGCCGAAGATGACGTCGTCACCCGCGGTGGCCTCAGTGAGGCCGTGCAGCGAGGTGGGCGTCCAGTCCACGTGCACGCCGTGGAACTTGCAGACCTCCTCGGCTATCCGGGTGGTCGTCACCGGCAGCGCCACCCGGCCGGAGCGCCGCTCGGCCGCGATGAGGTCCAGCGCCACCAGCAGCGCCCGGTCGTCGCTGATCATCGCGCCCTTGTCGTCCACCAGCATGATCCGCTCGCCGACCTGGTCGAACCGCACCCCGAAGGCCGCCCGGGACGACGCGACCAGCTCGGACAGCCGCTGCATGCCCGCGCGGACCTGGGCCAGGCTCTGCGTGGGAGTGGACTCGTCCAGCCGGTTGTTGACGGTGAGCGCCTCCACACCGAGCCGGCCGAGCAGGCTGGGCAGCACCAGCGACACCGTCCCGCCGGCGCAGTCCACCACGACCTTCAGCCCGGCCTCGCGTACCCCGGTCAGATCGACGCTGCGCGCCAGTTCCTGCGTGTAGGACTCCACGACCCGGGACGGGTAGGTGAGCTCGGCAATCTCGCCCGGGAACGCGCGCCGGTACTCCTGGCGGGAGAAGACCCGCTCGAGCTTGCGCGCGGCCGCCTGGGACAGTTCCGCGCCCCGCTCGTCCAGGAACACGATGTCGATCGACTGCGGGTCCCCGGAGGTGGTGCGCAGCGCGACCCCGCCGCTGCAGACGCTGCGCGCGGTCTGGAACCGGGCCACGGGCAGTGGCTGCGCCTCCAGGTCCACCACGTTGATCGCGCTGGCGTTCAGCGCGCACTGCACGGCCCGCTTGAGCGCCCGCGCGGCGCGGGACACGTCACGGGACGTGGTGACCATCGACCCCTTCTTCAGCGTGGTGGCGTAGGCGCTGGTCAGCCGCACGCACAGCTCGGGCGTGATCTCCACGTTGACCAGCCCGGATACCCCGTGCGGCCCGAACAGGGTGCGCTGGCCGCGGGATTCCCAGATGACGCTGGTGTTCACCACCGCGCCTGCCTCGATGGTCTTGAACGGGTAGACCTTGACGCCCGCGGAGAGATAGGCCTCCGGCTCGATCACGCACTCGTCGCCGACGACCGCGCCTTCCTCGATCCGCGCGGAGGGCATCACGTCGGTGTTCTTGCCGATGACGCAGCCACGCAGGGTGACACCCTGGCCCACGTACACGTTGTTGTGCACCACGGCGCGGTGCAGGAAGGCGCCCTCCTTGACCACCACGTTGCTGCCCAGCACGGTGAACTCGCGCAGTTCCGCGCCTGCCTCGACCTTGGCGTAGTCCCCGATGCAGAGGGGCCCGGAGAGCAGGGCCTCCGGGTCGACCTCGGCGCCCTCGGCCACCCAGACCCCGGGTGACACCTCAAACCCGTCGATCTCCGTGTCCACCCGGCCGGACAGCACGTCGGCCTGGACCTTGAGGTAGCTCTCGTGCGTGCCGACGTCTTCCCAGTAGCCGTCCGCGATCCAGCCGAACAGCGGCGCCCCGCGCTTGAGCAGGGCGGGGAACACGTCACCCGACCAGTCCACCGACTCGCCCGGCGTCACCCCGGCGAGCACCTCGGGCTCCATGACGTAGATCCCGGTGTTGACCGTGTCCGAGAACACCTGTCCCCAGGTCGGCTTCTCCAGGAACCGCTGGATGCGGCCGTCCTCACCCACGATGATGATGCCGAATTCCAGCGGATTGGGCACCCGGGTGAGGCCCACGGTGACCAGGGCACCGGTTTCCTTGTGCGCGCGGACCATGGCGGTCAGGTCGATGTCGGTCAGCGCGTCGCCCGAGATCACCAGGAACGGCTCGTCCCGCAGCGCGTCCTCGGCGTTCTTCACGCTGCCCGCCGTGCCCAGCGGGGCCTCCTCCGTCGCGTACTGAAGGCTCATCCCCACGTCCTCGCCGTCGCCGAAGTAGTTGCGCACCAGCGAGGCCAGGAACTGGACGGTGACCACGGTCTCGTCGAACCCGTGCCGCTTCAGCAGCCGCAGGACGTGTTCCATGATCGGCTTGTTGCAGACGGGCAGCAGGGGCTTGGGCTGATTGGCGGTCATGGGGCGCAGCCGGGTGCCCTCTCCCCCGGCCATCACGACGGCCTTCACCGGTGGCGGGCCTCCTTCAGCTTTGTCCGGGCCAGCCTGGCTTTCTCCCCACGCCCAGGCCGGCTTGCGGATCGGCGGGATGCCTCCATCATGACGGTCGGCTCGCGGACGGCCAACGCCGCTACCTGGTTAGCCATCCGGTTGTTCCGGTCCGGCCACCTCGCGGCCCCGGTCCGGCTCCAGGGCGGTGAGCCGCCAGGCCTGCACCAGGTACAGCCCGGCGGCCGTCCAGTACAGCGCGGTCCCCCAGGCCACGAACGCCCAGCCGACCACCTTGGCTACCAGCGCTGCGTCGCCGGAGTAGGCGCCCAGGAGCAACAGCGGGAACGCATAGAACAGGCACAACGTGGCGGCCTTGCCCACGAAGCTGACCTGGAGCGGCTCCCAGCCGCGGGCCCGCAGCCTGAGCAGGGCCACGCCAAGCACGAGCTCCCGGCCGACCAGCAGCCCCACCAGCCACCAGGGGATGATGGCCCGGATGGCCAGCCCGATGAGCATGACGCCGATATAGAGGCGGTCCGCGGTGGGATCGAGCACCTGCCCGAGCTGGCTTTCCTGGTGCAGGGCCCGGGCCAGCTTCCCGTCCAGCCAGTCCGACGCCGCCGCGGCGACCAGCAGGATGACCGCCCAGCCGTCCGCGTGCGGGCCGAGGACCAGCCACAGGAACACCGGCACGCCGAGCAGGCGCGCGATGCTGATCACGTTCGGGATGGTCCAGATCCGGTCCGGAAGCCGGTCCCCGCCCGGCTGGCCGGCCATGACATCAGCCGTGACATCAGCGCCGGCCCGCTGCCCCTCCGCCGCAGCGTCCGGTGCGCTGCTGTTTCCAACCACGGCGCGGGCCCCCTTGTTTGCGGTGCACACCCGTGGCCGACCCTACCCGGCGCCGCTCCCTGGGCTGGCGGCGAGGCTGGCCGCCTTGGCCGTGAGGTAGTGCTGCTCGCGCAGGTTGGCGGTGCCCGCGGCCGCGGCCCGGAATTCGGCGGCGGCGCCAGCGGTGTCCCCGTCCATCTCGAGCAGGTGACCGCGCACCGCGCGGAACCGGTGGTGCCCGCCGAGCCGGCCGCGGACGCCGTCCAGCAGGGCCAGCCCGGCCGCCGGCCCTTCCACCATGGCCGCGGCCACCGCCCGGTTGAGGGTCACCATCGGGTTCCCCGTCATCCGCTCGAGCAGCCCGTACAGGGACAGGATCTGCGGCCAGTCGGTCGCGGCGTGGCTGGCCGCCTGGTCGTGCACGGCGGCGATCGCGGCCTGCAGCTGGTACTCCCCCGGCTGCCCCTGCCGCAGCGCCCCGGTAATCAGCCTCGTCCCCTCGGTGATGAGCACCCGGTCCCAGCGGCTGCGCTGCTGCTCGGCCAGCGGGATCAGCTCCCCGCCGGGCCCGGTGCGGGCGGGCCGCCGGGCGTCGGTGAGCAGCATCAGCGCCAGCAGCCCGGTCACCTCCGCGTCGCCGGGCAGGCTGGCCTGCAGCCCCCGGGCCAGCCGGATGGCCTCCCCGGACAGGTCGCTGCGGGCCAGGTCGGGACCGCCGCTGCTGGCGTATCCCTCGTTGAACAGCAGGTACAGGACGCGCAGCACGGACCGGAGCCGCCCGGCCCGCTGATCCGGCGGCGGCAGCGTGAACCGCTCCCCGGAGGCTTTCAGGGTGGCCTTGGCCCGGCTGACCCGCTGGGCCATGGTCGGCTCCGGCACCAGGAACGCGGCGGCGATCTCCCGGGTGGTCAGGCCGCCGACCGCGCGCAGCGTGAGCGGGATGGCCGCGCCCGGGGTAAGCGACGGGTGGCAGCACATGAACATGAGGATCAGCGTGTCGTCCTGCGCAGGCTCGTCCTCGCCCGGCACCGGGCCGGCCGGGGCGGTCAGCGACCAGGAGGCGGCCAGCGCCTCCCGGCGGCGCCGGGCATCCTCGCTGCGGTACTGATCGGTCATCCGGCGCGCGGCCACCCGGATCAGCCAGCCGAGCGGGTTGTCCGGCGTCCCATCCCCGGGCCACCGGGTGGCCGCGGCCAGCAGCGCTTCCTGGACCGCGTCCTCGGCGGCGGCGAAGTCCCCCGAGCGGCGTGCCACGGCCGCGAGGGCCTGCGGCGCCAGCTCGCGCAGCAGGCCCTCGGTGGCCGTGGCCCGGGTGGTCACGGCCGCGGTCACAGCTCCGGATCAGGGGCGCTGAGCACCTGGCGGACCTCGATGGGCTGGCGGATCGGCACGCCGTCCGGGCCTGGCGCGGCGGAGGCCAGCGCGGCTATCTCGACCGCCCGCGCGGGCGTCTCCACGTCGACCAGCCGGTACCCGGCCAGCAGCTCCTTGGACTCCGGGAACGGGCCGTCGGTGATGACCGGCGCGCCGGTCCCGTCCGACACGACCCGCCGGGCCTGCTCGGGGCCGGCCAGTCCCTGGGCGTCCACCAGCTCGCCCCGCTCGAGGAGCTCGCGGTTCAGCGCGTGCTGGAACTCGATATGCGCCCTGATGTCCGCCGGTGACCATTCCGGCATCGGCGGGCAGTCCGACTCCACGGGCCCGTAGTTCTGCAGCAGCATGAATCGCATCAGTTCATCCTCCCTGGTCAGGCGGCGCCACAGTAGCGCCCTCAGCCAGGTGTCGGGGCTGGCACCCGATTCTCGACACTGTCTGGCGGGCCATCCGGGTTACTCGGCCCGGCGGGGAGTGAGGCTGCTGAGACGGGGTAGTGGACGCCCAACTGCACATGCCCGATACAGAGGAGCAGATGATGCTCACACTGACCGACAGTGCCGTGACGGCGATCCGCAACCTCACCTCACAGCCTGAACTGCCTGATGAGACCGGCCTGCGCATCATGTCGCAAGACGAGGGCGGCCCGGCCTTCCAGGTGACGCTGGCCGACAGCCCGGTGGCCGGGGACCAGGTGATCGAGAGCGCGGGAGCCCGCGTCTTCCTCGAGCCTGGCGCCGCGGTGGCGCTGGACGACAAGTCGCTAGACGCGCAGGTGGACGAAGAGGGAACGGTCGCCTTCACCCTCGCCGAGCAGGCGGTCTGAGCAGCCCGTGGCGGGCGCCCGCGACGGCCCCGCCACGCTGATGGCCAGCCCGCAGGCCCGTGATCCTGGCGGGCCTGCGGGCTGGCCTGCGTCATCACACGTCGGCTTAGCCCGATCACACCACGTGACTTAGGTTTACGTTGGCGGCGCTGGCCGGGGTGGCCATGGCCCGGGGGCCTGGCCCTCGGGCTCTCCGTGCCCCGCCTCAGTGCCTGCCGGTCAGGGTGCCTGCCAGAGGGTCGCGATGCCCTGCCCGACCCCGATGCACATGGCGGCCGCGCCCCGGGACCCGCCGCGGCGGCGCAGCTCGTGCAGCAGCGTCGTCGTGATCCGGGCTCCCGAGCAGCCCAGCGGGTGGCCGATCGCGATAGCGCCGCCGTTCACGTTGACCCGCTCCGGGTCCAGCTTGAGCTCGTCGGCCACGGCGAGGGCCTGCGCCGCGAACGCCTCGTTGAGCTCGACCAGGTCGAGGCGGCCCACGTCCCAGCCAGCCCGGCCGAGCACCTTGCCCATGGCCGGGACCGGCCCGATGCCCATGTAGTCGGGGTGGACCCCGGCGGCCGCGGTGCCCTCGTACTGGGCCAGCGGTGTCACGCCGCCGGCCAGCACCCGCTCCGACACGAGCAGCACGCCCGCTGCGCCATCGTTCAGCGGTGAGGAGTTCCCGCCGGTCACCGTGCCGCCCTTGCGGAACGCGGGCCGCTTGGCGGCGAGCTCCTCCAGGGTCAGCCCGGGCCGGATGCCCTCATCCTCGGTGACCGGCCCGGCCGGGGTCGCCACCGGCACGATCTCGTCGCCGAACCGGCCGGCGTCCCGGGCCTGCCCGGCCCGCTGGTGGCTGCGGAACGCGAACTCGTCCTGGCGTTCGCGGCTCACCCCGTAGCGCTCAGCCACGTTCTCCGCCGTCTCCCCCAGGGTGACCGGCGGGTAGAGCTCCTGTATCAGCGGGCTGACCAGCCGCCACCCCAGCCGGGTGTCGGCGACGCCGGCCTCCCGCGGGAATAGCTCGCTGGCCCGGGGCAGGACGAACGGTGCCCGGGTCATCGACTCGGCCCCGCCGGCCACCATGATGTCGGCTTCTCCCGCCGCGATGGCCCGCGCGGCGCTGGCGATGGCCTCCATGCCGGATCCGCAGAGCCGGTTGACGGTGGCGCCGGGCACCTCGACCGGGAGCCCGGCCAGCAGCACGCCCATCCGGGCAACGTTCCGGTTGTCCTCGCCGGCCTGGTTGGCCGCGCCCCAGTAGACGTCGTCGATCTGGGCCGGGTCGAGCCAGTCGTTGCGGGCCAGCAGGGCCTTGATCACCTCAGCGGTCAGGTGATCAGGCCGGACCGCGGCCAGCGCACCCTTGATCTTGCCGACCGGGGTCCGGCACGCGTCGACCGCGAACACCGCTGTCATATCTGCCACCTGCCCTCTGCCCGGCCTGTCTGCGCCATCCCCTGCGAGGTTACCCGCCCAGCGCACAGATATCCGGATCGCGCACTCGCTGGCCAGGCGCCGCTGGTCAGCGCCTGATCTCGACAAGCAGAACCCAGCGGCGGGTCAGCGGACCGGGGCACCCCGGCTCGCCGTGCGCGCGCCGGCCGCCCAGGGCGCCTGGACGTTGAGCCGGATGGCCCCGGTGCTCCCGGCCAGCGCCAGCGCAGCCTGGTAGCCCACGGGCGCGGGGAGCGAGATCAGCGAGCAGCCGTGCACCGGGGTGGCGGGCACCAGCTGATCGGGGCCGCCGGGGCCGGCCAGGCCGGAAGGGGCACCAGGCCGGCCGAGGACCGGGAACTCGCCGACCTCGTGGCCGATGCCTTCCCCGGTGCACTTGAGGACGGCCTCGGACCGCACCCACCACCGCATGACCAGCTCGTGCCGCCCGGCTTCGCTGAGCGCCCGGCCCCACTCCGCGTCGGCGGCGCTCATGTCCGCGGACATCGAGCAGACGCAGCTGGCCGGCTGCTGCTCGACGTCCACGCCCACCTGCTGGCTGGCCACGGCGATCAGCACGGCATCCCCGCTGTGCGCGAGCGAGAAGTGGACCCCGTAGCGCAGCTCAAGGGCCGGGCGGCCGGTCGGCTTCCCGCACCGCGGGCACGGCTCACGGTGGAAGATCAGGCTCGACGGGGGGAAATCCAGGTATCCGGCCAGCACCCGGCGCAGCATCACGTGCGCGGCGGTGTACCGGCGCCGGTCAGCGCGGAACGCGAACGCCGCGGCCCGCTTGTGCTCCTCCAGGCTGAGCTCGGCCAGCTCGGCGCGGCCCACATTGACCGAGGTGATGTCGAGCCACCACACGTCCGCACTGCCCGCGGACGGGACCGTGAGCATCAGCCGCTCCCGCCACGAAGGTCACGGCGGGCTGCCGGATGCCATTTCTCCATGGTGATGTCCTGCCGCCTCGAATCCGAATACCCCGCGCGGGCCAAGGTTCCTGGCGTGAACCATACCGCGCCGGGCACCAGGCTCGTGATCTTCCCCAACTGCGCATTAGTGCTATTTCCCCGGGGGCTGCGGGAGATAGTACGGCAGGCGGTGCGGCAGCCCGCGCGGCAGGCGGTGGCGGCCCGGGACGGTCAGGCCGGCACGGACAGGGACAGCGCGAACCGGCCCTGCTCGTCGGTCCACCAGGACCGCATGGTGAACCCCGCGGCGGCCAGCTCGGCCGCGACGCCGGCCTGCCGGAACTTGGCCGAGACCTCGGTCCGCAGCTGCTCCCCCGCCGCGAACCGCACGGTCAGCCCGATGCCGGGCAGGTGCACGACCTGGTCCTCCGCGGAACGAAGCCGCATCTCGATCCACTCGGCCTGCGGATCCCACACGGCCAGGTGATCGAACGCGTCCGGGTCGAAGTCCGCGCCCAGCTCGGCGTTGAGCACGGCCAGCACGTTCTTGTTGAATGCGGCGGTCACCCCGGCGGCGTCGTCGTAGGCGGCCAGCAGCACGGCCGGGTCCTTGACCAGGTCGGTGCCGAGCAGCAGGGCGTCGCCGTCACGCAGGCCCGCGCGCAGCCGGGCCAGGAACGCGGCCCGCTCCCCGGGGAGCAGGTTCCCGATGGTGCTGCCCAGGAAGGCCACCAGCCGGGGCCCGTCGGCCGCGGGCAGGCCCAGCCGGGCCTCGAAGTCCGAGACCACCGCGTCCACCGTCAGTCCCGGGTAGCCCGCGAGGACACGGCGCGCCGCGCCGATCAGCGCGCTCTCGCTCACGTCCACCGGCACGTAGCTGCGCAGCGACCCGGCATCGCGGAGCGCGTCGAGCAGCAGCCGGGTCTTCTCCGACGAGCCGGAGCCCAGCTCGACCAGGGCGCTGGCGCCGGTCGCCGCCGCGATCCCGGGGGCCACGGCGGCCAGGATGGACCGCTCGGCCCGGGTCGGGTAGTACTCCGGCAGCAGGGTGATCTTCTCGAACAGCTCACTGCCCCGCTCGTCATAGAACCACTTCGGCGGCAGGGTCTTCGGCATCGCGGTGAGGCCAGCCTGCGCGTCCGCGCGCAGCGCGGCGGCCAGGAAGCCGTCCGGCAGGCACCTCTCGACATGCAGCTGGGTCATGATCCCCGTCCCTTTCCCTGGTCCGTCGTTGGCCAGTTCCGTCGTTGGCTGGTGCTGGGGGCGGCGGCGCGTGTCAGGTGGCGGGCTTGAGCGGCCCGGCGTCCACGGCACCGGGCCGCCCGGTCAGCACCGTGCGGTCCGGCACCGTGTGCCAGCCCGGCCCGTCATCACAGGGCTCGGAGGCCACCACGACCTGGCCTGGCAGGCAGCGGTAGCACAGCGTGTCGCCCGCGGCCGTGGCGGCGATCGCCGACCCGTCGGTCAGCAGGAAGTTGAACCGGCCGGTGATGCCCGCCGCGTCGAGGTCTGCGACCGTGCCGGCCAGCGCGTCGGCCGGGGTCTCCCCCTCCCGGAGGCGCTGGTGCACGAGCGCCCAGGCCAGCGCCGAGTCGGTGCGCGCCTCGAGGCCGAGCAGGTCGGCGGCGGGCAGGGTGGCGGCCAGCCCGGCGGTGGCGCCCGGCCAGCCATCGAGCCTGCCGTTGTGGCTGAACAGCCACGGTCCCGCGGCGTACGGCGCGGCGGCGGCCTCGCCCTGGGCCGTGCCGTCCGTGGCCGAGCGGACCGCGGCGAGCAGCGCCCGGGTCCTGGTCACCCGGGCCAGGTCGGCGAAGGAGGCGTCGCCCCACATCGGCACGGCGCGCCGGTAGCGGGCGGGCACCGGGTCACCGCCGGCGTACCAGCCCACCCCGAACCCGTCCGCGTTGACCGTTCCGTGTTTCTGGTGGCGGGGGGCCCAGGACTGGCGGAGCAGCCCGTAGGGCGGGTCGGTGAGCACCGAGCGCAGGGTGGCCTGCGGCCCCAGGTAGGCCAGATGGCGGCACATCCGGGGGCGTCACTCCCCGCCCGGCTGGCCGGGCCGGCCCGGTGCCGGCGAGGGGACCGCGTCCCGGGCGGTGCGGAAGCCGGAGAAGATCTGCCGCCGGACCGGGTAGTCCCAGTTCCGGAACGTGCCCCGGCAGGCCACCGGCCCCACGGCGAACGAGCCGCCGCGCATGACCTTGTACTCGGGGCCGAAGAAGACCTCGGAGTACTCGCGGTACGGCCAGGCCCGGAAGCCGGGGTAGGGGAGGAAGTCGCTGCTGGTCCACTCCCACACGTCCCCGAGCAGCTGCCGCGCGCCGCACGGGGCGGCGCCCCCGGGATAGCTGCCCGCGGGGGCGGGCTGGAGGTACTGCTGGCCGAGGTTCGCGCGGTCCGCGGCCGGGTCCTCGTCGCCCCAGGGGAACCGCCGGGACCGCCCGGTGGCCGGGTCGAACCGGGCCGCCTTCTCCCATTCCGCCTCAGTCGGGAGCCGACGCCCGGCCCAGCGGGCGTAGGCGTCCGCCTCGTACCAGCTCACGTGCAGGACCGGCTCGGCGGATGGCACCGGCTCGGTGACCCCGAAGCGGTCGCGGATCCAGCCGGTCCCGTCGCGGCGCCAGTAATGCGGCGCGGCCAGGCCGGCCCGCCGCCGGTGCGCCCAGCCTTCCGCGGTCCACCAGCGTGGCTGGTCGTACCCGCCGTCGGCGATGAATTCCTGGTAGGCGGCGTTGGTGACCGGCGTGGTGTCGAGGTAGAAGGACGGTACGAAGACCTGGTGCGCGGGCCGCTCATTGTCCAGGGCCCACGGCTCGGTGGAGGTGCCCATGGTGAACGGGCCGCCCGCCACCAGCACCTCGGGTGGCAGCCGCTGGGCATCCGGCGGCGGCGGGCCGGGTGGCGACGCGGTGAGCGCCGCCGCGCCCCGGCGCAGCTGGTGGGTGATCAGCATGGTCTCGTCGTGCTGCTGCTCGTGCTGGGCCACCATGCCGTACGCGAACCCGTCGGTGACCAGCGGCGCCCCGGCGAACTTGGCCGACTCCAGCAGATCCATGACCCGGCCGCGGACCTCCCGGGCGTACGCGCGGGCCTCGGCGGGCGGCAGCAGCGGCAGCGTGGGCCGCTCGGCGCGCGGATGCTCGAACGCGTCGTAGAGCGGGTCGATCTCGGGGTGGATCGGCTCCCGGCCGCCCACGTTCCGCAGCAGCCACAGCTCTTCCTGGTTAGCGATATGCGCCAGGTCCCAGACCAGTGGCGACATCAGCGGGGAGTGCTGGCGGACCAGGTCGCTGTCGTCCACGGACTCGGTGAGGAGCCGGGTCCGCTCCCGGGCGGTGAGCAGGTTCCCGGCGATCACTTCCCGCAGCTCATCCACTCCGCCGCCGTCCTGCGGGCGCGGGGCTGGCGTGGGTGTCATGGGGACTCCTCCAGACATGCGTCGGGCTCGCGGGGGCCGTGCGGGAGGCTGATCGCGGCGCGGGCCTCGTCGAGCCGGTCGTCCGCGGGACACCGGCCGCGCAGGATGTAGCGGTCGGCGAACGTGGTGACCGCGTTCCGGATCGAGGCGGGCGCGCCGAGCCGGCCCAGCGCCGCGTCGGCCGCGGCGAAGCACTCCCGGCTGGCCGCGGCCAGCTGGGGGTCGTCCTGGCCGAGGCGGGCCGCGCGCAGCAGCAGCTCGCCGGGGCGGCCCTCCTTCTGCAGCGGCTCGACCGCGGCCATCGCGGCCTGCGCCGCGACCGGGTCGTCGAGCAGGGCGGACACCACCGCTGTCGGCACGATCCAGCCGTCGCCCGGCTGGGCGTCGATCACCCGGAGCTCCAGGTGCCCGCGCGGCCTGACCGGCGGGAACAGGGTGGACATGTGATAGGTGAGGTCGTCGGCGGTGGGCGGTGGGCCGACAGCGCCGCGTACCCAGTCGCGGAACGTCAGGCCGGTCGGCGCGGTCCAGCGGCGCGAGCCAGGATCACGCAGCAGCATGACCTGGGCGTCGAGTACATAGCTCACCCAGGCGTCCCGCGGATCGGTGTCTTCCGGCCAGCCCGGCCCGCGCTCCGCCGCGCCCGGTTCCACCTCCTCCGGGGCCCGGGTTCGGCTGGGATCGAGCCGGGACCACACCGCCTGGCGGGTGGACTTCCAGCCGGACGGCCGGCCGTCCTGGAAGGGTGAATTGGCGAACGAGGCCACGAGCACGGGACCCAGCCCGTGCAGCAGGTGCCAGCGCCACCGGAATCCGGCGGGACCGCCCTGCTCCCGCCCGGCGTCCACGCATACCTGGACCGAGGCGGTGCTGCACATCATGACCCGGCCCCAGGGGCCGCTGCGGTCGAAGAACTCTTCCATGGCCGCGTAACGCGGCAGGTCAAGCACGCGTCGTGGGGGTCTGAGGGGATCGAGACCATGTCCGGCGAGGCTGAGCCCCGCGGGGGCGATGGCCTGGCGGAGGGCCGTGAGGTCGGTCCGGGCCGCCGCCACGCAGCCGCCCAGGCCCGAGGCGGGCGCGGAACTTAGCTCAACCTGCCCGCCGGGTTCGGTAGTCAGCCGGCCCCGGCCAGGGAGCGCCCCGGGCTCGTCCAGGCGGGCGAGGGCTGCGGTCACCCGCCGCTGGTCAACGGGGAGAGCGGGATCGCGGCCGTCACAGACCAGCCATTCCAGCTCTACCCCGACTGTTCCGGGCGGGCCGGTCTTGAAGGCGATCCCGTGCGCCTGCTCCTCAGCCTCACGTTCGGTGAGCGGTGGGACAGACGAGCGGGCATCAGCGCCGCGCTCAGAGGTCATCGATTACCCCGTCCGTGTCGGTTGTGCCAGGCACGTAGTAGCAAACGTGGTCTCCGTCGCTGCAATTCCACCCTGTCATACCCTGAGACCCCGGACCGACGTACCCCTGGGAGAGGCGGGATGACCGATCCCCCGCTCCACCCGGGGCTGGATCAGATCCACAAGGCGGGCAACGACGGGTTCATCAAGCTGGTCGCTGACGCCGGCCAGGGCATCCTCGTCGGGGCCACCTCGGCCGGGCCGGCCGGCGGTGAGGTGCTGAGCATGCTCACCCTGGCCATCCACGCCAGGGTGCCGGTCCGGCGGCTGCGCGAGATGATCTACGCCTACCCCACGTTCCACCGGGCTATCGAGGCGGCGCTGCAGGAGCTGGCCCCTGAGGCGCTGACCCCCCGGGGGCGGCACTGAGCCTGGCCCGGGAGCTGTACCGGGTAAAGCCGGGCAGCGCCAGGCAGACCACGCCCACCGCACCGGCGCACAGCAGGCCGCCCGACCAGGCCGCGACGCGGGGGCTGGTCAGGCTGGCCACCCCGCCGGCCCGCAGCTGCCCGGCCGACGGCCCGATGCTGTAGCTGAGCATCTCCACGCCGGCCAGCCGCCCCCGCAGGCCGTCCGGGATGGTCTGGTTCCATAGCGTGCCCCGGAAGATGCCGCTGATCATGTCGGCGGCCCCCGCGGCGAGCAGGCAGGCCAGCGCGGCCGCGAGATCCGGGGCGAACCCGAACGCGGTGATGGCCAGCCCCCAGCCCGCCGCGGACAGGGCGATGGCCAGGCCGTGCCGGTGCACCCGGCCGGTCCAGCCGCTGAGCGCCGAGGCGGCCAGCGCGCCGGCCGACGGGGCCGCGAACATCAGGCCCACTGCCCAGGGTGCGTGCAGCTGGGCGGCCAGGAACGGGAACAGCGCGGTGGGGTAGGCCAGGGTCATGGCGGCCAGGTCCACCAGATAGGAGCCGAGCAGCTCAGGGCGCTGCCGCGCGTAGTTCAGGCCGGCGGCCACACCACGCAGGCCTCGCGCTGGCTCAGGTTCCCCCGGTGCAGCCGGGGGCGGCGGATCAGCCTTCCCGGCCGTGGCCAGGGGCTCCGGATCAGGCTCCCCGGCCGCGGCCAGGGGCTCCGGACCAGGCTTCCGGGCGGTAGCCGGGAGCAGCGGATCAAGCTGCCCGCCCGCCACCGGGACCGGCGGGCCGGTCTCCCCGCGGGTGGCCGGGAGCAGCGGGCCGAGCCGTCTCAGCACGATGAAGGACACGCCGAAGCTGAGGACGTCTATGGCGTAGACCAGCTGCGGCCCCGGCCCTGCGGCCAGCGCCCCGCCCACCGCGGTCCCGATGAGCAGGCTGGCGTTCCCCGACACCCCCAGCAGCGCGGCGGCGGCCGAGAGCTGGTCACGGGACACGGTCCGGGGCACCGCGGCATCGAAGGACGGCCGCTGCAGCGCGGTCAGCGTGGTCATCGCGGCGGCCAGCACGTACAGCGGCCAGACGGCCGGATGGGTCAGCAGTGCGTTGACCAGCAACAGCGCGGCCAGGGCACCCAGCCCCGCCTCGCCCCAGCGGAGCATCCGGCTGCGGTCGAGGCGGTCCGCCAGCACCCCGCCGTAGAGCCCGAACACCACCAGCGGCACCAGCTCGGCCACCCCGAGCAGGCCGACCGCCAACGCCGACCCCGTGAGCTGCTTGGCCTGCACGAGCAGAGCCACCTCGCTCGCCTCGGTCCCGAGGAGGGTGACGGTGCGGCTGCACAGGAGCCAGCGGAAGTCCGCGGTGCCGCGCAGCGGCGAGAGGTCCATCCGCAGCATGCCGGGGTCACGCTAGCAGCGGGAACGCTACGGAGCATCTCGTTTTCGGCCTGGGCGGCCCGAGACGGTTCCGATCCGCGGCGGGCGCGGTGGCCGGCGGTCAGCTGGGCAGCGGGGGCGAGCCGGGCATCCCGCGGGGGTTCAGCCCCTGCTCCTCGGCCATCAGGCGGAGCAGGCTCACCAGCTGGGCGCGCTGCGCCCCGGTCAGCCCCGCACCGAACTCAGCCTCGTGCTCGGCGGTCACCACCCGGACCTGCTCCACGGTGGCCAGCCCCTGGTCAGTCAGGTACAGCGCGTGAGAGCGGCGGTCGGCGGGATTACGCCTGCGCTCGACAAGGCCGAGCTTTTCCAGCTCGTCCACCAGGAAGACCATCCGGGTGGCATTCACCCCGATCATCTCGGCGATGGCCTGCTGGGACCGGCCCTGGTTCGCGGCCAGCCGGATGAGCATCCCGGCGTGCCGCTGCTCCAGGCCCAGCGGCGCGAGCCGCTCGCCGAACCGCCGTGCCCCGTGCAGCCCTAGCTGGACGAGCAGGAAAGACAGATGGTCCCGCGGAACGTCCGGGGCCCCGGAGCCTGGCGCCGCCCCGCGGCCGCTGGCCGTGTCCTGCGTGGCGGTCGCCCAGCCGCCCGCCGCCGCTCAGCCGCCAGCAACCCTCAGCCGCCAACAACGCAGGGCACGTCCCAGGGGTCATGGCTCTGGCACACGGCGGCCGGGTTCCGGAAGATCCCGGCTGACGGCAGGGCCGCGCCCTGGGAGTTGAACAGCGTGAGGTTGGCGTTGGGGGTGCCGATGCCGGTCCCGGGTTCCCACGGCACGCCGGGGATCCAGTCCGGTGCCCAGTAGAACAACCCCGCGCCCAGCCCGCCGGGGACCTGGGCCAGGATCGACAGCTCGTCGGTCACGAACGACAGCTGGCCGCCGGGGCTGGCCGGGTAGCCGGTCGAGAGCTGGCTGGGCTCCCACACGAAGTTGCCGGTGCTGTCGCCGAGCGGGCTGTTGCCGTTGGCCAGCGTCCACGGGTACTGGGTCTCCGCGATGACGATCTTCTTGTGGAACTGGGTGGCCAGCGCGTCCACGTTCGCCTTCATCTGCGAGAGCGTGCCGTGGAAGAACGGGTAGTAGGACAGCCCGATCACGTCGAACGGCACGCCCTGGGAGACCAGGTTCTGGAAGAAGTCCTGGCTGAGCGCGCTGTTGCCGCCCTGGTCGTAATGCATCATGATCAGCAGCTGGTGGCCCGGCGGGTTGGCCGCCCGGGCCCCGGTCACGCCCGCCTTGAGCAGCGTCGCCAGGTTGTCGTAGTCGGCGGGGGTGGAGGGGTCGTTCACCTGGCCGACTGGCCACAGGATGCCGTTGCGGATCTCGTTGCCGATCGACACCATGTCCACCGGCGTGCCCTGCTTCGCGAACGAGCTGATCACCTGCTTCGTGTACGACTGCACGGTCGCCGTCAGCTGGGCCAGGTCCTGGCCCTGCCATGCGGCGGGGATGTCCTGGTGCTGCGGGTCGGCCCAGAAGTCGGAGTACATGACGTCGAGGTAGATCTTCATGCCGGCCGCGCGCACCTGGCGGGCCAGCGCGAGGTTCACGGCCAGGTCGCTGTAGCCGGCGGGCGGGTTCACCCAGAGCCGCATCCGGACGTAGTTGGCGCCGTTCTCCCTCATGATCGTGACCGGGCTCCCCGGCCGGCCAGGCGGGAGACGACCCGGCGGGACACATCATCCATGATGATCTCCGTTCTGCGCAGGGTGGCGGGGCGCGCCCCGCCGGGGATGAGTCCGCAGGCTGGCGGCCTGGCGTGGACGCGCACGACCGGACGCAATCGCACACAGTTCTCCGCAAACCAACAGCCGAACTCACCCGAACAGTAGATCCGGAGGTGCCGCCGGGCAATGGCCACCCTGGCGGCCGGCCACCGGCCGCTGGCGGAGCGGGAAGCGGTAGTTTGGGGCGCGAACAGGAGGCGTGCCGATGGGTGGCGGGATCGAGCACCTGGTCCAGGCCGGACCGCTGATCCTGGCCGCGCCGATCGCGGCGGCGGCCGGTGCGCTCACGTTCCTGTCGCCCTGCGTCCTGCCGCTGGTCCCCGGCTACCTGTCCTACGTCACCGGCATGTCCGGGACGGACGCCCAGCGGGCCGGGACGGCCACTGCCGAGCGGGTGGCGGTGGCGCCCGACGGGACCAGCGTGGCCGTGGACGGCGGGGCCAGCGGGACCTCAGCCGGCCCGGGCGCGGCCAGCCCGTCAGCACCGGCGGCCGGCCGCGCCGCCACGGGCCGGCCCGCGGGCTCGCGGGCGCCACCCGGGGCCGCACGCTGCTCGGTACCACCCTGTTCGTGCTTGGCTTCTCGCTCGTGTTCGCCACCGAGGGGCTGGCCTTCGGGGGCCTGGGGCTGGTGCTGGTGCGCCACCAGGCCGGCGTGACCCAGATCCTGGGCGCCGTCACGATCGTGCTGGGCCTGATGTTCGCCGGGGTATTCGACCGCTTTCCCATCACCGGCCGGATCGCCCGGCCCTCGATGCGGCCCCGGGCCGGGCTGATCGGCGCCCCGCTGCTCGGGGTGCTGTTCGCGGTGAGCTGGACCCCGTGCGTTGGCCCCACTCTGTCCGCCGTGCTGACGCTGGCTCTGACCTCGGGCACCGCGGTGCGCGGCGCCGTGCTCGCGTTCATCTACGGCCTCGGCCTGGGCATCCCGTTCATCATCGTGGCCCTCGCCTTCCAGCGCGGCGTCACCGCGTTCCAGTTCGCCCGCCGCCACGCCCAGCTCATCGCCCGCATCGGGGGCGGCCTGCTGGTGCTGGTCGGCATCCTGGAAGTCAGCGGGGCCTGGACCGCCGCCCTCCTCTGGCTCAAGCTCCACTGGCTCGGCAGCTACACGAGCCCCCTCTGACGGCGCTGAGTTACCCGGCCGCGGCCACCCCGTTCACCCCCGAACCCGGCGGCCTGCCGGAGGGGACCGCCGTGAACACTGACGTGCCCGTGGCTTCCGCGGCCGCCGGAGCCGGGAGGGATTCCCGGCGACCCGCCCGGCTGATCACCGGCGGCGGCGCCGGGGCCGTCCGCCTGGCCCTGCTGGTGCGGCCAGGCTGGAGCGGCCCCGGCTGATCACGGTCAGTTGCTCAGCCTGCTGAGTGGTGCACGGTGACCGGGACCCCCGGCCGGGCTGCCCGTCGCGCGCTGACGCGGCGGCCCCTGGCGGCCAGGGTTGCGGTGCGGGCCAGCAGCATCGCCACGGACAGGAAGATCAGTCCGTCGGTGAGAGCGCCCACGGTGATCTGGTTGGTGATCATCCAGTGTCCGAGCTGCGCCCCGAAGACATGGGTCGCGCCGTAGGCGAAGTAGATGCGGCCGCCGGCCACGGCCACCCAGATCAGGGCGTACGGCAGTCCAGCCCACGACATGGCCTTGCCCGCCTGCTCGTCGTAGGTGACGCGCATCAGCGCCGCGGCCAGCGCGCCCAGGGCCAGCCCTGCCGCCGTAGCGGCGACTTCCAGCGCCAGTCCGTTACCGGACGCGGCGGCGCCTTGAAGAAGAACGGGATGATGACGGCCGCGGCGATGAACGGGCGGAGCAGCCGCAGCAGGGTGACCTTGCGGTGGCCCAGATCGGAGATCAGCACCATCAAGAGGATCACGAGGTTGGGGATCAGGACCTGGGCTCGGGCGCCGAGGGGATCGGTGTGGCCGTGGCTCTCGGCGTCTCCACGGTCAGCTGGGTGGCCTGGCTGCTGGCCCGGCGCCGGCTGCGGGTCGCGATCGTGGCCCTGTCCGTGATGGGAGTGGCCGGCGGCGTCCTCGCCGGGCTGTCCCCGCTGAGCACGGCGATCGCCGTCGGGTGCGTGGTCACGTCCACCGTGGGCGCCCGGCTGGATCCGGAAACGTCGCTGGCCATCACCGCGGGCACGGTGGCCGCGTTCCTGGCCGCCGCGCTGGCGACCGGAGCGCCGACCGAAACTTTGCTGGGCTACCCGCTCACGTTCATCGGCTTGTGGGCGTTCGGCCTGTCGCGCCACGCTTTCCTGCTCCGGGCCGAGCAGGCTGAGCGGATGCTGGCGGAGACCCGCCGGGCCCGCGAAGCCGAGACCCAGGCTGCCGCGCTCGGCGACCGGGCCAGGATTGCCCGGGAGATTCACGACGTGCTCGCCCAGTCGCTCGCGGCGGTCTCGGTGAACCTGCAGGCCGCTGAGGGGTTGCTGGGTGCCCTGCCCTCCGGGAGCCCGGAGCTCGCCAAGGCGATCGAGTGCATCGGCCGGGCCGGCGTTTTCACCCGGGAAGGGCTGGCGGACGCCCGGCGCGCGATCCTGGCCCTCCGCGATGACGCGGCTCCGCTGTCCGGCCAGCTGGCCGCGCTGACCCAGGAGTTCCGGGCCGATGGTGACGCGGCCGTCGAGTTCACCGTGACCGGCGCGGCACGGCCGGTGGCCGCCGAGGCGGCCCTGGCGGCCTACCGGACCACCCAGGAGGCGCTGACCAACGCCCGCAAGCATGCGCCCGGGCAGCCGGTCCGGGTCAGCCTGGAGTTCTCGGCGGCCGAGGTCGCGGTGCAGGTCGTCAACCCGCTGCCCGCGGTGGCGGCCGGCGGCCCGCTCGCCGCCACCGGCGGCCAGTACGGAGTGACCGGCCTGCGGGAACGTGCCGCGCTGGGCGGGGGCACGCTGACCGCCGGGCCAGTGGACCGGGAATGGCGGGTTGCCTTGCGGATGCCGGCATGAGTGCGAAGACTCCGGCCGAGCCGGTGAGCGTGATCGTCGCGGACGACCAGTCCGCCGTCCGCGAGGGCCTGGTCCTGCTGCTCGGCACGCTGCCCGGCATCGTGGTAGCGGGCCAGGCGGCAGACGGCAACGCCGCGGTCGACCTGGTTGCGGCGGTGAACCCCCAGGTCGCACTCATGGACCTGAACATGCCCGGCAGCGATGGCGTCGCGGCGACGCGCCGGATCGCTGCCGATCACCCCGGCACGCGGGTCGTCGTGCTCACCACGTACGCCGATGATGAATCGATCATCGGCGCCCTGCAGGCCGGAGCGCTCGGGTACCTGACCAAGGACGCGACCAGGGCCGAGATCGGGCGCGCGGTGCTGGCCGCCGCCGCGGGCCAGGCCGTGCTCGATCCCGGGGTCCAGCAGCGGCTGCTGTCGGCCGCGGCCCGCGCGCCAGGGACGTCCGGCTCACCTGGTGGGTCGCCGGGCGACGATGATCTCACGCCGCGCGAGGCCGAGGTACTCCGGCTCATCGCGGCCGGCGCGTCCAACCGCGAGATCGCCCGGGCGTTGTTCGTCAGCGAGGCGACGGTCAAGACGCACGTCAACCGGATCTTCGCCGAGACAGGATCGCGGGACCGCGTCCAGGCCATGCGGTACGCCTACGCTCACGGCTACGCCGACCCCGTCTCACCCTCCTGAGCGGCGCACCTCGCGCGCGCCTGCGCGGACCATCGCGGCTAGCCGCCGCCGCGGATGGCGCGGCCGATTCCGGTGCTACGGCCGGCGGGTCAGGGCCATGGCGCCGCCGGCGACGACGAGGGCGACCAGGCAGGCGAACGCGAGCGCCGAGGCCGCGTTGATCGCC
This sequence comes from uncultured Actinomycetes bacterium, assembly GCA_963751175.1. Classification (GTDB taxonomy): domain Bacteria; phylum Actinomycetota; class Actinomycetes; order Streptosporangiales; family Streptosporangiaceae; genus RYN-230. The sequence continues at coordinate 19,480 of CAVVTM010000034.1, read as the reverse complement.
GGTGAGGTAGCCGGCTCCCCTCAGCCGCAGCCCCTCCCGCCGGGACGCTCCCGCCGCGGCGCTGCGGGTTAGCGGCGCGGGCGGGGCGGCAGCGGCGGCCGCGCCTTGGACGGGCGGTCCGACGTGCCCGGCGGGGTGGCCGGCGGGCGGGTCTCGATGGCCTCCAGGGCCAGCCGCACCGCCGTCTCGAGCTGCACGTCCCGGCCCTCGGCCCAGTCCTCGGGTGAGATGAGCACCTCGACGTCGGGCTCCACGCCGTGATTCTCCACGCCCCAGCCGGAGCCCTCCAGCCAGATCGCGTAGCGGGGCACCGTCATCGCGGTGCCATCGACCAGGGTGAACGGGGCCTCGATCCCGATCACCCCGCCCCAGGTGCGGGCACCCACCACCGGGCCGAGGCCGAGGATGCGGATGGCGGCGGTCACGATGTCACCATCCGAGCCGGCGTTCTCGTCCGCCAGGGCCACGATCGGGCCACGCGGCGCATCCCGCGGGTAGGTGGACGGGGTCATCCAGCGCGGGATGTCCCAGCCCATGATCCGGCGGGCCAGCTTCTCGATCACCAGCTCGGATACATGGCCGCCCCGGTTGGACCGGACGTCCAGGACGAGCGCGGCCTGCGCCATCTCCACCCGCAGGTCCCGGTGGAAGTGCGCCCAGCCCTCCCCCATCATGTCGGGGATGTGCAGGTACCCGGCGCGGCCGCCGGTCATCTCGCGGACCCGCTGCCGCTTCTCGGCTACCCAGTCCTGGTAGCGCAGCCGGCGGTCGCTGCCCAGCGGGGTCACCGCGAACCTCCGGGGCGGCTCGCCGTCCCGCCCCACGGTGAGCTCCACCGGCCGGCCGGCGGTGCCGACCAGCAGCGGCCCCGGCCCGACAGCGGGATCCACCGGACGGCCATCCACGGCCAGCAGCACGTCACCGGGCCGGACGATCACGCCCGGGGCGGCCAGCGGCGCGCGTGCCCGCGGGTCGGAAGACTCGCCGGGCAGCACCCGGTCGATCCGCCAGCGGCCGTCCGCCTCCCGGGACAGGTCCGCGCCGAGCAGGCCCACCTGTCCCTTGCCGCTGCTGCCCGGGGTGGCCCGCGGGCGGATGTAGGCGTGGGAGGTGCCCAGCTCGCCGACGACCTCCCAGAGCAGGTCCGCGAACTCGGAGGGGGTGCCGATCCGGTCCAGCACCGGCCGGTAGGACTCCAGGACGCCGGGCCAGTCCACGCCGGCCATGTCGGGGACCCAGAAGTCATGCTGCATGAACCGGCCGGCCTCGGTGAACGCATGCTGCCAGAGCGCCACCGGGTCGGCCATGAACCGGGCCCGGGACAGGTCGACCGGCACGCTGTCCCCGCTGTCCGGGTCGGCCTTCCGCTGGGACGGAACCACGCGCAGCTCGCCGCCGTCGCGGACCACCAGCCACTCACCGTCGCCGCTGGCGACGAACCAGTCCAGCCCCCCGACCAGCTCCGTGGTCTTCCGGCGGGCCAGGTCGAAGCGTTCCAGCGCGGACCGGGGCCGTTTGGCGTCCGGCACCGCGGCTCCCTCGCCGAGCACCCCGGTGACGGGCTCCTTGAGCCAGGCGAAGCCGCCGGTCACCGCCTGCAGCGACGCGTACCGCGACTCGGGCACCGGCAGGCTGACCACCCGGGTGGGCAGGCCTTCCTCGTCCACCCGGGTGGGCGGCGGCGCGTCGTCCTCGCCATCCGGCTGGCCGTCGCCCTCGCCGTCCTGGGCCACGATCTCGTCGTCAGCCTCCCCGCCCGCCGTCGCCACGCCGCCGGACCCGCCTTTGTCCCCGTTCTTGTCCGGCCCGTTCCCGACCGGCCGCCCCTGGGGCAGCGGCTCGAACGGGGACGGCGTGTCCGCGGCCAGCGGCACCAGGTACGGCCGGGACCCGAACGGGAACGAGAGGTCGAAGAAGTGCGCGTCGTACACCGGGTCGAAGATGCGCGCGGACAGGAAGGCCAGGTACTTCCCGTCCGCGGTGAAGACCGGCTCGGAGTTGACGAAACGGCCGTCCGTCACGTCCACGATCTCGTCGTCCGCCAGCCGGGCGAGCCGGATCCGGCTGAGCGGCTGCGGGCCCGGATGCGACCAGGCCAGCCAGGCCGAGTCCGGGGAGTAGGCCAGCCCGGACATGGCCCCGTCCGGGGACTGGGCCAGCTGCCGCACCGCCCCGGAGGCGATGTCCACCACCAGCAGCCGCCCGTCCCGGGCGGCCACCGCGGCCGTGGACCCGTCGGGGGCGGCGGCCAGCTCGTTGACCAGCCCCAGCTCCCCCGCGGCGAGCCAGCGCCGGCCACCCGCGGGCGAGTCCTCCCCCGTGGCCCCGGCGGGCACCTCCGGGCCGTCCGCCGGGGCGACCTCGAGGCCGTCCACGCCACCGGCGTCGCTGACCCACACGACCTGGCCGTCCCGGCCCAGCACCCGCGGCATCCGGGCCCGGACATCCGGCTCCACGGCCAGCGCCCGGGCCGGGCCGTCGCGGTGGGTGAGCCAGTGGACCGTGCCGCGGACCTCGATCACGCTGCCCAGGCAGGTGTAGTCGCAGGACAGGTCGCCCAGGTGGTCCGCGGCCGAGATCAGGCGCGGGGCCAGCGCGGTGGACGCCGAGCCGAGGCGGACGCCGAGCGGCCGGGGCTCACTGTCCGGGGCGAGATTGTCCAGCAGCCACAGCTCGCCGCGGCACTGGTAGATCACCCGGCTGCCGTCCGTGCTGGCCTGGCGGGCGTACTCGCCGTCGTGGTCGGTGTGCCGGAGCAGGCCCGAGCCATCCAGCCGGCACGAGTACACGTTGCCCGTGCCCTCGTGGTCAGACAGGAACGCCAGCCGGTCACCCACCAGCATGGGGCTGCTGAACTGGCCGGTCAGGCCGGCCAGGATCCGCTGGAACGGCGCGCCGTCCGCCGAGGTCCACAGCCGGCCCGCAGTGCCGCCGCGGTACCGCTTCCAGAACGCCGGGTCCCGCCCCCAGCTGCCGTTCAGCAGCGCCCGCGCAGTCTCCTCCAGGGCCACGTCCGCGACCGGGCCGAACGGCAGCCGCTGCGGCGCGCCGCCATCCACCGGGACCACGTACGCCCAGCCCTGCCGCTCGAAGGCCTGGCCGCTGGCGCTCAGGGCCAGCACCCCGCCCTCAGGTGTCCAGCCGCACACCCTGGCGGCCTGATCGCTCCAGTAGGTGAGGCGGCGGCCCCGCTCGCCGTCCACCCCGGCCAGGTAGACCTCGGCCGGGCCGTCACGCCAGCTGGTCCAGGCCACCCAGCGCCCATCGCGGGAGAACCGCGGGCTGGCGGCCTCGGCCCGGTCCGCGGACAGCCGCGATGCCCGGCCGCCGTCCAGCGGCGCCAGCCACACGTCGTCTTCGGCCACGAACGCGAGCAGGTCACCGTGAATATGCGGGAAGCGGAGGTACCCGGCTGAGGTCATCGCATCATCGTAGGACCGGCCCGCCCACGGCCGGCGTCCGGCCAGCCGGTATCCCTGGCCCGGCCGCAACCGTTCTCATTATTGACGAGGCAATTTAGTAGTTGACAACGGCTATTAAGCGGCTGACCGGGGGCTGATCCGGGCTTACCCGGAATGACTTGTCGATAGCACGCGCCGATGCCACAATCCAGGGCGTGGCGATGACACCGGGCGGAGGCATTCCCGGGGAGGAACCGGCGCAAAGCCCCGCCGGGGACCCAGACGGCCTGGCCCGGCGCGCTCCCACGCCAGCGGGCACGGCCCAGCCCCCGGTACCGATTCCCGGCATTCTTCCTGCTCAGCAACGACCCCCCGGACAGCTGGCGGCCGGGCATCCGGCCAGCGCTTCCCAGCCCGGCCGGGACCAGGCCGCCACCCGGGGCACGCAGGCGCCGGCGGGCAGCGGAAAAGAATGCCCGGAATTCAGTGACCGGCCCGCCGCGCCCGATTACACGATCCTGAAACAAGCTTTCACGGACTCCGGACCGGCTGCCGATAGGGAGATAGCGTATTTCTACAGCCTTCTCTTCACGGCTAACCCGGAACTGCGCGCCCTGTTCCCGCTGGCCATGGACGAGCAGCGGAGGGCGCTCTGCGCGGCGCTGGCCCGCTGCGTCTGGAGCATGGACAACCCGCAGTCGCTGCACGAGTACCTGGCCGAACTGGGCCGTGATCATCGCAAGTACGGCGTCCGGGAACAGCACTACCAGGTCTTCGGCGAGACGCTGGCGAGCGCGCTGCGCCTGCTCAACGGGCCGGCCTGGATCACGAAACCGCGGCGGCCTGGCACACGGCGGTCAGCCGCATCTGCTCCGTGATGGCCACGGCGGCCCACGAGGCGGCCGACGAGCCCGCGTGGTGGGTCGCGGAGGTGATCCGGCACGAACGGCGCTGTCCTGACCTGGCCGTGCTCACCGTCCGGCCCAGCCAGCCCTTCCCGTACGAGCCCGGCCAGGCCTGAGCGTCCAGGTCCTGCGGTGGCCGCGGGTCTGGCGGAACTACTCCATCGCCAACGCACCCCGGGCCGATGGCACGCTGGACCTGCATATCCGCGCCATCCCCGGCGGGCAGGTCAGCACGGCCCTGGTGCACGACACGAGCGTGGGCGAGGCGGTCCTGCTCGGGCCCGCGCGGGGCACCATGGTCGCGGACCACAGCTCGGCCCGCGACATCCTGTGCATCGCGGGCGGCACCGGCTTCGCGCCGATCAAGGCCATCATCGAAGGGCTGGCCGCCGAGGAGGGCAGCGCGGCCGCGCGCCGGATCCGGCTGTTCGCCGGGGCCCGGCGCCGGGCGGACCTGTACGACCTGCCCGGCCTGGCCCGGCTGGAGTCGGCGTGCGCGCGGCTCGAGGTGGTCACCGCGCTGTCCGACGACCCTGGCGCCGGCGGCCTGCACGGCCCGCTGCATCACGTGGTGCGGCAGCAGGCCACCTGGCAGGACTGCGACGTGTTCGTCAGCGGGCCGCCCGGCATGGTCCGGGCCACGCTGCGGGTGCTGGCCCACCGGGCCTCAGGCGAGCACCTGCACTGCGACCCGCATCAGGGCGCGCGGCTGCCCGCCTGACCGGGTCAGCCCGTGCCGCCGCTCAGGCCATCGGGCGCTCAGACCTTCCGCCATTTCGGCACCCAGGCCCCGTCCTGCACCTCGTAGTCGGCGAACAGCGCTGGCGCCTCGGCCCGCATGATCTCGCCGATCTTGCCGAACACGAGCCGGATCTCCTCCTCGGCCCCCGGATCGGTCCGGGCCTCGATCGTGTGCCGCAGCGTCCGGATGTTGGCCGTCCAGACGATGCCGGTGGCCACCCCGTCCGGCGCGAGCCGCCGCATGAACGAGGTCTTCTCCTTCTTCTCGTGGAACGGCACGCCCTCCTCGTCCAGCCGGAAGTGCTCCGCCATCCAGCGCTGGAACTCCTCCATCAGCTCGAGCAGCGCGGTGGCCCGCTTCATCAGCTCCGGATCCCCCCGGGCCCACTCCGGGAACCAGAACGGGATCTCGTCCAGCCGCACGAAACGCAAGCGACTCCTGGGAGACCGCGGTCCCGGGCCGGTGACGAACCAGTTCGTGGGTCATCACCCGGCTCACGTTGTGCAGCACGAACGTGAAGCTGGCGTGCTCCAGCACCGACCCGTGCGCCTGCTTGAGGATGTTCTGCAGGTAAGCCTCGTGGTCGTTGCGGACCCGGCGGACGTTCGGGTTCAGCCCCGGCTCCCAGGCCCGGTAGCACATCTTGCCGGCGAACTCGGCCAGGTTCTCCGCGTCGCTGGCCCTGGCCCCCGACGCCAACTCGCCCCGGTCGAGCCGTTCCAGCCACTGCTCACCGCCCACCTCGCTCAGGTACGCGGCAAGCTGGTCGTAGTCGATGGCGGGCTGCGCGACGAGGAACACCTCGGGCTGGACACTTCTCATGGCTCCGCACCCTAGCGGGGCCGGCCGACACCGGGGCAGCCCCCCACCAGGATGGGAAAGTTGAGACAGCGATGTAGAGGACGCCACGGCGGCTCCGACTGACCGATGGGAGCGCGCCGGCGGGGTGCGCGGACCGGAAGGATGACCGGGATGAAATACCTGCTGCTGATCTACGGTAACCAGGAGAAGTGGGATTCGATCCTCGCCGAGGAGTGGCCGGGGGCCATCGCCAAGCAGGAGGCGTTCAACCGCAAGTACGCCGGCACCGGCGAGCTGATCGGCGCCTACGGCCTGGCTGACGCGGTGAACGCCCGGCTGGTCCGGCGGAAGGACGGCGCGCCCGCGGTCACCGACGGGCCGTACCTGGAGACGAAGGAGTACATCGCCAGCTTCTACCTGCTGGACTGCGAGAACGCCGAGCGGGCCGAGCAGATCGCGGCGGACATGCCGTGGGCCGACGAAGAGCCGGTCGAACTCTGGCCCATCCCGCACGAGTCGCCCACCAACCCCTGACGGCGCCCGGGCCGGAGCCCTGATGACCACGGACCAGGACCCCGGGGACCTGCTGCGCGAGCTGGCGCCGCAGGTCCTCGGGGCGCTGCTGCGCCGGTTCGGGCACTTCGATCTCTGCGAGGACGCCACCCAGGAGGCCCTGCTGGCCGCCGCGCTGCAGTGGCCCCGCGAGGGAATCCCGGACAACCCGCGGGGCTGGCTGATCACCGTGGGTGCCCGGCGGCTGATGGACGCCGCGCGCAGCGAGCAGTCCCGGCGCCGCCGGGAGGACCAGGTCGCGGTGGCCACCCCCCAGTCCGAGCTGCTCAGCCCGGCCGCGGACGCGGATCCGGGCCGGGACCGGGACGACTCGCTGGCCCTGCTGTTCGGGTGCTGTCACCCGGCCCTGTCCGCGCCCAGCCAGATCGCGCTGACCCTGCGCGCGGTGGGCGGCCTGACCACCGCGCAGATCGCGGCGGCGTTCCTGGTTCCCGAGGCCACCATGGCGCAGCGCATCAGCCGGGCCAAGCAGGCCATCAAGGCCAGCGGGGTGCCGCTGGCCCTGCCCTTCGCCACCGGGCCCGCCGGCGAGGCGGGGCGCGGCGAACGCCTCCCCGCGGTGCTGCACGTGCTGTACCTGATCTTCAACGAGGGGTACACGGCCACCCACAGCGAGGAGCTGACCAGGCCGGACCTGTCCGCGGAGGCGATCCGCCTGACCCGGTGGCTGCGCCGGCTGCTGCCCGGCGACGGCGAGGTGACCGGCCTGCTCGCGCTGATGCTGCTCACCGAGGCCCGCCGCCCCGCGCGGACCAGCCCGGACGGGGAGCTGGTGCCGCTCGCCGAGCAGCAGCGCAGCCGCTGGGACCGGGCCCTGATCGCCGAGGGGGTGGAACTCATCACCGGGGCGCTGGCGGCCGGGGCACGGGCCGCCGCGGGGCCCGCGGCCGGTCCCTACCAGCTGCAGGCCGCCATCGCTGCGGTGCACGACGAGGCGGAGGACGTGGACGCCACCGACTGGCCCCAGATCCTCGCCCTGTACGACCTGCTGGACCGCGTCGCGCCGAACCCGGTGAGCAGCCTGAGCCGCGTGGTCGCAGTAGCCCGGGTGCACGGCCCGGCGGCGGGCCTCGGCGCGCTGGACGCGCTGGGGTCCGACCGGCGGATGGCGGGCTACCACCGGCTGCTCGCCACCCGCGCGCACCTGCTCGGGCTGGCCGGCCAGCACGGCCCGGCGGCCGCCGCCTACCGGGACGCGGCGCGGCGGGCCACCAGCGTGCCCGAGCGCCGCTACCTCAGCCGGATGGCCGCGGACCAGGCCGCCCGGGCTGCTGAGTAAGGTCGTGTCCCTACCCGGGAACTCCCGCGCCGCCCGGCGCGCCCACCGCCGACGTGCGGTTCGCGGGCGCACGGTTCGCTGGCGCACTGGCTGACGAAGCGCGGGCCTGGCAGAGCCGGAGCAGGTTGGCGATCACCTGATGGCCTGCCCGGCCCGAGGCGGACAGGATCGACTCCGGGTGGAACTGCACCCCCCACCGGCCCGCCTGCTCGTCCTCGATGGCCATGACCACGCCGTCCGGCGTGACGGCGGTCACCGCGAACGTCCCCTTGACCTGCCCGGGCACCGCGTGCAGGGAGTGGTAGCGGCCCGCGGTGAACTCGTCCGGCAGCCCGGCGAGCAGCCCCTGATCACCGGGCCCGGCCCGCCGGACCTGGCCGGGCTTGCCGTGGGCGGGCTCGGCGAGCAGGCCCAGCTCTCCCCCGGCGTGCTCCACCATGGCCTGCAACCCGAGGCAGACGCCGAACGCGGGCAGCCCCCGCGCGTCCAGCTCGGCGAGCAGGGCATCGCAGCCGAAGTCGGACGGCTGGCCCGGCCCGGGCGACAGCACGACCAGGTCGGGCCGGTAATCGTCGAGGGCGGACGGCGGGAAACCGGCCCGCAGCGTCATCACCTCCGCGCCTTCCTGGCGGAAGTAGCTGGCCAGCGTGTGCACGAACGAGTCCTGGTGATCGACCAGCAGGACCCGCAGGCCCTCGCCGGGCCGCCCGTCCGGGTCCGGCCCGGGCCGCTCACTCGCCGCGCTGGCGGGCCTGGCCGGCTCCCCTGCCTCCCCGGCCCGGAGAGCGGCCTGGGCCTGGGCGAGCGTCTCCAGCAGGGCCCGGGACTTCAGGTGGGTTTCCTGCTCCTCGGCCTCCGGGTCGCACTCGAACAGCAGCGTCGCGCCGGCCCGCACCGCCGCCACGCCGTCACGGATGTGCGCGGTGCGCAGGGTGAGGCCGGTGTTCATGCTGCCGTCGAAGCCGATCACCCCGACCGCGCCGCCATACCAGCAGCGCGGCGCGTCCTCGTGGTCCTCGATGAACTGCATGGCCCAGGTCTTCGGCGCCCCGGTCACGGTGACCGCCCACATGTGCGACAGGAACGCGTCCAGCGCGTCCAGGCCGGGCCGCAGCCGCCCCTCGATGTGGTCCACGGTGTGGATCAGGCGGCTGTACATCTCGATCTGGCGGCGCCCGATGACGGTCACGCTGCCCGGCACGCACACCCGCGACTTGTCGTTGCGGTCCACGTCGGTGCACATGGTCAGCTCGGACTCTTCCTTGGCCGAGTTGAGCAGGGTGCGGATGTTCTCGGCGTCGCCCAGGGGGTCGGCGCCCCGCCGGATCGTGCCGGAGATGGGGCACGTCTCAACCCGATCCCCGCTGACCCGCACATACATCTCCGGCGAGGCACCGACCAGGCTCTCACCTTCCCCGAGGTTGAAGAAGAACTCATACGGAGCCGGATTTACCTGCCGGAGCGTCTCGTAAAAGGCGGCCGGGGAGTCGCACCGGCCGCGGAACACGTGGCTGGGCACCACCTCGAACAGGTCACCGCGCGCGAACCGCTCCTTGGCCTGCCGCACGACCTCCGCGAACGCGCCTGGTTCCGGGCGCGCGCGGAAGTTCCCGTCCGGCACGGGACCAGCTTCCTTCTCCGCAACGGAACCGTCCGCACGGCCGGTCACCCGGACCGGCGCCGGCGCCGTCTCCCGCGGCAACCCGTCCGTGCTGGCCCCCCCGACCGCGAACTCGTAGCGGTAGACCATCGCCGACTCGCGCTTGCGGTCCAGCGCGTACAGCTCGTCCGGGAGGTGCAGGACCAGGTCACGCTGGTGGCCGGGGCGGTCGCGGCGGAGCCGGACCGGCTCGAACTGGAAGGCCAGGTCGTAGCCGAACGCCCCGTACAGGCCGAGATGCGGATCCTCACCCGCGAACGCGCCGATCACCTCGCGCAGCGCCGTGAACACGGTCGGACGCCGGCTCCGGTCCTCCTCGGCGACCAGCCCGGACGGCTCGGGAATCACCACCTCGATCTGGCCCGCTCCGGGGGCGGCGAGTTCCGGGGAGAGGGGCTGCGCCGGCCCGGAACAGCGCCTCGCCGAGCACCGGGAGCAGCACCTCGCCCCGCGGGTTCAGGGCCCGGGCCGAGATCCGGCGGCCGCGGGCCACGATCTCCGCGCACGGGTCCACGTAGGCCAGGTGCCAGCGGCTGTAACGGCCCGGGTATTCCATGCCGGAGCTGAGCACCCCGCCGCGCCGCTGGTCCACGCTCCTGGTGAGCCCGGCGAGGACGGCCGGGCTGAACGGCTCGGCGGTGCGGGTGACGTGCACGCCACCGGCCGTGACGAACTCCGTCCGCTGGACTATCTGCGGATCCACCTGGTCGCCTGCTTCCTGTCGGTCTTCCGCCGGAGCCAGGCGAACGCACGAAGCGACCGCCGTTACCGGACGGTCGCTTCTGGCTGTCTGAACGCGCGAACCAGCAACCGCCTAACGGCGGCGCCACCACTGCTGTGCTGAACTGCTGGATCGCATGGCCGCGAGCCTATCCGGTCGCCCGGCCATGCGCCACCACTCACCCCTGGGCGTCCGGCCCGTGCGGGCCGTCCTGGGCACTGGGCACGCTGCTGTTGTGCACGCCGCTGCTGTGTACCCCGCTACCGGGCATGGGGCCGGGCGTGTGCGCGGCGGCGGCGGCGCGGCCCGGCGCGATGGCCCGGCCCTCGGGCTGGTGCTCCGGCACGGGCAGGCCGAGCAGCCGGTACACCTCCTCGCCGTCCACCGTCTCACTCTCCACCAGCAGGTCGGCCAGCCGGTCCAGGTCACCCTGATGCGTGCGGATGAGCGTGACCGCGTGCTGTTCCGCCTCCCGGAGCAGCCGGGAGACCTCGGAGTCGATCACGGCCTGGGTGGATTCGGCGTAGCGGCCGGCTGGACATCCCGGGGCCACCGCCGCCGAGGAACACCGACCCGCCCTCCGGGTAGCCCACCGGCCCGAGCTTGCTGGACAGGCCGAACTCACGGACCATCTTGGTGGCCAGGTCGGTGGCCGAGGCCAGGTCGTTGGCGGCGCCGGTGGAGCCCTGGCCCAGCACGACCAGCTCGGCCGCCCGCCCGCCCAGCCGGACGGCCAGCGACTCGTTCAGGTAGTCCTCGCCGTAGAGGTGGTGCTCGACCAGCGGCAGCTGCTCGGTCACCCCGAGCGCCTGCCCGGCGGGCAGGATGGTGACCTTGGCCACCGGGTCGGCGTGCGGGGACAGCGCCGCGACCAGGGCGTGCCCGGATTCGTGGATGGCCACGGCCCGCTTCTCCTCCGGGAGCAGCAGGTTGGAGTCAGCCCGGCTGCCGAGGATGATGCGGTCCCGTGCGTCGCTGAAGTCCGCCATGGCGATGTTCTCCCGGCCGGCCCGGACGGCGAAGATGGCCGCCTCGTTGACCAGGTTGGCCAGGTCGGCGCCGGAGAAGCCGGGCGTGCCCCGGGCCACCACGTTCAGGTCGACGTCGGGTGCCAGCTGCTTGCCCTGGCAGTGCACGGCGAGGATCGCGGCCCGCTCGGCGAGGGTCGGCAGCGGGATCGTGATCTGCCGGTCGAACCGGCCTGGCCGCAGCAGCGCCGGGTCCAGGACCTCGGGCCGGTTGGTCGCGCCCAGCACCACGATGCCCTGGGTGGTGTCGAAGCCGTCCATCTCGGCCAGCAGCTGGTTGAGCGTCTGCTCCCGCTCGTCGTTGGACACGTAAGCGCCACCGCTCGCGCGGCGGGAGCCGATCGCGTCGATCTCGTCCACGAAGATGATGCAGGGGGCCCGCTTGCGGGCCTCGGCGAACAGGTCACGGACCCGGGCCGCGCCCACGCCCACGAACAGTTCCACGAAGCTGGAGCCGGTCACCGAGATGAACGGCACCTCGGCCTCCCCCGCCACCGCGCGGGCCATCAGCGTCTTGCCGGTACCGGGCGGGCCGACCATCAGCACGCCGCGGGGGGCCACCGCGCCCAGCCGCCGGTAGCGCTCCGGGTGCTTCAGGAAGTCCACGACCTCGCTGATCTCCCGCTTCGCGGATTCGTAGCCGGCCACGTCGGCGAACTTGGTCTGCGGCCGCTCGGCGTCGAAGACCTTGGCCCGGGCCCGGCCCACCCCCATGAGCCCGCCGAGCGGGCCGCCGGCCGCGCCGCCGGCCCGCGCCATCCGCCGGACCAGCCAGAACACGACGATGAACGGGGCCAGCAGGATGAGCCAGTAGAGCAGCTCGGTCCCCAGCCCGCTGCCCGGGGCGGCCGCGCTGATCTCCACGTCCGCCTTCTGCAGCGTGGTCTCCAGCGGCGTGCCGGCGAACGGGAGCGGGATGACCGTGGTGTAGTTGTTGCCGTTCTTCAGCGTGCCGGCCGCCGGGGCGGTGGACCCGGTGCTGTTGTCCAGCGTGAACGTCTTGACCTTGTGCGCGTTGACGTCGCTGATGAACGTGGAGTAGCTCAGCTTGACCGTGGTCACCCCGCCGAACCCGGGCAGGAACAGCCGGGGCAGGAACAGGAAGAGCACCAGGGCCGCCATCAGCGCGACCGGCCACAGCCAGTGCCGCCAGCCGGGCGGGGGCGGGGGCGCCGTCGGTGTCGGCTTGTCGCCGGGGGGCGGCGGCTTCGACTGCTTGCTCATGGATCATTCATACGCTCTGGTCGTCCGGTATGCGTAATCACTCCCCCTCTAGCGCCGCGGCGCCCATCCGGGCCAGCGCGCGATCCCGCCCGCTGACGGTCTCGGCGGCCACGATCGACGACCGGCTGAGCACGGCGATGCCGGCCACCGCGAGCGCGCCGCCGGCCATCTGCAGGCCCAGCTGCCAGGCGGACGAGGCGAGCCTCTCGCCGAACACGGTGGCCCCGATGATCACGGCGACGATCGGCGCCAGGGTATCCAGCACCGGCAGGCTGAGGGACAGCGCCCCGGAGCTGTACGCGCTCTGCCCGAGCAGCGCCCCGGCGATCCCGCACAGCAGCAGGGCCCACGGTTCCCAGGTGGCCAGGGCTCCCACACCGCGGATAGCCACCACGTCCACGGTGGCCTTGGTCAGCGCGGCGAGCACCCCGTAGACCGAGCCCGCGGCCACGGCCAGCCAGATGACCCGGGCCTTCCCGGTGACCCGGAGCCCGGCCAGGGCCGTCACCGCGCTGAGCGCGCCGGCCGCGACGAACACCGGGGCCCACTCAGCCAGGCTGGGTACCTTCACCCCGCCGCTGGGCGTGGCCACGGCCAGGAAGATGACGATCCCGCCCGCCACCGTGACCGCGCCGAGCTGGTCATGCAGGGTGAGCCTCCGCCCCTGCCGCCGGGCGATGAGCGGCAGCGCGAACAGCACGTCCAGCGAGGCCAGCGGCTGGACCAGGGCCAGCGGCCCGAAGGCCAGGGCGAGGGCCAGGATGAAGAACGACAGCGCGTCGAGGCCGATCCCGGCCAGCCAGCGCGGCCGGCGGGCCAGGTCCAGCAGCAGCCGGGGGTGCAGCGCCTCGTCGGCCCCGGTCGCCCGGGCCACGGTCTGCTGCACGAGCGCGGCCACGGCAAAGCAGAACGCCGCGAGCAAGGCGGCGATCACGGAGATCACCGTTGTCACCAGACGTCCCCCATTCAGCTGGTCTGCCCGGCTGGGGACGATGTCACGCGCGGGGCCGCCTCCTCTGCCTGCGGCACCGCCTGTCCCCCGGCACGCCGGCGGGCCTCTGACCTCAGCATGCCACCCAGGTCCGGTCCCGGGCCTGGCGGCTCTGCTGCCCACCCCTGGGCCACCCGCCGGGTCTCCCGCCGCCGGTCCTCGCGACCCGGGCCCGGCACGCCCTGCCGCCAGCCCGCCGCAGGCACCGTCCCGGAGAGCAATTCCCCGATTTCATCACGGATATGCACAGGTGGGATGCTGTGCTCGGCTGACGGGCCCGCCGCACGTCACCCGACTCGGCGAGGGCCGACGCCCTGCGTCGCGCGAACACCGCCGCGGTCCGCGATGGTCGCGGCGTCGGCTCTCCCGGGCTGCGGCAGGCAGGCGCCGCCCGCGCGAAGTGGTGCCCGGCTGCAGCCAGGCCCGGCCAGCACGGGGCGCCATCAGGCCGCGTCCTCCCGCATCTCCGCCTCGGTCGGGCGACAGCGAGATGATCACGGTGAGCACGAAGGCAGGAGGCTGCGCCGACTGATCAGGGCAGCAGGAACGCCTCGCGCCGCGCCGCCGCGCTGCCCGGCCAGCGAGTCCCCGGGATCCTGGGTGCCGTCAGCGGCATGGCCGCGAGCCGTGTAGTCCGCCAGTGCAGTCGCGTGCGCGCTGGCCTGACCCCCACGCCGATGATGCCAGCACGCCGGCGTCGGCCCCCCGGTGGCCAGGCGGGTGGCCACCAGCGGCCCGGCCGTCCCGGCACCGCGATCACCGCCGAGAGCGCGACCAGGCCGTCGTTTCGCGGCCGTGTCCGGCATCTTCATCGCGGCCATGCCGATGTAGTGCATGCTGGCCACGCCGAGCCCGATGATCGGCCGCCGGACAGCAGATTCCGCCGACGGCCGTACGCGGCCCCGACGATCAGCAGGCCGGCGCCCACCACGAGACCGCGATCAGCACGACAGCACGCGTCACCGGCACGCTGTGTAGTGGTCGACCGGGATCGTGAGCCGAGCAGGCCACGAAATGCATGACCCAGATGCCGGTCGTGGCGATCGTACCCGTGGCCAGGAGCAGCCACCGCACCCGGGGAGCGACGTCGGCGCCCGCGCCCGGGGCGTGCACCGACCAGGAGCAGCCCAGGCTCGGCATCACGAACCCGAGTACCGGCTTAACGGGCCGTACGTGAAGTTACTGACGTGCACCACTCTCCGGGCTCCCCTCACAGTACCCCCCGCCGGACATACAGCCATTCACCCTGCGTCGCGACGACCTAACGCTCTGCTCTCGTACTGGCCAGGGTCACCTGTACTATGGCTCAGGTCTGGGTAGCCCCCGCCGGGCCAGAGGCGCGGCGGCCTCAGAGCGTTACAGCCGGTACACGCGGCGGGCGTTGCCCGCCCCGACCATCTCCGCGACCCGCAGCGCGTCGGCCCGGCTCCACTCGCCGTCGGCCACCCATCCGCCGAGCACCCGGGCGGTGGCGCGGCGCCACAGCAGCGCGCCCAGGTAATGCAGTTCCGGCGGCCCCCAGGCGTCAGATGAGAACAGCAGCTTGCCGAACGGGGCCAGCTCCAGCGACTCGGCCACCACGGCCGCGGCCCGGGCGCCCGCGTAGTTAATGGCCAGCCCGACGTCCAGGTAGACGTGCGGATACGCCTGGGCCAGGTAGCCGGCCCCGCGGTGGTAGGGATAACAGTGCAGCAGCATGATGGGCACCCCGGCGGCCTCGGTTCGCTGCAGGAAGCCGCGCAGCAGCAGCGGGTCGCAGCGGCGCAGGTCCGCGTCCGGATCCCCGAACCCGGTGTGGAGTTGCAGCGGCAGCCCCAGCTCCACGCCCGGTCCACAGCAGGTGGCGCAGCAGCACCGGGTCCTCGACCCGGACCCGGCCGGTGGCCTCGATCTGGCGCAGCCACCCGCCGGCCGCCGCTGTTACCCCGGCCGCGGCGGGCCGCTCCGGGTCGAAATCGAGGCCGAACCGGTAGCCGACGATGCTCTTCAGGCCCACCGCCGCTGCCGCCTGGCGGGACAGGGCCGCCGAGAAGCGGGCCGCGAACCCCGCCGCGCTGCCGTCGCCGTCCAGCACCGCCTGCTCCGCCACGGACTCCAGGCGGACGATCTCGTCGGCCCGGGCGCCGGCCGCCTCCCGCATCCCGGGCAGGTCGAGCAGGCCCGGATGCACGTAGCCGGTGTCGAGCAGGAAATGGACGGTGCCGCTGGCCCGCAGCAGCCGCCGGGTGACCTCGGCCGGGCCCAGGGCGGAGCGCCGCGCCAGGTAGTCGCCGGGCGCGGCGAACGGCTCGAGGTCCAGGACCGGCGCGCACCAGCGCCGGATGGCCAGGCCCACCTGGGAGTCGAACTGCGTCAGCCCGGCCGGCAGCGGCCGGTCCGACTCGGTGATCAGCTGCTCGAACTCGGCGGTCCCCGTCTCGGCCGCGAGCGCCGGGTGAACATGGTGGTCAACCAGGGCGAGCGCGCCGATCTCCGGCTCCAGGGCGGACATGACGCCATGATCGCTGAGCGGGCCCACCTCTGGCCAGACCCCGCGGTACTGGGGGCATTCGCCGGCCAGCTGAGTAACGGTGAGGCCAGGCGGCTGGAAATGGAGCTCCCCGGCTTCGTGACCGAACCCTGGCCGCTCTCGGCGCGGCACCGCTCGGGCGCGCACCCGGTGCCGGTCGATGAGTTCATCGTCCAGGTCAGCGGGCGGACCGGGCGGACCGCCGAGGAGACGCGCACCGGAACCGGGGCTGTCCTGGCCGTACTGCGGGAACGGCTCGGCGAGGACGGCTACCGCCATCTCCTCGCGCAGCTCCCGCCGCCTACGTGCAGCTGGTGCGGGCGGCAGGCTGACCAGCTCAGATCTTCGTGAAGTGCTGGAAGCACTCCCAGGCCACGTCGGCGCCGGCGAACGCGGTGGCCTCGGAGCGCTTGACCGCCAGGTAGGCGTCGCGGCGCAGCGGCCCGAGCGCCTCCATCAGGAGGTCGTCCGCGGCCAGCGCGTCCAGTGCGGCCCCGAGGGAGTCCGGCAGCCGGTGCGCGCCCCGGGCTTCCCGCTCGGCGTCGCTGAGGGTGGCCGGGTCCACGTTCACGGCCTCGCCCGGGTCCAGCTTGCGCCGGATGCCGTCCAGCCCGGCGTGGATCACGGCCCCGAGGGCCAGGTACGGGTTGGCACTCGAATCCGACGGCTTGAGCTCCAGGTTCACCGTGCCGCCCGGATCGCCGAGCATGGGCGAGCAGATGCGCACCGCTGCCTCGCGGTTGTCCATGCCGTACACCGTGAACGCGCTGCTCCACATCTGCGGGGCCAGGCGGCGGTAGGAGTTGACGCTGGCGCAGGTGAGCGCGACCAGGGCGGGCAGGTGCGCGAGCAGGCCGCCGATGAAGTGGTAGCCGGTGGCGGACAGCTGGTACTCGTCATCCGGGTCGTAGAACACCGGGTGCTCCCCCGGCTGGCCATCCGGCCCGAGGTCGGTCAGCGAGACGTGCAGGTGGGTGCCGTTGCCGGCCTGGTCAGGCACGGGCTTGGGAGCCAGGCTGGCCCACAGCCCGTGGCGGAACGCCACGCCGCGGACGGTCTCCCGGTACAGCACGTGGTTATCGGCCGCGCGCAGCGCCGGGGCGTGCCGGACCGTCATCTCCTGCTGGCCATGGCCGAGTTCCGGGTAGTAATTCTCCACCTGCAGGCCCTGCTCCTGCAGGGCGGCCAGCAGGTCCATCGCGAAGTCGTGGGCCAGCGCGAACCCGGTGGAGGAGTAGCAGAGGCTGTCGTCCACCGGGACGAGCCGGTCCGGGCCGCCGCCGGGAGAGGCTTCCCGGCGGCCCAGCGTGAATTCGGGCTCGAACGACGCCTGGACCGCGTATCCCTCGGTGGCCATCTCCGCGATGGCCTGCTTCAGGAACGTGCGCGAGCAGCCATCCCAGGGCTCGCCGCCGGGCTGGACCAGGTCGGACAGCATGGCCCCGGCACCGGGCGCGTACGGGAGGGCCACGAACGTGGACGGGTCGGGCATGATGCGGACCTCGCCGACCGGCCCCATCCCCTCCACCGGCTGCAGGGAATCCAGCATGGACATGGCCATCATCGCGACCGTGTGCCCGATCCCGGTCCGCAGCCGGGCCGGCAGCATGGCCGCCGACGCGGCCTTGCCGCGGATGATCCCGCCATGGTCGGCGTACAGGAACCGGATGAGGGAGACCTGGTCGGCGTTGGCGCGCTCGATGACCGCGCTCACCGCGTCATCGTCCGCGGCGCCTGCTGGCACGTAGTCACTCATGGGACAGAGGTAGCACGCCCGGCCAGCGTCGTACAGCGCAATGCGCAGAGCGGTCGCTGACCGCATGTCCGGTTGCTGGCCCCGGAAAGCCGGTGCCTGGCCCTGGCGGGAAGATGCCGTGCCCCCGGGAGGGCGGCCCCGGCGGTCTCGTTGACACTGGGAGCCGTCATCCCCTAGATTCGCAATGTTCGACGATAGAACTGCTGTGCGAAAAGCGCACACTCATCTATCTGGCGGACCCTCTCCTTTCTGGCACTCCCCGTCATTGGTGATCAAAGGAGTTCCCGTGACCTTTCTCGACGAGGCGACGTGGCGTGGCAAGGCATTCAGCAGCGGCTGGAAGGCGGTCTCCGGAGGGGAGGCTCCGGTCACTGGGCCGGCCACGGGGGCGGAACTCGGCCGGGTCGGCATCGCCTCGCCCGCCGACGTCGCCGCCGCCGCCACGGCCGCAGCCGCGGCCCAGCCGGCCTGGGCGGCGCTCCCGCACACCGAGCGGTCCGCCATCCTGCGCCGGGCGGGGGACATCTGGAAGGCGCACGCCGGGGAGATCGAGGGCTGGAGCATCCGCGAGGGCGGCAAGATCGCGCCCGCGGCGCAGTTCGAGACGCACGTGGCCACCGAGGAGATCTACGAGGCAGCCACCCTGCCCTCACGTCCCTACGGCGAGCTGCTCCCCACCGAGTCACCGCATCTCAGCTGGGCCGAGCGGGTCCCGGCCGGGGTGGTCGGCGTCATCTCCCCGTTCAACTTCCCGCAGATCCTGGCCATCAGGTCGGTGGCCCCCGCACTCGCGCTCGGGAACGCGGTGGTGCTGAAGCCCGACCCGCGCACCGCGGTGTGCGGCGGCGTGGTGCTGGCCCGCATCTTCGAGGAGGCCGGGCTGCCCGAAGGGGTCCTGCATGTGCTGCCGGGCGGCGCGGATGCCGGGGAAACACTGATCACCAACCCGCTCGTTCGGGTGATCTCGTTCACGGGGTCTACCGCGGTGGGCCGTCACGTGGGGGCCCTGGCCGGCCAGCATCTCAAGCGGGTGCACCTGGAACTGGGCGGCAACTCAGCCCTGATCGTGCTGGACGACGCGGACCTCGACGCGGCCGCGTCGGCCGGGGCGTGGGGCTCCTTCCTGCACCAGGGCCAGATCTGCATGACCACCGGCCGGCACCTGGTCCAGGACTCGGTCTACGACGACTACGTGGCGGCGCTGGCAGGCAAGGCCAGCCACCTGCCGGTCGGCGACCCGGCCAGCGGCCAGGTCGCACTGGGACCCATCATCGACGAGCGGCAGCGTGACAAGATCCACGCCCTGGTCACGTCCAGCGTGGACGCGGGCGCCCGCCTGGCCGCCGGAGGCACCTACGACGGCCTGTTCTACAAGCCCACCGTGCTGGCCGAGGTCGCGCCGGCGATGCCCGCCTACGCCAGTGAGGTGTTCGGGCCGGTGGCCCCGGTCATCCGGTTCTCCACCGCGGACGAGGCGGCCAAGCTCGCCGCGGACACCGAATACGGGCTGTCCCTGGGCATCCTCACCCGGGACGTGCTGCGCGGCCTGGACCTGGCCCGGAAGATCCCGACCGGCATCGTGCACATCAACGACCAGACCGTGGACGACGCGCCGAACACCCCGTTCGGCGGCATCGGTGCCTCGGGCACGGGCGCCCGGTTCGGCGGCACCGCCAACCTCGACGCGTTCACGGATACCCGGTGGGTCACGATGCGCAGCGAGATCGCTCCCTACCCGTTCTAGATGTCCGCCGCACCCGCGCGCACGCGCACCCAGGTCGGAATCGTCGGGGCCGGGCCGGCCTCCTGCTGTCCCATCTGCTCGCGCTGCGCGGCATCGACTCCGTGCTGGTCGAAGACCGGAGCCGGGAGTACTGCGAGGCCCGCCAG
>CAVVTM010000033.1:0-36390 GCA_963751175.1 uncultured Actinomycetes bacterium | reverse complement strand
CCCCGGGCCCGCCCGCGCCGCGGTCGCGGGCGGGCCCGGGGATGGCCCCGCCGGAGCAGCTGAGCCCGCTGCGCCTGATGCGCTCCCGCGGGCGGCTGCGGGGCGCGCTGGCACTGCTCGGGCCGGCCTTCGTGGCCTCGGTGGCCTATATCGATCCCGGCAACTTCGCGACCAATTTCAGTGCCGGGGCGAGGTTCGGCTACGCCCTGGCCTGGGTCATCGTGGTGGCCAACCTGATGGCCATGCTGGTGCAGTACCTGTCCGCGAAGGTTGGCGTGGCCACCGGGCGGGACCTGCCCGAGCTGTGCCGGGCTTACCTGCCGCGGCCGGTGTCGCTCGGCCTGTGGGCCCAGGCCGAGCTCATCGCCATGGCCACCGACCTGGCGGAGTTCGTCGGCGCCGCGCTGGGCCTGAACCTGCTGTTCCACGTGCCGCTGCGCGCGGCCGGCCCGATGACGGCGGTGGTCGCCTTCGCCATCCTGGCCCTCGACCAGCGCGGTTACCGCCGGTTCGAGCTGGCGGTGTGCGGCCTGCTCGGCATCATCTTCCTGGGCTTCGCCTACGACATCGCGGCCGTGCAGCTGGATCCGTCCGCGCTGGCCAGCGGCCTGGTGCCGGGCTTCGCCGGCCCAGGCGGCCCGCTGCTGGTGGCGGGCATCATCGGGGCGACCGTGATGCCGCACGTGGTCTACCTGCACTCCGCGCTGACCAAGTCCCGGGTGGCCTGCGCTGACGACGCGGAGCGCCGCGAACTGCTCCGCTTCCAGCGGCTCGATGTGGTCATCGCGCTCGGCGCGGCCGGGCTCGTCAACCTGGCCATGCTGGTGGTGGCGGCCGCCATGGCCAGCCAGGCCGGCGGCGTCCAGCTGGGCTCGCTCACGGCCGCGCACGCCGACCTGGGCCGGCTGGTCGGCGGTGGCGCCGCGCTGGCGTTCGCGGCGGCGCTGCTGGCCTCGGGCCTGTCGTCGTCCAGCGTGGGCACCTACGCGGGCCAGGTGGTGATGCAGGGCTTCATCGGCCTGCGCATCCCGCTGTTCCTGCGCCGTGCGCTCACCATGCTGCCCGCCCTGCTGGTCCTGGAACTCGGCCTGCCCACCACCGGCAGCCTGGTGATCTCCCAGGTGGTCCTGTCGTTCGGCATCCCGTTCGCGCTGGTCCCGCTGGTGGTCCTGACGCGGCGCACCGACGTGATGGGCCCGCTGGTGAACCGCAGGCTCACGACCGTCTCGGCCGGCCTGGTCACCGTGATGATCATCGCGCTGAACGTCTACCTGCTGTACGCTACGTTCGCTGGCTGAGCCCGGGGAGGTGAGACCCATTACCGCTGTATCAGGCTGGGTGCTCCCCTCCATGGCTGGACGGTTCGTCTGACATAGGTGCCGTGGGAGTGCCCGCCAGGCATCCCGAAAGGCAACGGACCTATGCGTTTCACGTCCCAGACGACCTCGGACGGCGTCGCAGAACGTCTCTTCACCCTCGATGACATCCCTGGCGTGCTCTGGTCACCTGCCGGTCCCGCCGGCCGCCGCCCGCTCGTGCTGCTGGGTCACGGCGGAGGCCAGCACAAGAAGGCTCCGGGCCTGGTCGCCCGCGCCCGCCGCTACGTGACGGCCTGCGGATTCGCCGTGGCGGCCATCGACGCACCCGGGCACGGCGGCCGGCCGGCCACCGAGCAGGACGAGCGGTCCCTGGCAGGCATCAGGGAGCGAGTGCGGGCCGGTGAGCCCTTCGGCCCGCAGATCGCCCGCTACAACGCGGCGCTGGCGGAGCGGGCGGTTCCCGAGTGGCAGGCCACCCTGGACGCGCTCCAGGCCCTTGACTGCGCCGGTGCCGGCGGCCCGGTGGGGTTCTGGGGGGTGTCGATGGGCAGCGGGATCGGCGTGCCGTTCGCCGCGGCCGAACCGAGGATCAGCGCCGCCGTCTTCGGCCTCGCGGGTGGCGAAACCCTGGCCAGGGCGGCGGCCCGGACTACCGTCCCGGTTGAGTTCCTGCTGCAGTGGGACGACGAGGTGGTGCCGCGCGACGAGGGCCTCGCGCTGTTCGGCGCGTTCGCCTCCACCGAGAAGACACTGCACGCCAGCCCCGGCGGCCATACCGGCGTCCCCGCGTTCGAGCTGGACAGCTCAGCGCGCTTCTTCGCCCGGCACCTCGCGGGATGAGCAATCGCGCGGCGGGGTACCCTCCACGGCATGGCGACCGCAGCGGGCGAGCTGGACCAGAAGATGATGGCGGCCGCGCTCGCGCAGGCGCAGGCCAGCCTGGCCGCCGGGGGTGTCCCCGTCGGCGCGGTGCTGGCCGCAGGCCCCGACATCGTGGCCGAGGGGCACAACGAGCGCGTGCAGCTCGGCGACCCGGTCGCGCACGGTGAGATCGCCTGCCTGCGTAACGCGGGCCGCCAATCCTCCTACCAGGGCCTGACGCTGTACACGACCCTTTCCCCGTGCCAGATGTGCACCGGCGCGATCCTGCTGTTCCAGATCCCGCGCGTGGTCGTGGGGGAGGCCGGGACCTTCGCCGGTGACCTGGGCTTCCTCGCCGGCCGCGGGGTCTCGGTGACGCTGCTCAATGACGAGCGCTGCATGGCCGTCATGCGGGAATTCCAGGAGCGGTACCCGGCCGTTTGGAGCGAGGATATCGGCGGCCGGTAGCACCGCCGCACGACGCCGGGGCCCGCCCACCGGGGCGGGTTACTTCCGCCATTTCGGGGAGAATTCAGACACAGATTGGCGATCCGCTGCGGATCGGTGCACTTGGTGCCGATACTCGGCATCGTGATCGGCGAGACGTTCGAGCGCGTGCTCGCGGCCGCACGGGGTGGCACCGGCGAGGCCGACGGGGCCTTCTCCGCGCTGTGGCGCGACGCGAACCCCGCCCTCCTGCGCTACCTCCGGGTGATCGCACCCGAGGCCGCCGAGGACATCGCCGCTGACACGTGGGTGCAGGTGGTCCGGGGTCTGGACGACTTCCGCGGCGACGAATCGGCCTGGCGGGCCTGGCTGTTCACGACCGCCCGCCGCCGCGCGATCGACGAGGGCCGCCTGCGGTCCCGCCGGCCTGCCGTCTCCGTGCCCGAACTGCCGGACGGAGCCGGGCCGGGCAGCGCGGACCCGGCCGATCTGGTGCTGGAGAAGCTGAGTACCGAGGCGGCGATCGCGATCATCTCCTCACTGCCCCGGTTCCAGGCGGAGGTGATCCTGCTCCGGGTGGTCGCCGGGCTGGACACCCAGGCCGTGGCGGGGCTGGTGGGCCGCAGCCCGGGGGCGGTCCGGGTCGCGGCGCACCGCGGTTTACGGCGGCTTGAGGCCGTTCTCCGGGCGGCCGGCGTCACCCGTGACTCCGCGGGCACCCGTGTAACGGACTGACCCGCCGCGTCGTTTCGAAGGACAGCATGACCACACGTGAGCCCAAACGGGAGCTGAGCAGCCTGCCGGACCGCCCCAGCCTGGAGCGGTCCCTTGACGCGCTGCTGGACACGTTCCCCGCAGGGGGCCCGCTGCCGGACGATGATCTGGCCCGGTGGCAGCCGGCCGCCCAGGTTCTCATCGCCCTGACATCGGCACCGGACAGCAGCGAGCTGGCCGGGGAGGCCCGGGCCCTCGCGGAGTTCCGGGCCCGGCCGCGCCGCGCGGAGCGCCAGTCCCGGGCCCGGCGCCGGCACCCGGGCTGGGCGGCCCCGCTGCACCGCCCCAGGCCCGCGCTGGCGGCGGCCACTGGAGCCGTCCTGATCGGCGGGCTGCTTGCGGTGGCCTACGCCGGGGACCTGCCCGCCGCGGCCCAGCGGCTGGCTCATAGCACCATCGATGCGCCCGCGGCGGGCCCGTCCGCCTCCGCCCGGATCGGACCCGGCCGGCTCGTCCGGGCCGGGCACACCCACTGACGACCAGTGCCGGCCAGGCCAGTTCCCCGTCCGGTCATGGGACGGCCCGGACGGGCCACCGGGATTCCCGCCATTCCCGGTCCGGGTCCCCGCATCACCACTGGCCGTCCGGGCCCCTGCCCGGCACGGAGGGCGGTTTCCCGTCTGGCCGCCCGGGCGAGGTGAGCCCCAGCCAGGGGAGCCCGGGCCAGTCCGCCAGCCCCGGCGGTTCCCCCACGCCTGTCCCGACCCAGCAGCCGTCGCCCTCGGCGAGCACCGGGCCCCCGGCCAGCACCCCGACCGCTCCTCCCTGACCACCCGCCGCCTCCTGTCGCCGCGGCGGGTGCCAGGCGGCGGGCCGGGTCCCAACCCCCCCGGGGACTCGGCCCGTCGCCATCCTCCCGGGAATCTCAGCGGCCGAAATCGACCGCGCTGGTGTTCGCCCCGCTGATCACGACCGCCACCATCTCGTCCGGGCCGGGAGAGTACCGGCCGGAGAGCAGCGCCGCCAGCGCGGCACAGCCGCCCGGCTCGGCGACCAGGCGGAGCCGGTCCCAGAGCATTTCCTGGGCCGCCGCGATGTCCTCATCGCTCACCAGCACCACCTGCCGCACGTGCTCGCGGATCACCGCGAACGTATGCTCGCCGACCCGGCGCGGGGCCAGCGAGTCAATGGCCACGCTGCCGACTTCGGCGTCCACGGGCCGGCCCGCCCGCAGGGCCCGGGTCAGGGTAGGCGCACCCTCGGGTTCCACCCCGACCACCCGCGCCTGGCCCGCATAGGCCGCGCAGATGCCGGCGAGCAGCCCGCCGCCGCCCACGCTGGCCAGCACCGTGCCGGCCGCGGGCGCCTGCTGCCTCAGCTCGGCGCCCAGCGAGCCGGCCCCCAGGATCGTCTCGATCTGGTCGAACGCGGGCACCGTGAGGGCCCCCGACGCCGCCACCCACTCCTCGCTGGCCTCCAGTGCCTCGGCGTAACTGGCGCCCCCGACGACCAGGTCCGCGCCGTAGCCGCGGATGCGCTCGATCTTCGCCGGGGACGAGACTTCCGGGACGAACACGCGGGCGCTCACGCCCAGCGCCTGGGCCGCGTACGCCACCGCCGCGCCATGATTGCCGCCCGACGCGGCCACCACCCCGGCGCCGGGCAGCGGGCGGAGCAGCAGGTTGGCGAACGCCCCCCGGGCCTTGAACGACCCGGAGTGCTGGAGCTGCTCCAGCTTCAGGACCAGCGGGCCGGGCTCCAGCCCGAACGCGGACCGGTCCACGAAAGCCACCGGGGTGCACAGCACGTAGGGCCGGATCAGCGTGGTCACGGACGAGATCGCATGGGAGGTGATGTCGCCGATCATGGCCGTCGGGATGCCGATATCGCTCACTGCGCTCCCTTCCGTGCCCTCATGCTATGCACTTGGTCGGCGGCAGCGGGGGTTGTACCGTTTGGCCCATGCCCGGCTCCGCGGCGCCCGCGCCGAAGACCCCGTCTCCCCGGCTGTGGCGGATGCGCCGTGTGCAGGTGGCCGGGACGGCGGCCGCTGCGGCCGTGGTCGCGGGCACGGCCACGGCATTAGCGGCAGGCGCCCCGGCCGCCGTCATCGCGGTGGCGGTGGTCCTGGTGGCCGCGCTGGCTGCCTTCTGGTTCGTCCGTAACCGGGTCCGGGCCTGGACCTACACCGAGCGCGAGGATGACCTCATCGTCGCCCGGGGGGTCCTGGTCCGCCGCCTGTCGGTGGTGCCCTACGGACGGATGCAGTTCGTCGACGTGACCGCAGGCCCGGTGGAACGCGCGTTCCGGCTGGCCACCGTGAAGCTGCACACCGCGGCGGCGGCGAGCGACGCGCGGATCCCGGGGCTTGAGCGCGACGAGGCCGCCCGGCTGCGCGACCGGCTGGCCGCCCTCGGTGAGGCGAAGGCCGCGGGCCTGTGACCAGCGAGCCCCAGGATGCGTCCGGCCAGTGGCACCGGCTGCACCCGCTGTCGCCGCTGGTGCGGTCCGGGCGCGCGGCCGTGGGCGTGCTGGCCATCGTCGGTATCTCGGCGTCCGGCCAGTTCGGCCACGGCGGGTCACACCTCCTCGACTGGGCGCTGGCCGCGATCGTGGTGGCCGGGGCCGTGGTCAACTGGCTGGTCACCCGCTGGAAGCTGGACGGGGCCACGCTGCGGATCGAGACCGGCCTGCTGCGCCGCGATTCCCGGCAGCTGCCGGTGGCCCGGATCCAGGCCGTGGACGTGGTACGGCCGTTCCTGGCCCGCGCGCTCGGCGTGGCCGAACTGCGCGTCCGGCTGGCCGGGTCCAGCCATGCCGACGGCCTGGCTCGCCTACCTGCCCGAGCAGTCCGCGCTCGACCTGAGGGCCCGGCTGCTCGCCGCGCATCACGGGCTCGACCCGGCCACCCCGGAACCCGGCGAGCGGATCCTGGCCAGCGTCCCCGCCGGGCGCCTGATCGGGTCGGTGCTGGCCTCGGGGGCCAGCCTGCTCATCGCGCTGCTGGTGGCGGAGCTCGTGGTGATGCTGGTGTCGCCGGCCGTGCTCACCGCGACCGGGAGCACCTTCCTGGTCTTCCTGATCACGCTGGTGCCGATGGTGTGGCGGCGGCTCGCGACCGAGTACGGGTTCACGCTCGCCCAGTCGCCGGACGGCATCCGGATCCGCCGCGGTCTGCTCGGCACGGTGGCGGAGACCATCCCGCTGCGCCGGGTGCAGGCGGTCCGGATGGTCGAGCCAGTGCTGTGGCGGCCGCTGGGCTGGTGCCGCCTGGAGATCGACGTGGCCGGCTTCTCCGGGCCGGGATCACGCCGACGGGTCGGGACGGATGCGCAAGACCCTGCTCCCGGTGGGCCATCGCGAGCCGGCCTGGCAGCTGATGCGGCTGGTCATGGGCGCCGAGCCGCCCCCGCTGTCCCGGCCGCCGCGGCGCGCCCGCCGGAAGGCACCGCTGAGCTATCACTTCCTGGCCTCCGGGCATGACGCGGCCACCGCGATGGGGGTCACCGGCCGGCTCCGGAAGGTCACCACCTGGGTGCCGCTGGAGAAGGTCCAGAGCGTCCGGATGGTCACCGGCCCGGTTCAGCGCGCCCTGTCACTGGCTACCGTGCACGTGGACGCGGCCGGGCGGCGGGTCCGGGCCGAGTTCCGTGACCGGCCCGGCGAGGAGGCGGGCCAGCTGGTCGAGGACCTGGCCGCACTGTGCCGCGGCGCCCGGCGCCGGGCGCCGGGGCCGGCGCCGCGCCGGCCCCGGCCGTCCCCGCCCAGGGGAGGCCCCCGCTCGCAGACCCCGCTACGCCACCAGGGCCGCGCCGGTGAACGCCGCCCACAGCGCGGCGTAGGCGCCGCCGGCGTTGAGCAGCTCGTCGTGGGTGCCCTGCTCCACGACGTGGCCGTGGTCCACCACGGCGATACGGTCCGCCCGGGCCGCGGTGGTCAGCCGGTGTGCCACCACGAGCGTGGTGCGCCGCGCGGTGAGCCGCTCGGTGGCCGACACGACGGCCGCCTCCGCGGCCAGGTCAAGCGAGGCGGTCGCCTCATCCAGCAGGAGGATGTCCGGATCGACGAGGTAGGCCCGGGCCAGCGCGATCAGCTGGCGCTGGCCCGCGGACAGGTTCCGCCCGCGCTCGGCGACCTCGTGGCAGAACCCGCCGGGCAGCCCGGCGATCATGTCCAGCGCCCCGACTGCGCGGGCCGCCGCCTCCACCTGGGCGTCGGTGGCGTCCGGGTGGCCGTAGGCGATCGCGTCGCGCACGGTGCCCGCGAACAGGTGGGATTCCTGCGGCACCACGCCCAGCCGCCGGCGGTAGCTGCCCAGGTCGTAGTCGCGCACGTCCACGCCATCGACCAGCAGCGCGCCGCCGGTCACGTCGTAGAACCGGGCCACGAGCTTGACCAGTGTTGACTTGCCCGCCCCGGTCTGGCCCACGAGGGCCACGGTCTCGCCCGGCGCCACCGTGAGGTTCACCCCGCAGAGCGCTTCCTGATCACCGCCGCCATAGTTGAAGCGCACGTCGCGGAACTCGATCCTGGCACGGCCCCGGGTCGCCTGCCGCGGCTCCTGCGCCTCCGGCGTGCTGGTCCGGGTGCGCAGCAGCCCACTGATCCGGCGCAGCCCGACGGCCGCCTGCTGATAGCCGTCGAACACCTGGGACAGCTGCTGCACGGGCGAGAACAGCATGTCGATGTAGAGCAGGTAGGCGACCAGCGCGCCGGCGCTGAGCAGCCCGGCCCGCATCTGGCCGGCCGCCACCAGCAGCACGAGCGCGCTCGCCGCGGTGGACAGCGACTGCACGAACGGGAAGTACAACGCGATGTAGCGCTGGGCCCGCAGCCGGGACCGCCGGTAGGCCGCGCTGAGCCCGGTGAACCGGGCCAGGTTGACCTGCTCCCGCCGGTAGGCCTGCGAAACCCGGAGCCCGGCCACGTTCTCCTGGAGGTCCGCGTTGACCGCGGCGACCTTCTCCCGCGCCTCCCCGTACGCCCGCGAGGACTTGGCCCGGAATACCAGCGTGGCCACCGCGACCAGCGGGACCAGGGTCAGCACCGTCAGGCCCAGCCGGAGGTTGATGATCAGCAGGGCGACCATGACGCCGGCAAAGGACAGCGCCGAGTTGACCATGGTGATCAGCCCGGTCTGCAGGAACGACGACAGGGCGTCCACGTCGGTCGTCATCCGGGTCATGATGCGCCCGGACATCTCGTGCTCGTAGAAGTCCAGGCCGAGCCGCTGCAGCTGGGCGAAGATCTTGACCCGCAGCGAGTACAGGACCCGCTCGCCGTTGCGCCCGACAACCACGGTCTGGACCGCGTTGACGACCCAGTCGCCGAGGACCACGGCCAGCGCGACCCCGGCGACCAGCATCACGGCCCCGGTGACTTTCGTCTCCACGCCGTGATCGATACCGCCCCGGACCAGCGCCGGCATGGCCAGGCTGGCCAGCGCGTCGAGGGCGTCCAGCACCAGGCCGATGATGAGGCCCACCGCGAACGGGCGCAGCACCTGCCGCAGTGTGAACCGGGGCGCCGCGGCCCGGGCCCAGCCGACGTCCACGCCGGGCACGTCCCGGGCCGGCGGCAGCGCGCCGACCTTGGCCAGCAGCTCCGGGGACGCGGGAATGCCCGCCATCATGCTGCTCAGCCCGCCGCCGGCGCCGGTACCCGCGCGCCCGCCGGCCCGGCCGCCGCGGGCCCCGGCCCGGCCCGCCGGGCGGGCCGCGCCAGGCAGCACGCCCAGGCCCGCCAGCTGGGCGGGAACGGCCGCAGCCAGGCCGTCCGCCGCCGGCCTGGGCACCCCCGGGGGGTTCCCGGGCCCGGCTTCGTCAGCGGCCGCCTCACGAGGCCATAGCCGCGGGGTGATGCCCTCGCGGGCCGGCCCGGCAGGTCCCGGGCTGAACCGCCGGCGGCCTGCTCCTGGGCGGCGCTGGCCAGCTCGTACCCGCGCAACGCCGCCGAATCGGTGCCCTCGGCGTCGTCATCAGGCCCGGTAATCAGCTGGCGGTACAGCGGGCAGCGGGCCTCCAGTTCGGCATGGGTGCCGGTGTCGGCGAGGCGGCCCCGGTCGAGGACAGCTATCCGGTCGGCGAGCGCGAGCGTGGACCGCCGGTGCGCGATGAGCAGCGTGGTCCGGCCGGCCATGACCTGCTTGAGCCGGTCATGGATCTCCGACTCGACGCGGGTGTTGACCGCCGAGGTCGCGTCGTCGAGGACCAGGATGCGGGGATCGGTCAGCAGCGCCCGGGCCAGGGCCACCCGCTGGCGCTGCCCGCCGGACAGGGTGAGGCCCTGCTCCCCGACCACCGTGTCGTAGCCCGCAGGCAGCCCGGTGATGAACTCGTCCGCCGCGGCGGCCTGGGCCGCGGCCAGGACCTCGTCCCAGCTGGCGTCGGGGCGCCCGTAGGCGATATTGGCCCGGACCGTGTCGGAGAACAGGAACGAGTCCTCATTGACCAGCCCGATCGAGGCCCGCAGGGAGTCCAGCGTGAGGTCACGGACGTCGTGCCCGCCGACCCGCAGAGCCCCGCCGGTCACGTCGTAGAAGCGGGGGAGCAGCTGGGCGATGGTCGATTTCCCCGACCCGGAGGTGCCCACCAGCGCCACCGTCTCGCCCACCGCGACGTGCAGCGACAGCCCGCGCAGCACGGGCTGGCCCGGCACGTAGCCGAAGCTCACGTCATCGAGGTCCAGCGCGGCGGGGCCCGATCCCAGCGGCACCGCGCCGGGCCGGTCCGTGACACCGGGCTCGGTGTCGATGACCTCGAACACCCGGATCACGCTGGCCCGCGCCTCCTGGCCGGTGGTCACCAGCGCGGCGAGCGCGCGGACCGGGCCGACCAGCTGGAGCAGATAGGAGGAGAACGCCACGAACGTGCCCAGCGTGATGGAGCCACGGATGGCCAGCCAGCCGCCCAGCGCGAGCACGCCGACCTGGCCGAGCGCGGGCACGGCCTGCAGAGCCGGGTTGTACCGGGCCATCAGCCGGACCGCGCGCACCCGGGAGGCGTAGAGCAGGCGGCTCGCCCATTCCAGCCGGCCGTTCTCCTGGTCTTCCTGGCCGAAGCCCTTGACCACCCGCACGCCGGTCACGGCCCCGTCCACCACGCCGGCCACCGCGGCGGCCTGCTGCTGCGCGTCCCAGCTGGCCGGGAACAGCGTGCGGCGCGAGGCGACCGAGATGAGCCACAGCGCGGGGGCGACGGCCAGGGCGATCAGGGTGAGCAGCGGGGACAGGAACAGCATGATCGCCAAGGAGGCGACGAACAGCACCGCGCTGCCGAGCAGCATCGGGATCATGCTCAGCAGCGCCTGGACCATGGACAGGTCAGAAATGGACCGGCTGACGATCTGCCCGGTGTGCAGCTGATCCTGCCGCGCGCCGTCCAGCCGGGACAGGGCGCCGAGCATCTCGGTCCGCAGGTCGTGCTGGACATCGAGGGAGAGCTGGCCTGCGCGGTAGCGGCGCAGGTAGAGGCCGCCGAAGTTGGCCAGGGCGGCGCCCAGCAGCAGGACCGCCAGGGGCCAGACGGCCGGGTGCCCGGGGCCGACCAGGTTATCCACGATCTGCCGCTGGATCAGCGGGATGAGCGCCGCGACCACGGACACGAGCAGCGTGCCACCCAGCGCCAGCAGCACGTTGCGGGGGTAGCGCCAGCAGTAAACCGTGAGCCGCCGGAGCCAGCCCCCGCCCGTGTCCTGGCCAGTGCCGGTACTGTCCCGGCCGGATCCGCCCGCCTTATCCACCGCCTTCCCGCTGGGCAGCGTGTTCGTGGTGGGGTGCCGTTCGGTGTCCGTGGGCCCGTTCCTTTCCGTCCCCGTCTGCGTCCCCGTCGTCGCGGGAGGCGAGACCCTGCCGCGCCCGCCTCGCCTCGGTCATCGCCGAGCCGAGCACTTCGAGCGCCTCCAGCACCGCTGCCGGGTCGCCGGTGGCGGCCAGCAGCTGGCCGAGCCAGGCCGAATACGCCGCATCCGCCCGGTCCAGCGCCGCGCGGCCGGCCGGGGTCAGCGACAGCCGGACGACCCTCCGGTCACCTGGCTCGGCGGCCCGGCAGGCGTAGCCGGCGGCCACGAGGCCATCCGCGACCGCGGTGAGGGTCGGCTTGGCGACCGCCAGCCGCTGCGCGAGCCGGGTGGAGCGCTCGCCGCCCGCGCCGGCCAGCTTCATGATGCGGTACTGGGAGGGGGTCAGCCCCGTATCCACGCACTCCAGGCCGCGGAACAGCCGGAGGATGGCCAGGATGGCCGGGGACATATCCGCCTCACCCGGCATGTCGTGCGCCTCGCTCACAGTTAGGCAGTCTAACGAATTTCAGTTAGCCAAGCTAACAATGAGCGGGGTGCGGCGATTCCCGTGAAGGCCACCCCGTGCTCGTGTGATACTCAGCGTGACCAGGGGGACACCAATGCCGGGCACCCCCCAACCTCCGAGGGGCGGGCATCCGGTGAAGCACCTGGCCATGGCCCTCGCCACGGCTGCGGTGCTGGTCTCGGCGGTCGCCGGCTCGGCGCCGACCGCCGCGGCGTGGCATCCGGGCGGCCCGCCCGCCCCGCCCGCCCGGCCCGTGCCGCCCGGGCCGGGCATCCAGCGGCTGTCCGACGCACAGCTGGCCGGCCAGCGGGTGATCTACTCCTACCCCGGCCTGACCCCGCCGCGGACCCTGCTCCGGGCGATCCGCCGGGGCGAGGCGGCCGGGGTCATCTTCTTCGCCGGGAACATATCCAGCCCCGCTCAGCTGGCCGCGGTGGCGCGCCAGCTCCAGCGGGCGGACACGAGCAGGCGCAACCCCGTGCGCGCGCCGCTGCTGCTGATGGCCGACCAGGAAGGCGGCGCCGTGCGCCGGCTCCCCGGGCCCCCGGACCTCTCCGAGAAGCAGATCGGCCAGGCGGCTGACCCGGCGGCGCAGGCCCGCCTCGCGGGCGCGGGCGCCGCGGCGACCCTGCGCACGGCCGGGCTGAACGTGAATCTGGCTCCCGTGCTCGATGTCTACCGCGCCGCCGGCGGCTTCATCGGCCAGTACGGCCGCTCGTACAGCCGCGACCCGGGGCAGGTCGCCCGGCTCGGCGCGGGCTTCATCTGGGCCCAGCAGGGCGCGGGCGTGGCGGCGGCCGCCAAGCACTTTCCCGGCCTGGGCGCGGCGGCGAGGAACCAGGACACGGACCTGCGGCCGGTGAGGCTCACGGTCCGCGCGGGCGCCCTGCGCCGGGTGGATGAGCGGCCCTACCGGGCGGCGATCGCGGCCGGAGTCAGGCTGGTCATGGTGTCGTGGGCGGTCTACCCGGCGCTCGATCCGGCCCGCCCGGCCGGGCTGTCGCGCCGGGTGGTGCAGGGCGAGCTGCGGCAGCGGCTCGATTTCCAGGGGGTGACCGTCACCGACGCGCTGGAGGCGGGCGCGCTGCGCCCTTACGGCCCGATCGCGCGCCGGGCCCGGCTGGCCGCGCTGGCCGGGATGGACCTGCTGCTCTGCGCGGGGCACAGCGTCGGCGAGGGGCAGCGCGCCGCGGGCGGCCTGGCCCGTGCCTACCGGCAGGGCCTGCGCAGCCGGGCTTCGGGCGAGGCCGCGGTGGCGCGGATCGCGTCGCTGCGGGCTGGCCTGCGGGGCTAGCCGCGTATGTTGCGGGCTCGACCAGGCCGTGCTCGTAGCCGAACACCACCGCATGGACCCGGTCGCGCAGGCCCAGCTTGTCCAGGATGTGGCCGACGTGCGTCTTGACCGTGCTCTGCGTCACCACGAGCTGCGCGGCTATCTCGGCGTTGGACTGGCCGCGCACCACCAGGTCGAGGACCTCCCGCTCGCGGCCGGTGAGCCCGGAGAGCGCGGCCGGGGCCGGCACCGCCACCGGGCGGCGCGCGGCGAACTCGGCCAGCAGCCGCCTGGTCACCGCGGGGGAGAGCAGGGCCCCGCCGTCGGCCGCGGCCCGCACGCCGAGCAGCAGCTCCTCAGGCGGCGCGTGCTTGAGCAGGAATCCGCAGGCCCCGGCGCGCAGTGCCTCGTACACGTACTCATCCAGGTCGTAGGTGGTCAGGATGACCACCCGCACCTGATGGGCGCCCTGGCCGGGCGGCTGCTCGGCGGCGATGCGGCGGGTGGCGGCCAGCCCGTCCATCAGCGGCATCCGGACGTCCATGAGCACGACGTCGGGCCGCGCCTCGCGGGCGAGCCGCCCCGGCCTGCACCGCGATGGCGGATAGCTGATGCGCGACCACGTCGTGCAGCTCGCGGGCGATCCCGGTGCGTTCCTCCTGGTGCGCGGCCTCGATCGCGGCCGCGGACTCGGCCCGCCTGGCGCTGGCCGCATCGCCCAGCACGAACGCGGCGCCGAGCAGGGCCAGCGGCGCGCCGTCCAGACGCTGGCCGTGACTGGCCAGCACCACCACGACGGCCCCGGCCAGCGCGGCCCAGCCCAGCCCGCGGGCGTAGCGCCGGGACGCCTGGCCGTAGCTGCCCACCCCGTACGCGGCGACGAGCACCGCCGCGAACGCGGACACGAGGTCATGGTGCAGCACGCTGCGCACCCCAGCACGGCGGCCGCCGCGGCGAGAACAGGAACGGGAAGCGACGCCGCCAGCAGAATGGCACGGACATGGCGAGGGTCAGGGCCAGCGCGCCGAGGATGGCGGGGATGGTGTCGCGGTGCCCGGGATGCTCCCACCACCAGGGCACGTCGGGCAGTCCCCAGAGGAGCAGGCCGCCTGCGATCAGCAGGTCGATGCGGCGGGGCGCAGCGTACTCCCGCCACCGCGCGATGCCCCGTTCCCGCCGCCACCGGGTGCTCGTGGGAAGCCGCATGACCCGACAATAGGGCCTGGCCGGGCAGCTGTCCTCAGCGCCAGGACGAGCCCCGGCTCGTCCTGGCGCTGAGCCCCGGCTGGTCAGGCGTAGTCCCGCTCGCGGAAGCCGTACCCGGCGGCGGCGCCGCCCACGACCAGGGCGAACAGCAGGAACGTCAGCACGTGCACGCTCGTGCACCACAGGCAGATCGCGTCGAGCGTGAACAGCTCGGTGTAAACCAGGTACAGCACGAACCCGATGCCGACGACTACCGACGCTACCCGGACCCAGGCCAGCGCCGGGAACTGCAGCCGCCAGGCCCAGGGTGAGACGGCCGCGGTCATGAACACGAAGAAGGCCAGGCCCAGCACGGCCACCGGGAAGATGCCGAACACGACAGATTCCGGGCTGGTGGTCACCAGCCCGCAGTTGACCAGCCCCTTGTCCGAGCAGGCCAGGATCGAGGAGCTGGTGTAATGGGCGATCGTCAGGTAGATCGAGACGCCGAGGCCGGCGAGGGCCAGGGCCCAGGTGGTCAGCTGGTACCAGAGCGGCGCGATCTTGACCCCGGGCTCGGCCGGGGGAGCGGCCGCGGCGGCCTGCTCGTTTCCCGCCCCCGCTGGGCCTGGCCCGGGCGCTGGGCCTGGGCTGGCCGCTGGGCCTGGCCACCCGTCCGCCGCGCCTGCGCACCGGCCTGCTGGGCCACCGCTGGCTGGGGCTCGGGCCTCCCGCCGCGGGTCCCCTTGTTCTTCCTGGCGCCCGTGCCCGCGGCCTGCTTCGGGGCGGTCATCCGAGCTGGCCCTGGATGGTCTTGATCGTCGGGGAGGTGCAGACGCTGGACGGCTGGTCGTTCGTGGCCTTGCAGATCGTCGCGGTGATCATGTTGGCCGCGCCGCCCGCGCCCTTGGCGACCGCGCTCGACGGGTCCTTGAGTGCGGCAGCCACCTGAGCCCAGGTCTGGCCGGAAAGGATCTGCGGGTTGTACTGCGCGCCGTGGACGAAGTACCGGCCGCCGAAGTCGATGAACGGGATGGCGCCCGCGTTTGCCTGGGAGACATACGGCGGGCCGTCGTACTTGGTGAGCAGGGCTTGCTGCGCAGGCGTGGGCTTCTGCAGTGGCGTGCCCTCCTTCTCGGTCTGCGTCTCGACCGGGGTGAAGGTCAGGTACTTGCTGGTGTAGGTGGACTTGTAGAAGGTCAGCGTGGGCGTGCTCGCGTACACGTCGGCGCTGGAGGAGTGGATGCCGTGCAGGCCGGTGAAGGTGCCGAAGCGGCTGAGCGCCACGGCCATGGGCCAGCGCTCGGCGGCGCAGTACGGGCAGTACTCAGCGCCGATGTAGAGAACCTGGGGCTTGCCGCCGGAGGTCAGCGGCTTGGCCGAGGACACCACGGCCACGCTCTTGGGGTCGGCGGTGCCGGTCCCCACGGACGTCAGCGTGGACGCGGGCACGGTGGTGATGTCCTTGATCACGCTGGCCGGGAGGGCGGTGCCCGTCGCCCCGGAGGACTTCGTGCTGCTGGGGGCCGGGCTCTGCGTGGACTTGAAGATGATGAAGCCGACCACGATGACGATGACGCCGAGGATGCTGCCCCCGGTGATGAACATCCGGTTGCGGACCTCTGCCCGGCGCTGGGCCGCCCGTTGCGCGGCGATTCTCTCGCGGGCGTTCTCTCGCTTGTTCCTAGTCGCCTTGCCCATTACCCGTCCTATGAATGGTGCCAATGGTGGCCCGGCCAGGGTCCATCGTAGGCGGCATCAGGGGATGAGGCTGCCCCGTTCGTGGGCCGCAGACGGCTGGATTGACCCGTTCCCCGCAGCCCAGGCAGCAATCTGGGCCCGCGAGGTAAAGCCCAGCTTCGACAGGATATTCGCAACGTGGCGTGCCGCGGTAGCCGGACTGATAACGAGCTCGTCCGCGATGCCCTTATTGCTGTACCCGTGCGCGATAAGCGCGGTGATCTCGCGCTCGCGCGGGGTCAGGGAGGACGTGCTGAGCCCGGCGGCCAGTGCTGGCCGGGTCCCCGGGCAGGCCGGCCTCTTCTGTCCCGGCCTCTCCTTCCGCCCCGGCCTCTCCTGCCCCGGGGTGAAAGGCCGGCTTCCACGGGTCCTCAGGCCCGGATTCCAGCGCCAGGGTCACCGCGGCGTCGGGGGTCAGGCCGCGGCCCTCGTCCCACAGCCCGGTGAGGGTTTCCTGGCCCAGGCCGCGGGCCGCCTCCAGGTACTGCTGGGTCCGCCCGGCGGGCGCCGCGGGCAGGCCGGCCGCCTCGCGCAGGGCGGCGGCCGCCGCGGTCAGCAGGACCGCCAGGCGGCCCTGCCCTTCCCGGGCGCACAGCGCCGCGAACGACTCCAGGCCGCGGGCCACGCCGATCCGGGCCCCGGTCAGCTGGCTCAGCCGCAGGCTCTCCGCCAGGTGGGTCCGGGCCAGGGGGAGCTGTCCCTGGTCCAGGGCGACCCGGCCGATGCCGCCCAGGCAGCGGGCGATCTCCGGCCGGGAGTCGATCTCGCGCAGGATCGGCAGGGCCGCCTGGTAGCAGTCCATGGCCCCGGCGGGGTCCCGCCGCAGCCGGGCCAGCGCGCCCAGGCCGAGCAGGGTGCGGGCCACGCCCCAGCGCTGGTCGATGCCGCGCATCACCTCGAGCGCGGTCTCGCCCAGCTGCTGCGCCTGGCGCAGCCGGCCTCGGCCGCGGCCAGGGTGGCCTGCGTTCCGAGCGCGTAGCCCTCGTTCCAGGCGTTTCCCGCCTCCCGGGCGGTGGCCAGGGCCTTGGCGGCCCACTGGGCGGACTCAGCCAGCTGGCCGGTCTGCATGGCGGTCTCCGCCAGGACGTTCTGCGCGGTAGCCGCCCAGATGAGCAGCCCCCCGGACTGGCACAGCTCCAGCCCGCCGCGGGCCCACTCCTGGGCGCTGGCCGGGTCGTTGGGCAGGACGAGCTGGGCCCGCCCGATGAGCGCGGTGCCCAGCACCGGGTCGGGCACCCCCTGGCGGCCGAGGCCGAGGAAGCGGGCGAACCAGCTCTCGCCCTCGTCGAACGAGCCCCGGACGATCCACGACGGCCGGACCGCGGCGCAGATGCGCAGGCCGGCCTCCGCGTCGCCGGCGGCCAGGCAGCTGCTGAGGACCTGGCGCAGGTTACCGACGTCCACGTCATAGCGGCGGAACACGGCGACCACCATCGGCCAGCCAGACGGGATCGTGGCCATGCCGACCGCCTCGTTGCGCTCGCACACGGCCACCGTGTAGTCGCGCAGCCGAAGCTGGGTCGCGGCGGACTCGCCCGCCTCGGCGAGGCGCTGCGCGGCGTAGGCCCGGATGCTGTCCAGCATCCGGTAGCGGGCCTGGCCGAGCACCTCCGGCTCCACCACCACCAGTGACTTGTCCACCAGGCCCGAGAGCAGGCCGACCACGTCCTCGGTGGCCAGGCGCCCATCGGC
Source organism: uncultured Actinomycetes bacterium (assembly GCA_963751175.1). Taxonomy (GTDB): domain Bacteria; phylum Actinomycetota; class Actinomycetes; order Streptosporangiales; family Streptosporangiaceae; genus RYN-230. Next base: position 18,854 of record CAVVTM010000033.1, on the reverse strand, counting down.
GCAGACCTGCTCGGCCATCTCCAGGGACCAGCCGGAGAACACGGACAGCCGGCGCAGCAGGGTCTGCTCAGCCGGGGAGAGGAGGTCATGGCTCCAGTCGATTGTCGCCCGCAGGGTCCGCTGCCGCGGCGGTGCGGTCCGGTCGCCTGACGCGAGGAGCGTGAAGCGGTCGCCGAGCCGCGCGGCGATCTGCTCGGCAGACAGCACGGTCACCCGGGCGGCGGCCAGCTCGATGGCCAGCGGCACGCCGTCCAGCGCGCGGCAGATGACCGCCACCGCCATCGCGTTCCGCTCCGTGATCGCGAACCCGGGCCGGGCCGCCGCCGCCCGGTCCGCGAACAGCTGGGCCGCCTCATAGGCGGCCAGCAGGGTGGCGCCCCGGGGCGCGTCCGGGGGCGGCACGGCGAGCGGCGCAACCTGCCACACGGATTCCTGCGGGATCCGCAGCGGTTCCTGGCTGGTGGCCACGATGCGCAGCTCCGGGCAGGCCGCCAGGAGCCGCTGGCAGACCGCGGCGCAGGCGTTCGACCAGGTGCTCGCAGTTGTCGAGCATGATCAGCGCCTGCCGCGTCTCCAGCGCGTCAGCCAGCGTGTCCGCGAGAGGGCGCCCGGCCTCGCCGGTGACGCCGAGCAGGGAGGCTATCCGGGAGACGATCAGGTCCGGCTCCCACAGGTCACCCAGCTCGACCACGTAGACGCCGTCGGCGAAATCCGGGGCCGCCGTGGCCAGCAGCCGCAGGGCCAGCCGCGTCTTCCCGATGCCGCCCGCACCGCACAAGGTGAGGCCCCGGGTCCGGTGCAGGGCGTCGCGCAGGTAGCCGAGTTCCAGTTCCCGCCCGATGAACCTGTTTGGCTCCTCAGGCAGCTGGGTCAGAAGTGCCTCTGGTTCCATTTTCCCTTTTAACAGGATTGCCCGCTGGCTGTCAGCCTCGCATCATTCGGAGCTGCCTGTACCAGGTAAACCTGCCACCAGGGTAACCGCACATGACGCACGTCAGGCCCCCCGAGGTACGGCTCCGTGACTGCCTGAACAATCAGTTATGACATCTATTGGTGGGTTATTCGATTCTGGTACTGCTGGTGCTGCGGGACGGGTGAACTTCGTTTGCGCTACCCACGTTGGCAGTTCCCCGCGAATTGGGCTAGTCCCCGAATCGGGGGTCCCGCCGTGCCGCGATGGCCGCTGGGCCCGGGCCGCGGGCGCGTTCGGGTGCCGTGGTGATCATCGCGTATCAGCCGTTCGGGATACCGTTGCAGATCTGGGCGACGCTGCTGGAGACGAGGCTGCCCACCCGCGCTCCCCTTCGCCCTGGTCCTGGACGGGGTCCGGGCCAGCCGTCCCGAGGAGGTGCCCGCATGACCGGGCTGATCACGGCCGGGCCCGGTCCCAGCGGGGCCCGGCTCCGGGTGCTGCGCCAGGCCCGCGGCTATTCCCAGCAGCAGCTGGCCGGGATGGCCGGGGTGTCGCGGCAGGCCGTGTCGGCGGTGGAGGCCGGTCATTCCGACCCGTCGCTGCGGGTGGCCCTGGCCCTGGCCAGCGCGCTGGGCGTGACCGTCGAGGAGCTGTTCGGGCCGGGCGTCCCCGCCCCCGTGGTCGGGGCCCGGCCGGTGGCGCCGCTCGGCGAGGAGGGGGCCCGGGTCACCCTGGCCCAGGTGGGGGACTCGTTCGTGGCCCTGCCGCTGGCGGCGGACTCCGCGACCCGGGCCGGGTTCCTGCCGGCGGGCGGGCTCGCGGCGATACCGTCCGGGCCTGCCCGGCGACCCCGGTGCGCCCGCTGGGCCCGCCCCGGCCGACGCTGGTGGTGGCGGGCTGTGACCCGGCCCTGCCGCTGCTGGAGACCCCGCTGGCGCTGCTCGACCCCCCGGTCGCGTTCAGCTGGTGGCCGTGCAGCAGCGGCGAGGCGCTCCGCCTGGCCGCGGCCGGCCTGGTCCACGCGGCCGGCGCGCACCTGCTCGGCAGCTCCGGTGAGTACAACACCGGCCCGGCCCGTCAACAGCTGGCTTCCGGGCAGCTGGCCCGGGGCGGGGCCGAGGTGGTCGGGTTCGCGTCCTGGCGGGAGGGCCTGGTGCTCCGGCCGGAGCTGGACGGCAGCATTCATGGGGTCGCGGACGTGGCCGGGCGCGGGCTGCGGCTGGTGAACCGGGAGGCGGGATCGGAGGCGCGCCGCGTCCTGGACCGGGAGCTGGGCCAGGCCGGGCTGGAGCCCGCCGCGCTGCGCGGCTACGGAACCCGCGCCACGGGGCACCTGCAGGTGGCATCGGCCACGGCGGCGGGCCTGGCCGACGCCGGGGTGGCCAGCGAGCCGGCCGCCCTGGCCTACGGGCTGGGCTTCGTGCCACTCGCCGAGGAACGCTTCGACCTGGTCATCCCGGCGGCCCAGCTCGGCTGGCGTGAGGTGGACGGGCTGCTGCGGGTGCTTTCCTCGCCCTGGCTGGCCGCCCAGCTGGGCAGCCTGCCCGGCTACGACCCGGCCCGCTGCGGCGAGCACGTGGCCACGCTGGCAGGGCGGTTAAGGTAAGCGCGTGTACGACCACGATCAGGGTGAGCTCACCGACCTCGGCTGGGAGGAGTTCATCCGCCGCCAGTGGGACGCCGTGTACACCGCCTACCGGACCGGCCGGGGGCGGCGCACGCTCTGCCGCGGCTGGGCCGACCTGCTCGAAGCGGGCCTGGACTGCTCCCAGGGGGTGGCCGACCTGCTGGTCCGGGCGGAGATCCTGGACCGGGCCGACCGTGACCTGGAGGGCACCGGGGACCCGCGGGCGCTGGTGACCGGGATGTCACGGGTGATCGCGGACGTCCGGGCTGACCTGCTCGGCCTCGGCCCGGAGGAGCTGGGGCCGGCCTGCCCGGGCTGCTGGACCGGCACGCCGCGCTGCAGGACTTCCTCTGCGACTACGCGGCCATCGAAGACACGGGCTGAGGCCCGGACGGAGCTTCCGGTGACGTCAGCGCCGCCGGGCCAGCCACATCCGGGTCCGGTAGGACACGGTCATCGGGAACCCGGGGAAGTGCGCCCCGAGCAGCTCCTCGATCCGGCCCAGCAGCCGGGCCCGGATAGGCGGGGCAAGCTGCGCGACGTAGGACTTGCTGCGCTCCTCGGCCATCCAGGTCGCCGCGTCCACCTGCCGGGTCCACGGCACCACGATCCCCACGCCGGGCTCGAACAGCCCGGTGCTGGCGATGCCTTCCTCGCTCCAGTCCGGGTCGCGGTGGTGCCGGCGGTAGCCGGGACAGGCCGCCTCCATCAGGTCCTGATAGGTGTCGAACCACTCCTCCCCGTCGGCCCAGGCGTGACTCCACCAGGCCGCCCAGCAGCCGCCGGGGCGCAGCACCCGGGCCACCTCCTGGCTGGCCCGGTGCTGGTCGAACCAGTGCCAGGACTGGGCGAAGCAGGTGAGGTTGACGGACCCGGACCGGATCGGCAGCGTGTTCCCGTCCGCCTGGAGCCAGGTCAGGCCGGGGCTGCGGGCCCGGGCGCGGCGCAGCATGAGCCCGCCGAAGTCGATCGCGACCGTCCGGGCCCCGCGGGCGGCCAGCTGCCGGGTGGCGATACCGGTGCCCGCGCCCACGTCGAGCACGACCGCCCCGGGAAGCTGGCCCGAGGCCCGCTCGATCGCGGTGAACACGCCGTCCGGGTAGGACGGGCGCCCCGCGTCGTAATCGGCCGCGACCGGGTCGAACGGGGACCGGCTCACCGGCGTCACCGCCCCGGCCCGGCCCGGGTGACGGTCACCGCGTCACCCGGGCGCCCGGTGCCTTTTTCAAGGTCCGCAACGGAACTTTTCGTGGTCAGTGCCCATACACCGGGACCAGCAGCCCGCGGGCGACGGTGTGGAAGCGCAGGTTGAAGCCGGTCACCGCGGGCGACACGTCGGAGTTGATGTCCAGCCGGGCGGTGTCGAGGGCGTGCACCGCGAACACGTAGCGGTGCGGCGGGTCACCGGCGGGCGGTGCCGCCCCGCCGAAGTCCTTGGTGCCGTAGTCGTTGCGGACCGAGTAGGCGCCCGCCGGGAGGCCTGAGCCGCCCGCCGCGCCCGCGCCGGCCGGCAGGTCGGTCACCGAGACCGGGATGTCGACCACCAGCCAGTGCCAGAATCCCGACCCCGTCGGCGCGTCCGGGTCGTAGCAGGTGACCGCGAAACTCTGGGTCTCGGCGGGGAAGCCGGACCAGCGCAGGCCCGGCGAGATGTTCTCGCCGGACATGCCGAAACTGTTGTAGACCTGCGCATTGCTCATCTGCCTGCCGTCGGCGACGTCGTCGCTCAGCACCGTGAAGGACGGCACTGGCGGGAGGAAGTCGTACGGAAGCGGTGCGCGATCGGCCATGATCTCCCTACCTTCTGTATTGGACTTCTCTAAGCGGCACCCCGGGGAAACCTTACTGGCCCGAACGGAGACATTGACGTGACGCCCGGTTCGCTGATGTGGCTGCGCCGCTGGTCGCCTTCGCGGCTGCGCCGCGGGCCGTTCATCGCGATCCTCGTGGCGCTGGCGATCGTGCCAGGCCCGGCGTCCGCGGCCCGGCCCTGTACCAGCAAGGCCTGCCAGTCCGCGGGCATGGTGCGGTGGACCCGGCTGCTGCCCGGCGCCTGGGTGGCCCAGCCCGGGCTGGCCGGGACCACGCCGGCGCAGGGCGACGCGTACGCGGCCATCGGCACGCGGGTCGCCGCGATCGGCATCGGGACGACCGTGTTCGCGTACCAGTCCCGCTCGGGGGCGCCGGCCTGGGAGAGTTCGCTCGCCGGCTTCCGGGCCGGTTCACGGATCGTGTCGGTCCGGGTCTGGCCGGGCGTGGTCACCGCCGGGGTCGACGTGCCCGGGCGCCGGACCGGGTCCGCGGGCACGCGTCACGAGGTGGTCCTGGATAGCGGGACCGGCCGGCTGATCCGCTCCTACCCGGCGGCCGCGTTCGGCGGGGCCGTCGCGGCGGGCCCGGCCCGCACGGTGATCGTCGGCAGCACCGCGGTGACCAGCTACAGCAACCGGACCGGGGCCGTGCTGTGGAGCCGCCCGACCGGGCCCGTGGCTCAGGCCTGGAAGGTCAGCGGCAACGATCTCTACCTCACGGTGTCCGCAGGCGGTTACCTCAGCAACGGCCCGGTCCGGGCGCTGCGCAAGATATTCCTGCGGTCCGGCGTGGAGCGGCTGATCCGGCCGCCGGGCAGGTCCTACCGGGGGGTGCTAAGCCGCGTGTTCGCCGGCGTGGTGGTGTTCACCGACGCCAAGGGGACCATCGCCTACAGCGCCACGACGGGCCGCAAGCTCTGGCGGCGGTCAGGCACGGTGCCGGAGAACGCGGACGCGCTCGGCGGGCTCCTGTATCTCACCGACGGCAGCAGCCTGGCGGGCGTGGACCCGCAGACGGGCCGGACTCAGGCTCGCGTGTCCGGCGGATCGACCACCGGGACGTCCGGCTTCTATGCTGTGCGGGATGGCGTGGTGCTCGGCCTCGACCAGGGGGCCCAGGGAGATGCGTGGGGCTACAACGTGGCCGTCGGCCGGGTGCTCTGGACGAACTCCGCCCTGCCGTGGCCGCACTATTTCGTGGATCTTTCCGGCATCGGCGGCAGCACCGGCCCGGAGTCGCGCGCCATCCTGCTGGCGATCTGCGGCCAGGCCGGGGCCGCAGCGACCGGGGGCACCAGCCCGGTCTGCGACCGGCCCGAGCTGGTCGCCCTGAACTGGTGAATTACCGGTCTCAACCTCCGGGTTGTCCGTCCGTGCCGCGGCCAATTGTGAGTAGTGTGCCATCCTGCAATAGTTAGGCAGTCTCACGCTCGCCGCTTGGTATGGCATGGAACGGCCGCATGACGTGGCCCGGGCAGGCAGCAGGACAGGAGGCGGCGTGGCGACGGAGGACCTGGCCCGCCAGGCCCATGAGTTGCTCAGCATGACCGGAGGGTCGGACTCCCGGTCGCTGAACCAGCTCGTGGGACTGGTGTCGCGGCAGGTCCCGGGCTGCTCGGGGGCCACCTCGGCCATCTGGCACGACGCCGAGCCGGTGGCCCGGGCGGCCAGCCATCCCGACCTCGCCGAGCTGTTCGAGATGCAGCTCACGGCCGGCTCCGCGCCCTGGCTGGACGCCCTGGCCAGCCTGGATTCCCCGGCCAGCACGGGCACGGTCACCTGCCCGGACACCCTGGAGGAAGCGCGCTGGCCGGGGTTCGCGGCCGCGGCGCTGGCCCGTGGCGTCCGGTGCTGTGTCACGCTGGCCCAGCGGTCCGGGGAGCGGGCCCTCACCCTGACCATGTTCGGCGCCCGGCCGCGGTCGCTCGATCCGGATCAGCTTCCGCTCGCCGAATTGCTCGTCGCGTTCGGGGGAGCCGTCATGGGCAACGCGGCCGCCTACGACGGGGTGCAGCGGACAGTGCTGCAGCTGCGCGATTCCGTCGAGTCCGGGGCAGTGCTCGACCAGGCGCGGGGGGTGCTGATGAACGCGCGCGGCTGCACTGCGGACGAGGCCTGGCAGCAGATGCGCGCCATGTCCGCGGAGCAGCACGTCACGATGACCGAGGTGGCCCAGCAGGTCATCGCGTCGCAGCGGGCAGACGCACCGGAGGCCGGGGCAGGCTGAGCCCGTCCCGGCCTCCGGGTCCCGCTCACGCCCCGGGGGGGTGTGAGGCGCGCGCGGGTTCGGGGTGCGGACCTAGGCCGCGACGGCCGCGGACCGCTCGTAGATGGCCTGCGTCTCCTGGCCGATCCGGTCCCACGAGTAGCGGGCCCGGGCGCGGTCCACGGCGGCGATGCCGAAGCCCTCCAGCAGCATCGGGCTGGCCAGCAGGGTGCGGATCCGCTGGGCGATCGCCCCGGGGCGGCCCGGCGGGACCAGCAGCCCGGTGGTGCCGTCGATGATGGTGTCCAGGTGACTGCCGAGGGCCGAGGCGATGACCGGGGTGCCGCAGGCCATGGCCTCCAGCGCGACGGTCGCGAACGGCTCGCCGGTCGGGGCGTCCACCAGCAGGTCCGCGGACCGCAGCAGCGAGGGCAGGTCGGTGTCGCTGACGCTGCCGTGGAAGATGACGCGGTCCCGCACATTCAGCTCGCTGGCCAGCCGGAGCAGCGCCCGGTACGCCTTGTCCCCGCGCAGCTTGCCATGGTCAGGCCCGCCCGCGATGACCAGTTCGGCCTCGGGGATATCGGCGAGCGCGCGGACCGCGACGTCCACGCCCTGGTTGGGGGCGAGGGGGGCCACGCACAGCAGCCGGGGACGGCTGCCCCGCTTGGCCACCGGGCCCTCCGGCGAGAACTTCCCGGTGTCGACGCCCCGGGGGATGAGACGGACCGAGTCCCGCCGCACGCCCAGCCGGGCCAGCATGGACACCTCGCTGGAGGAACTGGCGAGCACCGCGCGCACGCTGCGGGCGATGACCGGCTCCAGGCGGAGCCGGGCCGCGCCCCCGCCGGCGCGGGCCTGCGCCCGGGTGGACCGGACCGCCGGGGCAGGGACCGGGGCTGGCTCGCCGGCCTGCAGCGACAGGAAGGTCTGCACGACCGGCACGCCCAGATCGCGGGCGCCGGCCAGCGCGGCGAGCCCGCTGGTCCAGAAGTACGCGTGCGCCACATCGGGGGCGTCGTCCTGCCAGTGCCGCGCGAGGTACTGGCCGAACTCCGCGGCATGCGGGGCGAGGCAGTCGGCGGGAAGCTCCCTGGCGGGGCCGGCGGCCACGTGCTGGACGGTGACGCCCGGCGTGGGCTCCGACCTCTCCGGCTGGGCCGCCGAGTCGCGGCGTGCGTAGACGGTGACCTCGTTGTCCTGCTCGGCCAGCGCGGACACCAGGGATGCCAGCCGGCGGTCCTGCCTATCCGGTCCGGCCTCCGGGGTCTGGCCGAACGGGTTCCCCTGCAGTGTGACCAGGGCAATCTTCATGGGAGGTGCCTCCTCTTCGGGGGGTCGCCCACGCGGGTACGCCACGAGTCGCCGAAGAGGCAGTTAAGAGTACAGGCTACGAAAGTCCAGGCTGAGCCGGGAAAAAGTTTCCATGGCAAGCACGCCTCTCCAGCCACGCCAGACGGCGTGGGGGCGTGCCTGCGTCGTAGACACTGCAAGCACTATAACCCGGCCACCGGCCCGTGCCAACCGTGCGCAGGCACGGCGCGCCGGCGATCTCGCCGTGGGCTGGCGTCTGGGCCGCCCGCGATCAGCCGCAAAACGGGAACGATCAGACCATCACCGGGATCCGGTTACGGTGATCCCGGGTTAGCTTGGATCGACAGCCGTTCGCTACCCCGGGGACCGTGGCCTAACCTCCGTGCCACCCTCACCATCGTCCCTGTCGTTCCCCGCCGCGATTGGACCTCGATGCCGAAATCCTCCGGCCCGCCAGAACTCGACCTGGAGGTGGCTGCGCTCAAGGAGCGCTACGCCGGACTCCGGCAGGCCGCCGCCATGCCAGGCGCGGACGCCGGGGCCGTGCTGGAGGCGGCGTTCGCGGAACTGGACGCCGCCGTGGACGTGCTCGGCGCGATGCGGGCCGGGCCCGCCCCCGGGGCCGCCCAGGCTGGCGGACCGGGCCCGGAAGCCTTGCTCGCGGAGCGGCGGCTGCTGCGCGCGGTGTTCCAGGACGCACCGGTGCCGATGTTCCTGCTCGGCCCGGACGCCATCGTGCAGCGGGTCAACACCAGGGCCAGCGAGATGCTCGGCTCCGGGTCCGGCTACGCGGCCGGCAAGCTCTTCACCGCGTTCGTGGACCTGCCTTCCCGGGCCGCGGTGCAGAGCCAGCTCGCCGCGGTCGTGCGGACCGGGCGGACCGGGCGCATCCAGTGCCGGCTGCTCCGCCCCGAAGGGCCTGCGGCCGTCGAGCTGACCGCCGGGCTGGCGCGGCTGCGGGGGGACGCTGACCAGCTCGTCGTAGTGGCCAGCATGCCCAGTGCGGCTGCGGGCCAGGACACCGGCGCCGCCGCGGACGTGACGGCCGAGCCGGATCCGGCCGCCGGGCCCGGCAGCCCGGCCCGCCTCATGGAGGCGATGATCCACCGTTACGACCTGGTCACGTCCGCGACCAGGCTGTTCCTGGAGAACGCCACCTACAGCGAGTCAGTGACCCTGCAACGCTGTGCCCGGCTGCTGTCCAGCGAGCTCGCCACGTGGGTGATCGTGGACGTGGAGCGGCGGCAGCGGCTGCGCCGCCAGTTCGTCATGGGCCCGGAGAACCAGCCCCCTGACCTGGCCAGCGCGGTCGCCGACGTGGACCCGGCGCCGGGCACGACGCCCCGCCAGGTGCACGAGTCGGGCAGCTCGCTGCTGATCGCGCACGCGGAGGACACCGGGATCCTGGGCGCCGGGCCGGAGGGTGTGCCGGTCATGATGATGCTGGACGCGACGTCCGTGCTCTGCGTGCCGCTGTCCGACGGAGAGCACACCTACGGCACGCTGACCCTGGCCCGCAACGCCAGCGAGGGTCACTTCGAGATGGCCGACCTCGGCGTGGTGGAGGAACTCGGCGAGCAGCTGGCCCTGGCGATCAGGGTGGACCGGATGTTCCGGCGGCACACCGAGATCGCCGACGCGCTCCAGTCCAGCCTCCTGCCGCGGGAGCTGCCGCAGGTCCCCGGGGTGGAGATCGCGGCGGCCTACGTCGCGGCTACCGAGGGCCTGGAGGTGGGCGGCGACTTCTACGACGTCTACCGGACCCCCGGCGGCTGGGGCGTGGCGATCGGCGACGTGTGCGGCAAGGGCGAGGAAGCCGCGGCGGTCACCGCGGCCGCGCGGCACGCCATCCGGGTCCTCGCGCACTGGTCAGCCGATCCGGCCGAGGTCCTGGCCAAGGCCAACGAGGTGATGCTGGCCGAGGAGTTCGGCGACCGCTTCGTGACCGCGAAGAATGCCCACCTGCACTGGCAGGACGGGCGGCTGCACGTGGTGCTGGGCAGCGCCGGCCACCCGGGCCCGGTGCTGCTCCGCCCCGATGGCCGGACCACGATCATGACCCCGGGCGGGCTGCCGCTGGGCCTGTTTCCCACGGTGCAGGCCGGCCGCGAGGAGATCGACCTGGAGCCCGGGGATGTGCTGTTCTTCTTCACCGACGGGGTGACCGAGGCGCGCAGTCCCGAGCTGGCCTACTTCGAGGACCGGCTCACCGACGAGCTGGCCGGGCTGGCCGGGCAGGCGCCACGGGACATCGTGGCCGGATTGCAGTCGCTCGTGGTCGAGTTCTGCCGCAACGAGCTGCGGGACGACATGACCATGCTGGTGCTGCGGGTGGCCGAGCCGCCGGACCAGTGAAGCCACGCACTGGCCCGGCGGCCCGGTTCTGGGGAGAGCGGCCGGGAGGGGATCCGGCGGGCCGCCTGGGGGGCCGGTGGTGCGCCCGGCCCCGGGGACGCCGGCCCGGCCGCTACTCCTCCAGGTATTCCTCGATCGTCTCTGAGGTGGAGTTCAGCGGGCTGGCCGGGGTCATCTGCGCCTCCGCCTCCGCCTTGCTGAGCTGACGCCCGGGGAAGATCTCAGGCTCGGGCTCCAGGGCACCGGCCTGCACCTCCTCCGCCTGCTCCGGGGTGAGCACGACCGTGCCGGGCGGCAGCGCGGTTCCGGTGCTGGCCAGCCCGCTGCCAGCCAGCCCGTTACTGGTCACCACGGCACGGCGCGCGGCGGGCCTGCGCACCACCATGCGCCGCCGTAGCCAGCCGTAGCCGCGCCGCGGGATGAACATCCCGGCCAGCCCGACGAGCATCAGCACCCAGCCGGCGGCCTGGACGTTCAGCCAGCCAGGGTGGCCGGTGACGGCGAAGGCCAGAATGGCGCCGACGGCGACCAGGGCCAGACCCGTGGCGGTCTTCATGCCGTTCTCCTTGCTTCGTTTAAGGATGCGCCACCGGGGCGAGCAGCCGCGAGGTCGTCGTCGGAGTCCCGGCCGAGCAGGCATTCCCGCAGATAGCGGAGTGCGGTCGCCTGGAGGCGCGACACGTGCATCTGGGAGATGCCGAGCCGCTCGCCGATCTCGGCCTGGGTCAGGTTCCCGTAGAACCGCATGAGCAGGATCCGCCGCTCGCGCAACGGCAGCTCGTTCCAGTGCGCGCTGACCGCGTCCATGTCCACGGCCCGTTCCAGATCAGGATCATCCGCCCCGATCAGGTCCGCGAGCTTGGCCAGGCCGTCCGCCTGGGTGAGCGGGGCGTCCAGCGAGGATGTGTGGAAGAACATGTCGGCCTGGCGGGCCTCTTGCAGTTCCTCGTCGGTGACACCCAGGTGCCGGGCCAGCTCCGCGTCAGCGGGGGCGTGCCCCAGTTCCTGAGCGAGGTCACCAGTGGCCTTCCTCATCTCGAGCAGCAGTTCCTGGGCCGGGCGCTTCACCCGGACCTGCCATCTCTTGTCGCGGAAATGCCTCTTGATCTCGCCGCTGATGCACGGCTGCGCGTAGGCGGCGAGCGCCCCGCCGAACGCGGGGTCGAAGTTGTTGATCGCCTTGAGCAGGCCGACGTATCCGACCTGCATCAGTTCCTCGGCTGATTCAGGGCTGTCCCGGTAGCGCAGCACGCACGAGCGGACCAGGGCCTCGTAGCGGGTCACCAGGATCTCGCACGCCGCGCTGCGCACGGCACTTCCGATCGGTTCCGATTTCACGAGCTCGAGGAGCTCGCTGTCGTCGCGGCTGAGCAAGTCCGCACGCGACCACGGCGGCGGCAGGGCCAGATCTGCGCCTTCCCCGGACGGGCCAGGGAAGGGCTGAGCATCCACGCCAGCCGGGCGACGGCGAAGGGCCGTCCTCGTCATGATCACCTCCGGCGCCTGTGCTCCGGGGGGAAGCGCAGGCGCCCCATTCGTGCCCGCTGAGGCGAAGATAAACATGCCGTCGGCCATTGATTCCAAGCCGTGATCCATTCCCCCCCTTGTTTCGGAAAGACGCCCAGGTCAGCGTGGGTTCCGGTGATGTCACATGCCGCTGCCGCGGCGGCATGTTCCGGGCGCTGGCGCTGTTGTACGGGGTAGTACGCGAGTGATCGGGGATTGAAGTGACAGGACTGTGGCGGCGCGCTCACCGGCAGGCGGCCAGTAACGCTCCGCGAGTGATCGTGGTAGGGGCCGGGTTCGCGGGACTGGCCGCGGTGGAGGAGCTGGATCGGGCCGGAGCCCAGGTGCTGCTGATCGACCGCAACGTGTACAGCACGTTCCAGCCGCTGCTCTACCAGGTGGCGACGGGCGGGCTGAACCCTGGCGACGTGTCCTACCCGGCCCGGGCGGTCACCCGCAGGCGGGGCGCCCGGTTCCGGCTGGGCGAGGTCACCGGGGTGGACCCGGCCCGCCGCCAGGTCACGCTCGCGGACGGGGGCCATCTCGACTACGACTACCTGGTCCTCGCGACCGGGGTGTCCGCGGCCTACTACGGGGTGAGCGGCGCCGCCGAGCACAGCCTCGGCCTCTACACCCGCCGGGACGCGGTGGAACTGCGCAATCACATCATGGCCCGGCTGGAACGCCTGGACATCGCGGGTCCTGGCAAGAGCGTGAACTTTACCGTGGTCGGGGGCGGCGCAACGGGCGTCGAGCTGGCCGGCGCCCTGGCCGAACTGCGCAGCACCGCGCTGGACGCCGCGTTCCCCGAAGTGGACCTGGCGTCGGTGCACATCCGCCTGGTCGAGCAGGCGGGCGCCCTGCTGCTGCCCTTCGAGCCGGGACTGCGCGACTACGCGCGCCGGCAGCTGGAGAACCGCGGCGTGGAGGTCCGGCTGAACACCGCCATCCGGGAGGTGCGCAGCGACCGGGTGATCCTGGCCAACGGGGAGGACCTGCCGAGCGACGTCACCGTGTGGGCCGCCGGGGTCTCGGCCCCCGCCGACGTGGCCGAGTGGCAGCTGCCGCAGGGCAGCGGCGGGCGGATCCTAACCCGGCCTGACCTGCGGGTGGTGGGCCAGGACCGCATCTTCGCCCTGGGTGATATCGCGCTGATCGAGGACCAGCCCCTGCCGCAGCTGGCGCAGCCCGCACTGCAGACCGGCCGGCACGCGGCCCGGCAGATCCGGCGGCTCGCCGCGGGCCAGCCTGCCGTCCCGTTCGAGTACCACGACAAGGGCATCATGGCCACCATCGGGCGCCGGTCCGCAGTGGTGGAACTGCCGCGCCGGGTCAAGATCCGGGGCACGCTCGCCTGGCTGGCGTGGCTGACCCTGCACCTGATCACCCTGCTGGGCAACCGCAACCGCCTCTCGGCGATGCTCAACTTGTCCTCGCGCTACCTGACCTGGGGTCATGGCGGCGGCGTCATCGTCGGCGACGATCCGGCGCCATTCCTGGTGGACGGGCCGCTGCCGGTGGGCAGTGATCGCGGTCACGGGTCCGGCCCTTCCCCGCTCTAGCCCTCCGGGGGCTGCTTACTATGAAGCATGTCCCCGGCGACCGAGCGATCTGCAACTGGACACGGCGGCCACAGCGCCCATGACAGTGCTGATGAGCGGGCCGGTAGATGCGCTGATCATGCGGAGGGGATGCCCGCCGCAGAGGTGCGGTCGTCTCGGCTGGTGCTGCGCCGGGTGCACGCGGATGATGCCGAGGGCATCGCGCTGGCCGTCGGGGCCAGCCTGGACTACCTGATGCCCTGGATGGCCTGGGCCACGCGGGAAGCTGCCGAGCCCAGAACCCAGCTCATCCGCGTGGCCGAGGCCGACGAGCTCTGGGAGACCGGCAGCGACTTCATCTACTCCATCTTGCTGCAGCCCGACCACACCGTCATCGGGGAGATCGGCCTGCACCGCCGGGTGGGGGAGGGCGGGGTCGAGATCGGCTACTGGGTCGACGCCCGGTACGCCTGCCGCGGCCTGGGCACGGAAGCGGCCCGGATGCTCACCGAGGTGGCGCTGGCCCTGCCCGGCGTGACCAGGGCGGAGATCCACTGTGACGAGGCGAACCAGGCGAGCGCGGCCATCCCGCGCAAGCTGGGTTACCACCTCGACCGGATCGACTCGCACCAGCCCGAGGCGCCGGGGGAGCAGGGCCGCCGGATGGTGTGGGTGACGGAGGCCCGGTGAGCGCTGGCCGGGGCAGCGCCGGGTGGGACAGCGCCGGCCGCGACAGTGCCAGCCGCGACAGTGCTGGGAGACATGGTGCTGGCCGCGACAGTGCCGGCCGCGACAGTGCCGGCCGGACGACATGGTGCTGGCCGCGATAGTGCGGCCGGGATTGGGCCGCCTGGCACGAGGCGTACGACGATCCGCAGACGCCGCTCGCCCAGCGGCTCATTGCGGTGCAGGCCCGGATCACCGAGGCACTTGACCATGCCCCATCGGGGCCGTTGCGGGCGGTCAGCATCTGCGCGGGCCAGGGCCGGGACTTAATCGGCGTGCTCCGCGAGCATCCGCGCGGCAGGGACGTAACCGCGCGACTGGTGGAACTGGATCCTCGCAACGCGGAGGCTGCCCGCCGGCTCGCCGCAGACGCCGGGCTGACCCAGGTCGAGGTGGTCACCGGGGACGCGGCCCAGACCGATGTGTACGCCAGGCTGGTCCCGGCCAGCCTCGTGCTGGCCTGCGGCGTGTTCGGCAACATCACGGATGAGGACGTGGCCCGGACCATCCGGGGCTGCGCTGGGCTGTGCGCCGCGGGCGGCACAGTGGTGTGGACCCGCGGGCGCAGAGAACCTGACCTGATCCCGCAGATATGCGCGTGGTTCGCGGCGGCAGGCTTCGAGCTGGTCGGCGTATCAGAGCCGGGGACGCGCTGGAGCGTCGGCGCGCACAGGCTCGCTGGGACACCCAGGCCGCTGCCCGCCGGTGAGCACTTGTTCACTTTCGTCGGGTACGACGTGCTGAGGCGGGGCGGCAGCGGCGCTCACTGAGCGAAGGCCGGGACCGGGTTGGCCCGTTGGTTAGGAGAAGGCCAGGACCGGGTTAGCCCGTTAATGCCCAAAGACCGGGGTCGGCATCCTGACCATGGTCATCCGGCACTGCCGGGCCTTGACGATGAGTTCACTGGCGGGAGCCCGGACCGTGGCCGCGCAACGATGCGCGACCGGCCCACTGCCCCCGATGAGCAGGGCGCAGGCCACTGCAGCGAGTGCCGCGGGAAAGAACAGGATCGCCTTCACCCGGTCAGATGGGCGGGGGATGCGCGGGCGGACCGGCTCGGTGTGCCGGGCGATCCAGCCGCCGAACCGGGCCAGCCGGGCCCGGACTTCCTCGATCCGGGGTATCTCCTCGTCCCAGGTGAGCCTGGTGAAGATGGAAAACAGCGCGACTAGGCGGGGATCAGAGTCCCTCAGCGTCCGGTCGATCCGGTCCAGCATCCGTCGCTGACTCGCCGGCAGGCTCACGGCTGATCTCCCATCTGGGTGGTCTCCCAGGTCCGCTCCAGCAGCCAGGCATCCCCGACCGGCCCGCGGCCCGGGGACGTGACTTTAGCGCCCAGGCTACCGGCCGCCGCCGGCTGTCCGCCGGGTACCCGCCTGGTCCGTAATCACAGCGTCAGATAGTGGCTGCCCTCTGTATCCGGTGGTGCAGGAGTTGACTCTGGTGCCTCAATTCGCCACCGCCTGCGCCCCTGGGTCACCTTGGGCTCGGGCAACTTCGGGGGTTCCGGCCGCGCTGGTTCAGGCCACGTGCGGTTCCGGTTCGGCTGTCCAGGACAGCCCGGATGGTGCGGTCCAGATCAAGGTGCCCGGCCTGGGCTGCTGGAGACGCCAGGCGGTCGAGCCCTTCATCCGGTGATCATGGCGGCATCCGCCGGAAATATTGCAGGGACACGTCAGGCCGCCCTGATCGTAGGGGACTGTGTGATCAAGGTCGCAGCGCGACGCAGGCCGGCGGCAGATCGGGAACCCGCAATCCTGGTCACGGACCTCAATCAGGTCCCGCATCCGGTCCGGGATCCGGTATCCGGGAGCCGCGTCGGCGTGTGTGCACGGGACGTCCTGATCGCCGTTCGCCTGATCGCCGGCAGCGTGACGGTCGTCCGCCCGGCCAACTCGCGGGCGGCCGCCGCGGCAGCCTTCAGAATGGCCTGCAGAGCGGCAACCAACCCAGGCGACGGGCCTGATCCCGGGGCGCGTTCGATCCGGCCAGACGGCGGGCGGTGGTTCACGGGCGGTGGCTCACCCAGCAGCGTGACCGGCACGGCCACGGTGATCCGCCCGAGCACGCCAGGTCCCGGCGGGTCAGCGTCTTCGCCCAGCAAAGGAGTGCTTGACCCCGGTGCATGGGTATCCGGCCCCGGCGGATGACCCGAATTCCGGTGCCGCGGTCTGGCCTGCGAACCCGGGTCACTGCGATTACCTGGCCGCCGGCGTCGGTCACGACCACCCGCCACGCACACGTCGGATCGACCGCCGCAGCCCGGGCTAGTTCCCGCGCCACTCCCGCCGTAATCGCGCCCATCCGGGTGAGCTGGCCGGCTCGTCCACCAGCCCGCCAGCGTCCGCCAGGACACGCTGAGCTCGGGCGCCGGATCTTGCCGTGCCGGTGCCGGTACCAGTACCATGCCGAAGTCGAAGTCATTCCCGTTCCAGAATCGCGCCTACCGCCCTCAGCCTGAGCCTGCGCCTGGCCAGGGGACCTCGCCCGGCGCCGGGATCGGTGGCCAGCACCATGGCTGCTCATCTGGCGCGCCGGAGTGCTCGCCCGTACCGGGATCACCGTTGGTGACGTCGCGAGGCGGAGGTTCGTCGCGAGAGTACCGCCGGATGGAACGTCTGGCGCGTGCTCACCGCGGGGGATGCTGCCTGGACTCTCGCCGCGGGGCCCGCTGCCTTCATCCGTGTCATGGGGCCCACTGTCCGGATCCGCGTGGGGGTCGCCGCGTGGATCCGTGTGGGGCTCGCGCCCAGGATCCGCGTAGTGCCTGCTGCCCGGACCCGCGTGGGCGCCCGGCTCGCCCAGGATCCGCGTGGTGCCTCGCGCCCAGGATCCGCGTGGTGCCTGCTGCCCGGACCCGCGTGGGGGCCGCCGCGTGGATCCGCGTGGTGCCCGCGGCCCGGATCCGCGCCGTCGAGGCCGCTACGCGGTTCCTGGTCATGAGAGCCGCTTTCCGGATCATCATCGGGAGCGCCCGCGGGTGCGTTGGAGCCGCCGTCCCCAGATGGCGTGCCGCGGTCGTCCGGTGGGGCGCCGGGTGGGTCCGTGTTCCCGGGGGCGGCCTCGTCGGGTGGCTGCGGGAGGGTTCCCAGCAGCAGGCCGACGAATACCTGTGCGCGCAGCAGATCAATCCCGCCGCCGGCTCCGTTGCCCTTCATCAACTCGGCCATGCCGCTGATGCGCGCCCATGCCGCGGAGGCCTGCGCAGCCGGGAGGAAGTGCCCGGACAGAGCGGCAGTCCCGCTGTCCTCGCCGGTCAGTTCCACGCGGGCGTTCCTTTCTGCCTGAGTGCGCCGCCGTTCTGCGGCGCTGGGGTCCACGGAAATGACAGCGCGCTGCAAGGACGCGCGAAGCTGACCTGTGGTTTGCTGCCCCGCCCGGACGAGGACTTTGCGCTCCACCGCCTGGGCCAGGTCATCGTCGAGGGGAGTGGTCCACAAATCGATGAGCTTGGCCCGCGCCAGGTCGATCGTTCCCTGGCTCAGTGCGGACCACGTCGCCGGCAGCCTGCCGGACATGCTGACCGCGAGGCTCATCCACCACTCGGCGGCGCATTGCGTCAAGGTCAGGGCCAGCGCCACCTCGTTGGGAGCGAACTCAGCGGAAAGCTCCCGGACCGGGTCACGTTCGAGCTCGGGATCGTCCATGACGCCCCGGCGGCGTCCGAGTTCGGCGACTGCGGCCAGTTCCTGCGCCTGAGCCCAGAGGTGAGCTTGCGCCGCCCGGTGATGCTGTCGACCAGCCCACCTCGTATTGTTGCCCCGGCCTGCGCCTGACCAGCAGGACGCCAGATCCAGACCGGGCGGCCTTCAACATCGCCCGCTGTCTCCGGACTCGAACGTGCGGCCCGCAGTACCCGCCTCGACGGCGCGGCTACTCGTCCTCGGCCAGTGGGTCGTGGCCTTGGCCGGTTCCTGGCTGGCGGATCCTCGATCAGCTCGCGCTCGGCCGGCTCGGTCAGGTCGAGGCTGACCCGGTGTCGCGTCCCGGGCAGCCCGCTGGTATCGCTCGACCTGGCTATGCGGGAGGCGCTGTCGCGGTATCAGCCGCTCGGCTCGCGGTGCAGGCCGTCGTGGCCCGAACGGGTGGCGCGGCAATAGGCGGCCGCCAGGACTTCCTCCATGGCGATGTCGCGGCCCGGCGCGTTCCCGTCCACGGCGGCCGATGTGGCCGCGCGCTGTGCCGGACCAGTCCAATCGATCAGGAAACGTACTTGCCCGCCATTGCGCTGGGCGGATCGATCACCTACCATGGGTGACGGCGAATGGTTGAGGAACTGGACGCTCAGGCTCTCGAACATGATGAAGCTCTCGCTGTGGGTTGTGATGGCTGTCGGGGATCTGTTCGATCCAGTTGCTGGAGTGGTGGCCGCCGCCGGTGTACCCCGGCCGACGTGGCGCCTGCAGGCCGAGCTGGCGCTGGAATCGAGACGGTGGGAGATGCCGGGGCCTGGGCGGCCCGCGTGCGCGGCTGGCCGCCCGGAAAGGCCGCTGTACCGGAACAGCGGCTCGCCGGACGGGTTTCGCCCTGCCAAGCCGACCATGCAGCGACGGCCCACCCCCGCACCAGGCCATGGGCGAAGGCCGCCATGCCGGAAAACTCGCCGCTACCCCGACCGGCCAGCCGCTGTACGTTCGGCGGGAAAGTGATGAGTGGGCGTGGATCGGGGACCTGGTCAACGGCAGGAGCTGGGCGCGCGTCCTCGATCGAGTCCTGGCCCGTCTACCGGCGGCTGACCGGGACGGACCCGCTCGGTCTCGGCGCGGCCACCAAGAGCGCCCGCACCAGTACCTGCAGCCGGACCGCCACCGCCGACAAGCTCGTGAAATCGGTCTGCCCGTCTGCGCGGTTGGTT
>CAVVTM010000032.1:0-251675 GCA_963751175.1 uncultured Actinomycetes bacterium | reverse complement strand
TGCCCTGGTTGATCCCGCCGCGGCCAGGGTCCTCGATCAGCTGCTGGCGGCCCATCACACGACAGAGCCGCTGCCCGCTCACGCCATCCTCAGCGAGTGCCAGCGCTTCCTGGCGGAATGCCGGTCAGCGGGCGGTACCGACGCAGCGCTGGCGCAAGCCCAGCAGGAGAAGTTCCTCCTGGTGCCACTGGACCTCGGGCCTGCCACGGGCGCCTTCTACCGGCTGGCCACCGCGGATGACGCTGGTTCGGTCCGGATCATCACCGAGAACCCGGACCTGGTGGGTGACTCGTTCGACGCCGAGCTGGACACTGCCATCGGCGGGCTGATCCGCCAGGACACCCGGTTCACCGCTCTGCTGATCCGCATCCGGTTCGTGCTGCTGCGCTGCCAGGAAGTGGCCCCATCCATCGCGCTGGCGGAGTCCCCAGCGTGCTGGAGCCGACTCCGACCAACCCCATCGACGAAGCGCTGGCCAGGTTGTCCGAGGCAGGTGATCAGGACGAGGTGAACCGGATCGTCGCGAGCGAGCCCGCCATCCTCGACGCCGAGGTAGATATCCGCCTCGGCAAGTACATCGCTCTGATGCGAGCCAATAACCATGACGCCGACGTGGAGCGGCTCACCGCGCTGCGCTCGGTCCTAGCCCAGTGCAGGCGCGCCAGGCCCGGCTGCAGCCGCAGCAGGGGTTGCCGCCGCCCAGGCGGCGGCGGACGCCGCCTCGGCCGCGGACACGGCAGCCGAGGCAGCGGCAGCCGGTTACCCGGAGGCGCTGCAAGCTTTCATTGCGGCGCCGGACTGGACCAGCGCCCGCGCCGTGCTCGAACGGCACCCTGAACTCCTCGCCGACGATATCGATGAGCTGCTAACCCGGGAGTCGGCCCGGCATGGTGGCGGCCAGCGTGGCTATGAGCTAGCCGCTTACCAGCAACTGTTCCGCCAGTGCCGCGCCCTTGGCATCGGGCCGGCGTTCGAGGAAATGATCCGGGCCGGGAAGGTAGCCGTCGAGTTGCGCGACGGGCAGCGGACCGCCACGGGCGACGCCGGAGACGCCGGCGACGGCACCGACCTGGACGCAGACGTGGCAACGTGGCGGGAGCAGGTGCGGCTCGGGCCGTGGACCACGACGCCTGAGGGCCAGAGCGGGGACGCCTTGCAACTCGCCCAGGCGCTCTTCCGGCGCTACCGCAGCCGCTCCAACCCGGCGGATCTCGAGGAGGCCGAAGGTACCTGCATGAACCTCACCGCCACCAGGACAAGGCGCATGCCCGAGGTCCACCGCTCGATCAGCACGCTGGCATCGTGCTGCTCGAGCGGTTCAAACGGTCCAGCGCTGGTGACGATATCGAGCAGGCGATTGCGCTGCTCCGGCAGGCGCTCGACGAGTCCTCCGACCCCACCGAGCAGTGCGGTCACCGGGTAAACCTGGCCAACGCGCTACTAGATCGCTACGAAGCCTTCGGGGAAGCCGCAGACCTGCGGGAAGCGATGAGTCACCTGGACATCGTCGTGGCATCCCCGGCCATCAGCCCGGACCGGCTTTTCGACGCTCGACATAACCTCGGGACGGCCCTTGTCAACCGGTACCAAGCCGAGGGCAACGCGGCGGATCTGGACCGGGCGATCCAGATTGCTGAGGAGGCCCTGCCCGAGTTGGCTCATCGCCCTTCGCGGGCGGCAGGCACATACTCAACGTTGTCCACCGCGTTGCGTTACCGCTACCAGCACACCCGCCGCCAAAGCGACCTGACCAGGTCCGTCGCGGCTGCGAACGAAGCGGTCCGCAGGTGCCCAGGCGGTGACTCGCTGGCCATGTACCTGAGTAACCTCGGCGCCGCGCTGCTGGATCAGTACCAGGTCACGGACTCCGCGAAGGACATCGAGGAAGCCATCTCCGCGCACAATCGGGCCATCGAGCTGACGCCGCAGAGTTCCGCCTATTTCGCGGATCGGCTGAATAACCTGAGCGTGGCACTGAACGCGGAGTACTTCCGCACCCAGCGGCCTGAGGACCTGGCCAAAGCAATCGAGGTCCGCCGCAAGGTGGTCGAGGCCGCGTCCCACGCTCGCCGGCCACCTGTACCGCTGCACCTGGATAATCTCGCCCTCAGCCTGCGGGCGCGGTACCGGCTCACCGGCGACAAACAGGATCTCAACGAGAGCATCGCCCTGTCCGCCGAAGCCGCCTCGCAGAGCACGGGCGCCGCGCGGCACAGGGAATACTGCGAGCATCTCGGCGGCGCGCTGGCCGACCAATGGCGGGCGACCAGGTCCCCGGCGGACGCGGCACAAGCCACAAAGGCTTACCGGGAGGCCGTCTCCGGCCCGGCAGGAACCGCCGACCCGGCAGGAACCGCCGACCCGGCAGGAACCGCCGACGCGGCGGGAACGGCAGGCACGCCAGGCCCGGCAACGGGCGGCTCGCTGGCCGCGGCCCGGGACTGGTGCCGCTTCGCGGCGGAGCGGGCCCGCTGGGTCGAGGCGGCCGGGTCCCAAGTCGGACACCAGCCCGGAGGCCGCTACCGCGGTGCCCGAGCTCTGGACTGAAGCAGCCGAGGCGGCGGGCCACCTGATAGGTAGCATGTCCGCCGCGCTGCGCGAGCAACTGTGCGCCGACGACAAGGAAATCACCCTGGCCGAAATCCAGGGGGCGGCGAGCGAGGCGGCGTACGTCTTCGCGCGCGCAGGGAAGCTGGAACTCGCCGTCGAGACCCTGGAGAACGGACAGTCGATGATGCTGTCCGAGACCCTGATGGGGAATGCCGCCCTCGACGACCTCAGCCGCGGCGGCCGGGCCGATCTGGCCGACAGATACCGGGCGATCTCGCAGCGCCTGGCCGCCCTCGGCCGGGCTTCCTCGGCTCAGCGGGGAACGCCAACGATCTCTGATGAGACCCGCCTGGTCCGCGGCCTGGACTCGGCGCGAGACGAGCTGGATGCCCTGGTCGCGGAGATCCGCCAGCTACCCGGCTATGAGCGCTTTCTGGACAGCATCTCGTTCGACGGGATCAGCGTCCTAGCCCGCGACTTCGGCATTCTGTACTGCGCCAGCACTGTTCACGGCGGGCTGGCGCTGCTGGTCGCGCCAGGCAGCCCCACCGTGCTGCCGTGGTTCTTCGATCTCAGCTACAACGACCTGCGCCAGTTGCTCGCGAAGGAACGGCCTGACGGCAGCACGTCCGGCTTCCTCGCCGGGGTCCTTGGCGACCCTGGAGAACTAGCCGCCGCGCTGCCGCCAATGCTCGGGCTGCTCAGATCGATGGTGGGACGGCCACTGGCGAAGGCCCTGGCCGCTAGATCTGTCCGCGGCTGCGTGGTCATTCCCACCGGGATCATGCGGCTGCTGCCCATGCACGCCGCCCTGGGCGGCGCGGACGATGAGGCTTTCCTGCCCAGCGGTGACATCGACATCTCGTATGCCCCGTCCGGGCGGTCCCTCGGCTGGGCGCGTGAGCAGGCGCGCCTGCTCAGACGGCCGGCCTGCGCGGCTCGTGGGCGTCGTTGACCCCACGGGCAGCCTCCAGTTCGCCGGCCTTGAAATGGCGCAGGTCGCCCGCGCGTTCGAGGAGCGCCAGCGGACGGTGTCCGGGATCCGGATGTGCGGCCCGAGCAAGTCCTCAACGCGCTGGCTGGCGCGACCCATGTGCATTTTTCGTGTCACGGCGTCTACTCCCCCGATGCCCCGACGTATTCGGGGATTGTGCTGGGCGCTGGTCACCGGATCTCGGTGAGCAACTTCCGCCAGTCCGGCCCCGGGATGACCGCGCGGCTTATCGTCGCATCCGCCTGCCAGACCGCGGTCACCGACGTGGCGCGGCTGCCCAACGAAGCCATCGGCCTGCCGAGCGCGCTGCTGGGGGCGGGAGCCGCCGCGGTGCTCGGCACGCTCTGAGCCCGTCAACGATCTGTCTACTGCGCTGCTGCTCTCGCATTACTATGCCTGCCTGCTGCCTGCTGGTTCCGGTGGGGAAGCGGCGAAGCAGGCGACGGCGCTGCGTGCCGCCCAATCGTGGCTGGCGAGTCTGACCGCCGCGGATCTCCGGCAGTACTTCGAGGACCTGCTGACGGCTGTGGGCTCGCTCCCGGAGCCGGAGGCGTCCGAGCTGGCTGAGGTCGCCGCCGAGGGCCGGGTCCGGTTTGCCTTCGAGTACGCCGAAGGTGACCGTCCGTTCTCCGATCCCGTGTTCTGGGCCGCGTTCGTACTCGTTGGTGCTTGACGATTCGCAGGCGGCTTCGCGACTGGCGGTGCCCAGCGCACCAACCGAGAACATCAGACTGGGCGCTTATGCTACGTGTTAGCGCTAACAACCTGGCTGTCACCCCTTATGTAAATCGGCCAGAGAAGGCTGTCAAGGGTGCTGACCGTGTGGGGCCGGTCAGCGCGGCCGGCCGCATTAGCTGGATCGGCTACCGGCTTTGCCAGCTCGCCGGCCAGCGGGCCGCCTGGTAGATCTCCTGCACCTGGCTGGGCTCCAGCACAAGCGGCTGCTTCCGTAACCAGTGGCGCAGCGCCCGGGGGGATGGGAGCACGGCGACGTCGGCCGGGCCACCGCGGCGGACGCTGACCCGGCGTGCTCCGACGAACACGATAGCTGGCTGGACAGGCACGCTCAGGCCGGTGGCCTGGTTCAGTAGCCGTCCGGCGCGGGATGCCTCGCTCCGTGACTTCCGCAGGTAATCGGTCGGCTTGCCGCCGACGGTCAGGCCGTATTCGCCCACCCAGACAGGCGCCCTCGTGGTCTTGGTGTTCACGGTCACCACGCCGAACGGCCCGATGACCACATGGTCGATGTCGGCGCCACGCTGGCCGACCGGAACCGCGTGCAGGACATGCCAGCCATGCCGTGCGGCCCATCGGTTGAGCTGGCGGCCGACGGTGCGTTCGCCGCGGGCACCGGCCGCGAACTGCTGTGCTGACGTGCGAATACCGACCAATGCGGCCGCGCCCGTCAGCAGTGGATGCTCGCGGCGCAGTTCACGGGCCCGCGCACTGGCCGAAGCGCCAGGCTCGTTGCGGGCCAGGTCGTCCCAGTCCGGGTTACGCACCACCCGAGTGCTGCCCGGGCGCCTGCCCAGGCGCCCGCGGCCCGGCCCGCGGCTGGCTGACGGGCATGACGGGGGAAGGCTGCTGCGGCCCGGTGGAACTGGCCTCGGGAGGAAACGCGCGGGCTCCTTGATGTGCCCGTCTGCTAGCAGCCGCTGGCATTCGGCGCGAACCGCAGCCCAGAATTCATCGCGCAGGTGAGGCTGGCTGAGCTGGGAACGGCCCATCCGCGGATCGAACCATCCAACCGCGCCATTGTCCGCGGAGACGTAGATGCGTACCTGGCCGTAACGCCGCCAGACCCGTGACTCGAGTGGGGGCATGCGCGCGCCTCGTAAGCGGATATTTACTGTCAGTGCAATAGTAGAACTCCTAACGCGGCGAGGCCAGCAATGATCGAGCGACAGGGGAACAGCCCTCCAGACCGCGCCGCGCCAGATCGTCCGGCAGGCCCAAATGCGTAGGAATACGCGGCGGGCACGAGGGCAACTCCCCCCGCATCAGTGGCTTCAAGAACTTCATCCTCCGTGGGAACCTGGTCGATCTCGCGGTCGCCGTCGTGATCGAGGCGCAGTTCAGCAGCCTGGTCAGGCAATTCGTCACGTCGTTCATCAGCCCGTTGCTGACCCTGTTCGGCGGCCAGGGCAACTTCAGCAACCTTGCCTTCACGGTCGGCAAGGCCCGGTTCACCTACGGGGCATTCCTGACCGAGGCCCTGTCCTTCCTGATCTCCGCCGCAGTGGTGTACTTCCTGGTCGTGCTGCCCGTCAGCCGCATGCTGAAGCTGTTTGAGCACGACCACGCCGCCACCGAGCGGCCGTGCCCCAGTGCACTCTGAGTATTCCCATCGCGGCACGCCGCTGTCCGCAGTGCACTGCGGACATCACCCCCGCCACCGAACAGCCCCAATCAGTCATGATGCCGCCCGGCTAGACGAGCGCGGGGTCTGCTCCCCGGAGCCGTCCGAACGTTCGTCACGGACGGCCGCTGCGCCGGCGACTCCTGCGGTCTAGCCCAGCCCGGACGCGCCCATGTCCGCACCGCCCGGCCCCGTCGGCGAGTAGACGCGGGTGTCGCGGCAGGGTAGCGTGAGGGTGTTGCTCCGGACCCCGGCAGCTGTACCCGAACCTTACGGGCACAGTGCAGGTCCGGAGTTTTTGCGTCTCCCGGCGCGATCTCACCCCCATGACCGGCTCCACGGTTCGTCACTTCGTCACGCACTGAGGAGCCGTGTATGAGCGTCATGGCCCGGGCCGTTCCCGTCCCGCTTTCAGGCATGATCACCAAGTGGCTGGCCGGCGGGCACGGGGGACCGCCCGGCCTGATCACCGGCGCGACCGGCGACGCCAGCGCGGTACCGGGCGGCGTCGCGTCAGGCTGGGCCGCATCGGCTGGCTGCGCGGTCTCCTCAGCCTCTCAATCTGGGCCGCCGTCGCTGGCGCGGAAGTTCTGCTGATGGCCACCCCCCTGCCCCGTTATGACGGCCAGGCGCCGTTCCCCGCAAACGGCCGTCCCCCACTGACCCTCGGGGGCGGTGTCCGGTCAGCAGTAACCGCCGCGATCGTGCTCGTCCCGTTCGCAGGCCTGGCTGTCGCAGTGGGGCTGGCCTGGGGCCACGGTCTTGGCCTGGCCGATGTCCTGCTGGCGCTGGCCCTCTACGTGCTGACCGGCCTGGGGATCAGCGTGGGGTTCCACCGGCTGTTCACGCACCGTTCGTTCACGGCGGCCCGCCCGCTACGGATCGCGCTCGCGGTCGCCGGGTCGATGAGTTTCGAGGGCGACATCATCGGCTGGGTCGCCATCCACCGCCGCCACCACGCCTTCACCGACCGGCCCGGCGACCCGCACTCCCCCTATCGCTACGGGACCAGCGTGGCCGGCCAGCTCCGCGGCCTGGCCCACGCCCACGCAGGCTGGCTGCTGCGTGACGACCCCAGTCCGCCCGCGCGCTACGCGCCCGACATGCTGGCCGACCCCGCCATGCGGATGATCTCGCGCGGTTTTCCTGTCCTGTCCGCCGTCTCCCTGGCCCTGC
Source organism: uncultured Actinomycetes bacterium (assembly GCA_963751175.1). Lineage (GTDB taxonomy): Bacteria > Actinomycetota > Actinomycetes > Streptosporangiales > Streptosporangiaceae > RYN-230. The sequence continues at coordinate 244,596 of CAVVTM010000032.1, read as the reverse complement.
CCTTCGCTGCCGGGTGGATGATCGGCGGCACCTGGCACGCCGCGCTGGCCGCGCTGCTGTGGGCCGGCCTGGTCCGCGTCGCCCTGCTGCAGCACGTCACCTGGAGCGTCAACTCACTGTGCCATGTCTTCGGCACCCGGCCCTTCACCACGCGCCGCCACGACCGGGCCACCAACTTCTGGCCGCTCGCCCTGGTGTCGTTCGGCGAGAGCTGGCACAACATGCACCACTCCGACCCCGCCTGCGCGCGGCACGGCGCCGACCGGGGCCAGGTGGACATCTCCGCTCGCTTGATCCGGATCTTCGAGTACCTGGGCTGGGCCACCGGCGTGCACTGGCCTGACCCCGACCGGCTGGCCGCCCACCGCCGCACCTCCAGTCCAGACCAGCCCGAGGGGGTCATGCAGCCGGCGCAACGCTGAACAGCAGGCGGCCGGGCCTGGCCCGCGGGCCGCCGTTCAGCGCGATTCTGGCTGCGTCGTGGAGGCGGACTCCGGCGCGGCTGACCCGGCCACGGCCTTCCCGGCCTCAGGCGCGGGCACCTCCGGGCGGTCCATGGTCAGGTGGGATGGCCACCAGTTCCACCGGCCGAGCAGCACGACCGTGGACGGCACGAGCAGCGTCCGGACCAGGAAGGTGTCCATCAGGATCCCGAGTGCCAGGCTGATCGCGATATCGCGGAACTGGCTGCCGCCCGCCCCGCTGCCGGCCACGACGCCGAACACCACGAAGGTGCCGGCCAGCACCAGGCCGGCCGAGGTCACGGTCGTGCCGGTCACCCCGATCGCCTTGACGACCGCCTCACGCAGCGGCAGCTTGTGCGCCTCTTCCCTGATCCGGGTCATGACCAGGATGTTGTAATCCTCGCCGAGCGCGAGCAGGAAGATGAACATCAGGAACGGCAGGAAGAAGACCAGTCCCTTCTCGCCCCCGATGTCGACGAACAGCAGCACCGAGAGCCCGAGCGCGGCCAGGTAGGACAAGCCCACCGACGCGATGAGGTACAGCGGGGCGATCAGGCTCCGCAGCACGAGCGCCAGCAGGATCCCGATGACCACGATCGCGATGGGGATGACCCTGACCAGGTCACTGTTGGACACGGCGCTGATGTCGTAGAGGGCCGGCGCCTCGCCGCCGACCGCCGAGTCGGCGGCGCCTATGGATGTGGCCACCCTGGTGATCTCGGCGCGGATCGCCGGGACGGCATCCAGGGCCGGCGTGCCGCCGGGATCGCCGGCCTTCAGCCCGACCGAGAACTGGACCGTCCGCCCGTCGGCGCTGATGAAGTTCGAGGTGCTGCGGTACAGCTGGTAGATCGCGGGCGGCACCTTGCCGGCCAGACCGGGCGGCGGGAGCGGCGGCAGGGCCTTGGCCGGGCCGAGCGCGGCGTGCAGCCGGGCGTAGTCGGCGGGCGGCAGCGTCAGCCCGCTCGGGTTGAGCGGCCCGGCCACCGTGGTGAACAGGCTGCTGGCCTTGAGCTCGCTGGTGGCCTTGGCCAGGACCTGGGGATCGGTCCAGACCGGCTGGCTGAACTTGAAGATCGGTGACGTCGGGTTGGCGGCCGACTCCGGGAAGTACTTGGTCAGCAGCAGCGTGCCCTTCGCGGAGTCGCTGCCGGCCGGCGGGGCCGTGCTGCCGCCGAAGCCTGACGCGGTGTAGCCGAGGACGGCCAGGGCCAGGCCGCCGAACGCCACCACGCCGATGGCCAGCGTGGTCCCGGGGCGGCGTACGATGCGGCCGGCCACCCGGCCCCAGACCCCGGTCCCGCCGCTGCCCTGGATGCTCCAGGGCAGCAGCTTGGGCTTGTGGAACATGGCCTGGAACAGCGTCCGCTTCATCGCCAGCAGCGACAGGCGGATCGACAGCAGCGCGGGCAGCAGGGTCAGGCCGGCCAGCAGGGTGACCCCGATCGCGATCGCGAACGGGATGCCGAGGTTGGAGTAGAACGGGAAGCTGGCCGCCAGCAGGGTCAGCACCGCCGCGATGACCGTGGCGGCCGAGAACGTGATCGACTCGCCGACCCGGGTGACCGACTCGACCAGCGCGGTCCGCGCCGCCGGGCGGGGTCCGGCCAGGTCCGAGAGCAGGGACCGGGACAGGCCCTGCTGGGGCGCCCCGGCCATGCCGGTCACGTCATGGCCGGCCGCCCGCAGTTCCTCCCGGACCCGGAAGACCAGGAACAGCCCGTAGTCCGTGCCGGCGCCCAGCACCAGGACGATCAGCAGGAACTGGGCGAGCGGTGACACCTGCAGGCCGTGCTTGGCCGCCTCGGCCACCAGCGGGCCGGAGATGAGCACGGACAGCAGGGCGGGCAAGACCGTGACCAGGGCGAGCGTCAGCGACCGGAAGATGAGCACGAGCAGCACGATGATGAAGATCAGCGACAGGTCCTGCACCTTGTTGCCGGTGTTGCCGGACGCCTTCTGCTGGTCGACCTGAACGGCGACGCTGCCCGCCAGGTGGACCCGCAGCCCGGCGGGCAGCCCGGCGCTGGCGATCTTCGCGCGCATGCCGTCGATGAGGTTCTGCTGGTAGTTCTGGTTGCCGCTGTTGTTGGCGGCCAGGGCGAGCAGCTGCACGGCCTGGCCGTTGGCGGACCGGCCGACGTCGAGCACCCGCTTGATGCCAGGCACCGAGTGCGACTCGGCCTGCAGGGAAGTCACCGCGCTGACGTCCGCCGCGGTCAGCGGCCCGCTGGTGGTCGCCGCGATGACCGGGATCGGGAGCAGGTTCGAGCTGCCGAACGGCGCGGACAGGTCGATCGCGTGCTGGCTCGGCGCGCTCGGCGGGCAGGAACTTGGAGTTGTTGCTCTGGGTCACGCTCGACAGCGACGGCAGCTGCGTCACGGCCGCGATCGCGCCGAATACCCAGATCAGCAGGATCAGCCAGCGCAGCCGGACAGCCCACCGGCCGATGGCACCGAAAATCGAATCGACGTGCATGGGCAAAGAGCCTATTGCCCCTCACCGACAAGTCGAGGCGTGCCCCCAGGCCGGACGGTCTCATTCTCAGGTCCGCTCTCGTCGCAGGAAGCGATCAGGCCGGCGGACGGCAGCAGCTGCCGGCCGCAAAGTCGCAGGCCCAGGTGGCCGTGCCTAGCGGCTGTCGCGCTTCGCCTGCCGCCGGGCGCCCTGGGCGAGGGTGCCGCCCCGCCGCTTCTCGCTCGCCGGCGAGCGCAGGGCACGGTCCCCGGTGGGCTCGCCGGTGACCGCAGGACCCGTCCGGCCCGGTGCAGCGCCGGCCCCCGCGTGGCGGGCCCGCGGCCCTGCTTCGCCGCCCTGGCCGCCGCGATCCGCTCCGCCCGCAAGGCGCGCCGGTTCATGGTCCGATAGCCAGGACTCTTGTCGCTGCGGACAGGACATCTGGCTCTTCCGCGGCCGGCTGGGCACCCGCGCAGGATCAAGATGCAGGCATCGTCGGGCAGCAGGAGGTGATCTCGATGGCTGCTGCGCAGGCGTACCCGGTGCGGGTGGACGCGTCGCTGGACGCGCCGTCCCGCTGGCTGTGGCTGGTCAAATGGATCCTGGTGATCCCGCACTACGTCGTGCTGTCCTTCCTGTGGCTGTTCTTCGTCGTGCTCAGCGCGGTGGCGATGGTGGCGATCGTGGTCACCGGCCGCTACCCGCGGGCGATCTTCGAGTTCAACGTGGGGGTGCTGCGGTGGACCTGGCGGGTGCAGTACTACGCGATCGGCGCGTTCGGCACCGACCGGTACCCGCCCTTCACGCTGGCCGACGACCCCACGTATCCCGCGCACCTGGAGGTGGAGTACCCGCAGCGGCTGTCCCGCGGGCTGGCGCTGGTGAAACGGTGGCTGCTGGCCATCCCGCAGTACATCATCATCGCCCTGTTCACCGGGTCAGGGCTGTGGGCCCCGTGGGGGTGGCGGGTTGGCCACCCCCACAATGCAAACATCATGTTCGCCTACAACGACTGGGGCTTGTACAACGTCGGCAGTCCGTGGGTCGGGCTGATCGGCATCGTGGCCGTGATCGCCGCGGTGGTCCTGCTGGTCACCGGCCGGTACCCGGAGCGGATCTTCGGCTTCGTGGTCGGCCTGAACCGGTGGGTGCTGCGGGTGGCCGGCTACGCCGGGCTGATGACCGACAAGTACCCGCCGTTCCGGCTCGACATGGGCGGCCCGGATCCGGGCACCCTGACCCTGCCGCCGGCGGCGGCGCCGAGCCCTGGCTGAGACGGGCGGACGGGCCTCCGGCCGCCAGGACCGCTCGAACGCGTGCGGCAGGAAGCCGGCCGGGAAGCAGGGGCTGGGTTAAGAACGTCGGCCACGCGTCTCCTACATCTGGCGCAGCGAGGCGCGGTCGGAACCCTGGGGCGCGCTGTGACTGCCCGCCGTTCGTCCTAACTGCCGGCACGAGCCTGCCGGGTGCGCCGGGGATCCTGTGTTTCCGCGCGCTTCCTCAGCCCACGCAGCATTTCCATCGCCATGATGAAGTCGGCTGGGATGATCGTGGCGTGATAGGTGGCAGTGAGCCACCACGGTTCCATTCGTCCCCGGACCCGCAAATGCAGCCGGGTCCGGGCACCGGGCAGCTCCGTGAGCTGGAAGTTCCAGGTCCAGTCGATGGCTGCACCAAATTTTTCCCGCCATGACGCTGGAACATGGGTTGTCGAGTGCAACACGAGGTCATGCGGCGCGTCAGCCTTGCCGACAACATAGAAGGCGGTGCCGGGTGGGCCGTCGGGAATGGTGTCGCCGGCCGTGAGGTCGCGCACAAGGTCAGGGTCGAGGTGGTCCAGACTCGGCCAGTTCGCCGGGAAGAAGAGCCGGTCAACCCATCGCGGCGTGTAGTACCCACCGAGATGCCAGCCCATCTGGGTGAGCCACGGCCATACCGCCTCCGGCGGGGCACCGATGGTAACGGAATGGTTGGTGAGTATCTGGGGGCGCGGCACGACGCTGTCGCCAGGCAGGCTCTGCCGACGTTCGGCCTTCGTCGAGCCAGCCCGCCGGCCAAGGAACTGCAGCGCGCCATAGCTCGCCAACGCCAAGCCCGCGACATGCCGCCCTACATGTGACACTGGGCTCACCGCTCAGTCGGCGGGGCGGGATTCGGTCCGGCTCTTGATGCCTAGCAGCATCTTGCGCATCATCGCGAAGTCACCGAATTCGGCCAGGATTACCGTCAGCAGCCCACCTGGGGTCGGCCGGTATCTTTGCCGGAGCCGGGTCACTAGCCGGGTCCGGCCCTGGGCGAGTGGCGTAAGCGTCCATGCCCAGGTCGAGTCCGGTTTCGTCCAGACCAGGCAGGTGTCCGGTTCGGCGTCGGCCACCAGGAATGAGGTGCTCGGCGTCGGATGGCTGGACATCGGCGCGGCCATGTCCCCGACGTGGACCTGCTGCCATTGCGGCATGATCGCTGTGGCGCTGGGGCGGCCGAGGTTGTCGAGCAGGTCGTAGCTGTAAAAGCCGGCCCGCCCGTACCCGGCCTGGGTGAGCCAGGGCCAGACGTCGCATGGCGGGGCCTCGATGGTGATCGCCCGGGTCGCGGTGAAATGCGAGACCGGCACCAGGTCATCTCCCGGCATGGCCGCGAGGGCTTCGGCTGGCGTGGCTCCCCAGCGCAGGTGCCAGCGGCGGTACAGCGGTGCCGTCAGCAGCAGCGGCAAGGCTGACACGGCGTCAGCGGCTTCGGCAAGCAAGCGCCGGTTACCCCTGACGATCAGGCCCAGGCCGGCCAGGCCGTAGACCACCTGCAGGACGCTGAACTGCCTGACCACCGCCACCTCGACCACGATCCAGCCGATCAGCAGGACACCGGCCACGGTGGCCGCGTCACGGGCACGCGGGTGCCTCCGCCAGGCCAGGAGCGCGGCAGCCGTGGCGGGCACCGCGACCACGCAGGCCAGCGCGATGCCGGCGAACACCGGACTGCTAAACGGCAATCGCGCCGTCATCGTTGAATCGAGCCGCAGCCACCCGCTGATCAGCCCCGCCGCACCGCCGTACGCCGATACGGCCACGAACCCCGCCAGGGCCGTGAGCCGGACACGGTGCGAACTTTCGCGTGCTCTCACGTCTTCACCATCAGCCACGCTGAGTGCACCATCTAGAGCCGAATGGCCCGGCCGCTGCGACCGAAAGACCGGAAATGGCAACCAGGGGCCTGGGTGCCCCGGCCATAGTGAGGACGGCTAGCTGGGCCTGCCTAATCAGCCAGTTTCCGGGCAACTGGCCGCTTCCGCCGGTGCCAGCGGTTCGGTGACGTGGGCAAATCCGGGGATGTACCCGGTGTCCTCCGCCAGCTCTGGCGCGGCGGTGCGGCGAGCCCGCCACCTGAAGGGCACAAACACCGGGATGAGCATCGCCAGGCCGGCTGCCGCGAGGATCCCGTGAAAGAGCATGGCCTCGAATCCTGCCCCGTACACGTGAGACTTCAACGGGATCAGATGGACCGCCCGCCGGACGCTGACCAGGTAGAGCGCCGTCCAGCCGAGCAACAGCAGCCCGGGCAGCCCGGCGGCGAGCGGTGAGATCCGCGGCGCGGCAATCAGGAGCCCAGCCAGCAGGCCGGTGGCCGCCACCGCGACCAGCGAAGCGAGCATGCGGTGATCGGAGAGCACGGAGCCGCCGCCGGCGGGCAACTGGGACACCGGGACGGTCAGAGCAGCCAGCCGCAGGTATCCCTGCGCGCCGGCGAAGAACAGCACCGCGACCATGACAACCGCCAGGATGATCCCGATCAGGTGTCGCATAGATCCACCTTCCGCTAGCTGCCCAGCTCCCCAATGAAGAGCGCCGCCAGCGCCGTCGCGTTACCGCGGCCGGGCTCAGGGCCTGGCCGGGGAGGCGAGAGATCGAGGAGCTCATCGACTGACGTCGTCACCGGGCCCCGCCGCAGGCGGGTGATGGCCGGCTTCGTCGGCACGGCGGGCATTGGGAAGCCGCCGTCAGCTGACCGCGCCACAGGCCCGGGCGGTGAGTGCGGTGGGGCTGATCAGTGCGGGTCCCCCGGGCTGTCCCGCGGGTCGGTCCGGGGGGTTACCAGCCTGGATTCGTAGGCGAGGACAACGGCCTGGACTCGGTCACGCAAGCCGAGCTTGGCGAGTATCCGGCCCACGTGGATCTTCACGGTGCCCTCGGACAGATGCAGGTCGGCCGCGATCTCGCTGTTGGACATGCCCGCGGCGATGTGGGAGAAGACGTCTTGCTCGCGGCCGGTGAGGACCTGCCGGATCTGGGTGGCGTGGTGGCCGCTGGGCTGCCCTGGCTGCTCGGTGGTAGCGAACTGGCGGATAAGGCGCCTGGTGGAGGTCGGCGCCAGGACCGCGTCACCAGCGGCAATGGTGTGGATCGCGGCCACCAGGGCGTCCGGCTGGGTGTCTTTGAGCAGGAAGCCGCTGGCGCCGGCCCGCAGGCTGGCGTACACGTAGTCGTCGAGGTCGAACGTGGTCAGGATCAGGACCTTCGAGGGCAGCCCGGCGGCCACGATGTCGCGGGTCGCCTCGATGCCGTCGCGGCCGGGCATCCGGACATCCATGAGCACCACGTCCGGCCGCAGCGCGGAGCACATGGTGACCGCGGTCCGCCCGTCGGCGGCCTCCCCGGCCACCTCGATGTCGGGTTCGGCGCTGAGGACCAGGCGGAAACCCTTCCTGATCAGGGCATGGTCGTCGACCAGGAGCACGCTGATCATGTCGTGGCCGCCGCGTCGGGGTGGAGGCGGGCCGTCACGCGCCAGCCCCGGGGCTGGCGGGGGCCGCAATCGAGTTCGCCGCCGAAGGCGCTGACGCGCTCGCGCATCCCGGTCATGCCGCCACCGGGAGCGCCAGGCTTCCGCGGCGCTGCCGCTGCCGTCATCCTCGACCTCCACGCAGACCTCGGCGGGGGTGATCTGCAGCCGGACCGTCGCGCTCGCGCCGGGGCCGGCATGCTTCATGGTGTTGGTCAGGGCTTCCTGGACGAGCCGGAACACGGCCAGCTGAAGGCCAGCCGGCAGGTCCCCGGCGCTGCCGCCGCGCTCGTACCGGACGGGCAGGCCGGCCGCCCGGACCCGGCCCAGGAGATCGTCGAGGTCCGCCAGGCCGGGCAGCGGCTGCCATAGCTCTGGCCCGGAGCCGGCCCGCAGCACCCCGAACAGCCGGCGGGTCTCGGCCAGGGCTTCCCGGGCGGTGCGCGACACATCCTGGATCGCCTCGGATGCCTCATCGGGCGCGCGGGCGACGGCGGCCAGGGCGCCGTCAGACAGAGCCACGATGACGGTGAGGTGATGGGCCACGCTGTCGTGCATCTCGCGGGCGATCCGCGCCCGTTCCACCGCTGCGGCCAGGGCACTGTTCTGATCGCGCTCGCGCTCCATCCGCTGGGCCCGGTCGCGCAGCTCGGCGAGGTAGGCCCGGCGGGTGCCCACATACAGGCCCACGATCAGAACCGCGGCCGCGAATCCGGCCGCGTCCGAGACCGCGAGCGCCCAGTCACGCGTGCCATCGTGGCCGACCACGAGGATCACGACGCCGGCCACCAGCACCGCCGCGGCAAGCGCTTCCGCCCGTCTCATCGTGGCGGCGACCGTGTACAGGGCGATCGCGAGCGCGACCGGGAACAGCGCCCCGTGAGTCGGCCACACCGCCAGGACGGCAGCGGCCAGGATGGTCCAGCCGAACACCGGGCCCGGCCAGACGCGGCGCAGCGGCAGCGCCAGGGCGGTCAGGGCCGCGACGCCCAGGCTGGCCGCCAGGGGCAGCGCCATGGGGTGCGCCGTCTGGCCGAGGGAAAAGTGCGCCAGCGACGCCGCGAAGGCGAAGAGGGCGCAGCCGATGTCGAAGACCCAGGAGCGCAGGGGCCGCGTTCCCGGGTCCTCGACCGGCTTCCAGAAGGACATACCTGCATCCTCCCCGTTCACTGCTCATCCGCCCACTTCACGCGTCGCGGCGTCGTAGCCGCCAGGCGGCCAGGCCGGTCAGCACCACCGCGTACCCGCAGAGCACGGCGAACCCGGCCCATGGGCCCAGCGGATGCGCGGCCAGTGGCTGGCCCCACAGGGCGCCGCCGGCGCTGGAGGGCAGATAGGGCGCGATGCGGGAGACGGAGTGCGGGAGCTGCGCCACGATGACCGGCGCGACGAAGAACACCGCGGCGAACGCCGACACGCCCGCGGCGGTCCTCCTGAGCAAGGCGCCCAGGGCCAGGCCGATGACCGCGGTGACCGCCAGGTACAACGACGCGCCGATCACGGTCCGCAGCACGCCCGGATCCGTCAGCGAGATCGCCGACCCGCCCCGCGCCGACTGGATAGCCGTCGCCACGAAGAATTCCGCCAGCGCAGCCAGCAGGGTGACCGGCAGCACCAGCCCGGCCAGCACGGCCAGCTTCGCCCACAGCACGGGCAGCCGCGATGGGACCACGGCCAGCGTCGCGCGGATCATCCCGGTTCCGTATTCGCCGCTGAACGCCAGCACACCGAGAACGCCGAGCACTAGCTGGGCCAGCAGGACGCCGAAGAGGCTGACCGACACGGCCGTCACGGCGGGGTGACCCGCCGAGACCAGGTATGGCTTTCCCCCGCGGCCAGGGCACCAACGCCGACGATCAGGATGACCGCGATCAGCGCGCAGTACCAGGTCGAGCGCAGCGCACTCAGTTTTGTCCATTCCGAGCGGACGACGCGCACCTGGGTGACCGGCCCGGCCACCGCCGGACCCTGACCCTGACCCTGACCCTGACCCTGGGCGGGTGCGAGCACGGCGCTCATCGCGTCGCTCCGGCGTGGTATTCGACGCTGTCCTGAGTGACCTGCATGAATGCCTCCTCTAGTGAAGCCCTCGCGGGCGTGAGCTCGTACACCGGCAGGTGCTCCCGCCAGGCGGTTGCCCCGATCTGCTCGGCCGTCACACCGGACACCCGCAGGATGTCGGTGCCGTCCTCCGTCACGGTCACACCGGGGCCTTCGAGCACCCGGCTCAACGACACCGCTTCCGGGGTGCGCACGAGCACGTCCCCGACGGCCGCATGGCCGACGAAGTCCTCGACGCTGGTCTCGGCGACGAGCTTGCCGCGCCCGAGGATGACCAGCCGGGTAGCGGTCTGCGCCATCTCGCTCATCAGGTGCGAGGACAGGAAGACCGTCCGCCCTTCCTCGGCGAGCGACCTGAGCAGCAGCCGGATCCAGCGCACCCCGTCCGGGTCCAGGCCGTTGACCGGCTCATCCAGGACGACGGTCTGCGGCTGGCCCAGCAGCGCGGCCGCCACTCCAAGGCGCTGTCCCATGCCGAGCGAGAAACCACCGGCCCGGGCGCCCGCCACCTCGGCGAGCCCGGCGAGCTCGATCACCTCATCCACCCGGCGGCGGCCGATACCGGCCGTCCGGGCGAGCGCCAGCAGATTATTGCGGGCCGACAACCCAGGGTGGACGGACTTGGCATCCAGCAGGATGCCCAGCTCGGACATCGGGGCGGCACAGCCGGGATAGCGCTTGCCGTTGACCCGGACCGTGCCGCTCGTGGGCCGGTCCAGGCCCGCGATCACCCGCATGGTCGTTGACTTCCCCGCCCCGTTCGGGCCGAGGAACCCGGTGACCACCCCCGGCTGCACGTCGAAGCTCAGCCCGTCGACCGCGGTCTTCTCCCCGTACCGTTTGGTCAGGCCATCAATCTCGATCACGATGCGTCCTCGTCTCAGTCGTTGCTGATGGCCAGAACGCTACGGACCCCGCGACCAGCGGGGATCTGTCCCGGGGCCACACTTTCCCGGGGATCTATGCCTCAGGGCATAGGCCCAGCGGCGGCACCGGCCGGGAAGGCGTGGCCCACGGCCACGCCGGGCAGGCGGGTCAGCCGGCGGCTGTGCGAGGGTCAGTCGGAAGTTGCGGTGGATGAAGGAGACTCATGGAACGGATCAACGCCGGACTGCTCATCCCGGGCCGCGGCGAACCGGTCCGCGACGCCACGGTCCTGATCGACGGGGGCCGGATCAGCTACGCGGGACCGTCGGCCGGCGCACCGGCCGCGCCAGGCACGGCCACGCGCAGCGCGGCGACCGTGCTGCCGGGGTTGTGGGACTGCCACGGCCACTTCATGGGGAGCCGGGTGCTGGATCTGGCGCGGCTGCCGCAGGAACCCACGGCACTGCGCGCGGCCCGGTCGGCCCGTGACCTGGCCAACGCGCTGAACGCCGGTATCACCTCGGTGCGGGAGGTCGGCGGCCTGGGCGTCTACCTGGCGCAGGCGGTCCGCGAGGGGGTGCTCGACGGGCCGTCGATCTACGCGGCCGGTGCCGTCCTCAGCACCACGGGCGGCCACGGCGACCTGCACTGTTACCCGCTCTCGTGGGTGGAGGACTTCGGCCGGCACGACGGGACGCTCCGGGTGGCCGACGGCACGTCCGAGTGCATGCGCGCGGTCCGGGAGCAGCTGCGCCGGGGCGCGGCCGTGATCAAGGTCTGCGCGTCGGGCGGCGTGATGTCCGAGGTGGACCATCCCATCCACCAGCAGTTCACCGACACCGAGCTGCGGACCATCGTCGAGGTGGCCGGGCTGGCCGACCGGGTGGTCGCGGCGCACTGCCACGGCAAGCCCGGCATCATGGCCGCGCTGCGGGCCGGCGTCGCGACCATCGAGCACGGGACCTACCTGGACGAGGAGGCCTGCGACGCGATGCGCGAGACCGGCACGATCCTGGTCCCCACCCGCACGATCATCGAGAACATCCTCGCCAACCTGGCGAAGGTCCCGCCGTACGCGGCGGCCAAGCTGACGGCCATCGCGGAGACCCACGCCGACATGGTGCGGATGGCGATCGAGCGCGGCGTGACCATCGCGATGGGCACCGACCTCGGGCTGACCGGCCTGGACCTGCCCGGCGCCTGGGGCACCAACGGGACGGAACTGCAGCACCTGGTGGCGCTCGGCATGACGCCCCAGCAGGCGATCGAGGCCGCTACCGCCACCGCGCCGCGCACGCTCGGCCCGCAGGCGCCGCACAGCGGCCTGCTGGCCGAGGCCTACGACGCCGATCTCATCACCGTGGATGGGGACCCGCTAGCCGATATCTCCCTGCTCGCGGACCCGGACCGGATCACGTCGGTCTGGATCGGCGGCCGCCAGGTCAAAGGCAGTTCTTAACGAGGCCGGACGGCCAGATGATGACCGCGGAGGCGATTCAAGTCACTCCGCGCTCCTCCAATTTGGGGGGCGACGCTACTAGGAGCCACCGATGACCTCGATGGCGTCGCGGCTGATCTCCCTGAACAGAGCACTCTGGCGACTCTCCCTGAACAGAGCACTCTGGCGACGCTGGTGGCCTCTGCGCGACTCACCCAGGCCTGGCGTGGCACTGCTAAAGACACGGCGGGATGCTCTGCTGGTTGCGGAACAGGTCGTGCGGGTCGTACCTGGACTTGACCCGGACCAGCCGCGGGAAGTTCTCGCCGTAGTACTCCCGCCGCCAGTCCCCGATGAGCCGGTTGGGGAAGTTCTGGTAACTCTCATCCGGCGTGTGCGGCCGGAGCACGCCCATCATCTCCTCCGACCACTCGACCAGCCGCCTGCCCACCGACCTCGGCGCCCCGTTCGGCCAGACCGTGGTCGGCCGCCAGAGAGTCATCATCCCCCGGTGCACGTAGGCCGTACCGGTGCGCGGCACCCGGTTGACCACGTCGCCGCCGACCCAGCCCAGGTTCCAGATGGAACCGTGCGCCTCCGGGGTCCGGGACGGGCAGCGCGCGACCAGGTCGGCCATTTCCTGGACCGCGTGCTGCGGGACCGGCCGCGCGGCGTACCGGGAGATGTCCCCGAACGAGTGCGGCGCCGACGGGTCATCAGCGAAGATCTTCTGCGCCTCCCAGAACGGCATCTCCCGCAACTCCAGCTCACGCGGGAGACCAGCCGCGGCTTCAGCATCGGCCGGATCAGGTCGCGCAGCTCGTCGAGCGGGCCGACGTACTGGCCGCGGGTCCACACCCACATCGCCTCCCGCGGGCCCGCCGATTCGACCGGGGCCGCCTGGGCCAGCAGCACGGCGTTGAACGCCGCTGGTGCCTTCCGCAGGATCTTGTCGAACTCCACGAACGTGCTGACCGCGGCATCAGCCCCGCGCCACCAGGCCAGGTAGTAGCTGACCGTCTTCCTCGGCACCTCGACCAGGTCGAACGTGAACGACGTGTTGATGCCGAAGCTGCCGCCCGCCCCGCCGCGGCAGGCCCAGTACAGGTCGTCGTGGTGGGCGGCGTCGATGTCGAGCAGGTCACCGTGCGCGGTGACGATCCGCGACGACCGGAGGTGGTCGCAGGTAAGGCCGGCCCAGCGGGTGTTGTACCCGATCCCGCCGCCGAGGGTGAGCCCGCCCGCCCCGACGCCGAGGCAGGTCCCGACGGGCAGGAACAGGCGGCCGCCCCTGATCGCCTTGAACAGGTGGCCGTTCAGCGTCCCGCCGCCGATCGTCGCGGTCCCGCTGGCCTGGTCGATGTGCACCGAGTTGAGCAGGCCCATGTCGATGAGCAGGCCCCTGGTGGCCGAGAAGCCGGCGTAGCTGTGCCCGCCGCCCCGGGCCACGGGCCGGACGCCGTGCCGGCGGGCCCAGTCAACGCAGGCCACGACGTCGTGCTCGTCGGCGCAGACCGCCACGGCCACCGGGCGGATGCGGTCGTAGCGGCCGTTGGCTGGCGCGCTGGCCGCGTCGTATCCCTTGTCGCCGGGGACCAGCAGCCTGCCCTTCAGCTGCCGGCGCAGCTGGCCCAGCGGAGGCCGGTGCACCGGGGCCTGGTCGGCCGCCCCGGCCGCCGTGCCCCGTCCTGCCCCGCGCCGGCCCGGCCAGGGCGGCCAGCCCGGCCGCCGCAGTCCCGCCGCGCAGGAATCCACGCCGATCGACGCTGCCCATTCCGTTCCCCCCGCCATTCCGACGTCGTGCGGACTGCCCCCGCCCGCGTGGCCGCCTAGCCGCCTAGCCGCCTGGCCGGTCCGCCGGCGCCCCCAGGCCGGCGGACCATCTAACCGGCCGGGCGGCGGACCACCTCAACGGCCGACATCATCCCCAGGTCCTCGTGCGAGACCATGTGGCAGTGCTCCGCGAACTTGCCCGCGAAATCGACGAAGTTGGACTCGAACGTCAGCGAATCCCCTGACCGCTTCGGGAGCACGAACGTGTCCCTCCACAACGGCTTGTCCAGCGTGCGGCCGTTGATCTTCGTGATCTTGAACGGGTTGGTGTGGATGTGGAACACGTGCGCGTGGTTCATGAGCTTGGGGTCGAAGGCGTTGACGAGCGTCCACTCCTCGGCCGTGCCCAGCGGGATCCTGTACGGGGCCCGGGCCGGGTCATACGGGTGGCCGTCCACCCCGAAGGACAGGAACGTGTGGTCCGGCCCGCGCTGCACGGTGAAGGAGAAATGCCGCCGCCGGGCAATCGGCAGGATCGGCGGGTCCCAGGCGGGCAGCGAGTCGGGCAGCCCCATCGGCCGGCCGCGCCCGGCGACGTGCAGGGTCAGGATGGTCCGCGGGGCGAGTTCCTCGTCGAACGCCGGGAACCCGGGCATGGCCATCCCCCACCCGCCCGCCGCCGACCCGGCCATCCCAGCCGGCGCACCCGCTCCCGACTCCGGCATCCCGGGGATGTCCGGGTCCTGGCTGGAACCAGGCGTCAGGACCAGGTCGTACGTGCCCGGCCGTGGAGCGGCCGCACTACCGGCCGTCCGGCCCGCAATTCCACCGCCGCCTGAGAATTCAGCCGATAGCGCAACGAACGGACGGGGGTGCCTTTGATTCACGTGACGCCGACCGGCCTGACCAGGGCGGCAGCGCCGTTACACGTCCTGGCTGTCGCCCTGTCCGCGCTAACTGTTGGCGTTGCGGATCACCATTCACTGAGGATCGTATGAGTGAGTGACCACCAGGGCTCAGTCCACGCCGCTAGCGCCAGCCGCCTTCCTCGGCGACAGCGACGAAGTAACGCAGATGCCGGACCTCAATGTCCATCGCGGCCGATCGTACCGGCCGTGCGCCGGATCCGGCGGCCTGGCGGGCTGCACTCCGAGTCCAGGACCGGGCCGCGCCCATGACCAGGTAGCGGCGAGGACATCCCGGGCATGACGACAGGGGGCCCAGTGATGGACACTCGCGAAGTGACCGTGACCCGCCCGGCGGGCGGGGGCGCGGGACATGACGACACCGGGGAGAGCTCATGACCACCGACCGGGAACACCAGGCCACCGCGCCGGATCACGCCGCCACCGCGCCGGATCACGCCGCTACCGCGCCCGGTCACCAGGCGCCCGCCACGACACCCTCGGGGGATACCCGCCCGCGGGCCGCCCGTGGCCGGCTGGCGCGGCTGCTCGCCACCCGGGGCGGGATCGCGGCACCTGAGGCCCCGTTCGTGATCGAGCACCGGGAAGCGCTGATCTACATGCTCTGCGAGGCGGCCGAGCTGGAGCACGGGATCATGTGCCAGTACCTGTTCGCCGCGTTCTCGCTCAAGGAATCCGAGGACGAGGGGCTGACCGCGGACGAGCTGGCCGCGGTGACGCGGTGGCAGCGTCAGATCCTGAACGTGGCCGCGGGGGAGATGCTGCACCTGGCCCTGGTGCACAACCTGCTCTCGGCCATCGGCGCGTCCCCGCACCTGTCCCGGCCGAACCTGCCCGCCCCGGCCGGGCACTACCCCGCCGGGGTCCAGCTGACGCTGCTGCCGTTCGGTGACCAGGCCCTGCGGCATTTCATGTTCCTGGAGCGCCCGGAGGGGATGGACCTGCACGACGCCGACGGCCTGGCCGCGATGCAGACGGCCACCCCATCGGTGAGCCCGCGGGACATCGTCCCGGCGGGACAGGACTTCGCCACGGTCGGGCACCTGTACCGGTCGGTCGAAGCCGGCTTCAGGCACCTGGCCGACAAGTACGGGGAGGACTGGCTGTTCACCGGGCCGCCGCGCGCGCAGGCCACCCCGGCGCACTTCGGCTGGCCGGACCTCCTGCCGGTCACCGGGCTGGACAGCGCCTGTGCGGCGGTCGAGGAAATCGTGGAGCAGGGCGAGGGCCCGCGGGGCCACTGGCGCAACGCGCACTTCGGCCAGTTCGTCGCGATCCTGGACGAGTACCAGCGGATGCAGGCGGCCAACCCCGGATTCGAGCCGGCCCGGCCGGTGATGGCCGCGAACGTCCGCCCGCACGAGCGGGCCGACGCGGTGCCCGTGATCACCGACCCGCTGACCGCGCGGGTGACCGACCTGTTCAACGTGAGTTACGAGATCCTGCTGCAGCTCTTCGAGCGGTTCTTCGCGCACACCACCGAGACCGACGCCCAGCTGAAGGTTCTCGCGGACGCGTCGGTGGCGCTGATGGTGCAGGTGATCAAGCCGCTCGGCAGCCTGATCACCACGCTGCCGGCCTGCCCGGGCTTCCCGGCGCGCACGGCCGGCCCGAGCTTCGAGCTCTTCTACGAGAACGACTACCTGATGCCGCACCGGCACGCGGCCTGGGCGCTGCTGGCCGAACGGCTCGATGAGGCTGCCTGGCTGTGCAGCGAGCTGTGCGCCGGGCGCGGCACGGCCAGCGCCGCCCAGCTGGAGCCGGTGCTCGGCGCGATCCGCGAGATCGCCGCCTCGCTGGCCGCGCACCTGCCCGCCCGCAGCCCGCAGGCGGCCCTGGCGGCGGTGGGCCCGAGGCTGCTGGGCGCCGACATCGACGCCCTGGCGGCCACGGTCACCAGCATCCTGGCCGGGATACCCGACGGCGCGTCTCCCGGCGAGGCGGCCCGCGCGGCCGGGGAGCTGCTCAGCGCGGTCCGCGGCCTCCCGGGTCCGGCCGGCCTGCGGCCGGGGATCCCGAGGCCGCCGCCGCGGCGGGACGCCTGCGCGAGGTCGTGCTGGCGGCGACCCGGCTGCGAGCCAGCCTCGGCACCACCTGCCCCCCGGAACTTACCGAGGCGGTCGCGGCCCTGCAGGACGCGCTGCTCCGGGCCGCGCCGCCCCGGCAGGAACCCGCGTGGCGAGACGAGCTCTGGCAGGCGCAGTCCGGCCTGGCGACGTCGGTCCAGGCCGCGCGCAACGGCCCCTACCTGGCCACGAACGTGCCGACCGTGGTGAATCACCTGGGCATCGCCACGAGGACCGCACCGCAGCTCGCGCTGTGCCGCTGCGGCGCCTCCGCGGTCAAGCCGTGCGACGGGACCTGCCATGCGAACGGGTTCAGCGACGCGAAGGACCCCGCGCGGGTTCCCGACCGGCGGGACACCTACCACGGCCAGCAGGTGACGGTGTTCGACAACCGCGGGATCTGCCAGCACTCCGGCTACTGCAGCGACCGGCTGCCTGATGTCTTCCGCACCGATAACGATCCGTTCGTGGCACCCAGCGGCGGCCGGATGGATGAGATCGTCCGGGCCGCCCGCGATTGCCCGTCCGGGGCCCTGTCGTATGCGCTGGGCGGCCGGGAGGCCCGCGCCCACGTCGACTGGGACGGCCAGCGGCCAGCGGCGATCGAGATCACCGCGGACGGCCCGTACCGGGTGACCGGCCGGATCCCGCTGGCCGGCCCAGACGGGGAGCCCGTTGCGCACGCCCAGGGCAGCTCAGCCGAGCACTATGCGCTGTGCCGGTGCGGGCACTCCCGCAACAAGCCGTTCTGCTCCGGCATGCACTGGTATGTGGGGTTCACCGACCCGCCGCCCCGCCCGAGCCCGACCCTGTTCGAGCACGCGGGCGGGCTAGGCCCGCTCACCCGCACCGCCCGGCTGCTGGTCGAGAAGCACATCCCCGCGGACCCGCTGCTCGCCCCCGTGTTCGCGGACATGCCGGCCGACCACCCGCAGGCCCTGGCCGGGTGGCTGGCCGCCGCCCTGGGCGGCCCGCCCCTGCCTGCCGGGAGCCGGAGGCCGCGGCCTCCCCTACTCCCTGCTGTCGCCCGCGGGGCAGCCGCTCACCGAGGAGCAGCGGGCGCGCTGGGTGTCCCTGGCCAGCCGGGCCGCCGGTGAGGCCGGGCTGCCGGGCGACCCCGGGTTCCGTTCCGCATTCGCGTCCTGCCTGGAGTGGGTCTCCCGGGTCGCAGCCCAGTCACCCTCCGGCGGCGCACCCGCACCGGTACCGACCTGGGACTGGGGGCCGGGCGGCCCTCCTGGCCCCGCGAAGCAGGACGCCGGCGTGGACGCGGCCCAGCCGGTCACGCTGCCCCCGCCGGGCGAGCCGGTCAGCTTCGGCGCGCACATCAAGCCGCTGTTCCGTGACCGGGACCGCCAGTCGATGAGCTTCGCCTTCGACCTGTGGTCGGCCGACGACGTCCGGAGCCACGCCCGCGACATCCTGCAGCGGCTCAAGGACGGGTCCATGCCCTGTGATGCGGCCTGGCCCGCCGACCAGGTCGCGGTCTTCGAGCGCTGGACGGAAACCGGCATGCCAGCGTGACGGCGCTCCACCGAACGCCGCTCCGGTCTCAGGCCGCCAGCACCGCGGGCTTGAGCATGTCCTCGCACCACTGGCGGAACGTGGTGGGGGTGCCGATCGCGTTCTGCGGCGTGCGGGCGACCCCGTTCGTCGAGGCCGGCGCGGACCGGATGACGCCCCGCCGCCCGCGGTCAGGGCCGTCCTTTCACGCCGATTCCGTAGATCTCGGCCTTATAGGTTCCGGCGGGGTCCGGCGGCAGGCTGGTAAACCACACCAGCACATAACGGCCCCGCGCGGGACTGGCCAGCGTCATCCTGACCACTCCCCCAGGGCCGGCCGAACGGGCGACACGCGGCATGGCCGCCAGGGTCGGCCGGTCGCCGACGCGGATCTGGAGGTGCGCGCCCGCGGCCGGGCCGAGGGTGACCCGGACCGCGGTGACCGTGACCGGACGGCCCATGTCCACCATCAGCCCGGTCCCTGCGTACAGGTTCCCGAACCGGGGCGTGGTGTACCAGTCCGTATGCCATGCGGTGCCGCGCTGGCCATCGATCGCGAGCCGCGCGTCCTGGGGATCGTCCCCCTGCCCCATGCCGCCGTTCGCGCCGAACGCGGCCGCGCTCGCCGCGGCCATGGTGTGCGCAGGGGCCAGCACCTGCCCCGGGGATGGTGCCGGGCTTCCCGCCGGGGTTGGCGTCCCGGTCGGTGTCGGTGCCGCGGCCTGGGAGGGCGCGGCCGCGGATGAGCCTGAGCCTGCCGTCGCCCGGCGGACCGTGCCGGCGTCCGGCCTGCGCCGACCCGCTCCCGCCCTGGCCGGGGCTGGCGCTGGTGTCGCGGCGACGGAGACGCTGGACGGGCCGGCTCGGGACCCCATGCGCTGGTACCCGACGAACCCGAGCGCGACCACGACGGCCGCCACGCCGAACACCAGCATGAACCCGGGCCGGCGGTGCCACGGCGGCCGCTGCGGCATGGACTGGTCGAGCAGCTCGTCGAGGCTGGTCGCGGAGACCGGCCCGGCGGCCCGGTAGGCCCGGTCGTACTCCTCGATCAGCGGCTCGGAGTCAGTCCCGACGACCTGGGCGATGTCACGGATGTTCCCCCGGGCGTAGAAGTCGCCGCCGCATGTCGAGTAGTCATCGGCCTCGATACCGCGGATGATCAGCGGCCTGATCCGGGTCTGCTCGCTGACCTGCGCAACGCTGAGTCCTGCCTGGTGACGGGCTTGCGCCAGGGTCTCGCCGATGCTCACGCGGCACCTCCCCTGCCCTCGGGCCCGCATGCAACAGGGATCGCGCGGCACTCCGGGGCCATGTCTCCATCATCGCCGTTACTCCAGTCTCTAACCGCGAGGCCAGCCTCGCAGGTTGGTCGCGGGATTGCTGCGCAAGCGGCGCGGGATGGCGGGGCAGCCGGGCGGGCGGTCCGTTGCGGCGAATGTAACGGCGCTGGCCCCGATAGCTAGCAACGGTATTTCCGGCGCCTGTAGCGAACCACTATCCGGACGATCGTCCGCCCGCCGACGAGGCCCCCTGGCCGGAACGCACCTCCGAGTAGGGCCGCGACTGCCACAGCGCCCAGTCCGCCGACACATCCCCCGCCGTCCGCAGCAGCAGCGGCAGGTACTCCCCGGTCAGCCGCTCCACGCTCGTCTCCGCCGCGTGCACGGTCACGTTCATGCCCGCCCGCACGGCCCCGGTGCCGTCCCGGACGGGTGCGGCGATCGACCGGATGCCCGGCGCCAGTTCCTCGTCGGCCAGGGCCCACCCGCGGGCCCGGATCGTGCACAGCTCCTCGCCGAACGCCGCCGGGTCCCGGGGCAGGAACCGGGGCAGCCCGGAGCGGCTCGGCTGGGCCAGCACGTCCGCCAGCTCGGCGGGGTTCAGCGCTGCGAGCAGGACTTTGCCCTGCGAGGTATAGGCCGCCGGGAACCGGGTCCCGATCTCGACCCGCAGCGTGATCAGCTTGGGCACGGCGACCCGGGCGACGTACACGATGTCCGAGCCGTCCAGCTGGGACATGGACGACGACTCGCCGGTCTGGGCGACGAGCCGCTCCAGGTGGGGACGGCCGACCTCCCACAGGCCCAGCGAGGCCACGAACGCCATCCCGAGCGACAGGACCCGGGGCGTCAGCGAGAACTGGCCCCCGGCGAGGCGCACGAACCCCAGCTCCTCCAGGGTCAGCAGCAGCCGCCGCGCGGTCGGCCGGGCCAGGCCCGAGACCGCGGCGACCTCGCTCAGGGTCATCCGCGGCCGCTCGGCGCTGAAGCACTGCAGCACGTCCAGCCCGCGGGCCAGCGACTCGATGAAGTCGGGTCCTTCCCCACGACCGGCCATGCCCGTCCGCCTTCCCTGTCGGCCCAGCGTGCGCACTCTTGACAGTGCTACGTTTGCGCGGGCATCGTACTGCCAGGCGCCGCTATGCGTACATCCGTCCGCGATAGCTGGCCAGTATCCGGGACTTCCTGACTCGGTGTCGCACGCCCGGCCCCGGGCAGGCAGATCCGGAGCCGTCGTGGGGCACCGACACCCGGCGCCATCACGATTACGAGCTGCAGAGCCCGTGCACGATGCTGGACGCCCGCAAACCATCACCGAGCCGGTGATGATGCAGGCGGCGCAGGCCCGCGGGGCCAAGGTCTCCGACGGCGGCGTGCTCCTGGTCCGGCCGGACCTGTACGTCGCGGCCCGGCACGTGAGCGCGCCCGGCTCCCCCGGGTCGGCCGCCCACTGGCTCCGCCAGGCGCTCACCTCCGTCCTGGGCACATCCCTCGACGAAAAGTGATATTTTTGTTACCTTTGGTAACAGTTTGGTTTCTGATCGGGCGGCCATCAGGCTAGGGCTCGCCTGCCAAGTGATCACGCATAGATACTTTCGTTTCTCAACTCGCGCCGGGGGGTGAGCGGGTTGGACGAGCTGCAGCCTGGGGATCCGCGGCGGATAGGACCGTACTGGCTGGAGGGGCGGCTGGGCGCCGGTGGCATGGGCCGGGTCTACCTGGGCCGTTCACCGGGCGGGCGGCACGTCGCTGTCAAGGCGATCCGCGCCGAACTGGCCGAGAGCCCCGATTTCCGGACCCGGTTCGCACGGGAAGTGTCTGCTGCACGCCGGGTGAGCGGCATATTCACGGCACCGGTGGTTGACGCTGATCTCGACGGCCCTGTGCCATGGCTGGCCACCTCCTATGTTGCCGGGCCCTCGCTGGCCACTGCGGTCGCCACCGGCGGCCCGCTATCTGCTGACTCAGTGCTGGCGCTGGCCGCGGGGCTGGCTGAGGGCCTGAGCGCGATCCACGCAGCGGGTGTGGTCCACCGCGACCTGAAACCGTCGAACGTGATCGTCGCGGATGACGGGCCACGGGTGCTCGATTTCGGTATCTCCCTTTCGGCGGAAGCGAGCGCGCTGACCCAGACCGGCATGGTGGTCGGCTCGCCCGGGTTCATGTCCCCGGAGCAGGCAGACGGCCACGATGTGGGACCGTCCAGTGACATTTTCAGCCTGGGTGCGGTGCTGGCCTTCGCGGCCACGGGCCAGGGTCCATTCGGGACAGGATCCACGGCCGCTCTGGTCTACCGGGTCGTCCACAGCGAGCCGGATACCGATGTGCTGCCTGACGAGATCCGGCCGCTGATCGAGCGATGCCTGGCCAAGGATCCGCAACACCGGCCGACGGCGGCGCAGGTGCTCGCAGAAGTCAGTGCCGATCGGCCTGCCGCGGGCCCCTGGGCCGGGCCGGCGACGGGGGTACGCCGAGCCCCGGCCGACCCAGTCGGAGGCAGGGCCGCGATTGACACTCCCCCAGCGCACTCCGCCACTGAGCGGGCAGCGGTTCCGCATTCACCCCCCGCTGGCACCCCGATCTCGGTGACGACCACGTCGGCCAATCGGCCGCCAGCCAATGGCGGCCAGGCCACAGGGACCGGAGCCTCGCCGATGGTCCCGGCGGTGGCTGATAGCCGGCGCGGCGGCCCTGCTGCTCGTGGGGGCTTCAGCCGGAGCGTTCTTTGCGGCCAGCGCCGCGCACGTGAATGGGCGCGCAGCGACAGGCAGGGAACGCTCGTCGGGTGAAGCCTCACCCGCTGGCGGCTTCGGCGACACCCCCTTCCTCGCCCACCAGCCAGGCTTCCGCGTCGGCCACTGAGCCCTCCTCATCCGCTGCCCAGCCTTCCGGCGCCTCCGTCATGGCCACCCTCGGCTCGTACCTGACGCAGAGTGCTTCAGTGCGGCCCAGCATCCAGGCCGCCATCGACGGTGTGCAGACCTGCTCTGAGACCCCGTCGAGCGGGGAGGCAACGATCCAGCACGCCATCGAAGTGCGCCAGCGCATCCTGGGCGGGCTGCAGACGCTATCGCCGTCCAGCCTGCCTCGCGGCGCGCAACTGATCAGTGAGCTGTCCGCCGCGATGCAGAACTCAATCAATGCCGATCGTGATTATCAGAACTGGATGGCAGATTCCGCTACGTCCGGTGGCGGATGCAGCTCAAATCCTGCGCAGGACTCAAACTACCAAGCTGGCCAGAATGCTTCCGTACAGGCGACCGCAGCCAAGAATAGTTTCCTGAATATCTGGAATCCGATGGCCCCCAGCTACGGCCAGAAGACTTACACGAGTACAGACTTCTGATGTTCCGACTCACGCGGGCGCTCCCCATCATTACCCTGGTCCTCGCCGGCTGTGCGGGTACGGGCCCGGAGGTAACCCACGCGTTCACCGGGCCATCAAGAACTCCCGGCCCGGCGTCCCGCAGCACGACGGCAGCACCCTCGGTCTCAGCTACGGTCTCCGGGAACTCACCGGCGCCGGCCCGGCCCGCGGCTAGCCGCATTCCGAATGCAGCAGGTGGGAACGGCTCTTCGCCCCCGCCGATACCGGCGGCCAGCCACGGCGGCCCGGGACGATTTCCTCCTACCTCACGCGGGAGCCTCGACGGCAAGGTCGTGCTCGTAGATCCAGGACACAACGGGGGAAACGCCGGCGCACCGTCAATCATCAACCGCCTGATCTGGAATGGCCGGGAGAGCGAAACGTGCGACACGACCGGCACCCAAACCGATAGTGGTTACACCGAGGCGCAGTTCAATTGGAACGTTGCGCTCTATCTGACTGCCGATCTCCGCACGGAAGGAGCGACGGTCGTGCTTACCCGGACGTCAAATACAGGCGTCGGGCCATGCGTTACGCAGCGGGCTGCCATCGGCGACGACGCCCACGCTGACGCGGGAGTTTCCATCCACGCTGACGGCGGCCCGCCGAACGGGCGTGGATTTGCCATCCTCGAACCAGTCGCCGATGGGGTCAACAACGCCATCACCCGTCCTTCTGCCATCCTCGGCTCTGATCTCCGGTCGGCGTTTGCATCAGGGACTGATGAGCCGGTCAGCTCTTACGACGGTGTGGACGGGATCCAGCCGCGCAACGATCTCGCCGGAATCAACCTGTCCACCATCCCCAAGGTATTCATCGAGTGTGCCAACATGCGCAACGCGCCTGACGCCACCTTGGTCACGTCTCCTGCCTGGCAGGCCAAGGCAGCCCGGGCGATTGCCGCAGGCCTGACCACCTACCTCCGGGGACGCTGAGAACCCGGTGACCGCGTAGCCGCGCAACGCTGAGGAGCGTCAGCCGCCCTCGGCCAGGACCTTCAGCGCGGCCAGTTCCCCGAGAGTTACTGTGCCTCACTGGCTCGGCTGGCGCTGTTCCAGGGCCGCCAGCCGCAGCTCCAGCTGGTCGATCCGGTGCCGCATGATCTCCAGCTCCGCCTGGTCGGCGAGCCGGCGCTCGGCGGTCCGCCGCAGCCGCGGGGACGCCTCCGCGCGGCTGGCCACCATCGCGAGCGGGACCAGCCGCTGCGGGCCGTGCGGGCCGTCAACCAGCCGCGACGGGATCTGCCCCGAGCGGTACCAGGTCCGCAGCGCGGCCCGGGACGCCCCGGTCTCGGCGGCGGCCCGCTCCAGCGTGACCCAGTCCGAGCCCTCCAGATGGGCGGATAGCTCGAGCTCGAGCTCCCAGTCGTCGAGCCGGTCTTCCCATTCCACCGCTGGCACCTCCACCGCGCGCCGCGTCGCTTCCCTTATTTCTCCGCAACGAATACCATACTATTAGCATGGTATTGACAGGGTCTAGAGCGCGGGACGACAGTGGGCCCCATGTTTGAGCGATTCACTAACCGGGCCCGCCGCGTCGTCGTGCTGGCCCAGGAAGAAGCCCGCGGGCTGAACCACAACTACATCGGCACGGAGCACGTGCTGCTCGGGCTGCTGGAGCCGGGCGGTATCGCCGCCCAGGCTCTCAGCCGGTTCGGGATGACGGCGACCGGCACGCGGGACGAGGTCAGGGCCCGGGTCGGTGCCGGCCGCGAGCCACCCAAGGGGAAGATCCCGTTCACCCCGCGGGCGAAGAAGGTCCTCGAGCTCTCGCTGCGCGAGGCCCTGCGCCTGAGCCACAACTACATCGGCACCGAGCACATCCTGCTCGGGCTGGTCCGGGAGGGCGACGGGGTCGCGGCGCAGATCCTGGCCGAGCACGCCGGTGACCTGGACGCCGTCCGCCAGGCCGTGCTCGACCTGCTCCCGGCGGCGCAGGCGCTGCAGGGCCGCCGCTGGCTGCGCCGGCGCAGCGAGCCCTTCCCGGGCGAGCCCGCCGAGCCCGGCGACTCGGGTGAGCCAGGTGAGCCGGGCGGGCCGGGCGGGATGCCGACCACGCCCGCGGCCGACGCGGGGCTGGCCGAAGCCGCCCGGCTGGCCGGGAACCAGCCCGTCGGCTCCCACCACCTGCTGATGGCGGCGCTGGCGGACCCGGACAGCGCCGCGGCCAGGACCCTCACCGCGCTCGGCGTGAACCTGGACGAGGCCCGGGAGGCGCTGCGTCACGCTGAGGTGTCCGGCACCAGCGACGAGCCGCCCGAGGAACGGGGCCGGCGTCACATGACCGTCCGCGTGACCGGGCAGAGCGTCACGCTCGAGGCCACCGACCCGGCCATCGTCGCCCTCGCCCAGGCCGCCGTCGAGGCCCTGGGGAACCGGGCCCGGGCAGGGGATCACGCTGCCGGGAATCAGGCCGCGGGGGATCAGGCCGCCGCTGATCAGGCCGCAGGGGATCAGGCCGCCGCTGATCAGGCCGCAGGGGATCAGGCAGCAGGGGCCGCCGCCATCGCCGGCGACCTGCCGGTCAGCGCCAGCCTGGCCCAGGTCTGGCTGGCCCTGCGCGACAGCCTGGAAAACATCCGCGAGCGCGCGGCCGGCGGCAGCCCGGCGGACCCCGGCCAGCAGGGCACCGGCCGCCAGGAGAAGGGCCGGCCAGCCGCGTAAAGGCCCGGGGGGACCAGGTAAAGGCGCGGCCGCGCCGGGCGTCCCCTGCGCCCAGGCGCGGCCGCGCCGGCTCGCGTGGCGTCCCCGGCCGGAACCAGGTCAGGTCCCGGCCGGGGACGGCCCCCGTAACCGCCGGGTTCAGCCCGTACCCTGCGGCAGGTCGGTGTCGATGTCGCTGAGCGCGGCGCTCAGCGCCCTGAGGTCGGGCTTCGGGGCCGATTCAGGGTCGCGGTAACCGGCCACGTGCTCGTGCTGGTTAGGGTCGCTAGGCGGGCTGCCGTGCGGGCCGGTTCCCTGATGGGCGGCCCGCGCCGCCGAGATGGCCTGGTCAGCGGCGCACAGCTCATGGCCCGCCCGGGTGATGGCCTCGATCGTGACCCGGCGCGCCCGCCGGCGCGTGACCGCGATGCGGTGCGGGATGACGTCGGCCTGTTCCCGCATCTCGTGGGCCTGGCCCAGCGGCCCGCTGACCGCGGCCGACAGGGCGTTGAGCCGGGCGACCTCGTGCGAGCCGTCGAGGGCGTGAATGGCGACCACCAGGAAGTTCGCCATGACGCTCACGACGGCCACGGCCAGCGCGATGACGAGGGCCGTGTTCCAGGCGCCGCGGCCGTAGGCATCGAGCACCTCGGCCCGCATCCGGACGAACATCAGGGTGGCCAGAACCGCGATACCAGCGGCCGAGGCCCAGCACGCCACCTTGGTCAGGCCATCGAGCTCGGTGAACGCCACCGCGCCCGAGTGATCCTTGTAGCCGCGCAGCCGGTGCCCGGCGAACGCCAGGAATCCGTAGGACAGCACGGTCACCATGGCCGCGAGCAGCACCGCGAAGACCAGGTCGGCGGACAGGGGGGCGCCCCAGTTCACGTCCGTGACCCCGGCGAAGAAATACAGCAGCAGGCTGAAGTCGACCAGCAGGACGAGGATCGGGATGCGGCCGATCCACCAGGGCAGCCGGTGATGCTTGCGTGAGCCCCGGGCGGTCTCGTCCTCGATCTGCCTGCGCGCGGCGGCCTCATCCTGCTGGGTCTCCGAGACCGGGCGCTGCCCTCCGTCGGGGTGGCGGACCCGGATACCGGCCCGGTACCCGGCCCTCGTGTGCAGCTCAGCCTGCCGGGCCCGCAACGCGTCCGCGGCGCGGGCTTCCCGCTCCAGGTGGCGCTGGGATTTGGCCAGCCTGGCGTCGGCGCCCGCCTTGCCCACGGCCTGGATCGCGGTTTCGCCATGGGTGAGGCGGGCCAGGTCCCGGCCCTCACTGATGTGGTCGTCCTCCGCGACGAGGGCGGCGACCGCGCGGCGGTGGGACAGGCGGCGGCGCGGCAGCAGCCTGCCGAACCCGCGGCGGACCCGCGACCGGGTCCGCCGCCGGGCGCGCTGCTCACGCGCGGCCGCGGACAGGTCGTCATCGAGGCCGCCGGCCAGGGGATCCCCGGTGAAGGGATCCTCGGGAAGCCCGGTGCCGTCAGTCCGCCCGTTCCTGGGCGAGGGAACGAGGCCGGCGGCCGGCTGTCGTACTCGGGAATGCTCATTTCTGGCCTCCAGGGTCAGGCGGTCGGGACGCGGCCGCGGACTGAGGGGTGAGCAGGATGACGACCCGGCGCAGGGTGGCGCAGACGGCTTCGTCGAGCTGGCCATGCCGGTAGCACGCGCGGGGTCCCTGGCCAGCCGTGCCGAGCCCGGTGACCTGCGTGATCTGGCCGGGCGGCAGGCCCAGCGCCTCGAGGCGGCTACGGACGGAGAGGGCGCGGGACCGGGACAGGGCCAGGTTGTAGGCGGCGGAGCCGCCGTCGGGTGAGGCGTATCCGGTGATGGAGACGAGCCGGCGGCGGTCCCGGGCCTTGCTGACCAGCGGGCGGAGGATGCTGTCCGCACCCGGGAGCAGGCGTGCGCTGTTGAACGCGAAGAGCTCATCGGCCGGGACGATGACCCCGGCTGAATGACGTGGCCCGGTGACCGACACGACCACGGGAACCGGCACTACCGGGACCGGTGCCGTGCTGCGCGACGGTGGAGCCGGGCGGATGGTGTTGTCAGTGGTGCAGGCTGCGGCCCCGGCGGTGCGGCAGATGGCCATCCAGTACTCAGTGAGGGTCGTCCGCTGCGGCAGCGGCAGGGAAGGCTGGTCGCCGGCCACATTGGCCAGGCCCGAGAAATCCAGCCGCCAGCCCGCCAGCTGCGGCAGCAGGCCCCGCTGCCGCAACTGCCCGGCCACCGCTGCGGGACTCGCGCCCCAGCCCACGTCCCGCAGGTTGAAGCCGCCCGCCGTGGACAGCCCGGAGGACAGGATCAGCAGCGTGCCGGGATGGGACGTGACCCGCACCGCCGTCGAGATCAGCTGCAGCAGGTCGAACGGCCCGGTGGCGGCCTCGGTACGGAGTACCTGCTGCACACGGTTCACGTTCTGGCGGAGCAGGTAGTCGCGCCGCGGCCCGTACTCGACCTGGCCGTCGGCGCGCAGCGGGGTCAGGCCGACCCGGGTGGGCTGGCCGGTCGCCGGGTTGATGACGAAGGCGGCGCCCCGGGCGCTGGCGGCCCCGGCCTGGTAGAGCAGGGCACGGTCGGCGGCGGCGAGCACGGCTCCCGGCTCGTTGGCGGTGGCGCTGGGCAGCACCACCACGGTCTCGGCGGCGTGGCTGGGGGCCTGGCAGCCCGTGATCAGCAGGGACGCTGGCAGGGCCGCGAGCAGGAGCACGGGGCCGGCCAGCCGATGACGGAGACGAGTCATCGTTCCTCCTCCCGGTAGGGAGTGACGAGCGTGGAGATGGCCCGGAGGTGTGCGGGCGTCGGCGGATGATCGCGCGGCGGTTAACGGGGCGCGGCGGCCGCGTGGCGCCCGCCGGGAGGTGGCCCCCCAGGCCTGCGTGAGGAGCGGGCGTTATCAGGATTCGCTGCCTGGCCATGGGACCTCCTCGGGTATCGCACCCTCAGGATGACAACTGTCTCACCTCCCGTCAACTGTCCGTCAATTGTCTTCGACAGTTGACGAATCTTGACAACACAACAAGTCTCTGGGTAACTACTTGTCGGCTAAGCTGATCTTCTACTCTTAACCGGGCGTCCCCGATCTTCTAAGAAGGAACATGTCCGAGCCCCTGGACCCCATCGCCGCGGGCGTCGCGTCCCTGCTCAAGAGCCTTCGGACGCGCACCGGGCTGCAGGAGGACCGCCTCTCCGGCACTGAGCTGCCGCTGGACACGCTGACCGGGCTGGAGCGAGTCCGGGCCTTCCAGGCCGCCGGCTACACGCAAGAACGGGCGATTGTGAAGGCGGTCCGTGACGCGGCCAGTTCCCTGGAGCCCACGCTGAGCATCGTGGCCGACGTCAGCCTCAGCCTGGAGCTGTCCGCGGCCGCCATCCCGGAGGAACCTGAGCTGTACGCCCCGGATGTGGGACGCCGCCGCAAGGCGCTGCTGGCCAACTGGAACCGGCTGCACCAGATCCGGGCGGTGCAGCCCGCCGGGCGGACCCCATCCCCCCGGGCCCTCCGGCTGGAGGTCGAGACCGAGGCGCTGGCCGCCCTGGCCACGGCGTTGACCGAGGCCGGCAGCCCGGACGGCGTGGGGCAGCCCGGCGAGGCGGCGCTGCCCGGCCGTCCGGCCGTGCCGCCCGCCAGCCCCGGCGCACCCCCAGGCGAGTCACCAGCCCCGCTGCCCGCGGCCGAAAAGGGGGTCTTCGGCGCCGAGTTGCGCAAGGCCATGCGATCTCGCGGCGCGAGCCTCGACGACGCCGCCGGGGCCCTGTCGCTGCCCCCGGCCACGATCGCGGACTGGGAATCGGGCCAGGACTTCCCGACCGACAAGCAGGCAAAGGCGCTCGACGCCTACCTGACCGCCCGGGGCGCCATCTACGGCCTGGCCAGGGAGCTTCGCACGATGGCGGCCCGGGCCAGGCATGGATCAGCGCCACCTCGCCTGGCGGTCTCCTCGGCCCCCTCATTGCTCCAGGTCTTCGAAGGCGTCGCAGGTGCGCTGCGGGCCAGCCTCACCCGGGACGAGCGTGGTATGCCCCAGGGCTGGCCGCACGACCTTCGCCGGGTTGGCGGCCGGGCGACCGCGGCATCCACTGCCTACGGCCTCCGGGCCATGCTCCTGCTGGAGGGCTCCCTGGCTCCAGACCTGCTGCCGGTGGCCAACCGCCTCAAGGAGGCGGCCGAACCCGGCGGGGGATACGCGGCCCAGACCCAGCGCGAGCCACGGCCCGAGGTGACCGCGGCGGTCCTGGAGACCTTGCGGCGGATCGACGGGACCGCTCCCCTCAACGAGCAGCTGGACAAGATGAGGAACAACATCGGGGACTTCGAGAGGACCAGGCCCTACATCCTGACCACCATCCTCGAGGCCAGCCATCGCCTGGCACCGGACTCCGAGCTGACTATCTCCCTGGTCGATGACCTGCTGGCGGCGCGGCGCCCCTACGGCGATCTGCTCCTGTGGCCGGAGAAGGTCGAACCGCTGCTCATCTCGCCGGACCCGTCGATCGCGCACACCGCGCGTGCGGTGCGGGCCCTGGCCCAGGTCCAGGTCGTGCGTCCCACGACTCAGGTGCAGGATGCCCTGGACCAGGCGGCGGCCTGGCTGGTCGGGCGGGACCTCGGGAACGTCAGCGAGATCATCGACCGGCCGGTCGGCGGGGGGGTGGAAACGCTCTACACGCGGCACTTCACCGCGGCCTGGGTGGTCAAGGCACTGGTGTCCGTTGGCCTGCCCGCCAGCCACCCGGCGGTCAGCGACGCGGTGGCCTGGGTCTGGGGCGGCTACAGCGAAGCCGCCGCCCTGTGGAGCTGGAACAACGGCGACCTGCCTATCTGGCTGACGTATGACGCCCTGGATGCCCTGCGGCTGGCATCCCTGGCGGGTACCGTCCGGCCGGCCCGGTGATTCGCTCCCTGAGACTGATGTGGCCGGACCTCACGGGACCAGCCCGGGAAATGCGCGGCGGCCCGGACGTTCTCCCGATCGCTACCAGGGCAGAATCCCGATGACTCGCGCTCGTAACGTGGCGGAAAGGAATTGCCGCGCATCCGGCGCGGGGGTACAAGATTGCCTTTCCCGGCCGGCCGCCATCGGCCCGGGCCAGGGTCGGCGCGGACATAACGCCACATCCGGCACACGGTCTCTCGGCAAACCTCCGTCCCGGTGATCACTTCGGGCGTATGATCACGCTCGCGTACGCAAGATTTACGGTGCTGACCTGGGGAAATGGGTATGCCCCGGGGCAGCAGCCTCCCGGCGGATCACACGAGAGGGACCTTCGTTGAACCCAGGCAGTTCGTCGGCCGCCGCCGTGCTGTCCCAGCACCGCGCTCCAGGCCACCGGGCATGATCCCGTCGGTGGACTGGTGGATCACCAGCCGCTGCAACCTGGCCTGCGATTTCTGTTACGGGCCTGAGCCCGGGAGGGACCCGACCGGCCTTCGCGGCACCATTCTCGCGGCATTGAAGGACTCATCCGCCTCGGCGGTGACGTTCTGCGGGGGTGAGCCACTCCTGGTGCGCAAGGTCGATGAATATGCCGGCCTCCTGGCCAGCGCCGGGAAGCGGACCGTGCTCAACACCAACGGCGCGCTGCTGGCCAGGCGCGTGGCCCAGGGTTTCGGCCTGGCGCATTTCGACGTGGTGGGATTGTCTATCGACGGGTCCACTCCCGATGTCCACCGGGCCATGCGCGGCCCCAGGGCCGACCTGGACGAGGCCATCAGCGCCGCGGAACTCGTTTCCCGCCAGCCGGGCACCCGGCTGAAGATCGGCACCGTCGTCAGCGCCGTGAACCAGCACGACCTGCCCGACCTCGCGCGGCTCATCCAGCGCCTGCAGCCCGACGTGTGGCGGCTGTACCAGTACAGCAGCCGCGGCTGGCAGAACATCGGCCAGCAGCGGCATCACCTGCCCGAAGGGGCCTTCCTGCGCCTCGCCGAGCAGGCCGGCGACCTGGTCGCGCCGATACCAGTCGCCTTCTCCACGGAGTCCCAGACGGCCGGCTGCCTCATCGTTCAACCCGGCGGGCACCGTCCTGCGGCCGGGTGAGTCCGACTATGAGGAATGCGGCAACTGCGTTAAGGAGCGGCTGGATGATATCTGGGCCAGGAGCCCGGCCCGCTCCCTGATCTCCAGTAACAAACGATGGCTCTCCGTCCTGACTGCGTGACAGCTGGCCACGCGGGCGGATTTGCGGACGGAATTAGGCGAGATGGCAGAAGCCGGGCTGTTTTAAATCTGGTCCTCGCGCGACTGGCGAGGGACAATGACGGTCACGGGTTCCCGGCGGAATGCCCGGGCACCGCGGTACGAAGGAGATACGTTGAGCACCCCCGCCGGCTTGACGCAGAAGAACCTCAGAAATGCCGGGCCCGGACGCTTATCGCCGGAGTTCCGGTCACCGGGACGACACCCCGCCCGTCGACCTGGTCCTGGTCGGCCACGTCGGCTGGGCGATGAATGAGAATGCGCACGGCACCAGGGCTTCCCTGGGCGGATCGGGTTACGCGGCGTCCTATGCGGCATCGACCCTGCTGGCCGGCCGTATCGGCCTGGTGGCCCAGATCGGCCAGGACCTCAACCTCCACGGATTGCACGGGCTCGGCCTCGATCTCACCGGGCTGGCCGTCCTCCCCGGCGCCTCGGCCCGGTTCCACATGAGCCGTGTCAGCGAAGAGGCACGGGCCTTCCAGTCCGAATTGGGGGTTGCGGCCACTCCCCGGTTCGGTGCATTCCCGGAACCGTACTTCCGGGCCGGGCATGTCCACCTGGGAACCATGCCGCCGGGACAACAACTCGCGTGGCTGAAGTTCCTGCGCGATCACGGATTCCAGGCGCCCATCTCGGTGGACACCTTCGAGCATTTCGTCAGCACCCAGCCGATTGCCTCACGCGACGTATGCGACCTCGCCGACCTGATCTTCATGAACGAGGCGGAATATCACGGCCTCTACCGGGAGAACGAGATACCGAAGGCAGCCACGATCCTGAAGCACGGGCCGCGCGGCGCGGACTACATCGCGGATGGCATGACGCACGTCGCGTCGGCGATCCCTGCCGTGGACGTGGTGGACGACACCGGGGCCGGGGAAATCCTCGCCGGCGTGTACCTCGCCCTGCACGCCCACGGCCTGGCCGAGGATCAGGCCCTGGGCTACGCGGTGCGCGCGGCCAGCACCTCGGTTACGGAGTTCGGGGTGGATGGCCCGCATCTGACCCGCGAGCTCATCGCCATCCGGGACGAAGCCCTGCCCGCCAGGCCAGCCTGACCCGGCCCGGCCCGGCCCGCCCAGGCCCGGACGCTAGGCAGCGCACGGCGCGCAGCTGTCCCCCGCAGCGGCGGGGACAGCGGTCAGCACCTCGGTCACGTAGGCGTCGATGGCCTGCTGGCCGGTGGCCCGGGCGATGGACACCCGGTGGTGACCGTCCTCGACGAAGTGGCAGCCGCCGACCCGGTAGACCACGATGGGCGGGAGGGCCTCACCCCGCCGCTGGGCGAGCGCGAGGTGCACCCACCGGGGCCTCAGCCGGTTGGACGCGGGGCGGAACCGGCGGTCGAAATCGCGCCGCCGGTCGAGCGTGCCGACGATCGTGTCCAGCCGGATCGTCTGCAGGCCGAGGCGGCGTTCACCGCGCCGGCCGAGTGGGCTGACGGCCTGATCCAGGGCCAGCAACTCGCGGTGGTCCGGCGTGCGGCGCAGCCAGTACCCCACCCGGGCCGTGACCTGGCGCCGCCTGGCCCGCAGGAAGTCGTTCTCTGCGTCTTCCCGCGGGAATCCGGTGTCAGTCAGCATCGGCCCGCCCGGGCGGATTCCGTCGAGAACGGTGTCGACGACGTCGCGGACGAACCTGTCGTTGAGCGGCGCGTGGCCGTGCAGCAGCCGGTGGTACATGGGCCCGTAGAGCAGGTCGAGCGCCACCTCGACCTTGGTGTTCGCGGGAATCTCGCCGCGCTCGATGGCCCGCCGGAAGATGGCCCGGCCCTGCGCCCGGCGCGGCTCCACGAACCGCTGGCGGTACTCGGCGGCGAAGACCGGGTCGGTCCGCGCCTCGGTGAGCAGCGCCGCGACCACCCGCCCGTAGGGCCGGCTGCCGACCAGCCGGGCCCACGGGCGCAGCAGCGAGAGCAGGTCGCCGCGCAGTGAGCCCGTGTCCCGCGCCTGGGGCCCGGCGGCGGCCCACTCGGCGTAGAGCGCGTCCAGGGCCAGCGCTTCCTTGGTCGGCCACCAGCGGTAGATGGTGGCCTTGCTGACCCCGGCCCGTTCCGCGACCGCGTCCATGCTGACCGCCGACAGGCCGCGGGCCAGCAGGAGTTCCGCGGCGGCCTCCAGGATCGCCTTGCGGGCCCGCTCACTGCGCGGCCGGCCGCGCGCGGGGGCCTCAGCCGTCAGGTCATCAGTCATGCTGCCGCCGACCCCACGCCTGCCGCCTGCCGACGCCTGCCGCCTGGCCCACGCCTGCCGCCGGCCGGGCGTGACTGCCGTGATCACCGGCAGCCGCCGGCGCGACCGCGGTCCGCTCCATCGTCCTCACCTCAGTTCGCTGCGTCCGGTGCTGCTGCCGTACCGGAACGAAACTATACTATCAGTTTCGTTAACATGAGACCGCCCGGGCTTGTTCCCCGGAGAACATGAGACCGCCTGGGCCTGTTCCCCGCAGAAGCCGGGGCCGGTTCCCCCAGAAGCTCGGGCCTGTCCCCCGGAAGCCCGGGCCTGTCCCCCCGGAAGCCCGGGCCTGTCCCCCGGAGGATCGGAATACTCGCCAGCGCCGGCTGGTTCACGATATACGAAACGATAAGTTCAGTTTCGATACTGAGGAGGAGAGCCGTGAGCATCCTGACGCCGCCCCGCCTGTCCGAGCCCCGCTGTCCGAGCCGAGCCCGCCCGACCCCCGCCCGCCCGAGCCGAGGCCTTCCGAGCCGAGGCCTTCCGAGCCGAGGCCTTCCGAGCCGAGCCCGTCCGAGCCGAGCCTGCCCGGGCCGGCCTTCCCCGGCCCCGGCTGTTCACGCTCCGTCCGCCCGGGCCCCGTGACGATCGGTCGTTCCTGCTCCAGAGAGCGCAACCCGCGATGACGGGCCTGATCGACGGCTCGCTGTCCACGCTGGCCCCGGTCTTCGCCGTCGCGTTCGCGACCCATCAGCCGATCTACGCCTTCTTCGCCGGGCTGGCCACCGCCATCGGTGCCGGGGTGAGCATGGCCTTCTCCGAGGGGCTCTCCGACACCGGTGACCTGACCGGGCGGGGCAACCCCTACCTGCGCGGCGCCATCACCGGGGCCGGCACGTTCCTCGGCGGCGTCCTGCACACGCTGCCCTTCCTCATTCCCCAGTACCGGGCCGCGCTGATCGTGGCGCTCGCGATGATCGCCTTCGAGCTGACCACCCTGGCCTGGATACGGTGGCGCTTCTTCAGCACCGGCT
Source organism: uncultured Actinomycetes bacterium (assembly GCA_963751175.1). GTDB lineage: Bacteria > Actinomycetota > Actinomycetes > Streptosporangiales > Streptosporangiaceae > RYN-230. Next base: position 209,561 of record CAVVTM010000032.1, on the reverse strand, counting down.
TCCTGCGCTCCTTCGTGTCTATCGCGCTCGGCGGGGCGATCATCGCCAGCGTCAGCGCCGCGCTCGGGGCTGTGAGCTGACATGGCCGTCCCCTCCCCGCTCGGCCGCCACCGGACCGTGGCCGCGCTGCTGACCCTGACCTTCGTGACCGGGCTCGTGGACGCCGTCAGCTACCTGCGGCTAGGGCGGGTTTTCGTGGCCAACATGACCGGCAACGTCGTATTCCTCGGCTTCTCCGCCGATCCGCATTCCGGCCTGTCCGCCGCCGCGTCGGTCATCGCCATCGCCGGGTTCGTGCTCGGCGCGTTCGCCGGCGGCCGGGCGGCCCACCACCTGGCCACGCAGAGCCCTCGCCGCTGGCTGGCCACCGCCTTCGCGGCGGAGGCGCTCGTCATCGGCGCCGTTGCGGTGCTCACCGGCACCGGCATGCTTCCGTACGCCGGGGACGGCCGGTTCGCCACGATCGCCGTGCTCGCCGCGGCCCTCGGGATCCAGAACAGTACCGTCCGCCACCTGGGCGCACCCGATCTGACCACCACCGTGCTGACGCTGACCCTCACCGGGCTGGCCGCCGACAGCACCCTGGCTGGCGGACCGGGGGCGAAGCCGCACCGCCGGCTCGGCTCAGTCGCTGCCATGCTCGCGGGAGCCGCGGCGGGCGCGGGGCTCCTCCAGTGGTCCCCCACCGCGGTGATCGCCATCGCCGCGATCCTGATCGCCGCCGTCTCGGTCACGTTCATGACCGCCGTCCGGAACCCGGCCCGCCGCTCACCCACCCCGCCCCCGGCCCGGCCGCGCCTGACCCGGACCGCATCCATGAGCAGTTAAGATCCGACCCCCCCACGGGGGTCGGATCTTAACTGCCGATCCACGGGGGTCGGATCTTAACTGCCGACGCTGGCCCGGCTGGATCATGCCCCGCAACTGCCGCACCGGCGCGACGAAATTCTGCGGGGGCACAGTGGAATGCACACCAAGCGGGGCAGAATCAGCGGCATGACGCACAGGCGGTTCGGCGCGCATCTGGTTCTGGCCCTCGCCCTGGGCCTTCCGCTGACGGTGGCCACGACCGCGGCGACGGCCGCGGCGGCGGCTCCGCGCAGCCAGGGCGCACATTCCCGGCCTGTCTATGCCCCCTACTTCGAGACGTGGACGAAAGACAAGCTCCCGGCGGTGGCCCAGGCCTCCGGGGCCCGCACCCTGACCCTGGCCTTCCTCCAGACACCGAAGAAGGGTTCGTGCTCGGTGACCTGGAACGGCACCGCGAAGCAGCCGGTGAAGCCCGGCGGCCGCTACACCGCCCAGATCCGGGCCCTGCGCGAGATGGGCGGCGACGTCATCCCGTCCTTCGGCGGGTACAGCGCCGACCAGGGCGGCACGGAGATCGCCGACTCATGCCGGAGCGTGGCCAGGATCGCCCGGGCCTACGAGTCGGTGGTCACCACCTACGGCGTCACCCGGCTCGACATGGACGTCGAGGCCAACTCGCTGAACAACAAGGCCGGGATCGCGCGGCGAAGCGCCGCGCTCCGGCTGCTCCAGGACTGGGCCGCCCGGACCCACCACCGGGTCCACATCACGTTCACCCTGGGCGTCGAGCCCTGGGGCCTGCCCGCCAACTGCCTCGCGATCCTGAAGAGCGCGGTCGCGCAGGGCGTCCGGTTCTCGGTCAACATCATGGCCTTCGACTACTACATCAAGGCCAGCAAGACCGGCATCGAGATGGGCACCGCGGCGATCCAGGCCCTGTACGGCACGCACCGCCAGCTCGGCCGGCTGTACCCGGGCCTCGGCCGGCCGCGGCTGTGGGCCCTGGAGGGCATCACGCTGCTGCCCGGCATCGACGACTACCCGAAGAAGACCGAGGTCACCTACCTGCGCGACACCAGGGAGGTGGCCGGGTTCGCCCGCGCCCACGGGCTGCCGCTGATCTCCATCTGGGCCATCCAGCGGGACAACGGCGGCTGCCCGGGCACTATTGACAGCAACTCCTGCTCCGGCATCCGCCAGGCGAGGTGGGCGTTCAGCCATCTCCTCGAGAGCCAGGCCAGCTAGGGCAAGGTCGGCGGTCAAGGCACCGCGCCGCGCATCCCAGGCTCTCATTCTCCGCAACGAAGACCGCACCCGCCTGTGCCCCGCGTCAGCATGGGTATCACGGATGCAGGTCCGTCAGCCGGCCGCGGGGACGAGGTAGGAATCCAGGTGCCCGTCGAGGGCCTGGAGCCCGGCGCGGTCGGCCGGGGCCGCGCGGAACCCGATGTAGCCGTCTGGCCGGACCAGGACGGCCCCGTTAACCGGGTGCCCTCCGTCACCCGGCTGCTCCCCGTCAGCAGGCTGGCCCAGGCCGGCCCGGCCGGATCGCCCTGGCCCGGGAGCACGTCCACCAGGTCCCGCCAGCGGCGGCGCAGTGGCCCGGCTCCGGTCTCCGGCACGTCCCCGAACAGCAGCAGCGTATGCCGCGTCCCGTCCAGGGAGGCCCGGTCCGGGTAGCGGTCGCCGGGGGCCGGCCCGGCCAGCGCCTTCCCGCCTGGCGACACGTGCTCGCCCGCCAGCGGGCTGCCGGTGTAGCTGACGTCCAGCATCGAGCGGGCCCGCACCAGGGCCGCTACGGCGTCCGGGGCCGGCGGGTCAGGGAAGGAGCCGGTCCGCGCGGACTCAACCGCCGCACGGGCCAGCTCATGCACCCGGTCGGAAACCTCCAGAACCTGGCGGTCGGCGGCCAGCCGTTCCACGGCGAAGCTTTCGACCAGCCCCGGCCGGGCCCGCCCCCGCACCTCCAGGGCTAGTTTCCACGCCAGGTTGGCGCCGTCGTGCAGGCCGGAGTTCAGGCCCTCGCCACCGAACGGGCTGGACAGATGACCGGCGTCACCGAGCAGGAAGCGCCGCGAGTCAGCCAGCCTGGGGACGAGGCGGCGCTGCATCCGGAACGTGGAGGCCCAGGCCACGTCGTCAACCCGGACCAGGCCGGCCGGGATCCGGCGGCCAATCGCCGCGGTGACCGGGCCCGGGGCGGGATCGCGGCCCAGTTCCCCGGCTTCCTGGTGGTCGAGGTCACCGACGAAGGTGAGCCAGCGCCCGCCGGGGAGCGGCGCGAGGAACACGTAGCCCGCCGGGCAGCCGATCAGCGCGGATCCGTCCCGGGGCAGCCCGCACGTCACGCGCACGTCGGCGACCAGGGCCGTGCCCGGGTAGGTCGAGCCCGCCAGGTGCTCGCCCATGGACGCCCGGGTCGTGCTGTGCGCGCCGCCCGCGCCGATCACCCAGGCTGCTTCCGCCTGGCGGCGCGTGCCGTCCGCCTCCTCGAGCACGGCCAGGACGCCGTCCGCCCGCTCGGTGACGGACACGACGGAGATCCCGCGCTCCACCCCGCCGCCCAGTTCGGTGAGCCGCCCGGTGAGGATCTGCTCGGTCCGCCATTGCGGCAGGCTGCACTGGAACTCCCACGGGCATCCGGCGCCCGCGAAGGCCTGCTCGGACAGGCAGTGGAGGCTGTCGTCGAAGACCCGCGCGAACCTCACGTGAACCGAGGCCCCGAGCACCCGGTCCAGGCATCCCGCCTGCTGGAGAATTTCCAGCGTCGCGGGCTGCAGCGCCGTGGCCCGGGCCTGCCGGTGCGGCTGCGGCGCCCGTTCGACGACCCGGGCCCGTACGCCGTGCTGCGCGAGTTCCAGCGCCGCGAACAGGCCCGCCGGCCCGGCCCCGATCACCAGGACGTCCGCCTCGCCCGATCCCCCCATGCAGTCCCATTAGACGCTATCGTCACGCAGAGCACCAGGGCGGGCACGGAAGGACGCCGGAGGCAGCCGGCGCCAGAGCCGGGCACCGGAGGCCAGGGGCCGGGAGCGGGGCCGGGCTCAGCGGTCCAGGATGCGCAGCCGCTGCGGGTCGTAGAGCGGCGCGGTCTGCAGCCGCACGGGGATGTCGCCGGCCGGGGTGCGCGCCCGGAAATCCCCGTTCTTGAGCCACCCGCCGGTCACCCCCTCGGCGCACTCCACCTGGGCCAGCGCGACGGCCCCGCCCACGGTGTAGCCGTAGGCGGCGGCCCGGACGTAGCCGACCCACTCGTTCCCCAGGAACAGCGGCTCGTTGCCGAACAGGTCGGCGGCCGGGTCCTCGGCGAGCAGGCTGACCACGCGGTGCCGCGGCGGCCCCTGCTCCCGGGCCACCAGCAGCGCGTCGCGGCCAGTGAACCCGCCGGGCTTGTCCCAGGCCACCGCGAACCCGAGCCCGGCCTCCAGCGGGTTGTCGGTGTTGTCGATGTCCACGCCCATGTCGCGGTAGCCCTTCTCCAGCCGGAGGCTGGACATGGCCGACAGGCCGACGAGCCGGAACCCGAGGTCACGGCCCGCGCCTGCCAGGTCGTCGTACACGCCGGCGGCGTACTCGGCGGGCACGTGCAGCTCCCAGCCGAGTTCGCCCACGTAGGTGACCCGGATGGCGAGGACCGGCGCATACCCGGCGTGGATCTGCCGCGCGCTGAGGTACGGGAACGCCTCGTTGGACAGGTCGGCGTCGGTCAGCCGCCCGATCAGCGTCCGGGACGCCGGGCCCTGCACCGACAGCAGCGTGGTGCCCGACGTGATGTCGGTGACGGTGAGGAACTCTCCCGGCCGGGTGGCCCGCCTGATCAGCGGCTCGATCCGGCGGTGGATGAGATCGCTGGCGATGACCAGGAACTTCTCCGGCTCCAGCCAGGTCACGGTGACGTCGGCGACGATGCCGCCCGCCTCGTTCAGCCACTGGGTGTAGACCAGCCGGCCGATCCCGGCGGTCACGTCGTTGGCCGAGAGCCGGCTGAGCACCGCGGCCGCGTCCGGACCCAGCACCAGGAGCTTGGCCATCAGGCTCATGTCCAGCAGGCCGGCGGCCTCCCGCACGGCGGCGTGCTCGCGGCCTACGACCGCGTGGGACGCGGGGCGGCCCCAACCCAGGTGGGCAGAGTCCAGGCGGGGCGCCGGGATCTCCTCTCCGGACGCGTACCACTCGGCGAACTCCCAGCCCGCCGAGGCCGCGAAGTGCCCGCCCGCCGCGGCCAGCCGGTCGTGGAGGACCGACCGGCGCACGTTCCGCCCGGTGGAGGGTTTCCAGGCCGGCCAGACCGCGTCCCCGAACAGCACGCCCAGCTGCTCCACGGTGCGCTCGGCACGGAACCGGCGGGACGTCTCGTAGCTGTGCGTCCGGTCGATGGCGACGCTGGTCGCGTCGACCGGCGGCACGCCGTCCACGATCCAGTGGGCGATCATGCTGCCGACCCCGCCGCCGGACAGGATGCCCAGCGAGTTCAGGCCCGCGGCGACGAAGTACCCGTCCAGCTCGGGGGCGGGCCCGAGCAGTGGCCGCACGTCGGCGGTGAACGACTCCGGCCCGCAGAAGAAGGTCCGCACGCCCGTGTCCGACAGCACCGGGATCCGGTTGAGCGCCGGTCCGAGGAAGGGCTCCATCCGCTCCCAGTCGGGAGTAATTTTCCCGAACGAAAACCCGGCGGGCACCCCGTCCAGCGACCATGGCGCGCCGACCGGCTCGAAGAGCCCTACCAGCATGCCGTCACCCTCGGGCCGGTAGTAGCCGTAGTTGTCCGGGTCCTCGATGACGGGCAGGTCGGGGTCCATCCCCGGCACCGTGTCGGTGAGCAGGTAGTAATGCTCGGCGGCCTGGAGGGGAACGGCGACCCCGGCGAGGGCCCCGAACTGGCGGGCCCACATGCCGGCCGCGTTGACCACGACCTCGGTCTCGATCCGGCCGGCGTCGGTGAGCACGGCGCACACCTGCCGCCCGCGGGTCTCCACCCCGGTCGCGGCCACCCCTTCGACGACCCGGACGCCCAGCTGCCGGGCGCCCTTGGCCAGCGAGGTGGCCACGCCCACCGGGTCGGCCCGGCCCTCGTCGGCGACGTAGAACGCGGAGAGCACGTCGTCGGTGCGGGCCAGCGGCCACATGCCGGCCAGCTCGCGGGGGAGATCTCCACGTCCTCGACCCCGAAGCCGTGCATCCAGGCGGCCTCCCGGCGCAGCGCCTCCTGCCGCCGCGGGCTGGTGGCCAGGGAGATGTGCCCGACCGGCCGGAACCCGGTGGAGTGCCCCGTCTCCTGCTCCAGCCGGGCGTAGAGGTCGCGCGAGTAGCGGCTGAAGAACAGCGCGGTCTCGTCCGCCATCCCCGCCGAGGTGATCAGCCCGGCCGCGTGCCACGTCGTCCCGGCGGTCAGCTGGTGCTGCTCGAGCAGGACCACGTCGGTCCAGCCCAGATGCGCGAGGTGATAGGCGATGCTGCAGCCGGTCACCCCGCCGCCGACGATCACCACCTGCGCCCGGCCGGGCACCGCCCGGCCCGGGGTTACCGTATCGGCGGTGGTTTCCGGGTCGCCCGTGCTGACCGGGTCGATCGTCACATCTGCCTCCAAGTCGGCGCTCACCTGGCGCTATGCCTAGCATGACGAACGACGCCCGGTCCAGGCGCCCGGAAGCCGAGGGCCCGCTGGGAAATTGCCGAGCAACCGAGGCAGCAGGACCGGAGGTCGCGCGTTTCTTGAGTGTGAATGCTGAGAATCCTGGCGCGGCCGCCGGGGTGCACCCGGCCGGGGCGGCCCAGGCCCCGCATACCCAGCCCACTGAGGCCGGCCCGCCGGAGGCAGGTCCGGGACTTGCGGCGGTAGCGGTCGGGGCGCTGTACGAGGCGAGCGCCCTGGGACTGATCCGGATGGCTTACGTCATGCTCGGCGACCTGCCCAGCGCCGAGGACGTGGTCCAGGAGGTCTTCTGCGGGCTCTACCGGCGCTGGGACGGCCTGGCCACCACCGACGGGGCGCTGCACTACGTGCGCACCTCGGTGCTGAACGGTTGCCGCTCAGCGCTACGCCGCCGGGCGGTCCGCCGCGGGTTCGTGCAGCACCAGACCCTGGCCGACGAGCCCCCCGCAGCGTCCGCCGAGACGGTGGCGCTGGGCGGGGAGGAACGCCAGGAAGTGATCCGGGCCCTGGCGCGCCTGCCGCACGGCAGCGGGAGGTCCTCGTGCTGCGCTTCTACGCCGAGCTTCCCGACGAGCAGATCGCCCGGGTGATGGGCATCCGGCCGGGCACCGTCCGGTCCACCGCGTTCCGGGCGCTCGACGCGCTGGGCCGGACCCTGAAGGAGACATCATGACGCGCACGGGAGGCGGCCCCATGACGCCGCTCGAGGACCGGGTCCGGGACGCCATCCGCGCCAAGGCCGCCGAGGTCCCGCCGGACGCGGTCCCGCCGCTCCGGCTGCCGGCCGCCGCCGGTCCTCCTTCTCTCTCGCTCACGGCGGCAGGGAGAGAGAAGGAGGGCTGGCGGGCCGGGCCCGGGCCGGGCGGGCCTGGGTCGCGCCCCTCGCCGCCGCGGCCGCGGTGGCGGCCGCCCTGGCGGTGGTGTTCGCCCTGGCGCGGCGTGATCCCTTCCGGCCGCCCCGCGAAGGGCCAGCCGGCCGGGACTGGCCGCCCTCCCCCGCTACTACGTGGCGCTGACCTTCACCGGCCCCGGGGGTGCTGCCACGCAGGGCTGGTCACCCCGCAGACCAGGGCCGTCGTCCGCGCCACCGCCACGGGGCGGGCGCTGGCCACCGTGATCGCCGCCGCGGCCTTACGGCACGTTCGTCGGGGTCACCGCGGCGGCTGACGATCGCACGTTCGTCCTGGCCGCGCAGAAACTTTCGCCCTACCTTCCGCTCAACGAGGCGAAGCCTCCCGTGCCCGCCACGAAGTTCTTCCTGCTGCGCCTCATCCTGGCCGCAGCCGCCCGGACGCCAGGGCCACCCTGACCCCGCTGAACATGCCGGTCATCCCGGGCAGGCACGACGGTCAGCGACGTCGCCCTGTCCCCGGACGGCAGCCGTCTGGCCGTGGTGGCCGGCCGGGCTGACGTGCGCCGGCCTACCTGCAGAACCTGAGCGTCTACAACCTGGCCGGCGGGACGGAACGGACCTATCATCCCGCCGGCGCCGGGAGCCCCTATAGCGGGGACACCGAGGCCGTGCCGATCACCCAGAACTCGCTCTCGTGGGGAGCGGATAACCGGACGCTGGCCTTCGTCTGGCGAGCGTGGACTGGTCGGGGGGGGGTGCGGCTCCTCGACACCGCCCGGCCCGGCTCCGGGCCTGCTGGCCAACAGCCGGGTCGCCATACCCTGGTCCCGCACCACGTCCTGGACCCAGATTCAGCTGACCGCGGACGGGCAGGCGATCATCGCCAACGTGAACAACCCCGACGGGGGGAACGTCGAGCATCTCGTGGAGTTCTCGGCCCAGACCGGGAAGCTCGTCCGCGTATTCAACGTGATCAGGGACATGGCCGTCGACGTCGAGCAGGTCCACTGGATGAGCCCGTCCGGCCGGGTGCTGATCGTCACCGACGCGCTACGTGGCCGCCACCACTCGAAGGCGCAGTTCGCGGACGTCGATGCCGGGATGCTGGCAGACGGCCACTACACGCCGCTGCCCTGGTCCGAGAACACCTTCACCGCCGCCTGGTAGGAGCGGCTCGGAAAGCCGGCCAGTCACCGGATCGTGCCCGCGCTGAGCCGCCCTCGCCGGGTCCGCGGGTCACCGGCCCCATGACCACCGCGGCAGTCGCGACCCTCGGGCCTCAATAGGAATGGCGGCCGGCGGAATCGCAGCGCCGGCCGCGGTGGAGGCGACCCCGGGAACCCCTGAATGAGGTAACGCTTCTGTGTCATCTGGGGGATCTGCGTGTTACGCAGAGTTCATATGCATTACTCAGGGTTAAAGTTCTCCTGGTCGGGTTGCGAACGCACTCCCCGTTAGAGGCCTAATTGTTTACCTTAGCTACATGCGTTGGTGGGGACCTGGCATGGGGGGATTCAATGTTCCGCAGTAGATGGCGCATCGTAACGCTGGCGGGCGCGGTGGCGCTGGCGGCCGGGATGATCTGGACCGCGGTGCCCGCATCGGCGGCCACCGGGCCGCCGTCCACGACGCCGGCGAGCAACACGCCGCAACTGTCCCCCAACGGGACGACCGAGCAGGTCCGGCAGCTCGCCCAGTGCGGGAACACCATGTACGCGGTCGGCACGTTCACCGCGATCTCGCAGGGCGGAACGACGTTCTCCCGCAACAACGTGTTCAGCTTCAGCGCCTCTAAGCCCTACACGATGACGTCCTGGAACCCCAACGTGAACGGGATCGTCAACGGCATCGGGTTCAGCCCCGACTGCTCCACCGCCTACCTGGGCGGCAAGTTCAGCACGGTCGGCGGGGTGGCGGCCAAGAACCTCGCCGCGGTCAGCACCTCAAGCGGGGCGCTCATCACAACCTTCGGGCACAGCGCCAGCGGCCAGGTCGAGACGCTGCAGTACTACAACGGGCACATCCTGACCGGCGGCTACTACACCGCGATCAACAACAGCAGCGCCAACCCGTACATGACCAGCCTCAACCCGACCACCGGCAAGGACGACGGGTTCATCCACCTGGGCATCTCCGGGCACTACTCGTTCCCCGGGGTGTCGTCCAACCCGACTCGGGTCTACAACCAGCAGCTTAGCAACAGCGGCACGCTGGACCTGGTGGAGGGCGACTTCACCTCGGTCGGCGGCCAGCCCCGGCAGCAGATGTTCATGCTGAACCTGAGCGGCCCGACCGCGACAGTCACCGGGTGGACCTCACCCGAGCTCAACACCAACTGCAACTGGAACGAGTCGTTCTACGCCCAGGCCGCGGCCTGGTCCTCGGACGACTCGACCATCTACGTCGCGACGACCGGGTACAAGCCGAACGGCACGCCCGCCGGGAGCTTCCCGCGGTCCGGGCCGTGTGACGCGGCCATCGCCTACCCGTCCACCCAGACCAGCGTCACGCACACCTGGATCAACTACCCGGGCTGTGACTCGCTGTACGCCGCCGCGGCCGACTCGAGCACCGCGTACTTCGCCGGGCACGAGCGCTGGGCGTCGAACCCCAACGGCTGCGACTTTGCTGGTCCTGGCGCGATCGCCGCGCCCGGCATGGAGGGGCTGAACCCGGCCACCGGCGCGCTGACCTACAACCCCACCCGGGGACGCGGGCTCGGTGCCGACGACATGCTGATCACCAGTGCGGGCCTGTGGATAGCCAGCGATAACTTCGACGGCACCACCATGTGCGGCGGCCTCGGCAACCGGGCCGGCATCTGCCTCCTCCCGTACAGCTAGGACACGAATGAGGTGATGAGCTGAGCGCGTACGCGCTCGCCAGCCGGGCGGGCACCAGCATCGTCCCGGGAAGCCCGCGGGTCGTCTACCTGGCCGGACTCGGCCGCAGCGGTAGCACCCTGCTCGAGCGGCTCCTCGGCGAGATGCCCGGTGCCTGCCCGGCTGGTGAGGTCGTGCACATGTGGCTTCGCAGCGTCCGGGACGACGAGCGCTGCGGCTGCGGCCAGGCGTTCTCCTCGTGCCCCTTCTGGCAGCAGGTGGGCGGGGCGGCCTTCGGCGGCTGGGACCAGGTGGACGTGGACCGGATCACCCGGCTGCGGGCCCAGGTGGACCGGGCCCGGTTCCTGCCCCAGCTCGCCTCCGCCCGGCTACGGGGCAGGCTCCAGCCCGCCCTGGACGAGTACGTCGGGTACTACCAGCGCACCTACGCGGCGATCGGCCAGGTCAGCGGCAGCCCGGTGGTCATCGACTCCAGTAAGCACGCCTCGCTCGCGTTCTGCCTGCGCAGTTCGCCCGGCGTGGACCTGAGGGTCGTCCACATGGTGCGCGATAGCCGTGCGGTGGCCTACTCCTGGAGCAAGGTCGTGGACCGGCCGGAAGCGGCCGGGAGCCAGATGTCCACCTACCCAGCGGCCAGCGCCGCGCTGCGGTGGAACGTGCAGAACAGCGCCCTGCAACTGCTGTCCCAGCTCGGCACGCCCACGCTCCGGGTGCGCTACGAGGACTTCGTCAGGGCCCCGGCGGCCACGCTCAGCGAGATCGCGGCCTTCGCCGGCCTGCCCGGGGGCCCGGGCTCCAGGTTCCTGGGCACCGACGGGCCCGGCCGGTGGTGGGCCGAGCTGGCGGCCACGCACACCGTGTCCGGGAACCCTATGCGGTTCACGACCGGCCGGGTCCCGATCCGCTACGACGCCACCTGGCAGACCGCGATGCTGGCGGGCAAGCGGCGCACGGTGACCGCGCTGACTCTGCCCTTGCTGATGTGCTACGGCTACCTGGGCGGTGCCGAGCGGGCGGGAGGCGCACGGTGACCGGCTGGCGGCGGCTGGCGGGCCTGTCCGCGATCGCCGTCGTGGTGGTCGTCGCCGTGGTGGTGGCGATCACCGTCGGCCTGGGGTCGGCGCGAAGCCCGGCGGCCCATCCCACCCCGGAGCCACCGTTGCCCAGGACCCCGGTGGCCATTCCCGCCCCGGCCACGGGTGCGTACTTCGGCGCCTGGGTCGATCCGACCATGTACGGCCAGCACGGCCATATTGGCGCGGTGAACGCCCTGCAGTTGCAGATCGGCCGGCGACTGGACATCGTGCACACCTACCTCAGGCAGGACGCGATGTTCCCTACCGCCAGCGACCTGGCCTGGGTGCGCCAGGGCAGCATGCTCCTGGTGTCCTGGGCCCTGAACGACACCCGGGGTATCGCGGCGGGCGAGTGGGACGCGTCGATCCGCCAGCGCGCGCGGGAACTCAAGGCGCTCGGCAAGCCGGTGTTCCTGGAGTGGCGGTGGGAGATGGACCGCCCGAACATACGCTTCGCTGTCGGCACGCCTGCGGACTACATCGCGGCCTGGAAGCACATCCGGCTGATCTTCGCCGAGCAGCACGTCACCAACGTGGCCTGGGTGTGGTGCCCCACGGCCCGTGGCTTCGCCAGCGGCCGCGCCCAGGCCTATTACCCGGGGAACAACGAAGTGGACTGGGTCTGCGCTGACTCCTACCCAAGGCCCGGTACGCAGGCATCATTCGCCGACGTTGTCCATCCATTCCTGGCCTGGGCCGCGCGGCACCCGGAACCAATCATGATCGGCGAATACGGGGTGCCGCAGAGTTATAGCGCAGAGCGCCGCGCGCAATGGCTGCACGACGCCGAGCAGACCGTAGTGCGCGACCGTCAGATCAAAGCCCTGCTCTACTTCGACTCCAACATCACCGGACCCTCACCGCTGACGAGTTATGGGCTGGACGCGGGACCGCTGGCCGCCTTCCGCGATATCGCCGACAATCGCTATTTCAATCCGCGTGACGTGCCGGTGAACCGGAACTGAGGAAGCCGGCATGGCCCCGCAGCCGCGCAGCATAGCGCGACAGCGGAGGCAGGAGCCACCTGCTCACGTCGCCCAGTCTGGCTCCGGCCTCAGCCGCGCCATCGCAGGTGTAGCGCGTGGCGATCTCGAGCAGGTACAGGGCAGCCACGAACACCGCCGACCCTGGCCTGACCCCCAGCGACCCGAGCGTCATCGGGGCAGTGAACAGCGCCGCCTCGGCAGCAGCCTGCGCTCCGGCCCCGTTGCTCCGCTCCACGGCCTCCTGCAGTTGGTAGTGCAGGGCGTCGTAGCCGATGGGCACGCCGCTCTCGAACCGCTCCCAGTCCCAGACCAGCACACCGCCCGCCGGAAAACGCCATGTTCCACGGGGTCCAGTCGCCGTGCCATGAGCCGAAGGCCAGGCTGGTGGCCTCCGCGGTGACCTGCAGTCCGCCATGATCTGCAGCAGCGCCTTCGCCGGCTCGCGATCACCGCACGCCTCCAGCCGCGATCGCAACCCACGCCAGTAGCCGGCTCTGGCCGGTCGGCTCGATGGTCACTCCCGCCGCCGTGGCGAGTTCCGCCATGGCCGACGTCAGCGCGGCCGGAGTCACCGCCCGCCCTGAACCCGCTCAGCGGCGCCTGGACCAGGACCTCGTGCTCCCGCCACTGGCCGTGGTGCAGCAGCCGGGGCACCTCCAGGCGGGTCAGCCCGGCCGCTTCGAGCACGTCCAGCGCGGCCGCCTCGGCCCGGACCAGTTCCCGGGTCAGCCCGGTGATGCCCACCTTCGCGAACCCGAGCAGCTCACCGCCCGGGCTGAGCAGCTCCAGCACTGGCTTGCGGTTCGCCCGGGGCGGCCCGATGCGCAGGCTGACCACCACGTCCGGTCCAGGACCTTGCGCAGGTAGGCCACCACGTTCGCATCGGGCTCGTTCCCGGACCGCGCCGACCGTCGATCCGCTGCGGCAGCACGTCGGCCAGGCCCAGCTGCGGCGCCCAGGGCCAGGCCGCGGAACGTCAGCCGCTGGCGGCCGACCGCGGACGCCTTGTAGTGGCGCAGGGCAGCCGCGGCGGCCCGGCGCGGCCAGGCGGGGCAGCAAGAGGACGGCCTGGGCCTCGTTCGGGAGAATCGAGGAACTCCGTCTGCCCGCTGGCCCGCCAGCGCGCCGGGCTGCGACCCTGTCCCCGGGACCCCCCTCCCGCGGCGCTCGATGCGCGCCGGCTCGGGCCACAGGACAGCCAGGGTTTCCCACAGGTATCCGGCGCGGTCGGTGGCCCGCCCGGCCGGCTCGGTCAGCGTGGCCATTGCGGTGCCCAGTCCAGGAGCGCGGCCAGCCGCTTGTTGTGCGGAGCGAAGTGGTCTTCCAGCATGCGCTGGGTGCCCGGGGCCATGGGAGTGCCCGGGCGCGCGTTGTGCTGCCCGAAGCTGGCCAGCTGGAAGGGCCGCAAGCCGAGGAAGTCCGTCACCTCCCGGTACTCCTGCTCGGGACGCTCGAAGAACGCCTCACTGTCCATGACGTGGACCTGCTCGCGCGGGAACAGCCCGAAGATCCGCTCCAGCTGATCGGCGTAGTGACCACGGCGCGTGTAGGAGTGGTGCCGGTGCGTGAAGCTCTCGTAGGCCGGGTCGGCGCGCATCCGGTCGATCTCGCCGATCAGCCGCTCGTCTTCCAGCTCCAGCGCCTTCTCGAAGCTCTCCCACTCGAAGCCGCGCGCGTACTCGTGCTTGTAGGCGGAGAAGGCCCGCTCCACCGGATCGCGCAGCATCACCACGAGCTTGACCCCGGGCAGGTCGCGGGCCAGCCGCTCCATCGCGAACGGGTGGTACATGTAGTACCCGCTGGCCTCGAACGTGACCGGGCCGCCGTGACGGCGCGGTGGCGGCCTGGGCGATCCTGGCCACCGGGAAATGACCGCGGTACCAGGTCAGGCCCCGGTAGTAGTTCAGGTCGAAGAAGTTGATCCCCTTATGGAAGGCAGGCCGCACGATCTGCGGATGCGCCATCAGCGCCCGGAATAGCGACGTGGTGCCACAGCGCTGGGCACCGATCATGATGAAGCCAGGCTGCAGCCGCAGCGGCGCCGTCGCCGTGCCCACCTGCAGGTACGCACGTCGGCCAGCCCTCCGGACCGGCTCAGGTGCGGCCTTGCGCACGGACGTCATGAAACTCCCACCTCGTTTCCTTCTCTGTTGCCGTGGGACTAAGCGAGCCCCCGGCCGACCAGCCGGGCGGCCCGCAGCACGTGCTTGCGGTCCACGCCGGTCACGATGTGCGCCACCGCCAGGTAGCCGTGCGGCGACGCGGGCCACCGGGCGATGGATGTCGCCGCGTAGCGCAGCGCTCGTCCCCGCTGGCCGAGCAACGACCGGGAGAAGGCGATCTGCCCGAGCAGGCGGGCATGCCCGCGTGGTGACGCCGCGATCTCGGGGTGCCTGGGCCAGCAGGTATTCCAGGCCCGCGGCCGTCACCTCGGCGTTGCCCGGCCACCACGAGCCGCTGTCCTTCCGGATGTCGGCGAGCGGGGTGCGCACGGCCCCGATCCGGCCGACCCGGGCGACGCGCAGGATCCAGTCGTAGTCCTCGGCGTAGCCGTTCGGGGTTTCCTCGTCGTACAGGCCCGCCTTGGCGAACACGTCCCGGCGCATGGCCAGCGTCGAGGAATGCAGTTCCTTGACCCGGTTGCGCAGCAGCAGCCGCTGGCTGATCCGCTCGGCACGGGCTGGCCAGGTGATGATCCGGCCGTCGGGCAGCATGAGCCGGATGCCCGAGCCCACCACGAGCAGGTCGGGCTGGTCCAGCAGCCGGCCGATCTGGGCCTGGAGCTTGGCCGGGTGCCACACGTCGTCGTCGTCGCAGGTGGCGATGAAGGCCCCGCGGGCCTCGGCGAGGCCGGAGTTACGCGCGCCGGCCAGGCCGGGCGTGCGCTGGTTGGTCATCACCCGGACCTGGTGATCCGCCGTGCCCAGGCTCGCCAGCGCCTGGGTCGGGGGGCTCCTGGTCGTGGACCACCAGGCACTCGATGGGACCGGGGTAGGTCTGGCCGACGACCGAGGAGATCGCCGCGCGGACCAGGTCCGGCCGTCCCCGGGTGGGCACGATCACCGACACCAGGGGCCAGGGCTCCGGGTCGCTGCTCACTGGTTCACCCGCGCCGCAGGCTGCGTCCGTGGCGGGCGCGGCCTCAGGATCCCCGGCGGCGAGTTCCTCCGGGGTGCGCGCCGGGCCCATGATCACCCGGGTGGCCAGGACGAACAGCGCCAGCAGCAGGATCCCGTAGAACCAGCCGCTCAGCACGTCGGTGGTCCAGTGCATGCCGAGGTAGAAACGGCTGTAGCCCTCGTCGAAGGCCAGCGCGGCGACCGCGGCCCCGGCCCAGATCGCGGTCACCCGGCGCCCGCTGAACTCACGCCACAGGAAGTAGGCGATCAGCCCGAAGAACACCACGGTGCGCTCGGACCCGCCGGACGGGAACGTGCCGTGCAGGAATCCGGGCGGCCCGACCCGGTGGGCGACCAGGTGGATGCCGTGCGTCAGGTACCGCTGCAGCACCGACAGCACGATGAACGCGAACGCCGGCAGCCACTTGTACCGCCGCCAGGTGACCGCCAGGCACACGGCCGCCGCCGCCGCGGCCATCCGGGTTGACCACGAGTCGCCCGTCTTGGTCGCGCTGTTCATCAGGCGCTTCCACACGTGGATCCGGTGCACCGCCACCCAGTGGTTGATGGGCTTGTCGATGGACGGGCCACCGTGCAGCACGAGCTGCCCGAGCAGGGCCATGACCCCGAAGACCACGACGGCCCCGACGACGATGACGCCGAGGAAGAGCAGCGGCCTGGCGGACGGCTGCCCCGGATCGATGGACCCCCGTCCGCGTCATCGAGGGCCGGGCGGTATCCCAGCCACGGCAGCCGAGCCGAGCCTCGGGCCCGGCCGGCGCGTGCGCGGGCCCGGCGGGCCAGCAGCGCCGCCACCCCGACGATGACGGCCATCCCCGCGGGCCAGATCAGGAAGAGCAGTATCTTGGCCACGTCAGGCCACCCCCTTGCATGGTCAGAAACATCAGTCACCCGCCGCCTGGTGGACGATCCGGTGGCTGCCCCGGGCTGAGAAGATCTTGGTCAGGCGCGACGCCCCCGGCAGGGCCGCCAGCCGCAGGCTGTCCCGGAAGCGCCACAGCCCCGCGGCCTGGACGAGGCATCCGGCGGCGATCGCGCTGACCGAGGCGACGGCGCCCCGGCCGAACCCGGCCCGCACGGCCAGCGGGATCACGGCGAAGCTCACGACGGCCAGGCCGATGCCGCGATGAACGTGCCGCGCCCGAACGGGTTCAGCCGCTTCGAAGCGGCCAGCTGGGCCAGCGGGACGAGGTTGGTGATGATGATCGCGACGGCCCACCCGATCGCGGCGCCGGTGATCCCGTACCGGGGAATGAGGAGCACGTCGAGGCCGACGTTCACGGCCCACGGCCATCAGGCCGTTGGCCAGGCTCCAGCTGCTCCGCCCGGTCGTGATCAGGACCATGTCGACCTGGCCGCACGCCGTGGCGACCAGCATGGTCAGGCCGAGGATGACCATCACCATGTCCCCGGCCCGGTAGGAGTGCCCGAAGATGCTGAGGATTTCCGGGCCGTAGATCACGGCCAGCAGGTACAGCGGCCAGGTCAGCACGACGAGCCAGGCCGTGGTGGCCCGGTAGACCACGTTGGCCCCGCGCCGGTCGTCGACCGCGAAGAGCTCGGCGAACCGTGGCTGGGCCGCCTGGCTGAGCGCGGAGTTGGCGAACTGGCCGCGACGAGGAAGCGGGTGGCGGCGGTGTAGATCGCGGCCTCGGCCGGTCCTCGCATGATGGCGACCAGCACGATGTCGATCCGCTGGATCGTGATCTGGGCCAGGTTGGCCACGGCCCGGGGCCCGGTGAAGCGCCAGAATCCGCGGGACGGTCGCGTTGCCCACCCCGGCACCGACGCTGACCGCGTTCCCGGTCCGCGCTACCGCCCCGTCGCGCCGGCGCCGTTCGGGCTGGCCCTGACGCCGCTCGTGCCGGGCTCGCCGGCCGCCCCGGCTCCCGGCCGGTGGTCGCGCCGGATCCGGCGCAGCCAGTACCAGCCGACGGCGGCGGCCGGCACGTAGGGCAGCGCCCACAGCGGCGCGAGCAGCGCGACGCTGCCCGCCGCTATCGCGATCATGACCCCGATCAGCTGGGCGCTGGACCGGCCGATCTTGTCGACGACCACGGTGGGCTTCATCGACCTGTATCCGCGGGTGGCGCCGAGCAGGGTGTCGGACAGGGCCGCGAACGGGAGCGCCAGCGCCAGCGCCCGAAGCGCGTCCGCCACCATGCCCGGAGCGGCTCCGTCCTTGCCCAGGTGGCCGCTGAGCAGGAGGCGCGCCAGCGGCTCGGCGAACAGGATGAGGACCGCGGTGGCGCTCATCGACACGGCCACGACCGGGATGACGGCCGCGCGCAGGATGGCCGGGACACGGTCCTCGTGGCCGAGACGGCGCAGCCGCGCGATGAAGTTGACCAGCCCGACCCACGCGCCCAGCCCCGCGGCGGACTCGACGATGAGGAAGAGCGAGATCGCGGTGAAGAAGGCGCCCGCGACGGGCTTGCTGTACTGCGCGGGTGATCACCACGGTGACGCGCGAGGGTGGTGACCGCCGCGACCCCGGCCCCGATCAGGTTCAGGGCACTGCCCCGGGCGACGTCCTTCAGCCGCGGCCCGGGCGGGCCTGGGCCCTGGCCTGTCACAGGCACCGTGGGGGCGTCCGGCGGGGTGGCCCGCATCACGCCCCTGCCTCCCCGGCCGGCATCCGGGCTGCCGCCCCGCCCAGGGCCGGGCTGGGGGCGTCCCGGCCAGCCCGGCGGCGAGACGGGCCGGTTCCGCTGCTGCCGCCGCCGCGGCCTCCTGCGCGCCGGGCCCGGGCATTCTTCCAGAGCATGGCGTACGAGAGCATCAGGAAGCCGAGCGGTGCCCCGGTGGCTGTGTAGGAGAACATGAAGATGAACATCAGGAGCAGGACCAGCACCCCGGCCAGCCCGTAGGGCGATCTGTCTCGCCAGTACCGCCCGACTCCGTAGGCGAAGAAGCCGATGTACAGCGCGGCGCCCAGGAAGCCGTTGCAGATGAACAGCAGCCACAGCTGCCCGTTCCCGCCGATGGTGCCGTTACCGCAGGTAGGGCACTTGGCCGAGCGCCCGACCGTGACCGACTGCACGCTGCCCTGCTGATGGCGGGTATCGCCGAAGCCGATGAGCGGCGACGCCACCGCGTCCTGCACGGACGTCACGGCCAGCGACCCGCGTCGCGAGTCGCTGGCCCCGTTGGCCAGCCTCGAGCTGATCATGCTCTGCAGCGGGGTGGCCCCGATCAGCACGCCCGCGATGACAAGCGCCGCGATCAGGCCGCCCAGTACGGCCAGGCGGCCCATGATCGCCAGCCGGACGGCGATGTACACGATTGCGAAGATCAGCCCGATCCACAGCCCGCGGTCCAGCGAGTAGATGATGGGCACGACCGCGATCACGCAGCCTGCGAGGGCGATCAGCCGCTGCCTGCGCGTTCCGCGGAACCACCACTGCGCGATCAGCCAGGGCAGCAGCAGGGCCAGGCAGTTACCCCAGATGTTCGTGTAGGCGAAGGGCGCGTCAGGCCGCCCGGAGGTACCCAGCACGCTCTGCAGCTGGGCAAAGGCGGGATGCAGCTGGGCCTGCAGGACCTGGTTGCCGGCCTGCAGCCGGTTCGGGACGATCGCGGCCAGTGGTGCGGTGAAGTGCAGGTGGGAGTACATGGCTCCGAGCAGGCCACCGGCGATGGTGTACAGCCCGACGAGCCCGAGCAGCCAGGCCAGCTTCGCGCGGGGCAGTTCCCGCTCGGTGAGGTTGCCCACGAACAGCAGCAGGGCCGTGTCGCCCAGGTAGCCAACGGTGCGCACGCCGAAGGAAATGACCCGGTTCGAGACCGGGCTGGCCAGTGTCCCGGGCGCGATCGCCGAGAGCGTGGCCACGCCGATCACCACCACGACCAGGAACAGCAGCCATAGCCCAAAGCCCGGCGGAACCCGGATCTTGCGGTTCCCCGCCGCGCTCCAGGCGTACAGCCGGGCCGCCATGGGGATGGCCAGCAGGATGAAGATGTAGTCGCCGAACCCCAGGGCCCACCACAGCGGGAATCCGGCCAGCAGGGCCGTCACCGGCCACGCCGGATGGCGGGCCAGCCAGGTCGCGCGGGCCGGCCGCGACCGGCGGCTGGCTCCGGGACGTCGGGGAACTCCGGGCGGGGAGTCAGGATCGCGGTCTGCGTCATGACCGCCCCCCGCTCGTGGACGTCTGCGTGCCCGGCGGGGCCAGGATCACCCAGGTGGTCCCGCGCTGGAAGCCAATCGGGGTGTTGCTCGCGTCCAGGTAAGCGGTGACGGTACGGATACCCGGCTTGGACCAGGTGCCCTTGACCGCCGTCCCGCTGCTCCCGGCCGTGGTGCCCGTCCCGGACAGGATCAGCGCCGATCCCGAGCCCACGACCCGGGCGCTGGACGTGGTGAGGCCGAACTTGCGGCTGAGGTACACGGTCTTGTACGGGACGTCCTGCACCACGACGTTGGCCACGCGCACCGGCGGCCCGCCGGCCACCTGCCGCCAGCTATGCGCCCGCGCGTCGAACTTCCAGACCGCCGTGGCCTGCCCAGGGGCGGTGATCCGGAGGACGGAGGTCCGCCACGCGCCGGTGCTGGCGAAGCGGGGGGCATCCCCCACCCCGGAGCCCTCGTAGGTGAACAGCTGCGGGGGCGCGGTGTCCCGGGCCGCCTGCTGAATCTGGCCGGTGGCCACGGTGGGCCCCTGGGGGCCGGGGTGGTACAGCGAGGGATGGCTGGCGTAGCCCACGTCCACCACCTAGGACTGATCAAGGACCCGGATGAATGATGGTGTCCCGCCGTCGTAGGCCGCCAGCGGATGCAGGACGGACAGCGCCTGCGGGTCCATGGGCCGGGTCTGCCCGACCGGTCCCACGGAGGCGTCGTCACGGGACTGGAACACCGCGACGTAGCGCGACGGAGAGGTCATTTCCTCGTAGACCACGTCGGCCGAGCCGAGCCCCTGCGGCTGGCCGCCCGACAGCGGCACGGCCACCGCGGGCCGGCCGCAGCCCGGGCGCCGGAAGCGGGCAGCCCGGTAAGCGGTGCCATCCATGTGCGCGGCGAGCTGGCGGGCGAGGGGCTGCCGCCCGCCGCGGGCGTGCCCGTGCTCGCGGCGTGCTGCATGAGGTCAGCCGGGCTGGCCTCGCAGCCCGCGAGGGCCAGGGCCACGGCCACGACCGGCAAGGCAGCGCGTATCGATGTCCACCCTGGAAGCATCAATCAGTTCCCGCCGCGCCATCCGCGACGTCGGCGTGCGCGTGGGCTGACACCCCGGCGTCATCCTCTTCGTCTTTGGCGGGCCCGTCCCATGGACGGCCGGAATCCTCCCCGGGACCGGTGACGGGCTTGCGCAGCCGGACCGCACCCGAGGTGGGCGGCCCGGGCTCACGGGCCGGCGCGGGCAGGCGAAGCCGGGGCACTGCGACCAGGCCGAGCACCGGGGTGCCCAGCCGGGTGATCCGCTGCAGGGTGTCCTCGATGTCTTCCCGCCTGGTGGCGGAAATCTCGACGGCCACCAGGGCGGCGCCGCAGTATTCGGCCATCGCGAGGCTGTCCGGTCCGGCGGTGCCGGCGGGGGCCTCGATGACGGTGTAGTCGGCACTGATGCGCAACTGCTCGGCCAGGATCCGCGCCTGCGCGTGGTGCAGGTCGTGCAGGTCCTCGGCCAGGACCACGACCCGGAGCCGGGGGAACCCGGCCGGCTGGAGGGCGACCTCCTCCACGGACAGTTCACCGGCGGCCAGCTCCGCAGCGGCACGGGCGTCAAGGCGGCGCGACTCGGGCAGGCCGAGCAGGGCGGTCGTGCCCTGCCCGCTCGGGCAGACCAGGATCACCGCCGAGTGGGTCCTGGTCAGCCCCACGGCCAGGTTCGCGGCGACTACCGAGGCGCCGGGGCCGGGCGAGGCCCCCGGCCACCAGGACGAGGTGGTGGTCCTGGCCCAGTGCCGCGGTCGTGGAGCGGGCCAGTTCACTGAATTCCTGCGCGGCCCGGGACCGGGTGGGCGCCAGCGGCACTCCACCGAGGTCGTTCGCGGACAGGGTCAGCAGCGCGGGCGCACCGAGCTGCCCGAGGTTCCTGAGGCTCTTGATCCGCGTGTCCCGCTTGTCCCAGGCGAACGCGATGATCAGGCCGATGAGCAGCCCGGCCAGCAGCCCGCTGGGCAGGATGATCTTCTTCTTGGGGCTGCTGGGGGTGGTCGGCGGCGTGGCCTTGGTGATGATCGATCCGCCGGAGGCCGCTGCCCCCGAAGCGGAGAGCGCGGCGGCCTGGTTGGCGAGGGCCCTCAGCTGGCTGGCCGCCGTCTGCAGCTCGGCCTGGGCACTGGCCCGCTGCGGCGAGTTCACCGGCAGCGACCGGCTCTGGATGGTCAGCTGCGCGGTCCGCTTCTCCAGGGCGTTCAGCTGGCCTTTGATGGTGCCCAGCTCGGCGCTGTTCGTGTTCGTCGCGGTGGCGCTGCGGTTCGTGCAGGTACGCCGTGGCGAACGCGTTCGCGCAGTCGGCCGACTGCTGGGCCGAACGGGCGGTGCAGCTGATCTGGAGCACCGAGGAGTTGGCGGGGACCGCGACCGAGATGTTCTTCGCCAGGGCGGCGGGGGTGAGCGACGAGTGAAGCTCGCGCGCCGCGATGGCCGCCACGGAACTCGACTGGACGATCTGCACTTCGGTGTCGAGGTTGACGGCGCTGTTGGTCCGGCCGCCCGCGACCGCTCCGCCTCCCTGATTCTGGCTGATCCCGGTCGCGGTGACGTTGACGGTCGCCGACGCGGTGTAGCCCTTGGGCGACACCGCGATGTAGGCCCCGGCGACCACGATGCCTGCGCAGGCCAGGACCAGCACGACCCACCACCGGCGGCGCAGGACGCTGAGATACCCGGCGAACTCGAAGGAGTCAGCCTCCTGCGGCATGCTCATGCGAAGCACCTCTCCCCCTGCGTGTCGCCGTGAGCAGGCGGATGTGCAACGCCGCCAGTTCCCCGCTCGGTGACATGTCAGTCAACTGGATGTGAACACGTACTAACAAGGACAACAATGTACGGAGAATCGGCAATCGTGTCTACAGCCGTATTGGTTAGCCGCCCTCACCCAAACGAGGGAGTTGTCACCGCGAAACGTCCCGGCGCGGGCGTGCGGGGCGGGCGGCTCAGCCGCCCGGGCCAGGCATTCGCCGTACCATCAGCGCCTTGAATACGCGCGATTACTGGCAGTCATGGCGGTAGCCCATCTGCTTACTCTTAGCGCCATAGTGACTACATTCCGTAATTGAAATTGAGGTACTCCCGTGACCCCTGCCGACCTCTGCCCACGATTGGGGCCCGGAGTCCGACTCTGGCCGGGAATGGGTTACCCCATGGATGAATCCCGGCCTAGCCCTTCCCGCCAGCCCCGTTAAGAACTTGTTACACCCTACTAATTCGACCGGAATAATGTAAACGGCCACCAGGCGTTACCCGTCGGAGACGGCAGCCCAGTACTGGCCGGCCAACCCGAAGAAGATTTCGCCCTGCTCCGCTTGCCGGGCGAGCCGTGAACTCCCTGTTACGGTCTCCCCCACTTGCAGCAACCCAAAAATTGGGGCAAGACCGTCCCTTATGCAAGTCATAATTTTTGCCTTAGGATGTCGTCTGCTGCGTAAATAGCCAGCTACCTCCCCATGGACGCGAGGTAAATGCGGCGTTGCGGCGAACAAGCGGGGTTGGGGGTGAGGTGTGTCTCGGTCGGCAATCGCTGGTGGCCGTGGCCTGACGCGGGCGACGGCTGATTCCCTGAGGGGCCGGGCCGCATCCGTCTGGGAGAGCCGCTATCTGACGGTGGCGGCGCTGGTTGACGTGGCCTGCGCCCTCCTGGCCGGGGCGGCGGCGTACGACATTAAGTACCACGCGCGGATCAACCCGCCGGACGTGTA
The DNA here is from genome assembly GCA_963751175.1 of uncultured Actinomycetes bacterium. Lineage (GTDB taxonomy): Bacteria > Actinomycetota > Actinomycetes > Streptosporangiales > Streptosporangiaceae > RYN-230. The sequence goes on along the minus strand of CAVVTM010000032.1, from coordinate 186,337 downwards.
CCTGGCGCTGACGTTCACCCTGCCGCTGCTGTGGTGCGCCTCGGTCGCGCTGTCCGGCGGCTACGACAGCCGCATCGTGGGGTCCGGGGCGGAGGAGTTCCACCGGATCCTGCGCGCGGGCGTCAGCCTGACGGCCTGCGTCGCGATCTTCTCCTACGCCACGAAGGTGGACCTGGCGCGCGGATATGTGGTGCTGGCCCTGCCCTCCCTGACCGCCCTGGACATGCTCGCGCGGTACGGGCTGCGCAAGCGGCTGCACCGCCAGAGGCGCCTCGGCATCTGCACCCGCCGGGCGGTGGTGGTCGGGCCCGAGGGCACGGTGACAGAGATGATCACCGCGCTGGGCCGGGACAGCTCCCATGGCCTGCACGTCGTGGCCGCGTGCGTCCCGGGCGGCCGGCGACGCCGGGGCGAGATCGCGGGGGTCCCGATCTCCGGCGGGATGGACAGCGTGACCGCGGCCGTGCACCGCTTCCGGGCGGACACCGTCGCCGTGGTGAACTGCGCCCAGATGGACAGCGGCCGGCTCCGCGAGCTGGCCTGGGCGCTGGAACGGACCGGCACGGACCTGTGCGTGGCCCCGGCCCTGCTCGACCTGGCCGGCCCGCGCACCACGATCCGCCCGGTCGCCGGGCTCCCGCTGGTTCACCTGGACCACGCCAAGCTGACCGGGCCCCAGCGCATCGTGAAAGGGATATTCGACCGGACGCTGGCGGCGTCGGCGCTGCTCCTGCTCTCGCCGCTGCTGGTGGCGGTCGCCTGCGCGATCCACTTCTCCGACGGCGGCCCGGTCTTCTTCCGCCACATCCGGATCGGCAAGGACGGCCTCCCGTTCACCCTGTACAAGTTCCGCAGCATGGTGGTCGACGCCGAGGCACGCAAGGCGGACCTGGAATCCATCAACGAGGTGAACGGGGTCCTGTTCAAGATCCGCCGGGATCCCCGGCTGACCCCGCTGGGCGCGCGGATGCGCCGCTGGTCCATCGACGAGGTCCCGCAGCTGTTCAACGTGCTGCGCGGGGAGATGTCGATGGTCGGCCCGCGCCCGTGGGCCGCCCTGCCGTACGAGAAGGCGGTCGGCGCCGAGGACTACGTGCCGCGCAGGCTGGCCGTCAAGCCCGGCCTGACCGGCCTCTGGCAGGTAAGCGGGCGCGCCGACCTCCCCTGGGAGGAATCGGTCCGGCTCGACCTCCGCTACGTCGAGCACTGGTCACTGGTCCTGGACCTGCACATCATGTGGAAGACCGCCCGGGCGGTCGCCCGGGGCACCGGTGCGTACTGAGACCGCGACCGGTCACGTGCCGTTAGCCTGCTGGTGCCAGGTGCGCAGGAACGCTTCGGCTAGGCCCTCGGCCCGTGACCGTGTCTCCACCGCGGGCAGGCCGCGCTGGGCGAGAGAGGCCAGCGCGTCGGCGGCCTCGTTCAGCGGATGACCCGTGTGCGAGTGAACGTGCTGAAGCCGTATTTCCGGATGCTGCGCCATGATCCCGGCCAGCCGCACCAGGGTCGGTGCCGACTGCGAGCCCCGGCGCGGCAGCAAGCTGTAGCCGTCGGGCATCCGCTCGATCCGGCCGCGCTGCCAGGCGCGCAGGTACCGGATCGCGATCGTGCTGTCCAGCAGCAGCTCGGGCGGCCGGGGCTGGTCCGGGCCCTCCAGCAGATACGCGACCGCCCGCAGCTCGGCCACCAGGACCGCAGCGGGGCCGGTCGGGTCGTGGCGATGCCCGGGCGCCCACCGGCTCAGTCCCCACGAGCCGTTGGAGACCACGCAGGCGATGCCCGCGACGCCGCGCTTGTAGCTGGCGTCGGTCGCCGCGACCTGTGGGCCGGAGCCGTCGTATCCCTTGACCTTGCCGTACATGGGTGGCTAGCGACTCCGGCCTCGGTTCAGTAAGTCTCCCAGCGCCAACCCTTCATATCTTCACAGATGATCTTCCTGCCGTCGCCCGCGACGCCCTTCTTGGCGTCGCCAACGGCCGCGCCGCGCCGCGTCATCCCACGCCCGCCGAGGGTGGCCCGCTCACTGCTTCTGCTGGAACTCCGCGACCAGCCGCTCGCAGAAAGCGGGCAGGTCGTCCGGATTGCGGCTGGTGATCAGCACATTCGCCCTGAAGTGCAGACCTGGACCTCGGCGTCCACCCAGGCCCCGCCCGCGTTGCGGATATCCGTCTGCATGCTCGGCCAGGAGGTCAGCGTGCGGTCGCGCACGAGGTCCGGCCGTCGGCCGCGTTCCCACCGGAGGCCGCTGCCCACGAACGCGTGATTTGATGCACCCCATTTGGCCGGCCCTGGTCGCCACGCCGGGGTGGGATGATCGTGCGCACACGGGTAGCAAATGAGCGGGGGCGGACGATTCCGAAGTCCAGGTATTGTAAACCGTTAGCGACACTTAAGCGTCTTTCCGGTAGGTTATCGCAGTACTGAATCGGCATCAGCCGAGGCCAGGGCCACCGGACCTGTCTGGCTGATGTTGGGGGGAAAGCATGCGGAAATATCTGATTGCCGCGATCGCGGCTGCGGCGTCAGGACTTATGGCCGTCAGCATCCCGGCCGCTCAGGCACAGGAGCGGGCGGTGAGCAGCCACCATCCGGAGTGGTGTCGGCCACCCCGGCCAGCGGCACTCCGCACCTGAAGTCCAGTAACGACAATCCCGTGCAGCAGATCCGCCAGCTCGTGCAGTGCGGCAACACGATGTACGCGGTGGGCTCGTTCTCGCAGATCATCAAGGGCAGCACGACGTACACCCGCAACAACATCTTCAGCTTCCAGGCCACGAAGCCCTACACGGTGACGAGCTGGGCTCCCGACGTCGTCGGCACCGAGGGAAACACCCCGCACGAGCAGCGACGCGATCAACACCATCGCGTTCGTCAACGGCAACTGCGCCGACGCCTACATCGGCGGGAAGTTCACCTCGGTCAACGGCACCACCGTCCAGAACATCGCCGAGATCGACACCACCACCGGCAACGTGGTGAGCACCTTCGGGACCAAGGCATCCGGCGCGGTGCAGACCATGGTCGGCGCGGGCAATCATCTCCTGGTCGGCGGCAACTTCACCGGCCTGAACGGCGACACCGCCGACCCGTACATGGTCAGCGTGAGCCCCACCACCGGCAAGAGCGACGGGTTCCTGCACCTGAACATCTCGGGTAATTACCAGTACCCGGGGCGTGTCGTCGAACTCGACGCACGTCTACAACCAGCAGCTCAGCCACAGCGGCACGCTGGACCTCGTCGAGGGCGACTTCACCTCGGTCGGCGGCGTGCCGCGGCAGCAGATCTTCATGCTGAACGTGGGCGGTTCCAGCGCCACGGTGACCGGCTGGACCTCGCCCGAGTGGGACGGCAGCGACCCCACCCAGCCGTACCAGTGCGCGACAGTCGAGTCGTTCTACATCCAGGCTGCCGCCTGGTCACCGGATGATTCGACGGTGTACATCGGCACGACCGGCTACCACGCGAACGGCTACCCGGTCGGGCAGACGCCGCGCCAGGGCCTGTGCGACGCCGCGGCCGCGTTCCCCGCGACCCAGACGTCCGTGCAGCACCAGTGGGTGAACTACACCGGCTGCGACTCGCTCTACTCCGCCGCCGCTGACACCAACGCCGCCTACTTCGGCGGGCACGAGCGGTGGTCGATGAACGCCAACGACTGCGACGCCCTGGGTAACGGCGGTTACAACGCCCCCGGCATGGAGGGCCTGGACCCGGCCAACGGCAACTTGTACGTCACTCCAGACGGGAGCGCCGGCTACTACAGCCGGGACCGCGGCCTGGGCGCGGACGACATGCTGCTGACCAGCGGCGGGCTGTGGATCGCCAGCGACAACTCGATGGCAGCCAGATACTGCGGCGCGGCCAGAACCTGTCCGGCATCTGCTTCCTGCCCTACAGCGGCTGAGAGCGGTCCAGCGAGAAAGGCGACCCGTCCGCCGGCGTTGCCGCGGAGGCGGGGCCCTGCGCCGTCACGGTCCCCGCCTCCGCAGTCTGCAGGACTACCGCGGCCGCAACGCCGGAATCCGCGGCTCGGGCTGGAAACAAGCCTTGCCAGGGTTCACGATCTACTTCGACGGGCGAATCCCAACACCATGACAGACGCCACAATCACTTACACACACTGTCGGATGTTCCCGCGGGATCCTCCTAGCCGGAAGGCAGCACGAAGATAGAAGGTTGTAACGGATGGATCAATTGTGACGGTTGGTGTTTGATAGTGTCCTAGGATAGATTTTGTCGTCTGGGATGCTTTCCCAGAGAGATGGCCCACAGGTGCCCTAGACGAGGTGGGCTCGGGGGAAAGGAAGCTTAACTCAATGGAACGTGTACTGGTCACTGGCGGGGCGGGCTTCATCGGTTCCCACCTGGTCGACTTGCTGGTGGATTCCGGCGCTAGCGTGCTGGTTGTCGACGACTTCCGGCTTGGCCGACGAGAACACCTCGAGCGGGTCATTTCCACGGGCCAGGCGATTTTGCTGGAAGCCGACATCAGAAGCGCAGACGATCTCCGGCCGGTGGCCGACTTCGAGCCCGACACCGTCTTCCACATGGCAGCGCTTCATTTCATCCCCTATTGCAACGCGCACCCGCAGGAGGCCCTTGACGTCAACGTGCTGGGACTGGAAAGCGTTATCCGCGCGGTCCGTTCCGCGCCGCTGACGTCATTCGTGTTCCCCTCCAGCGGCGCGATATACGGATTCGGCGACGAGCGCTGGCCAGAGAACGCCCCGCCCAAGCCCGACGAGATCTACGGCACCTCGAAGTGGATGGGCGAGCAGATCGTGGCACGTTTTCACGCCGACCGGCCTGACGTTCGCACTGTGGTGGCCCGGCTGTTCAACACCTATGGCCCCCGGGAGACGAACCCCCATGTGCTTCCGGCGATCGTAGCGGCCATGCACGCGGGCCAGCCGATCGAGCTCGGCAATCTCTGGCCGCAGCGCGACCTCATCTTCGTTACCGACACCGCGAAGGCGATCATCGCCACGGCCTCCGGGCATGGTTTCGACGTATTCAACGTCGGAACGGGCACGGGGACCACCATTGGTGATGTCCTGGCCACCATCGAGAGCATCCGCGGCGAGCCGCTGGACGTACGGGAGGACCCCGAACGCAGGCGGCCCGGAGATGGGCACCTTATCGCCGACCCCGGCAAGCTGATGACGGCGACCGGCTGGAAGCCCGAGTACGATCTCAAGGCCGGGCTTCGTGAACTGCTGGCATTCGAGGGGCTCCTGTGAAGCCCGGGGAGGACGCGATCATGAACCAGCCTGCCGGGGGCGGATCGGCCGCGGGACGCGAGGACGGCGTTCCAGCCAGGGAGGCTGGTCAGCCCCGCACCTTCTCGAACGAGCTGGCCGCCGAGGCCCGGGCCAGTAAGCGGACCTTCCTGGAGATCGGCTTGTCCTGCCTCACCGATGAGGCCTTCCTCAACGCTATCCGCGAGGCGGTGAAGAACAGGTCTCGGCTGACTGTATCGTTTATCAACCCCGACTACGTGTTGCGAGCTCATCGCACTGCAGGGCTGATCGAGAAGATCAACCGCTTCGACGTGGTGCTACCGGATGGGTGGGGCGTCGTCTTGGGCGCGCGCTGGGTCGGCCTCCCCGTACCCAGCCGACAGGGGAATGGCAGGATCTGCCCTCTGGTGTTTGCATTGTCAGCCGAGCACGGGTTCCGGAACTTCTTGTTTGGGTGCGGCGAAGGAATTCCGGAGCGAGCGGCGGCGAACGCGACAGAAGCGTTTCCCGGCCTGCCTATCGCCGGAACGCTGCACGGTCATTGGGACATAATGCGCGGGCATCCCGGAGCCTTCGACGAGTCCGACGTGTCCATGATGGTTAAGGCCATCAACGCGGCCCAGCCTGACATCCTGCACGTCTCCATCCCGACGCCGATGCAGCAGACGTGGGTGTGGCAGGTGGCCGACCGGCTCGATGTGCCAGTGATCATCACCGGCGGCAGCTACCTCGACCATCTCGCAGAGCGCGTGGACTGGTATCCCCACTGGATGGAGAGGATGCGGCTGAACTGGGCCTATCGCCTATACCGGGACCCGCGTCGCCTATGGAAGCGATACACCTTTGACCTAACGGCGTACGGCCGTATGGTGCTCAGGCAGCGTTTGGCCCAGGGACGGCGGGCTACTTCAGCCTGATATGTCGGCCAGGGCGTACGGCTCGATCTGGACGGTGCCCGATGCGACCGAGGTGCTTGTCTCGGTCGATCCGGGTCCGGTCACCTTCGTCGCGATCGACGGCGCGGTGACCTGGGTTACTGTCAGCGCGCCCGGGAGGATGGCCGACACGTCCAGCGTGACTGGCTGCGAGGACATGTTCGCCAGCAGCACCTCCGGCCCGCCGTGAGTGGTGAGCACCTGCCCGAGCAGCGCAGGCGCCCCGGTGGTTCCTAGTGCCGGGCTGGGGGAGAATGAGAGCACCTGGGCCGCGGAAGCGCGATGGAACGCGGCCTGGATCATCGACAGCGTGGTCCCTGCCGCGGTGAGCGCGAGCCGGACGGTAGCTGGCCCGCCGCTGCCGAACCCCTGAGTACTGCTGAAGATGGGAGCAGAGGCGGCGCCGATCGTGGCGTTCAGCCCGGCGTAGGTGATGTCTGGGTCCCCGGTGAACAGGAGCGCCTGGGCCGCCACGAACAAGCCGTGCAGCCATGTTCCCTGGAACACGTGCCCCTGCGTCTGGTCGGCCAGGTTAAATTCAGTGACCCACACTGGAAGCTGGTCGGAATGGAAGAGCGCCAGTTCGTGGGCCTTGAGCTTCTGGAAATGCAGGTATGGGTAGGCCAGCACCGTCGCAGGTGATGACGAAGCGTCCAAGACCCGGAGATTGTCGTGGATGGTCACCGCGTCCTCACCTTTGAGCAGCGGTAGCACGGTGGCATTCCAGCTACTTCGCCGCGGCGCGATGCCGATGACGTCGTTCGCGTCGGTCGCCACCGCCGCGACTTTCACCCCCGGGAACGCGCTGTGCAGGGCGGAAATCCAGGCGTTCATCTGCGTGGCATAGTCGGCGGCGCTCGGGAACCGCTTGGCGTAGTCCTGGCCGTCCGGGCCTGTGCTGATGTAACCGCTCTGGTACAGCTCGTTCCCCAGCTCCACCATCTTGACTGGCAGCCCGTCCCCGGCGGCGGACCGCAGGGCTTGCAGCTGCTGGTCCAGGAGGGCGGTGTTTTCCGCGGCCGAGCCGATCGCCCCGTTGATGGTCACGGTGTTCAGGTCGAACAGCGGCCTGGCCCCAGCTGCGGCCAGGCCGGTGCCGAACACCGGCGGGGTGTCATTGACGGCCTTAGCAGGCTCACCCGGCCATTCACCCGGCTGGAACCAGCCGTCCGGCCACGACCAGTAGTTCGCCACCGTCCCGCCCGGGTAGCGGATCACGCCGGGCGCGAACTTCTTCAGCACGGAGTCGAAGGGGGAATTGTCCCATTGGGGGCCCGTGGTGTTCACGCCGTTCAGCCCAAGCAGTGTTGGCGTGACGGTCCGCACCGGGCCGGTCGCGGTGACCTTGACCGTGGTGTTGGCCAGGTTCGCCCTGACCCCGGTGACGCCGAATGCGGTGGTCAGCAGGCAAGCACAGGTCACTGGCAGCACCGCCAGCGCCCGGCCGGTTGTTATCCGCATCGGTGACTCCTTCGAGGGAGCTGGTCACCCAGGTCAGGTGGAGAGTGCCTGCGCCTGGACCGGGAGCCACTCAGGCGGCACGCGGGTCGACCGGCGTCTCGCTCCCGGCCGGCTGCTGGCCGCCTTGTGCCTCGCCGGGACCGCCGCCTGCTCCCCAGCCGCGGCCGCCGCCTCGCGGGCCTCGGCCTCCCGGGCCAGCCGGTGCGCCTTCCACTCCGGGTGGGCCCCCACGTAGTACACGAGGCCCAGCCACAGGCCGAGGGCGGCCAGCATCACGATCGGCACCACGATCAGCACCGCGTTCGAACCTGTCATGACGAGCACTCCCTCCGGGAGGTACGCCTGCGGTGCGCTCGCGGGCCATACCGGCCGGAACACTGTCCCGCGGACCTCTCGCTCCAGCTCACAGCCCCGGGCAGCACCCCGGCCAGGGGACGGCCGGTCCTGCGGCCGGGACTTTCGGCCCTGCCCGTCACCCCGGCCACCCTGACCGTTGCGGGGCCGAGGGGAGTTATTACGGTTCTCGGACCCCAGACGTGCTTGGCCCGGGATTCGGGCCTCCCGCCACTAACGTCATCGATGCGGCCAGTTCCATGCCGCCCGTGATCGCCCGGGAAATCTCCGGAACGGTCATCTGGATGCACGGAAAGGGATTCTCGGTGAGAACCAGATACAACGGGGACGACGCGCACGTGCGTGGACCCAGAATGGCGGATCCAGAATGAGTTGAACGTACAGTCGTAGCGGCGATCGGCGTGGCTGCCGTCGCGGTGGGCGGAGCGCTCGGCGGTGTTTTCGCCGTGAGCGGCCACCACTCCGGCATCAGCCTCTCGGCCAGCTCGCACCGCGAGCATCACCCGCGCGAAATGCGCATGGCCCCCGGCTGGTCGTTCAGCAAGCTCAACAACAGCAACGACCCCACCTTCAACCAGCTGCTGGGCATCAATAACGGCGGCCAGATCGCCGGCTGATTTCGGCTCCGGCGCCGCGGGCCACCCGAACAAGGGATATGTGCTCAGCCTGGCCCAGCCCTCGTCGTTCACGAACGAGAACTTCCCTGGCGGGATCCAGACCCAGGTCATCGGCATCAACGACACCGGGGTTTCCGTCGGGTTCTGGTCCACGCAGAACACCAAGAGCCAGACGAACAACAACTTCGGGTTCTACGACTGGCACGGCCAGTTCCACAGCGTCAACTTCCCCACCCGCAACAACGCCCAGCCGCCCGTCAACCAGCTCCTCGGCGTGAACGACTCGGGCATCGCGGTGGGCTTCTTCAACGGGGCCAAGGGCAACAGCCACGCGTACGCCTACAGCATCCCCGGCGGCTGGTTCCACCGGATCCGGATCTCCGGCGCGGTCAGCTCGACCGCGTCCGGCATCAACAACCGCGGCGACATCGCCGGCTTCTACACCGGCCGTGGCGGCGTCACCCGGGGTTTCCTGCTCGGCGCGCACGGCCACCTCTACCGGCTGAGCGTCCCCGGCTCCTCCTCCACCATGGCCTTCGGCGTCAACGACAACCGTGAGGTCGTCGGCACCTACATGGTCGGGAGCGGCAACAACGCCAAGTCGTTCGGGTTCATCTGGTCCCGCGACTTCGGGTTCCGGACGGTCAATGACCCGCGCGGCTCCGGGGCCACCACGCTCAACGGCATCAACAACCAGGGTGATCTGGTCGGCTTCTACACCGACGCCAGGGGCAACACCGACGGCCTGCTCGTGGCGCGCGGCCACTTCCGGGCCCCGCTGGCCCCGCCGCTGACCACCATGACGCCGGTGCCGACCGCGACCCCCACGGTCCGGCCGACCTCGGCCACGCCGGCCCCTGTGCCGACCGGGGCGGGCCCGACCCACTTCTAACCCGCCCGGTATCGAACAGCCCCACATCGAACAGCCCCACAGAACACGGCGGGCTGGCCCGGAACACCCCCTGCTCCCGGGCCAGCCCGCCGCGCTATGCGCGCCCCCGGCCAGCGGCCGCGCCCAAGGCGCTGGCCGTCCCGTTCCGGTTGTGAACCCTGCCTGGGCATCGCGGGCGGACGGGCAGGCTCCGGAGCGCGCCCAGGCGGGCCGGGAACGGTCAGCCGGGGAACGGTCAGCCGGAGAGCGCGGGGACCTGGCCTGCGCTGGCGCTGCGGATGACGTGCCTGCGGAACAGTTCCGCGGCGGGCAGCAGGCGCCGTTCGGCCGACCAGGTCAGGGTCAGGTCACGGACCGCCCCGGCGTCCAGGATCTCGCAGTAGGCGAGCGGCCCGGCCGCGGCTTCCAGCGTTCCCGCCCGTGGCGCCGGGACGATAGCCACGCCCAGGCCGGCCGCGACGAAGCCGCGCACCGTGGACAGGTCGTCCCCCTCGAACACCACGGCCGGGCGGAATCCGGCCTGCTGGCACAGGTCGTCGCCGAGCTTGCGGAGCGCCGAGGTAGGCCGCAGGCTGACGAACGGCTCCGCGGACACCTCGGCCAGCCGGATGCGCTGCCCGGCCCGCGGATGGTCGCGCCGCACGGCCAGCCGCAGCGGCTCGATCGCGATCAGCCGGGTCCGCAGCGCGGCGCTGCGCGGCCGCCGGGTGCCGATCTCCAGGTCGGCCAGCCCGCCGTCCAGCGCCGCCGAATGAACCTCGTCGCGCACCTGGGTGAGCTGGAACGTGACATGCGGATGCGCGGCGCGGAAACCCCGCACCAGGTCCGGCACCAGCCAGGTGCCCAGCGACTGCTGGAAGGCCAGCGCGACGGTGCCCGTGTCCGGCTCGATGAGCTGGCTGACCGCGGCGATCCCGTCGTCGAGCTGGTGCAGCATCGCGTCCACGTGCCGCTTGAACACCGCCCCGGCCTGGGTCAGCCGCAGCGTGCGGCCGTGCCGGCGCAGCAACGGCGTGCCCACCTGTGCCTCCAGCCGGGCCAGCGCCCGCGACACCCCGGACTGGGTGACCGACTCCAGCTCGCTGACCTCGGTGACCGTCGTGCCGTCGGCGACCTGCTGGAACCAGCGCAGCGCATCCGTGTCCACATCCATGACGGTAGGTCATGAGTGACTCGATTTCTATTCCATAACGAGACCCGTGCGTCAAGTGGGGCCGAATAATGTGAGTGTTCCGGGCTGGTACGCACAGGGTTGGGCAGGCAGAGGAGGCCGGAATGGCTGAGGAGTCGGTGGCGATCGTCGGGGGACGGGTGGTGCCGGTCACCGGGGATCCGATCGACGGCGGGACGGTGCTGGCCGAGGCCGGCGGATCACCGCGGTCGGCACTGACCTCGCTGTTCCCCCCGGGGTCCGGGTCATCGATGCGGCGGGCCGCTGGGTCCTGCCCGGGTTCGTCGAGGCGCACGGCCACGTGGGCGTGCATGAGGAAGGCGAAGGCTGGGCCGGCTCGGACACCAACGAGCTGACCGACCCGGTGACTGCGCAGGTCCGCGCGCTCGACGCGATCAACCCGGCCGACCTCGGCTTCCGCGACGCGATCGGCGGCGGCGTGCTGGCCGTGAACATCAACCCGGGCTCCGGTAACCCCATCGGCGGGCAGACGGTCGCGGTCAAGTGCTGGGGCCGGACCGTCGACCAGATGGTGCTGCGCCAGCCGTCCGGGATGAAGTCAGCCCTCGGCGAGAACCCCAAGCGGGTCTACGGGGAGCAGCACAAGTCGCCGAGTACCCGGCTCGGCACGGCCGCGTTGATCCGCAGCGCCCTGGTCGAGGCGGGCAACTACCTGAGCAGGCTGGAGAGCGAGCAGCGCAAGCCGGAAGCCGAGCGCAGCCCGGTCAGCCGCGACCTGAAGCTGGAGGCGCTGGGCCGGGTGCTGCGCCGGGAGATCCCCTGGCGCCAGCACTGCCACCGCGCCGATGACATCGCCACCGCGATGCGGATCGCCGAGGAGTTCGGCTACGACCTGGTGATCGACCACGGCACCGAGGCACACCTGCTGGCCGACATCATCGCGGCCAAGGGCATCCCGGTGGTCCTCGGCCCGCTGCTGACCAGCCGGTCGAAGGTGGAAGTAAGGAACCGCTCGCTGGCCAACCCGGGGCTGCTCGACCAGGCCGGGGTGACGTTCGCGCTGACCACCGACCACCCGGTGGTGCCGATCAACTTCCTGGCCTACCAGGCGGCCCTGGCCGTCAAGGAGGGCCTGGCCTGGACGACCGCGGTGCGGGCGCTGACCATCCACCCCGCGCGGATCGCGGGCATCGACGACCGGGTCGGCTCCCTCGAGCCCGGCAAGGACGCCGACCTGGTGATCTGGTCGGGTGACCCGCTGGATGTCCTGAGCCGGGTCGAGCGCGCCCTTATCGGCGGCGCGGAGATTTACACCGCCGGGGCCAGCCCGGAGTGGGCCGAGTCCCGCTGATCAGGCGCGGGGGTGCGGCTTTCCCGGGCCGGCCGGCCGAATACAGTTCAGCCCGATACCGGGCGGCCGAGCGAGTGACACTGCCAGCGAGCTAACCGGGGGCTGTCCGCATGTCTGACACGAGCACGCTGAACGCCATCATCGTCGGGGCCGGGCTGGCCGGCCTGGCCTGCGCGGCCGATCTGGCCGCCGCGGGCGCGGCCGTACGGGCAGTAGCGTGCCCGCCGGCGGCCAATGCCCCGGGCACCGTCCTCGGCTATGTTCCGGGGGAAGGGCCTGCTGCCCCGGGGCGTTGCTGACCAGTGGGAAGTATCCGCCCCAGGCGCCGTGCCGTGGCTTGCGGACGGACCACCGACGAAGGTGAGGGTAATCATGACGCTGCCGTATGACGCCACGCCCAAGTTCCAGGATTACGCCCGTCCGGAGATGCTGGTCAGTACCGACTGGGTGGCCGAGCATCTCGGCGATCCCGGGCTCGTGGTCGCCGAATCCGACGAGGATGTGCTGCTGTATGAGACGGGCCACATCCCCGGTGCGGTCAAGCTGGACTGGCACACTGAACTGAACGACCCGGTCACCCGGGATTACGTGGACGGCGCGGGGTTCGCGCGGCTGATGTCGGAGAAGGGCATCGCCCGGGACACCACTCTCGTGATCTACGGCGACCGGAACAACTGGTGGGCGGCGTACGCCCTGTGGGTCGCCACGCTGTTCGGCCACCCGGACGTCCGCCTGCTGGACGGCGGCCGGGCCAAGTGGATCGCCGAGGACCGCCCGCTGAGCACCGAGACACCGGACCGGCCGCGGGCCGACTACCCGGTGGTCGAGCGGGACGACTCGCGGATCCGGGCGTTCCGTGATGACGTCCGGGCCCACCTCGGCCAGCCCATGATCGACGTGCGCTCGCCCGGCGAGTACAGCGGCGAGCTGCTGCACATGCCGGACTACCCGCAGGAGGGTGCGCTGCGCGGCGGGCACATCCCCGGGGCGCGGAACATCCCCTGGGCGCGGGCGGCCGCCGAGGACGCCACGTTCCGGCCGCGCAAGGAACTCGAGGCCATCTACGGCGGCGAGGCCGGGCTCAGCCCCGCCGACGACGTCGTCGTGTACTGCCGGATCGGCGAGCGGTCCAGCCACACCTGGTTCGTCCTGCATCACCTGCTCGGCTACCCGGCCGTGCGCAACTACGACGGATCCTGGACCGAGTGGGGGAACAGCGTCCGCGTCCCCATCACCCAGGGAGACAAACCGTGACGGCCACGCTCAACCCGCGGCTGCAGGACATCGTCGACGAGTTCGGTGCGGTCCCCGGCCAGGCGAAGCTGCAGCTCCTGCTGGAGTTTTCCGACGAACTGGCGCCGCTCCCGCCCCGCTACGCGGAGCACCGCGACCTGCTGGAGCCGGTACCGGAGTGCCAGTCGCCGCTGTTCCTGGCGGTGGAGGTGGCCGACGACGGCACCGCTCACCTCTTCTTCGATGCACCGCCGGAAGCACCGACCACCCGCGGGTTCGCGGGCATCCTGCAGACCGGGCTGGACGGCCTGAGCGCGCAGGAGATCCTGGCCACGCCCGCCGAGTTCACGACCCAGCTCGGCCTGTCGGATCTGGTCAGCCCGCTGCGGCTGGGCGGGATGGCGGCAATGCTGGCCCGGATCAAGCGCCAGATCCAGCAGCAGCAGGCGGCGTAACCCGGGCGCGCCTGACAGCGCCCGGGCGGGTCAGCAGAATGGGCGGGTGGCTGCCGATCAGGGACAAGCACCCACCGGCCCGCGACCAGCACCCGCCGGCCGGTTCACCATGGGCCGGTCCGCCACCATGGTCCCGCAGCTACCTGCTATTCGTTGTTGCAAGTAAATTGCAGTAAGCCCTAGTCTGGTGCGACGACCCCGGCAGGAAGGTGCCCCGATGGCTGACCCGCGCGGCCGGCTGGCCAGGATCCGTGACGGGCTGACCCCACACGAGTGGGGCCGGGCCGGCGCGATGCTGCTCACCGTCGTCGGGCTGAACGTGGCGGGCTGGGTCATGCTCGCCGTGGCGGTCAGCGGCCACTTCCACATCAGCAAGACCGAGACCTTCGGCTTCACCACCGGGATCCTGGCCTACACCCTCGGCATGCGGCACGCGTTCGACGCCGACCACATCGCCGCCATCGACAACACGACCCGCAAGCTGGTCAGCGACGGCAAGCGCCCCTTGTCGGTGGGCTTCTTCTTCTCGCTGGGCCATTCGAGCGTGGTGTTCGTGCTGGCCCTGGTGCTGAACTTCGGCATCCGCGCGCTGAACGAGCAGGTCAGGAACTCCAGCTCACACTTGCAGTACACCACCAACATCATCGGCACCCTGGTGTCCGGCATCTTCCTGTTCCTGATCGCGGCGATCAACGTGGTGATCCTGGCCGGGATCGTCAAGGTGTTCCGCGGAATGCGGTCCGGCCAGTACGACGACGAAGCCCTGGAAGAGCAGCTGAACAAGCGGGGGCTGATGAACCGCATCCTCGGCCCGCTGGCCCGCCGGATCGACGCGCCGTGGAAGATGTACCCGATCGGCTTCCTGTTCGGCCTGGGCTTCGACACCGCCACCGAGGTCGCGCTACTTGTCCTGGCCGGCACCGCGGTCATCGGGGGGCTCCCGTTCTACGCGGTGCTGTCCCTGCCGATCCTGTTCGCCGCGGGGATGAGCCTGCTCGACACCGCGGACGGCTGCTTCATGAACTTCGCCTACGACTGGGCCTTCGCTCGCCCGGTCCGCAAGGTCTACTACAACCTGACCATCACCGGGCTCTCGGTGTTCGTGGCCATGTTCATCGGCGCAGTAGAGGTGCTCGGCCTGCTCGGCCAGGACGGTCACCTGACCGGCCCCGGCTGGGCGTGGCTGGAGGACTTCAACATCAACAAGGCCGGTTTCGTGATCGCCGGGGTCTTCGTCCTCACCTGGGTGGTGGCCCTGGCCATCTGGCGTTTCGGCAAGATCGAGCAGAAGTGGGAGCGGGGCACCGCGGACTCCGGCCCCGCAGAGCCGGAGTCCGGGCGGGTGCTCGCCCGCGTCCCGGATGGTTGCTAGCCGGCAGGCTCCTACGCCCAGCCCAGGTCGGGGCCGGGATCCGTACCCGCCTCGGCCATCTGCTTGAGCAGTTGCAGGCGCTCCTGCCAACTGGCGGCGAGCGAGGCCATCCAGGACGCCGTGGCGACGAGCCGCTCCGGGGGGCGTTGGTCATGATCGATGTGACCCATGATGCTGATGATGCGAGTCAGCCCGGGAGGAGCGGCCGAGGCGGGGCGGATGCGGGCCTGCGGGGGAATCCGGGGGCGGCATAGGGTGAGACTTTACGGCTGGCGCCCTGGATTCTGGCAGCGAGGTGCGGAGGAGATCACGTGGACGAGGATCGGGCACGGGCCCTGCTGGCCGCCAAGCGGGCCGAGGTGCAGGGCCTGCTCGCTGAGACCAACGCCGCCAGGCGGGAAGACCGGGACAGCGAGGACGACACCCCCGCCGACATCGCCGACCCCGCGCAGTCACTGACCCAGGAGGGGATGGACGACGCGATCGCGGAGAGCCTCCGCGACCGGCTGGCTGCCCTGGACCGGGCCGAGCAGCGGCTGGCCGACGGCACCTACGGGCGGTCCGTCCAGAGTGGGCGGCTCATCCCGGATGCGCGGCTGGAAGCGGACCCCACCGCCGAGCTCACGGTCGAGGAAGCGGCCGCCCGGGAAGCCGCCGGGCGGTAACCTCCGCCGCAGAGCCGCGCATCCCCGCCATCGCGCGCAGTTGCCCCGGGCTGGCCCCTCCCTGCCGCTGACCCGGCAGGCCCCCGCCGGTCAGTCGAGGTACGGAGGCAGGCCGAACCGCTCGAACAGGCTGGTGTCCAGGAAGTGATGGACGTGGCTGATCCGCCCGCCGGAGATCTCCGGGACCTGGATGCACCAGGGCACCAGCCGCGTCCCCTCGGCATCCGGCTTGTACTGCCCGAACGCGGGTGAGCCGTTGGCGGTGACCGGGACGAGCCGCGACCCCTCGCAACCGCTGCCCCAGCCGGTGTACCAGCCGCGCAGCTCCTCCCGGCCGCGGATCCACATCTCGAACGGCGGCATGGAGATGCTGGCGTCCTCGTGCAGCAGCGCGACCAGCCGGTCGATGTCGTAGCGCTGGAACGCGTTGACGTAACGGGCCAGCAGATCCCGGTCCGCCTCCGCCAGTTCCGGCGACGGCTGGTCTTCCGCCTGGCCGCTGGCGGCCATGGTGCTGCGGGCGCGCTGCAGGGCGCTGTTCACGGAGACCACCGTGGTGTCGAGCAGGTCCGCCACCTCGGCGGCCTGCCAGCACAGCACCTCACGCAGGATCAGCACCGCCCGCTGCCGGGGCGGCAGGTTCTGCAGGGCCGAGATGAACGCCAGCCGGATGCTGTCCTGCAGCACCACCCGCCCGGCCGGATCGGTGTCCGGCGGCAGCGGGCCATCGCCGGGCAGCGGCTCGATCCAGGCCGACTCCGGCAGCGTGGCCACCGGCTCGGTGCTGGAGGGCACGGGGGCCGACAGGTCCATCGGCAGGGCCCGGCGCTTCCGGCTCCGCAGCATGTCCAGGCAGACGTTGGTGGCGATCCGGTACAGCCAGGAGCGCACGGCGGACCGGCCCTCGAACCGGTCGAAGGCCTGCCAGGCCCGGACCATGGCCTCCTGCACAGCGTCGTCGGCGTCGTGCGCCGACCCCAGCATCCGGTAGCAGTACCCGGTCAGTTCACCCCGGTAGAGCTCCAGGTCATGAGTGGCAGTGTTGGTGGCGGCGATCTCGCTCACGCTCCTCCCTGTCCCCGGTGAACGAACTTACCCACCGCCGCCAGGTCTGGCCACCCGCCGGACGGTCACACAGGGTAACCCGAACCGGTCAGCGGGCCTGACAGCGGCGGGCCGGGATCTTCGCTTCCGGCCTCCCGGCAGTCTGCCAGCCGCTACCGACAATCTGATGGGTCGGCCGTGGCCGGGGTGCTGTGCCCGGGCAGCTGGTGTCCGGCCCTCGCCGCAGGCGGCCAGGCCGGTCAGGGTGGCGCCGACCAGGGCAGCCGGGGGATGAACCAGAAGATGACGACGCCGGAGCGCACGCGGTCCCGCCCGGCTCGCCCCACCGCGGCTTGCCTAACCGCGGCCGCTCATGGAGGCTGATCATCAGCGGCCCGCACGCACCACCTGTCCCACGCTGCCCGGAGCCGCCGGGCCTGCACACGGGCGCAGCGGGGCCGCGGGAAAGAACATGCCGACTGCTCACAACGGGTCACCGCGTACCGCGGGCATCCGCGACGTGGCCCGGATGGCCGGCGTCTCGGTGGCCTCGGCGAGTTTCGCGCTCAACGGCCAGCCGGGCGTGGCCGACGACACCCGCCGACGCATCCTGGCCATCGCGGAACAACTCGGCTACCGGGCCAACCCGCAGGCCCAGGCGCTGCGGCGGGGCCGCACCACCACCTACGGCTTCGTGGTGCGCAACTTCGCCAACCCGTTCTTCCTCGAGGTGCTCTCCGGCGCCGAGGAGGTGGCGGGCGAGGCGGGCGCGACCCTGCTCGTCCTGGACTCCCGCTACTCACTCGAGCGTGAGCGCCGCCACCTGCAGGAGATGGCGGCGCAGCGGCTGGCCGGGCTGGCCATCGCGCCGGTCGGGACCGGCGCGTCGATCCGGCTCTGGCACGAGCTGAGCCCGGGGGCCCCGGTGGTGGCCCTGAACGCCTCGGCGTCCCGCATCACCGGCGTCTGCCGGGTCCGCCCGGACAATGCCGCCGCGGTCGAGCTGCCGCTGCGCCGCGCTCGCCGAGCTGGGCCACACCTCGGTCGCGTTCCTGACCGCGCCGCGCCGGCTGATGGCGGACCCCGACCGGCTGCGCCACTTCCGGCGGCTGAGCCGGGCGCTCGGGCTGCGGGCCACCGTGCTGTACTCGCCGCTGACCCTGGGCGACGTGCAGCAGGCTGCCCGGGCCGTGCTGGCCGGCCCGGGTGGCCAGCGCGAGCCCCGACCGCGGTCATCACCAACTCCGACTACACCGCGCACGCGGTCTACAAGGCCGCGCGCGGAGCTGGCGCTGCGCATCGGCCCCGAGGTCTCCGTCGTCGGGCACGACGACCTGGCCACCTCCGAGCTCCTGGACCCGCCGCTGGCGACCATCTGGCTGAACCGGCGGGAAATGGGCCGGGCGCTGATGGCTGCGCCTGCTGGGGCGGGTCCCGCCGGACGATTACGTGGCCCCCGTGGAACTCATCGAGCGGGCTTCCCTGCAGGCGCCGGCCGGCGGCCGCGGGAGCTCCCCGCGGCCCCTCCGGTCGAGCCCTCCGCGACCTCGCCTGCGGCCCGTCTGCACCCCGTCCGCCTGGGCGTTTTGCCGTCCGGTGAACACTAGCTAGCCCCAGCGCGTCAACTCGGTAACGCCCCTTGACACCCCTGCGGCGGGTGCGTCAACATACCGGCAAAACTAAACGTTTAAGGTCTTTTGTCGGGCACTGTTCGCGGGGGGGTCCGCTGACCTCCTGAGTGTTACTGCGCCGCGGGCTCTTAGCCTGCCGCAGGCCCGCTCAAAAGTGGGGAAGCCAAACAGGAGGCATTTTCGTGAAATCTCCCTACCGCTTTACCGTCATGGGGGCCACGGCGCTGGCGCTGCTGGCCGCCGGATGCTCGGCGAGTTCCACACCAAGTTCCAGCGGCGGGACCAACTGGGCCACGGTCACCTCCGTCTCGGCCGGCGGCGGAATGAGCAAGCTCATCGCGGCAGCCAAGCAAGAAGGCAAGCTCAACGTCATCGCCCTCCCGCCCACCTGGGCCAACTACGGAACGATCATCAAGGACTTCAAGGCCAAGTACGGGATTACCGTCAACTCGCAGAACCCGACCGGCAGCAGCCAGGACGAGGTAAACGCGGTCAAGTCGGAAAACGGCACCGCCAAGGCCCCTGATGTGCTCGACGTGGGAATGGCCGTCGCCTTGGTCAGCACCAGCCTTTTCGCCCCCTACAAGGTGAGCACCTGGAGCGCCATCCCGGCCGCCCAGAAGGAGGCCAACGGCCTGTGGTACCAGGACTACGGCGGCTACATGTCCATCGGCTACAACTCGGCCAAGTTCGGCACGATCACCTCGGTCAGCCAGTTGCTCGGCCCCAAGTTCAAGAATGCGGTCGCACTGAACGGCAACCCGACCGAGGCCAACGCGGCGCTCAGCGGCGTGATGATGGCCAACCTGGCCCAGGGCGGCTCGGCGGCCAGCATCGCCAAGGGCGTGGACTTCTTCCACTCGCTCAAGCAGGCCGGTAACTTTGTGCCGGTGCAGGAGACCAACGCCACGATCAAGGCCGGCACCACGCCGGTCGTGATCAACTGGGACTACCTCAACACCGCGAGCGTGGTCGGCCAGGGGGCGAACTGGAAGGTGTTCGTGCCGTCCAACGCCGTGCTCGGCGGGTACTACGCACAGGCCATCAACAAGAACGCGCCCGACCCGGCGGCGGCCCGGCTATGGGAGGAGTTCCTCTACTCGCAGGCGGCGAGCGGCGGGCAGAACCTCTGGCTGCACGGCGGGGCCCGCCCGGTCGAGCAGCTGACAATGGCTAACAACGGCACCCTGGACAAGGCGGCGGCCGCATCGCTGCCGAAGGTGTCCGGGACACCCGTGTTCCTGACCGGGACCCAGGCCACCGACGCCGCTACCTACCTGTTCGACGAACTGGGCCCAGGCCGTCAAGTAGCCAGGTAACGGAGGGCACGTGGCCGTCGCTGCGACGACTACCACCGGCGCCCGGCCCGCCAGGGCCGGGCGCCGGCTTCGGCTCGACTGGATCGGCACCGTCCCGTTCCTCGGCTACATCGGGGTGTTCCTGCTGCTGCCGACCGGGATCGTGCTCTGGAACGCGATCCGGAACCCGACCACCGGCGGGCTGGACCTGGCCGGCCTCAAGCTGCTCGGCAACTCCACGGTGCGCAGCTACTTCACCGGCTCGCTGCAGCTCGCCGCGATCAGCGCGGTGGCCGGGGCGGTGCTCGGCGCGATCCTGGCCTACGCGGTGGCGTCCGGGAACCCGCAGGGCGTGGTGCGCCGGCTCTACCTGGCCGGCTCCGGCGTGCTGGCCCAGTTCGGCGGGGTCACCCTGGCCTTCGCCTTCCTCGCCGCGATCGGCCCGACCAGCGGCCTCCTGGCCCACGCCCCCTGGTTCTACGACTTCCCGCAGGGCATCGGGCTGATCTACATCTACTTCCAGATCCCGCTGATGGTGCTGGTGTTCCTGCCCGCCATCGACGGGCTCAAGGTGCAGTGGCGGGAGGCCACCGAGAACCTCGGCGGCTCGACCCTGCAGTACTGGCGGCACGTCGGCATCCCGCTGCTGGCGCCGGCCTTCACCAGCGCCACGCTGCTGCTGTTCGCCAACTCGCTGTCGGCCTACGCGACGATCGTGGCCTGGGAGAACCAGATCTCCTACACCGTGCCGCAGCAGATCTACATCTCGATCAACAGCGAAGTCGGGCTCGCCTCGAACGAGGGCGACATCCTGGCCCTGGGCATGGTGGTCATGGTCGCCATCATCATGACCGGGTACGCGCTGCTGCAGCGGAGGGCGGCCCGGTGGCTGCGCTAACGTCGGTCGGCGAGACCTCCCTCGACGCGCCGCACCCGGCGCAGCGCGGCATGCAGGCCGGCCGCCGCCGGAAGCTGAACCTGTTCCGCTACGTGGTCTTCACCGTCTTCAGCCTCTTCTTCCTGCTGCCGCTGTACGCGATGGTCCGGTTCTCCCTGGAAGGGAAGAAGCCCGGCTCCTTCTCGGTGACGGCGTGGACCCAGATCGTGTCCTACCCGGGCCTGCTCAGCGCCATCGAGATCACCCTGGAGCTGGCCGTCATCACCTGCGTGGTGGTGCTGGTGCTGCTGGTGCCGACCATGATCTGGATCCGGCTCCGGGTACGCGGGTTCACCCGGGCGTTCGAGTTCCTCTGCCTGCTGCCGCTCACCATCCCGGCGATCGTCCTGGTGGTCGGCCTGGCCCCGATCTACAACAAGATCGAGCACTACAACCTGTCCGCGCTGCAGCTGTTCTGGGTCTACGTCATCCTGGCGCTGCCCTACGCCTACCGGGCGCTGGCCACCGGGCTGGACGCGATCGACGTGACGACCATGTCGGAGGCCGCGCGCAGCCTCGGGGCCAACTGGTTCACCGTGATGTGGCGGATCATCGTGCCGAACATGCGGGCGGCGATCCTGAACGCGCTGCTGCTCAGCGCCGCCCTGGTCCTCGGCGAGTTCACCATCGCCGAGATCCTGAACTACATCAACCTGCAGGTCGCCCTGTTCAACATCAGCCGGGAGACAGCGAACGCCGGAGTGCTCTTCTCCACCTCAGCGGCCGCGCTGCTGTTCGCCTTCATCCTGCTGCTGATCCTGTCCTTCGTCGGCCGCCGGCGCAGCCGGGGATGAGGAATGCTCCGTGAGCTCACCAGTGACCAGCCCGAACGGCGCTGCCCCCCGGGCCGCGGTCGAAGTCCAGATGGAGGGGCTGACCCGCCGGTATGGCGCGGTCACCGCGCTGGACGGCCTGGACCTGACGCTGCGTCCCGGCGAGCTGGTCGCCCTGCTCGGGCCGTCCGGCTGCGGCAAGACCACCACCCTGCGGCTGCTCGCCGGGCTGGAGGACGCCGACGCCGGGCAGATCACCGTGGGCGGCCGGGACATCACCCGGCTGCCGGCCAGCAAGCGCGACATGGGCATGGTCTTCCAGGCCTACTCGCTGTTCCCGCACATGACCGTTCAGCAGAACGTGGCGTTCGGCCTGCGGCTGCGCCGGGTGTCGAAGGCGGAACGGGACCGCCGCGCCCTGGAGGTACTCGAGCTGGTCGGCCTCACCGAGCAGGCCGGCCGCTACGCGCACCAGATCTCCGGCGGCCAGCAGCAGCGGGTCGCGCTGGCCAGGGCCCTGGCCATCGAACCCCAGGTGCTGCTGCTGGACGAGCCGCTGTCGGCGCTGGACGCCAAGGTCCGCGCCCAGCTGCGGGACCAGATCCGGCGGATCCAGCTGGAGGTCGGCATCACCACCCTGTTCGTCACGCACGACCAGGAGGAGGCGCTGGCCATCGCCGACCGGGTCGGGGTCATGCGTGAGGGCCAGCTGGAACAGCTCGCCCCGCCCACCGAGGTGTACTCCCGCCCCGCGACCCCGTTCGTGGCCGAGTTCGTCGGCCTCACCAACCGCCTGCCCGGGACGGTCAGCGGCTCGACGGTGACCGTGCGCGGGCACGACCTCCCCCTGGTCGATCTAGGCACCCCGGCCGGGCCGGTCACCGCGCTGATACGGCCCGAGGCGGTCACCATGGCCCCGGACCACGCGACCGGCTCCGGGCCCCTGGCCGGCACGGTGATCGCCGTCACCTTCCTCGGCGCGACGAGCCGGATCACGGTCGACCTCGGCGACACCACGATCATGGCCCAGCTGCCGACCGCGGACGCCACCGAACTGACCGCGGGCAGCCACGTCGCCCTGTCGATACGGCCTGACCCCGTGCTGGTTTCCGTTGCGGAAAAGAATTCCGTGGCTGCGAGCGAGGCTTGAGCGCAGGACGCCCGCCACTGACTACCCACCGACGGCTGGCCCCCGGCACGGTGCTGCGGCAGGGGGAGACTTCGCCGTACCGCGCCGTCGAGATCATCGCGGGCGAGCCGCACATGCTCCGGGACGACCTGTGCGCCGCGGACCCGGCGGCCAGGACACCTGGCATCCGCCCGCTCCTGTGCCTGGTCCACGTGACCGACCTCCAGCTGGCCGACGTCCAGTCACCGACCCGGTTCGAGTTCCTGAACCGCTTCTTCGCCGACCCCCGCTACGCCGGGTTGGTGCCGGTGCAGCGCCCGCAGGAAGCGCTCACCCCGCACGCGGTGGACGCCACGCTGCGCACGGTCAATGCGCTGTGCGGCCCGGCCACCGGGCAGCCGCCGGCGCTGGCCGTGACCACGGGGGACGCGATCGACAACGCGCAGTGGAATGAGGTGCAGGCGTTCCTGGCCCTGTTCGACGGCGGCCAGGTCACGCCCAACTCCGGCGGTCCCGGCTACGCCGGGGTCCAGGCCATGGACTGGCCGGACGACATCTTCTGGAAGCCCGACGGCACCGGGCCGGACGGGCCGGACTTCTTCCGCCGCGAGCTCGGCTTCCCGCACCACCCGGGGCTGCTCGAGGCGGCCCTGCGCGAGTTCACCGCTGGCGGCCTGGATATGCCCTGGCTATCCTGCTTCGGCAACCATGAGGCCCTCAACCAGGGCGTGGGCACGCAGACCGCGGAGCTGGCCGCCGCCCTGACCGGCGACCGGAAGCCGCTGCGGCTGCCCGGCGGGTTCGACAGCGACCGAGGCCCTCGAGCTGTTCACGGTGCGCCCGGAGACGTTCATGTCCGGCCCCTCCCGCCAGGTGCCCGCGGACCCGGGCCGGCGCCCGGTCACCCGCCACGAGTTCGTGGCCGCGCATTTCCGGCCGGGCGCGCGCCCGCTCGGGCACGGCTTCACAGACGACAACCTCCGCCACGGAACCGCGTACTACGTCCATGACACACCGGCGGCCAGGTTCATCGCGCTGGACACCAATTGCCTGGCCGGCGGGGCCGACGGGTGCCTGGACCGCCAGCAGGCCCGCTGGCTGGAAGACCGGCTCGCCGAGGTGCACTCGGCCCACCGGGGGCCGGCCGGGCAGGAGATCCGGACCGGGCAGGACGACCGGCTGGTCATCCTGTTCTCCCACCACGGCGTCGACACGCTGACCAACACCCGGGGCTGGCATCCCGGGCCGGGCGGCGAGCCCCTGCTCGGCGCGGCTGAGCTGGTGGCCCTGCTGCACCGCTTCCCCAACGTGGTGCTCTGGCTGAACGGGCACACGCACACGAACGCGGTCCGGCCGCGGCGCGACCCGGACCATCCGGGCCGCGGCTTCTGGGAGGTCACCACCTGCGCGGTGGTGGACTGGCCGTGCCAGACGCGGCTCGTGGAGCTGGCCGACCGGGACGGGCAGCTGTCCATCACCTGCACGATGGCGGATCACGACACGCCGCTCGCGCCGCGGGTGCTGGCCGGCCAGCCGCGGGCCAGCTCGGCGCTGTTCAGCACGGACGATCTGGCCTCGCTGCACCGCGAGCTGGCGGCCAACATCCCGTTCGGCGGCGAGCACCCGGGCCGGACCGGGGCCGCCACCGACCGGAACGTGGAGCTGCTGATCAGCCCCCCGTTCCCCGTCGGCCGCTTGCCCGGAGCCAGCTGACCACGCGGTGCCGCTGTCACCCCGCGCAGACCGGGAGCACCGGTTCCGCGATCATCGGGCCCGCCTATCATCGGATCGGTGCGGCGTGAGTCTTCGACCGCGCGCGGAACTTCTTCGCGGGCAGCCTGGGCGCCTCTGCCTGACCACTTTACGTGCACAAACGCCGGTCATGGGTGACACTGGACGGGCAGGACATCGGCGCCATCCGGGCCAGCCGGGGTCCATCGCATGACCCGGAGGCCGACGGTGACCGCCACGACCCCGACGCCGGCCAGCCCCGCGGCTGGCCGGTTCTACGACGCCCGGCGCGGTATCTACTACACGAAGCCGGTCATGCGGGGCTGGCTGCATCTGCTGTGGTTCGGGACGTCGCTGGTGGTCAGCACGCTGCTGCTGGCCCACACCCGGGGCCCGGCCCGGCTGCTCAGCTTCGGCGTGTACGCGGCCAGCGTGGGCGCGCTGTTCGGGGTCAGCGCCGTGTATCACTGCGGCACCTGGTCCGAGGCGTGGCGGCAGCGCCTCCAGCGGCTCGACCACGTGATGATCTTCTTCCTGATCGCCGGGACCGCGACGCCGGTGTTCATCGTGGCCGCCCCGGGCGCGTCCGGCCGGATCGGCCTGGTCGCGCTGTGGGCGCTGACCGTGACCGCGGCCGGCATCCATCTGGCCTGGATGGATGCGCCAGAACGCCTGGTAGGCGGCACGTTCCTCGCCCTGGGCTGGGTGGCGGCGCTGGCCCTGCCCGCGGTCTGGGTCCACTCCGGGCCGGTGGCCGGGGGGCTGATGCTCGGCGGGGGGCTGCTCTACACCGTGGGCGCCGTGTCCTACCACCAGCGCCGGCCCGACCCGTACCCGTCGGTGTTCGGCTACCACGAGGTCTTCCACCTGTACGTCTGCGCGGGCGCGGCGTGCCAGTACCTGGCCATCGCGATGTACCTCAGGTAAGCGGATTGCTCAGGCGGGCACGGACGCGACGAACCGGAAACGGTCGTCCTGCACCTCGACCGTGGCGCTGACGAACCCGGCGGCGGCCAGCCGGGCCGCCATGGTGGCCGGGTCGACCGGCAGGTAGTCGTCGTCGGTGTGCAGTTCCCGGCGGGCCGGGGTCTCGACGCCATCGGTACCGGCCAGCAGCCCCCCGGGGCGCAGCACCCGGCGCAGCTCGGCCAGCATCTGGTCCTGCAGGGCGGGGGACGGGACGTGGTGCAGCATCGTGAACAGGGTCGCCGCGGAGAACTGGCCGGCCTCGAACGGCAGCGCGGTCGCGTCGGCATGCAGCACGGTGACGTTGGTGCCGGCCAGCCGCCCGGCCAGGGACCGGGCCAGCCGCTCGTCGATCTCCACGGCGGTCAGCCGGGGAACCTGGCGGCGCAGCACGTCGGTGGTCAGCCCCGGCCCGGGGCCCACCTCCAGCACCTCATCGCCGAGATCCTGCTCCCGGAGCACCCAGGGCAGCAGCTCGGACTCGACGAACGCCGCCCACTCGGGGCTGGCGCAGATCCGCAAGTGCACCTCATTCATGCGCCCATTCTGGGCGATGCAGCGGGCGGGTTCCGGGTGATTCAGCGGGCCAGCACGAGGACCAGCAGCACCGTGGCCGTGCTCAGCTCGACGATCGCCCCGAACACGTCGCCGGTCATCCCGCCCAGCCGCCGCCGCGCGACCTGGCCCAGCAGCGCGGCCACGGCCAGGCCGGCCGCCGCGGCCAGCACGCCGCGGGCCGCGGCCGCGATCCCGCCCAGGGCCAGCCCGGCCGCCACCACAGCGCCCAGCAGTACCATCACGCTCGCCGCCCGGCCCGCGGCGCTCGTCCGCCCGGCCACCAGCGCGCCGAACCCGGACGGCCGTGCCGACGGCAAGCCGGTGGCCAGGACCACCGCCACCCGGCTGGTCACCGCGGCCAGGACCAGGCCGGCGGCCCCGGCCCAGCCGTGCGGCAGCGAGGCCAGCGCGCACACCTGGACCAGCAGCACCAGCACCAGCGTGGCCACCCCGAGCGGCCCGGCCTCGGGCCGGCGCATGATCTCCAGCGCCTGGTCCGCGGGCCGGCGGCTGCCCAGCCCGTCCGCGGTGTCGGCCAGCCCGTCCAGGTGCAGGCCCCCGGTCAGCAGCGCGATCAGCATCATGGCCAGGGCCGCGCCGAGCAGCTGCCGCTCCGGCGACCCTCCGCCAGCCGCAACGAAAACCATCGCCCCCGCGCCAGCCAGCCCCAGGCCGGCGCCGATGACCGGCAGCCAGAAGACGGCCCGGGCGGCGGCTCCCTCGTCCAGGTCGCCGCCGGCTCCGGCGGGGATCACCGTGAACAGGCTCAGCGCGACCCGCCAGGCCGGCGTGCGCGGCGGCGCGCCGGTCCCGGGGCGATCATCCCCCTCGGTCACTTCAGCCGCCGGGGAATCCCGGCCGTGCACAGCCAGACCTGCTGGCTCTCCGCGGCGACCCTGGTGTTGAGCATCCCGAGCTCGTCGCGGTAGCGCACCCCCGACGCGGTGGCGGGGACCACCCCCGAGCCGACCTCGTTGCTGACCGCGATCACGGTCCGGCGGGTGGCCCGCCAGGCGTCCAGCAGGCCGTCCACCCGCGCGGCCAGCGCCTTGCCGGCCCGGGAGCCCCGGACCAGAGCCCGCACTCGTCCATCACCCCGGCCAGCCAGGTGGACAGGCAGTCGACCAGGACCGGGGTGGCCAGCTGCCGGGCGGTCAGGTCCGGCGCGGCCAGGACGCGCTCCAGGTCCCGGGTTTCCAGCGTGGCCCAGTGCGGCGGCCGCCGCTGCTGGTGCAGGCGGACCCGGGCGGCCCAGTCCGGGTCGCCGTCGTCCGGGAGGGCGCCGGTCGCCACGTAGTCCACCTGGTGCCGCCCGGCCAGCAGCCGTTCCGCGGCCACCGACTTACCCGACCGTGCCCCGCCCAGGACCAGCACGCGGTGCGCCCTGCCCCGGCGCCAGCGCCCGGACCAGCCGGTCATCCCTTCTCGCCGGACACGCCGGCGCTGTCGAACGTCGCGACGTCCCGCAGCACCCGGGCCGCAGCCGCGACGACCGGCAGGGCCAGCGCCGCGCCGGAGCCCTCCCCGAGGCGCAGGCCGAGGTCGAGCAGGGGGCGCAGGCCGAGCGCGTCCAGCGCCCGGCGGGCTCCCGGCTCGGTGGACAGGTGCCCGGCCAGCAGGGCGGCGGGCACGTCGGGAGCCAGCGCCCGGGCGGCCAGCGCGGCCGCGCAGGCGATGACACCGTCCAGCACGACCGGGACGCGCAGCGCGGCGCCGCCCAGGATGAACCCGGCGAGCGCGGCGTGCTCCAGGCCGCCCACCGACGCGAGGACGCCCAGGGGGTCGGCGGGATCGGGACGGTTGCGTTCCAGGGCGTGGTGGACCACCGCAACCTTGCGCTGCCAGGTCGGGTCGTCGATGCCGGTGCCACGGCCGGTGACCTCCTCCGGCTCCGCCCCGGTGAACACCGCGATCAGGGCGGCCGACGCGGTGGTATTCGCGATGCCCATGTCGCCGGTCAGCAGGCAGGCGTTGCCCGCCGCGACCAGGTCGCGCGCGGTCTCGATGCCGACCTCGACGGCGCGCAGGGCCTCGTCCCGGGTCATGGCCGGCCCGGCGGTCATGTCCGCGGTGCCGGGGCGGATCTTGCGGGGCAGCAGCCCGGGGGCGGCCGGGAGGTCCTCGGCGACCCCCACATCCACCACGCACACCTCGGCCCCGGCCTGCGTGGCGATCGCGTTCACCACCGCCCCCGAGGCCAGGAAATTGGCCACCATCTGCGCGGTGACCTCCTGCGGCCATGGCGTGACACCCTGGGCGTGTACGCCGTGGTCGCCCGCGAACACCGCGACCACGGCAGGCTCGGGCAGCGGCGGCGGGCACTCCCCGGCCAGCCCGGCCAGCTGCACCGACACCTGCTCCAGCACGCCCAGCGACCCGCTCGGCTTGGTCAGCGCCTCCTGCCGCTCCCGGGCCTGCGCCACGGCCCCGGCGTCCAGCGGCCCGATCGCGGCGATGGTGTCGCCCAGCAGGCTGGCCGGGCTGCCCGCCAGGCAGGCCGCGGCGGCCGTACTGCCCGTCGTGCACCGCCCAGGCCAGCGGCCGCCGCCGGGCCCAGCCGCTGAGCACCAGTTCCGGCGCGGGCGGGAACGCGTTGACGTGCCCTACGCACAGGTAGGCGACCACCTGCAGGTGCGGCGGCAGGCCGAGCGCGGCGGCCAGCTCCCGCTCGTCGAAGAAGCTAACCCAGCCCACCCCGAGGCCCTCGGCCCGCGCGGCGAGCCAGAAGTTCTGCACCGCGCACGCGGTCGAGTACGCCGCGACCTGCGGCTGGGCGTGCCGGCCCAGCACATGGCGGCCGCCCCGGGTCGGGTCGCAGGTCACCACGACGTTGAGCGGGGTGTCGAGGATCGCCTCCACCTTGAGGTCGCTGAACGCGCGGGCCCGCGCGCCGGGCAGCCCGGCCGCGAACACGTCCTGCTGCCGGCGGGCCAGCGCATGCACGCGTTCCCGGACGGCCCGGTCGCGGAGCACGATGAAGTCCCAGGGCTGGCTGAGCCCCACGCTGGGCGCCTGGTGCGCGGCGGTCAGCACCCGGGTCAGCACGTCGTCGGCGATCGGGTCCGGGCGGAACCCGTTCCGCACGTCGCGGCGCCCGGCGACAACCTGGTACAGCGCCTCGACGTCGGCCGGGGGGAGCGCACGGGCCATGGGCGGCCCGGCGTTCCCCGGCCGCCCGTTCGCTCCGGATGCGTACTCCGCGCGGGCCAAGCCAGCCCGGGCCGCCTCTGCCGGCGTACGGTCAGCCGGCGCGAACCCCGCAGGCGCGAACCCCGCAGGCGCAGGGTCGGCCGGCGCAGGGTCGGCCCGCGCAGGTCGGCCGGCGCAGGGTCGGCCGGCGCAGGGTCGGCCGGCGCGAACTCCGCAGGCGCGAACTCCCCGTGCGCGAACTCCGCCGGGCGGAATATGTCCTGGTCCTCGGTCATGTCTTCCTCCTGCCGTGCACAGTGTGCACACCGTGCGCGATGGCCGCTGCCATGAGTAGCGCCGCGCCACTGACCAGCCGGGACAGCCGGACAGCCCGGGCGATGTCCGGCGCCGCCGGCGGCGCGCCGTCGCCGAGCAGCCCCCGCTGCTCGGTCCATCCGTGGTAACTGTTCCGGCCGCCGAGCCGGATGCCCAGCGCGCCCGCGAAGGCTGCCTCGCACCGGCCGGCGTTGGGGCTGGGGTGCTTGCCGCCGTCCCGGCGCAGGGTGCGCAGGCCTGGCGCGGGCGGCCGCCGACCGCGGGGGCCAGCGTCACGGCCAGCAGCCCGGTCAGCCGGGCCGGGACCAGGTTAGCCACGTCGTCGAGCCGGGCCGCGGCCCACCCGAACCGCTCGTAGCGCGGGCTGTGGTGGCCGATCATCGCGTCGAGGGTGTTCACGGCGCGGTAACCGAGCAGGCCGGGCACGCCGAAGGCGGCGCCCCACAGCAGCGGGGCGACCACCGCGTCGGAGGTGTTCTCGGCCACCGACTCCACCGCCGCGCGGGCCAGCCCGGCCGCGTCGAGCAGGTCCGGGTCGCGCCCGCACAGCGCGGGCAGCATCCGCCGGGCGGCATCCAGGTCGCCGGCGTCCAGGGCCCGGCCCAGCGCCAGCGCCGCGCCGCCGAGGCTGGCGCCGCCCAGCACGGTCCAGGTGGCCAGCGCGGTGGCCGTGAGCGTGGCCGCCGGGTGACCGCGGGTGAGCCGCTGCGCGGTCAGCCCGGCCACCGCCACCGGGGTCACGCACGCGGCGAGCAGGGCGGCGCCCCGGGCGCGGCTGTCCGACCAGAGCCACGCCTCGGCCCGGGCGGTCGCGGCGCCGAAGGCCGCCACCGGGTGCGCGCGGCGCGGGTCGGCCAGCACCGCGTCGAGCACCCCGCCGGCCAGCAGCCCCGCCGCCCGCCCGGGCCCGTACCAGGTGGCCCCGGGCCGCACGGGCGGGGACAGCATGAGCGGGGTCAGCGCGGCCGGGGACAGCGCGGCCGGAGACAGCGCGGCCGGAGACAGCGCGGGCGGGGATGACGACGGCACGATCATCGGCTGAGCCTTCCCCGGGGTAACCACGCCCCGCAGGCGCTGGATCCGACGGCCGGAGTCTCCTGGCTCCCCGGATCGAAGCTCCTCCCGACCTTCCCACCGCTTGAGCGGTCGTGGCCCCGCACGGGACTCGCTCCCCGGTCACAGTGGCGGGACCGCGCCGGATTCACACCGGCTTCCTGCCCTGCCGTCGGCGGAACGAAGAAAGAAGACCACACCCCGCTACCCCCGTCAAGCTGCCCCTGCCCCCCGACCAGCGCATCCGCCGGCGCCCCACTCTTTCCCGGCGACCTTTCACGCCGAACGTTCGCCACCATCGGGCAAATCGCCCGCCATGACGCACGCCCGGCGTGAAACGTGGGCGGCACTCCTGGCGCGGATGACCAGGGGGTTCCGTTTTGGGCGGGGGCGTTCGGGTAACTCGGGGACATGCTCAGTCCGGCGCCGCGCTGGCCACACCGGTCCCGCGGACCTGCCTGCCCGGGACTGCGGTGAGCACCGGCGGGCCCCGGGCCGCCGCGGATTCGGCGCGCACCGAGCCGGACCGCCCCGGCGAGACCGAGGCGCAGCGGGACGACCGCAACGTCATGGAGCTGCTCAACGAGCTCCGCGTGGTCGGCATCGGCGTCCAGGTACTGTTCGGGTTCCTCCTGGCGCTGCCTTTCGCGACCCGTTTCACCATGCTGTACTCTGCGCAGCGCGGGGTGTACCTGACCACCGTGACGCTCGCGGCCCTGTCCACCGCGCTGCTGGTCGCGCCGGTTGCCTACCACCGGCTGCTGTTCCGGCGGCACGAGAAGGAGAGCCTCGTCCGGGTGACCAACGTGCTGGCCATCGCCGGGCTGGTCACGGTGGGGCTCGCGGTGTCCTGCGCGGTCCTGCTGGTGGTCAGTTTTGTCGCCCCGGGCGCCCCGGCCATCGTGATCACCGCCATCGTCGTGTGCGCGTTCGCCGGGCTGTGGTTCGCGCTGCCGTTGTCCCGCCGGAACCGCGACGATCATGAGGACCAGGCCAGCCAGGGCCCGCCGCCGCGGCCCACGCTCTGAGCGAACGGGCCGTGCGGGGGTGATGGAGCCTTTGCGTGTTTTCATACGATGGGGATATGCAGCAGTGGCCTAGTCGTGAAGCTGAGACCCGCCCGGTGCACATATGACCACGCCCGCGCCAGACAGCCCGGCCCGCACAGCGATCCTGACCGTTGACGACGATCCCGGGGTATCCCGGTCCATCGCCCGCGACCTGCGGGGACGCTACGGTGCGCAGCACCGCATCGTCCGCGCCGAATCAGGCACGGACGCCCTCGACGCGCTGAAGGAGATGCGGCTGCGCGGCGACGAGGTGGCGGTGATCCTGGCCGACTACCGGATGCCGCAGATGAACGGCATCGAGTTCCTCGAAGAGGCGATGAAGACGTACCCGGCGGCCCGGCGGGTACTGCTCACCGCCTACGCGGACACCAACGCCGCGATCGAGGCCATCAACGTCGTCGACCTCGACTACTACCTGCTCAAGCCCTGGGATCCGCCGGAGGAGAAGCTCTACCCGGTCATCGACGCCCAGCTGGACGCGTGGCGGCTGCAGGACTACCAGCCGGTGCACGTGACCAAGGTGGTCGGGCACCGCTGGTCGGCCCGCTGCACCGAAGTACGCGAGTTCCTCGCCCGGAACGAGGTGGCCTACCGCTGGTTCCCCTCGGACGAGCCGGACGGGGAGCGGCTGCTCGCCGCGGCCGGGGCGGACGGCCGGACCCTGCCGCTGGTCATCACGCCGGACGGGGAGACCATGGTCGCGCCGAGCGACTCGGACCTGGCCACCCGGGTCGGCCTGAGCACCACCCCGGCCAAGGACTTCTACGACCTGGTGGTGATCGGCGGCGGCCCCGCCGGTCTCGGCGCGGCCGTCTACGGCGCCTCCGAGGGGCTGAAGACCGTGCTGGTCGAGCGGACCGCGACCGGCGGCCAGGCCGGCCAGAGCTCCCGGATCGAGAACTACCTCGGGTTCCCGGACGGGGTATCCGGGGCCCAGCTGACCACGCGAGCCCGGATGCAGGCCCAGAAGTTCGGCGCCGAGGTGCTCACCACCCGGGAGGTGGTCGGCCTCGAGGTCAAGGGGTCGGCGCGGGCCGTCCAGTTCGCGGACGGGGGGACGCTTGGCGCGCACAGCATCATCCTGGCCACCGGGGTCTCCTACAAGCAGCTCGGTGCCCCCGGGCTGAGCGAGATGACCGGCCGCGGCGTGTATTACGGCTCCGCGCTCACCGAGGCCTCCGCCTGCATCGACCAGGACGTCTTCATCGTGGGCGGGGCGAACTCGGCCGGGCAGTCGGCCGTCTACCTCTCCCGGCACGCCAAGTCGGTGACGCTGCTGGTCCGCGGGCCGTCGCTGGAACGGTCCATGTCCTACTACCTGATCCAGCAGATCGCGGAGATCCCGAACCTCACGGTCCGGACCTGCACCGAGGTGATCGGTGCGGCCGGGGACGGCCACCTGGAGCAGCTGACGCTGCGTAACACGGCGGACCGCAGCACCGAGACCGTGGACGCGCAGATGCTGTTCGTGTTCATCGGCGCCGCCCCGCTCACCGAGTGGCTCGACGGCGTCGTGGTCCGGGATGACCACGGTTTCGTCATCGCCGGCCCGGATCTGTCGGTAGGCGGCCAGAAGCCGGCCGGCTGGCAGCTGGACCGGGCGCCCTACCACCTGGAGACGAGCGTCCCGGGCGTGTTCGTGGCCGGGGACGCCCGCGCGGAATCCGCCAAGCGGGTCGCCTCCGCGGTCGGCGAAGGAGCCATGGCCGTCATGCTCGTGCACCGCTATCTGGAGAAGCTTTAGCTATGAGTGCAGAACCAGCCACACAGCCGACCGCACCAGCCCCGGCGGACCAGCCCGCGGAGGGGCGGCAGACGCTGCCGTGCGACGTTGACGAGCTGCGCAGCCTGTTCCTGTTCGAGAAGCTGGACGGCGAGCAGCTGGCCTGGCTGTGCCGCGAAGGGCGGGTGGAGCTGTTCCCGCCCGGGCCGGTGTACGCCGAGGGGGAACCGGCGACCTGCTTCTACGTCCTGATCGAGGGCACCCTGGTGATGTCGCGCCGGATCGGCGGCGACGACGTCGAGGTGAACCGCAGCTCCGGGCGGGGCGTGTACACCGGCGCGTTCCGGGCCTACCTGGGAGACCGGGTGCCCCAGGTCTACGACAACTCGCTGCGGGTCACCGAGCCGTCCCGGTTCTACGTGCTGGACGCGGACAAGTTCGCGTCGATGATGCGGGACTGGTTCCCGATGGCCGTGCACATGCTGGAGGGGCTGTTCTTCGGGATCAAGAACATCCAGCAGCAGGTCGGCCAGCGCGAACGGCTGCTCGCGCTGGGCTCGCTGTCCGCCGGCCTGACCCACGAGCTGAACAACCCGGCCGCCGCCGCGGTCCGAGCCACCTCCACGCTGCGCGACCGGGTGGCCGGGATGCGGCACAAGCTGCGCCTCGTGACCAGCGGCCGGTTCGACCCGGCCGCGCTGGAGACCCTGATCCGGCTCCAGGAGGAGGCCGTGGAACGGGTGGCCAAGGCCCCGGAGCTGAGCCCGATGGAAGCCTCGGACCGCGAGGACGCGGTCGGCGAGTGGCTGGAGGACCACGGCATCAGTGGCGGCGTGGGATCTCGCGCCCACCTTCGTCCAGGCCGGGCTGGAGGCCGCGTGGCTGGACCAGGTGGCGGCGGTCGTGGACGATGGCACGCTGGAGGCCTCGATCCGCTGGCTGAACTACACGGTCGAGACCGAGCTGCTGATGAACGAGATCGAGGACTCCACGAAGCGTGTCTCCCACCTGGTCACGGCGGCGAAGCAGTACTCCCAGCTGGACCGGGCGCCCTATCAGGTGGTCGACGTGCACGAGCTGCTGAAGAGCACGCTCATGATGCTGCACGGCAAGCTCGGGGACGGGATCACCGTGGTCAAGGACTTCGACCGCAGCCTGCCGCCCATCCCCGGCTACCCGGCGGAGCTGAACCAGGTCTGGACCAACCTGATCGATAACGCCGTCTCGGCGATGGACGGCCACGGCACGCTGACGGTGCGCACGGCGCGGGACAATGACCGGGTGCTGGTGGAGATCTGTGACACCGGGCCCGGCATCCCCCGGGACATCCAGAGCCGGATCTTCGAGCCGTTCTTCACCACCAAGCCGGTGGGTGAGGGCACCGGGCTCGGGCTGGACATCTCCTACCGCATCGTCGTCACCCGGCACCACGGGGACCTGCGGGTCGAGTCGGAACCCGGGAACACCCGGTTCCAGGTCCGGCTGCCCATCACCGTCGCGTCGGACGATACCGTGGTCATTCCGGGCGCTGGCACCCCGGACACTGGCGCGCCTGCCACCGCCGAGGAGAGCTGAATGGCTGACATCCCGGGACTCGACCCGACCGCCGCGCCCAGCGGCACTGGCTGCGTCGAATGCGAGGCGGTCTCCGGCTGGTGGTTCCACCTGCGCCGGTGCGCCGAGTGCGGGCACATCGGCTGCTGCGACAGCTCACCGTCCCAGCACGCCAGCGCGCACGCCGCGTCCGCCGGCCACCCGCTGGTGCGCAGCTTCGAGCCGGGCGAGTCGTGGTTCTGGAGCTACCCGGAGGAGCAGTTCTACGACGGCCCGGAGCTGGCCCCGCCGGAGCACCACCCGGTGGACCAGCCGGTGCCCGGCCCGGCCGGCCGGGTCCCCGCCGACTGGCGCCGCCAGCTGCACTAGAGCAGGCTCCACCGGTCCCGCCCTGCCGCTGCGGCCCCGGGAATGGCAAGCTAGCAGCATGGGCATCGTGTCTCCAGGGTTCAAGGGCCGCGGTCGGTCTGAGCAGAAGCTCCCGCCGGGCCAGTACCTCGTCACCGACTTCCCCGTGCTGTCCGCCGGGCCGACCCCCCGGGTGGACACCGGCTCGTGGGAGCTGCGCATCAGGACCGAGAACGGCGCGGTGCACAGCTGGGACTGGGCGGCGTTCCGCGCGCTGCCCAGCGAGGAGATCACCGTCGACCTGCACTGCGTCACGAAGTGGTCCAAGCTGCACACCCCGTGGCGGGGCGTGTCCCTGGACACGCTGCTGGCCGACGCGGAGACCAGCGCGGAGTACGCGCTGGCCCGCAGCTACGGCGGCTACACCACGAACCTGCCGCTGCAGGACCTGCTGGACGGGCAGGCCTGGGTGGCGTACGAGTACGACGGCGCGCCGCTGGAGGCCGAGCACGGCGGCCCGGCCCGGCTGCTCGTCCCCCACCTGTACCTGTGGAAGTCGGCCAAGTGGGTGCAGGGCATCGACCTGATGGACACCGACGAGCCGGGGTTCTGGGAGAGCCTCGGCTATCACAACTACGGAGACCCATGGCGCGAGCAGCGGTACTGGGGCGACTGACCTGGCAAGTCGGGACGGTGACGGAGGTCCGCGAGGAAACAGCCACCGCCCGCACCATCGTGGTCGACGTCCCGGGCTGGCCGGGGCACGCCGCGGGCCAGCACGTGGACGTGCGGCTCACCACCGAGGACGGCTACTCCACCCAGCGGTCGTACTCGATTGCCTCCGCGCCGCACTCCGGCCGGCTGGAGCTGACCGTGCAGCGGCTGGAGGACGGCGAGGTGTCCCCCTACCTCACCGACGTCCTGAAGCCCGGCTTCCCGCTGGAGCTGCGGGGGCCGATCGGCGGCTGGTTCGTCTGGGAGCCGGCAGAGCCCGGGCCGGTGCTGCTGGTGGCCGGGGGCAGCGGCGTGGTCCCGCTGATGTCGATGATCCGCGCCCGGGCCGCCGCCGGCAGCGAGGCCCCGTTCCGGCTGGTGTACTCGGTGCGCAGCCCGGAGACCCTGCTCTACGCCGCCGAACTGGAGCGGCGGAGCGAGGTGGCCGACGGGTTCCAGGCGAGCTACGTGTATACCCGCAGCGGTCCGCCGGGAGTGAAGGTGCGGGTTGGCCGGCTGACTCCCGTGGTGCTCTCCGCGCCCGGCTGGACACCGAAAGATGCGCCTGCGGTCCTCGTCTGCGGGCCGACGGGCTTCGTGGAGGCCGCCGCCAGCTTGCTGGTCAGGGCCGGGCATGACCAGGGCGCGATCAAGACCGAACGATTCGGACCCTCCGGAGGCTGACCGTGAATTCACACCTCGACGGCAATGTGCTCGCCGGGACCCTCGGCGAGGTATTCGCCGTGGACATCACCACTGCCATCGGACAGTGCGCCTCGTGCAGCACCAGCGAGGCCATGGGTGAGGCGCTGGTGTACACCGACGCGCCCGGCCTGGTGGCCCGCTGCCGGACCTGCGGTGAGGTCGTGCTGAGGGTCAGCCGCACCACCGGGCGCACCTGGCTGGATATGCGCGGCATACGCTACCTCGAGCTGCACACGCCCGGTGAGTGATCCGGACCAGGCCATGAGCAACCTCCCCCAGCCCGCCGACCGCCGTCATCTCCGGGTCTCCGACGCCGACCGGGAGCAGACCGCCGAGCTCCTGCGCCAGGCCGCCGGCGACGGCCGGATCACCTTCGACGAACTTGACCAGCGCCTCGGGACCGCCTACGCGGCCCGGACCTATGGCGACCTGAACGAGGTCACCGCCGACCTGCCGGCCGCCGGGGAGCAGCTCCCTGCGCCGGCGGACACGACCCCGGGCAGGTTCCCGGCGTCCCGGATCGGCGGGGAGCCCGGGTTCGGGGTGTCCGTCGCGATCCTGGGCGGGGTGGACCGGGGCGGGAACTGGGTGGTTCCGCCGCGGCACAGCGTGGTCGCGGTGCTCGGTGGTGTCCAGCTCGACCTGCGGGAAGCGCGGTTCAGCCAGCGCGAGGTGACCATCGACGTCTTCACCCTGATGGGCGGGGTGGACATCACCGTGGGCGAGGACGTCGAGGTGGACGTGTCCGGCTTCGGGATCATGGGCGGTTTCGATCACCGGGCGACCGGGCCCGGGCTGCCCGGCGCCCCCAAGGTGCGGGTGGTCGGGCTGGCGCTGATGGGCGGGGTTAACGTGAAGCGCCGCCCGGTGAAGCGGGACAAGAAGCGGGACCGGGGCATCGGGGCAGCCCCGGACGACAGCCCGCTCCCGGGTATCTCGCCGCCCAGTGAGTAACCTCCGGGAACGGCTGCGGCCATTCCCGGCCCCCGAATTTCCGCCCGGATGAGCCGGGCATCCCTTTTGGCGCGGGAACCGCTCCCCGGCGCCTGGTGTCACGACATACTGGCTGCGGCGGGCGTGCCAGCGGGACGCCCCCGGGGGGCCATCTGATGACCCATCCGGCCTGAACCATCGGATCCGGCGTCAGCCAGAACGGGAGCGATCATGACGGCACATTCCTTCGTGCCCTTGCCCGGCAGCGAGCGCGGGTCGCTCCCCCAGTCGCAGGCACTGGGCACGGTCGATGAATCCCAGCAGATCGAGGTGACGCTGGTGACCCGGCGCCGGGCGGCGCTCCCCCGGGATCTGGTCGAGGGGCCTGCCACCCTCACCCGGGAGCAGTTCGCCGAGCAGCACGGCACCGACCCAGCCGACCTGGAGCTCATCACGACCGTGCTGGCCGGTCACGGCCTGCAGGTCACCGGCGCCGACCCGGGCGCCCGCCGGGTCAAGGTGCGGGGCACGATCGCCGCGCTGTCCGCGACCTTCGGTGCCACCCTGCGCCTGGTGCGCTCGCCGGACCTGGTCGCGGGCCGGCACATGGTCGAGCACCGCTACCGGGAAGGCGGGCTGCGGATTCCCGCCGAACTCGATGGCATCGTGCTCGCCGTGCTGGGGCTGGACGACCGGCCGCAGGCCCGCGCGCAGTTCCGCCACGCCCCAGCCGCCACGGCGCGGGCCGATGCCCCTGCCCCGGGACCGGGCGGCGCCGCGGCTGCCCCGGCCGCGGCTCCCACGTCCTACACCCCGCCGCAGGTGGCTGCGCTGTACCAGTTCCCGGCGGGCACTGACGGGTCCGGCCAGACGATCGCCATCATCGAACTCGGCGGAGGATTCGGCAGCAGCGACCTCGATCCCTACTTCGCCGGGCTGGGCCTGCCGGTCCCCTCGGTCACCGCGGCCAGCGTGGACGGCGCCACCAACCAGCCCGGCCAGGATCCCAGCGGCGCGGACGGTGAGGTCCTGCTGGACATCGAGGTCGCCGGCTCGGTGGCCCCGGGGGCGGCCCAGGTCGTCTACTTCGCACCCAACACCGACCAGGGCTTCGTGGACGCGGTGACCACCGCGGTGCACGCCACCCCCACGCCCACGGTGGTCAGCATCAGCTGGGGCCAGTCCGAGGATTCCTGGACTGCCCAGGCCCGGACCGCCCTGGACCAGGCCATGGCGGACGCGGCCGCGCTCGGTGTCACGGTCTGCGCCGCGGCGGGCGACAATGGCAGCAGCGACGGGCAGAGCGGCGCCCACGTCAACTTTCCCGCGGCCAGCCCGCACGCGCTGGCCTGCGGGGGGACCAGCCTGCGGGGCGACGCCGGGACCGGCGTGATCAGCTCCGAGACGGTCTGGAACGACGGGAGCTCGGGCGGCGCCACGGGCGGCGGGGTCAGTGACACCTTCGGCCTCCCGTCCTGGCAGGCGGCGGCGGGGGTGCCCGGCCGGGCCCGGACAGCGGCCGGCGCGGCGGCGGGCCGGGGCGTGCCGGACGTGGCCGGCTGCGCCGACCCGGCGACCGGCTACCAGGTCCTGGTGGACGGGCAGTCCACGGTGGTCGGCGGGACGAGCGCCGTGGCCCCGCTGTGGGCGGCGCTGATCAGCCGGCTGGCCCAGTCCACCGGGAAGCCGTTCGGCCTGATCCAGCCGCTGCTGTACGCGGGCGTCACGGCGGGCACGGCGGCGGCGGGCTTCCGCGACATCACCAGCGGCAGCAACGGTGCCTACGCGGCCGGACCGGGCTGGGACGCCTGCACCGGGCTCGGATCCCCGGACGGAAGCACCCTGCTCACCACGCCGGGCACCGGCCAGGCCGGGGGGTCCGCGGGTTAGTCCGGCTTCCGGCCGAGGGTGGCCGGGGCCCCGTAGCTGCGGAGCACCTCGGGGACGGTCACGACGCCTCGCTCGTCCTGGAAGTTCTCCATGATCGAGAGCAGCGACCGGGCCGTCGCCCCGGTTCCGTTGAGGGTGTGCGCGAACTGCAGCTTGCCGTCGCGGCGGAACCGGATGTTCAGCCGTCGCGCCTGGTAGTCGGTGGTGTTCGAGCAGGAGGTGATCTCCCGGTAGCGCTGCTGGGCCGGGAACCACGCCTCGATGTCGTACTTCTTGGCCGCGGGCGCGCCGAGGTCCCCCACGGCGATGTTCATCACCCGGTAGGGCAGCCCGAGGGCCTGGACGATCTCCTCCTCGTGCGCGAGCAGTTCCTCGTGGAACGCGGCCGACTGCTCGGGGAGGCAGTAGACGTACATCTCCACCTTGTCGAACTGGTGGACCCGGAACATGCCCTTGGTGTCCTTGCCCGCGGCCCCCGCCTCGCGCCGGAAGTTCGTGGTGAACGCCGCGTATGTGGCGGGCAGCTCACTCTCCTCCAGCCGCTCGTCGGTGTGGATGCCCGCCAGCGCCACTTCCGACGTGCCAGTCAGGTACAGGTTGTCCCGTTCCAGGTGGTAGAGGTTGGACTCCTCGGTGGGCAGGAACCCGGTTCCGTACATGGCGCGCTCGCCGACCAGCACGGGCGGCAGCACGGTCATGAACCCCTTCCCGGCCAGGCGGTCCAGCACGAAGCGGTACAGGGCCATCTCGGTCGTGGCCACGTCACCGAACCGGTAGGCGAACCGCGAGCCGGACAGCCGTGCGCCGCGGGCCATGTCGATCCAGCCCGACGGGCCGCCGAGATCGGTCGCGTCCCGGACCGGGAACGTGAACTGGCGCGGCTCACCCCAGGTGCGCAGCACCACCGAGTCTTCCTCGCTGAGGCCGTCCGCGGCCGCGGGGTCGGGGAGGTTGGGGATCCGGGCCAGCAACTCCTGCCGCCCCGCCTCGGCCTGGGCCAGGTCGGTCACGGCGGCGTCGAGTTCCTTCCGGAGCCGCTGCAGCTCGGCGAGCTCCCCGGGACTGGGCTTGCCGCCCCGGGACGATCGCTTCTGCGCGGCACGCAGGGTCTCGGCCCGTTCGGTCAGCTCCCGCCAGATCCGGTCGGCGGCGAGCAGGGCATCGAAGTCGTCGGCGGCACCACGCCGGGCGAGCGCGGACCGGTACCGGTCTGGCTCCTGGCGCGCGGCCCTCAGGTCAATCACGTGCGCGAGTCTATCGGGCACACCCGGCGATCCGGAGCGTCACGCCCCCTCCCCCCGGTCCCGCTCCGGGGCTCCGCCCGTCAACCGGGAAGGTCCAGGCAGACCAGCCCCCAGGGCCGGTCCGCCACCCGGGTCATGACCAGGGTGGCCCGGCGGGAGCCGGTCAGCTTCAGCTGGCGGTGCAGCTGGCCCACGTCGCCGGCCAGCCCCCGGCGCCTGATGTCCAGCGCGCCGACGCCGAGGTCACGGAGCCGGGCGGGCAGCTGCTTCTGGTTCCACGGCCCGGAGTCGATGACCTGCAGGGTCCGGGCGAACGGGGTGCGCACCGCCGTGTCCGTGCACAGGAACGCGATCTGTCGGTCGATCTGCCACGCCCCCAGCTGCCGGGCGAGCTCTCCGACCAGCCCGGCCCGGGTCACCGCGGGGTTCGGGTCGAGGAGGAACGGGCCGGGTGCCGCCACCGGGACCGGCGGCCCTGGCTCGGGGGTGAGCGTGTGCCCGCCGGGCAGGAGGGTCGCCCGCGTGGCGGGACCGGCCAGGGAGGGTGACCAGGCCACCGCCTCTTTCAGGTCCCGCCCGACCGCGACGAACTCCAGTTCCCAGCCCCCCGGCACCGCGTCCCGCGCGATCCCGGGCGCCGCCTTGATGCCCACCGCAGGGACGCGCCCGGCCAGGTCCAGGCACCAGTCGAGCGGCGGTTCGCTGGCGCCGGGGCCCAGCCGGCGCTGGCCCGCACCGCGGCCCCGGCCGTCGCCCGTGCTACCAGCCGTGCGCCGGGCCGGGTCGATGAACACCGCGTCCACCCCGGCCAGGTCCGCCTCGCGGACGTCGGCCCGGGCGGCCCGCACGGAGCCGCTCACGCCGTAGGCCGCCGCGTTCAGCATGGCCATCCGCAGGTGCAGCGGGTCCCGGTCCACCGCCCGGACCGGATGCTCCCCGGCCAGGGCGATGAGGTCACCGCCGATGCCGCAGCACAGGTCGGCCAGCACGCCGGCCGCCGCGAACCGGGCCTGCCGGTGCCGGGCCACCACCTCGGCGGAGGCCTGCTCCAGGCCGGCCCGGGTGAAGAACATGTCCATGGCCCGGCTGAACTTGGCCCGGGCCGCGAGCCGGAGCTCGTGCTGGGCCAGGGCCGCCGCGA
The DNA here is from genome assembly GCA_963751175.1 of uncultured Actinomycetes bacterium. Classification (GTDB taxonomy): domain Bacteria; phylum Actinomycetota; class Actinomycetes; order Streptosporangiales; family Streptosporangiaceae; genus RYN-230. Next base: position 144,722 of record CAVVTM010000032.1, on the reverse strand, counting down.
CCAGCGCGGCCGGGTACCTCACGCGCAGCCGGGTGCCCAGGGCCAGCGCGGTGCCCGGGGTGACGGCCTGGCCGCGCAGCGAGGCCAGCAGCTCGGCGCCCGGGGCACTAAGCAGGGCGTCGAGATCACCGGGCAGCGGGCCGGTATCAGCACCGCTCACGGCCTGGCCGGGGTCCGCGGCTGGCCCTCCGCCCCGGCCCCGGGCTCACCCACCGCATCCTCCGGGCAGCCCCCGGATCCCCCGTACCCCCGGCATGCTTCGTGGCCCCCGGAACTCCCGTGGCCCCCGGGTGCCCTCCTGTGGCTCCCGGATCCACGGTGGCCGCGTCGGCGGCGGGCTGGCCGGACCGGGTGGCCAGCACGGAGCCCGCCAGGATCAGGCCGAAGGCCGCGATGATCTCCGGGGTGAGCGGCTCGCCGAGCACCCCCACCCCCAGGGCCACCGCGACGGCCGGGTTCACGTACGTGATGACCGTGGCGCGGGCCGGGCCGACCTCGGCGATCAGCTGGAAGAACAGCACGAACGCCAGCGCCGTGCAGACCAGCGCCAGCCCGGCCAGGCTGGCCAGCACCGCGGCGGACGGGACAGACGTCGGCCAGGTCAGCGCCGCGGCCGGCGCGTAGACCACGGCCGCGAACCCCAGGCAGACCGCGGTCACCCCGAGCCCGGGCAGGCCGGTGAGCTTGCGGCTGGCGATCAGCGGCCCGGTGGCGTACCCCAGCGCGGTGAGCAACACCAGGGCGACCGACCCCAGGTCACCGTGCAGCGCGCCCGGCCCGGCGAGCAGCGCCACCCCGGCCAGCCCGCCGAGCAGGCCCGCCCAGCGCAGCGGCGTGAGCCGCTCCCCGCCTCCGGTGAGCCGGGCCAGGGCCACCCCGATGATCGGCACCGACGCGATGAGCAGGCCGCTCATCGAGCTGGACAGCCGCCGCTCGGCAGCGGACAGGAACAGCCACGGCAGGATGATCTCCACGCAGGCGAACACGGCCAGCCAGCGCCAGTGCGGCCGCAGTGCCCGGAGCTGACCGCGGTGCACGGCAAGCGGCAGCAGCACCACGGCACCCCCGGCCACCCGCGCGAAGACCAGGACGGGAACCGAGACCCCGCCGTCGGCGACCTTGATGAGCAGGTAGGGCACGCCCCAGATCAGGCTCATCGCCGTGAAGAGAATCCAGCCACGGCGGCTCACGTAAGTACCTCCTGTCGTCCCGCTGGCAGGTTACCCGGAGAGTCGGATTTACCCGGAAATACAGACGCCGAGGGGGCCCACCTGGAGGCACAGCCCGCCCGGGTTACCGCGCGCCGGGCCGGGGCGGGCCGGGGGCGGTGCCGGGGAGGGCACGGGCGACGGCGAGGACGACGGCCCCGGTGACGGCCCGGCCGAGGCGGACGGCAGCACGCCCCCTGGAGCCGACCAGGTGCCGGTGGGCAGCGGCGCGGGACTGGTGGGACCCCCGGACGGCCCAGACCCCGGCGGCCCGGACCCCGCCCCGGACGGCCCAGACCCTGATGTGCCAGTGCCCGCACCGGGGGCGGATGCGCCCGGGGACGCGCTGTACTTCCCGCTGAGCCCGGGCCGCGTGCCCGCCGGGGCGGTGCTCCCGCCGCCCGGGGACCGGCCCGCTCCGCCGGCGTCCTGCGGCCAGGACGGGGGCGCCCCCGCGGCGGGCGGCATGCCCGGGCGCGGGCCGAACCGCACCGTCACCGTGATGAAGAGGGCGTAGCAGACCACGGCCGCCGTGACGACGGCGGCCAGGACCGCCGACCCCGCGGGGTGGCACCGGACCGCGGCCAGCCCGTTCCGCGCGGTGGACTTCGCCACGTCCCTGGCGACCGCGAACGCGACCCCCGCAGCCCGCAGCCGCGGCCCGCGGCCTTGCCGTGAGGTGCGGATTAATCTGCGCAGGGCGTCCCGGCGCTGAGCGGGGGACAGCCCGGGGAGCAGGTAGATGACGGGCCGGCGCCCGCTGCTGCGGACGTCCGCGTGGAGGCCCTGGGGCAGGTCTGCATAGCGGATCTTGATCACTGACGGACCCTCGTGCCGTGCGGTCGGGGTTCGCCCGCTCCCCCCACCTGGGAACAGACTGTAATCAAGCTATCACGCTGAAGAACCGTGATTCTGGTGAAACGGGTCGAGACTGGCCCGCCCTCAGCACACCCGGACCAGGGCGCCACCACAGGGCACCATGGGGCACCACCACAGGAACCAGCCCAGGTCCGGGGCCCCGGCGGCGGCACCAACCCTGCATATCCGGCTACGCTCGGGCCATGCAGCGGAGCCCGGAGGGAAGCACCGCCGGCGTGGCCACCGCCGGGCGGCTTCCCCCGGCATCCGCCGGTGCCACCGGGGGCCGCGCCGGGCTGCGGCTGCCCTGGGCCCTGCTGGCCGCCGTGGCCGGCGGGGTGGGCCTGGCGGCCGCGTTCCCGCCGGTCGGCATCTGGCCGCTCGCGGTCGCCGGGCCGGCCCTCCTGGTGATCGCCCTGTCCCGCCAGGGGCTGCGGGCCTCGTTCGTCATCGGGCTGGTCTTCGGGATCGCGTTCTTCGTGCCGCTGCTGTCCTGGCTGGTCAACGTGGCCTGGTATGCGTGGGCGGCGCTGGCCATCGCCGAGGCGGTGATCTTCGGGCTGCTCACCGTGGGGCAGCGGCTGCTGCTCGGGCTGCCCGGCTGGCCGCTGGCCGTGGGGGGCTGGTGGGTGGCGGCCGAGGCGATGCGGGCCCGCTGGCCCTATGCCTTCCCGTGGGGCCGCCTGGCGATGAGCCAGGCGGCCGCACCGACGGCGGGCTGGGCCGCGATCGGCGGCCCCCCGCTGCTGTCCTTCCTGGTCGCGGTGACAGGGGCCATGCTGGCCTGGCTGGTCCTGCGGGCCATGCACGGCCGGCGCCGCCTCATCGCCGCGGCGGCGGCCACGGCCGCGACGGCCGGTGTGGCCCTGGCAGGCAGCCTGCTCCCCGTGGACGGGGCCGGGACGGGGCAGCGCACCGCCACCGTGGCCGCGGTGCAGGGAGACGTCCCGCACGCCCGGTCCCTGCCGGACCTGCTCCGCGCCAGCACGGTCACCGAGAATCACGCCGCCGCGACCCGGGCGCTGGCCGCCCAGGTCGCCTCCGGCGCCCGGGCCGCCCCGGGCATCGTGATCTGGCCGGAGAACTCGACCGACCTGGACCCCTCGGAGTACCCGGCGATCTATGCGACGATCGCCACCGCGGTCGCCGCCATCAACCGGCCGGTCCTGGTCGGGGCGTTGCTGCAGAACCCGCTCCGCAACACCGGCCAGCTGTGGCTGCCCCGCCGGGGCCCGGTCGCGGTCTACGCGAAACGCCAGCTGGTCCCGTTCGGCGAGTACATCCCGTTCCGCAGCCTGCTCGCACACGTCACCTCCCTGGTCAGCCTGCAGCCGGTCAACTTCACCCCCGGGCACCGTGCGGTGGTGTTCCGCCAGGGGGCGATCCGGCTCGGCGACGTGATCTGCTACGAGGTCGGCTTCGACGGCCTGGTGCGCTCTGAGGTGACCGCAGGCGCCAACCTGCTCGCCGTGCAGTCCAACGACGCCACGTTCGAGGTGGACGGCCAGTCCGGCGAATCCACCCAGCAGGTGGCCATGGCCCGGATCCAGGCGATCACGTCGGACCGCGCCATCGTGTACGCCTCCACCACCGGGGAGAGCGCCATCATCGCCCCGGACGGCACCGTGCTGGCCCGCACCGGGCTGTGGCGCCGGGCGGTGCTGGACGAGCGGGTCCCGCTGCGCAGCGGCCTCACGCTCGCCGACCGGCTGGGCGGCTGGCCCGAGGCCGTCCTCACGGCGCTGACCATCCTGGCCCTGGGCTGGGCCATCGCCCGTGCGGTGGCCGGAGCCAGGCGCCGCCGCACGGGCGGCACCACGAGCGGCCCCGCGTAACGCAGGCATCACGGGCGGCCCCGCGTAACGCAGGCCTCACGGATGGGACCGGGCGGTCCCGGCGCACCGGCGTGGGCTGACAATGGGAGTCATGGCAGTGTGGCGGGCCCTCGCCAAGCCCCTCCGGTATGCGGCGCTGGCGGCAGGTGCGCTGCCGGTCCTGGCTTTCCCGCAGCTCAGCCTGGGGTTCCTGGGCTGGTGCGGGCTGGTGCCCGGGATCCTCATCATCCGCGCCGCGCCGTCCGCCCGGGAGGCGGCAGTGCGGGGCTGGTGGCTGGGCGCCGGCTTCATCCTGGCCGCGCTCTACTGGCTGATCCCCAGCATCGGGCCGGCCCTGCTGCTGGTCGCGGTGGTGTTCGGGGTGTTGTGGACCGGGTTCGGGGTGGCCGCCTGGGCCCTGCTGCGCGCGCCGCTGCGTCCGGGCCGCGCCCTCGCGGCGCTCGCCGTGATGCCTGGCTACTGGGTGTTCACCGAGTGGGCCCGGTCCTGGCACGGGTTCGGCGGTCCCTGGGACGTGCTGGGCGCCAGCCAGTGGCAGCATCCCGCCGTCCTCGCACTGGCCGCGGTGGGCGGCGTCTGGCTGATCAGTTTCGCCCTGGTGGCGGTGAACACCGGCATCGTGATCCTGCTGCTGGCCCGGGGCATGGCGGTGCGCGCCGTGGGGGCCGGCGGGGTCGCCGTGGCGCTGGCCGCAGGACCGGTGGCGTTCGCCCTCAGCGCGGCCGTCCCGGCGGTCCGGCACGTCACGGTGGCGCTGGTCCAGCCGGGTATCACCAACGGCAAGAACCAGCGGGTGGACACGAGCCTGCAGCTGTCCGGCCAGCTCCGCACCGCCCGCCCGGACCTGATCGTCTGGGGGGAGAGCAGCGTCGGCACCGACATCGAGCGGGATCCGGTCCTGTTCGGGCAGATCAAGCGGCTGGCCGCGGCTACCGGCGCCCAGGTGCTGGTGAACCAGGACGCGTCCCAGCCGGGCGGCGCGCGGTCCAAGGTGGCGCTGCTGATCGGGCCCCAGGGCATCACGGGCTCCTACACCAAGACGCGGCTGGTCCCGTTCGGCGAGTACATCCCGCTGCGCGGCGCGCTCGGCTGGATCGCCCGGATCAGCAAGGCGGCCGCGAGCAACATGGTGCCCGGTGACGGCGCGCACCTCGTCCGCGCCACCGACCGGCTGGGCCTGCCGCTGCCGCTCGGCGTGCTGATCTGCTTCGAATCCGCGTTCCCCGACATGTCCCGGGCCGACACGGACCGGGGGGCCCAGCTCCTCGTGTACCAGACCTCGGACTCGACGTTCCAGCACAGCTGGGCGCCCGCCCAGCACGCGTCGCTGAGCGCGATGCGGGCCGCGGAGACTGGCCGCCCGGTGGTCCAGGCGGCCCTGACCGGGGACACGGTGGCCTTCGACGCGCGCGGGCGGCTGCTGGCCCTGATGACCACCCAGCAGCGGGGCGTGACCGTGGTGCGGCTGGGGCTGCCCCCGGCCAGCACGCGCACCCTGTACGACCGGCTCGGCGACTACGTGCCCTGGCTGGCGACCGGGATCGTGCTCGTGGCCGCTATCGCCGGTTTTCAGATGGTTCACCGGGCTCGCGGCGGGCGGGTACCTTTGGAAGGCAACCTCCGGCGTGCACGGTCCGTCTCAATTGTGGGCGCTTCGCCCGGAACCAGTCTGCCCCCGGACGACGTTGACGAACGGGAGCCACCGTCTCCCCCGGCAGATCATTGAACGGCCCGTGGTGTTGAGGGCGAACCCTGCCGTGGCAGTGAACCGCCACGGCCGCGAGTGGTCAGCAACAGGAGGATCCGCAGTGCGGCAGAGCGATAGGGCGGACAGCCGGCAGCACATCCGGGCACCCCGCGAGGGCAGGAGCACCGGACCAGGCCGCTGGCTCGCGATCACTGCCGTCACCGGCGTGGCGGGCCTGATGGCCGCGGCCTGCTCCAGCGGGCCGCCGGCGGCCACCACCCCCGCGGCCAGCCACAGCGCGGCCCAGGCCTCCGCCGCCGCGGCCCGCGCGGCGCTGCACATCAGCCCGGGTGACGGGCATCACAACGTCAACCCCAGCAAGGGGATCAAGGTCACCTCATCCAGCGGCACGATCAAGTCCGTCACGGTGACCTCCGGGCACCAGACCGTGAGCGGCTCGTTCAACGGCGCGCACACGGTCTGGCGGAACCAGTGGGCGCTGCAGCCGTCCCGCAACTACACGGTGCACGCCACGGCAGTCAACTCGTCCGGGACGCCGGTCAGCTCGACGAGCAGCTTCCACACGCTCACCCCGGCCGCCTCCGACACCGCCATGATCTTCGAGGGCTACAAGCAGTCGTACGGTGTCGGGATCCCGATCCGCATCACGTTCAGCTCCCCGGTGACCAACAAGGCCGCGGTGGAGAAGTCCCTCCAGGTGAGCAGCTCCAAGCCGGTGACCGGGGCGTGGTACTGGGACGGCAACCAGACGCTGTACTTCCGCACCATGAACTACTGGCCCGCGAACACCACGGTCTCGTTCGACGGGCACCTGAACGGCGTCGAGGCCTCCCCCGGCGTCTTCTTCACCGCCGACCTCACCCAGACGTTCGACATCGGGCCCTCGCTGATCGTGGTGGCCAGCACGAAGACCCACTACCTGAACGTGTTCTACAAGGGCAAGCTGTGGGGTCACTGGCCGATCAGCACGGGCCGGCCCGGGCTGGACACCGTGGACGGCACCTACATCACGCTGGAGAAGGGCAACCCGGTCCGGATGGTCGGCAACGGGTACAACGAACTGGTCAACGACGCGGTCCGGTTCACCTACAGCGGCGATTACCTGCACTCCGCCCCCTGGTCGGTGGGCGAGCAGGGAATCACCAACGTGAGCCACGGGTGCGTGAACCTGTCGCCCCAGCACGCCGCCATGTACTACAACCTGGCCGTCCCTGGCGAGCCGGTGACGATCACCGGCAGTCCGCACACCGGCAGGTGGGGCGACGGCTTCACCGTCTGGTTCCTCACCTGGAAGCAGCTGCTCAAGGGCAGCGCGCTGGGACAGGCGGTTCAGGTCACGTCATCCGGCAGCACGTTCGTCAGCCCGTCGTCGGTGACGCAGACACCCGACACCACCCGGCTCGGGGGCGCGAAGCCGGACAACTACGCCGCCCAGTCGTAGCCAGGGCAGTCGCGGAAGCCGGGCGTCACCGGCTGTCCTCGGCGTGGTAGCGGGCCAGCAGCGCCGCCTCCTCGGCCTTGCGCGGGAACAGGGCGAACACCAGCGCCGCGCCGAGCAGCACGCCGAGGATGGCGGCGGCGTAAGCCCACTGGTCGCCGGCCAGGAACGCGCTCCTCGCCGCCGCGGTGATCTTCGCGGCGTACTGCGGGTACCGCTGCGCCACCTCCTGGGCGCCGGCGAAGGACTTCTCCAGCTGGCTCTGCACGCTGCCGGTGATCCTGCTGCGGTCCGGCGAGCTGGCCACCGACCCGGCGATGGCGCGGGCGTAGCCGGCCGTGAGCAGCGCCCCCAGGATCGACTGCATGATCGCGCCGCCCAGGTCACGCTGCAGGTCGGCGGTGCCGGAGGCCATCCCGGCCCGGCGGGTGGGAACGGAGCCGGTCAGCGAGTGCGAGGCCGGCGTGCCGGCCAGCCCCACCCCGGCGCCCAGGAACGCGAAGGCCAGCCCGACGACCCAGTACGAGCTGCCCTGCTTCCACAGCAGCAGCATGGTGAGGAAGCTGAGCAGGCAGAACACGTACCCGCCGAGCAGCGTGAAGCCCGACCCGCGGCCGTGGGTGAGCCGGGCCGACAGCGGCGCGAACGCCACCATGCACGCGGCCGCCGGGAGGATGGCCAGCCCGGCACGCAGCGGCGAGTAGCCGAGCACGTCCTGCAGGTACTGCTGGCCCACGAAGATCGCGCCCATCAGCGACCCGAAGACGATGATCCCGCCCACCGCCGCCACCCAGAAGATCCGCCGCCCCGCCACGTGCAGGTCGTAGAGGGGCGCCCGGGCCCGGCGCTGGCGGAGGAAGAACCCGGCCCCCGCGGCCAGCGCCACGACGGCCGTGCCGATGGCCAGGGCCCCCGCGCCCGGCACCGGCGCGAAATTGATCGCGACAACCAGGGCCGCAACGAAAACCATCGACAGGACTCCGCCCAGGTTGTCCACGGGGTCAGAAGTCTCGTTGACGTGTGACGGCACGCAGGCCAGCGCCAGGACCAGGGCCACCACGGCCAGGGGCAGGGTGAGCAGGAACGCCGATCCCCACCAGAAGTGCTGCAGGAGCAGGCCGGCCAGCAGGGGCCCCAGGGCCGTGATCGCGCCGCCGATACCGGACCACAGGGCAATGGCCCGGATCCGGGCGGGCCCCGACCACAGCGCGGTGATCAGGGCCAGGGTGGTGGGGTACGCCATGCCCGCGGAGATCCCGCCGAGCAGGCGGCCGGCGAGCAGCACCCCGGCGTCCGGGGCGTAGGCGGCCATCAGGCAGGCCGGGATGGACACCAGCACGCCCAGCACCAGCATCATCCGGCGGCCGTAGCGGTCGCCCACCGCCCCGAGGTAGAGCACCGATCCGGCCAGGCCGAGCGAGTAGCCGATGGCGATCAGGTCGAGCGTGGTCTGCCCGGTGTCGAAGGCCCGGCCGATGTCGGGCAGCGCGACGTTGGCCACGGTGAGGTTCAGGTTCGCGACCGCGGCCACCACGATGAGCGCGACGAGGACCAGGCCCGCCTGGCGCGGCGCCGCCCCCGCACCAGCGCTGCCCGCCGCGCCGGGTTTGGTGGCTGTGGCCAAGGTTCCTCCCCGGGGGGGGCTGGCCACGAGCCAATCAGGTCACGACGGCCGCGCGTCATCCCTGGCGGGTGAAGTGACCAGGTCCGGGCCACCGGGTTCCAGGGCACCGGGGTCCAGGTGGCCCAGGTCCGGTGGATCTGAGGGCCACCGCCGGCCCAGGCGGCTGGCCACCTGCTGGACCGCCGCGGCGGTCCACGCGGCTGGCCGCGGGCGGGCCCCGTCGACAAGCCCGTTCCAGTACAGCGACCAGGTGCCGGCGAGCACCCGGCGGACCGCGGGCGCGGTGAGCAGCCGTACCGCGGCCGACGCCGCCCGCGGACGGCGCAGCAGGGTGGCCTGGAGGGCCGCGGCGCCCGGCATGTAGCCGCCGAACGCGGCCGTCACCGCCTCGGTGTAGGCAGCGGCTGCCTGCCCGGGGCCGGCCAGCAGGCACTCGGCGGCCAGCCGCGCGCTGACCATGGCCGGGCCGATGCCCTCGCCCTGCAGCGGGTTGATCAGCCCGGCGGCGTCCCCGGCCAGCAGCAGGTTCGCCGCCGCCGGCGGGGTCCCGGTGCCGCCCATCCGCAGCCATCCGCCCGTTACCGGCCCGGTCCTGGCCTCCGGGCTCAGGTCACCCGCCGTGCGCAGCAGGGCGGTGAACCGGGCCAGGTCGTCGCGCAGCCGGGCCTGCCGCCGCCTGGTGCCGAGGCCCACCCCGATGCCCACGTTGGCCTGCCCGGCGGCGCCGGGGAAGAGCCAGCCGTACCCGGGATAGATCCGCCACGGCGCCTGGTCCAGCAGGACCAGCAAGGGCAGCGGCACCTCCGCGGGGATGTACGCGCGGATGGCGAAGCCCCACAGGGCCGTGTCCGGGTCCAGCATCCCGGCCAGCCGGGCGACCGGGCTCAGCGCGCCGTCCGCGCCGATGAAGGCATCCGCGGCGATCCGCTGGCCGTCGCTGGTGATCAGCGCGCGGACCGGGCCGCCGGGCGGCCGGTCCACCCCGCTGACCCGGGCCCGGATGGGTTCCGCGCCCGCCTCGAGGGCGGCCGTGCGGAGCGCGTCGTCCAGGACGACCCGGGGAATGACCACCCCGTGCCCCGGATAGGTCCGGCCGCGGAAGGCCGGCAGCCGTGACCGGTGCCCGGACGGCCCCACGACCAGTAGGTCCGCGCCCTGCCCGGCGTCCGGCACGGACACGCCCAGCTCGTCGAGCAGGCCCACGCCGCGCGGCCCGACCAGGTCACCGCACGCCTTGTCGCGGGGGAAGGCCGCCTTGTCCACCAGCGCGACGCGGGCGCCGCCGCGGGCCAGCACCAGCGCGGCCACGCTCCCGGCCGGCCCGGCGCCGGCCACCACCACGTCGAACCCGGCTCTGTTCATGGGCACGTGCGCCATGCTCACCGGGCCAGCACGAGAGCCACGGCCAGGGTCCCGGTGGCCCAGGTGAAGTAGCGGAGCGCGCGTTCCAGCGGCGCGAGCAGGTCGGCCCGGCCGAGTTCCTGCTGGCTGCCGTCGCGCCAGGTCACCCGGACCGAGACCGACGCGATCCGGCGGCGCAGGGCCCGGGCGGGGGTGCTCAGCGAGCGCTGGCCCATGGACAGGAAGAACGCGGCCACGGCGGCGACCAGGACGGCCGGCGGCAGCGTCCAGTGCTGGGCGTACGCCCCGACCAGGACCGGGAACGCGCCCCAGGCCGCGCCGAACCAGAAGTCGCTGTGCAGCAGGCCGCCGAGCAGTTCCAGGTTGTACCCGCAGACCAGGATCGCGCCGGCGATCACGAACGGGAGCAGCCGCAGGCCCCCGTCGATCAGGCCCATCACGACCGCGATGGCGATAGACACCGCGGCGGTGATGGCCAGGACCACGCTGCTGATGCCCGTGCTGAGCGGCCGGCCGTTGAGCTCGTCGAGCGCATGCGCGCCGACGCCGACGGCCAGGAAGAACGCGAGCATCGTGGCGCAGAGCCGCCAGAGCACGGGGTCCGGCACCAGCGCCGCCCCGACCGCCACGTAGGACAGGTGCCACAGCGTGTACGGCGGGTGCAGCAGCGTCAGCCAGTCGCGGAAACCCCCGGTGCCGCGGCCCAGCGCATAGAACGCGGTCTTCTCGGTCCGCGCGCTCACGAACCAGGTCCCGCGGGCGGCCCGGCCTTGCGGGCCCACATCACCAGCCCGCCGCCCAGGCTCATCACGCTGACCCCGATGTCGGTCAGGCCCGCGGCCCGCCAGGCCGCGATGTGATCGTCGAGGGGATGCCGCCGGTAGTGCGTGGAAATGCTCGGCCCGAGGAAGCGGCCGACCCGGTACCAGGCCGCGCCGCCGGTCAGCGCGCCGAGCACGGGCAGGGCCAGCCGGGTGTAGCACCACCAGGCCAGCCGCCATCCGGGCTGCGGCGGCACGCAGAACTCGAGGCTGGCCAGGGTGCCGCCGGGACGCAGGCAGCGGGCCATCTCAGCCACGGTCGCCGCGGGATCGTCCACGTAGCGCAGCAGGTAGGAGAAGGTCACTGCGTCGAAGGTGGCGTCCGGGAACGGCAGGTCATCGGCCCGGCCGACGGCCACCCGGACCCGGCCGCGGCGGCCGGGGCGCCGGGTCCTGGCCACGCCCGCGCGCAGCATGGGCTCGTTCAGGTCGACCCCGACCACGTTGGCCCCGGTCCGGCCGGCCACCGCCAGGGCGATCCCGGCCGGGCCGGTCGCCACGTCCAGTGCCAGGCCCGGGCGGCCGGCCGCGGTGTGGCTGACCACCGCCCGCCGCCAGCGCCGGTCCTGGCCCAGGGAGAGCAGGTAGGCGAGCCGGTCATACCGGGCAGGCAGGCCCTGGAACACCGCGCGCGCCACCGGCTCGCCGCGCAGGCGGGCATCCTGGGCAGGTGCGGCGGTCACCGCGTGCCGGGCTGAGCCAACGGGCGCTCCCAGTGCTGCCTAGGTGCTGCGAGGTCTCGCGGCCAGCGGCCACGTACTGGGATCGTCGCACGGGCAGCCCGCGATGGGCAAGGAACACGATCCGGGGCACCAGCGGCTGGCGGCCCCGCAGGGCGGTTAGCTGGCCTCGGGCAGGCGGGCCTGGGCCGGCGGTTGCGGCGGTCCCGGCTGCCGGCGCGGTTTGCCCCGGAGCCGGGGCGCCCGTCGCGGCCGTTCCGGGGGCGCCCGTCGCGCCTGGGCCGGGCCTGGTCCGGCGAGCCGGCGCCGGCCGGGCGCGCGGGCCGGGGCGGCGGCGGCGGGATCGGCGTCCCGGAGGTCGCGATGTCCCGGACCGCCGGGGACCCCGGCTGCACCTGGTGCCGGGCCGGGGTGACCCCGGCCGCTTCCTGCAGCTTCGTGACCTCGCGGACCTGGGCGGGATCGACGAGCGCGAGCACGGTCCCGGTCGCACCGGCCCGGCCGGTGCGGCCCGAGCGGTGCAGGTAGTCCTTGTGGTCGTTCGGCGGATCGAAGTGCACGACCAGACCGACGTCGTCAACGTGCAGGCCACGGGCGGCCACGTCGGTGGCGACCAGCACCCGCGGGTAGCCCGCGGCGAACCCGTCCAGGGCGCGCTGGCGCTGATTCTGGCTGAGGTCGCCGTGAATCGCGGCGGCCTCGACCCCGGCCCGGGTGAGCTGCTTGGCCAGCCGGCCCGCGCCGTGCTTGGTCCGGACGAAGATCAGGGTCCGGTCCGGCCGCGCGGCGATCTCGGCGGCGATCTCCACCTTGTCCGCGGCGGGCAGGACGAACAGCTGGTGGTCCGCGGCCAGGCCCGGCTCGGTCACCGGGGCGACCGCGTGCAGCGCCGGGTCGGTCAGGTAGCGCGGTGACCAGCCGGTCCACGTCCCGGTCCAGGGTGGCCGAGAACAGCATCCGCTGCCCGTCCCGCGGTGTCGCGTCGAGCAGCTGCGGTCACGGCAGGCAGGAAGCCCAGGTCGGCCATGTGATCGGCCTCGTCCAGCACGGCGATCTCGACCTGGGCGAGGCTGGCGGCGCCGCGGCCGATCAGGTCGATGAGCCGCCCGGGCGTGGCGACCACGATGTCCACCCCGCGGGCGAGCTGCTCGATCTGGCGGCCCATCGGGGCGCCGCCGTACACGGTGGTGACCCGCACGCCGAGCCTGCGGCCCAGCGGTGCGAGCACCTCGGCGACCTGCCGGGCCAGTTCCCGGGTCGGCACCAGGACCAGCCCGCGGGGGGACCGGGCCTGGCGGGGGGCTGCGGGATGCGCGAGCCGGGCCAGCAGCGGCAGGCCGAAGGCCAGGGTCTTACCCGACCCGGTCTGCGCGCGGCCGAGCACGTCCCGGCCGGCCAGCGCGTCGGGCAGGGCCCGGGCCTGGATGGCGAAGGGCGCGGTGATGCCCTGCTCGGCGAGCGCCGACATCAGCGGCCCGGGCAGGCCGAGCTCGGCGAACGTCGCCGCGGCCGGGGCAGGCGCGCTGAGCGCGGCCGTCAGGGCGCGCTCAAGTTCGGAGGTGTTAGTACGGGGCGGGGCAGGCCGGTGCGGCCGGCCCCCATAAGACGGCCTGCGCGGGCTGGCCGACCGGCCGGGGCGGGCCGGCCTCCGCCGCCGGTGACCGGCGGACGCGCCGGATCCCTGGGCAGCAGGGCGCTGGGGCACGGTGAACTCCATCCATGATTCGGGGGCCGCGCCGCGGGACCAGCGTCACGACAGCGGCGAACCAGGCTGGCTGAGCCATGCTGGCTCAGCGGCTTGCTAACAACCGGGGCTCACCGGGAAGCGGACTGCTCACAGATGCGACCACGCGGGCCACTCGCCCGCGGAAGTGGCGGCATCTTCAGCCGCCTAATGACTCAACCTTATCAGTGGGGTTCTTCTTCCCCTGGGCCCGGGGCGCCCCGCCTTCCGCTTCCGCATCGGGCTTCTCGAAGTGGCTGACCGCCAGGTAGGCGGCCACGAAGGCCACCACCATGCCGAGGAGCAGGGCCAGCTCGGAGGTGGGAATGATGTTCTCGTTGCTGAGCAGGAACAGGATCCGCCTGATCACCGCGACCAGGCCGACCACGATGAAGGGCTGCGCGGCGAGGCGGTGCGCACGCAGCGACAGCACCACCGTGTGCACGATCTCGACCAGGATCAGCACCAGCAGCACCCGGTCCAGCAGGTTGATGGCCGCGGTGGCGACCGAGTGCGTCTGAACGTCCCTGACGAAGCCCACCACGCCGGATACGGCCAGCGTGGCCGCGAGGACGATGAGCACCACGCCCACGGCCACGGTGACGAAGTCCTGGGCGTGCTCGAGGGCCCAGATCGACGCGGCAACGGCCGGCCGCGGGCCGGCCGGGCCGGCTCAGCCGCCGGCTCGCTGCTGTCACTCACGTGGGTGGGCCTCCAGGGCGGCCGCGTGGTCCGGCACGTAGGTCTGCATCTCCCGCGGCACCCGCACGTAACCCTTGGCCGCCGGCCGCGGCGGCAGTTCCAGCGGCGGGCGCTGGACGTCGTGGTAAGGGATGGTGGTCAGCAGATGGGCGATCATGTTGATCCGGGCGCGCCGCTTGTCGTCGCTCTCCACGACGTACCACGGCGCCTCGGGGATGTCGGTGTGCAGCATCATCTCGTCCTTGGCCCGGCTGTAATCCTCCCACCGGGTGACCGACTCCAGGTCCATGGGAGACAGCTTCCACCGCCGCATGGGATCTTCCAGGCGCGACCGGAACCGCTCCTGCTGCTCGGCGTCGCTGACCGAGAACCAGTACTTGCGCAGCAGTATGCCGTCCTCGACCAGCATCCGCTCGAACAGCGGGCACTGATGCAGGAACCGGGCGTACTCCTCCTTGGTACAGAACCCCATGACGTGCTCCACCCCCGCGCGGTTGTACCAGCTGCGGTCGAACAGGATGATCTGCCCGCCGGCGGGCAGGTGCTCGACGAACCGCTGGAAGTACCACTGGGTCTGCTCCCGCTCGGTCGGCGCGGGCAGGGCCGCGATCCGGGCGATCCGCGGATTGAGGTACTGGGCCACCCGCTTGATCGTGCTTCCCTTGCCCGCGGCGTCGCGGCCTTCGAAGATCACGACAATCCTGGCCTTCTCGGCGCGGACCCACTCCTGGGCCTTCACCAGCTCGGCCTGGAGGCGGTAGAGCTCGGACTCGTACAGCTGGCGCCGGCAGCCGGGCCGCCTTAGCCGCCTTGGCCGCCTTGATCTGCTGCTTCGTGCGCGGCGCGGACGCGACCGCCGGGTCGTTACGGGCCATCGGCAGCACCTCCCTGTGCCTGGGAGTCAACCACGTCACCCTGATCGTGACGAGACCCAGAGGTCCTTCAAACGTGGTCCTGCCTACCTGGTCCTTCAAAGGCCGCGGTTCACCCGGGCTCGGGCGGCGCACCGAGCCGGAGCGCCACCGACATCAGGTCCCGGGCCGGGCCCGCGGGTGGCTGGGCGGCGCCCGCCCAGACCGCCCGCAGCCTGCGGCTCAGGTCGAGACCGGGGACCGGGACCATGGCCAGCAGCCCAGCCGCCACGTTCTCGCGCACGGCGAGCAGGCTCAGCACGGCCGGCCCTGCCCCGGCCTGGACCGCCTGGCGCACCGCCGTGGTGGTGCTCAGCCGCAGGGCGGGCGCGGCCAGCTGGGTGCCCGGGCCGAGGCAGGCGGTGAGGGCCGCGCGCAGCGACTCCCGGGTGCCGGATCCCTCCTCCCGCTCCACCAGCGGCGTGGCCGCCAGCTCGGCCGGGCGGACCGGCGATCTGCGGCGGGCCCACGGATGATCCGGGCGGACCACGACAGCCAGCCGGTCGGTGGCCACCACCCGGACCGCAGCCCCCGCGGCGGGAACGGGCCCTCGACGAAGCCGAGGTCCACTCCGTGCTCCGCGACCGTGGCCGGCCACCGCCTCGCTGTTCGCCGCCACCAGGGTGATCTCGGCGGGCTGGCGGCCGGTCTGACCGTACCCGTCGCGCAGGGCCACCAGCCAGGCCGGCAGCAGGTGTTCCGCGATCGTGAGGCTGGCCGCGACCCGCAGCTGGGCGTCGCGGGCCCGGCGGAGGCTGGCGATGCCGGTGTCTAGCTCACCCGCCTGGGCCAGCAGCGGCGCCGCCCAGTCCACCAGCAGCGCCCCGGCCGGGGTGAGCCAGGACCCGCGCGGATCCCGGTCCAGCAGGACGGTGCCGACCTGGGCCTCCATCGCCCGCAGCCGGGCCGACGCGGCCTGCTGGCTGATCCCGGTGTGCCGCGCCGCCGCCCCGATGCTGCCGTAGTGGGCCACGGCCACGAACAGCTCGAGGGCGGCCAGGTCGGGAACGTGCGGGCTCAATGGCACAGAGCCACGATAATCCAGCCCACAATGCCGGATTGTGGGCGGGCACCGGGTGGCTTCGGGCACAGACGATGCTTGTGGGCAGGCACAAGCTCTGCTTGTGAGTTGACAGGGACAGCCCCGCTAGCGGCGCGCCCCATCCTGGCGGAGGCTGGTGTTATGACCACGAGCACGCCCACCCGTCCCGCCCCGGCCCGCCCCGGGCTGGCGCCGCCCGAGCCGGCCCCGCCTGCCGCGGCCGGACCGGGCCAGCCCGGCCGCCGCGGCCTGTTCCGCGACCTGGAACGGCCCGCGGACGCCTTCGCCAACCTCGGGCCCAACTGGTTCGCCTCGGTGATGGGCACCGGCATCGTGGCCACCGCGGCGGTCACCCTGCCGGTCCAGTGGCCGGGGCTGCGCGGCTTCGCCACCGCTGTCTGGGTGCTGGCCGCTGCGTGGCTCGTGGTGCTGGCCGCGGCCGAGATCGTGCACTGGGCCCGGCACCGCGAGGCCGCGCTGGCTCACGCCCGGAACCCGGTCATGGTGCAGTTCTACGGCGCGCCGCCGATGGCGCTGCTGACCGTCGGGGCCGGGGCCCTGCTGCTCGGCCCGGCGCTGATCGGCGCTCACGCCGCCCTCGTCATCGACGCGGTGCTGTGGCCGCTCGGGACGCTGGCCGGCCTGGCCAGCAGCCTGGCCGTGCCTTACCTGATGTTCACCCGGATGCGGGCCGCCCCCGACGCCGCGTTCGGCGGGTGGCTGATGCCCGTGGTCCCGCCCATGGTCAGCGCGGCCACCGGCGCCCTGCTCATCCCGCATCTGCCCGCCGGGCAGCCGCGGCTGTCGCTGCTGCTGGCCTGCTACGCCATGTTCGGGATCAGCCTGATCGCGAGCGTCGTGGTCGATCACGCAGCTGTGGCAGCGGCTGGTCCGGCACTCGATCGGCCCGGCCGCCATGGTGCCGACGCTCTGGATCGTGCTCGGCCCGCTCGGTCAGTCCATCACCGCGGCCAGCCTGCTCGGCAGTGCGGCGCGGCTGGTCCTGCCCTACCCCTACGGGGCGGCCTTCCAGGCCTTCGGGGTCGTCTATGGTGTCCCGGTCTGGGGGTTCGCGGTGCTCTGGGCGGGCCTGGCCACCGCGATCACGATCCGGGCGGCCCGGTCGCATCTGCCGTTCACCCTCACCTGGTGGTCGTTCACGTTCCCGCTCGGCACCCTGGTGACCGGCACCACCGGCCTCGCCCTGCACACCGGGGCCGGCATGTTCCGCTGGGCCGCGGTCGGCCTGTACCTGGTGCTGGTGGCCGCCTGGGCCGTGGTCAGCGTGCGCACGGTCGCGGGCACCTGGCGGGGCAGCCTGCTGCGCGGGGCTCCCGCGGCCCGTCCCGCGGACGGCCGGCGGTTTCCCGCACGGATGAGCCAGCGGTCTCCGCCGGTGAGGTAGCGGTTCCCCGCACCAGTTGATCCAGTGGTTTCCCGGGATGAAGTAGCGGTTTCCCGCAGTTGAGGTAGCGGAGTTCACCCGGACAGGGGAAGCCGATCTCCGGCCGTTCTGCCTAGCCTGGTGCGCAGGTCGGCGGCGGGGGGACGCGGGGCATCTCCCCCGAGGGGGACGCGTTGCGGCATGCTCGGCGGCCACGCCGGTGGCCAGGCAGTGGGGGGAGAAGAGGGCTGGCCCGCGGGCTGGCCGTCGGCCTGGCCGTGGTGTCCCTGGCCCTGCTGGGGTTGGTCCCCGCTGTGGGCGCTTCTTCCGCCCCCGCCGCCGGCAGCAAGGCCGGAGGCCACGCAGCCGGCGGCCATGCCCCGCGCACCGTGGTGAGCCTGACGTTCGATGACGGTGACGCCGACCAGATGGCCGCGGCCCAGGTGCTGCACCGCTACCGGCTGCCCGCGACGTTCTACATCGTCACGGGCGCGGTCGGGACGCCGGGCTACGTGACCCGCTCCGACCTGCGCCAGCTGGCCGCGGACGGCAACGAAATCGGCGGGCACACCGTGTCCCACCTCCGGCTGACCGCGCTGACCACGGCCGAGGCCCGGCGGCAGGTCTGCGACAGCCGCTCGATCCTGGCCCGCTGGGATACCCGCGCGCTCTCCTTCGCCTACCCGGGCGGGGCGGACAGCCCGCTGACCGAGGCCATCGTCCGCGGCTCGGCTACACCAGCGCCCGGGGCGTGGTGGGCTGCGCGCACCCGGGTGTCCCGGCTGCACCCTCACCGAGAGCGTCCCGCCGGGCGATCCCATGGTGCTCCGCACGGCCGGGGAGGTGGACAGCTCATGGACGCTGCGCGACCTCGAGCGCACCGTCACCGCAGCCGAACGGCAGGCTGGCTGCCGCTGGTCTTCCACCACGTGTGCAGCGGCAGCCGCTGCGGCGGCCTGGCCGTGCGCGCCACCATGCTGGACAGCTTCGCCCGGTGGCTCGCCCAGCGGGAGCGGCTCGGGCACGGCGGTCCGGACCGTCGGCCAGGTGATCGGCGGCACGATCGACGGGAAGCACGGCCAGGCCGGTGCCGCACGTCGCGCCAGCCACGCCGCACGCGATCGTCAACCCGTCGCTGGAGTCGGTGGCTTCCTCGGGTGCGGTGAGCGCCTCGCTGGAGACCACGTCCGCGGCCCCGGCCAGTGCTCCCCGGTGCTGGATGGAAGGTGGCTACGGGCGCAACACCGCCCGCTGGCAGCGCACCACGGACAGCCGCACGGGGCGCTGGGCGCAGCGGCTGACCATCACCAGCTACCGCAGCGGGGACGCCAAGCTGCTGCCCCAGTTCGACCTGGGGAATGCTCGGCTGCCGGTCCGGCCGGGCCAGCGCTACACGCTGGGCACCTGGTACCAGTCCACGGCCCCGGCCCAGTACTCGGTCTACTGCCGGACCTGGTCGGGGCGCTGGGTGTACTGGACGTCGAGCCCGTACTTCCAGCGAGCGCGGGCTGGGCCCAGGCCCGCTGGGTAACGCCGCCCGTGCCGGCGGGCGCCAGCGGCCTGAGTTTCGGCCTGGCCCTGTTCTCCAAGGGCTCGCTGACCACGGACTCCTACAGCTTCGCCGCGACCCCGCCCAGCGTGGCCCGGCAGGTCACCGGACTGGGTCCTGCTCGCCGCCCTGGGCGCAGCCGGCCTCGCGGTCGCGGTACGGGCTGTCCGGCGGCGCTTTCCGCGCACTAACCCGGTGCCGGCGCCGACCGGGAAGCGGGCCACCTCGTCCTCCAGCAAGCGGTCAGCGGACCCGCGTACGACGCCGCCTCGAGCCGGGAATGCACGCCGAGCTTCGTCATCAGCGACTGGACGTGGGTGCGCACCGTGGCCCGCGACACCCCCAGCTTGATCGCTCGATCCCGGCCGTGTCCAGGCCTTCCACCAGCAGCTCGCAGGCATTCCCGCTCGCGGGCGGTGAGGAACCCTGCGAGCCGGTCGCGCGTCGTCCTGCCTGCCCGGCGGCCGGACCGGGGCGGGCTTCGGCACGTTGACCACCACCTCGCCGCGCTGCACCCGGTCGATGGCCCTGGTGAGCGCGGACACACCCCTGGTCTTGTGCAGGTAGCCGGACGCCCCGGCGTGCAGGGCCTGCCGGATCCCCTCGGTATCCGGATCGGCGCTGAGCACCAGCACCTTGGTCCGGCTGCTCACGGCGAGCATCTGGCTGATGGCCGTAATCCCGTTGTCCCCGGCGAAGTGCCGGTCGATCAGGCACACGTCCGGCTGGGTCCGGCGCACGGTCTCGATGGTGTCCGCCACGCTGCGGGCGGCGGTGACCTGGTAGCCACGCTGCACCAGGACCGCGGACATCGCGTCCAGGAAGACGCTGTGGTCGTCCCCGATCACGAGCCCGGTCACGGGACCACCTGGCCGTTCCCGCCGGGGCCGGCCCTGGCCGGGACGGGCCGCACCGGCACCACGATCCGGACGTGCGCGCCGCCCGAGGCGGGCGCCCGGATCTCCAGCTCACCGCCGCATGACTCGAGCAGCGTGGTCACCACGCCGAGCCCCAGCGAGGCCGCGCCGGGCGGCCCCTGGCCGAAGCCCGGGCCGTCGTCGATGACGTCGAGTGCTGCCCGGTCACCCTCGGCCGAGACCGTCACCCCGACCCGGCCGTACGGTCCTGCCGCCCGGGCGGCGTTGTCCACCACGTTGGTCAGCACCCGCCACAGCAGCGCCGGGCTGGCCTCAACGGTCACCTCCGGCCCGGGCTCCAGGAGCACCGAGGTCTCGTGCGCGATCCGGGCCAGCTGGGTCACCTGGCCGGCCAGCGAGCGCAGCTCGACCTCGGCCACAGCCGGCACCCCGGCCCCGCCCGGGATCTCGCGGGCGATGATGTCCAGCAGCCGGGACATCTCCAGCGACAGCAACTCGAGCCGGGACCCCGCGTCCCCCGGCAGCTCGACGTCCCCGCGCACCGCCTCGACCAGGTACGACAGCGTGGTCATCTGATGGCCAAGATCATGCAGCAGGCCGCGCACGGCCAGCGGTTCTTCAACGTCAGACCGCCTGCGCCCCCGGCCCCGTCGCCGGTCCAACGACGGCTCCACGTGTTACCCCCGACTTCATCCCCCCAGCGCTCCCCGCACCGTCCCCCGGGCGGGCCGAGCCGGGTCGCCACCCCCGCGCTCTCCCCCACCCGTTGCGCTTACTGTCCGGCGTGGACTAGTCACCGGATGAGGCATTACGGACAGTTAACCACGTCAAGCCTAGGCCGCGTCACCCCAGGTGGAGTACGCCGCCGTGAGTGCCTGGCGCAGCGCCTGCTCCCCGAACCGCTGGCCGAGCCGCGCCCGGGCCGCCGCGGCCATCCGCTCCGCGACGTCGGGTGAATCCAGGAGGAACCGGACGGCGTCCGCCATCAGCCCCGGGCGCCCCGGCGGGACCAGCAGGCCGGTCTCGCCCGGCACCACCACGTCGCCGACCGCGTTCACCGCCGTCGCGACCACCGGGATTCCGCAGATCATCGCCTCGACCACGGCCGTGGGCAGGCCCTCGTAGCGGCTGGGCAGCGCGAACACGTCGAAGGCGGGCAGCAGCTCCTGGACGTTGCCGCGCTGGCCGGCCAGCACGACCTGGACGCCGGGCGTGTCCCGGGCCTGCGCGGCGACCTGCCCGGCCAGTTCCCCATCTCCGACCCAGACCCCGGTCACGTCCGGGCGGGCCAGCGCCTGCAGCGCGGCCACGAAGTCCCCGGGCGCTTTCTGGTAGGTCAGACGCCCTACCGCGCCGACCACGGTCGCGCCGGCGGGCAGGCCGAGCGCGGCCCGGGCCCGGGCCCGGGCGCTGCCCTGCAGGGCGCTGCCGTCCGGGGCACCTGCCGTCCGGGGCACTGCCGTCCGGGGCCCTGCCGTGTGCAGTGCAGGGGGAGGGGACGGGACCGTCGGCGACCACCCCGATGGTACGGATCCGCTCGGGGGAGATCAGCCGGCGGCGGACCGCCTCGACCGCCACCCCGGTGCCGACGCACAGGGCCAGGTCGGTGATCCGGCCCAGCCCTCGCTCGATCCGCACGTACGCATGCCGCCGGGGGGCCGCCTGGAACTCGTGGAAAGGGAAGCCGTGGTAGGTGTGGACCAGGCGGGGCACCCCGGCGCGGTGCGCGGCGAGGCGCCCGAGCACCCCGGCCTTGGCCGTGTGCGTGTGCACGATGTCGAAGGGCCGGCGGTCCAGCAGCTCCCGCAGCCGCGCCAGGGCCCGCAGGTCGCTGCGGGGCGCGATCGGCGCCCGCAGCGCCGGCTCGCTGATGATCTCCAGGCCGGCCGCGGCGGCCTGATCCAGCAGCACGCGGTCCCCGCTCCCGGTGATGATCGTCATCTCGAAGCGGGCCGGGTCCATGCTGAGCGCCCCGCGCAGCGCGTGCTGCCCCGCGCCGCCCTCCAGGCGGGTGATGACCGTGGCCACTTTCTTGGCGGCCACGGGGGCCGTGGTGCTCATCCGTCACTCCGCTCGGGCGCCCGCAGGCCGGCGGCCCGGGCGACCCTGACCGCCTCCAGGCGGCTGTGCACGTCCAGCTTGGCGAAGATGTTCCGGGTATGCGTGCGGACCGTGTCCGTGGAGATGAGCAGGTCCTCGGCGATCTGGCGGCCGCGCTTGCCGTCCATCATGCTGAGCAGGACGTCCCGCTCCCGGGGGCTGAGCATGTCCAGCACGTCCTCGTGCTGCCGGGCGCGGCCGACGTCGGCGCGCAGCTCGTTGAGGATCGCGCCGAGCATGTCCGGCGGGAACCAGGAATAGCCCTGGCACACGCCGCGGATCACGGTTTCCAGCTCGGCGGCGCCCTGCTCCTTGGCCACCCAGGCGGAGACTCCGGCCCGGGCCGCCTCCACCCCGTGGGCGATGTCGTGATCCGCGCTGAGCACGACCACCTTGGCCTCGGGCCGGGCGGCCACCAGGCTCTGCAGTACCTCCCCTACCGCCGCACCGAGCGGCTCGACCTCGATCGTGACCACGTCGGGCCGCAGCCCGCGGACGATCTCGAGCAGGTTGGGGTCGGCCGTGGTGCAACGTCCCGCCACCCACAGGTCCATGGCCGCGGACAGCCGGGAGGCCAGCGCCTCGGTGACCATCAGGTGGTCGTCCACCAGCAATATCCGCACCGGATCCATGAGCTCACTGTGCACCGCCCCGGCTGGCCTGTCCTCACCCAGATGCATGACTCGCCTCCGCCACGTGTGCCGGGGACCTCAGCGGGTTCCCGCCCACCGGCCTGGCCAGGACCAGGCCCGCCGCCTCGAGCGACCCTGACGTCTCACCCGTCCCCGGTATCGCACGGGGACCCGGTGTCTCAGACGGTCCTGGTGTCTCACACGGCCCCGGTGTCTCAGGCGGTCCTGGTGTCTCACACGGCCCCGGTGTTTCACGCGGCCCTGGTGTTTCACGCGGCCCCGGTGTTTCAACGGACCCTGCCGTCCCGGCCGGGTCTGCCGTCTCGACCGGGCGGCGGGCCGGGCTCTTCCACCGGCCGCTGGACCGGGACAGCCACGCGGCCGGGATCGCGTACAGGCCGATGCAGGCGTCGAGCATCCGCAGGAACGGGAAGAACACGCCGAGCAGCAGCAGCCGGGGCTGGCGCTCGAGTATCACGACCGCGCAGGTGAGCAGGTAGTCGGGCAGCACCACGCCGAACAAGACCGCGGTCAGCGTCACGTGCGCGGCGACCACCGTGTGCACCTCACCGAAACCCGGCCAGCTCAGCGCGTCGCCGACCAGGTCAGGCACGGCCAGCACGACCAGGGCCAGCGGGAGCAGGAAGAACAGCAGGCTCGAGGTGATCAGCTCGATCAGCAGCAGGGTGAGCATGGCCGTGAACAGGTTGGCCCGCGGCGGGTGCCGCCGCACGGTCTGCCACAGGCCGATCGCCCACCGCTTGGTCTGGCGCACGTAGTCGTGCAGGTTGTCCGGGTCCTGGGTGACCGCCACCGCCTGCAGCGTGAAGCCGACCTTGCCCAGCCCCTTCTGGTACACCTCGAAGGTCATGTTGAAGTCTTCGATGACCAGCCCGGGCGGGTTCATCTCCATCTGCGGCAGGACATCGGTCCGGTACAGGCTGGCGAAGCCGGGCACGATGGGGGTGGCGTTGGAGCGCAGCCAGGTCTGGCCGAACTTCAGCGCCCGCTGGCCGATGGCGTAGATCCGGGTCCGGTGACCGACCAGCACCTTGCCGCCGAACGTCATCCGCCGGTCCCGCGCCGTCCGCACGCAGCCCGCTACCGCGACCACCTGCGGGTGGTCGAACATGGGCAGCGCGGCGGTGAAGTAGCCGGGCTCGACCCGGGTGTCGGCGTCGAGCAGCATCACCACCGGGAACCGCTGGATCAGGTCGAACCGGCCGATGGCCTCCTCGAGCGCCCCGGCCTTGCCCACGTTCTCCCGGGTCTCGATCACCCGCGCGCCCGCCCGGCGGGCGATCTCGACGGTCGCGTCGGCCGAGCCGTCGGACACCACGTGGACGTTGCCGCGGGGCACCAGGGCCATGATGGAACGCAGGCTCTCCTCGATCACCAGGGCCTCGTTGTGCGCCGGGATGAGCACGGCCACGTCGGCAGGGGTCAGTGAGTGCCGGGGCGGCAGGCAGTCCCCCGGACCGCCCTCGGCCGTGACGGCCATCACCGATCCTCCGTTTCCCGTCCCGGCCGGATCAGGGGCCGTCACCGTGCCGGGCCGCCAGCGGCCGGCGGCCGACTCGGCCAGCCGGATCAGGCCCACTGTTCCCCAGAGGGCGAAGTTGGCGCCCAGCACGAAGACCGCCAGCACCCACCAGGGCATCATGGCACCGCCTTCGAGGTGCTGAGCGCGTGCGGACCCGATGTCGGCAGCACGTGGCGCAGCGCGGACCAGGTGCCCGTGTCCTCATAGCCGTACATCCACAGATAAACGCCGCCGACCTGGGCGCCCTGGGCCGCGTCGAACTTGGCCCGGGAGCTCGCCGCGTTCTCGAACCACACGGTGTGCTCGTGGCCTGCCGCGTCCCGGTAGCGGAACCAGGGGGTCTGGCTGGCCTGGTCGTAGTGCGGCGGGGCGTGGTACTGCCGCGACAGCCGAAGCGCCTGCAGCCAGCTGATCCCGGTGCCGTGAGTGCCGACCCAGTCGTAACCGTAGAGCGGCACGCCCAGGATGATCTTGCTGGCCGGCATCTGCGTCCTGGCGTACCGCAGCACCGCGCGGACCCAGCTGATCGGGGCCACCGGCCCGGGCGGTGAGCTCTCCCAGTGGTAGTCGTAGGCCATCAGCCGCACCTGGTCGGCGGCCCGGCCGATCGCCGCGTAGTCCTGGGCCAGGTTGCGCGGGTCGGTGCCCGCGTTGGTGGTCTTGGCGAACACCGCGACCGACAGCACTTTGCCCCGCGCGTGCAGGGCCGTAGCCAGCCGGGTGACGAACGTGGTGAACGCCTGCCGGTCACCCGCGTGCAGGTTCTCGTAGTCCAGGTCGATCCCGGTGTAGTGCTCGCGCTGCACGAGCGCCACGATCGCGGCTACCTGGGCAGCCATCAGCTGTGGCGAGTGGAGCATCCGGCCCACCGGGCCGTAGGACCACTTGCCGGCCGGTGATGTTCGCGATGCTCGGCACGATCAGCTGGCCCGCCGCGCGCAGCCGCCTGATCTCGCCCGCCACCGACGCGGCCTGGCCAGGCGGGTACTGCGTGTCGATCTGCCCGGATCTGCCCAGCCCGTACATCCACGGCGACACCTCGGTCACGTCCTGGCGGTGGCCGAGCACCACCGTGGTGCCGTGGCTGATGTTCCAGTAGGGCATGGACGCCACGACCAGCGTGTGCCGCGGCGTGCTGCCCCGCAAGTTCACCATCGTCAGTCCCACCAGCACCGCCCCCACCAGGACAACGGCCAGCCACACGGCACCGGCGAAGCTGTGCCGCGGCCGCTTCGGCACCGTCGCTGGTGCCCGGCTGCCGTTGCGGGCCGCCTTCGTTGTGTCCGCCGTCCTCGTTCTCACCACGCTCGCCAGCTCTCCGGTCTCAGCTCGCGGCGGCCGCCGTGGCCCGTCCGGCCAGCTGGTCGTCGATCACGGCCTGGATGATGTCGTCCAGGCTCCGGGTGGCCCGGAAGCCGACCAGGTCGGCGGCCAGGGCGCAGTCCGGCACCCGGCGCTGCATGTCCTCGTAACCGGAGCCGTACGCCTCCAGGTAGGAGGTCCGCTCGATCCCGGCGCCGGACCCGGTCGCCGCGATCACCCGCTCGGCCAGGCCTTCGATCGTGACCTGCTCGGTGCTGCCCAGATTCACCGCCCTTCCGCTGGCCCGGTCTGAGTCGATCAGCCGGGTCAGCGCGGGCACCACGTCGTGCACGTGGCAGAAGCAGCGCACCTGCCGGCCCGTGCCGAACACGGTCAGCGGCTGGCCGGCCAGCCCCTGCCGGACGAAGCGCGGGATGACCATCCCGTACCGGCCGGTCTGGCGCGGCCCCACGGTGTTGAAGAACCGCACGATCACCGCGCTCAGGCCGAGCTCACGGACGTAGGACTCGACCAGGCTCTCGTCGATGGCCTTGGCCTCGGAGTAGCTCCACCGCGACTTCAGCGGCGAGCCGATGATCCGGTCGTCGTCCTCACGCAGCCCGATCTTCGTGTTCTTGCCGTAGATCTCGCTGGTCGAACGCGACCAGCAGCCTGGCCCCGTTCCGGTGCGCGGCCTCGACCACGTTCTCGGTGCCGCGGATGTTGGTGCGCAGGCTGTCCAGGGTGCGGTCGCGGATCACGAACGCGCCCACCGCGGCAGCCAGGTGGAACACCCAGTCCGATCCGGCGGTCAGCTCCGCCACCGTCCTGGTGTCCAGGATCGACCCCTGGACCAGCCGGAACGAGGGATGACCCGCGACCGGCCGGAGATTCTCCAGCCGCCCGGTGCTCAGGTCGTCCAGCCCGGTGACCTGGTGGCCGGCGGCCAGCAGCTCCTCGGTCAGGTGCGAGCCGATGAACCCGGCCGCGCCCGTGACGAAAACCCTCATCGCATGCCTCCCGTGTGGCTCCGCCAGATCGTCCTCAGACGATGCCGGCCGAGCCAGTTGCTCGTACAGGTCGTCGATCCGCGCGGTGACCGCCTCCACGCTGTACTCCTTCTCCACGGCCGGCTCGGCGATCCGGGGCCGCTGCCCGGCCGCCACCTCGTCGGCCATGGCCGCCCGCATGCCCGCCACGGCCGACGGGACCCGGCGGGCCCGCCCGGCGTCCAGGCCTTCCAGCGCGGGGCAGGTGGTGTAGAGCACGGGGGCGCCGTTGGCCAGCGCCTCCAGCACGGACAGGCCGAATGTCTCCTGCTTCGACGACGCCACGAACAGGTCCATCGCCGACAGCATCGCGGACACGTCGTGCCGCTCGCCCGCGAAGATCACCTGGCCGGCCACCCCGTGCTCGCGGGCCACCTGCTCCAGGTGCTCCTGCTCGGCGCCCTTGCCCACGATCAGCAGCTTGACCCGGTCCGACAGCAGCGCCGAGGCCGCCTCGATGACCAGGTCGAACTGCTTGTTGGGATCGAGCCGCCCGAGCACGCCGATCAGGTAGACGTCCGGGGCGACGCCGAACTCGGCGCGGATCCGCTGCCGGGCGGTGCCGTCGAACGCGACCCGCTGCAGGTCCACGCCGTTCGGGATGAGGGTCACCCGCTTCGGGCGGACCCCCCAGTTCTCCAGCCGCTCCCGGACCGTGCCGGAGACCGCGATGGTCGTGTCCGAGAGCATCTCGGTCCCCAGGTACAGGGCCCGGACGCCGGGCGTCATCTTCCTGCGCTCCAGGTGGGTCTCGCCGATCGAGTGCTCCGTGCTGAGCACCACGGGCGTCCCGGCCAGCCAGGCCGCGGACCGGCCGTACACCTGCGAGCGGTACAGGTGCGCGTGCACCACGTCGTACCCGCCGTCGCGGATCAGCCCGCGCAGCCGGAGCAGCGCGGACACCTGGGTGTTCCTGGTCATCCCGATGTCACGGACCCGGCCGCCGTCGGAGCGGATCATGTCCGCGACGGGACCCGGGTTGTAGAGCGTGACGACCTCACTGTCGTGCCGGGTGTGCTGCAGGATCGAGCGGAGCTGGAGTTCGGCGCCGCCGACCCCCAGGCCGGTGATCACGTGCAGAACCTTCATGTCATTTCCTCCTGTGGTTCTTGGCGAGCAGGCGCATCCTGATGAGCACGGGGCGGCCGGCCGTAGCGGCCGCCTCGGCCGCGATGCTGGTCACGGTGCGGCCCAGCACGACCAGGTCGAGCCAGAACGACCAGTGCTCGATGTAGTAGTTGTCGAACCGGGCGCGGTCGCTGATCGAGGTGTCCCCGTTCAGCCCGTGCACCTGGGCCCAGCCGGTCAGGCCGGCAGGCATCCGCTGCCGTTCCGTGTAGCCGGGCACGGCCTGGCTGAACTGCCGGACGAAGTGCGGCCGCTCGGGCCGCGGCCCGACCAGCGACATGTCCCCGCGCAGCACGCTGGCCAGCTGCGGCAGCTCGTCGATGTGGGTGACCCGCAGAACCCGGCCCAGCGCGCCGCACTGCCCGGCAGGTACCGACCAGGACGTGTCCGGGTCGCCGTGCCGGCCAAGCGTGCGCAGCTTGACGATCTCGGCGAGGTTTCCCTTCCTGACGACACGGACCTGGCGGAACAGCGCCGGGCGGCGCAGCGTCAGCCGGACGGCCAGGGCCGCCACGGCCACCAGCGGGGCTGTCACGACCAGCAGCACCACCGCGGCCAGCACGTCGAAGGCCCGCTTCGCGGCCCGGCCGAGGGGCGCCTGCGCGGCCCAGGCCGAGCTGCGCAGCGGGACCAGCGGGACGCCCCACACCTCGTCCATGCGGCCGCCGGGCAGGGCCCCGCCGAGCCCGGGCAGCCGGGGAGCCAGGCACACGTCGGCGGGCAGCGCCCGGGCGACCCGCAGCACGCCGGGCCACGTCACCGCCGGAGTCCGCGGGCGCGCACACGATCACCCGGCTGATGCGCTGGTGCGCTACCGCCACGCCGAGCTGACCGGTCCCGCCCATCAAGGGCCGCAACGAAGCCCGTTCCGGGGCCATCGCGCCCCCCGGCGCGTCGCCTGAGAAGGCGACGGGACGCAGCCCCAGCTCGGGGTGCTCGCCCAGCAGCCTGGCCAGTTCCTCAGCCTCCGGCCCGCCGCCGGCCAGCAGGGCCCGCTCGGTCAGACGGCCGTGCCGGTGTGCCGCGCGCAGGGCCGCCGACACCGTGACCCGCGCTGCGATCAGCAGTGCCGCAGCCGTGACCGCCAGCCGGAAGGCCTGCCCGGCCGTCAGCCAGGGCAGCAGCGCCACCACGGGCAGCGCCGCGGCGGCGATGATCCGCCCGGCCTGGTCGGCCACCCGCAGGCAGATCCGCAGCCGGTGCAGCCCGCTGACGGACAGCGCCACGAGCACCAGCGAGGCGTACACCGCGACCGGCCAGCCCCGCGGGAACCCTGTGCTCATGGCCGCGCAGGCGAGGGCAGCACCGAGCGCCGTCGCGTCGGCCAGCGGCATGGCCACGGCCGCGGCGACCGCGCCGGAGGTGATCCCGTGCGTGGCCACGGCATCCACCGGGGACGCCGGGAGCGCCGCCGCCCGCGGCGGTCCGTGCACGTACTCGGACACGCTCACCGTGCTCGCCGGGGCGTTCGCGGGCCCCAGCGAAAACCGCACCGACCGCTCACCCGGGCCCGCGGCCCAGGCTCGCTCGCCGGTCTGGGGCACGCTCACTGGCCGGCCCCCACGGCCACGCTGGCGCGGCGGGTGGCCGAGCCGGCCAGCCGGCGCCCCACGGTGCGGGCCGCATGGTCCGCGCCGTACACGAACCGCATGACCGGGCCGAACGTGGGCGCCACCCCAGGGCCGACCACGTAGAGACCGGGTGCGCTGGTCTGGTAGTCACGGTCCACCACGGGGGTGCCGGCCACGGTCCCCAGCCGGGACCGCAGCCCCTCATCCAGGAACGTCAGCCGGCTCAGGTCCGGCCGGTACCCGGTAGCCGCGATGACATGGTCGGCCGCCACCTCGGTCCGGGCCCCGAAGTCGCGGACCAGGCCGAGCCGGACCCCTTCGGGACCGGACACCGCCCAGTCCAGCGCGTGGCCGGTGAGGATCGGGAACTCGCCCTCGACCCGGCCGCGCAGCCAGCTGGCCCCGGCCGGGCCGAGTGCGGTCCGCGCCCGGGTAACCCGGGTGCCCTCGGGCAGGTGCCGGAACGCGCCCGGCTGGGTGGAGTAGAACCAGGTGCCCCAGCCCGAGCCCAGGCCGGCCTCGGGCTCACGGAGCCGCTGCAGCAGCGGCCGGTCCGGCAGAAGCGGCGCGCCGTTCCAGACCACCTGCTGCTCGCGCATCACGATCTGGACCTGGGCCCCGTGCTCGTGCAGCAGCGCGGCCGACTCGAGGGCGGACTGGCCGGCTCCGACCACCACCACCCGCTGGCCGGCGAAGGCCGCCAGGTCGGTGTGCGCGGAGCTGTGGGTGCACGCGCCGGCGGGCAGCCCGGCGAGCTGGCCGGGCAGGTACGCGAAGTGCTCGACCCCGACCGCCACGACCACCTGGCGGGCCCGCAGCGTCTCCCCGTCCTCCAGGGTCAGCTCGTAGCCGTCCCCGGCCGGTGACACCCCCGTCACCAGCATTTCCTCGACGTCCAGGCCCGCGGCCGACTGGAACCACTGGCCGTACGCGACGAACGTGTCCAGCGGCACGGGCAGGCCGTAGTCCGCGTAGGGACGCTCGGTCACCCGGCAGAACGAGCCCAGCGTCAGCTTGCCCTGCGGGTCGGACAGGTTGGACGCGAAACCCTGGGACTTCAGGAACATGCCCCGGGGCATGCTCGCCCGCCACAGGTGCATCGGCAGGCCGAACTGCCGGACACTCAGTCCGGACCGGCGCAGGTGCGCGGCGACCGAGAGCCCGTATGGGCCTGCCCCCACGATGGCCACATCGGTAGTGCCGTTCATACTCTTTCCCCCTCGTTACTGAACTGTGTGGTGTCCCGCGTGGCCTGGGGCCCGGGACGGTAACGGGGCCCGTCCGCGGCGCGCAGCAGCGCGGACGGGCCCCGGGCACTGGATGGGCGGGCAGCGCGGTGGCGGGCGGCACCGGAGCGGCGTGTCAGGCCTCGCCAGGCCATCCGCGCGCACATCAGGCCGAACGGCCGCAGGTCATCGCGGGCCAGCCAGGCGGCCTCGTCCACCCGGCGCAGCGACCGCGCCCAGGACCGCAGCCCCAGTTCGCCCCGGCGCCAGTAGGCGACCGCGCCGAGCGGGTCGTAGTTCTCGACCAGGAACCGCCGCCCCCGCGTCATCTCCCCGGGCTCGGCCGGCTGGCCGGTGAGGTCGAGGTACGCAGCCCGGGCCACGTCGACGCCGGTGCCGGTGGTGAACAGGCGGAACTGGGCGCCGATCCGCGGGTTGAAGTCGAGCAGCTTGTACTGGGCGTCCCTCGGGTCGAAGCGCAGGTCGAGGTCGACGATCCCCCGGAAGCCGATCGCCGCCGCCATCTCGGTGACCTGCCCGGCCACCCGGCTGTTCGGCACCGCATGGCCCAGGCTGGTCAGCCCGGCGTAGGCGGGGTAGGAGCGGTCCTTGACCCCGGTGAACGCGGGCGCGCACCGGCCAGCCTGGTCGACGTAGCCGTGGAAGAACCAGTCCTGGCCCGGCGCCGGCGGGATGTACTCCTGCAGCATCAGGCCCGTGCATGCCTGGTCAGCGGCGTCACACAGCTCCCGCAGCTCGGCCGGCGTCCGCACGATCGTCGTACTGCGCAGCCGGTGGGCTGCGCCCCCCTGCCAGGGCGTGGTGAGCTTGGCGATGAGCGGGAACCCGGCCTGGGCCGCGAACCCCGCGGCCTCCCCCGGTGACCAGGCCAGCATGGCCTGCGGGGTGGGCACCCCCAGGTCCCGGCAGAGCTGGAACATCGAGTACTTGCCGGCCAGCCGCCGGGGCAGGTCCGCCG
Organism: uncultured Actinomycetes bacterium; assembly: GCA_963751175.1. GTDB lineage: Bacteria > Actinomycetota > Actinomycetes > Streptosporangiales > Streptosporangiaceae > RYN-230. Next base: position 113,469 of record CAVVTM010000032.1, on the reverse strand, counting down.
GGGGCCGCGGGAACGCGAACGCCCCGCGCAGCGAGTCCCCGTGCTCGGCCAGGAAGATCGCGCCCGCGTCATCCGTCGCGTACAGCACCGCGCGGCGGCCGATCCGGCTGGCCAGGTCGAGCAGGCCGGACAGGGTCCGTTGCGGATCATCGGGACGTGGCTGCCAGAAGAAGCGGCCGGCCAGGTAGCGGGAACTCGCGGCGGGTGCCCAGGTCCCCTCGTGCACGCCATACACCGGCACGCCCAGCCGCCCCAGGCTGCGGATCACGCCCAGGCTGCCGTGGTGCAGCATGTTCTGGTCGAACTTGAGCACCACCGCCGGGGTACTCCAGTCCGCCGCCCGCAGGTCGGTGATCATGGCGTGGTCCTCACACCACCGCGCGGTGCGCCGCGCCGGAGAACTGGTAGGTGGCGTCCAGCACCACCGGGGCGTCGTGGGCCCAGGCGTAATCCAGCCCGGGGTGCAGCGTGTGCACCACGGCCAGGTCGAAGTCCGGCCCCCGCGGCGCCGCCACGCTGCCCAGCTCGATCCCGCCCGGCAGGTCGAGCACCGGGATCAGCGGATCGTAGTAGCAGACCTCGGCGCCCTCCCGGATCAGCCCCTCGATGATGGGCAGGGCCGGGGACTCGCGCAGGTCCCGCACGCCCGCCTTGTAGCTGACGCCGATCACGATGACACGCGCGCCGGCCAGCGTGCGGCCTCCGGCCGCCATCACCTCACCCGCCCGCTCGATCACCCGTTCCGGGCGCGTCGCGATGGACTTCATGGCCTGCTCGATCAGCGGTGAGGCGTGGCCCCGCGCGTTCAGCTGCCAGAGCAGGTAGTGCGGATCGCAGGGAATGCAGTGACCGCCTACGCCAGGCCCGGGGAACACGCCGAGGAACCCGTACGGCTTGGTGCCCGCGGCCAGCGTGACCTCGATCGGGTCCAGGCCGAGCGTGCCGCACGCGTCGGCGAACTCGTTGGCCAGGGCCAGGGACACGGCGCGGAAGATGTTCTCGTAGAGCTTGGTGGCCTCGGCGGCGTCGGTCGAGCTGACCAGGTACACCGAGTCGGTAACCCGGCCGATGACCTCCGCGGCCCGGATGGTGCAGTCCTCGGTGGCCCCGCCGACCACCCGCGGGGTCTCGCTCTGCAGGTGCGTGGGGTTGCCCGGATCGATCCGCTCCGGGCTGAACGCCACGTTGATGTCGGTGCCTGCCGTCAACCCCCGCTGCCGCAGCGGCTCGGTGAGCAGGTCACGGGTGGTGCCGACGTAGCTGGTCGAGGTCAGGATGATGACCTGGCCCGGCACCGCGTGCCGCACCACGGTGGCGCACGCGGCCCGCAGCGCGCTGAGGTCCGGGGTCTGGGCGGCGTCCACCGGGGTCGGCACGCAGATGATCACTGCCTCGGCAGCCGCGGCCGAGGCCGGGTCGGTGGTGAGCTCGAGGCTCCCGTCGGCCAGGGCGGCGGCGAGGCGCTCCTGGTCGGCGTCGGTCAGGTCGGCCCCGCGGGACGCGATGTCCCGCAGCCGCCGTTCGCTGACGTCGATCCCGATGATCCGCGGGCTTTTGCCGTGCAGTTCCACCGCGGTCGGCAGCCCGACGTACCCCAGCCCGACAATGGCGACCGAGCCCGTGGTGATCGCTGATCCTGGCGTTTCAAAGGTCACCAGCCTGGTGTGCAGCTGGCTTTCCTGCCCATTCACCGCGAGCGAAAGTTGGTGCTCGGCCACTGTGCCCCCCTGGGCTCCGGCTAGGCGAATTCCCCTGACGCCTAGCGCGTTTTCATCACGTGGTTTCGACTGTGCCAGCGGCCTACCCCCCGTGGGTCACCCAAGCGGGGTAGGTGGCCTACGCTGAGTGACGGAAATCAGGCGGCGCGGCCCGGCCGGGCCAGTACGGGAGCCAGCCGGGGCTGCCAGGTCAGGCGGTGCCGCGTCACTTTGGCCCACAGGCGTGGCGCGGTGTCCGCCTGCCCGATGTAGGTCCGCGGCAGCGCGTGCCAGGCTGGTGTGCGCCGACGGCCAGATGGCGCAGCCGTAGTCGTAGCCCATGTCCCGGACCCGGGCTACCGCGCCGGCGTCGAGATCGCCGTAGGGGTAGCAGAACCCGGCGACCGGCTTACCGGTGATGTCCTGCAGGATGCGGCGGCTGCCGCCGACCTCCTCGGCCAGTGCGTCCCGCGCGGCGGGCAGCCGGACATGGCGTAGCCCGTGCGAGCCGATCTCGATGCCGGCCTGGGCCAGCGCCCAAACCTCGCGGGCGTCCATCAGCCGTTTGCGCGGCCCCTCCGGGTCCCACGCGTTGTCGCCGCCGAGACGGCCGGCGATGACGAACACGGTCGCGCCGAAGCCGTGGCGGCGCAGGACCGGCAGCGCGTGCCGGGCGAAATCGGCGTACCCGTCGTCGAAGGTCAGCCCGACCAGGCCTTTCCCGGCGCCTGCCGCATGTGCGGCGAGCAGTTCCCGGATGGATACGCCGCGCAGGCCGCGCCGGTGCAGCCAGCGCATCTGCTGCCCGAACCGTGGCGGGGTGACCGTCACCAGGTACGGGTCGGCCTGGTACGGCTCGACCGAGTGATACATGAGCACCAAAGGCATGCCTGCTGCGATTGTCGTCTTGGCCCCCTGGATCAGGGCGTCGTTGATCCCCTGCGCCATGCTTTCCCCCCGTCGCCCCACCTGACGGGTCGCCCGCGCATGCGGGCAGCCCCCGTGCCCCTGCACCGTAGGAGGGGGGATACGAAAGTGGCTCCTTTCTTCGGCCGGTTTTCCCTACGTCATCTGGGGGTTCTCTGAATTGATCCCGGCTGCACCATGACGGTTAATCCATTTGGCCGGTGCCTGGCAGATCCGGGCCTGCCCGAGACTGTGTCCACGACCTTCACAGACGCCTGGGAGGCATGAGCCGTTACTCGCCGGCATGATGCGCTGCCGAGCCCAGTTACGACACGATGTCCTTGCGCTGGAAACGCCGGAAGGCCAGCGCGAGGAGCACGATCCCGTAGCACGCGCACACCGAGGCGCCCTCCAGCATCCCGCCCCAGCTGATCTGCGCCTGCACGGCATCCAGCCAGGCGAACTGCCAGTGCGACGGGAGGATCTCCCGCCAGGGACCGAGCGCCGTGACCTGGTCCAGGATGGCGGACAGGATCATCAGTCCGACGGCACCCCCGACGGCGCCGAGCGGTGAGTCGGTGGACACCGAGAGCAGGAACGCGATCCCGGCCACCGCGATCTCGGTGACCAGCACGTACCCCAGGACGATGAGCATCCGGGCCACGGCCTGGCCGGCCGGCAGCTGCACCCCGGTGCCCGGCAGCCGGAGCGGATGCCAGCCGAACGCGGCCGTCCCGGCCACCAGGGACATCACCGGCAGCGTGACCACACCGATCGTGGAGTAGGCCAGCGCCACGGCCAGCTTCTGGCGCAGCAGCCGGGCCCGCGGCACCGGCGCGGCCAGCAGGTAGCGCAGCGACGACCAGCTGGCCTCGCTGGCCACGGTGTCCCCGCAGAACAGCGCGACCACCACGACCAGCAGGAAGCCGGCCGAGACGAACAGGCTGAACGCCGCGAAGTTGAGGCCGCCCTGGGTGGCCACGGTGACGAGTCCCGGTGTCCCGCTGGCCGCCGAGGCCGGCCCGCTGATCTTGAACGCGGCGACCAGGATCCAGGGCAGCGCGAGCAGCACCGCGAAGGCCACGATGGTCCGCCAGCGGCGGAGCTGGCGGACGAACTCGACCCGGAACGACAAGGTCCGGTGCGGGCTGTAGCCGCGTGCTTCCACCCTGGCCGCCCGGTCCGCTCTGGCTGAGGTCACTGGTCACTCCCCGGTGCCCCGATCAGGGCCAGGAAGGCGTCCTCGAGCCGGCGGCCCGGGCCTACCCGGTCGACCGGGATGCCGGCCCCGACCAGGGCCGCGACCACGGCGGACGGGGCGGCGCCGTTGGGGTGCACGACGACACCGTCCGGGTGGGGCTCCGCGGTCCCGATGCCGTCCAGGTCGCGCAGCACGCTGACCGCGCGCTGCGCCTGGGAAGTGCCCACGACCAGGACCGCGCCGTCACCGGTGATCTCGGCGACCGGGCCGGCCGCGAGGCCGCGGCCCCGGTGCATGACGACCAGGTGGGTGCAGGTCTGCTCCACCTCGCCGAGCAGGTGGCTGGACAGGATCACGGTCCGGCCCGCGGCCGCGTAGCCGAGGAGGACATCGCGCATCTCCCGGATCTGCGGCGGGTCCAGGCCGTTCATCGGCTCGTCGAGGACCAGCAGGTCGGGCAGGCCGAGCATGGCCTGGGCGATGGCCAGCCGCTGGCGCATCCCCCGGGAATAGGACCGGACCCGCCGGTCCAGGGCGGGGCCGAGCCCCGCGATCTTCAGGACCTCGTCCAGGTGCGCCCCGGCCGCGGGCCGCCCGGTCGCCCGCCAGTACAGGTCCAGGTTGGCCCGGCCGGACAGGTGCGGCAGGAAGCCCGGCCCTTCCACGAACGAGCCGAGCCGGGACAGCGCGGGCGCGCCGGGTCGGACCTGCTGGCCGAAGATCGTGATCGTCCCGGCGTCCGGGTAGATCAGGCCCATCAGCACGCGCAGCGTGGTGGTCTTCCCGGCACCGTTCGGGCCCAGGAGGCCGAGGATCTGGCCCCGCTCCACGCGCAGCGACAGCTCGTCGACCGCCAGCTGGCCGTCCCGGTAGCGCTTGGTCAGGCCCGTGATCTCCAGGGGCACGGCATCGGCCGCCAGCGCGGCGGCGCCGGCGGCGGCCCCTGGCCCGGGACGGGGCGGCGGGGCACCCGGCCGCCTCCGCGGCCGGGCCAGCAGGATGGCGGCGGCCGCGGCCAGCGCCGCAACCGGCGCGGCCCACGTCCACCACGGGACGCCGCCGCCCGTGATCTGCAGCGCCGGATCGGACGGCACGGACAGAAGCGAGCCCGGCAGGCCTGGGCCGGCCAGCGCCACCCGGTAGGCCGCGGCCGCCGGCGAGGTGGCGTAGCCGAAATCGGTGCTGGTCAGCACCAGGCGGAGCCGGTGCCCCGCGGCGAACTGGTAGTCGATCGCGGGCAGCGTCACGGTGACCGTGCGGCCCGCGGCCGCGCCGGTCACCCGCACCGGCGCGGCCAGATGGAACGGCAGCGTGGCGTTACCGGCCTGGTCGACGTCGTATACCCCGGCGAACAGCGTGATGTCCGCGGCGCCGCTGACCCGCACCCGGACGGTGGCGGAGCCGGTCTGCTGGAGCGGCGCGGCCAGCGGGGCCGAGGTGAACGCGGCGCTCTGCCCGGGCATCGGCAAGCCCACGCCCACGCTGCCCGTACCGGGGCTGCCGGTGGCCAGCCCCGGCAGCACCGACATGGATGGCGGCGCACCGCCGGGCGGGTTGATGATGGTCTGCGCGGGCCCGCGGAGCCGGACCGCGGTGTACCCGGTCCCGTCCAGGCCGGGGTAGCGCGGCGCGGTGGCCACGCCCAGCACGTCGTTGCCGCTGGACGGGTCGTAGCCCAGGTCCCGGGTGACCGCGAAGGCAGGCTGGCCGGTGCTGGGTGCCGGGGCCCCACGGGTCCCGGAGCCGGGACGGTAGGGCAGGTGCCGGGGTGTCAGCCAGTGCTCGAACCATTGCGTGGTGAGCTGGGTGATGCGGCCGGTCTCCTGATTCCCGCCGTCGTGGCCGCCCGCGAACCACACCATGTCCACCGGCGCGCCGTTCTGCCGGATGGCCTGGTAGTTGCCGTTGGCCTGGTCGAGCCCGAACAGCGAGTCGTCCTCGCCCTGGATCAGCAGGGTGGGCACGTCGATCCGGCTGGCCACGCTGGACGGGCTGGACCGCTGGAGCAGGGAGATCGCCTGCGGGGTGGCCCGCCCGAGCGTGGCCACCTGCTGGTACATGGCACAGAGGGCGGGCAGGAAGCGCCCGCACAGCACGGCGGGTGCGGTGCTGGCCGCCGCTGTTCCCGGGTTCGCTGTCCCCGGATGCGCTGCCCCGGGCCGCGCCGCCGACCCCGAACCCGCCGTCCCCGGCTGAGCCAGCGACCCAGGCGCCACCGTCCCCGGCTGAGCCGCCGACCCAGAACCCGCCGTCCCCTGGGTGAAAAGCAGGCCCGCCCACTGCTTCTTGAACACCCCGCCGGCCGGGCCTGACCGGGTGCCTCCACCGCCCCCGCTCCCGGTCCCGGCCGCGTCCGGGAACAGCGCGCTGGCCAGGTTGTACCAGGTGGTCTGCGGGACGATCGCGTCGATCCGGTGGTCGTAGGCCGCGGCGAGCAGCGCGATGGCGCCCCCATACGACGCTCCGGTGATGCCCACCCTCGGATCCCCCGGGCCGTCCAGCATCACCCGCGGCTGCCGGGCCAGCCAGCTGACCAGCTGCCCGACGTCTTTCACCTCGTAGTCGGGCGAATCGAGAGCGACCTGGCCGGTGGACCGGCCGAATCCCCGCGCGGACCAGGTGAGCACCGCGAAGCCGGCCCGGGCGAGCTGCTCGGCCTCCGGCCGGACCGCGTCCTTGGTTTCCCCGAAGCCGTGCGCGAGCAGGATCGCGGGCAGCCGGCCCCGGCCCGGCGGGGTGAAGAACGTGGCGTCCAGCGACACGTGCTGGTCATTGCCCGGCCCGTCGGCCACCGGGATCCGCAGCGCCCGCGCCGCGACCGTGGCCGGCTGGCGGATCACGATGACCAGCACCACGATCGCGGCCGCCAGGAGACCGATGGCCGCCGCCAGCGCGCCGAGCTTGCGGCCGCGCCGGCGGCTGAGAAAATCCATGACTGGACGGTAGCAACGCGGCGCGGGTACTCCGGGCCGCATCACAGTGAGTTCTCAGCAAGCCAGGGGGCTGGATCATGCGCATCAACGCACCCGCGGGCACGCCGGGCCGATTCCGCTCGTTCGACCCGGCGCGCGTGGCCGACCTGGAGTTCCGCGCCTGGGTGGGCTACTACCTGCGTGACTGGACGGGAGTGCTGCGGGCCTCGATCGGCCTGGTCCGCGCCGGGTTCGGGATGGACTGGGTGCGCACCATGCACGGTGCCTGGCTGGTGCTGCGGGCCAACCAGCTGTGGGCGCCCGCCGACAACGACCCGGGCGGTGCCCGGCGGTGCATGCGCCGCTTCTACGGCCTGCTGAAGATCAGCTACGGTGAGCCGAGGGATGTGGCCGAGGCCGCCCGGCTGGAAGTGGACTGGTGGCGGGTGCACCGGCAGCGCCAGCACACTGCGCAGCCCATCGACGGCGGCCCGGCGGACGAACTGGTCGCCGCGCTCACCCGGCTGTACGCCTTCCTCTACCAGGAGCCGGACGACGCGGTCCGGCCCGCGGCCATACACCGTACGGAGGCTATGGATCTCTCGGATCAGTGGGTGGCTGAGGGCTGCCACCGGGACAGCCCGCTGCTCGCCCTCGAGCGTGCGGCCCTGGTCCGCTCCTACGCGGCGCTGCTGGCCGCGGTGCACCACTGAGCCGGTGCGCTGCCGTGTGCCCCGGGTGTGTCCCGGCGCTCCCCTCCGGCCGGGCTACTGATCCGGAAGGGAGCGCTTCTCGGGTTATGCGCAGTCGTTCAGCTCGGTGGTCTCGGTCCCGCGGTCCTGGGGTAGGAGCCGCTGTTGGGCCGCGATGTGCGGCACGATCTTGATCATATCTTCGCGGCCCTGCTTGTAACCGGCCGCCCAGGCCTCGTTCTCCTGGGCCAGCTGGTCCGCCCGGACCTTGCTGCGTTCGGCCTGTTCCTGCCAGTACCGAATTTCCTGGCGCATCTGCTGCCGTGCATGCGTCAGCACCTGGGAGCTGGAGCGGCGGGAGCCGAATCGCCAGCCTATGGCCGCCTCGAGGAGAATCCAGATCAGGGCGAGGAGGAACATCGGCCCCCCTCACCCGGGGCCGCAGCCTGCCTCGCCAGGCCCGGTCCCGCGATCTTCCCGGAAATCGCTGCCCCCGTCTCTTGCATCGCGCACGGCGCGATGTAGGTTTGTTCCAATGCCATGACTCCTGTCAATGGTGTTGGTTCGGGTAAGTGCCTTTACTGGGCCGTCAGCGCATCACCGCTGACGGCCCAGTGTCATGTCATGGGACCAAGCCTGTCCCCCGTGAACCGAACACATGAGTGAACCCTAGGAAGCGATGGCTGGGCGGCGGTCGTCCCAGCCCGCACAGTCCGACTGCGCACATCATCTTGCCTCTCGTTTATCGGAGCCTGCCAAATCATTTAACGATACCGCAGGAGAAAGCACAAGATTCGATTCTGGACAGGAATTGCACTGCAACTTGCATTGCATTCTTTCGGACAAAAGTGTTGCAAGATGCTTTGCAGGTTGCACAGCAATCATCAAAAGCAAACTTCGCCGTGAGGCCAGAGGTCGAACTGTGGCCTAGACAGGGGTCGTCGGAGAGTTCCAGCCCGATAACATGCGTGTAGGAATAGACCACCCCACCATAAGAGACCATTGAGACCGCTCCGGTTGGACCGCCAGACGATCATGCTCCGCTACCGCAGCCAGTGGAGCGAATCTCCCCTTTCCAAGAGAACGGCACTACACTGATCAGTGCAAAGTGCAGTGCAGATTGCACTACAGCTTGCAGCAAGTGGCAAAGTTAGCGTCTCACCAGGAACGACGCGCTCAAACAACCACGCCACCGGCGACCCAGCCAAGGAGGTGAACGGATGCCCGAGCCAAGAGGTCAGTCCATCCGACGGCGGCGCCTAGCGGCCGAACTGCGCCGGCTGCGCGAGCGAACTGGCCTGACTGGCGATCAGGTTGCGGAGCGGTTGGGCTGGTCGGGTTCCAAGATCAGCCGTATCGAGACGCACCGGATTGGCGTTAAGCCCGCCGATCTCGGCAAGCTGCTCGATCTCTACGGCGTTGACGCCTCGCGTCGGGAGGAGCTCAGCGCGTTCGCCCGTGAGCCCGGCCGGGCCGTCGGCCTCGATTCAGCGGTTGCGGGACTTCCTGCCGACATTGCGGATTACTTCTACGCGGAGGAGGAAGCCGAGTCCGTCTGGAACTGGGATCCGCTGATCATTCCTGGGCTACTGCAGACCGAGGAATACGCCAGGGCCATCCTGGCCGGATATCAGGCTATGTTCCGGTTGCCCCCAGGGGATGTCGAGAGGCGGATAAGCTTCCGTCGAATGCGGCAGAAGCTACTGACCGGAGATTCACCGCTTCAGCTATCCGTGGTGATCGATGAGTCGGTACTGCACAGGAAATTCGGCGGCAACGCGGTCATGCGACCGCAGCTGTTGCGGCTGGCCGAAGCTTCTGAGCTGCCTAACGTCGAGGTCCGCGTCCTTTGTCTCGACGACGAGCATCTCATCGCAACCGGGGCTTTTTCCTACCTGCGTTTTGCTCAGGTGCACGCCGTCCCGCTGCTTGACATCGTGGCCGTGGAGCACCTAACAGGTAATTACTACCTAGAGGACGAACAGCAGACCTTCAGGTACCGCCTGACCTTCGAGGCCCTCATGGCGCAGGCCGCAGACGCACAGCGTTCCCGCGACCTCATCAGCGACGCGGCACGAGATCGCTGGGACTAGCCAGCAGCGGATCAGCCGGCAGCGGGCGGGTCAGGCGTGGCAGTCCTTCACGTCAACGAGGAAGGCAATCCAGTCGGCGCGGGAGAATTGCAGCACAGGTCCGTGCAGACCGGCCTTAGAATCCCGCACCCCGACTGCGCCGACACCCAGGTCTGCTACTTTGACACAGTTGCCGTTATATGCACTAAACGAGCTCTTGCGCCAGGCTGTCGAGCTGGGGGTTTGACACAGACATTGTTTCGCCATTTTCGACCTCACATGAAGCACCCGGCAGAACCGGGACGACGACACCGATGTTACCTATCCCGAAGGACCCGCCCGGGCGGGGATCAAGTAAGATACAGCGCGTCGCGTCAGACTGACACAGAAACTTTATGTCTCCAGCCTCACAAGCTAGGGCACAGAGGTCAGGTTAACTCAACAACGTTGCGACAGACCCAACACCCGGGCGGTCAGCCCCATACGTCCTGGGCGATTTTGACGATCAGCTCGAGCTTGGCCACTTCCTCGTCGTAGCCCAGCGCATTGCCCTCGACGGTGGAAGAGAACCCGCACTGGCCGGACAGGCACAGCTGCTCGAGCGGCACGTACCGGGCCGCCTCGTCGATCCGCCGCTTGAGGTCGTCAGGGTTCTCCAGCTGGCCGCGCTTGGTGGTGACCAGCCCCAGCACGACCATCTTCCCCGGCGGCACGAACCGCAGCGGCTCGAACCCGCCGGACCGCTCGTCGTCGTACTCGAGGAAGAACCCGTCCACGTCCAGCTCGCCGAACAGCGCCTCGGCCACGAAGTCATAGCTGCCGGAGGCGGCCCAGGAGGACTGGAAGTTGCCGCGGCACAGGTGGGTGGTCACGGCCACGCCCTCGGGCCGGCCGGCCAGGGCCGCGTTGACCTGCTTGATATAGCGCAGGTGCAGGTGCTCGGCGTCGTCACCGCGGGCGGCGATCTCGGCCCGCTGCGACGGGTCGTTCAGGTAGGCCAGGCTCGTGTCGTCGAACTGCACGTAGGTGCAGCCCAGCGCGGCCAGGCGGGCCACCTCATCGGCGTAGGCCGCGGCCAGGTCGTTCCAGAACTCCTCGACGTCCGGGTAGACGGCCGGGTCGATCATGGCGGGGCCGCCCCGGTAGTGGACCATGTTGGGCGACGGGATGGTCTGCTTGGGGACGGCCGATGTCACGACCGACTTGAGGTACTCGAAGTCCGGGCCGAAGATCGTGTGCTCCAGCCCGACCTTCTTGGTCACGGTGAGCGCGGCCGGGGTGTACTCGATATCCCCGGCGGGGTTGTGGAACATGACCGACAGGTTCCCCGGCGCCTGGCCGATCCCGCCCAGCTGGTAGATGAAGTCCATGTGCCACGAGGCGCGGCGGAACTCGCCGTCCGTGGCCGACTGCAGGCCGACGTTCTCCTGCATCTTCACCACGTCGGCGATCGCGGCGTCTTCCGCCGCCCGCAGCTGTTCCGCCGGGATGCGCCCGGCCGCGAAATCCTCCCGGGCCGCCAGCAGCCCGGCCGGCCGGAGCAGGCTGCCCACGTGGTCGGCGCGGAACGGCGGCGTGGTGCGAGCGCTCATGATTCTCCTTCGAACCCTGTCCTGATCAACCCTGCGCCTCCAGGAGCGCCCGCTCCACGAGGACCCGGGCGAGATGCTCACGATAGGCCGGGCTGGCGTTGATGTCATCGCCCGGGCTGGTGCCCTCGGCGGCGTGCTCGGCGGCCTCCGCGGCGGTGGCCCCCCCGCCCAGCGCGCGCTCCACCCCGGCGGCCCGCACCGGCGTGCCCGCCATGTTCACCAGCGCCACCGCGCTGCCCTGCACCACGACCCCGACGATGGCCCAGTCGATGGCCCGCTTGGTGAACTTCTGGAACGACCAGCCGGCCGCGCCCGGCGCGGGCACCGGCACGCGGATCTCGGTGAGCAGCTCGTCGGGTTCCAGCACGGTCTCGAACAGGCCCTGGAAGAAGTCGGCGGCCGCGATCTCCCGCGAGCCGGACGGCCCGCGGGCCACCAGCGTGGCATCCAGCGCCAGGACCGCGGCGGGCAGGTCGGACGCGGGGTCGCTGTGCGCCAGCGACCCGCCGATCGTGCCCCGGTGCCGGACCTGCGGGTCGCCGACCTGGCCCGCGGCGTGCGCGAGCAGCGGCAGGGACCGGGCCAGCACGTCGGAATGCTCCAGGTCGTGGTGGCGGGTCAGCGCCCCGATCGCGATGTGCCCGTCCTCCTCGCGCACGTAGCTGAGCTCCTGGACCGGCCCGAGGTCGATGAGCACCTCCGGCATGGCCAGCCGCAGCTTCATGAGCGGCAGCAGCGAGTGACCGCCGGCCAGGAACTTGGCGTCGTCGCCGTACTCACCGGCAAGATCAAGAGCTTCCGCAACGGAAGCCGCGCGGCGGTAGCTGAACGGTGCCGGGATCAACGGGCCACCTCCCCGGGCGCGGACCCCGGCCCCTCGTCCGCCGCGGCCAGGACCGCCCGGACGATGTTGTGGTAGCCGGTGCACCGGCAGAGGTTGCCCTCCAGGCCGGCCCGGACCTCGGCCTCGGTGGGGTTCGGGTTCTCCTGCAGCAGGGACACCGACGCCATGACCATGCCCGGCGTGCAGAACCCGCACTGCAGCCCGTGCTCGGCGCGGAACGCGCGCTGCATGGGGTGCAGCTCGCCGCCGGGCCCGGCCAGCCCTTCCACGGTGGTGACCTGGCGGCCGTCCGCCTGGGCCGCGAGGACCGTGCACGACTTCACCGACTCCGCGTCCAGCAGCACGGTGCACGCGCCGCAGGAGGTGGTGTCGCAGCCGATATTGGTGGCGGTCAGGCCGGCCGTCTCGCGCACGAAGTGCACGAGCAGCGTCCGGTCCTCCACATCGGCCGCCACGGGGGCGCCGTTGATCATCATTGTGACCTTCACGAGCTGCCTTTCGCCTCGTTGATCGCCGCCCAGACCCGCTGCGGCGTAGCCGGCATGTCGATGTGCCGCACGCCGAGGTGCGCGACCGCGTCGATGACGGCGTTGTGCACGGCCGGGGTGGCGCCGATCGTGCCGGCCTCGCCGATGCCCTTGACACCGAGCGCGTTCACGGTGGTGGGGGTCTCCATCGCCAGCAGCTCGAACGACGGCAGCTCGGCAGCCGTGATCGCCGCGTAGTCGGCCAGCGTGCTGGTCAGCGGGTTGCCCTCGGGGTCGTAGCGCACCTCTTCCAGTAGCGCCTGCGCCGCGCCCTGGGCGATGCCGCCGTGCCGCTGCCCCTCGGCCAGCACCGGGTTCAGCACCTTGCCGGCGTCGTCCACGGTGACGTGGCGGATCAAGGTGGCCTTCCCGGTCTGGGTGTCCACCTCGGCCACGGCCAGATGCGCCCCGAACGGGAACGTGGGGCTGTCCGCGCGGAAGTCCACCTCGGCGGCCAGCCCGGCCGGGCCGGCCTGCGCGGCCACCTGGGCCCAGCTCAGCGCGGTGTCCGGGTCCCCGCGGACCTGCCAGGTCCCGCTGATGGTGTCGAGCTCCAGATCGTCCGCGCTGGCCTCGATCATGCCTGCCGCCACCTCGCGCGCCTGGTCCTTGACCTGGAGCGCCGCCTGGTGGACCGCGGTCCCGCCCAGCTGGAGTGACCGGGAGCCGAAGGTCCCGATCCCGGCGGGCACCTGGTCGGTGTCCCCGTGGATCACGGTGATCCGGTCCATCGGGATGCCGAGCTGGTCGGTGACCAGCATCGCGAACGCGGTCTGGTGGCCCTGGCCGTGCGGGGAACTGCCGGTGTACACGGTGGCCGCCCCGGTGGCGTCCACCACCACCCGGGACGTCTCGCCCTCACCGTCCCCCGCGGTGATCTCCACGTAGGTGGCCAGGCCGATGCCGAGCTGGACCGGCCCGCCCTCCTCCCGGCGGCGGGCCTGCTCCGCGCGCAGCTCGCCGTACCCCGCGCCGGCCAGCACCGCGTCCAGCGCGGCCGCGTACTCGCCGCTGTCGTAGACCGCCCCGGTCGGTGTGCTGTACGGGAACGCCCCAGGCGGCACCACGTTGCGGCGCCGCACGTCGGCCGGGTCCATCCCGATCTCCGCGGCGAACAGGTCCACGGCCCGCTCGATCGCGGCCGTGGCCTCCGGCCGTCCCGCGCCGCGGTAGGCGCCGATCGGGGTGGTGGTGGTGAGCACCGAGCGGAACGCGGCCCCGCAGTAGCCCAGGTCGTACACGCCGCTCGCCATCAGCTGGGTGAGCGAGGGCAGGAACGTGGCCCCCCGCGGGTAGGCCCCGGAGTCCTGCACGATGTCCAGGTGATAGGCGAGGATGCGGCCGTCGCGGGTCCCGCCGATGGTGATCGTGTGCCGCTGCGCCCGGCCGTGCACCATGCCCAGCAGGTTCTCGTTCCGGGTCTCGACCCAGCGCACCGGGCGGCCCAGGTGCTTCGCGGCCCAGGCGACGATGATCGTGTCCCGCTCGGTAGCGATCTTGGCGCCGAAGCCGCCGCCCACATCGGGCGCGATGACGCGCACCGCCGGCGCGTCGAGTCCGACCGCCTCGGCCACCGCGTCCCGGGCCAGCTGCGCGTTCTGCGTGCTGGCCCACAGCGTCAGCCGGCCGCCGGCCCAGCGGGCCGCGGCCGCGCGGCCCTCGAGCGGCAGCGGCGCGAGCCGCTGGTTGGGGAACGTGCGCTGGACCACGACCTCGCAGCCGTCGAACGCGCCCGGCGGGGCCGGCTCGCCCCCGGTGCGGATCACGTTGGAGTCGGTGCCGTCGAACAGCAGCGTGCCGCCGGCCAGCGCGTCGTCGAAGTTCGACCACCGCGGGCAGCGGCTCGTAGTCCACGCTGACCAGCTCGGCCGCGTCCTCGCCCTGGTAGCCCTGCTCGGTCACCACGATCGCGACGGCCTCGCCGACGTAGCGGACCCGGTCCGTGGCCAGCAGCGGCTCGGTGGTCGGCAGGCCGCGGCCGGGCGGCAGGTCGTCCATGTCGGCCGCGGTCAGCACGGCCACCACGCCGGGGGAGGCCAGGGCCGCCTCCGTGTCGATGCTGATGATCCGGGCGTGCGCGATGGGGCTGTGCACGAACGTGATCCGGGCCGCGCCGTCCAGCTCCGGGACCCGCAGATCGTCGGTGTAAACGCCGCCCTCGGTCAGCAGCCGCGGGTCCTCGGTCCGCACCACCCGTGTACCCAGGATGCTCATCCGGGCTGGCCTCCTCGTGTGTGTGTGAGCATCACCTTAAACACCGGCCCCTGGCCGGCCAATAGCGGCATACCCGCCCAGAAGCCCCTCCGCCGCGGTGAGGTCCGCGTCCAGCGGCCGGTCAGCCGTGCGCGGGTCGAGCACCGCGTCCGCGGCGTCGAACGCGGCCCGCAGCGGGCCGTCCCCGTCCGGGGGCACGGTCTTGCATCCGGAGCACACGGATCGCGGCGGCCAGCTCGCAGGCCAGCACGGCCCGGTAGGCGGCCACGGCGTCGGTGCTGGCCCGGGCCGACTGGGTGGAAAAGCCGGCATGCTCCTCCACGCCGCGGGACAGCACCGCGCTGCCCAGCGCGGCCGGGGCGGCGAAGCGGCGGAGGTCCGCCACCGCGGACTGCGCGACGTACTCCAGGATCATGATGCCCGAGCCGGCCGGAGCGTCCGCGGCGAACGCGTGCAGGCCGGTGAAGGAGGGCTCCACCAGCGTGCCCAGCCGGGCCGCGGACAGCGCGGCGGTCTGGAACAGCGCCGCGCGGGCCGCGTCGAGGGCCAGCCCGACGTAGGCGGCGTGGAAGTTGCCGTTGTGCCACATCGCATGGCCGGCCGGGTCGACCAGCGGGTTCTCGCTGGCCGCGTTGAGCTCGGCGGTCACCACGTGCACGGCGTGCTCCAGCGAGTCGGCTGCCGGGCCGTGCACTTGAGGGAACGCCCGGTACCCGTAGGAGTCCTGGATCCGGGCGGGTGGATGTGGCGCGCCGGCCAGCAGGGCCCGCATCCGGCTGGCCACCTGCTGCTGCCCGGCCGGGCGGCCCCGGTGCACCGCCGGGGCGTAAGGTTCCGTCGAGCCGCGCACCGCGAGCAGCGACAGGGCCGCGATCACGACCGCGGAGCGGACCAGGACGCTCAGGTCATAGCAGGCCAGCGCGGCCTCGCCGAGGGTGGCCGCGTTGCTGCTCATGAAGCCGAGGGCCTCGGCCGGCCGGAGCGGGAAACGTGGCGGCGGCCCGGTGCCGGTGCGCCAGGCCCGCTCGCCGATCAGGCACAGCCCGGTGGAGGCCAGCGCGGTCAGGTCGCCGGTGCCGATCGCCCCGTACAGCGGCACCGGCGGGGTGAAACCGCGGTTGAGGGCGTCCGCGAGGACGTCGAGCACCGCAGGGTCCACCCCGGAGCCGCCCGCGCCGATCTGGTTCAGCCGGGTCACGAGCATGGCCCGGCCCAGGTCGGCGGCCTGCAGCGGGCCCGCCCCGGCCGCGTGGCTGCGCAGCAGCCGCAGCCCGTGCTCGGCCAGCTCGTCCTCGGCCAGCCCGACGTTTCGGTTCGCGCCGACGCCGGTGCTGCGCCCGTACACGGGGCGGCGGGCGGCCACGTCCCGGGCCGTCTCCCAGGCGGCGCGGGCCGCCGCGACCGCGCCGGCCGCGATCGTGACCGGGGCCTCGTCCCGGGCCACCGCCGCGACCCCGGCGCAGCTCAGCGACGCTCCGTCGATGATGATCCCCGGTTGGGTCATTCGCCGCCCCTGTATTCCCGCGGCCGGCCTACGGGCCAGCCGATGTATTCCCGCGGCCGGCCTACGGGCCAGCCGATGTATTCCCGCGGCCGGCCCACGGGCCAGCCGGCCGTGCTCGTTGCGGATGTCCTTGTCGCCGTTCCGGCCAGGCCGGTCCAGATCGCTGACCAGGGAGAATACGTGACGGCGCAGGCGGGGTTTTCCGTGCCCGGCATTTACCGCATTCCGTGCGGCGCGGATGGCTAGCATGATCCGCTGATGGAGGTGGCGCGATGACCGCCCGCGGATCCCGTGGCTCGTCACTCGCCGTCAGCGTGCTCGTGACCCTGCTCGCCGTGGCCGGCGCCATCGTCCTGGTCGTCCGGCTGCCCGGGCGCGCCGGCGAGATGGCCGAGACCAGCGCGTCCAGCGCCGCCAGCGCGTCGCCGGCGGCGGCGTCCCCGAGCGTCACGCCGGGACGGGCCGCGCCCCGCGGCGTCAGACCCAGGCGGCACGCCAAGCCGGCCCGCATCCCCCGGCCCGGCCAGGCGCCGTCCAGCCAGGCCGCCCCGACCACCCCCGCCCCGACGGCCGCCGCCCCGGCCAGCACGGCGCCCGCGGCCGGCCAGCACGAGGCCACCCAGCAGGTGCTGGCCGTGATCAACCAGGCCCGGGCCCAGGCCGGGCTGCCCGCCTACACGATCAGCTCAGGCCTGGACACCAGCGCCACCCGGCACACCTCGGTCATGGCCGGTGGCTGCGGCCTGTCGCACCAGTGCCCGGGCGAGCCGGCACTGGGCGACCGGGAGACTGCGGCCGGGGTGCACTGGACCGCGGCCGGGGAGAACATCGGCGAGGGTGGCCCGGTGGCGGACACCCCGGCCGCGATCGCCCAGATGGCCGTCGGGCTGACCCAGAGCATGCTGGCCGAGAAGCCGCCCGACGACGGTCACCGGCTGAACATTCTCAGTTCCGCGTTTACCCACGCCGGGATCGCCGTGTACCGGGACAGCTCCGGGACCGTGTGGATGACCCAGGATTTCTCCAACTAAAACTGTCCGGGCCAGTGCGACGCGTCGGCCTACGAGGACGCGGCCAGCGCCCATCGCCGGGTCGAGGAAGGTCACACTCGGGGCAAGCTAGTCCTGGTCGTGGACGACGGCCTAGCCCTGGAATGGGAAGTCTGACGGCCCGCCCGGTGTTCACCAGCCGGTCCGTTACTCGTCGTAACGCGTGGGCGGGAACGGATCGGTCTTGGGCCTGAGTTCTCCCGCCGCCTCCTCCCGGTCGATCTCGTCCCGTTCCTCCTGGTACTGCTGGGACTCGGTGATGTCCGTCGGCACCGGGTCGTCCGTGGCCGGCGGCACCTCATCGGGGTCGTAGGGATCGATCCCGGCGTCTACACGCTCCTCCTCGGTCAGCTCGGCGAGCTGGTCGTCGTCGGGCCGCGCGGGCAGGCCACCGTGCTCACGGCGATCCCGGTGGAAGGCCGACGGGTCGGCTGGCGGCGGGTCGGGCAGCTCGCTCATGGCTCCTCCAGGGCATGCGGGAAAGATCGTCAGTTTCTCACGCTACGCCCGTGCAGCGGACCTCCCCGGGCGGGGCCAGGCGCCGGAATCAGGCAGGCCCGGAAGTTGTTTCAGAAGGGCTAATCGTCACGATTGGAGTGCGGAACGTCTGTGGCTGATCGTCTCATCGTCCGTGGCGCTCGTGAGCACAACCTGAAGGATGTGTCGCTGGAGCTGCCGCGGGATTCGATGATCGTGTTTACCGGCCTGTCGGGGTCGGGGAAGTCGAGTCTGGCGTTTGACACGATTTTCGCGGAGGGGCAGCGGCGGTATGTGGAGTCGCTGTCGGCGTATGCGCGGCAGTTCCTGGGCCAGATGGATAAGCCGGATGTGGATTTCATTGACGGGCTGTCCCCGGCGGTGTCGATCGACCAGAAGGCGGCGTCGCGGAATCCGCGGTCGACGGTGGGGACGATCACCGAGGTGTATGACTACCTGCGGCTGCTGTATGCGCGGGTGGGTAAGCCGCATTGCCCGGTGTGCGGGCGGCCGATCGCGCGGCAGACGCCGCAGCAGATCGTGGACCGGGTCCTGGAGCTGGAGGAGGGCAGCCGGTTCCAGGTGCTGGCGCCGGTGATCCGCGGCCGGAAGGGCGAGTACACCGAGCTGCTGCGCGAGCTGCAGGTCAAGGGTTACTCCCGGGCCCGGGTGGACGGCACGGTGATCCGGCTGGACAGCGTCGCCGCGGGAGGGCGGGAGCTGCCGGCGCTGAAGAAGTACGAGAAGCACACCATCGAGGTGGTGGTGGACCGGCTGGCGGTCAAGGCGGATGCGCGGCGGCGGCTGACCGATTCGGTGGAGACGGCGCTGGGGTTGTCGGGCGGGGTGGTGGTGCTGGATTTCGTGGATCTGGCTGAGGGTGACCCGCACCGGGAGCGGATGTTCTCGGAGCATCTGGCGTGCCTGTATGACGATTTGTCGTTTGAGGAGCTGGAGCCGCGGTCGTTCTCGTTCAACTCCCCGTGGGGTGCCTGCCCGGACTGCACCGGGCTGGGTACCCGGATGGAAGTCGACCCGGAGCTGGTCGTGCCCGACCCGGACAAGACGCTGGCCGAGGGCGCGATCGGCCCCTGGAACGGCGGCCCGTCACGCGACTACTTCCTCCCGGCTGATCGAGGCCTTGGGGGACACCCTGGGCTTTGGCATGGACACGCCCTGGGCAGAACTGCCTGACCGGGCCCGGGAGGTCCTGCTGCACGGGCACGACGAGCCGGTCCACGTGCGCTTCACCACGGCCCGGGGCCGGGAACGGTCCTACGACGCCACGTTCGAGGGCGCGATCCCGTTCATCGAGCGGCGGCACGCCGAGGCGGAAAGCGACGCCGGCCGCGAGCAGTTCGCCGGGTTCATGCGCGAGGTGCCCTGCCCGACCTGCCAGGGGACCCGGCTCAAGCCCATCGCCCGGGCCGTGACCGTGGCCGGACGGCCGATCGCCGAGCTGTGCGCGCAGCCCATCAGCGAGCTGGCCTCCGTCCTGCCTGACCTGACCCTGACCGGGGCGGACGCCCAGATCGCGGCGCCCATCCTGGCCGAGATCAGCACCCGGCTGACGTTCCTGCTGGACATCGGGCTGGACTACCTGTCCCTGGACCGGGCCGCTCCCACCCTGGCGGGCGGGGAGGCGCAGCGGATCCGGCTGGCCACCCAGATCGGGTCGGGCCTGGTGGGGGTGCTGTATGTGCTGGATGAGCCGTCGATCGGGTTGCATCAGCGGGATAACCACCGGCTGCTGGAGACGCTGACCCGGCTGCGGGACCTGGGTAACACGCTGATCGTGGTGGAGCATGACGAGGACACGATCCGGGCCGCGGACTGGGTCGTGGACATCGGCCCCGGCGCGGGTGAGCACGGCGGCAGTGTGGTGGTGTCCGGGCCGGTGGAGGAGCTGCTGGCCAGCCCCGAGTCGCTGACCGGGGCGTACCTGACCGGGCGGCAGTCGATCCCGGTGCCGGCCGTGCGGCGTAAGCGGTCGAAGTCCCGTGAGGTGGTGGTCAAGGGGGCCAGTGAGCACAATCTGAAGAATGTGGATGTGGCGTTCCCGCTGGGGTGTTTCATCGCGGTGACGGGGGTGTCGGGGTCGGGGAAGTCGACGCTGGTCAACGACATCTTGTATCACGCGCTGGCGCGGGAGCTGCATGGCGCGCGGACGGTGCCGGGGCGGCATGTGCGGGTCACCGGGATGAGCCAGCTGGACAAGGTGGTGCACGTGGACCAGGGCCCGATCGGGCGGACCCCGCGGTCGAACCCGGCGACCTACACCGGGGTGTTCGACCACGTGCGGAAGCTGTTCGCGGCGACCACCGAGGCGAAGATCCGGGGCTATCAGCCGGGCCGGTTCTCCTTCAACGTCAAGGGCGGCCGGTGCGAGGCCTGCTCCGGCGACGGCACCATCAAGATCGAGATGCAGTTCCTGCCGGACGTGTACGTGCCGTGCGAGGTGTGCCACGGCGCCCGGTACAACACCGACACCCTGGCCGTGCACTACAAGGGCAAGACCATCGCCGACGTGCTGGACATGCCGATCGAGGAGGCCGCCGGCTTCTTCGCGGCCATCCCGGCCATCCACCGCCACCTGAAGACCCTCGCCGACGTCGGCCTGGGCTACGTCCGGCTCGGCCAGCCCGCCCCCACCCTGTCCGGCGGCGAAGCGCAGCGGGTCAAGCTGGCCGCCGAACTGCAGCGCCGCTCCACCGGCCGCACCATCTACGTCCTGGACGAGCCCACCACCGGCCTGCACTTCGAGGACATCCGCAAACTCCTCGCCGTCCTCGGCCGCCTCGCCGACGGCGGCAACACCGTCATCGTCATCGAGCACAACCTCGACGTCATCAAGACCGCCGACCACGTCATCGACCTCGGCCCCGACGGCGGCTCCCGCGGCGGCCACATCATCGCCACCGGCACCCCCGAGCACATCGCCACCATCGACACCAGCCACACCGGCCACTACCTCCGCAAGCTGCTGACGGCCCAGCCGGGCGCGGCCAGCCCGGGCACCCGCAACACCCCCGCCGCCGCGTAACGGGGAATACCCCGGGGGGCTTCCCGGTTGACCCTGGTTGCGCTGCGGGGCAAGGCGGGCCTGGCAGCTGATACGGGCCGCTCTGATAAATGGCGGCCGCGCGCATGCGCAGCGTTTTCCGCCAATCGGCTGGCCGCGTTGCCCGGCCACGGATATGTCCGCCGACAGCGAAAGATAAGTCCGCTGACGGCGAAACGGTTCCCGGAAACAAACCTGGCCGCCCTGCGTTGAAGCGTAAACCACAAGCTGAATTCTCAGGAAGTGAGCAATGAGCGAAACACTCGCCCTGCCGGTGCTGCCGCTGGACGACACAGTGGTGCTGCCGACCATGGTGGTGCCGCTTGACACCTCCGCCGCGGAAGCGCGCGCCGCGATCAGCGCCGCGCAGATGTCCGCCGCGGTGCCGGGCGCAGCTGACGCCACCCCGCACGTCCTGCTCGTCCCCCGGCTCGATGGCAAGTACTCCGCGCTGGGCACGCTCGGCGCGGTCGAGCAGACCGGGCGGCTGCCCAGTGGTGAGCCCGCCGCGGTGATCCGTGGCCTGTCCCGGGTGCGGATCGGGGTCGGCACGACCGGACCCGGCGCGGCCCTGTGGGTCGAGGGCACCGTCGTGGACGAGCCGTCCCGCCAGCGCGCGTGCCCAGGAACTGGCCCGTGAGTACCGCGGGCTGGCCGCCACCATCCTGCAGAAGCGGGGCGCGTGGCAGGTCGTGGACGTGCTGCAGCGGATCACCGACCCGTCGGCCCTGGCCGACAGCGCCGGGTACGCGGGCTACCTGTCTCATGGAGCAGCGCAAGCAGCTGCTGGAGACCATCGACCCCGAGCAGCGGCTCGAGCTGCTGACCGGGTGGGCCCGGGACCAGCTGGCCGAGCTGGACGTCGCGGAGACGATCCAGAACGACGTCCGCGAGGGCATGGAGAAGCAGCAGCGCGAGTTCCTGCTCCGCCAGCAGCTGGCCGCCATCCGCAAGGAACTGTCCGAGCTGGACGGCGAGCCGGGTACCGAGGAAGAGGACTACCGGGCCCGCATCGAGGCCGCCGCGCTGCCCGAGAAGGTGCACGAGGCCGCGATGAAGGAAGCGGCCAAGCTGGAGCGCGCCTCGGACGCGTCGCCGGAGGGCAGCTGGATCCGGACCTGGCTGGACACGGTGCTGGAGATCCCGTGGAACGACCGCACCGACGACGCCTACGACATCGGCGGCGCGCGGGCGATCCTCGACGCGGATCACGCTGGCCTGGATGACGTCAAGGACCGGATCATCGAGTACCTGGCCGTGCGCAAGCGCCGGTCCGACAAGGGCCTGGCCCTGGTCGGCGGGCGGCGCAGCGGCGCGGTGCTGGCCCTGGCCGGCCCGCCCGGGGTCGGCAAGACCTCGCTCGGCGAGTCGGTGGCCCGCTCCATGGGCCGCAAGTTCGCCCGGGTGGCGCTCGGCGGTGTCCGGGACGAGGCGGAGATCCGCGGTCACCGGCGCACCTACGTGGGCGCGCTGCCCGGCCGGATCGTCCGGGCCGTCCGCGAGTCGGGCTCGATGAACCCGGTCATCCTGCTGGACGAGGTGGACAAGCTCGGCGCGGACTACCGCGGCGACCCCACCGCGGCCCTGCTGGAGGTCCTGGACCCGGCGCAGAACCACACGTTCCGCGACCACTACCTGGAGGTCGAGCTCGACCTGTCGGACGTGCTGTTCATCGCGACGGCCAACGTGCTGGAGTCAGATCCCCGGCCCGCTGCTGGACCGGATGGAGCTGATCCAGCTGGACGGGTACACCGAGGCCGAGAAGGTCACGATCGCCCAGGGCCACCTGCTGCCGCGGCAGCTGGAGCGGGCCGGCCTGGAGGCGTCCGACGTGACCATTCACCGACGACGCGCTGCACAAGCTGGCGGGCGAGTACACCCGCGAGGCGGGGGTCCGGTCGCTGGAGCGGACCATCGCCCGGGTGCTGCGGAAGATCGCCGCGCAGGTGGCGAGCGGGACGGCGACGCTGCCCGTCACCGTGGACGTGGCCGACCTGCACGGCTACCTGGGTCATCCGCGTCACACGCCGGACTCGGCGGAGCGGACCGCGGTGCCCGGCGTGGCCACTGGCCTGGCGGTCACCGGCACCGGCGGCGACGTCCTGTTCATCGAGGCGTCGCTGGCCGACCCGGAGACCGGCACCACCGGCGTCACGCTCACCGGGCAGCTCGGGGACGTGATGAAGGAGTCGGCCCAGATCGCGCTGTCCTACCTGCGCTCGCACGGCGCCGAACTGGAACTGCCGGTCGGCGACCTGAAGGACCGGGGCGTGCACGTGCACGTGCCGGCGGGCGCGGTGCCCAAGGACGGGCCCAGCGCCGGGGTCACCATGACCACCGCGCTGGCGTCCCTGCTGTCCGGGCGGCTGGTCCGCTCCGACGTGGCGATGACCGGTGAGGTCTCGCTGACCGGGCGGGTCCTGCCGATCGGCGGGGTGAAGCAGAAGCTGCTCGCCGCGCACCGGGCCGGCATCACCACGGTGCTGATCCCGAAGCGCAACGAGCCCGACCTGGAGGACGTGCCGGAGAACGTCCGGGAGCAGCTCACGGTGCACGCCGTGAGCGACGTCCGCGAGGTGCTCGACCTGGCCCTCGAGTCGGGAAGCAGCGCGCCGGCCCACCACCAGGCGGCCGCCGCGGCCTGAGCGCCATGCCTGAAGCCGGCCGCCCCCGGGCACGGGGGCGGCCGGTTTCCGTGATGTCCGGGTCAGCGGCCAGGTAGCTCCCCGTGCGCCCCCGGCGGGTTACCGTGTGCCGGTGGACACTCTCGGCGAGGACCTGGTCTTACTGGCCATCCAGCCCGCCAGCGGGATGATCGCCGCCCGGCAGCGGATCCCCTACGGGCTGCGGGGCTCGGAACTGGTCCGGCTGGCGCGCACGCCGCCGTGTCGGCCGCGGTCCATGCGGCGCACCATGCGGCCTCCGACGCCGGGGGCCACGGCGGGCACGGCGGTGGCGGAGGCGGGCACCACTGACACCGGCAGCGGGTGGTGGGTGGCGCCCGGTGAGTAGTCCTTACGCTCGGCTTCCCGTGCCCGGTACGCTCGGTGCCCATGCACGGCATCGAGCTGATCGGGGTTCCCTCGGCCGCCGGGACCCACGGTCCCGGCCAGGAAGACGCGCCCGCCTGGCTGCGGGACGCGGGCCTGCTCACCGGGCTCGCGGCCCGGGGTGTGGCCGTGCGCGACCACGGCGACCTGCCCCGCGTCCCGTTCCGTCCCGACCCGGACCACCCCCGCCAGCAGAACCTGGGCCTGGTCACCGAGGTCGCCCGGGACGTGGCCGGCCGGGTGGCCGCGCTGGCGGCCAGGGCGACGGGGCTGGTGTCCCGCTGATCCTGGGCGGGGACTGCACGATCACCCTGGGCGTGCTGGCCGGCTTCCTGGAACATCACCCCGACGCCGGCCTGATGTACTTCGACGGGGACATCGACGTGTCCACCCCGCAGACCACGACGTCCGGGATCCTCGACACCATGGGCCTGGCCCACCTGCTCGGCTCAGGCACCCCGGAACTGGCCCGGATCGGGCTGCGGTACCCGCTGATGCCGGGCGAGCGGATCGTCGCGTTCGGCTATGACTTCGCCGAGGCGCCCGAGACGGCCCGGGCCTGGCTGACCGGGCAGAAGGTCACCCAGTACCCGGCCACCGGCATGGACGACCCTCCTGCCCGCGCCGCCGAGGCCATGTCCGTCGCTGGCCGCCCGGTCCCGGCCGGTGCTGGTCCACTTCGACGTGGACGTGATCAACTCGACCGAGTTCCCGCTGGCTGACTTCCCGCACTTCAACCAGGGCCTGGGTTACACGGACGCGCTGGCCTGCCTGCGGGTGTTCTGCCGGCATGAGGCGTTCGGCGGGCTGGTCATCACCGAGGTGAACCCGCACCGCGACCCGGACGGGCGGCTCACCGCCCGCCTGGCCGCGGATCATCGCCGAGATCCTGGGCAGCTAGCGCGCCCGGGCACTACTCCTCGTCCACCTCGATGATCCCGGTGACCACCGCGTCCGGGCTGCCGCTGGGTGTCATCAGGGATGACGGCCAGAACGTCGATGACGGCCGGGCCGGGCTGCCGCAGCAGCCCGGCCCGCCTGGACTCCAGCTCTGCGATGAGAGCGCTCCTGCTCCTCCGCGGCCTCGATCAGACTGGAGCGCTCCGCCGGGCCGATGGGGTCATCCCACCGCTCCCCGATGCTCCGCCGCAGGTCCGCTGCGTCTCCCGCAGCCGGGTCAGCTCCTCGTCCAGAATCCGGAGTTCCTCCTCGGGCGAGTCCCATGGCTCATCAGCCTGAGCGCCCATCTCGTGCACTCACCCCCGTGAACCTGCTGTGACCGCACCCTGGCTCCGCGACCGCCCCCGCAGCCGCGACCGCCAAGACCAGCCTCGCGCGCCCGTGGGCCCGGCACTTCACCAGGATGAGTAGTACGCAGGACCCAGGCTCCGGGCCTCAGGCCAGGACGTCGCCGATCAGCCCGCGTGCGGTCCCGGCGGTCAGTGCCGCCCAGGCCTCCTCCGGCAGGTCCGGCCCGGCCAGGCCGTCCAGCAGCTGCGTCACGGTCAGCCCGGTGTTGGGCGCGTCCGACCCGAACAGCACCTTGCCCGCCAGCGCGGTGAGCTGCGCCGCAGGCGGCCGGACTGGATGGTGGATCACCGGGGTGAGGTCGGCGTACACATGCTCGTGCGCGGCCACCAGCCGCAGCGCGGCCTGCGACGCCGGGTGCCCGCAGTGCGCGATGATCACCCGGGCCCCGGGGTGGCGGCGGGCCACCTCCGCCACGGGCTCCAGCTCGGCGTCGTCCGTGTGCCCGTCGGCCGCATGCCCGGCGTGCAGCACGACCGGCAGGGCCACCTCGGCCGCGTACCCCCAGACCGGGTCGAGCCGCGGGTCGTCGGGGGTGAAGTCACCCACCGAGCAGTGCAGCTTCAGCACCCGCAGGCCCATGTCCTCGACCGCGCTGCGCACGACCGTGAGGGGCTGGTCGTCGCCGGGGTGAACCGTGCAGCCGCCGATCACCCGCACGGGGCCGCCACGCCGCGCGGCGACCAGGCCGGTCATGGACTTGTTCAGGTCCTCGGCCGAGCCGGGGCGGCGTGCGTAGGGCAGCGACCACACCTCGCTGACCCCCTCGGCGGCGAGCCGGTCGCACACCTCCCCGTGGTCCGCGGGGTAGGCGAAGCGGCCGCTGTCGATCCCGTAGCCGTCGAAGAACCCGCGGATCGCGGTCTGCAGCCGGGACGGCAGGAGGTGGACGTGCGCGTCAACCACATCGCGGTGTACATCACTGGGCACCAGACTGGTTTACCGGGTGCACCGAACCAGTTGGCACCCGGGGGCGAAGCGGGCGGCACTCACGGAAACAGCCGCCGCAGAAAGCCGTTCTCGGCATGATGAAACTCGTCAGGCTGGACTGGCCGGGAGGTGATCAGGTGCCCGCGGAACGACTCGCCAGATTCCACCCCCCTTTCCGCAACGAAGACCAGGAGCGGCTCTACGCCGCCATCATGGCCGGACCCCGGGGCGGCAGTCAGGGGCCGTTTGCGCTGGTAGACGACGTGGGCGCGCTCACCGGGCCGTTCAACGCGATGCTCCTCCAGCCGGGGCTGGGCGGGGCGCTGCAGGCGCTGGGCACCGCGATCCGCTTCCAGGGCACCCTGCCCGGCCGCACCCGGGAGCTGGCCATCCTGGTCGTCGCGGCGCACTGGGCGAGTGGGTTCGAGCAGCACGCCCACGAGGCCGCCGGGCGCGCCGCCGGGCTGACCGAGGTGGAACTCGCCGCGGTCCGCGCTGGCGGGGAACCCGGCCTGGCGGACCCCGCCGAGCGGGCCGCGGTCCGCGCGGCCCAGACACTGGTCCGGGCGGGCGACCTGGACGACGAGGAGTACGCCGGGGCCGTGGCCCAGCTGGGCGAGGCCGGCGTGTTCGAGCTCACCACCCTGGTCGGCTACTACGCGACGCTGGCGCTCCAGCTGCGCGTCTTCCGCGTCACCGCCCCGGAGTCAAGCCCGGAGTTCCCGGTGAGCCCGCACGCATGCGAAAGTCCCGCCGGCCAGAGGTGGGCGGCGGGACGTGGGCAGGGCGGCTAGGCCCGGCTCAGCAGTGCGCCCGGGCGGGCAGTACGCCCGGGTCAGAGGTGTGCTTCGGCAGGGACAACCACCACTGGGCACGGAGCGTGGTGCGTGACCTGCGCGCTGACCGAGCCCATCAGCAGGCGGGCGAAGCCCCCGTTGCCCCGGGCCCCCACGACCAGCAGGTCCGCGTCGGCCCCGGCCTTGATCAGCTCGGCTGCGGGCGAGCCGCAGACCGACCGGACCGTGACCGCGGGCGCCCGTTCGGCCAGCGAGGCGGCGGCCTTGTCGGCCCCCTCCTGGGCGGCGGCCCGGGCGCGTTCCTCATCGGCCTCGTCCTGCGGATAGCTGATCGGGTTCTGGGTCCACGTGCTAATGGCGACGGGATGGACGGCAAGGACGGTCAGGGAAGCGTGCCGGAGCGCGGCCTCTTTCATCGCCCATTCGAGTGAACGCTGGGAGTGCTCCGAGCCATCGACTCCCACGACAATTCCAGGCATGGCTCCTCCTGACGCCAGAGCCTCACCAGGTCCCGGCGGGTGGCCGGCTTCCCCGGTGCTTACGTCCTTGACGATAGAACGGCGGCCCGGCGCATGGTAAGGGGCGCTGCGCCCGCCAGTATGGGACGTTCGGGCACGTCAGGGAGGGCCATGGTCCCGCGAGATCGGCGGCCGGCCCAGCTAGGGTAATCGGCACCGGAAGCGTGCGCGGAGGGGGTTCGATGGACGAGCAAGACACAAAACGGGTGGCGGCTGGGGAGTCAGCCGGCGCACCGGATCCGATCCGGGTGTTCCTGCTGGATGATCATGAGATCGTCCGGATGGGCGTCCGCGACCTCCTCGAAGCCGAACCCGGCATCACCGTCATCGGCGAAGCCGGCACCGCCGCCTCCGCCCTCGCCCGCATCCCCGCCCTCAAACCCGACGTCGCCATCCTCGACATCCGCCTCCCCGACGGCGACGGCGTCTCCGTCTGCCGCGACATCCGCTCCAAAATGCCCCAGCTCGCCTGCCTCATGCTCACCAGCTTCAGCGACGACGAAGCCCTCTTCGACGCCATCATGGCCGGCGCCTCCGGCTACGTCCTCAAGCAAATCCGCGGCACCGACCTCGTCGGCGCCGTCCGCACCATCGCCTCCGGCCAGTCCCTCCTCGACCCCGAAGCCGCCAGCCGCGTCATGCGCCGCATGCGCGACCAGGCCACCGCCTCCGACCCCCTCGCCGGCCTCACCGACCAGGAACGCCGCATCCTCGCCCTCATCGGCGAAGGCCTCACCAACCGCCAGATCGGCGACCGCCTCTTCCTCGCCGAGAAAACCGTCAAAAACTACGTCTCCGCCCTCTTCGCCAAACTCGGCATGCAACGCCGCGCCCAAGCCGCCGCCTACGCCGCGCATGTGTTCAGCGAGCCGAGCGCCCGGCGCGAGCCCCGTGGCGGCTGACTCCCCGGGGGTGCCGGGCTGGTCACCACCACCACCGGGCAGGGTGCGGCCCGCAAGCAGGCCAGGGCCACCGGGCTGACGGGGCCGGGCTGCTGCCCGCCCGCGCCCGGCGCCGTCGTCAGTCCTCCGAGTACCAGCAGTTCCGCACCGTACGCGCGGTCCAGCAGCACCTTGGCGGGCAATCCCTCGACCGCCTCCAGCCGCAGGGCAGGCCGGTCTCCGGCGGCCAGGCCCGCCGCGTGGTGCGCATGCCGGACCGCCGCGGCCAGCAGTGCCTCCGCCGCGTGACGGTCGGTCTCCGGGCCCGGCGCACATGGCCCGGGTGCATAGGGGGCACGCCGTCGCGCCGCGGGCTCCCACGCGTGCACGACGTGCAGCACGGCCCGCCGGAGCGCGGCTTCCCGGAAGCTCCAGCACAGCGCGGCGGCCGCGGCCGCCGATCCATCGATCCCGACCATGATCCGCGGCCCGGCCGCCCCGGCGTCACCTGTCATCACAGCATCCCTCCCTGGCCAGCGTGGCCTGGTCCGGGGCTGCTCCGCCAAGGGCCAACGGCCCCGCTTCAGGGGACCTCAGGCCGCTGCCTGGGGTGTCGCCGTAGGGCCAGGATCAGAGCAGTGGCACGCATTGACGCGAATCGCGGACCGGAAGGAGAGACACCGTGACTGCCAAGCACGACACCGGAAGCAGGGGAACTGGCACCGGAAGCAGCGGAAGTGGCAGCGGCGGGGCCAGGTCGGCGATTCAGGACCCGGGCGATCTCAGCGCCCGGGTGTGCCAGCGACGCAGGGAGCTCAAGCTCACCCAGCAGGAAGTTGCGGCGCGAGCTGGGATGAGCGTTCCGTACCTGGCCTATCTGGAGAATCACCCGGCCACTCCCACGGGGGCGGCCCTGCGTCAGCTGGCCGCCGCACTGCAGACAACGCCCGAGGACCTGCTCGGGGCCGGCTACCGCAGGCCGCCCGGATCGAGCCCGGGGACCGAGCGGCCCAGGCTGCGGGCGATTGACCCGGCTGAGTGCTATGAACTCCTGACCGCCGGGGGGATCGGGCGGGTGGTGTACGACACCGCCGACGGCCCGGTGGTCCTGCCGGTCAACTTCGGCATGGCCGGGCACACCGTCGTGCTGCGCACCGGAGCGGACACCGAGCTCGCCTCCCGGCTGGACTGCCAGGTCGCGTTCGAGGTGGACCGGCTCGATGAGGCGCTGAGCCAGGGCTGGAGCGTGCTACTCGTCGGCCACGCCACCCAGGTCAAGAAGGAAGAGCAGGTCCGCCGCATCGAAGCGCACACCCACCTGCAGCCCTGGGCCGGCGGCGCCCGCGACGTGTACGTCCAGATCCATCCCCACCGGATCAGCGGCCGGCAGATCGGCAGCTGATACGGCCGTTACGGCCCAGCCGGTGCCGCCTCACCCGCCGGCTGGGCCGGTTCGGCCTGCCTGGGGGACCCGGCGCGTTTGGCCGGGCCGGCTTTGCGGGCTGGGCTGACCCGGCTAGCGGCGCACGGGCTCGGCACGGTCGCGGCGCAGCGGCTCCCGGCCCGGGGGCTGGGACGGCCGGGGCCGGGCGGGCAGCGGGGGAATGTCCCGGGTCTCCGGCTGCCCGGGCACCACCGCGACCGGCCTCCCGTAATGGGTGATCTCCAGCGGCGCCCCCTCACCGTCCAGGATGTAGGTGGCGCTCCCCGGCATCACCTCGACCCGCAGATGGCGCCCGCGCAGGATGACGGTGAACGTCAGCCGGGTCAGCGCCGGGGGCAGCCGTGGCGCGAAGCTGGGCTGCTGGCCGGGCCGGTACCGCATCCCGCCGAAGCCCTGCACCAGCACGATCCACGCCCCGGCCAGCGCCGCGATGTGCAGGCCGTCCCGGGTGTTGTGCTCCAGGTCGGCCATGTCCATCAGGGCCGTCTCGGCCAGGTAGTCGTAGGCCAGGTCGAGGTGACCGGTGTCCGCGGCGACGACTGCCTGGCTGCACGCGGACAGCGAGGAATCCCGGACGGTGAGCGCCTCGTAGTACTCGAAGTCCCGGACCTTCTCCTCCTCGGTGAACGCGTCCGGGCACAGCTGGATGGCCAGGACCAGGTCAGCCTGCTTGACCACCTGCTTGCGGTACAGGTCGAAGTACGGGAAATGGGCCAGCAGCGGGTACTCGTCCGGGCTGGTACTGGCGAAGTCCCAGACCTGATGCGCGGTGAATCCCTCCGCCTGGCAGTGCACGCCGCGCCCGGAATCGTAGGGCATCACGATGCCGTCCGCCGCGGCCAGCCAGGCGGCCACCTCATCCGTCGAGACGTGCAGTTCCCGGGCCCGCTTCGGGTAGCGCTGGGCGACCGCAGCCGCCGCGCGCAGGTTCCGCGCGGCCATCAGGTTCGTGTAGATGTTGTTGTCCGCGATGGCGCTGTACTCATCGGGCCCGGTCACCCCGTCGATGCGGAACGTGCCGCCCCCGTCGTGGTGACCGAGCGAAGCCCACAGCCGGGCCGTGTGCACCAGCAGGTCACAACCGGTCGTGCGCTCGAACTGCTCGTCGCCGGTCGCCTGCGCGTACTGGGCCGCCGCGTGAGCGATATCCGCGTTGACGTGGAACGCGGCGGTCCCGGCGGGCCAGTAGCCCGAGCACTCGGCGCCGGTGATCGTGCGCCACGGGAAGGCGGCGCCGCGCAGTCCGAGCTGGCGGGCCCGGTCGAGCGCCCCGGGCAGGGTGCTCTGCCGCCAGCGCAGCTCATGGGCTGCGGCGTCCGGGATGGTGTAGGTGAGCACCGGCAGCACGAACGTCTCGGCGTCCCAGAACGAGTGGCCATCGTAGCCGTTCCCGGACAGGCCCTTCGCCGGGATGGGCAGGCCCTCCGCGCGGGCGCCAGACTGCAGCACGTGGAACATGCCGAAGCGGGTCGCCTGCTGGATCTCCTCGTCGCCCTCCAGTTCCACGTCGGCCCGGGCCCAGAAATCGTCCAGGTAGGCCCGCTGCTCCTCGGCCAGGCCCTCCCAGCCGGTCTGCACGGCCACCGTGAGCGCGCCCTCCACCTGGTCCTGCAGGGCAGGCCGGGAGCGCGTGCCCGACCAGCCGTAGGCCACGAACTTCACCAGCCGGAGCGGCTGCCCCTGATCGAGCCGGGTGCCCACGGTGAGCCGGGCCAGGTCGGGCCGGGCCTCGATCCAGGTGTGGGTGTCCGTATCGCAGGCCACCGCGTGCTCCATGGCGGCCGACACCGTCAGGTCGCTGTGCCTGGTCCGGTGCATCAGCCCGGCCCGGCCGTCCATGGCGCCGTATTCCACCGACTCCAGCGGCGCCTCGAGCACCGCGGCGACCCGGGGGTCGCCGCCGCGGGGTGGCAGCTCTTCGTTGGTGACCAGCTCGGACTGCACCACGACGCGGAGCGGGCCGTCCAGCGATTCGACCTGGTAACTGATGGCGCAGATCGAGCGCTGGGTCAGCGACACCATCCGTACCGAGCTGACCCGCACCCGGCGCCCGGCCGGCGACACCCAGTCGGCCCGCCGGGTCAGCGTGCCCGCCCGGAAGTCCAGCACCCGCTCGTGCCCCAGCAGCTCGCCGTAGCGGATGTCGAACGGCTCGTCGTCAACCAGCAGCCGGATCAGCTTCCCGTTGGTGACATTGATCAGCGTCTCGCCGGACTCCGGGAAGCCGAAGCCGGCTTCGGCGTAGGGCAGCGGGCGGCGTTCGTACACGCCGTTCAGGTAGGAGCCCGGGAGACCGTGGGGCTCCCCTTCGTCCAGGTTTGCCCGCCAGCCGATGTGCCCGTTGGCCAGCGCGAACACGGACTCGGTCTGGGGCAGCATGTCGTCGTGCAGCGTGCTTTCCCGCAGGCACCAGGGCTCGACGGGGAACGCGGGGTGCTGGATCACCGCTCGTCCAGCAGCTCGGCCAGGTCCCGCACCACGATGTCCGCCCCGTCTTCGTGCAGCGCGTCGGCCTGCCCGACCCGGTCCACGCCGACCACGAAGCCGAAGTGGCCGGCCCGGCCGGCCGCCACCCCGGCCAGCGCGTCCTCGTAGACCACCGCGTCGGCGGGCGCGAGCCCCAGGGTCTTGGCCGCGTACAGATACGAGTCCGGCGCGGGTTTCCCGGCCAGCCCCTCCCGCTTCGCCACCACCCCGTCCACCACCACGTCGAACTGGTCGCTGATCCCGGCCGCGGCGAGCACGCTGGCGGCGTTGGCGCTGGAGGTCACCACGGCGCGGCTCAGCCCGGCATGGCCCACCGCCTGCAGATACCGGATCGAGCCCGGATAGACCTGCACCCCGCCGTCGGCGATCTTGCGCAGGACGATCTGGTTCTTCAGGTTGCTCAGGCCGGCGATGGTGGGTCCCCCCAGCGGGTCGCTGTCGCTGCCTTCCGGCAGCTCTATCCCCCGTGCCTGCAGGAACGAGCGGGTCCCGTCGGCCCGGGTCTTGCCGTCCACGTACTTGTCGTAGTCAGCCGCGGGATCGAACGGGACGAACGGCGCGCCGGTGCGCTGCGCCCGCTGGCGGAGGAAATCATCGAACATCTCCTGCCAGGCGGCCGCGTGAACCCGGGCCGTCTGGGTGAGCACACCGTCCAGGTCGAACAGGCAGCCACGGCTGCGGTCAGGGATACCGAGCACGCTGCCACCCTATGCCGGCCGGACCGTGGGCCAGCCTATCCGGCTCCTCCGGCGCCGGCCGTGGGCCAGCCTCTGACGCCCCCGGGGACCAATGGCCCTGCCGTCGCGGCGGCGCGCGCAGGGATGCTGGACCCAGCGTGAGCGTGCACCCGTCGGTCAGCAAGAACCAGGAGGAGGACGCCGTGGGTGACCCGCATTTGACATCGTGGCTGGCCAGGCTGCTCGTCGGGGCCGCGACCGCCGCACCGTCGTTTCGTAACACCCAGCCGTGGCGGTTCATGGTGCGCCTGGATGACGCGGTCATTGAACTGCATGCAGACCCCTCCCAGGTGCCGCCCGGGACCGACCCCGAGGGCCGCGCGGCCCACATCTCCTGTGGCGCCGCGCTCTTCAACCTGCGCCTGGCTGTCACCTGTGCGGCAGCGGAGCCCGTCACCCGGCTGCTTCCTGATCCGGCCCAACCGAGGCTGCTGGCCACGGTACGGCTGGCTGGCCCGCACCGCCCGCGGGCCCGGGAACTTGATCTCTACTCGGCGTTGCGGCGCAGGCACGCCGGCCCCGTGCCCGGTACCGGGGCGCCGCTGAGTACGCCCCTCCTGGCCGCCCTGTCCGAGGCGGCCGCGCTGGAGGGGGCGACGCTGTTCCTGCGCGGCGAGGAGATCGTGCTCGCCACGGCCACCGACGGCCCGGCGGACTGGCTGCGGGCTGGCCAGGCACTGGAACGGGTCCTGTTGCTGGCCACCCAGCACGGCCTCGTCGCCGGCCCGCTGCATGAACTGCTGGACGTCCGCGCCCACGGGCACGGACCGGGGCCCAGGTTCGGAGGCCAGCATCCGCAGCTCGCCCTCGCACTGGGCTCCGGGCCGCCCGGCCCGGCCACCCCGCGGCGCCCGGTCAACCAGGTCCTGCGCATCGCGGCCACCCTGGCGACCTGAGGCACGCGACCAGATCCAGGTGACCTGATGCACGGGCAGCCGCCGCGGGGGCCGTAGCGTTGTCCCGTGACCGCGCCCCTGGACGATCAGCCACTCCCGGCCATCCCGGCCTCCGCCGGGGCCCTGATCTTCGACCGGGCGGGGCGGCTGCTCATCCTCAACCCGGTCTACAAGTCCGGGTGGACCATCCCTGGCGGCGTCATGGAAGCCGACGGCGAGACCCCCTGGGCGGCCTGCCAGCGTGAGGTGCGCGAGGAATGCGGCCTGACCGTGCACCGCGGCTGCCTCGCGTGCGTGGATTTCCGGCCGCCCCGCCCCGGCAAACCGGGCGGGCTGCGGTTCCTGTTCGACTGCGGCACGCTGCCAGAGGACGACCTCGCGGCGATCGTGCTGCAGCCGGAGGAGATCTCGGAGTACCGGATCGAGCCGCCGCTGGCCGCCCTGGATCTGCTGCGCAAGCCCATCCGGCGGCGGGTCAGGGCCGCCCTCCGGGCCGACGGCCCCTGCTACCTGGAGAACGGCCGTCCCGTGCCGGGGGTTGGGCCCTGAGGAAGCCGTCCCGGGCCTTTCGCCCTGTGCGCCCGGGAGCAATGTCCCTGCCCAGGCGGGTGGCCGGCCTGCGACGGTGGTGTCATGTTCCGGAGAGAACATGCAGCCAGGTGCGCCAGAAGCCGCCCAGCGAGCCGCTGCCGCCGGGCATCCCGCCGGCAGCGCCCTGAGAGCCCCGAAGCCGGCGCCCGCCGTCGCGGCGCGGTCGTGCTGCTGCCCGGCAAGACCCCAGGTCAAGGTCACCATCCCGGCCAGTGCGGCACGGCCGCAACCCGGTGGATCTGTGGCTCTGCGGGCACCACTACCGCGTCTCGCGCGCGGCCCTGGCCCAGGCCGGGGCGGCCGTGCAGACGCTCGGCCACGACGCCGGCGACTGGCTGACCACCGCGGCACTCTACGGCTAGGACTTCCCGGCCAGGACTTCCCGGGGGAGACCTCCGGCCGGGAGCGGACGCCTGACTAGTCACCCGGGACGGACACCACGGGACCGTGGGCGTGGCTCAGCACAGCGTGGGTGACCGAGCCGACCCCCGGAGCGTGCGGTTCACCCGGCGCATGCCGTCCGAGCACCACCAGGTCGGCACGGGCGGACGATCCGGAGAGGACCCGGCCCGGGTGCGCGTGCACCACTTCCCAGCGCGCCTCAACCTCAGGGAACTTCTCCTGCCAGGTGGTGACCGCGCTCTCCAGGCGGCTGTTCTCTTCCGCGGGTGCCTCGGTGTGCCCAGGTACAGACCAGGACCAGGCGTGCACGGCGAGCACCCGCGCCTTGCGCAGTGCCGCCTCCTCGAAGGCGAATCCCAGGACCGCCTGAGACGCGGCCGCGTCACGGATGCCCACCACGATCTCGCGATGCGCGGCCGTCGTCTCCTCCCGCGCCACCACGACCGGGACCGCCGCGTGCGTGGCGACGTACCTGCTCACCGAGCCGAGGATCATCGCGCTGAATCCCCCGGCGCCGCGGGAGCCCAGCACCAGCATCGAGGCGTCCCCTCCGGCCGCGGTCAGGACATCAGCCGGCGCCCCGGCCAGCAGTTGCGTCTCGACCGCCAGGTCCGGCCCCAGTGCCGCGGCCTGCTGCGCCGCTGCGGCCAGGGCCCGGGTCATGGAGTGCTCGATCATGCCGGCCACCGTGTCGCGGGTCGCCGGGTTGGGGATCATCCGCGGGGGCAGGACCGGGATGGCCACGATCCGCAGCGACGTTCCGCGGAGCACCGCCTCACGGGCCGCCCATTCCACCGCCCGCAGCGACTCCTGCGAACCATCAGTGCCCGCGATAATCGGCTTCGTCGCCATGGCTGCCCTCCCAGCGGCCGTCCCTGCTCTGCTCTTTACCCAGCCTGGCCGCGACGGCGGCAGGAAGGCAATGTCATCCGGCCTCAGCCTGCCCGGGCGGGACGCTGCGCGGGCGGGACCAGGGTCCCGCGATCCCGGGCCCTAGGACCCTTCTGGCGGTTACCCGGAGGTAGCACCCTAGTGATGTGACACCCGCCGCGCTGGGCCAAGGGGGTGGCAGGCCTGCCGGGAGCTGAAGGGATTCGGCGGTCTCGTGGGACCGCAAGACCCACCGTCGCCAGGACGGAGATTCTCCCGGCGCCACACTGGCCCGTGGTGCGGCGGGTGCCGCCGACTTTCCTGAGCAGTGCCTGCTGAGGCCGGTGCCTGCTGACGCTGGTGCCTGCCGGGAGCAGCGCCTGCTCAGGTTAGTGCTGTGGTCTAGGGCCAGCCCCCGAGGAGTGATCATGAACAAGACGATCCTGCTGGCCGTGGACGCGGCCAGGCACGTCCAGGCGGCCGCGGACATGACCCGCGAACTCAGCCGGGACAGTGGCGACAAAGTCGTGGTCCTGCATGTGCACGAGTTCGCCATAGGGCGGTTCGGCCGGATCCAGGTTGATTGCGCCGACGGCGAGGGCGAGCAGCTCGTGGCCGCCCTGGTGAACAACCTGCGGGCCGCCGGGATCACCGCCGAGGAGGACATCCGCGAAGCCGACTTCGGCCATATCTCCCGGAGGATCCTGGAGATCGCCGAGGAGTACGACGCCCGGATCATCGTGCTCGGCGCACGCGGGCGCCATGACCTGCCGCACATGCCGCTGGGGAGCGTCTCGCACCGGCTGCTGCACGCGGCGCACCGGCCGGTCCTGATCGTGCCGCAGCCGGCCGCGCAGGCTGCCCCGGCCCGGGAGGACGCAGCGGAAGCCGTTCCCCTGGCCGTCGCACCGCAGGGGGATTAATGGATCTGACCAGCCGCTACATGGGCCTGGACCTGCGTAATCCGCTGGTCGCCTCCGCTTCGCCGCTGGCGGGCACCGTCGATGGGGTGCGTGCGCTGGCGGGCGCCGGGGTGGCCGCCGTGGTGCTCCCGTCCCTGTTCGAGGAGGAACTTGAGCGAGAGATGGGGCAGAACGCCGCCCTGGCCGACGCGGGGACCGAGAGCTTCGCGGAATCGCTGTCGTACTTTCCGGCCGCGGCCGGCGCTGAGGTGACCCCCCGGCGCTACCTGAACCTGGTGGAGCGGGCCGCAGCGGCCGTCAACGTGCCGGTCATCGCCAGCCTGAACGGGGTCACGACCGGAGGGTGGACGGACTACGCGGCCGCCCTGCAGGATGCGGGCGCGGCCGCCATCGAGCTGAACATCTACCACCTGCCTGGCGACCCGATGGTTACCGGCCGTGACGTGGAGCAACGGCACGTGGAGATCGTGACCACGGTCAAGGCAGTGGTGAGCGTGCCGGTCGCGGTGAAGCTCAGCCCGTACTTCAGCTCGGCTGGGGAGATGGCGCTGCGCCTGGACCGGGTCGGAGTGGACGGCCTGGTGCTGTTTAACCGGTTCATCCAGCCGGACATCGACCCCGAGACGCTCACGATCACGGTGGGCTTCGGGCTCTCCAGCCCGGCCGAGGGACGGCTGCCCCGGGCCTGGATCGCCCGGCTGGCTGGCCGGCTCCGGGCCTCGCTGGCCGCCAGTACCGGGGTCCATGACCCGGCCGACCTGGCGGCCTACCTGCTGGCGGGCGCGGACGTGGTGATGACCACCTCCGCGCTGCTGCAGCACGGCCCGGCGTACGCCACGACCCTGCTCGATGGCTTGCAGGGCTGGATGGAGCGCCACGGGTTCGCCAGCGTGGCCAGCGTGCGCGGGAAACTGGCTGCCCCGGCCGATATCGAGGGCTCCGCGTACCAGCGGGCCGCGTACGTGAGCACGCTGCGCGCCGCCAACCAGGGCCACGGCCCCTGGCCAGGACAGCCTCCCGCCAAGGACGGCCCCCGCTAGGGCCAGCCTCTGGCAGGAACGTCACACGCCGATGCGCTGGCCCTGGTCCGCACAGATCGCGATCGGGCACGGGGCCACAGTTCAGGCAGACCGGCACCACGTCGCCGCCGAGCGGATTGCCGGCCTCTGAGCGGGCGCGGGCCCCGAGAACGAGCAGCTGCGGCCCCTGGGCCAGGCCCACCAGGACCCTGGCCGGGTTGCCGCGCTCGACGCGGCGGAGGGCCGGCACGCCCACGTGCCCGGGGTACTCGCGGGACAGGATCTGCGCCAGCCCTCCTCGTCGTAGCCTCAGGGTGCCGTCGCCCGGCCCGGGGTGGCCTGAGCCGCAGGGCCCGGGGGCGGAGGACGTTGGCCCTTTGCGGGCGTTACCGGAGGCCCAGGATCTCCCGGTGCTGCCAGGCGAGCCGGAGCAGGGCCGCCCCGGCGGTCTGCAGCGGGGCACCCCCGCCGGTCAGGCGGCCCACGCTGGCCCGGGTGAACGGGATCGAGGCCGAGCCATCCTCGGTGACCACCCGGCCTTCCGCGTTCTCGGTAACCAGGCCGCGGAACATCCGGTCGAACACGGCGGCGTCGAAAACGGCCACGGTCAGGATGTCGGTGGCCAGCGTCAGGGGGTCCACCCCCAGACCGAGGCAGCTGACCCGCAGGGTGCCCGCCTCCCGCGCGGCGGCCAGCTCGCGGTGGAACGGCCACTGCCCGTAGTCGAGCCGCCCGCCGCGGGTGGGGTACTCCTCAGACCCGCCCAGCAGCTCCTCGCTGAACTCGCGCGTCATGCACCGCCACAGGCTGAGGTCGTGCCGCTGCGCGGCTGGTGCCGCGGAGACCGGCTGGAAGATGCCGGCGGGCATCACCTGGTAGACGCCGCCCGCGTGGTTGACCCGGGCCGGGTCCCGCCAGTGCAGCAGGAACGAGGCCGCGCCGCCGGGGTCGCGGCGCAGGGTCAGGGTGGTGACGGCGGTGAGGGCACAGCGGCGCGGCAACGCGCAGGGGTCGCCCACCGACGCGCGCAATGGCAGGGCGGCCCAGTCCGGGGCAGCCTGGTCCGGCATAGTCCCCGGGGCGGCCCAGGCCGCGGTCAGCTCATGCGCCACGGCATGGCCGACGTTCACCGCGTCGAAGTACCGGGCCGGGCCGAAGAGCAGCCCCGGCTCGCCAGCGAGTTCCGCGCCCAGCAGCCGGTAGCTGACGCGGTTCTCGAACAGGGCCGGCCGGTCCAGCCCCCCGATCGCCGCCGAGTACGTGGGGTATGCCTGCCCGGCCGCGGAGCGGGGCAGGACGTGAGCGGCGGCCGCGCCGGTCCCGTCCACGGAGGGCGGCGGCGGCGCGCCAGCCCAGCCGAGCGGCAGGTCATCAAGGTCCAGCGGGGCAGGCGGCAACCACCCGGGCCAGCACAGCAGATCGGTCCCGGCCACCCGGGGCAGGTCCGGGTAGAGCCGGGCGGCCATCGCCGCGAGTTCCGGCCGGCGCTCGTTGAGCAGCCGCCTGATCTGGCGCCACTGCGCCGCCCCCGCGGTGAGCTGCCCGGTCATGCGCTCCTCTCGTCCATGAGGTGATTATCACGCACTGGAATAACGGGGCCCGGGGCTGGCGCTCAAAGGGCAGCGTGCCACCTTCCGCCCCCCATCCTGGAGTCATCACCATGCGCCAGCCGTTGCTGCAGATCATCATCGGCAGTACCCGCCCGGGCCGGGTCGGCCCGTCGGTGGCCGACTGGATAACCGCGCGCGCGACCGCGCACGGCCACTTCGCCGTCGAGGTGGTGGACCTGGCCGAGGTCGGCCTGCCGATGTTCAACGAGCCGCGGCACCCCCGGCTGCGCCAGTACGAGTACCAGCACACCAAGGACTGGAGCGCCACGATCAGCCGGGCTGACGCGTTCATCTTCGTGATCCCGGAGTACAACTACGGGTTCAACGCGGCCACCAAGAACGCGATCGATTACCTCAACCACGAGTGGCACTACAAGCCCGCCGGGTTCGCCAGCTACGGGGGCGTGGCGGCCGGCACCCGGGCGGTGCAGATGCTCAAGCAGGTACTGACCACGCTGAAGATGACACCGCTCTTCGAGGCGGTGAACATCCCGTTCGTGCAGCAGTTCCTGGACGCGGACCAGAAGCTCCAGCCCAACGAGGTCATGACCGAGGCCGCGACCGCGATGCTGGACGAGCTGGCCCGGGTGGAAGCAGCGCTGCGGCCACTGCGGGAGCCGGAGGCGCCGGAACCGGCCGAGCCCGAGACCGAAGACCTCGACCCGCAGGCCGAGCCGGTCCGCTGAGCCCCGTGCCCCTGGGCCGGTGCGCCAGGCCCCGTGCGCCAGGCCCCGTGCGCTAAGCCCCGTGCGCTAAGCCGGCCCGTACCCGCCGCCGCCCGGGGTCTCCAGCACGAACACGTCCCCCGGGCCGAGCTGCGCGCCGTCGCATCCGGTCAGCTCGGTCACCCGGCCGTCGGCCCGCTCCACCCACTGGTGCCCGAGCTGGCCCGGGGCCCCGCCCGCCATGCCGTACGGCGGGACCCGCCGGTGGCTGCTCAGCAGGCTCACCGTCATGGGGGTGAGGAACCGGAGCCGCCGGCGGCCGCCGTCACCACCCCGCCACCGCCCCGCGCCGCCGCTGCCCCGGCGGATCTCGAACGATTCCACGCGGACCGGGAAACGCCACTCCAGCACCTCCGGGTCGGTCAGCCGGGAATTGGTCATGTGCGTCTGGACCACCGAGGTGCCGCTGAAGCCGTTCCCGGCGCCGGAGCCGCTCGCCACGGTCTCGTAGTACTGGTACTCCTCGCTGCCGAACGTGACGTTGTTCATGGTTCCGGACCCCTCGGCCATGACACCCAGCGCGGCGTACAGCGCCCCGGTGACGGCCTGCGAGGTCTCCACATTGCCTGCCGCCACCGCCGCCGGGTACGCCGGGGCGAGCAGGCAGCCGGGCGGGATGATGACCCGGACCGGCTTGAGGCAGCCGGCGTTCAGCGGGATCTCGTCGTCCACCAGCGTGCGCAGCACGTACAGGACCGCGGCCATGGCGACCGACGAGGGAGCGTTGAAATTACCCGGCAGCTGGGGGGAGGTGCCGGTGAAGTCGATCTCCGCGGTCCGGGCCCGCTGGTCCACGCGCACCGTCACCTTGATCACCGCGCCGTTGTCCAGCTCGTAGGCGCACTCACCGCCACGCAGACGGGCGAGGACGCGGCGCACCGCCTCTTCCGCGTTGTCCTGGACGTGGCCCATGTACGCGGTCACCACGTCCAGGCCGAACTGGCTGACCAGCTGGCGGAGCTCGGCGGCGCCCTTCTCGTTCGCGGCGATCTGGGCCCGCAGGTCGGCGAGGTTGGCGCCGGGGTTCCGGGACGGGAACTCCGCCGAGGTGAGCAGCTCCGTGGTGGCGGCCTCGCGCATCTCGCCGCCCCCGGCCAGCCGCCAGTTGTCGATGAGCACGCCTTCCTCATCGACCCGGGTGCTGAAGGCAGGCATGGAGCCCGGCGTGATGCCGCCGATCTCGGCGTGATGCCCGCGGGACGCCACGAAGAACAGGATGTCCCGGCCGTCGTCGGCGAAGACCGGGGTGACCACCGTGATGTCGGGCAGGTGCGTGCCGCCGTGGTAGGGGTCGTTGAGCATGAAGACGTCGCCGGGCTTCATGGCCCCCGCGTTGCGGCTGATGATCATCTTGATGCTCTCGCCCATCGAGCCCAGGTGCACCGGCATGTGCGGCGCGTTGGCGATCAGATGGCCCGC
Organism: uncultured Actinomycetes bacterium; assembly: GCA_963751175.1. Classification (GTDB taxonomy): domain Bacteria; phylum Actinomycetota; class Actinomycetes; order Streptosporangiales; family Streptosporangiaceae; genus RYN-230. The sequence goes on along the minus strand of CAVVTM010000032.1, from coordinate 72,114 downwards.
CGCGTCGAAGATCGCGCAGGAGAAGTCGAGGCGCTCCTTGATGTTGACCGAGTGTGCGGTGCTCTGCAGCCGGACCCCCATCTGCTCGGCCACGGACATGAACAGGTTGTTGAAGATCTCCAGCATCACCGGATCGGCGCCGGTGCCCGGGCCGGCCAGGGCCGGGCGGCCGCCCGGCCGGGTCAGCAGCAGGTCACCCCGGCCGGTCACCGCGGCCTGCCAGCCCGGCTCCACCACGGTGGTGGCGAAGTCCTCGGTGATGAGGGCGGGGCCGGGGACCACGCGGCCGGGCCGCAGCGCGCTGCGCGGCAGCAGGTTGACCTCGGCCCAGGCGCCGCCGGCGAACATCCGGACCCGGGCCGCGGGCGGCTGCCCCGGCGTCTCCGCGGTGTCCAGGGTCTCCGGGGCTTCGGGAGCATCGCCGCTGCTCTGGGTCAGCTCGACCAGCACCGCCTCCACGATCACCGGCTTGTCCTGCATCAAGAACGAGAAGCGCTGCCGGTAGGCCGCCTCGAAGGCGTCCATCATGGACTCCACCGCACCGATCGGAACCGTTATCGTGCTGTCGGTGCCCTCGTAGCGCAGCTGGGCCCGCCGGGCGCACTCGATGTGGCCCCCCGGGACGCCCTCGGCGGCCAGGTCGGCGCGGCCCTCGGCTTCCAGGTCCCCGGCCACCTGGTCCAGCCGGCCGAGCAGGCCCCCGGACAGTTCCTCCTCCACGGCGGCCTCGCGCATCACGGTCACGTCGGCCAGGCCCATGCCGTACGCGGAGAGCACCCCGGCCAGCGGGTGGATCAGCACGGAGGTCATGCCGAGCGCGTCGGCAACCGCGCAGGCGTGCTGCCCGCCCGCGCCGCCGAACGTGGCGAGCACGTACCGGGTGATGTCGTAGCCGCGCTGGACCGAGATCTTCTTGATCGCGTTCGCCATGTTCGCCACGGCGATGCCGAGGAACCCGGCTGCCACCTCCGCGCCGCTGCGCTGGTCCCCGGTCGCCTCCGCGATCCGCCGGGCCAGGGCGGCAAACCGGCCCGCCACCAGCCCGGCGTCCAGCGGCTCGTCCCCGCCGGGCCCGAACACCCGGGGAAAGTAGCCGGGCTGGACCCGGCCCAGCATGACGTTGGCATCGGTCACGGTGAGCGGGCCGCCGCCGCGGTAGCACGCCGGTCCCGGGTCCGCTCCCGCCGAGTCGGGGCCGACCCGGTACCGGCTGCCGTCGAAGTGCAGGACCGAACCGCCGCCGGCCGCGACCGTGTGGATGCTCAGCATCGGCGCGCGCATCCGGACCCCGGCCACCTCGGTCTCGTACTGCCGCTCGAACTCGCCGGCGTAGTGCGACACGTCGGTCGAGGTTCCGCCCATGTCGAAGCCGATGACCCGGCCGAAGCCGGCCGCGGCGGCGGTACGGGCCATGCCGACGATGCCGCCGGCCGGGCCGGACAAGATCGAGTCCTTGCCGCGGAAGCGGTGCGCGTCGGCGAGCCCGCCGCTGGACTGCATGAACAGCACCCGGGCCCCGCCCAGCTCACCAGCTACGTGGTCGACGTAGCGGGCCAGGATCGGGGACAGGTAGGCGTCCACCACCGTGGTGTCGCCGCGGGACACCAGCTTCATCAGCGGGCTGGTCGCATGCGACTCCGAGACCTGCGCGAACCCGATGTCCCGGGCAATCTGCCCGATGCGGGCCTCATGCGCGGGGTAGCGGTAGCCGTGCATGCAGACCACAGCCGCGGCCCGCAGCCCGTCTGCGTAGGCGGCCCGCAGGTCCCGGGCAGCCGCCTCCTCATCGAGGGGCACGATCACCTCGCCGTGTGCCCCGACCCGCTCGGCCACCTCGATCACCCGGCTGTACAGCAGTTCCGGGAGGACGATCTCGCGGGCGAAGATGCGCGGCCGGTTCTGGTAGCCGATCCGCAGCGCGTCGCGGAACCCCCGGGTGATGACCAGGACGGTGGGCTCGCCCCGGCGCTCGAGCAGCGCGTTGGTGGCCACCGTGGTGCCGAGCCGGACCGAGCCGATCCGGGCCGCCGGGATGGGCTGCCCCTCCGGCACCGCGAGCAGGCCGCGGATACCGGCCAGCACCGGATCCTCGTACCGGCCCGGGTCCTGCGAGAGCAGTTTGCGGACGGCCAGGCTGCCGTCGGGGCACCGCGCGACAACGTCGGTGAAGGTGCCGCCCCGGTCGATCCAGAAGTCCCAGCGCCCGCTCATCACCTCGCATCCTAGGCAATCGGGGCGCGCACGCCAGGCAACCCGGTCTCAGGCAGCCCGGCGCACCCGCTACGCGGCGTCGGCCGCGGCGCTGGCCGTGACGCCCTTCTCCGCCTCCTGCTCGAAGATCTGGGTGATTTCCTCGACCGAGCGGCCCTTGGTCTCCGGCACGAACCGGTACACGAAGCCGATGGCTATCACGCACAGCGCGGCGAAGCAGACCAGCACCCAGCCGAGGCCGATGCCCGTCTGCCATATCGGGAACACCTCGACGAGCGCGAAGTTGGCCAGCCAGTCCACGGTGGCGCCGGTGGACGCGGCCCGGCCGCGCACCTCGGTGGGGAAGACCTCGCCCTGGAGCAGCCAGCCAGTGCCGCCCACGCCGATCGCGAACGAGGCGATGAACGCGGCCAGGCCGATCATCACGACCACGATCCGCGAGGTCCCGGTGAAGAAGGTCAGGCCGGCCGCGGCCAGCAGGGCGAACAGCGCCATCCCGATGTAGCCGCCGATGACCAGCTTGCGGCGGCCCTTCCGGTCGATCCAGCGGAACGCGAAATAGGTGGCGGCCACGTTGACCGCGGTGAGCATGAGCGTGACCTCGACGCCAGAGATGGTCTTGTCCACCATCGAGTCGCTGCCCTGGAACAGCGGGCCGAGCAGGTGCGGGCCGTAATAGAGCGGGACGTTGATGCCGGTGATCTGCTGGAAGATGAAGAACACGCAGACCACGAACAGCGCGCGGCGTACCCCCGCGGTCCACTTGGTGCGCCGCCGCGCGCGCCGGTCGTCTTCCTCCGCTGCCGGGCGGTGAACTCCACATCCTGCAGCGAGACCTCGGTGCCCAAGCTGCCCAGCGCGGCCTGTACGCCCTCGTACTTGCCGTGCCGCATCAGCCACCGCGGCGACTCCGGCATCTTGGTCCGCAGAGCCAGCCCGATCAGCGCCGGGACCGCCCCGATGCCGAGGATGAGCCGCCAGTCCATGGTGCCCGCGCTGCCCGGCGCGGCCTTGAGGATGATGAGCGCGACGACGTAGGAGACCAGGATGCCCACGGTGATCATCCACTGCTGCAGCATGCTGAGCGCGCCGCGCCGGTCCCGCGGCGCATACTCGGCGATGTAGGCGGTGGCGATGGCCGAGTCGGCCCCGATGGCCAGCCCGATCAGGGTCCGCGCGAAGAGCAGCACCGCGGCGTTCGGGGTCACCGCGGACAGGATCGCGCCGACCGCGTAGATCAGCGCGTCGGTGATGAGCAGGGCCTTCCGGCCGTACCGGTCGGCGATCGGCCCGGCGCAGATCGCGCCGGCCGCCGCGCCGAGCGAGGCGCCGGCCACCAGGTAGCCGGTCCAGAAACTGCTCAGATGGTAGGGCACAAAGTTCAGGGCGGCTCCGATGTTCGAGGTGTCGTACCCGAACAGGAAGCCGCCCAGGCAGGCCAGCAAGGTCAGCTGCCAGTAGAACCTCGTCGGCACCCGCCGGTCCAGTTCGGCGAGTACGTTCCGTCCGCTAGTCTCGGTCTGAGTCATCGTCATCGACCTCACTCCGTGCTGAGGCCGATCAACTCACCGCGATTCGCCAGCTCAAACCGGTGCCGGGCGATTCAGCCAGGTCAGGCCGGCGGATCACCCCAGACCGGGCCGCGCCGCCGGCCAGACTGGCCCCATGAACCCGCTGACCGTTCACCGGTGGCTGTACGAGAGGACCGGGGGCCGCGTCGGCCGCCGGCTGCCCGGCGGCGTGCGGTGTGCCCTGCTCCAGACGACCGGGCGGAAGACCGGCCGGGCCCGCACCGTGCCGCTCGTCTACACCCGCGACGGCGCCGACTACGTGCTCGTCGCGTCCAACAACGGCTCGGACCGGCCTCCGGGCTGGCTGTTCAACGCGGAGGCCAGCCCGGAGGTGCAGCTCCAGGACGGACCGCTGCGGATGCTGGGCACGGCCCGGGTGGTGCCCGCCGGCGACCCCGGCTATCCGCGGCTGTGGCGGCTGGTCAACGAGGCCAACCACGGCCGATACGACCAGTACCAGGCCAGGACCAGCCGGAAGATCCCCGTGGTGGTGATCACTCCTGGCCCGCTGCCTCCTACTGAGCGGGCTCCAGGATGACCACCGGGATCTGCCGGGTCGTCTTGGTCTCGTAGTCCGCGAAGCCCGGGTAGGCGCGCTTCTGCGCCTCCCAGATACGCTCCCGCTCCCGTCCCTCGGCCACCCGCGCGACGACCTCGACCGTGTCGGTGCCGATCTCTGCGCTGACCCGGGGGTTGGCGAGCAGGTTGTGGTACCAGGCGGGGTTGGTCGGGGCGCCCGCCTTGGACGCGAACACCGCGACGCCCTCCCCGATGTCCTGGTACATCATCGGGGTCACCCGCGACTGGCCGGTCTTCGCGCCGACGGTGTGCAGCAGCAGGAGCGGCGCCCCCTCGAACGGGCCGCCGACCTTGCCCCCATTAGCCCGGAACTCAGCGATGATCTTGCTGTTCCAATCCTGGGCTTCTGCCACTGGGCCTCCTCTAGCCTGCGCGCAGTGCCGGGTGAACCGCACCACCCGGTACTTCGATCCTGCCATCCCAGCCGGGCGCAACGCACCGATGCCCTCTCGTTACTTAATGTCATTGACATGTTACTCTTCGTCAATGCACGCCAATGGAGCCGCGTCGCACACCGGACCGGACCTGTCCCGGTATCGCGACGCCGTAGCCGACCTGCTGATCGAGATCGCCGGCCATACCGGCCCGGAGGATCTGGTCAAAGCGGAAAAGGTACTCACCGAGCGGCTGGCGGACGCGGAGTTCGCCGCGGTGCTGGCGGCCAGCCCCGAAGGGCGCCCCGCCGCTGTCAACCGGCTGCTCCGCGAGGTCCGCCATTATCAGCCCGACGCCAGCAATTGCGCGGCCGATCTCGTCGCCCATATCCGGATTCACCTTTTCGCCCTGATCGACGTCATGTGGTGGGGCTCAACCCGGGCTTTCGTGACGGATTCGGATCTGATCCACTCGGCCGAGCTCGTCGATCTCGACTCGCTCCGCCGCAGCGGGGAACTCCGTTTCCGCTACCGCCGCCAGGCGCGGACGCTGCCGGCCCGCGCGGTGCGCGCGGCCGACCGCCGTCTGCGCCCTGACCACACCCCGCGCACCGCGGGCCTGCGGTTCGCCCGGGCCCGGCGGGATGCGCTGGCCCTGCTCAACCAGCTGGCCGCCGACTTCGCCGCGGCCGCACCGGGAGCGCCCCCGCTATGGGTCACCAGCCTGGCCCGGAGCATCGAGCAGCAGCGGCGGCTGCGCGCGCTCGGGTACACGGCCACGCTGCCTAGCGCGCACTGCGTCGGATACGCCATGGACGTCGAGATGTCCTGGTTCCGCCGGTTCGGTGCGGCCGGCGTACTGGAGGGACTGCTGCTGGAGCGCCAGCAGGCGGGCGAAGTCAACGCGATCGATGAAGGCCAGACCTGGCATCTGTGCCTGAGCCCGGCCCTGGTGGGATCCAGCGCACCAGGCATGAGGAACTGACGCCGTGTGCGGCATCGCGCTCATCCTCGGCCCGCACCCGGACCGCGAGGCATTCCGCCGGATGATCGGCTCGCTGGCGCCGCGCGGCGAGGTGGAGGAGACCCTCCTGGCCGAACGGCTGCTGGCCGGTACCCAGCGGCTGCGCATCGTGGACGCCGAGCGTGCGATCCAGCCCTTCACCTCGGCTGATGGCCGGTGGGTGCTCTGCTACAACGGCGAGGTCTTCAACTACCGGGTACTCCAGGCCGAGCTCAGCAGCCTGGGCCACGAGCTGCGCACCGACAGTGACACCGAGGTGGTGCTGGAGGCCTTCCTCGAATGGGGCGCGGGTGCGGTCAGCCGACTGCGCGGAGAGTTCGCGTTCGCCCTGGTGGATACCGCGGCCGACCGCGTGTACCTGGCCCGCGACCCGCTCGGGGTCAAGCCGCTGTACTGGTCACGCCAGGGCGGCTGCCTGCACGTGGCGTCGGAGATCAAGGCGCTCACCGGCTTCGGCACCCCGGTCAGCGAAGTCCCGCCGGGGCATCATGGCTGGGCCGAAGGCGGCTGGGCCCAGGCCGGCAACCGGAACGCGGCGGCCGGGCCCACCCTCGAGCCGTACGTGGACCTGCTCCGGCTCGGCGACGACCAGCCGCCGATCGAGGACCCCGACGAGGCCGCCAAGATGATCCGGGCTGCCCTGGAGGACAGCATCCGGGTGCGGGTAGACACCGGCCTGACCGTCGGGGTCATCCTGTCCGGCGGGCTGGACAGCAGCCTCACCCTGCTGCACGTGCGCGAGATGCACCCCGACTGCGTGGCGTTCACCATCGGCGCCCCGGCCAGTGAGGACCTGGCGTACGCGCGACGGCTGACCGCTGAGCTGGGCGTGCCGCACGAGGTGATCGAGGTCTGGCCCCGGGACATCCGGCTGGCCGACATCCGGGAAGCCATCCGCCTGGGCGAGCTGACCGAGTATGGCGACATCATCAACGAGGTGATCTCAGTCCCGCTGTTCCGGCGCATCCACCAGATGGGGGTCAAGGTCGTGCTGTCCGGGGACGGCTCAGACGAGCTGTTCGGCGGCTACCCGATGTACTTCCGGGCTAGCCCGGAGCAGGCCCGCAGGCTGTTCCAGCACAAGATCCGCAACCTCTGCCGGACCGAGCTCCAGCGCCTGGACCGGGCGAGCATGGGTCACGGCACCGAGCTGCGCGTGCCGTTCCTGGACCTATCCCTGGTGGAACTGGCGATGCGGGTGCCACGCGAGTTCAAGCAGCGTGACGGGCAGGACAAGTGGATCTTGCGCGAGGCCTTCGCGGACCTGCTGCCGGACTACATCCGGCAGCGCCCGAAGGACATGATGTCCTACTCCTCAGGGCTGCACGAGCGGGCCCGGCTGTTCAAGCCGCGCTTCCCGCGGATCTACCGCTCGTTCGGTTACGGCCTGCTGGAACCGATGCGGCGGGACTTCGACACGGTGCTGGAGCGCTGTGGGCACGACCTGGACCATGCCATCGCCGACAGCGTGGCCCGGCCGGACTACACCCTCGCGGAGCGGGCCCGGGACCTGGCCGGGGCCGCCCGCTGGAACGCGGTCCTGGCCGTGCGGGAACGCCGCGAACAGATCGCTGGCGCCGGCCGGAAGGGCTAAGCGGCCATGGCCCCGGAAAGGCCGTTACCGTCCCGGGCCAAGCGCTTCGATTTCGGCCTCCGGTAGCTCGGGCTCTGTTCACGCACCAGGCTGGATCAGGGCCCAGACGACCTTAGTGGCCCGCTCGTCCGGCGCGGTCCCGCGCGGCTGGCGGGCCGGATAGTAGTACCCCCAGCGGCTGCTGACCGCCTCCACCATTAAGAGACCGCGGCCGGTCTCGCCGTCGTGACTGACCTGGCCGGGCACCGGCGGCGCCATGGCGCCGTCCCAGACTTCCACCAGCACCTGCCGCCGGTCGGACGCCACCCGCAGCCCCAGCGGCTGCTGCCGCCCGTCGGCGTCGTAACCGGGTCGTCCCTCGACCGGGTCAGTGGAGGCGCGCAGCGCGTTGGTCATCAGTTCCGAGACGATCAGTTCCACGTTGTCGCTCAGGCCGGCCTGCCCCCACTCGCTGAGCACCAGCCGGGTGTGCAGCCGGGCGCAGGGCACGGCACCGGGCAGCGGACCTAGTTCCAGCCGCGACTGAAGCGGCCACTGCACCTGGCGGGCCGGCTCGTCCTGGGCCGGCTCATCCCGCGCTGGCGCCGCGACCGGGCTGTAGTAGCCCGGGACCGCCAGGCCGTACTGGCCGGGCGCACTGTACTGGCCGAGCGCGGCGGAGCCGTAGGACCGGCCGTAGGAGGGCGTGCTGAACTGCGTATCCCGGGAATGGAAACCGTACTGGCCTCCGGCCACGGGGAAACTGGAACGTTGCGCAGGGAATGGGCCGGTACCGGTCCGGGGCATCTCGCGGATCACCTCGCCGGAGTCGGATAGCTCAACAGTTAAGCACCGGCACCCCACGAGCGCGGGCGCGTATCATGCGTCGCAGCATTGTGCCCCAGCATGCATCAAGCCACGCCGTTGTGCAAGATGCTAAACCGTATTATGCGATTTCCCATTGTATCGTGCGGAGCCCCGCCGCACCATGACCCAGACCCGGAGGCACAGCATCATGGCCGCGAGTCCCAGTCCCACGGTCCGCCGCAAGCGGCTTGGCATCGAGCTCCGGCGCCTGCGCGAGCAAGCCTGCTTAACCTGCGAAGACGTCGGGCATCGGCTCGACTGCTCGGGGACGCGGATCAGCAGGATGGAGACCGGCCGGATCAGCGTGCGGCCGGGGGACGTCCGGGAGCTGCTGGAGATCTACGGCGTCCTCGGGGAGGAGGCCGACGCGCTCGTCCAGCTGGCCCGTGAGGCTCGGCGCAAGGGCTGGTGGCACACCTATGGCCGGGTGCTGCCCACCTGGTTCGAGCCCTATATCGGGCTCGAATCCGAGGCCGCGGCGCTGCGCGACTTCCAGTGCATGGTGGTGCCCGGCCTGCTGCAGACCAAGGAGTACGCGCGGGCTGTGCTGCGCACCGCGCCGACCGCCGCCCCAGCCGAGGACATCGACCGGCAGGTGGCGTTGCGGATGGATCGCCAGGCCACTCTCGACCAGCAGGACCCGCCGGACCTCTGGGTGGTGCTGAGCGAGAACGTGCTGCGGGCCCAGGTCGGCGGCCCCGAGGTGATGCGCACCCAGCTGGGCCGGCTCATCGACGTGGCCGGGGAGGCCAACGTGACGTTGCAGGTCCTGCCATTCGGGGCGGCGGCCCAGGTGCAGCCCATCAGCCCGTTCACCATTCTCGAATTTCCGCAGGCCGCAGATCCCGCCGTGGTCTACCTGGAGCACCTAACCGGAAGTCTTTTCCTGGAGAATGCGGACGAGGTCCGGCGCTATACAGTGGTGTTCGATCACCTCCGTGCCGAAGCGCTCGGCACGGGCCAATCCATCGACCTGATTGTGCAGGTGGCCAAGGGATTCAGCTAACTTTTCACAAGCGAACTAATAAGCCTAGTAAGCAGAGACCTGGTAACCAGAGACCCAGACACAACACAAAAAGGAGGTGCGGGATGACCCCCTCAGGCATCGACCTGTCCCGTGCCAATTGGCGTAAGAGCAGCCATAGCGGCGGCAACGGCGGCCAGTGCGTCGAAGTCGCCCGGAACCTGCCGGGAGTAGTCGTGGTGCGCGACTCCAAGGCCAGGCAGGAAGCCACCCTCGTCTTCAGCCGGGCCGCCTGGGCCGGTTTCATCGCCAGTCTCAGGGAGGCTCCGCCCGGGCAGTAACTGGGGACCGGAGCGGACATCGCGGGCCTGGACCGGGCTATGACCTGGTCCGGGTCCGTGGTGCGAGCGGCGGAGGCCAGCAAGCGCGGTGGCAGGGCCCGTGGTGTCAGCCCCCCGGATCGATCCGGGCCAGGACCCGGCCGTGCTCGGCCAGGTGACGTCCCTGCTTGAGCTGGGCGTCATGAATCATGCGGAGCGTCGCGATGATCCCGTCCAGGGCCTGGCCGTGCTCTGACAGGCTGTGGCCATGCCCGGCCTGATCGTCCCGGAGGGCCTGGAGAAGCTGGCGCTGCGTCCCGAACGCGGTGCTCAGGTCGGCCACGTCCCGGTCCACCATCGCGAACAGGTCGGCGGCCCGGCGGCCCTCGTTCTGCTCCTCGGCCAGCGCGGCGACCTGAGCCTCGAGGCTCTCCAGCCGCTTACGGATCTCGTCGAATTCCTGCACCGCTCGCCTCCCGCCCTGGCTACCCGACCACCGAGCTTAGGGCGAATCGGCCAGTGCGGTGGGGCGATTACCGTGCCGCGGTCCTGGCACAGGCCCACCCGGCCGGGCTGCGGCGCGAGGGGACACGATGAGCACGAGGCCGGGGCCCGTGGACCGAGCCGTGACCAGCTCAGCCCAGCTGGTCACGGATGCGGGCCAGCACCTCCGTGGTGAGGACCCGCCGCTCAGCCTGCACGCACAACTGGTCCATGACCGCGGAGTAGTGATCCACGTCGCGAGGCTTGTCCAGGTAGAGGGCGCTGGTCAGCTGCTCCAGGTAGACCACGTCAGGAAGTTCCTGCGGGGCGAACCGCAGGATGCTGAACGAGCCGGCCGCCGCGGCGTGGTACCCGCTCTGCAGCGGCACCACGTGCAGGGCGATGTTCGGCTCCCCCGCCAGCTCGATGAGCCGGTCAAGCTGGGCTTCCATCACCCCGGGGCCGCCCAGCCGGCGGCACAGCGCAGTCTCGTCCACCACCGCCCACAGTTTCGGGCCGTCCGGCCGCGACAGGATTTCCTGGCGCTTCATGCGCAGGCTGACCCGCCGGGTGATCTCGTCGCCCGGGGCGGCCGGGTGGCCGCCCCGGATCACCGCCCGGGCGTACTCCGGCGTCTGCAGCAGGCCCGGCACGAACTGCACCTCATAGAGCCGGATCCGGGATGCGGCCGCCTCCAGCCCGACGTAGAACTCGAACCAGCCGGGCAGCACCTCCCCGTACTGGTGCCACCACCCGGGCCGGGCGGCCTCCCGGGCCAGCTGCAGCACGTCGGCGCGCTCCGCTTCCCCGGTCACTCCGTACAGGGTGAGCAGGTCCGCGAGGTCGCGCTGCTTCATGCCGACCCGGCCGTGCTCCATTCGGCTGATCTTCGAGGCCGACGCGCGGATCACCTCGCCCGCCGCCTCGCAGGTGATGCCGTGGGCCTCGCGCAGGCGGCGCAGCTGGCTGCCGAGGGCGATGCGCAGCACGGTCGGCCCACTGCCCCCCGGGTCGGGCAGTCCACGCTCGCCCGGGCCCGGATGGCCTGCCCCCGCACCGGCAGGTCTAGGGATCGGTGCGGGATCGGGCTGCGGCATGGCGCTGGACATCGGGACTCCGGCTAGTGTGGTGACGGCTTAGTGTCCCACTCCTGTCCCCCGCACCGCTACGTCCAGACTGCACGGGAAGCAGCAAGTTGCAGGGGTCGGCGACCTCGTGCAGGATTTGCACGTCCATCGCGACAACTCGGGTGGCGGTGGCCGGCGGCTCGCCGGTCCCGGTGTTGCGGGCGAACCGGGGATGGGCCCCGCCGGACACCTGGAGCCGCAGCCGGTGCCCGGCCGCGAACTTGTAGGCGGTCGCGCTCATCGGCACGGTGATCATGGCACCGTCATCTGCGCGCCGGATGATGCCGTCACACACGTTACGTGAACGCCCCGGGGGGTCCACGTCACACAGCCGGGCGAACAGGTCGAAATGGCCACCGGAGGCGCGGGCCCGGACCCGCGCACTGACCGGCCCGATCACGTCCAGCGCCCCGGTGAGCGGCGCGCTGGTGAAGACCAGGACGTCGGGCCGGGCCTCCAGGGCCCTGTTGTCCGCGGCCCCGGCCTTGCCGGTGAACAGCTGCCCGCCCACCGACGGCGTCGGGTCCGCCGGGTCGTAGCGGAATGAGGAGGTCCCTGGCTGACCGGGAGGCTCGGGGTCCAGGCTGCCCTGGGCACCCAGGTACCAGGGCTGGCGGACCACCTCCGGCGGCGGCCAGTCCGCCAGGTCCCGCCATTCGCCGGCGCCGCCGACGTACACCCGCACCGGGAGGTCCTCGTTGCGGATCTGGTCTGGGGTCTGGCCTTCTGGGGTCTGGCCGTCACCGGTGTAAGCCCGCAGCCAGCTGAGCGCCTCGCCCAGGACGATGGGCAGGCCCTTGTTGAACGCCGACGCATGCGTCCATGGGCCGACGACCAGGCGCACCGGGGTGCCACCGGCCCGGAGCCGGCTGAAGCGGTCCAGGACCTGGTCCAGGCAGGCATCCCACCAGCCGGTGAGCAGGCTGGCCGGGACCGGCGGCACCGGGCGGTCCGCCCCGATCTCGAGCGAGGCCCAGTACGGGCTGGCCGGGTCCGGGCTGGCGAGCCACTCCTCGACGTAGCCAACCCGGGTGCCCAGCGCCTCCGGGTAGGCGTCGATCAGCGGGAGCCGCCGGGGCAGCCGGCGCATCTTCCGCTGCACCCGCAGCCCCGTGCGGATCAGCGCGCCCATCCCGCGCTCAAAGCCCAGCGTCGCGGCGGTGGCCACGAGCACGTTCTCCAGGGCGAAGGCACCCCCGGGGTAGACCACCGAGTACGGGTCGGACACCCCGTTCTGCGTCACGATCGCGCGCAGCTCGGCGGGCGGATCGGTGGCCAGCGCCCACTGAACCGAGCTGAGGTAGCTCGGGCCGATCGTGGCCAGCACCCCGGTGAACCAGGGTTGCTCGCGGAGCCAGGCCACGGTGGCCCGGCCGTCGGCGCCCTCGTGGCGGAACGGCTGGTACTCACCGCCGGACCCGCCGGTGCCGCGGCAGCTCTGGATCACCACGTGGAACCCCCGTTCGGCGATCAGGCCGCCGAACAGGTGGTCCCAGGGGAAGCCGCGGCCGTACGGGGTGCGGACCAGCACCGTCGGCCGCGGGCCGTCTGCCTGCGGGATGTAGTGGTCGGTGCGCAGCCCCACGCCGTCGGTGGCGGGCACCGTCAGTCCCGCGTCGACGCGGACCGTGCACTCGGGCGGGGGCAGGTCCCGCAGGTCCCGCCGGGAGAGCCGCATCATCAGCCGGACGTGCCGGGGCAGCGCGGTGCCCCGGTCCGGGGATGCGGGCCGCGCGGCGTCCTGGTCCGGGGATGCGGGTCGCGCGCCGCCCTGGCCCCGGGATGGCTCGGTCATCGTGACTCCTTCGCTCGCCAGCTCCGCTCGCCCGAGGGAGCTACGTACGTTGTACGCTGTTTCTCTCCGTACGATACTCCGTACGGTGCACGTAGATAAGCTGCGGGGCGGAGGTGAGACGTCCGTGACCACGTCAGGCCCGCGCCCGGGGTCCCGCGCCGCGGTTCCAGCGTCGATCTGGGAGATGCCGGAGCACGGCGGACGGGGACCCAGGCCGAAGCACAGCCGGGCAGAGATCGCCGCCGCCGCGGTATCCGTGGCCGACGCCGAGGGCATCGACGCGGTCACGATGCGGCGAGTCGCCGCCGGCCTGGGCATGGGCACCATGTCGCTGTACAACTACGTGCCCTCCAAGGAGCACCTGGTCCAGCTCATGATCGACCACGTGAGCGGCGAGTACCGCTACCCCCGCCCGCAACCGGCGGGCGGGCCGGCGCCGGAGCCCCGGGCCGGGATCCTGGATCTGGCCCGGCAGGGACGGGACATCACCCGGCTCCACCCGTGGCTGCCCCGGGTGATGCAGCGGCCGCCGGTGCTGGGACCGGGCGCGCTGCGTTATGTCGAGCACTTCCTCGGCCTGCTGAGCGGCTCGGACCTGGACACCGGGGCCAAGATGGAGATCCTCGGCATGGTCAACGGGTTCGCGATCTCCTACGGGGGGGTTCAGGCGGCGCTGGCCGAGGAACGCGCCCGGACGGGGGTGACCGAGGAGGAGCAGGCTGAGGCGCAGGTGGCCGGGCTGGTATCGGCCGCGGCCAGCGGCCGCTTCCCGAACCTGGCCGCGGCACTGGCCGGGCCGCCACCGCCGCCCCGGGACGCGGGTGAGATCTTCGACCGGTGCGTGCTGCGGCTCATCGACGGTGCGCTGGGCTGACCCCGAAAGCGGGTCTGACCCCCCAAGAGGGGTCATGACGGGTGGTTGACGAGCAGCTTAGGATCATGTCTCGTAACAAAGGTCGAGGACGGGTATCTCCTGTTACCCCTGTCACCGGGAGGGGGGTCCGCGGTTAGGGGTGAGGGGGGAGATGCCCGTCCTCGACGGCTCGATAGTACAGGTCCAATTTGGTGGGGTGCCGCCCGTCCAGCTCTAGCGTACTTCTCCCGGACACGGCCGACATACTGCTTGGCCGTCTCTTCACTAATGCACATTCTCCGGGCCACGGACTTCATCGGCATGCCGGTGGCGTAAAGCTGCAGCGCCCGCGTTTCCTGTGCGCTTAGTACGGGCCGGTCAGGGGCGTCGTCGGTGGCGAAGATGTAGGCCAGCCGGGACGAGATCCAATCCTTTCCCCTGGCCACGGCCTTAATGGCCGCCCATACCTCAGAAGTCACTTCGTTCTTGAGTACATAGCCAAGCGCACCTGCGCGGATCGCGTCCCGCACCGAGACGGGCTTGTCCGAGGCGGACAGGACCAGCACGGCGGGGCCGGCGGCGCGGATCACCGCCACGTTGCGCTCGGCCGTGGTCCCGTCTCCCAGGTCGAGGTCGAGCAGGACCACGTGGGCGTGCCGGCCTGGCCCGGCAAGGAGGCCGTCCACGGTCGCCGCGGCGGCGATGACCCGGATGCCGCTGCCCGGCCCGCTGACCCAGCCGGCGAGGGCCCGCCGCAGGCTGACGGCGTGCCCGGCGCAGGCCTGGCGCACTTCCTCGTCGGCGGGGTCGAGCGAGCCGTCCGCGATCCCGCGCAGCAGCGGAAGTGCGTCTTGCTCCAGCAGCGCGAACCGCTCCCGCCGGTCCGTGTGGATCGCGGCGACCGCGGTGCTCCGCGGCCGAGCGGCTGGCCAGTTCGGCCCGGCGGGCGGCCAGACCGGCGTGGACCCCGCAGGGTGGGCCGCAGGCCGGCGAACACGCCCAGGATCATGACCATCATTTACGTGGCCGCCGCCAGCCGGGCGATGCCCGGCGGGCCGGTGCCCAGCAGGCGCAGGATGAAGAAGCCGTTGACCACGGCGACGAGGAACGCCCCGGGTACCCACTCCCAGGCGGGACGGCTGAGGGCCGCGAGCGCGAGCAGCCAGACCGCGCCAAGGATGGACCAGTCCAGGGCGCCGGCCGGGGAGTGCGGCCGGCGGTCCCAGCCGACCGCGCTGACCGCGGCGGCCGCCACCGCCGTCGCGAAGGCCGCCTGTTTCCCGGGTGAGGCCGCCGCCGCGGACGTGCGGGATCAGTCTCCAGGCGGCGCGAGCAGGCTGATCCAGACCGCGATCGGCACAGCCGGGTGACGATAGTCCGGCAGCTCGGCCAGTACCTGGACGAGCAGGCCGACCGGCAGGACTGCCGCGAGGATGGCTGCGCTCCCGCGGCCGATCGCGGTGAGCGTGTTCAGCACGGTGTCGTGCAGCAGGCGCTCGTGTTCGCGGCGCTCGATGTTCCGGGACAGGACGAGGGAGGTCCACTGGCTCCTGGCCCCGGTTGATCCTCACGGTGATCACGCCCGCGCCCTGGCCGCGGGTGAAGCACAGGACACCTTGGGGATGAGGCGACCCAGGCCATGTGATCGCTGCCGGTCAGGGCGGGCTCGGCCCGGCGCCGCCGCAGCGCGCGGCGGTAGAGCGCGAGCATGGAACCGGGGCCGGCATCCGGACCCAGACCCTGTCCGTCCAGGGCAGCACCGAACCCAACACCGTGATCATGGGCTAACTGGGGCTATAGCAACAGTAAGCCCATGATCACGAAGGGAGGTTGGCTCAGCCCGGGTCGCTGCTGAAGGCGGCGTCGAAGGACGCGGCTGGCGGCTCCAGGTCGAAGTGCCGGAGGTAGGCCAGAGCTTCCGGCGCCCCGGCCAGCCGGTCCATCCCCGCGTCCTCCCACTCGACCGAGATCGGGCCGGAGTAGCCGATCGAGTTGAGCATCCGGAACACGTCCTCCCACTGGACCTCACCGCGCCCGGCGGACACGAAGTCCCAGCCCCGGCGGGGATCCCCCCAGGGCAGGTGAGAGCCGAGGCGGCCGTTGCGGCCGTCGAGCCGCTTGCGGGCTTCCTTACAGTCAACGTGGTAGATCCGGTCGGGGTAGGCGGCCAGGAACGCCACCGGGTCCAGGTCCTGCCAGACGAAGTGACTCGGGTCGAAGTTCAGGCCGAACGCGGGGCGGTTGCCCACCGCGTCCAGCGCCCGCCGGGTGGTCCAGAAGTCGTAGGCGATCTCGCTGGGATGCACCTCGTGCGCGAACCGCACCCCCTCGGCGTCGAACACGTCCAGGATCGGGTTCCACCGCCGGGCGAAGTCCGCGTACCCCTCCTCGACCATCTCCGGCGGCACCGGCGGGAACATGGCCACCGTGTGCCAGATCGAGGAGCCGGTGAACCCGACCACGGTCTGCACCCCGAACGCGGCCGCGGCCCGGGCGGTGTCGGCCAGCTCGGCCGCGGCCCGCTGGCGCACCCCCTCAGGCTCGCCGTCGCCCCAGATCCGGGCGGGCAGGATGCCCTGGTGCCGCACGTCGATCGGGTGGTCACAGACCGCCTGCCCGACCAGGTGGTTAGAGATGGCCCAGCAGCGCAGCTCGTACTTGGCCAGCAGCGCGTGGCGCCCGGCCAGGTACCCGTCCTCGCCCAGGGCCCGGTCAACCTCGAAGTGGTCGCCCCAGCAGGCGAGCTCGAGGCCGTCGTACCCCCAGTCGCGGGCCAGCCGGGCAGACCTCCTCCAGGGGCAGGTCGGCCCATTGCCCGGTGAACAACGTGAACGATCGGGACATCATTGGCTCCGGATGGTTTTCGTTGCGGCGATTTTTGGCTTTGTGAATGTCCGGGAGTCAGACCGGGATCCACCGGCTGTCCTGCCCGGCGCTGGCGGACACGGCCTGCAGGATGTGCTGGACCTGGAGGCCGTCCGCGAAGGAGGGCTCCGGGTCGGCGCCCTCGCCGATCGCGGTGACCAGGTCCCGGACCTGGTGGGTGAACGTGTGCTCCCAGCCCAGCACGTGCCCGGGCGGCCACCAGGCCGACAGGTACGGGTGGCCGGGCTCGGTGACCAGGATGCGCCGGAACCCCTGGGTCGCGGCGTCCTCGGCCAGGTCGGCGAACTCCAGCTCGTTGAGGCGCTCCAGGTCGAACGCGAGGCTGCCGCGGCTGCCGTTGACCTCGATCCGCAGCGCGTTCTTCCGGCCGGAGGCGAACCGGGTCGCCTCGAAGGAGGCCAGCGCTCCCGATTCGAGCCGGGCGGTGAACGCCACGGCGTCGTCCACCGTGACCGGCCCCGTGGCACCGCCGCCTCCCGGCAGCGGGCGCTGGGGCACGAACGTGGCGGTCGCACCGGAGACCCCCGCGATCAGCTGCCCGGTCAGGAACTGGGCCAGGTCCACGATGTGCGCGCCCAGGTCGCCGAGGGCGCCCGAGCCCGCGTGCTCCCGCTGCAGCCGCCAGGTCAGCGGGAAGGCCGGGTCGGTCAGCCAGTCCTGCAGGTAGCTGGCCCGCACGTGCCGGATCACGCCGACCCGGCCGCCTGCGATGAGCTCGCGGGCCAGCGCCAGGGCCGGGACGCGGCGGTAGTTGAAGCTGACCATGGAGCGGACCCCGCGGGCCTGGGCCCGCGCGGCCGCCCCGGCCATGGCTTCCGCCTCGGCCACCGTGTTGGCCAGCGGCTTCTCGCACAGCACATGCTTGCCCGCCTCGAGCGCGGCGACGGAGATCTCGGCGTGCGAGTCGCCGGGTGTGCACACGTCGATGAGCTGCACATCGTCACGCTCCAGCAGCGCGTGCCAGTCGGCCTCCGTGCTCTCGAAGCCGTAGCGCCGCGCCGCGGCCGCCGTCGCCGCCGGGTCCCGGCCGCACAGCGCGGCCAGCACCGGCCGCAGGGGCAGGTCGAACACGTGCGGGGCGGTGCGCCAGGCCTGGGAGTGCGCCGCGCCCATGAACGCGTAGCCGACCATGCCCACACCCAGTGATTCAGTCACAGGATCCCCTGCCTGCTCAGTTCCCTGCTTGCTCAGCTGACTGCCCGGAGGCACGGATCCCAGTCTGACGGCAGCGCATCCGGGGGGTCGAAGGTGGTCGCGACGCTCTCGAACGTACCCCCCGTGATCGAGCGTGCGACCGATTCCATGATGTCGAGCACGTGCAGCGCCAGCTCACCGGACGCCCGGTGAGCCGTCCCGGCGCGGATGGCCCGGGCCATGTCCAGCACGCCGAGGCCCCGGCCCGCGGTGGCCCCGGCCGCCGGGACCGTCTCCCAGTCGTCGCGGCCGGTCGGGCGGACCCGGATGTCGCCGTCGAACCGGTTGGGGTCGGGCAGCGACAGGGTGGCCTCGGTGCCGGTGATCTCTACGAAGCCGTGCCGCCGCAGCGGCGAGTCGAAGCTGAGCATGACCGTCGCGGCCGGGCCCCCCGCGTACCCGATCAGCGCCGCGACGTGGGTCGGCACCTCGACCTCGAACGTGGTCCCGGCCCGCGGGCCGGCCCCGATGACCCGGCTCGGCTGGCTGCGCCGGCCCAGCGCGGCGACCTGCTCCGCGGGGCCGAACAGGGTGGCCAGCGTGCTCAGGTAGTAGGGGCCGATGTCGAACAGCGGGCCCGCGCCGCGCCGGTACAGGAACTCGGGATCGTGGTGCCAGCGCTCCGGGCCGGGATCCTGCATGAGCGTCAGCGCGCTCTGCGGCTCACCGATGACGCCGCTGGCGATCAGCCGCCGCGCGGTCTGCAGCCCCGCGCCGAGCACGGTGTCCGGGGCGCAGCCGACCCGCACTCCGGCCCGGGCGGCCGCAGCCAGCAGGCCGCGCCCGGCCTCGGTGTCCAGAGTGAGCGGCTTCTCGTTCCAGACACTCTTGCCCGCCGCCACCGCCTGGTGCGCCACCTCCGCATGGGCCGCGGGGATAGTCAGGTTGACCACCAGCTCCACGTCCGGGTGCGCCATGGCGGCCTCCGTGTCGCCGCCGGCCCCGGGTACGCCGTACCGGGCGGCCTGCGCCTTGGCCCTCTCCAGGACGAGATCCGTACAGACCAGCACGCGCAGGTCCGGGAACGAGGTGAGGTTGCGGAGGTACTCGTCGCTGATAGTGCCGCAGCCGACGACGGCCACGCCGACCGGATCAGTCACGGCCGGTCACCCGCTCACGCCCGGCCGCACCGGCTGGGCCAGGCCCTGGCCGGCCAGCCAGGTCAGGCTGTCCGCGACCGCGGTCATCATGTCGGTCGCGCACCGGTCCAGCTCGATCACCCGCCACGCGGCGGGGGCGGCGGCCAGGATCTCCGCGATGGGCATCCGCCCGGCGCCGACGGCGGTCATCGGGTCGTCCTTGGTCACCGGGCCGTCCTTGACGTGCAGGTAGCGGACCCGCTCACCGAGCCGGCCCAGCAGCGCGGGGACGTCCTGGCCGCCAACCGCGGCCCAGTACGTGTCCACTTCGAGCAGCACCGACGGGTCGAGCGCGGCGGCCAGGGCCTCCAGCGCCGGCGTTCCGGCGGGGAGGCCAGCCGCATCGGGCAGGTGAACGAGCTCGTGATCGTGGTTGTGGTAACCGAGGCGCAGGCCCTCGCGGGCGAGCCGGGCCGCCATGCCGTTCAGGTCCTCCGCCACCGCCCGGACGCCGTCGAGGTCCGCGAACCGCCCGGGTGGCAGGTAGGGGACGATGACGGTGTCCGCGCCAAGGGTACGGGCCGCGTCCGCGACCGGGCCGGCCTGCTCGCCGGCCGGGTTGGCGTGCACGCTGCATACCGCCAGCCCCGCCGCGGCCAGGTCGGCGGCGAGCCCGGCCGGATCGTCGAGGATGCCGAACGGTTCCACCGCTCCGTAACCGAACGCGGCGACCTGGTCCAGGACGCCTTTCCGGTCCAAGGCGAGCTGCTCGCGCAGGGTGTAGAGCTGCAGGGCCGGGAGAGTGCTGGCCGGGGGGTTGCTGGTCGTCACGTGCCTCAGGCTCCGTCGCGTCAGGGGCGATCATTTTCGAAAACCATTCGCTACTCAATTCAGGCTAGATTCGGCGCCCTGGCCGGTCAAGAGCCCCACCCGCGTTAGCCTGGAACGGCCCGAGTTTCGAAAAATCACGATGCACAGGAGCCGCCGTGGCCCGCGACACCGGCCGCAGCACGCTGGCGGGCATCGCCGCGGAGGCGGGCGTGTCCGTGTCCGCCGTGTCCAAGGTGCTGAACGGCCGGACCGACGTCGCCGCCGCGACCCGGGCCCGCATCGCCGCGCTGCTCCGGCGCGACGGGTACCAGGTCCCGTCCCGGCTCGGCTTCGGCGTCGTGGACCTGCTCATCGCCAGCCTGCACACCCCGTGGGCGGAGGAGCTGCTGCACGGCACGGTCCGGGCCGCCGACGAGGCCGGGGCCAGCGTCGTGGTCAGCACGGCGGACTCGCCCGGCGGGTTCACCGCCTGGCTGAACCGGGCCACGGCCCGGGGCACCGACGGCGCCCTGCTGGTGCTGAACCTGCCGGACAGCAGTGAGCTGCAGCGGCTGGCGGCCGCGCGGATCCCGCTGGTGGTGATCGACCCGCCGGAGGAGCCCGGCCCGGGGATCCGGTCCGTGGGCACCACCAACTGGCAGGGCTGCCTGACCGCGACCCGGCACCTGATCGAGCTGGGCCACCGCCGCATCGCCATCATCGGCGGCCCGGAGCACCTGTGGTCGAGCCGCGCCCGGCTGGCCGGCTACCGCGCGGCGCTGGAGGCGGCCGGGCTGCCCATCCCGGCGGAACTCATCCGCCGGGACCACTTCTGCGCGGACGGCGGCCGCCGGCAGGCCCGCGAGCTGCTGGCCATGGCGCAGCGGCCCACCGCGATCGTGGCCGGCAATGACGCGCAGGCTTTCGGCGTACTGCAGGCGCTCGGCGAGCGGGGGCTGCGGGCCCCGGAGGACCTCAGCGTGGTCGGATTCGATGACGTCACGGTGGCCTCATGGGCCACTCCGGCGCTCACTACTGTCCGCCAGCCCCTGGCATCCATGGCCGCGACCGCCTTCCGGATGCTGCACGCTCCGCGCACCGGGGAGCCGCACCACATCGAGCTCGCGACTACCCTCGTGATCAGGGAAAGCACTGGCCCGCCGCCCAGGGTTATATAAACGTCATCTCGGCTGTTTGACCCGTTTTCATGCGCTAGTCTGCCCCTGTTCCCAGCCCCGATCAGGGAGTCTCCCATGTCACGTCTTTTCCGGCGCCGACCCTTTGCCGGGCTGGCCGCGCTGGTGGGTCTGGGGCTGCTCGCCGCGGGCTGCAGCGGTGGCGGCGGCTCTGCCGCGCCGGGCGGGCTGGAGAAGACCAACCTGTCGGTGGCGGCGGTCCCGGCGCTCGACTCGGCCGCGCTGTACATCGCCAAGGAGCGGGGGCTGTTCTCCGCCGAGGGCCTGAACGTCACGATCCTGAAGATCAACAGCGGCCAGGACGCCATCAAGAGCCAGCTGGCGGGCAGCCTCGACGTCACGGTGGGGAACTACGTCTCCTACATCCGGGCCAACGCCAACCTGGCCGACGTCGTGCCCGGCACCAAACCGGGCACGCACGCTGACTTCCGGGTGCTCGCCCCGGCCTCCATCATGCAGGCCAGCAACCAGGAGATCATGGTCCCGCGCGACTCGGGCATCAACAGCGTCGCCGGCCTCGCGGGCAAGCGCATCGCCGTGAACGTCACCCAGAATATCGGCACGCTGCTGGTCAGCTCGGTGCTCGCCGACAACGCGGTAGCGGTCAACAAGAATCAATTCGTCGCCGTCCCGTTCACGCAGATGGCCACGGCGCTCCACAACCACACGGTGGACGCCGCCTGGATGCCGGAGCCGTTCGTGACCCAGATGGAGGAGGACACCGGCGCGGTGCCGCTGGCTGACGCCAACCAGGGCCACAGCCAGAACCTGCCGATCAGCGGCTACATGATCACCGCGAGGTGGCTGAAGAAGTACCCGAACACCGCGGCGGCGTTCCGCACGGCGATCCTCAAGGCCCAGGCCATCGCGGCCACGGACCCCGGTGCCGTCGAGAAGGGCATGGTGAAGTACGCGGGTATCCCGGCGAAGACCGCAGCCATCGCGAACGCGCCGCAGTACCCGACCCAGCAGAACCCGGTGCTGCTCGGGCGGCTGGCCAGCCTGATGCTGAACTTCGGGATGCTGCAGCAGGCTTACGACGTGAACCAGATGATCGTCAAGTAAGTCGTGGCGGCGGGGCCCCGCACCTGGATAGGGTGCGGGGCCCTCCTCTTACCCGGCCGGGCGATGGTGCCTGGGTTCAGCCGGCCAGCGTGTCCGGAGACCGGCCAGTACCATGGAAAGCGGAGGAGCCTCCAGTACGACTCCAAGACTAAGCGGAGCTTCCTCCGTTTAGCAAATCCGGAGGCTCCCGGGAGAGGAAGAGCGCCGTGGCGGAGACCATGGACCGGCCGATGCGCGCCGACGCCCAGCGCAACCGGGCACGGCTGCTGGAGGCGGCCGTCCGGGCGTTCTCCCAGGAGGGTCCCGAGGTGACGCTCGACGCGATCGCCAAGGACGCCGGGGTCGGCATCGGCACGCTGTACCGCCACTTCCCCACCCGCGAGGCCCTGGTGGAGGCCGCGTACCGCAACGAGCTGGCCCGGCTCTGCGACGCGGTCCCGGAGCTGCTGCAGGACCTGCCTCCGGACGTGGCCACCCGCCGCTGGATGGACCTGTTCGTTACCTACATGACGACCAAGCGCGGCATGGCCGATGCACTGCGCGCGGTCATAGCCTCCGGCCGTAATCCCTACGAGCAGAGCCGCGGCCAGCTGATCGCCGCGATTACCACGCTGCTGCAGGCGGCGGGTGACGCCGGGATACTGCGCCGCGACATCGAGCCCGCCGACGTGCTCGTCGGTCTCGGCGGCATCTCCCTGACCGCCGGGGAGCCAGCCCAGCTGGACCAGGCCGGCCGCCTGCTTGACCTGCTCATGGACGGGCTGCGGTACCAGGCCGCGCGCGGCTGACCATGTGTGGCCGGCCAGTGTGGCCGTGCAGTCTGCCGGCCGTAATCCAGTGGCGGCGGCGGGCTGGGGCGCGGGACAGTGGTGCCGTGCTCGACCCGTCGATTGCTGACCACTACCGGGTCCGGCTACGAGCGGTCCCGCCTGTTCCCCGGCGGCCGCCCGACGCTGGAGTTCGTCCGGTCACTGGAACTGCTCGGCCGGCTGCTCCCGGCGCCGCCCGCCCGGGTGCTGGATGTGGGCGGCGGGCCGGGCACCTACGCGGTCCCCCTGGCCGAGGGCGGCTACCAGGTTCATCTGGTCGATCCCCTGCCCCTGCACGTGCGGCAGGCCGAGGAGGCCGGGCAGCGCAGCGGAGCGGAAGACACGCCCGCGGAGCGCGGTTCCGGAGAGGCACGCCGGCCTCATCGTTCACGGCCAGCGTGGGCGACGCGCGGCGGCTCGACCAGGCCGATGAGTCACACGACGCGGTCGTCCTCTTCGGGCCGCTGTACCACCTGACCAGCGCCGAGGAATCGCCGCCAGGCGCTGGCCGAAGCGCACCGGGTGCTGCGGCCGGGCGGCCGGCTGATGGCCATGGCGATCAGCCGCTGCGCGTCGCTGCTGGATGGCCTGTACCGGGACTGGCTCGACGATCCGGTCTTCCGGGCCATGGTCAACCGGGACCTGGCCGAGGGGCAGCACCGCAACCCGGATCCCGCCGGACGGCCCGAGTTCTTCACGACGGCCTATTTCCACACCGCGGCGGGCCTCGCCGAGGAGGTCCGCCAGAGCGGGTTCAGCGACGTTGAGGTCTATGGGGTGGAGGGCCCAGGCTGGCCGCTGCACCGGGAATGGGCCGATTCGCGGCGGCATGAGCAGATCTTGCTGGCGGCCCGCGCGGTCGAGACCGACCCTTCACTTATTGGCTTCAGCCACCATTTCATCGCGGCGGCCACGCGGGGTTAACCTGCCACGAGATGCCCTGGGCCCGCCAGGATTATCCGCGCAGTGTCCCGCGGCTGCTGCCGGCGATCTGGTTGATGCGCAACTCAGCGGCTACCCCGTCAGCCGCTGAGCCCGGGAACGCCGGTACCGCCCACCGTGGTCCGCACATGCAGGTAGACCGGCCCGCTCTTGCTGCATGCGCGGAAGGTGAACGGAACCTCGAGCGACCTGGTGGCACCCGGCGGGTAGATGCGCAACGCCACCGCCCTGGTCTGGCCGCAGGTCGACGGCGGGAAGTTGGACACGTCGGTGATCTGGAGCACCGCATGGGCGGTAGCGCCCCGGCCCAGCGTCACCAGGCGGCTGGGATCGACGTGGTCACGGCCTGCCGCGCGGCCGAGCTGATGGCCGCCGCGGGCCGAGCGCGGACACGCCCGGGAAGCCGTACAGGGTGCAGGTGCGGCCCGACGTATTGGACAGCTCCAGCTGGTAGTTGACACCGCCGGCGAAGCCGTCACCCGGGATGCCGAGCCAGGCGGTCAGCGCGCCGGTACCGCACCTGGGAGAGTACGGCCGCCGCGGCCCGTGCTGCCGCGGTGCCGCCAGGGCCGGCTTCGCCGGGCCTCCGGATGCAGCCAGGGCGGTGGTGGGTATGACCACCGCCGCACTGGTCAGGGCCAAGGCAGCCAGGCCGCGCCGCACTGCGCGAGTAGTTGGCTTCATGTTTGCTCTCCTCGGGTCCGCGTTTCCTGGGCCCCCTGGGCCACGGGAACGACCAATCTCGTCAGCTAAGACGGCACAACGACAGGAATGGTTGGAACTGGTCTTATCCGTCGCGCAGGTGACGACCGGAGTCCTCGTCTGGACGACGCCATCTGGCCGGACCTGCAGCACGAGATCACGGGCTATCCCGCCTGAGGCCTTCCCCAGAACATCGGGCCCGCGGGTGTTTACCCGGCGGCACCGGGGTTAGCTGCCACCCGTCCGGAATCAGCGGGCGCAGCCGCACGAAACACTTCGCCCGGCCCCCGGGCGACGCGAACGTCCCGTGCAATGGCCTTCCCCTGGGCCATTGCACGGGGCCGCGCCTTACCAGGCCGCGCCTGCACCGGGCCCGCCACCCCGCCCGCAACGGGCGACCATCTGCCCAGCCAGAGATGTGATACTTGTCGCCTATGTCCACGTGGATCTTGAGGGAAGCTGCGTCCGGGCCCGGCCTGCGGGTCGCGGTCAAGGACCTCATCGACATCGCCGGGCCTTCCCACCACGGCGGGAAGCCGGGCCGTCGCCGACCAGGCGACGCCCGCCGCCGCTGACGCCCCCTGCCTGGCCGGGTTGCGGGCCGCGATCGACCGTGGCGAGGCCTGCCTGGCCGGCAAGACCAACCTGCATGAGCTGGCCTACGGGATCAGCGGGATCAACGCGGCCTTCGGCACGCCGGTCAATCCCCTCGATCCGCAGCGGGTGCCGGGCGGGTCGTCGAGCGGGTCGGCGGTGGCCGTCGCCAGCGGCGAGGCCGATGTCTCCTACGGATCCGACACCGGGGGCTCGATCCGCATTCCGGCTGCGTGCTGCGGGATAGCGGGCCTCAAGACCACCTGGGGCCGGATACCGCTCACCGGGGTGTGGCCGCTCGCGCCGAGCATGGACACCGTGGGCCCGATGGCGCGGGATGTGGCGGGCCTCATCGCCGGGATGCAGCTGCTGGAGCCGGGGTTCTCGGTCTCCGGCCACGCGCCCCGGGTCGTCGGGCGGGTCGTGATCGGCGCCGACCCCATCATCGATCAGGCGGTCGACGCCGCCCTGGCCGCGACCGGCTGGGAGGTGGTCCAGGTCGGCCTGGACGGGCTCGATCGCGCGACCGCCGCGGCGATGACCGTGCTCGACGCAGAGGCGTGGGCGTCTGACGGCGCGCACGCGGAGATGGCCCCGGACAAGATCGGCCGTGACGTGCTCGCCCGGCTGCGTGAGGCCAGCGCCATCACCCCGGCTGCGGTCAGCGCGGCCCGGGAGCAGGCGGTGCGCTGGCGGGCGACCCTGTCGTCGCTCTGGGACCAGGTCAACCTGCTCGCGCTGCCGACGCTGCTCGGATTCCCGCCCACGCTGGACAGGTCACGGGACATGGTCCACATCCGCGGCCTCACCTCCCCCGTCAACCTGGCGGGCGTGCCGGCGCTGGCGCTGCCCGTGCCGGCTAGGCGGCCCGCTGCCCGCGAGCATCCAGCTGATCGGCCCCGCCGGCAGCGAGGAACGCCTGCTCGCCGCGGGCGCGGTGCTCGAGGACGCCGCGCATGATGCGGCCGGGCCGCAGGCGCAGGCCTTATCGGGGATGGCTTACGGGCTCGCCTGAACGGCGGGCGGCGGGCTGATCGCCCAGCGGATCCCCCGGATGACCGCGTGGCCCGCCGGGCGGACCACCGCACGCTCGGTCAGCGGCAGGTGCGGCAGGTACAGCGGGCGGCGGGCCCAGCCAGGCAGCAGCGAGGTGGCCGCGGCGGCGAGAACCCCGTACGGCGCCCGGGCGACCAGCGGCAGCGGCGGGGTGAGCAGCAGGAACCGGGCCGCGGCGCGAGCCTCGGCGGTGCCGCGCAGTTCCGCGCGGTACTGGCTGATCCGGTCCGCCAGTGCACTCTCACCTGCCCAGTATCACCGCCGGGCCACACTTGTCCCGTCGGAAACCGCAGATAACGAAGACCAGCTGGCGCGTCTCCTGTTCTGAACGGTCCTTCATGAATTAGGGTTCATGAAGGACCGTTCAGAACAGGAGACGATGCCGGATGACCGAGGTGGTGGCGCGCAGCCTGACGAAAACGTTCGGGCGGGTGACCGCGGTACGGGACATGTCCTTCACCGCGTCCGCCGGGACGATCACCGGCTTTCTCGGGCCCAACGGGTCGGGCAAGACGACCACGCTGCGCATGACCCTCGGCCTGATCCAGCCGACCGGCGGCGAGGCACTGATCGGCGGGGTGCCCTACACGAGGCTGGCCCATCCGCGCCGCCAGGTCGGAGCGCTGCTCGAGGCGACCGGCTTCCACCCGGGCCGCCGGGCACGTAACCACCTGCGCGTCCTCGCCGCGGCGGAGCGGATCCCGGACCGCCGGGTCGACGAGGTGCTCGGCCAGGTGGGCCTGGCCGATGCGGCGGGCCGCCGGGTCCGCGGGTTCTCTCTCGGCATGCGGCAGCGCCTCGGCATCGCCGCGGCCCTGCTCGGCGACCCAGAGGTACTGCTCCTGGACGAGCCGGCCAACGGCCTCGACCCGGCGGGCATCGCCTGGCTCCGTGGCCTGCTCCGCCGCCTCGCCGCCGAGGGCCGCACGATCGTGCTGGCCAGCCACCTGCTCAGCGAGATCACCCAGACGGTCAACCACGTGCTCATCGTCAGCGCCGGGGAACTGCGCTTCGCGGGGCCGCTCCGCGAGATCGGCGAGACGAACGAGGCCCTGGAATCCGCGTTCCTCAACCTGACCCAGGAGGATCAGTGCCGCGCGCCCTGACCACGGAATTCCGCAAGCTCGGTACCGTCCGCAGCCCGTGGCTGCTCCTTGCGCTGGGACCGCTGATCGTCGTGGCCGGGATCAGCGGGCTGGTCGCCTCGAGCGGCAACGTGCACGATCCGGCCCTGCAGAGCAGGGCCTTCTCGCACGTCGGGCTGGCCGCGATCTTCACCCTGATATTCGGCATCCTCGCGGTGGCGGGCGAGTACTCGCGCGGCACCATCACCGACACCTTCCTCAGCTTCCCGGGCCGCCGCAGCGTGATCGCCGCCAAGCTGGCCGCCTACGGCGCCGTCGGTGCGGTCGCCGGGCTGGTGTCCGCGGGGACCGCCCTGGCGGTCACCGCAGCCTGGTGGTCCGCCAAGGGCGGCACGTTCCAGCTGTCGGCCGCGGACACCTGGCGCACGCTCGGAGGGGGCGTGGCCGCCAACGCCGCCTTCGCCGCGATCGGGGTCGGCGTGGGCGCCCTGGTCCGCAACCTCACGGCCGCCGTGGCCGCCGCCCTGGCCTGGATCGCCGTGGTGGAAGGAATCCTGGGCCAGCTGGCCGGCCCGGGGCGGCCCGCTGGCTGCCGTTCTATGCGAGCGAGTCCCTGGACCGGGCCAGTCTGACCTCGGCCAGCGGGTTGCTGCCGCAGTGGGGTGGCGGGCTGGTGCTGCTCGCGTACGCGGCAGCGTTCGCGGGCGCCGCCGTGCTCATTACACTCAAGCGCGATGTCACCTAGGAAACCTGCCGTGCTCCGCGACCGCGGCGGAGAGAACCTCCGTGAGCACCTGATCAGCACGGCCGCGCGGCTGCTTGACCAGCGCGGCAGCGCCGGCCTGGCCGTGCGCGACATCGCCCGGGAAGCCAGGGTGGCGGACGGCGCGCTGTATAACTACTTCGAGGACAAGGAAGACCTCCTCGCCCAGGCCCTGCTGGCCCACGTGGCCACGGTGATGAGCGAGGCTCCCAGGATGATGCCCGAGGCCGGCACCGGAACCGTGGCGGAGAACCTCACGGTGTTCATCGGCCGGGGCATGGAGTCGCTCTACCGAGTGGCGCCCGCGTTCGCGGGGCTGATGTCCCAGCCCAACGTGCTCCGCCGCTTCCATACGATGGTCGGCGGGGATCCGGCCTTCGCGGCGCCCGCCGGGGAACAGGATCCGGGTGGAGAGCCGGCCGGAGACCGTGAAGGCCCCGGAGGCGGTGAAGGCCCCGGAGCCTCACGAGCCCCGCAGCCTCCCCGAGATCCTGCTCCACTACCTGCAGGCCGAGCAGCGGCTGGGCCGGATCGACGCCGGCGCCGACCTCGACGCGGCCACCTCGCTGATCGTGGGCGCGATCCACGGCCAGGTGCTGCCCCGGATCCTGTTCGCCCCGCCCGGCCCCCGGCCCGCCACCCCGCCCGGCCTGGCGGCCCAGCTGGCCACGACCGCCCTGCGCGGCCTGGAGCCCAGGACGTCCTGACCGCGGGCTACCCCGGCCACGTCACTCGTCTCCCGGCCCCGGCCCGGCGCAACTGGGCCCGGCGGCCCGGCGTGCCGGACCGCCGGGCCCAGCCCGGCCGGGGTTAGTTCAGATCCCGCTCATTCAGATCCCGCAGGCCGAGGCCACGGCCTGGGCAGCCGCCTCGCGGTTGCCCACCGCGGGGATGCCGGCCCGCTCGAAGTCGGTGACGTAGATCGCGGCGGCTGCGGCCGGGGAGGACGCGGCGTTCAGCGCCGGGATGTACTGCGACCAGATCTGGTTGAAGCTCAGGATCGCGGCCAGCTGGGTCTGCAGGTCCGCCGCGGGGTTCCCGGTCACGTACCCGCCGGGCAGCGGCGTCCAGCCGATCAGCCCGCCGCCGCCGTCACCCACCGACTCGGGGTTGCCGCCGGACTCCTGCCAGATGTTCCCGGCGATCCCGGCGGCCGCGTTCCCTGTGTACCCGTGCGACGTCAGGAAGCTCACGATCGCCGCGTAGTTGGCGGGGACCATCCCGCTCGCCGAGCCCGAGCACGACACGCCGTGGCCGGTCGCCGCGCTGGTGTCCGAGGCGCTGCGCGCCGGGGTACCCGGGGAACTGCTGCCTTGCGACCCGCTGGCCGGCGAACCACTGGCGGAGCTGCCGGGCGGCGAACTGCTGGCCGACGGATGGCTGTCCGCCATACTGCTGGCTGCCGTCCCGGCTCCTGTGGTCTTCGCGTGCCGGGCCTGGTAGGTCCCATTGCGGACCGAGGCGGGCGGGTCAGACGGGGCGCTGAACACCTGCCCGGTGTAGATCAGGTTCGGGTCGCTGATCTTGGCGCGGTTGATGTGGTAGAGCCACTCCCAGTCGCTGGCGTGGCCGTAGAAGTGCTGCGCGATCCCGCTCAGCGTGTCCCCGGTGCGGACCGTGTAGGTCCGCGCCGCCTCGCGCCCGGGGTGCGCGGCCGCGTCCCGGGAAACCAGGTGGGCGCGGGTGATCTGGTGCACCCGGGTGGCCTGGCCGGCGTGCCCGGCGGCCGCCGCGGGCGCCGCGGTGGAGGCGAACGCGGTCTGCGGTGCGGCCGCCAGCGCGCCCACGACCGCCACGGCCGGGGCGGCCCTGCCAGCCCGCCGGGCCACCTTCTGCGCCTGGGAGGGCGCCATGTGCCGCCCGGTCCTGCGGAACTTCCTGCTCGTGCTGCGCGACTTCCCTGCTTCCAAGACCCTGCCTTACGCCGATCCCGCGCCCAGCTACGCGGCAACCTGCGCCTCTCACCGGGCCTGACATTCGCTCATCGGGCAGCATGGCAGCACAAGAGTCTCAACGTGTACCAATCCGGACAAAAAGTAGATATGAGCTAAGACACTGCCCTTTCAGGGACGATCGGGTAGCAATCGCTCAGCCCGGTTCAGCGTTTCCCGCAGGTTGACCTCGGTAGTCAGCTCCAGGGCCTCGGGAACGGCCAGCCAGCGCAGCGGCGCGTCCGGACCTCTCCGGCACGACCGCGTCCGGAGTCGAGGTGGCCAGGAAGAAGCGCACGTCAGCATGCTCGTGGGCAGGGTCCGCCCGGGCCGCGGGCACGGCGACGACGACCACGTGCCGCATCTGCGGGCCCGGCCACGGGACCAGATCGGCCAGGCCGGTCTCCTCGGCCGCCTCGCGCTCCGCGATGCCGAGCGGGTCGCGCTCGCCCGGGTCGCCGTGCCCGCCCACCTGGAGCCAGGCCTGCTGGCGCGGGTGCCAGCGCAGCAGCACCCGGCCGCTGGCCGGGTGGACGATCAGCGCCGACCCGGTGACGTGCATCGGCAGCGACCGCCGATACGGGTCTGGTTCACGCTCAGCGAGGGCCCGCACCCGCACGACGTCCGCGGTCTCGGTCTCGCCTTCCGGCTGGTACTGGCGGAGTAGGTCCCGGATCGAAGTCACCGGCGCAACTTACCCCAGGATGGCCCGGCGCCATCGGGGGTAGCCGGACGACCAGCCGGTGCGCAGCCCGATCGTGCTGGTCACCAGTCCGCCGCTGGCGTTGGCACCCAGCAGGCGGAGCGGAGCGGCCCGGTGGTCATGGCCAGCCTCCAGGGGGTTGGTCAGTCGTCGTGCTGGGCGGACGCCAGCAGCCCACGGCGCCGCAACACGGGGATCAGGCCCTCGCCGACCTGATAGGCCTCTTCCAGGTGCGGGTAGCCGGACAGGATGAACTCGTCGATGCCGAGCTCGTGGTACTCGGCGATCCGCTCCGCCACCTCGCCGTGGCTGCCGACCAGGGCGGTGCCCGCACCGCCGCGGACCAGGCCCACGCCGGCCCACAGGTTCGGCGACACCTCCAGCGCGTCGGTGCGCCCGCCGTGCAGCGCGGCCATCCGCCGCTGGCCCTCGGACTGCGACGCCCGCTGGATGGCCTGCGCCCGCTCGATCGCCGCCGGGTCCAGGCCGTCCAGCAGCCGCTGGGCCTGGGCCCACGCCTCGCCCGCGGAGTCCCGGGTGATCACGTGCAGGCGGATCCCGAAGCGCACCTCCCGGCCGGCCTGCTTGGCGCGCGTCCGCACCGCGTCCAGTTTTTCCGCAACGGCCTGTGGTGGCTCGCCCCACGTCAGGTACACGTCGGCGTACCGGGCCGCGACATCCAGCGCGGGGGCTGATGACCCGCCCAGGTAGATCTCGGGCCAGACCCGGGCGGGGATGATCTGCCCGGCGCGCACGTCGTAGTGCTGGCCGCTGAACGTCACCGGGCCGCCGCGCCACAGCTCGCGGACGATGTGCAGGAACTCACCGGCCCGCTCGTACCGGGCCTTCTTTCCCAGGTGGTCGCCGAACCGTTGCTGTTCCACGTCGTCGCCGCCGGTGACCACGTTGAGCAGCAGCCGGCCGCCGGAGATGCGCTGGTAGGTCGCGGCCATGTGAGCCGCGAGCGTGGGCGACATGAGCCCGGGGCGGAACGCGACCAGGAACTTGAACCGCTCGGTGACCTGTGTCAGCCCGGCGGTCATGATCCACGCGTCCTCGCACCAGGAGCTGGTCGGGGTCAGCGCGCCGGTGAAGCCGAGCTGCTCCGCGGACCGGGCGATCTGGCCGATGTAGCGGATGCCCGGCGCCCGCTCACTGCCGTCCTCGGCGGCCCGGCTGCCCGCCGCCCCGACCGCGTTGCCGAGGCTCAGGTCGGTGCGCGAGTCACCGTTGGTAGGCAGGAACCAGTGCAGGACCACTCCCATGGGCGGCGGCCTCCTTCGGGTCGTGCGGACTCGGCGGTGTCGGGGATCCCTGCGCGTCTCGCCCACTTCCTTGTTGCTCAACCAAATTTATAGGAAGTTCCGGTGATGCGAGAAGGGACGGGGTGGCCGGGGGTACCGGGCGGGCGGTGGTGACACCCGTCCCGCCACTGGTCCGGGCGCATCACCAGGTCACCACCAGCGGAACTAGCCTCAGGATGCGGCCGGCCCGGAGGCAGCGTCCAATACCGGCCGGCGGGGGCGTGGTAAGGTTTTCCTATTAAAACGATCGCTATCCTGGCGATACCAGGCGCCGGGCGAGAGGGGTCGTGTGCGGATCGAGCAGCTTGAATACGTCGCTACGGTCGCCCGGCTAGGCTCGTTCCGCCGCGCCGCCGACGCGCTGCACATCTCCCAGCCCGCACTGAGCGGCTCGGTCCGGAGCCTGGAACGCGAACTCGGCGTCGACCTGCTCGACCGGGGCCGGCACGGGGCGCGGATGAGCGACTCCGGCCGCGAGCTGTTCCCGTACATCCTGACCCTGCTCGACTCGTTCGACCGGCTCCGGCACGCGGCCGGTGAGCAGCACCGCAGCGTCCGGATGGTGCGGCTGGGCACCGTCAGCGCGGCCACGGCCCCGCTGCTCGCCCCCACCATCCAGCAGTTCCGGCAGAGCCACCCGCTGACCCAGGTCGAGGTGATCGGCGCGCAGCAGGCCGAGATCCACCGCGGTGTCCTCGAGGGCCGCTTCGACCTGGGCCTGGTCAACTACCTCGACGGCGACGACATGCCGCCGGAGCTGGAGACCACCCCGCTGCTGCGGGGCCGGCCCGGCGTCGTGCTGCGGGCGGACAGCCCGCTGGCCCAGCACACGGCGGTGCGCACCGCCGACCTGCTCGCCGAGCCGGTGATCGTGATGCGATCTGGTTATGTCATGCACCGCTACCTGCACCGGCTGCTGCAGGGCCAGCCGCCGGCGTTCTCCTACTCCACCGACGGCGCGGAGATGGGCAAGCTGATGGTGGCCGAGGGGCTGGGCCTCACGGTTCTCCCGGACTTCAGCGTGATCGGCGACCCCCTCGAACAGCACGGGGTGATCACCTGGCGGCCGCTGGCCGACGATGAGACCGGGGTGGAGCTGGTCATCCAGCGGGCCCGGTCCAGTTCTGTCCCGCTGGCCGCCCGGGACCTGCACGCCATGTTCGTCGCGCGGGCCCGCGCCTACACGGCCGCGCACCCCGCCACGGCGGCGCGGCCCGGCCCGGTCCGTTCCGCCTCCGGGGATGATCCGCCGGCTAGCCGCCCGGACGGAGCGGGCCCAGGAGCCCGAGCACGCCGGGGGAAGACTCGCGTTCGGTCATGATCTCCTGCCGGCCGCCGATGGTGGTCGCGCCCTGGCCGCTCACGCACAGCGACGCGGCGGCCGTGGCCAGCCGGACCGCCTCCGGTACCGGCCGGCCCCGGAACACCTCGGTGGTCAGCGTCGCGGCGAAGCAGTCGCCCGCGCCCGTCGAGTTGACCAGGGTGTGCACCGGGTCGGCCGTGTATTGCGTGGAGCCCTCCCGGGTCAGGACCTCGCAGCCCCGCCGTCCCCGGGTCACCACGCCCAGGCCGCCGTGGCGCGGCACCGCGCTCAGGAGCTCGCTCACGTAGGGTGCCTCGGTCTCGGACACCACGACCACGTCCACCACCGACGAGACCGCAGCGGGAAAGGACCGCGGCTCGAGCGCGATGCGCGCGCCGATGTGGTCCCACCGCCTGACCAGCCCCTGCGGGGTGAGCAGGACGAACCGTGACCGGCATTCCTCGGCCAGCTTTTCCAGCGTTATTTCCTGGGCCACGGGCGCGATATGGAGAATGTCGCTGTCCGGCACATGGCTAAGGTCACCGATTTCGCTGGCCCAGCCCTCGAGCCATTGTTCGCGTGAATCCCCGGCCGACACGTTCCGGAACAACGTGGTCGACTCCGCGGGCTGCAGGTGCAGTCCGACTTCGCCCGCGTACGGCGACCAGTACGGCTCCAGCTGGGCCTGATTCGCGCGTCCCACGATCTCGGCGCTAAGCCCCAGCCGGGCCGCCTGCAATGCGGAGTAGACTACCGATCCGCCCAGCACGAAAGAACCCCCCACCTGGACGTCCAGGGTTGGGTTACCCAAAGCAAGGTAGTCTAGGCGCACCGCGATCCGCTCGTAGATTGGCCGATGGGACTCGATGCATAGTACATCAGTAGATAGCGGGCAACAACGTAAAGACAGCCTCGTCACACTGCCTGCGGAATTGCTGCCCACGGCCACCGGAAGTAAACGCGGCGCGGCGGTAAACGAGCTCCTGATCGGGGTGGACGGCGGCGCCACGAAGACGATAGCCGCAGCATTTGACCTGGATACCGGCGCGGTCACGGCCGAGGAAACCGGGCCTAGCAATCCCGAGGCCGTGGGTTACGAGGCGGCGGCGGCTTCCATTAATGAGGCCATTAACGCGGTACTCGGACCTGCTAAACCGGTAGCCGCGGCAGTACTGGCTGTTGCCGGAATAGACACCGGCCCCGAGCAGAAACGCCTGCTGTCGGGGGTGACGGCGCTCAGCGCGCCGGTGATATTGGCCGTTAATGACGTCGTGGCCGCGTGGGCGGCCGGGTCGCTGGCCTCGCCTGGCATCGCTGCCATCTCCGGCACTGGAAGCAATACCTTCGGCGTCAATTCCCGCGGTGCGGCCTGGCGCTGCGGCGGGTGGGGACACATCGCCGGTGACGAGGGTTCCGGGTACATGATCGCGGTGAATGGTATCCGGGCCGCCCTCGCCTACCGGGACGGAAGAAAGGATTGGACGGCGCTGGTCCCGCGCCTGCTAGATTTCTACGGCCTGCAGCACATCGAGGATATCAAGCCGATCATTTACCGGAACTTCGACAAGGCCCGCATCGCGGCCTTTGCCGAGCAGGTGGCCAAGACCGCGGACGAGGGCGACGACACGGCCACCGGGATATTCCGGCAGGCCGCGGCGGACCTGGCCGAGCAGGTCAGCGCCGTCTACGCGGCCCTGGACTTCGGCGGCCCGGCGGAGGTGACGCTGATCGGGAGCATTTTCCGGGCCGGGGAGGTCTTCCTCGGCCCCCTGCGCGAGCACCTGCGCCACGTGACGGGCGGCCGGGACTTCGCGGCCCCGAAGCTGCCCGCCGTGGGCGGCTCGCTCTGGCTGGCGGGGCGGGCGGCCGGCGCCGAGCACCGGATGGACGCCCAGGCTCTCGCGGCGGCCCTGCGTGACGCGGATGCCCAGGGCTTCCTGGTCACGCCACCGTAGGTGCTGGCCTCGGACACCGGGCCGCCGCGAAATCAGGCGGACGGCCTCACCGGGTGGCGCGGACGCCCTCACCGGCTGGCGCGGACGCCCTCACCAGCTGGCGCGGACACCCTCACCGGTGGCGCGGACGCCCTCACCGGGGCCGGCCGGGGATTCCCCGGGCCGGTCAGTCGAAGAACTCATCCCGGTCGACGGCGGCGGCCACGTCCCGGGGCAGCAGGTCGAGCCAGCGGTGGGCGATCTGCTCCCGGTGGTCCGTCGGCACCTCGCCGACCAGCCGCAACCGCGAGATGCCGCCGTCGGGATAGATGTCCAGCCGCACCAGCCCGGCCGGGGCGCCGGTGCCCGCCGCGCCGCTGCCCACCCGGCTGCTGTCCGGGGCGTCGCTGGCCCGGATCCGGAACCGGTGCTCGGTGTCCGGGATGAGCCGGGTCACCGGCAGCAGTTCCGCGCCCGATTCCGCGTCGCTGAGCCGGGCGTGGCCGGGCGCGTTGCCGGCGAAGCGGCTGGTGTCGATCACGGCGTGATGCAGCACCCCCGGCACCGCCAGGCGCACCACCAGCCAGTCGTGCCCCTCGTCGCGGCGTCGGGCGGTCTCCCAGCCGTCCGACATGACCTGGGCCCGCCCCGGCGCGAGCGCGTTGGCCGGCGAGGAGAAGAACATGCTGCTGCACGCCTCCACCCGCCCGCCGGCGCAGGTCGCGGCCAGGTCCACGCGGCCGCCCAGCCGCCGGGGATCGGGCACCACCTCGCCGAAGGCCCGCAGCCGGGCCACGCCCCCGTCAGGGTGGATGGTCAGCCGCACGTGGGTGACGAGCCGGTCCGGAGCGGTGACCGGCACCAGGTTGGCCCGGTCGCCGCCGAGATCGGTCTTGTCCGCCAGCGGGGTCCAGGCGGCCGCGCGCACCTCGGCCGCCGTGGGGTAGCCGAGCAGCGTGGCGCCATCGACCGAGGCGAACGGCGGGTAGTTGCCCCGGAAGTGCGCGGTGTCGATGTTGACGCCGCGGACGATGGCGGGCGCGGCCAGCCGGATGATGACGAAGTCCTCACCGGGCTCCCGGCGCCGCCGTGTTTCCCAGCCGTCGTAGATCTTGCCGCGGATCCCGAAGGCCGCCGGGTCGTGCGCGGCGGGCCGCGGGTCGATGAGGCTGTGCGCGTCCGCGTAGAACTCGTCGTTGGCGTACAGCACCGCGCCGCCCAGGGCCCGGCTGGCCACGTCGGGCACGCCGCCAAAATCGGGGGTACCCCGGCCAGCCGGGGGGTCCGCAGTCACGATGCTTCCGGGGATGCGCCCGCGCCCGCCGTCGCTCCTGTGGCCGTGCCGGTGGCTGCTCCCCTCGCCGCGGACACGAGCTGCCCGGCCCGGTGTCCCGGGCCGGCCTGCCGCACCGGCCAGCCAGGTCTGCCGGACCACGCCGCGCAGCGACTGGCCCGCGTAGGGGCTGACCGGGTTGCGGTGCCGGAGCGCGGCCGGGTCGACGACGAACTCCTCGTCGGGGGCGAACACGCACAGGTCGGCCCGCCGCCCGGGAGTGATCGCGCCCCGGTCCGCCAGGCCGGTGAGCGCGGCCGGGGCCGTAGCCATCCACCCCGCGACGCGGTCCAGGCCGACGTTGCGCCGCGCGGCCCCCGTCCACACCGCGGGCAGGGCGAGCTGGACTGAGGCGATGCCGCCCCAGGCCGCACCGAAGTCCCCGGTGTCCAGCCGCTTGGCCGCCGCCGTGCACGGCGAGTGATCGGACACGACGCAGCCGATCGTCCCGTCGAGCAGCCCCGCCCACAGCGCATCCCGGTTGGCGTCGTCCCGGATCGGCGGGCAGCACTTGAACTGGGTGGCGCCGTCCGGGACGTCCTCGGCGCGCAAGGTGAGGTAGTGCGGGCAGGTCTCGGCCGTGACCGGCAGCCCGGCCGCCTGGGCCGCCCGGACGGAGGGCAGCGCCGCCGCGCTGGCCAGGTGCACGATGTGGGTCCGGCACCCGGTGCGCCGGGTGTGCCCGAGCAGCGTCGTGATGGCCCGCTGCTCAGCCTCGGGCGGGCGGGAGGCCAGGAAGTCCGCGTACCGGCGGCCACCGGCGGCGGGAGCCGCCGCGATTACCTCCGGGTCCTCGGCGTGCGCGATGAGGAGGCCGCCGAAGCCGGCGATCTCGGCCATGGCCGCGCCGAGCTGGGCGGGGTCCAGCGGGGCGAACTCGTCCACGCCCGAGGGAAGCAGGAAGCACTTGAAACCCACCACGCCCGCCTCGTGCAGGGGGCGCAGGTCGGCCACGTTGCCGGGCACGGCACCGCCCCAGAACGCCACGTCCACCGCGAGCTGGCCGGCCGCGGCGGCCTGCTTGGCCCGCAGCGCGGCCACGGTCACGGTCGGCGGGATGCTGTTCAGCGGCATATCCACGATGGTGGTCACCCCGCCTGCGGCGGCCGCCGCGGTCGCGGTCGCGAACCCTTCCCACTCGGTGCGACCGGGCTCGTTCACGTGGACGTGGCTGTCCACCAGCCCGGGCAGCAGCACCTCGTCCCCGGCCAGGGTGAGGGTGCCGGGCGGCGCGTCCGGGTAGCCGGCGACGCCGGTGATGATCCCGCCGCGGAGGAGCACGGTCGCGGCCCGCTCGCCCTCCGGGGTGATGATCCGGCGCCCCCGGATCGCCGTCACCTCACCCACGGCACACCCCGGCATCAGCGTGGTGCATTGTGCTCCGTATAGAGCGCACAATGCACCGCGTTGAGGATCGGAGCCACGTCCCCAGTCTCGCACAACGTGATCCGGGAGGGGCGCGGCGCTAGGGTCGGCGGAGTGACCCACACCGGCTGGTGGCGGCCTGGATGACCGGCGACGACCAGGTGACCGGGACCGGCCCGGCGCCCGGCCCGGACCGTGTGCCCATCGCCGACCTGGACCAGGCGACCACCGCCACCGCGGCGACCCTGCTCCGGCCGTCGTGCGCCAGCGCGCGCTGGATCGGGCAGCTGGTCAGCGGGCGTCCCTACGGCACGCTGGCCGCGCTCGTGGCCGCGTCCGACGCCACGATCAGCGGGCTGGGCTGGCCGGACATCGAGCAGGCCCTGGCCGCTCATCCGCGGATCGGCGACCGCCGGGACCCGGCGGCCGCGGGCGGTGACCGGGAGGCGGCCTGGTCGCGGCAGGAGCAGGCCGGGGCCCGGGACGCCGGCGCGGACGTCCAGGCCGGGCTGCGGGCGGGGAACGCCGCCTATGAGGAACGCTTCGGGCACGTGTTCCTGATCTGCGCGACCGGGATGTCCGCGTCCAGCATGCTGGCCGCACTGGAGGAACGGCTCACCCACGACCCGGCTGCCGAGCGTGAGGTGGCCCGGGAGGAGCTCATGAAGATCGTCCAGCTCCGGCTGGGGAAAGCGTTCGAGTAACGACAGGTTCGGTAACCACAGGGGGATAACCACGGTCATGAGCATCTCGACGCACGTGCTGGACGCGACCACGGGACGGCCCGCGGCCGGGCTGGAGCTGGTCCTTAGCCGGCAGGACGGCGGCCGGTGGCACGAGCTGGCCCGGCGCCGCACTGACGCGGACGGGCGGGTGAGCGACCTGGCCAACGAGGCCGCCCCGGACACAGGGGCAGACCCCGGCCCGGACCCAGACGCTGGCGCCGGCGTCTACAGAATCGTCTTCCTGAGCGAGGCCTACCTGAGGGCGCAGTCCCCGGCCGCCGAGACGTTTTACCCGGAAATCTCGGTGATCTTCCGGATCACCGACCCGGGCGCCCGCCATCACGTGCCCCTGCTGCTCAGCCCGTTCGCCTTTTCGACCTACCGTGGCTCGTGAGCATGGCCGCGGGTAGGGACACACAGAAGAAACATCGGCCGCAGACCGTGCCGCCACCGCGACCGGGAAAGGAGGCCGCGTGACCGCACCCGTGGCTATCCAGGACTGTTACGTCGCCACTGTGGACCCGGCGGGCAGCGAATACCCCTCCGGGCACGTGGTCATGGACCAGGGCCGGGTCGTCGCGGCGGGACCCGGGCCGGTGCCGCCGGAGTTCGCCGGGGCCACCGTGATCGATGGCTCCGGGCGGCTGGTCACGCCCGGGCTGGTCAACACCCACTCGCACCTGTACCAGTGGATCACCCGCGGTTACGCCACCAACGACACGCTGTTCGGCTGGCTGCAGACTCTGTATCCGATCTGGGCCCGGCTGACCCCGGAGCTGATGAGCGCGGCCGCCTCGGCCAACCTGGCCTGGCTGGCCCTGACCGGCTGCACGACCAGCACCGACCACTTGTACGTGTTCCCGGCCGGGGCGGGCGACCTGCTCGAGGCGGAGATCCTGGCCGCCCGGCGGATCGGCATCCGCTTCCACCCGACCCGCGGCTCCATGAACCTGGGGCAGTCGGCCGGCGGGCTGCCGCCCGACTCCGTGGTCGAGGACCACGACACGATCCTGGCCGCCTCGCAGGCCGCGATCGACCGCTGGCACGATCCATCCCCAGACTCGATGCTCCGCATCGCGGTCGCGCCCTGCTCGCCGTTCACGGTGACCGGGGAGCTGATGCGGGACTGCGCTGCGCTGGCCCGCGCCGCCGGCGTCCGGCTGCACACGCACGTGGCCGAGACCCCGGACGAGGAGCAGTTCTGCCTGGACACCTACGGCCGCACGCCCGCCCAGTACGCCGAGGACCTGGGCTGGCTCGGCCCGGACGTGTGGCTGGCCCACTGCGTGCACCTGTCGGACGA
Source organism: uncultured Actinomycetes bacterium (assembly GCA_963751175.1). Classification (GTDB taxonomy): domain Bacteria; phylum Actinomycetota; class Actinomycetes; order Streptosporangiales; family Streptosporangiaceae; genus RYN-230. The sequence continues at coordinate 32,291 of CAVVTM010000032.1, read as the reverse complement.
GGCGGTGGCCCGGTTCGCGGCGACCGGCACCGGCGTGGCCCACTGCCCCACCTCCAACGGCCGCCTCGGAGCGGGCATCGCCCCGATCCGCAAACTGCTGGACGCGGGCGCGGTGGTCGGCCTGGGCGTCGACGGGAACGCGTCCAACGAGTCGGGCCGCATGGTCGATGAGCTGCACCAGGCCATGCTGGCCGCGCGCTACGCGGGCGGCCCGGAGGCGATGAGCGCCCGGGACTGCCTGCGGATGGCCACCATGGGCGGGGCCCGCTGCCTGGGCCGCGACGCCGAGCTGGGCTCGCTGGAACCCGGCAAGGTGGCCGACGCGGCCGTATGGCGGGTGGACCATCTCCCCGGGGCCGGCATCGCGGACCCGGTGACCACGCTGGTGTTCGGGGCGCCCGCTCTGGAGCACCTGTTCGTCGGCGGCCAGCCGGTCGTGTCGGACGGCGGGCTGCGCACCGCCGACCCCGGCGAAGTCGCCGCGGCGGCGGCCAGGGCGAGCGCCATGATCGCCAGGACCACATGATCCTTAACTACTGAGCGCGCACCGTGGACCTCGACACGATCACCGACTACCGGCCGGCGCCCGGCGCCACCTGGCAGCCGGGTGACGCCTGGCTGGGCGGCGGGACCTGGCTGTTCTCCGAGCCGCAGCCCGGGCTGCGGCGGCTGCTCGACCTGCGCGGCTTCGGCTGGGTCCCGCTGACCGAGAGCCGCGGCGGCCTGGAAATCGCCGCGACCTGCACGATCGCCGAGCTGGCCCGGTGGAGGCCAGGCCAGGCCAGGCGCCGCCGCCTGGGCCGCAGCCCCGCTGCTGCGCCAGTGCTGCGACGCGCTGCTGGCCTCGTTCAAGGTGCAGAACATGGCCACCGTGGGCGGCAACCTCTGCCTGGCGCTGCCCGCCGGGGCGATGACGTCGCTGGCCGCCTCCCTGGACGGGGTGGCCACCGTGTGGTCGCCGGGCGGCGGCGTCCGCGAGGTGCCGGTCACCGGCTTCGTCACCGGTCCTGGCACTACCGGGCTGGGCTCGGGCGAGCTGCTCCGCTCGGTCACCCTCCCTGGGACGTCGCTGGGCAGCCGGACCGCGTTCCGGCAGGCGTCGCTGTCCCGGATGGGCCGGTCGGCGGCCCTGGTGATCGGCCGGGCCAGCGGCCCCGGGCTGGTCATCACCGTGACCGCGGCCACCCCGCGGCCGGTCCAGCTCCGCTTCGCGGGCCGTCCGTCCCCCGGTGAGGCCGTCGCGGCCCTGGACCAGGCCGCCCGGGACCCGGACACCCTCAGCTGGCACGACGACGTGCACGGGGCACCGGCCTGGCGGGCCGCCATGACCCGCCGGTTCGTCGCCGAGGTCGCGGCGGAGCTGGGAGCACCGGCATGACGCTGCACATCAACGGGCAGCCCGCCGGCGCGCAGCCCCGGCCGGGCCAGTGCCTGCGCACGTTCCTGCGCGAGCTGGGCTGGCACGGTGTGAAGAAGGGCTGCGACACCGGGGACTGCGGGGCCTGCACCGTGCACGTGGACGGGGTGCCGGTGCACAGCTGCATCTACCCGGCCATGCGCGTGCTGGACTGCGACGTGACCACGATCGAGGGCCTGGGCCCCGGGTCCCCGGCCGCCGATTTCCTGGCCGCCCAGGGCTTTCAGTGTGGTTTCTGCACCCCTGGGATGATCATGACGGCGGCGGCCCTGACCGAGGAGGGCCGCGCCGACCTGCCCCGTGCGCTCAAGGGCAACATCTGCCGGTGCACCGGCTACGGCTCCATCGCGGACGCGCTGGCCGGCCAGGCGCGCGTGGGCGGCGGATCCGCCGAGAACCCAGGATCCGCAACGGGCTCCCCGTCCCCCGTGGTCTCGGGTAAGCCCGAGGCCTCCGGTGGGCCGGTGGCCTCGGGTGGGCCCGTGGTCCTGGGTGGGCCGGTGGCCTCGGGCGGGCCGGTGGCCCCGGATGGGCCCGTGGTCCCGGGTGGGCCGGTGGCCCCGGGTGGGCCCGTGGTCCAGGGTGGGCCCGTGGTCCCGGGTGGGCCCGTGGTCCCGGGTGGGCCGGTGGCCCCGGGTGGGCCCGTGGTCCAGGGTGGGCCCGTGGTCCAGGGTGGGCCCGTGGTCCCGGGTGGGCCCGTGGTCCCGGGTGGGCCGGTGGGCACCGGCCTGCCCGCGCCCGCCGGCCCGGACGTGGTGACTGGCCGGGCCCGGTTCACGCTGGACACCTCAATCCCAGGGCTGGCGCACATGCAGCTGGTGCGGTCGCCGCACGCGCACGCCCGGATCCGCTCGGTCGACGCCAGCGCCGCGCTGGCGCTGCCCGGGGTGGCCGCGGTGTTCAGCTATGCGGACTCGCCGCCGGTGCGCTTCTCCACCGCCCGCCATCACAATCCCGGCGACGACGCCTGCGACACCCTGCTGTTCGACCAGACCGTACGGTTCGCGGGCCAGCGCGTCGCGGCAGTTGTGGCGGACAGCCCGCGCACGGCCGCGCAGGCCTGCGCCCTGGTCCGGGTGGACTACGAAACGCTGCCCGCCGTTCTCGACCCGGACCTGGCCATGGCGCCCGGCGCGCCGGTGCTGCACCCCGGGCTCCCCCCGGAGGCGGGGATCGGTGACCCGGAACGGAACGTTGCGGCTGAAGTTCACGGCGGGACCGGGGACATAGCCGCAGGTTTCGCTGCTGCGGACACCACGTACGAGCAGACGTTCCGGGTGCAGCGGGTGCAGCACGTGCACCTGGAGACGCACGCCACGATCGGGTGGATGGACGAGGGGCGGCTGGTGCTCCGGACCAGCTCGCAGACCCCGTTCCTGACCCGGGACGCGCTGTGCCGGCTGTTCGGGCTGGAGCGCAGCCAGGTCCGGGTGTTCGCAGCGCGGATCGGCGGCGGGTTCGGCGGCAAGCAGGAGATGCTCACCGAGGACGTGGTCGCGCTGGCCGTGCTCCGGCTCGGCCGCCCGGTCCAGCTGGAGTTCACCCGGGAGGAGCAGTTCACCGCGGCCACTACCCGGCATCCGATGCGGATCACGGTGCGGCTCGGGGCCCGCCGGGACGGGACGCTCACCGCGATGCAGCTGCGCACGGTCGCGGACACCGGCGCGTACGGCAATCACGCCGGCGGCGTGCTGTTCCACAGCTGCAACGAGGCGGTCAGCATGTACCGCTGCCCGGCCAAGCGGGTCGACGCGTGGTCCGCCTACACCAACACGGTGCCGGCCGGCGCGTTCCGCGGATACGGGCTGTCCCAGACCGCGTTCGCGGTGGAGTCGGCCCTGGACGAGCTGGCCCGGTCGCTCAGCCTCGACCCCCTCACGGTCTGGCGCCGGAACGTGGTCCGCCCCGGCGACTCGCTGCTGTCGGTGAGCGACACGCCCGAGGATGCGGAGATCGCCAGCTACGGGCTGGCTGAGTGCCTCGACCTGGTGCAGGCCGCGCTGGCCAGCGGGCGCGGCCTGCCGGTGCCCGACGGTGACGGCTGGCAGGCCGGCACGGGCATCGCCGTCAGCATGCTGGACACGGTGCCGCCCGGCGGGCACCGGGCGCACGTGCGGATCGCGCAACGGGATGGGGGCGGCTACCGGCTCGCGGTCGGCACGGCCGAGTTCGGCAACGGGACCACGACCGTGCACCGCCAGCTCGCCGCGGGTGCTCTGGGCTGCCGGGTGGACGACATCGAGATCGTGTCCGCCGACACCGACGAGGTCGAGCACGACACCGGCGCCTTCGGGTCCACCGGCACGGTCGTGGCCGGGATGGCCACGCTGCGCGCCGCCGAGTCGCTGGCAGAGCTGCTCGCCGGGGCCGGGATGGATCCGGGGGAGGACGCCGGCGCGGCCTCGGGGCGGGACCCCGGTGCGGACGGCAAGCTGATGGAGGCCGAGGGAAGCAGCGATGGCCGGGCCCGTTCGGTCACCTTCAACGTGCAGGGCTTCCGGGTCGCGGTGCAGCCCGCCACCGGCGAGATCCGCATCCTGCAGAGCGTGCAGGCCGCCGACGCCGGCACGGTCATCAACCCGGTGCAGCTGCGCGGCCAGATCGAGGGCGGCGTGGTGCAGGCGCTCGGCGCGGCCCTGTTCGAGCACGTGGACATCGACCAGGCCGGGCGGGTGACCACGCGGACGTTGCGGGAGTATCACGTCCCGGTGCTGGCCGACGTGCCGCGCACCGAGGTGTACTTCGCCCGGACCGCCGACCCGCTCGGCCCGCTCGGCGCGAAGTCGATGAGCGAGGCCCCGTTCAACCCGGTGGCCCCGGCCCTGGCCAACGCGGTGCGCGACGCGACCGGGGTCCGGATCACCGATCTGCCGATGAGCCCCGACCGCGTGTACCTGGCCCTGCATCCGGATTCGGCCCCCGGGAACTAAGCACAGAAAGGCAGCGCCATGGTCCAGCTCGGAGCGAACCGGTACGGCAAGGCCGAGGTCCGGGTGATGCGCGTGGCTCGCGGCGCAGGCGCCGGCGGCGGCGACGTGATCAGGGACTGGAACGTGTCCACCAGCCTGTCCGGCGGCCTGGCCGCGACCCACCTGGCCGGTGACAACTCCGCGGTCCTGGCCACCGACACCCAGAAGAACACCGTGTACGCGTTCGTCCAGCGGCTCGGGCCGGTGCCGCCCGAGGTGCTCGGGATGGAGCTCGCCGCGCATTTCGTGGTCAGCCAGCCGCAGATCAGCCGGGCCCGGGTGGCGATCGAGGAGTACGCCTGGGCCCCCGTCGGCGAGAGCCGGCACTCGTTCGCCCGGACCGGCGAGCTGACCCGGGCCTGCCGGGTCGTTCACGACGAGGAGTCCGGGGTGAGCGTGGTGGCCGGCATCGAGGACCTGACCGTCCTGAACACCACCAACTCCGAGTTCTGGGGCTTCCCGCGCGACGAGTACACGACGCTGGAGGAAACCCGGGACCGGATGCTCGCCACCCAGGTCAGCGCGTGGTGGCGGTACCGGGGCGCGGGGTCGCCGGGCCCAGGGTCGCCGGGCCCAGGGTCGCCGGGCGCAGGGTCGCCGGGCACGGGCACTGGCTGGGACGCGGCGTTCGAGATCGCGCGGGAGGCGCTGCTGGCCGCGTTCAGCGAGACCTACAGCTACTCACTGCAGCAGACGCTCTACGCCATCGGCGAGAGGATCATCGAGGCCGTGCCCGACGCCTGCGAGGTCCGGCTGGCCCTGCCGAACAAGCATCACTACCTCGTGGACCTGGCCCCGTTCGGGCTGCCCAACGACAGGGAGGTCTACTACCCGGGGGACCGCCCCTACGGCCTGATCGAGGGCACGGTCCTGGCCGACGACGCCCCCGACCCCGGCCCCGCCTGGGCCTGAGCCCCGCCCCGGTCCGTCCCGGCCCAGCCCGTCTACCCGATCCCGGCCGAGCCGTCCGCCCGATCCCGGCCCAGCCGTCCACCCGATCCCGGCCCAGCCCGTCCACCCGATCCCGGCCCAGCCCGTCTACCCGGTCCCGGCCGAGCCGTCTACCCGGTCCCGGCCCAGCCGTCACTTCAGTCCCTCTAGCCCCACCCCCCCCACCTACGCGTGCATCCCGTTAGTGATCAACCGAAAGGTGTCGTTATAGCAGCACCAATCAGTTGATCACGAACCGGAGCTGTGACCGCTGAGGCTGATGTGATCAGGCTCAGGGATCAGAAGGCGGGTTCTCCCCGCGCCCGGCCAGGAGGTCCTCGAGGGTCCAGCAGATCCGCTGGACTTCGTCGAGGTGCCGCGAGAAAGGGGCCCGCGAGTAGGCCCGGGTGGACAGCAGGTCAATGTCGGAGCCGTCGCGGCGGGTGACGACGATGCAGAATCCGCCCCACAGGCCGCCGGGGTGCGCCACGCGCAACTCAGTGATCTGAAGCCAGGGCACCCGGACCGACCGGACCGAGCGGCGGTCGATCAGGGCCTCCTCGGTGATGATGAGGCAGGTGCGCATGACTGGAATCACCCACGCCAGCAGGCCGGCGGCTACCAGGCTGCCCACTACGGTCCCGGCGTACCGATCGGGCCCGGCATAGCGAAAGGCCCTCCAGGCGAACCACGCCGCTAGCAGCACCAGGGACGCAGCCCGCCAGCGCCGCTCGGGAGACACGACCCGGAAGGCCGGGATCCGCGTCCTCCCGGTGGGACCATCCCGACCCGGGCGTGCACGGCTCTGTGGCGCCCGGACCGATCGGCAATCATGGTGCCACATAGCGTTGCCGCGCGGGGAGGCACACCGCGACGCAAAATCAGGAGCGGCTGCCGCGCGGTGGCTGGGATCATGCCTGGCGTGAGTGACGATCTGTGGTGGGCGATGCCGGTGCTGGCCGGGCGGCTGATCCGGCTGGAACCGCTGGCGCTGGAGCACGCGCCCGGGTACCTGGCCGCCGCGGGGACCGGCGAGGAAGCTGCCGACGTGTTCCGCTGGCTGAGCCCGCCGGGCGGTGCGCTGGCCCAGCCGATCACGCTGGAGGATGCGACCCGGCACATCGCCGACGCCCTGGCCGCCTGGGCGCGCGGTACCCGGCTCCCGTACGCCCAGATCGACGCGGCCACCGGGGAGTTCGCCGGCACCACCTCGTTCTACGAGGTGAACCCCGCGCTGCGCGCGCTGGGCATCGGGCACACCTGGCTGGGGCAGCGCTGGTGGCGCAGCGGGCACAACACCGAGTCGAAGCTGCTGATGATGACGTTCGCGTTCGAGACCCTCGGCGCGGTCCGCGTCGTCTGGCACACCGACATCTTCAACACCCGTTCGCAGGCCGCGATCGAGCGGCTGGGCGCGGTCCGCGAGGGGGTTCTGCGCAAGCACCGGCTGCGGCACGACCGCAGCTGGCGGGACACGGTGCAGTACGCGATGGTCGACGACGACTGGCCGGCGGCCAAGGCCGCGCTGGCCGCCCGGCTCGGCTAGCCGGAACAGGGCTAGCCGCCTGCCCCGCTCAGGCCTCCCGGCCAGGCCCGGCCGGTTCCCCGGCCTCACTCAGCTGGTGGCTGTCAGCGGCGGTCAGATCACAGCCGTAGATCCGCTTCAGCTCCGCGATGACCTCCAGGGTGGGGGCCCCGAACGCATGCTCCCCTTCGAACACGTGCAGCACGATGCCTTCCAGCAGGTCACCCAGGGACAGGTCGAGGTACTCGGCCAGCCCCTTGAGCACCTTGAGCAGGCTGCGCTCCATCCGTACCCCGGTCTGGACGCGCTCCACGGTCGTCATGTTACCTTTGTACCATGGTACATAGCTCGGCGGATCCCGCTCCCCTGCCCCGCGCCCGGCTCAGCGGAATCGTGCGGCTGCCGCCCGGCTATGAGCCCGCGCTGTTCCTGTTCACGCCGCGCGGCGAGAGACTCTGGGCCGACGGCTGGGACCCGATGTTCCCCGCCCCGGCCGGCGACGACACCGAGCCGGGCACGGTGTTCGAGACGGTCCACGGCCAGCAGCGCACGACCTGGGTGGTCTGCGCCCGGGAGCCCGGCCGGTCGGTCCGGTACGCGCGCATCGCCCACGGGCGGGACGCCGGCACAGTGACCGTCACCCTGGACGACGCGGCATCCTCAGGCGAGTCGCGGGCGGCCACCATCGAGTACGACCTCACGGCGCTGACCAGCGAGGCCGCCGGCGGCCTGGCCCGGTTCGCGGCCAGCTATCCCCAGTTCCTGCAGCACTGGGAAGAGGCAATCGCCGCCGCCACCCGCGATGCCTGAGTCCACCGGGGAACCTGACGCCGCACCAGGCCTGTTCACGATCGGCCACTCGAACGTGGCGATCGGCGACTTCCTGGGCTTGCTGCAGCAGCACGGCATTCAGGCCGTCGCCGATGTGCGCACGGTGCCCCGGTCCCGTTATGTGCCGCATTTCAGCGCGGGACCGCTCCGTGAAGCCCTGGCCCGGTGCGCGATCAGCTACATCCCATTCGGCCGGCAACTCGGCGGCCGCCCGGAGGGCGATGAGTTCTACGACGAGCAGTGCCACGTTCTCTACGGCCAGCTCGCCGCGAGCCCGGCGTTCCTGGAAGGAATCGAGCGTGTACTGGCCGGGACAGAGACCTCCCGCATCGCCCTGCTCTGCAGCGAGGAAGATCCGTCCCGATGCCACCGCCACCTGCTCATCGGGCGGGTTCTGCGGGAGCGTGGCGTGGCGGTGTCGCACATCAGGCGCGATGGGCGAATCGAGACCGAGGCGGAGCTGGCGGCCCAGGAAACCAGCGATGGCCCGCAGGACACCCTCTTTGACGGCGGCACAACGGAACGGCCGTGGAGATCACCACGACCGGTCCCACGAAAGAGTCCCCCGCCCCGCTGAGCACTGCGCCGGGCCCGGCCCGAGCCGGGGCGGGCCCGGAAGGTTCAGGTGGGTGAGTCCAGGTCGGCTTGGGCGGCGGGGCGGCGGCGGGCCCAGGAGCCGGTGATGTGCTCGTACATGGCGGCGTTCGCACGCTCGATCGAGCTGCCCCCGGACGTGGCCGCGCTGGTCCAGCTCGATCGATCCGGCGGCGACCACGGGGACCCCGGTCAACCTGTCCGCCGCCGGGGCCTGCACGGGTGGTGGTGCAGCGCCGGCGCGTCGCGGAGCACGACATCGAGACCGCGGGCTCCAGCTGGGACGCACCTGGCTACGACCCCCCTTCCCGGTGAGCGGCTGGCCTGCACGGACCGTGGTGCAGGCCGGCGCGTTCGCGGAGCACGACATCGAGACCGCGGGCTACACCTGGGCCGCACCCGGGTAGGGGCCGGCACGCACACCGAGTACATCAGCCATGATGTCGTCACCGGGCGGAGGCCGTGGCCGGCGGGCGGCGTCCCCCGCGAGGATCGCGTCGAGGATCTGGCGGTGCTCGTCGATGGTCTCCGCGATCCGCGCCGCGATGGTGGGCTGTGTGGACGTCGAGCTGCCGCCCGGGACCGAGGTCACGCTGACGCTGAGGCTGCGCCTGCGGGTCCGGGCCCCGTCGGCGCGTACTCCCTGGGACACGGCGCCGTGGGATCCTGCCCCAGGGGATGCAGCGGAGAAGGGATGAGGATGGGACAGCTGATGGGCCTGCGGGCGCTGGTCACAGGCGGGGCGTCCGGGCTGGGTGCCGCGATCGCCGCGGCGTTCGCGGCGGAGGGCGCGGCGGTGGTGGTGCTGGACATGGCGGAGAAGCCGCCCGCGGCGCTGCCCGCCGGGGCCGCCTACGTGCAGGCCGACATCACCGACGACGCCGCGGTCCGGGCCGCCGTGGACGCGGCTGCGGGCCGGCTCGGCGGCCTGGACCTGCTGGTCAACAACGCCGGCATCGGCGCCCAGGGCAGCGTGGCCGACAGCACCGATGAGGAGTGGCGGCGGGTGCTGGACGTGAACGTGATCGGCACCGCCCGGGTGTCCCGCGCGGCCTGGCCGTACCTGCGGGAGTCAGGCCGGGCGGCCGTGGTGAACACGGCCTCGATCGCGGCCACCGCCGGGCTGCCGGACCGGGCCGTGTACTCGGCCAGCAAGGGCGCGGTGGCCGCGCTGACCCGGGCCATGGCGGCCGACGGGATGCCTGACGGTATCCGGGTCAACGCCGTGAACCCCGGTACGGCCGACACGCCCTGGGTCACCCGGCTGCTGGACGCGGCCCCCGACCCGGACGCGGAGCGGGCCGCACTGGAGGCCCGCCAGCCGCACGGGCGCCTGGTGCTGGCCGGGGAGGTGGCGGCCGCGGCCGTCTACCTGGCCTCGCCAGCAGCCGGCTCCACCACCGGCACCGAGCTGGCGGTGGACGGCGGGATGGGCGGGCTGCGCCTGCGCCCCCGGACGTGACCGGGCTGGCCAGCACGGGCTGGAGAACACCGCGCCGCAGACCGGCGTCCCGGCCCTGGACGCGCACGTGCACGTGTGGGACCTGGGCGCGCGGCCCCAGCCGTTGGACCGAGGGCCTGGCGGTGCTGCAGCGCTCGTTCGCCCTGGATGACGTGGCCGCGGACCTGCGCGCCGCGGGCCAGCAGGGCGTCATCGTCGTGCAGACCGTGGCCAGCGCCGGGGAGACCGGGAGCTGCTGGCCCTGGCCGCGGCGCAGCCGCTGGTGGCCGGGGTGGTCGGCTGGGCGGACCTGTCCCGCCCGGACACCGCGGACCAGCTGCGTGCGGCCCAGGGCGGCCCGGGCGGCCCGGCCCTCGTGGCGGTACGCCATCAGCTCCAGGAGGAACCCGACCAGCAGTGGCTGGCCCGGCCGCAGGTCCGGGCCGGGCTGCGCGCGGTGGCCGCGGCCGGGCTGGCCTACGACCTGGTCATCTCGCCGCACCAGCTGCCGCTGGTCACCGAGACCGTGGCCGCGCTGCCGGAGGTGCGGTTCGTGCTGGACCACGCGGGCAAGCCGGCGATCGCCTCGGGCGACCTGTCGGCCTGGACCGCGGACCTGCGGGCGCTGGCGGCCCGGCCGAACGTGGCGGTCAAGCTGTCCGGGCTGGTCACCGAGGCGGACTGGGACTCGTGGACGCCCGGGCAGCTGCACCCGGTCATGGAGTACGTGCTGGAGCGGTTCGGCCCGGACCGGACCATGTTCGGCTCGGACTGGCCGGTCTGCCTGCTGGCGGCCAGCTACGCGGAGGTGGTCGCGGCGGCCGCGGCGGTCCTGGCGGGCTGACCGCCGCGGAGCGCGCGGCCGTCCGGTCCGGTACCGCGCGGACCTGGTACCGGCTGGAGGAACACCGGCTTGGATGAGCACGGGCTTGGATGAGCACGGGCTGGATGAGCATGGGCTGGATGAGCGCCGGGTGGATGAGGGCCGTTGAGGGGAGGGCAGGAGGCGTTGGAGCAGCGCCCGATCGGCCTGACCGGGGCCCGGGTGACCGCGCTGGGCTTCGGCGGCGCCTCGGCCGGCAACCTCGGCCAGGAGACCACGAACGCCGGCACGGCCACGACGGTGGACCGGGCCTGGGCGGGCGGGATCCGTTACTTCGACACGGCGCCGCACTACGGGCTCGGCTTGTCGGAGCGCAGGCTCGGCGCGGCGCTGCGGGACCGGCCCCGCGAGCTTTTCGTTATCTCTACGAAAGTGGGGAGGATGCTGGAACCCAACCCGCGGCCGGCCGGGTCGGACCTGGCCGCGGGCGGGTTCGCCGTGCCGGACACGCTGCGGCGGCGGTTCGGCTTCACTGCGGCCGCGGTCCGGCGGAGCCTGGAGGGCAGCCTGGAGCGGCTCGTGCTGGACCGGGTGGACCTGGTGTACGTGCATGATCCGGACGACCACGTGGATGAGGCGCTCGCGGGCGCGATCCCCGAGCTGATCCGGATGCGGGGGGAAGGCCCGGTCACCGCGGTCGGGGTGGGCATGAACCAGTGGCAGGCGCCGCTGCGGATGGTCCGCGAGACCGGCATCGACGTGGTCATGCTGGCAGGCCGGTGGACGCTGCTGGACCGGTCCGGGCAGCCGCTGCTCGACGAGTGCGCGGCGCGGGGGGTGGCCGTGGTGGCCGCCGCGCCGTTCAACTCCGGGCTGCTGGCCCGGCCCTGGCCCCCGGACGGGGCCCACTTCGACTACGGGCCGGCCGCACCCGGGGTGCTGGCCCGGGCCCGGGCGCTGGCCGGGATCTGCGAGCGGCACGGGGTGTCGCTGCCGGACGCGGCGGTCCAGTTCCCGCTCCGCCACCCGGCGGTGGTGTCGCGTGGTCAGCGGGATGCGCAGCGGCGGGCAGGTTGCCTCGACCCTGGACCGCTTCGCTACCGTGGTCCCGGACGAGGCGTGGACGGAGCTTGATGCCTGCTGACGGCCTGCTGGACATCGACCTGGCCTACGGGCGCCGGGGCCTGCGTATCTCGCTGCCCGCGGACCAGACCACGGTCGTCGCGCCCGCCCACCATCCGGCCGCGCCGGACGTGCCCGCCGTGCTCGCGGGCGCGCTGCGCGAGCCGGTGGCCGGGCCACCGCTGCGGGCGCTGGTGCGCCCGGGGCAGCGGGTGGCCGTGTCGGTCTGCGACGTGACCCGGCCGCAGCCCCGGGAGGCCATGCTCCGCGCGCTGCTCGCCGAGCTGGACGGGATCATCACGCCGGACGACGTGACCGTGCTCATCGCGACCGGCACGCACCGCGGTAACACCCCCGGCGAACTGGCCGAGATGCTCGGCCCGGACCTGGCCGCCCAGCTGCAGGTGATCAACCACGACGCCCGCGACGAGAGCAAGCTCACCTGGTGCGGCGAGCACGGCGACGGGGTCCCCGTCTGGCTGAACCGGCACTGGGCAGCCGCAGACGTGAAGATCACCACCGGGTTCGTGGAACCGCACTTCTTCGCGGGGTTCAGCGGCGGCCCCAAGCTGGTCGCGCCGGGCCTGGCCGGCCTGGAGACCACCCTGACCCTGCACGACGCGCGGCGGATCGGCAGCGAGCGGGCCACCTGGGGGGTGTGCGAGGGCAACCCGGTGCACGACGACGTGCGCGCGATCGCCGCGGCGACCGGGGTGGACTTCGCGTTCGACGTGGTCCTGAACCGGGAGCAGCAGGTCGTCGCGGCGTTCGGCGGTGAGGTGCTGGCCATGCACGCGACGGCCCGGGCGTACGTCCGCGCGGTGTCCATGCGCCCGGTGGACGGGCTGTTCGACGTGGTGGTGACGACCAACGCCGGCTTCCCGCTGGACCAGAACCTCTACCAGGCGGTCAAGGGCATGTCCGCGGCGGCCACCGTGGTGGCGCCGGGCGGCCTGATCATCTGCGCGGCCGAGTGCGCGGACGGGTTCCCCGATCACGGCTCGTTCCGCGCGGAACTGGCCGCGGAGCCAACCCCGGAGCGGCTGCTCGGGTCGATCGCGGCTCGGACCCGGACCGTGCCCGACCAGTGGCAGGTGCAGGTGCTGGCCCGGGTGCTCCGCCGGGCCCGGGTGGGCGTGCACGCCTCCGGGCTGACCGACGCGGACCTGCGCAGCGCGCACTTGTTCCCGGTGCCGGACATCGCGGCCGCGGTAGCCGCCGGGCTGGCGGCGGCGGGACCGGGTGCGCGGGCCTGCGTGCTGCCCGAGGGGCCGCAGACGATCCCGTTCGTGAGCGCGGATGTAGTGGGGAGCCCGGTGTGACCGGGTTCGAGAGGTCCGGTCGAAGGGTGCCCGGTCCGGGAGTCGGGTTCCAGATCGCCGAGCTGGCCGGGCGGCTCGAGCGTCGGCTGGCCGAAGAAGACCGGCTGGTCACGGCGTACTCGGGCGGAGCCGACTCGGCGCTGCTGGCCACCGTGGCGCACCAGGTGCTGGGGTCGCGGGCGCTCGCGGTCACGGCCGTGTCCGCGAGCCTGCCCGCCGCCGAGCGGGCCGCCGCGCGGGACTTCGCCCGGTCACGCGGCCTGGCGCACGTCGAGGTGTGCACCGACGAGCTGGACCGGCCCGAGTACCGGCGCAACGGCGCGGACCGATGCTTCCACTGCAAGAGCGCGCTGTTCGACGCGGTGGCCCCGGTGGCGGCCGCGATGGGTGCGCGGGTCGCGCTCGGCACCAACCTCGACGACCTCTCGGACCACCGCCCCGGCCAGCGGGCCGCCCGCGACCGGGGTGCGGTGTTCCCGCTGGTCAACGCGGGACTGACCAAGGCAGCGGTCCGCGCGGTGAGCCGCGGGCTGGGCCTCGCCACCGCGGACAAGCCCGCCGCGGCCTGCCTGTCCTCCCGGATCGCCTACGGCGACCCGGTCAGCCCGGAGGTGCTCGGCCGGATCGAGCGGGCCGAGGACGCCCTGCACGAGGCGGGCTTCCCGGTCTGCCGGGTCCGGGCGCACGCCGGGGGCAGCGTGGCCCGGATCGAGGTACCGGAGGGCGACCTGGGCCTGCTGCTGGACCGGCGCGAGGAGATCGTGGGGCTGGTCCTCGCGGCCGGGTTCGTGTTCGTCACCGCGGACCTGGCCGGGCTGCGCAGCGGCAGCATGAACGCGCTGCTGCCGCTGTCCGTGATCCACCGGGCGGGCTAGGTGGGCGCTGCTCGCCCGGACGGGGCCCCGGCGGAGGAAGACCGGCCCCGGATCAGGTCCGGCCCCCGGCGCTGGCGCTCGGCTTCGCCACCGTCAACCTGGACCGGCCCCGGCGGCAGGGCCTGCCGGAGGTGATCTACGCCCCGGGGAAGCGGCCCGGCGAGATCGCGGCCATCGCGGCCGCGCTGCTGGCCCGCACGCCGGGGCCGGTGCTGGTGACCCGGCTGGAGCCCCCGGCCGCGGCCCGGGTGGCGGCGGAGATTGCGGCGGCCGGTGAGCACGAGGCCGGTGATTACAACCCAGCGGCCCGGCTGCTGTGCTGGCGCGCCGCCCGGCCGGCCGGATGCCGGGTCGCGGTGGTCACGGCGGGCACCGCGGACGGGCCGGTGGCCGACGAGGCGGCCGCGGTGGCCCGCGCCACCGGCCTGGAGGTCACCGAGTTCCGCGACGTCGGCGTGGCCGGGCTGCACCGGCTGCTGGCCGTGGCCGGGGACATCGGCGCGGCCGACGTGGTGATCGTGATCGCCGGCATGGAGGGCGCGCTGGCCAGCGCCGTGGCAGGCCTGGTCGGCGTCCCGGTCGTGGCGGTGCCCACGTCTACCGGGTACGGCGCGGCGCTGGACGGCATCACCGCGCTGCTGGCCATGATGACCTCCTGCGCGGCCGGCGTCTGCGTGGTCAACATCGACTCCGGGTTCGGTGCCGCCATGGCCGCCCACAGGTTCGCCTTCTCCCTGGGCCGCCCGGACCGCCCGTCCCCGGGCCGGGTGAGCGGGCCGTGATCCTGTGGCTGAACCCGTTCTCGGGGATCTCCGGAGACATGCTGCTCGGCGCGCTGCTGGACCTGGGCGCACCGCTCGGCGAGGTCCGGGCGGCGATCGCCAGCACCGGGCTCACCGGCTGGGAGCTGACCGCCAGGCCGGTGCGGCGCGCGGCCCTCGGCGCCTGCCAGGCCCGGGTCCAGGTGGACGACGAGGTGCCCGCGCGGCGCGCCGCAGAACTGCTGACGCTGGCCCGGGCCGCGGTGCCCGCCGCCGCCGGGGAGCTGGCCGCCGCGGCAATCACCGCGCTGGCCGAGGCTGAGAGCCGGATCCACGGTGTGCCCGCCGCCGACGTGCACCTGCACGAGCTGGGCGGGGTGGACACGGTCGTGGACACCGTGGGGGTGGCCGCCGCGCTGCAGGCGCTGCGGGTGAGCGCGGTCTGGTCGGCACCGCTCGCGCTGGGCGCAGGCGTGATCGAGATGCGGCACGGGCAGTTCCCGGCCCCCGCACCGGCCACGGTCGCGTTGCTGGAGGGCGCGCAGGTCACCGGACTCCGCCCGGCCGCCGGGACCGCGGGGCGAGACGGTCACGCCGACAGGCGCGGCGCTGCTGCGCGCGGCGGGCTGCCAGTACGGGCCGCTGCCCGCGATGCGGGTGACCGGCAGCGGCTACGGGGCGGGCGCACGGGACGTGCCCGGGCGGCCCAACGTCCTGCCCGCCCTGCTCGGCGAGCCTGTCGAGGACGAGACCGCGGGGCTGGCGGAGCTGACCGCCGCGCCGGGGATGGGAGGGCACGCCGAGACGTTGATCATGGTCGAGACCACCGTCAACGACGTCACCGGCGAACTGCTCGGCGACCTGCCCGGGCTGCTCCTCGGCGCGGGAGCGCTGGACGCCTGGATCACCGCGGTGACCGGGAAGAAGGGCCGACCGGCGCACGTCGTCTCCGCGCTGTGCCGGCCGGGCCAGGACGAGCCGGTCCTGGCGAGGCTGCTCGCCGAAACCGGCAGCCTGGGTGCGCGGCGCCATCCCGTCCAGCGCTCCGCGCTGCCCCGGCGGGAGGCCGAGGTGACCGTGAGGGGCACCGGATCCGCGTCAAGATCGGCCCGCACCGGGCCAAGCCCGAGCACGACGACGTGGCCGCCGCGGCCCTCGCCACCGGCCTCCCCCCGGCACGTCATCGCCGGGCAGGCGCTCAGCCAGCTGGACCAGGAGCCGGCGTAGCAGCCAGGCGGCCAGCCCCGTGGGGCGGACGGTCCCGCCGGTCAGCCAGCCGCCCCGGTCAGCCGCCCCGGTCAGGCGTTCAGGTAGGCCAGTACGGCCAGCACCCGCCGGTTGTCGTCTTCGGACGCGGCCAGCCCGAGCTTGGTGAAGATGCTCGTCGTGTGCTTGCTGACCGCCTTCTCGGTGACGAACAGCCGCTGCGCAATGGCCACGTTCGAACGGCCCTCGGCCATCAGCGCCAGGACCTCGCGCTCCCGCCCGGACAGCCGGGTGACCGGCTCGTCCCGGGCACGCAGGCCCAGCAGCTTGGTCACCACGTCGGGATCCATCACGGTGCCGCCCGCGGCCACGGTGCGGATCGCGTCAACGAACTGGTCGTCGTTGAAGACCCGGTCCTTGAGCAGGTAGCCGACCGCGCCCGACTGATCGGCAAGCAGTTCACGGGCGTACAGCTGCTCGACGTACTGCGACAGCAGCAGCACCGGGAGGCCCGGCACCTGCTGCCGCGCGGCCAGCGCCGCCTGCAGCCCATCGTCGGCGAACGAGGGCGGCAGCCGGACGTCCACCACCGCCACGTCGGGCCGGTGTTCCAGCAGGGCGCAGAGCAGGCCGGGGGCGCTGTCCACCGACGCGGCGATCTCGAAGCCGTGCGCCGTGAGCAGCCGGGTCAGCCCGTCCCTCAGCAGGAACAGGTCTTCGGCGACGACAACGCGCACGGCACCTCCATGGCAATCATGGTCGGCCCGCCGGGCGGGCTGCTCACCGCCAGGATGCCATCGAAGGCAGCCAGCCGCTGTTCCACGCCGCGCAGCCCCGTGCCCCGGGCCGGATCCGCCCCGCCCGCCCCGTCGTCGGACACCTGGACCCGCAGCAGGCCGCCCGCGTGCTGCATGCGGATGTGCACCCGCCGCGCACCGGAGTGCCGTACCGCGTTGGCCAGGGCCTCCGCCACCGCGAAATAGCAGGCCGACTCGACCGGCGCGGTCAGCCGCCCGGGCAGGTCTATGTCCAGGTCAACCGGGAACGGGGTGTCCAGCGCGAGAGCCCGCACCGCGTGGCCGAGGCCGCGGTCGGCGAGGACCGGCGGGCAGATACCGCGGACCAGGTCGCGCAGATCGTTCAGGGCGCGCAGCGAGGTCTCCCTGGCCTCCGCGACCAGGGCCAGCGCAGCCTCCGGGCACGGCAGCATCCGCTCCACCGCCCGCAGGTTCATGCCCAGCGCGACCAGGCGGGCCTGGGCGCCGTCATGCAGGTCCCGCTCGATCCGGCGCAGTTCGGTGGCGGCCGCGTCCACGGCCAGGTCGCGGGTCTCGGTCAGCCGCTGCACCCGGCCCTCCAGCTCGTGGGCCCGCCCGGGAACCAGCGCCGCACGGGCGTGTGCGCCGATCGTCCGTGGCACCAGCCAGGCGGCCACCACGAGGAACGCGCTGGCCTCGGCTCCGGCCAGCATGGCCGTCTGGCGGGTGGTGACCAGGATGATGCCGTACTGCACGCCGGGGCGCGCCAGCATGGCCGGCAGTGACTGCCAGCTCGCCGCGATCGTGAAGCCGCGGACCGCGAAGGCGGTCAGCACGACGGGGACGAGGTCCGCGGCGGTGACCGGCCACCGGATCGCGGTGACGAGAGAGGCCAGGAGCGCCGCGATCGTCCACAGGTGTACGCCGAACACGGTCAGGCCGAGCAGCGCGACCGGCATCAGGAGAATGCCCCAGCGATTCTCCAGCATCCGCTGCCGCAGCAAGGACACCAGCCCGGCAGCGTGGGTCCGCAGCGCGGCCGCACTCCGGGGAAGGAGCCACAGCCCCAGGGTGAGCAGCAGCAGGGCGAGCGGGACCAGCAGGTCGCCCGGCAACAGGCCGCCGCCGGCGCCGAGGCCGCCACCAGGGCCGCCGTAGAAGGCCGCACCCCCGCCGTGGACGGCCTGCTGCCAGGCCGCGCCGGGCGGCCCCTGGATCGAGACCTGCAGCCCCCGGCCCCCGGTGAGCGTCGTGGCCCTGGTGATGGCGGCCGGACTCCAGTTCGCGTGCACGCCCGCGGGAATCTGCACCAGCCGGCTGGGGCCGCGCACCGCCCCGAGCCGGTCCACCACGATCTGATGACCCTTCACGATGGCCCGCCGGGCGATGATCGTCCGCTGGACGGGCCCCCTGACCAGGCGCCGCTTGAGCGGGCCGAGGACCGCAACCGCCCAGAAGCCTGATCCGGGCTCCGTGGCGGCCACCACGAGGCCGCTGATCCCGGCGATCACCATGGTCACCGGCAGCACCACCGCCGCCAGGGCAGGCCGCCACACGGCGACGATCACGGCCACCATGATCGCCGCGACCGTCCACGGCCGTACCCCGAACAGGGCCACGCCCATCGCGGCGACCGGCACCAGGAGGACTCCCCGGCCCAGATGGACGCCCCGGCCCACGTGACGCAGCAGCCTGCTGACGAGCCGCCACACGACGGCGAAGAGGATCCACATGTCACCCATCGTGATCCTGTCCAGGGCGCGGCGCCATGGGGCCGTACCTAATTGATGGGTGGGCCTGGACCTACCCTTCAGGCGTGCCGCGGGTCACGGACCCGCCGGCGCGACGGTGACCTTCCCGCGCACCTGCCAGCACCACGGGCGTCTTTCCGGACGCGGGCGGGTAATTTTGCCCACGCCCCGCCCCGGATGTCGAAACTGGGTGGGGCGGCTCCGTCCTAGGACCAGGAGCGCCGCCCAGGCGCCAGCCGGAAGGAGTGCACATCATGGACTGGAAGCTGGAAGTGGTGGTCGTGCCGGTCACCGACATCGACCGGGCGAAAGACTTCTACCTGGGGAAGCTCGGGTTCAATCTCGACGCCGACACCCGGCCCACGCCGCAGATGCGGGTGGTGCACATGACGCCGCCCGGGTCGGCGTGCTCGGTCGTGGTCGGCCCCGTGCTGGTCGGCGCGGACGGCGCGACCGGGGCGGGGGCGCATCTGCAGCTGGTCGTCGGGGACATCGACTCGGCCCGGGCCGAGCTGGCCGGCCGGGGTGTCGAGGTGTCCGAGGTCCAGCAGCTCGACCCCCGGGACGGCGGGAGGTTCATGTTCTTCGCCGACCCGGACGGGAACCAGTGGGCCGTCCAGGAGGTGCGCGACCGGGTCGGCGCGCCGCTGGGGTAGGCGCGCCGCGTGCCCGTGCCTGACCCCGGACGGCTGCCACGGCTTGGGCGTTGACTTACGCGACCTGCACGGCGATGACCGCGCCGGGCGAGGGCTACCGTGTGCACGAGTGGAGGCGGGCATGAAGGTGTTCCTGTCCAGCGACATGGAGGGCACGGCCGGGGTGGTCGACTGGGCGCAGTGCGTCGGCGACGGCCCGGAAGCGGCCGCGGCCGGCGGCTGCTGCTCGCCGAGGTCAACGCGGCCATCGAGGGAGCACTGGCGGGCGGGGCCAGCGAGATCGTGGTCAACGACTCGCACTCGACCATGCGCAACCTGCCGCCGGACGCCCTGGCGGGCCGGGCGTCCTGCATCTCCGGCAGCCACAAGCCGCTCTACATGATGCAGGGGCTGGACAGCAGCTTCGATGCGGTGCTGTTCGTGTCCTATCACGGCTCGGTCGGGGCGCCGGCGGGCCTGTCGCATACCTATAACCCGCGGGCCGTGATGGAAGCCCGGCTGGACGGGGTGGTGACCGGCGAGGCGGGCATCAACGCGCTGGTCGCCGCGCACTACGGCGTGCCGGTGGTGCTGGTGACCGGCGACCGCTGCGCCTGCGAGGAGGCCGCGGCCCTCATCCCCGGCGTGCACACGGCCGTGGTCAAGGAGCCGGTCAGCCGGGTGGCCGCGCACAGCCTGCACCCGGTCCGGGCGTGCGCGCTGATCCGGGAAGCCGCGGAGCGGGCGGTCGCGGGCGCGCGGGGCCGCAGCCGCCGCCGCTGGGCCAGGCGGTGCTGGAACTGTCGGTCCGGACCACGGACATCGCCGAGGCGGCCAGCTGGGTCCGGGGGGTGGAGCGCACCGGGCCGCGGGAACTGCGCTGCACCGGGGACGACCCGCTGGCCATGTACCGTTCGTTCTGCGCTGCGATCCTGCTGACCCGCGGGATCGCCGAGCTAGTGTGACCGACCAGAATCGTGAACGACCAGCCGGTTAGCCCGGCCGGCCCGGCGCCGCGCGTCCCGCCTGCGCACAGGAGGTTGGACAGGATGCGTATCCGGGCCGCCCCGCGGCGGAGCTGCCGGCGCTGCAGGACATCGAGCGGGCCGCCGGGGAGGCGTTACGCGGCATCGGGATGCCTGAGATCGCCGACGACGAGCCGTTCTCGCTGGACGAGCTGACCGCCTACCGGCAGGCCGGGCGGGCCTGGGTCGCCGTCGGCGGAACGGGCGCGTGGTCGCCAGGCCGCGCGGGGCGGGCAGCAGGTGCCGGCCGCCCTGGATGAGCGCGCCGTCAGGCCCGGGCGAGGTGCGGTCAGGCCCGGAGGTAGGAGTTCCCCAGGGCGGGCTCCAGCAGGTCGAATGCGCGGGTGGCCGCGCGCGGCGAGCACGGCGCAGATCTCCGGCTTCGGCTGCCCGGCCAGGCTGCGCTGGCGTGCCTCCGCGTACAGGACCCGGTGCACCGAGGCGAGCAGCGCGGCGGCCAGCCGCTGCTGAGGGCCGTCGGTCCCCGTCTCGGCGGCCATGGCGTCGCCGAGCGCGCACTCGCGCAGCAGCAGCATTTCCCGCTCCCGGGTGGCCAGCACCGGGCTGCGGGCGATCATCCGGGCGAAGGCGGGGCTGGACAGCCCGAGCGTGACGTCGGCCCGGGCCACCGCGCCGGCATAGTCGCGGCGGATCGCGGTGAGCATGCTCTCCCCCGGCGGGCGGGCGGCCACCACCGCGGCCAGGTGCCCGATGACGGTCTCCGCGCGGTCGAAGACCAGGTCCTCCTTGCGCGGGAAGTAGTTAGTGACCGTCATCTTGGCCACCCCCGCGGCCTCGGCGACCTGGGAAATCGTCACCTCGTCGAAGCCGTGCGCCACGAACAGCCGCGTCGCGATGTCCGAGACCGCCCGCCGGGTCTCCTGCTTCCGCCGCTCGCGGAGTCCGGTTGCCATGCGCCCAGCCTACGCCTGGCTTAGGTCGGACACAAAAAAATGTTTGACATAACTTTATGTCCGACCTAACTTATTTTCATGACAGAGACCCAGGCCTGCGAGAGCACGCGTCCCGCTACCGGGCACCCCACCGTGGGGCACCCCGACGCCCGGCGGCGTGCCGAGGTGATGGCCTCACTACGGCCGCTGGCCATCGACGTGGGCGTCCCGCTGGGCGGCTTCTACCTGCTGCACGACGTGCTCGGGATCAGCCTGTGGCTCTCCCTGGCGCTGAGCAGCATCCCGCCCGCGATCCGCGCCGTCGCCGGCTTCGCCGCCGGGCGGATGGCGAGGCCGCGCAGCCCTCACCCGCCCCGCATCCCTGAGCCCCGCGTCAGCGGGCGGCCTGCGCGCCCGGCAGGCCGGACCTCGGGCTGACGGTCGCGTCGAGCGAGGGCGCGGGCACCGTACCCGGGCTCAGCGTGCCAAGCGGCGTGGACGGCGCGGGCGAGGTGGGCGCGATCGTGGTCGGTGTCGGTGAGGTGGGGGCCGTCGTCGATGGCGTGGGCGTGGGAGTCGGCGAGCTCGTCGTCGGCGTGGGGGTCGGGGTGTCCGGCGGCGTGGGCGTGCTGCTGGGCGAGCCCGGAGTCGACGAGGGCGTCGGCGCCGCGGACGAGGAGCGCGCCGACCTGGACGGCTGCGGGGTGGCGGCCACCTGCGCCACGTTGGCGCTGCCGCCGTCCCGGCGATGTTCGTGGCCGCGACCGGGCTCTGCCGGGACAGGACGCTCGGCGCGGCGCTCCGCGTGGCCGCCGGCGGAGCCACGGCCGGCGAGCTGCTCCAGGGCGGCCCCGGGCAGGTGGACCAGCGTCCAGGCGATGAAAGCGATCGCCGCCAGCCCGGTCGCCGCCAGCCCGGTCGCCGTCAGGGCCGCGCGGCCGGCAGGCTGGTCCTGCTCCGCGCCCGGCGGGGGCCCCGGCCGCTGGGGGCTGCTGTCCCGCAGCGGAGGCCAGTCCCAGGCGGGGGGCGGCGGGACGCGGGGCGGCACCGGGCCCGGGGCCCGCCAGCGCCGCGCCCGCCAGCAGCGCACCCTCCGCCCCGGGGACGGCCAGCGGGGCCGCGGCAGCGCCGGGCCGGCTGAGCGTCTCGCGGGCTGGACAGGAGCACCCGGAGGTGCTCAGCCCGCAGGGCGACGTCCCAGGCGGACTGCGGCCGGGCCGCGGGATCCTGGCGGGTCAGCTCGGCGACCAGCGCGGCGACCCCGGGCGGCACGGACGGCGGCAGCGCGGGCATGCCCTGGTCGAGGTGCGCCAAGGCCACCACCAGGGGCTCGCCTGCGAACGGGGCATGCCCGGTCAGGCACTGGTACGCGACCACGCCGAGCGAGTACAGGTCGGTCGCGGGCGACGCGGGCGCACCGGACACCCGCTCAGGCGCCAGGTAGGCCGGGGTCCCGATCAGCATCCCGGGCCGGGTGACAGGAGTTTCGTCGGCCGCGTAGGCGATCCCGAAGTCGGTGATCTTGACCAGGCCATCCGACCTGACCAGCAGGTTGGCTGGCTTGACGTCGCGGTGGACCAGGCCGGCCCGGTGGGCGGCGGCCAGCCCCCGGGCCGCCTGGGCGACGACGTCCATCACGTCCTCGGGCAGGCAGCGGCCCGTCCTCCAGCATCCGGGTCAGCGACAGCCCGTCCACGAGCTCCATCACCAGGTAGCCCGGCTCGGGGGCTACGGCTTCCGCGTAGTCGAAGACCTGGGCGATGTTCGGGTGCGACAGCGAGCCCGCATGATGCGCCTCAGCCCGGAACCTGGCCAGGCCTTCCTCGTCGTCGGCGTGCTCCGGCCGCACCACCTTGATCGCCACCTGGCGGTCGATGGCCAGGTCTGTACCACGCCAGACCTCCCCCATCCCCCCAGTCGCGATGAGCACGTCCAGCCGGTACCGCCCCCGAAGCACAAGCCCAGGCATCCCCACACTCAGAAGAGCTACCCCGCACACGTGATGATCACTCGCTTAACGGCTCTATCCAGTGAGCTCTAACGGCTCTGACCAGGGAGCCGGTGGCGGCCGGCGGCCGGGTTCAGCCGGTCGGCTGGTCAGCTGGTTTCCGCCTGGCGGTGCCGGGGGGCATCCCCCCGCCCCAGGTAGTGCAGGTTCGTGGGCAGCCCGGCCTCCTCCGCCGCGTGCCGGAAGTCCGGCAGCTCCTGGATGGACAGGGCGGGTTCGGTCAGCCATCTGGTGCTAATTCCTGGATGAACGCACCGTCGAGAGTTCACGAACCTGACCACCGGGGGCTCTGCCCCGGTGGTGGTGGTGTCAGTGCTGGCCGGCGCGGCGGTGCTGGTCCTGCTGCCGCTCGGCCGCATCCGGCTGGCCAGGCTGCTGGCCGTCGCGGCCGTCGTCCGCTGTCCCAGGCCTTCAACAAGGACCTGGCCAGGGTGTACAGGAAGTTCGCTACTCCGATCGCCAGCGTGTACGGGGCGTTCCGGACCGCCGACCTCACGGACAAGGTGACCACGCCCACGTTCGGCACCGTCCCGCTCGATGTCGCGATGGTCTGCTCGTACACCTGGGAGTGCGCACCGCCGCCGGTCGGGCCCAATGAGCACGCCAATGTGCTCGGTTACGGCGTCATCGCGAACACATTCCTGAAACCTACATCGGCCTGTCCAAGGCTGGGTGACGCGCGCAACCGCCGTCCTTCCTGCGGTCATGGACGCATTCCGCCAAGGTTCTCTGCCACCCCTGCCTGACCTGGTGTGACGGAGCGAGACTGGGGGTCCACCACTGTGGGGGCGCACATGCGGCTCGGGCCGCACGCGCTGGGCATTGGTCCGGGGCCCGGCTGGCATCGTGGCCAGCCGGGCTCCGGCCCTCCCCGGCACATCGATAGCAACTTGTGATCGCATCAGGCGTTATATGGCGGTTCAATAGGGCTCACCTCAGGCCCGCTAGCCAGGGGTTATGTCATGCTGCGGGTCCCGCTGCATGAAGTTGCCCATGAAGGAGGCGGCCGCGATGGCTCGACCGCACACAGCTCAGGCCCGCAAACTGAAGCCCGGCACGCGAGCCAACCGGACGACAGCACGATTGCGAGTGAGGCCGATGAGCCTCTCGCGTCGCGGGACGGCATTGGCCGTGGGCGCGGTCGCCGCGGCCATGGGCCTGGCCGCCTGCTCCAAGGCCGCCCCGAGCGGCACTGTGACCTCCACGTCCGGCGCGTTCGGCGCGGTGCCGGCGGCCAGCGGCACCCCGCACGCAGGCACGCTCACCTGGGCGGAGTCGCCCGGCACCGCACCCACCTGGATCTTCCCGGTGACGCCCGGTGCCAACTACTCGACCACCACGATTAACACCTTCCAGTACGAGATGTGGCGGCCGCTGTACTGGTACGGCAACGGGGTCAGCCCGGTCGCTGGTGCCGTCCATGAGCCTGGCCGACACGCCGGTGTACTCCAACGGCGACAAGACCGTGACGGTCCACATGAAGACCAACTACCGGTGGTCGGACGGCCAGCCGCTGACTTCGAAGGACGCCCTGTTCTTCCTCGACATGGTGCGGGCCGGCGTGAAGGAGAGCGGAGCGAACTGGGGGCAGTACACCCCGCACCTCGGCATACCGGATCAGGTGGTCAGCGCCAGCGCGCCGAACGCCACGACGCTGGTGCTCCACCTGAACAAGGCGGTCAACCCGGCCTGGTTCACCGCCGACGGGCTGTACTACATCCAGCCGATGCCGGCGCACGCCTGGGCCAAGGCCTCGGCGAACGGCCCGGTCCTTGACTTCACCAACCCGGCCAACGCGAAGAAGATCTACGACTTCCTGGCCAAGCAGTCCGGCTCGACGGGCACCTACGCCACCAACCCGCTGTGGCAGGTCGTGGACGGCCCGTACCGGCTGACCGCGTTCAACAACACCACCGGCGGGTACACCCTGACGCCGAACCCGAAGTACGGCGGCCCCAAGTCAGCCATCGTCCCGGCCGTGCAGGCGATCCCGTACACCTCCGACACCGCCGAGTTCAACGCGGTGCTGTCGCACAGCGTCGACATCGGCTACATGCCGCTGAACGACGTGCCGCAGCTCAACGCCGTCAAGGCGGCCGGGTATCACGTCTTCGGCTACCCCGGCTGGGGATTCGCCTACGCGAACTACAACTTCGCCGACAAGACCGGCGACTTCAACAACATCATCAGACAGTTCTACATCCGGCAGGCCCTGGCGCACCTGGAAGACCAGGTGGGCTACATCAAGGCCTTCTTCCACGGCGCCGGCGGCCTCGCGTACGGACCGATTCCCTCGGTGCCCACCTCGCCGTACACCCCCGCGAACGCGCTGAAGAACCCCTACCCCTACAGCGTTGCCACGGCGGCCAGCCTGCTGAAGTCGCACGGCTGGCACGTGGTGCCTGGCGGCGCCAGCACCTGCGCGAAGCCGGGCACCGGCCCGGGTGAGTGCGGCGCCGGCATCCCGGCCCGGACCAAGATCGCGTTCAACGTGCTCTACGCCAGCGACCCGGTCATCTTCGGCGAGCAGGTGACCGCGTGGGCCTCGGATGCCAAGAAGGTCGGCATCAACATCACCTTGCAAAGCGGCACGTTCAACCACGTCATCACCGTGGCCGACGACCCGGGCTCGCCGAAGACTGTCAACGACTGGGCCGTGGCGGTCTACGGTGGCTTCACCGACGCCAACTATCCGACCACCCTGGGCATCTTCACCACCGGCGGGTCCCTCAACGGCGGTTTCTACAGCGACCCCCAGGCGGACAAGCTGATCCACGCGTCGGTCACCAGCAACAACACGGACGCGGTCAAGACCGAGGCGTCCTACCTCACCCAGCAGCAGCCCAGCCTGTTCCAGCCCAACTACGACTTGATCACCGTGTGGAAGAACAACGTCTCCGGCCAGCCGGCCGCGATCGAGGCGACGACACAGTACTTCCTGAACCCGGAGCTGATGTACCTGACCAAATAGCCGGACCGTGGCCGGCGCCACATCCCGGCACGGATGTGAGCCTGGACGCCCCCGTCCCCCGATGGCACCGTGGGGACGGGGGGCTCCTGGCCAGGAATGTGACGCACGGCGCGTCACCCGAGCAGAGGCATGAGGTGTGACGGCATACCTGATCCGCCGTACGCTGACGGCGGTCGTGGTGCTCTTCGGCGTCTCGATCTTCATTTTCTTCATGCTGCACGTGATCTACCCCACGCCAGCCATCGACGTGCTCGGCCCGCACGCGAACAAGTTCTCCATCGCGCAGTGGAACGAGCAGCACGGCTTCAACGAGCCGTGGATCGAGCAGTACCTGCGCTACCTCAACCAGTTGCTGCACGGGAACCTCGGCTACTCCTACAAGCTGAACCAGAGCGTGGCCGCGCTGTTCCAGGAGCGCTGGCTGCGCAGCGCCTACCTGTCCGGCATCACGCTGCTTCTCTCGGTGCTGATCGCCATCCCGCTCGGCATCTACCAGGCGATCCGGCGGAACACGGCCGGCGACGCCGTGGTGACCACGGGCGCGTTCGTCACCTACGCGATGCCCGACTTCTTCCTCTACCTGATCGCCATCCAGCTGTTCGCGATCGCCATCCCGATATTCAGCTACGAGGGCCCGCAGACCACCTCGATGATCTCGATCATCTTCGACTGGCGCGCGATGACGCTGCCGATCGTCTGCCTCACCCTGCTGGAGCTGGCCGGTTACTCCCGGTACATGCGGTCGGCGGCGATCGACACGCTGGCCCACGACTACATCAAGGCTGCCCGGGCCAAGGGGCTGCCGGAGCGGCTGGTCCTGTGGCGGCACCTGGTCCGCAACGCCTTCCTGCCGATGATCACCCTGATCGGCCTGTCGATCCCGGCATTGCTGGCCGGCAACCTGGTCTGTGAGGCGGTCTTCAACTTCCCCGGCCTCGGGCTGCTCTTCTACGACGCGCTCGGCACCGCCGACTACCCCATCATGCTCGCCTACACGCTGGTGGGCGCCGTCCTGGTCGTCGTGGGAAACTTCGCCGCCGACATCGCCTTGACGGTCGCCGATCCGCGGATCCGGCTCGTCTGACTGGTCCAGGAGATCTTGTGACTAACATCGCCCCAGAACTTCCGCCGCCGGGCCTGGAGCGCATACCCGAGGGCGGCGCGGTCGGGCCGCCGCAAAGCGGCTGGCGGCTGGCGGCACGGGAGTTCGCGCAGAACAAGCTGGCCGTCCTCGGGCTGGTCGCGCTGATCTTCTTCGTGATCTTCTGTTACCTCGGGCCGCTGGTCTACCACGGCGGGCTGACCTCCGACCTCACGGCCACCAACGTGCCGCCGTCCATCGGGCACCCGCTGGGCACCGACAACCAGGGCTTCGACGTGCTCGAGGAGCTGATGGTCGGCGGCCGGGCCGCGCTGGAGATCGGTTTTCTCTCCGCGCTCATCGGCATGGTCATCGGCGCGGTCTGGGGCGCGGTGGCCGGCCTGGCCGGCGGGCTGTTTGACGGGTTCCTGATGCGGATCGTGGACGTGCTGCTGTCCATCCCGTTCCTGTTCGTCATCCTGATCGTCGCGGTCCGCTACGGTGCGACGGTTCTCGGGCTCAGCGTGATCATCGGGATATTCACCTGGCAGGTCCCGGCCCGGCTGGTCCGGGGCGAGGTGCTCACGCTGCGCGTGCGGGACTTCGTCTCCGCGGCGCGCGCCGCGGGATCGGGGCGGATCCGGCTCATCAACCGGCACCTGCTGCCCAACTCGCTCGGGGTGATCATCGTGACCGCCACGTTCTCCGTGGCGGACGCGATCCTGGCCGTCGCCACCCTCGGCTTCCTCGGGTTCGGCCTGCACTATCCCAATTTCGACTGGGGCGACATGCTCAACAACGGGATCACCTACCTGCAGGACGGTTACTGGTGGCAGGTCTACCCGGTCGGGATCTGCATCATCGTGGTGGTGATGGCCTGCAACCTGCTGGGCGACGCGCTCCGGGACGCGCTGGACGTGAGGCTGCGCCGCCGGTGACCGCCCTTTTCATGCCTTACGACCCGCCCGCCAGGCCGCCGACCCAGGAGTAGCCCGGATGCCCCCAGTCCTCCACATCAGCGACCTGTCCACGCACATCCAGCTCACCAAGTCGGTCGTCCACGCCGTCGGCAACGTGGACCTGACCATCGAGCCGGGGGAGGCGCTCGGGCTGGTGGGCGAGTCGGGGTGCGGGAAGTCGATGACGGGCCTGTCCATCATGGGGCTGCTGCCACCAGGTGGAGCGATCGTCAGCGGCTCGATCAAGCTGGACGGCAGGGAACTGGTCGGCCTGAGTGACGCCGAGTTGCGCACGATCCGCGGCAACGACGTGGCCATGATCTTCCAGGATCCGCTGACCTCACTGGATCCCACGAAGACGATCGGCTACCAGGTCGCCGAGCCGGTCCGGCTGCACAAGGGGGCGAGCAAGGCGGCGGCCCGGGCCCGGGCGACCGAGGTGCTCGGGCTGGTCGGCCTGCCCCGGCCGGCCGAGCGCCTGGGCGACTACCCGCATCAGCTCTCCGGCGGGCTGCGCCAGCGCGTGATGATCGCGATGGCGCTGAGCTGCGAGCCCAAGCTGCTGATCGCCGACGAGCCGACGACCGCTCTGGATGTCACCATCCAGGCGCAGATCCTCGCGTTGCTGCATGACCTCAAGGACCGCCTCGGCATGGCCATGCTGCTGATCACGCACGACATGGGGGTGATCGCCGGGCACGCGGACCGGGTCCAGGTGATGTACGCGGGCCGGATGGTCGAGGCCGCCGAGACCGGGAACCTTTTCCGGCACATGCGTCATCCGTATACGCGTGCGCTGCTTGCGTCCATCCCGCGACTGAATTCCAGCAGCACGCAGCGGCTGTTCAGCATCAGCGGGCTCCCGCCGGATCTGGCGCGGCCGCCAGTCGGCTGCCGGTTCGCGCCGAGGTGCAGCCGGGCTAGCGACAAGTGCCGTAGCCAGGAGCCACCGCTGGCAGGCGAGAACGAGGAGCACCGGTTCGCCTGCTGGCACCCGGTTGATGGTCCCGCCGGTGCGCAGGCGGCGGACGGCAGGGCCGCTGACGGGCACCCGGCCGCTGCGGCACCCGGCCGTCGCCGGGCCGGCCGGACGGCGCCGCGAGAACGGGCAGGCGCCGCCGGGAACGCCCCTGCTCGAGGTGCGCGATCTGGTCAAGGAGTTCCCGGTCACTGCTGGTGCGATCCTGCAGCGCAAGGTCGCCAGCGTGCACGCGGTGTCCAACGTCTCGTTCACCGTGTCGGCAGGCGAAACGTTCGGCCTGGTGGGCGAGTCCGGCTGCGGCAAGACGACCATCGGGCGGGTCGTGGTGGCGCTGGAGCGCCCGGACTCGGGCGCCGTGCTGCTCGGCGGCCAGGACGTTTCCGCCCTCAGTGGCGGCGAGCTGCGAAGGCAGCGCCGTGACCTGCAGTTGATGTTCCAGGATCCGTACTCTTCGCTCGACCCGAGGATGCGGGTCGGCTCGATCATCCGCGAGCCGCTCACCATCCAGCGTGTCGGGAGCCGCCGGGATCAGGAGCAGCGTGTCTTCGAACTACTCGACGAGGTCGGCCTGCCGCGCCATGCGGTCGAGCGCTACCCGCACGAGTTCTCCGGCGGACAGCGGCAGCGGATCGGCCTGGCCCGGGCGCTCACCCTGAGCCCGAAGGTCATCGTCGCCGATGAGCCGGTCAGCGCACTTGACGTCTCCATCCGAGCGCAGGTCCTCAACCTGATGAAGCGGCTGCAGGCTGACCACGGCCTCACCTATATCGTCATCTCCCACGACCTCGCGGTCGTCAAGTACATGGCCGACCGGATCGGTGTCATGTACCTGGGCAAGCTGGTCGAGATGGGCTCCGCGGATGACATCTACCAGCGGGCGGCACATCCCTACACGGCCGGGCTCATCGCGGCCATCCCAGTACCAGATCCCGAGGTGGCCAGGACTCGGAACGAGGCGGGGATCACGGGCGAGCTGCCCAGCCCGATCAGCCCGCCGTCGGGCTGCAGGTTCCGGACCCGGTGCCCGTTCGCGCAGGATCTGTGTGCCGAGGAGGAACCGCAGCTGCGCTCGTTCGGGCCCGGGCATATCGCTGCCTGTCATTTCCCGTTGCAGGGTCAGGCCTGAGGCCTCCTTACCCCTTACCCGTACGCACCCGAGGCGGCGCCCTCGATCGCCGCGACGGCGAGCGCACCGAGCGAGGAAAGGTCATATCCGCCTTCCTGGACCAGGACGGCCGGGCCCAGCGCGGCGAGCCCGCTGCCCCGCGGCCCGGTACCCGGCCCCGGTGACCCGCAGCGGGCTTTCCGGGTCGGCCGCCGCCGCGTCCAGGCCCATCGACACCACCACGGCCTCCGGGGCGAACGCCGACGCCTCCGCGCACAGCGCGTCCGAGCGCGGCCAGCCACCCGTCGTCGCCGGTCCCCGGGGCCAGCGGCAGGTTCCGGGTGAAGCCCGCGCCCGGGCCGGCGCCGCGCTCGTCCGCGTAGCCCGCGTAGTGCGGGAACCAGCCCGCCCCCGGGTCGACGTGCAGCGACCCGTACCAGACGTCGGCCCGGTCCCAGAAGATCATCTGCGTGCCGTTGCCGTGGTGCGCGTCGATGTCCAGGACCGCGACCCGGCCGCCCCGGCCGCCGCGGAGCGCCTCGGCCGCGACCGCGGCGTTGTTCAGGTAGCAGGACCCGCCGTACGCGCTGCGGGTGGCGTGATGCCCGGGCGGCCGGCACAGCGCGTAGGCCAGCGGCGTGCCCGAGCTGACCAGGTCCGCGGCGGTCTGCGCGGCGTCCGCGGCACCCCGGATCGCGGCCCAGCTGCCCGGGCCGACCAGCGTCATCGTGTCGTAGCAGTACAGCCCGGCCCGGCCGTGCACGGCGGGCGGGATCCGCGGCGGCAGCCCGGCCAGCAGGCCCGGGGTGGGGAACACGTACGGCACCACCCGGTCCCGGCCGTGCTCGGCGGGCAGCCCGGCCGCCTCCCAGTCGGCCCACACCGAGGCCAGGTGGCCGAGCAGCGCTGGGTCGTGCACCCGGCGCAGGATCGTGTCGTCGTGCTGCCGCGCGGCGGTGACCGGCGCGCCCGCCGCGGCCAGCGCGTCGCGCAGCACCAGCGCCCGGGCCGGGACCTCGGTGCCGGGCTCACGCACGCCCAGCCACACCTCGCCCGCCGGGCTCATGCCGCAGGCAGTCCTCGCTCCACACCACCGGAACCGGCAGGCTCACCGGCACCCTCCCCAGGCGGCGCGGCGGCGGTTACGATCGCGGGATGCCGCGCGTTCCTGATCTTGGCATCACCGTCGGGCTGCTGCCACCGGGCCCGACCGGGTCGGTGCTCGACGTGCCCGGGCCGGCCTGGGGCACGCCACCGTGTGGCGGGACGAGCCGCCGCCCGCCGGCGGGCCGGGGCACGGCGCGGACCGGGGTGACCGTGATCGACCCGGGCGGTGACCTGTTCCGCTTCCCCGTCCCGGCCGGCGGCGCGGTGCTCAGCGGGGCGGGCGAATGCACCGGGATGCTGGCCGCGCAGGAATGGGGACTGGCCGAGACGCCCGTGTTCCTGACCTCGACCATGCAGCTGGGCCGCGTCTACGACGCGGCCTGCGAGCTGCTCATCGAGCGAGCAGCCCGCGATCGGCGACGAGGACGTGATCATCCCGGTCGTGGCCGAGTGCGACGACAGTTTCCTCAGCGAAAGCCGCCGGATGCAGGTGCAGCGGGACGACGTGCGGGAGGCGCTGGCGGCGGCCCGGGCGTCCGCGGGGACGGCGGCCGCGGGCGAGGGCGCGGTGGGCGCGGGAACCGGGATGAGCTGCCTGGGCTACAAGGGCGGCATCGGCACCGCGTCCCGGGTGGTGCCGGCGGGGCGACCGTCGGGGTGGTCACGATGACCAACTTCGGTGACGGGGAGCGGCTCGCGGTGGCCGGTGCCGGCCGGGCGGCTGCTGCCGGATCCCCGCCCCGGCGCCGCGGAGGGGAGGCCGCAGCCGGGGCGGGTCCTGCGGCCGGCGCCGCGGGGGGGACGCCGCAGCCGGGGCGGGTACTGCGGCCGGCGCCGCGGAGGGAACACGCAGCCGGAGCAGGTACTGCGGCCGGCGCCGCGGAGGGGGACGCCGCAGCCGGGCTGGGTATCCGGCCGGCGCCCGGCCGGGACCCGCGGGCTCGTGCATCGTGGTGATGCTCACCGACGGCCCGCTGGACGCGGCCGCCTGCCAGCGGCTGGCCCGGCGGGCCGGGCTGGGCCTGGCCCGGGCAGGCAGCACCGCGCACCACGCCAGCGGGGAGATCTTCCTGGCCCTGGCGACCGGCCTGCGCGCGCGGCGCGGGGCCGCACCGCCCGCTCCCCGGTGACCGGCAGCGCGCTGGACGACTACTTCGCCGCCGTGGTCGAGGCCACCGAGGAGGCCGTGCTGAACAGCCT
>CAVVTM010000031.1:0-77991 GCA_963751175.1 uncultured Actinomycetes bacterium | reverse complement strand
GGCACACAACCGTATTACTACTGTCCGGGTTAACAGCAACAGTGCAGACCACAATTCACAGGCCATCACCGGCCACATCCAGGGCACGCCACCAGGACCACCGCCGCCGCGCTGGCCAGGGTGGTCGGGATGCGCCCTCGCCATCGCCGTGGCCGTCCCGGTGACCTTGGACAGCAGCGCGAACAGCACCATCAGCAGGGTGATCCCGGGCAGCTGCAGGACGAACAAACGGTACGGCAGGAAGCCGTAGATCAGGATGACGGCGCTGCCGAAGTAGGGGCCGTCGTCATACTCGGTGACCCCCAGCAGGTAACCGGGACGGCTCAGGAGCAGCAGCCGGAGCGCCAGGGCCAGCAGGGTGAGGACGCCGATGGCCACGCTGACCGGGGTCGGCCAGCCCTTCCGGCGGCCGTCCAGCGCTACCCCCGCATCACTGCGCGATTCTCCGGGCGGCCCGCCCGCGGCCGGCCTCGCAATCGTTCCGCTCACTGCTGGTTTGCTCCCTCAGCCCTGCTTGCCTGAACCCCACAGCAACCTGCGCACAGCGCCGCCCGACGACCACACTGCAAGTGATGAACCGCACTGGAATTGTGAAACGCGCTGAGCGGTGTTCCTGGGCAGGAGCCGAATCGGTATCCCCGGCGGGCTCAGCGTGCGCGACGCGGCCGCTCGCGGCCGCCACCAGATACTACCGGAAGAACATGGCCGCCAATACCGGACGCAAACACTCCATATAGCCCGCATCCCGTCAAATCCAGCACCCCCGGCAAAACCCCGCACAGCCGCCAGCGCCGCCCGCCGCCGTCCGGCGATCAGCCGGCCGTCATGAATTTACTGCTCAGCCGGGGCTTCGCGGGGTATTTCCGGCCAGTTCGGCGAGTCCCGGGCCGTCGTCCGGGACCCCGGACGGGCGGCCGCTCCGCGGCCGCCGGTGAAGTTTGCGTAACATCCCGGTCGCGGCGTGCCGCCTTCCGGGCGGACGCCGGATCGGGCAGCCGGGTCCCGGGCGGCTCGCGTGATCCTCCGTGGGCGAGGGCAGTACACGGTGGACTGGCAGCACCCGTTCGGCGCGTCCCTGGTCGCCATCATCCCCGTGCTCATCCTGTTCGCGCCGATCGAGCGGCGCGTGGTGGGAGGGCTGACGGCCGGCTCGATCCGGTAGCCGCCGCCCGCTGGGCGGCCAGGTAGGGAATGATCAGCAGGCATCCCCACACGCCCGCCAGCGCCCACCCGGCTAGCACATCGGTCATCCAGTGCGCGGCCAGGTACAGCCTGGTCAGCCCGACGACGAGCGCGATCAGGAACGCGCCCGTCATGATCAGCGTGCGGGCCCGGAACGAGCGGCCGGCCATCACCATGAGCCCCAGCATGCCCCACGTGGCGAGAGCCTGGGCCGCATGCTCGGACGGGTAGGACCAGCCGTGGAACGTGCCCAGCCAGTCCACCGCCGGCGGCCGGGGCCGCGCGACCAGGGTCTTGGTCAGCGCCGACCAGGCCCAGGCTCCCGCGAGCGCCAGCGCCGGCAGTACCGCGGGCAGCCACTCCCGCCGCCACCACCACAGCGCCAGCCCTGAGCCGATCACCACCGGCCAGAGCACGAAGCCTGAGCCGAGCCAGGTGAGCGTCTTGGCCAGGCCGGTGAGCCACGGCACGCGATGCCCGGTAAAGAAGGCCAGCACGCGGGGGTCGAGCCGGGCACTGTTGATGTGGTTCAGCACGCTGTTCGTGAGCGACCCGAACGACCAGCCGCACGCGCAGAGGGTGAGCATCGCCACCGTCAGCGCGAACCCGGTCGGGACGCCGGATTGGAAGCGCGCGCCGAGCCAGCGGAGCTGGCGCGGGAAACGCCGCTCCAGCCAGCGGGCCAGGCGGCTGCGGCCCAGCCGGCTGACCTGCCGTCCGGCCCAGCTCTCCGGATCACGGGCCGACCGCAGCAGGTGCCCGAGGATGAGCGCGAGCACCACGACGGCGAACAGGGCGATCCCGACCTGGGTAGCGTAGTGGGCCACCTGCTTCCAGCTCGCCCCGGCCAGGTAGCCGAGCACGACCATGGCCGCGCCCCAGATCGCGCCGCCCGCCACGTTGAACGGCAGGAAGACCCGGTAGGGCATCCGCGCCATCCCGGCCAGGCCGGGGACCAGCACCCGGAGCGCGGCCGTGAACCGGCCGAAGAACACGGCCCGGCCACCGCGTTTGGACAGGTACTCCTGGGCCTGCTCGATGCGGCGCGGTTTCAGGACACGGCGGAAAGGCCCGGCCTGCAGCAGGCGGTGACCGTACTCGCGGCCCACCAGGTAGCCGACCGAGTCGCCGATGATCG
This sequence comes from uncultured Actinomycetes bacterium, assembly GCA_963751175.1. GTDB lineage: Bacteria > Actinomycetota > Actinomycetes > Streptosporangiales > Streptosporangiaceae > RYN-230. The sequence goes on along the minus strand of CAVVTM010000031.1, from coordinate 75,671 downwards.
CGCCGGAGATCCCCGCGACCAGGACCGCCCACAGGCTCACCCGGTGATAGGAGGCGAGCACCCCCCCGAGGATCAGCGCGGTCTCCCCGGGAAAGAAGAAGCCCAGGAACACCGAGGACTCGAGAGCCGGGACCGCAAAGACGATCAGCAGTGCCAGCCATCCGCTGAGACTGAGGATGTGCTCGATCAGGCTGGTCACGATCCCCAGGGTAAGGGGCAGGCGAACCTGGCCCGGGCTTTGGCGCTCGCCTGACATCGCCACAGCACCTGCGTAGGCTAATTACTAAGAGCGATTGGAGGATTTCAGTGAGTGACAAGGGTCTCCCGGTACCGCCTCAGCCAATGTCAGGCCAATCACGTCAGGGCGGCTATCCGGAGGGGCCCGGCGGGCCTCCCGGCCCCCTGGGTCCGCCACCACGCAGGAAGAGCCACCGGGTCCGCCACACCGTCGTCGGCGTGCTCGGCGTACTCGTGATCGTTATCGTGATCCTCGTCGCCACCTCAGGCGGGGGCGGCGCGCCCACCAGGGCGTCCGGCACGGGCGGCACGTCCCAGGGCAGGCCGTCAGCCAGGCCGGCGCCACCGGTGAGGGGTGTCGGGGCCTCCTTCACTGCGAAAGACGGGAGCGGCGGCACCTATCGCGTGCGGCTCGACCTGATCCTTGATCCGGCCCCGGCCGCGGGTCGGTCCACGACCCTCAAGCACCGGACACGGCTCGTGGGCGTGGTTTTCACCATCAAGGCGGTCAGCGGCGCTGTCCGGGCCGGGAACGCGCGCCGGGACGCGGTGGTCGTGGCGTCGAACGGGCACACCTACACGCCCGTCACCAGCCCGATCGCGGGCTACGCGGGCTTCCGTGACGGCCGGGTCAAAGTCGCCCGCCACGGCAGCGCGACCGGCGCGGTTACGTTTCAGCTGCCCGCCGGGGTCACGGTGTCCACGGTGAAGTGGGCAGCCGGTTCCGGGTCTGGCGCCACGCTCCGGTGGCCCGTAGCCCAGTAACCCCCGGGCGGTGAGCACCTCGCGGCCCGGGCACCGTGTGATCGATGCCGGGCACAGCCTGCCGCAGGAGGCACCCGCCCCCTTCGCGGACGCGGTGCTCACGGTCAGGAGGTGGCTGGCCTAGCGGACATCCAGGCCGGTCACGGCACGGCCGATGATCATCCGCTGGATCTCCGACGTTCCCTCGAAGATGGTGAAGATCTTCGCGTCCCGGTGCCACCGCTCCACCGGGAAGTCGCGGGTGTAGCCGTTGCCGCCGAGGATCTGGATGGCCTGCTCGGTGACGCGGACCGCGGTCTCGCCCGCGACCAGCTTGGACATCGACCCCTCGGCACCGTCCAAGGCCATGCCCTGCCGGGCCATCCAGGCCGCGCGCCAGGTCAGCAGCCGGGCCGCGTCCACTGCGGCCTGCATGTCGGCCAGCATGAAGCCGACCGCCTGGTTCTGCCCGATCGGGCGGCCGAACGCGATCCGCTGGGTGGCGTAGTCCCGGGCGAACTCCACCGCCGCCCGGCCGACGCCGACCGCCATGGCTGCCACGCTCGGCCGCGAGGCCTCGAAGGTTTTCATCGCCGCCTGCTCGCCGCTACGCTCTCCGGACCGCACCCGGGCCAGCCTCGCGTCGAGCCGGTCTTTGCCGCCGACCAGGCAGCGGCCGGGCACCCGCACGCTGTCCAGCACCACCTCAGCGGTGTGGGAGGCCCGTACCCCGTGCTTGCGGAACTTCTGCCCCTGGCTCAGCCCGGGGGTCCCCGGCGGGATCACGAAGCTGGCCTGCCCCCGGGCGCCGAGCGAGGGGTCCACCGAGGCGACTACCACGTGGACATCGGCGATCCCGCCGTTGGTGGCCCATGACTTGGTTCCGCTGAGGATCCATTCGTCGCTCGCCTCGCGGTACTCGGCGCGGGTGCGGATGGCACCCACATCGCTGCCCGCTTCCGGTTCCGAGGCGCAGAACGCGCCGAGCTTCACGTCACCCGGGCCGCCGAACATCTCCGGGAGCCACTCCCCGATCTGCTCGGGGGTGCCGTTGCTGGCCACGGCGACCGCGGCCAGGGTGCTGCCGACCAGGGAGAGCCCGATGCCCGCGTCGCCCCAGAAGAGCTCCTCGAAGGCGACCGGGATGCCCAGCCCGCTCGGCTCCAGCCACTGGCTGGAGAAGAAGTCGAGCGAGTACAGCCCGATCTTGGCGGCTTCCTCCAGGATGGGCCAGGGTGTTTCTTCCCGCTCGTCCCATTCGGCGCGGCAGGCCTGATCACGTCAGCGGCGAACCGGTGCACCCAGCCGCGCATCTCGCGCACGTCGGGGCCGGGCTCAAGGGAGAATCCGCCTGGGGCGTCAGGTCCGGTGGTCATCATGCTCCTCGGGAATCCTGCACGGGTGCCATATGTTACCGAAGAGTAGCACGATTAAGTTACCTGCGAGTAGCCATCGCGGGCAACTCCGGCCCCGGCCCGCGGCGGTGACCGCGGGGGCGCCGGCCCGCTCAGGGCGGTAGCGCGGTCCGGGCCCGGCTAGGCGGTGTCGTGGCGGTCCAGGAACTCATACACGTCGGACTCGTCCACCCCCGGGAAACTCCCCGCCGGCAGCGCGGACAGGATGTGCGATTGGGCCCGCGCCGATGGCCACGCCATCCCGTCCCAGCGGGTGGCCAGGCTGGCCGGAGGCCGCTGGCAGCAGTCCCCGTCGGGGCAGTGTGACACCATCCGCGTGCTCGTGTCCCGGCCCCGGAACCACCGCGAGTTCTCGTACCCGGTGCCCAGAGTGATGGCCGATCCGCGTTCCGCGCCCGGGTCCACGTGCGCCATGCACCAGAAGGTCCCGGCCGGGGTGTCCGAGTACTGGTAGTACGGGGAGTAGCGGTCTGCCGAGCCGAATACCTGGCGCCCGGACCACTTGCGGCACATCCGCTGCCCTTCGATCGCCCCGGTGGAGTCGGCCGGCAGGACCAGCCCGTCGTTCTCATACGCCTTATAAATGATGCCGCCCTCGTCGTTCTTGACGAAGTGGCAGGTCAGACCCAGGTGATGGGTGGCGAGGTTGGTGAACCGGTGCGCCGCCATCTCGTAGGACACCGAGAACACATCCCGCAGGTCCTCGACCGACAGGTCCCTGGCCTCCTGGGCCTCGCGCAGGAAGCGCGAGGCCGGCCGTTCCGGCACTAGCACGGCCGCGGCGAAGTAGTTCGCTTCGACCCGCTGGCGGAGGAAGTCCGCGAAATCATGCGGCGCCGCGTGCCCGAGCACGAAGTGGCCGAGGGTCTGGAGCAGGATCGTGCGGGGCGTGTGCATGCCCATGGATTCCTGCTTCAGGTAGATACGCCGGTGACGCAGGTCGGTAACGGACCTGACCGACCGCGGGAGATCCTGCGCGTACCTGACTGAGAAACCGTGCTGGCCGACGATGGCCAGGAGCGCCCCCTGGGACAGCGCCCCGCCCCGGTAACTGACCGACTCCAGCGCCTCGGCCGCCACCTGCTCGATCTGGGCGAAGTAGTTGCCCCGCTCCCGCATCGCGTCGCGCAGCCCCGCGTTGGCCACCCGCGCCTCCTCCGGGGTGGCCGTCGGGCGGGTGCGCTGCCTGCGCAGTTCCGCGTACACGGCGACCAGGTGCTCGAGCACGTCGTTGGGCACCCGGGCGCCGACCTTCAGGTGAGGCAGCCCCAGGTCGGCATACAGCGGGTCGCGCTGCGCCTCCTCGACCGCGATCTCGAGCTGGGCCCGGCGGCTCGGCGGCTGGTGCCGCAGCAGTTCCTCGGCCGGCACGGACAGGGCCTTGGCCAGCGCGTCGATCAGGGACAGCTTCGGCTCCCGGCGGCCGTTCTCCAGCAGGGACAGCGCCGAGGGCGCACGGCCGACCCGGGTGCCGAGCTCGGCCAGCGTGTACCCGCGGGCCCGGCGCAGGTGCCGGAGCCGCTGCCCGAATGTTGCGAGGTCTAGACCACTTGACGGCAAGCTTGGCAGTTCTTTCTCCAAGAACTCTGTCACATCTTCATCTTAGCTGAAATCTGAGCATTCTTCAGGACGTTCGGCCCTAGCTTTGCCCGGATGGGGCCCGCAAGCTCGGATTAACCACCCAGGGGACGGCAGAACGTCGGGAGGATCCAGTGAACGAGAGTCGCCTCGAGGGCATAGCGAACGGCACCAGCAACGGCCATAGAGGGAAGAGCCCGGTCAGCGGGCCGCAGCAGCAGGCCGCGGGCCTGGCCCATCAGTGGGCCACCGACCCGCGCTGGCGCGGCACCGAACGTACCTACTCCGCGGCCGACGTAGTCCGGCTGCGCGGATCAGTGCAGGAGGAACGCACCCTGGCCCGGCTCGGGGCCCAGCGGCTGTGGAGCTTGCTGCACGAGGAGGACTACGTCGCTGCCCTCGGCGCGGTCACCGGGAACCAGGCGGTCCAGCAGGTCCGGGCCGGCCTCCATGCCATCTACCTGTCCGGCTGGCAGGTCGCCGCGGACGCGAACCTGGCTGCCGAGACGTACCCGGACCAGAGCCTGTACCCGGTCAACTCGGTTCCCCAGGCGGTGCGCCGGATCAACAACGCGCTGATGCGCGCCGACCAGATCACCTGGGCAGAGTCGGACGGCACCGACAGCCAGCACTGGCTCGCGCCGATCGTGGCGGACGCGGAAGCAGGCTTCGGCGGCGTGCTGAACGCCTTCGAGCTGATGAAGTCGATGATCGCGGCGGGTGCCGCGGGCGTGCACTGGGAGGACCAGCTGGCCTCCGAGAAGAAGTGCGGCCACCTCGGCGGGAAGGTGCTCATCCCCACGTCGCAGCACATCCGGACGCTGAACGCCGCCCGGCTGGCGGCCGACATCGCCGACGTGAGCACGCTGGTGATCGCCCGTACCGACGCGCACGCCGCCACCCTGATCACCAGCGACGTGGACGAGCGCGACCGGCCCTTCATCACCGGCGAGCGGACGGCCGAGGGCTTCTACCGGGTTCGTAACGGGATGGCCGCGTGCGTGGCCCGGGGCCTGGCCTACGCCCCATACTCGGACCTGCTGTGGATGGAGACCTCCACCCCGGGCCTGGACGAGGCACGGGAGTTCGCCGAGGCGATCAAGGCCAGGTACCCGGACCAGATGCTGGCCTACAACTGCTCGCCGTCGTTCAACTGGCACCGGCACCTCGATGACGGCACGATCGAGAAGTTCCAGCGCGAACTGGGCCAGATGGGCTACTCGTTCCAGTTCATCACGCTGGCCGGCTTCCACGCCCTGAACTACTCGATGTTCGACCTCGCGCAGGGCTACGCGGCCGAGGGCATGCCCGCCTACGTGCGGGTCCAGGACGCGGAATTCGCCGCCGAGCCCCGCGGCTACACGGCCACCCGGCACCAGCGGGAAGTCGGCACCGGGTACTTCGACCTGGTGGCGTCCGCCATCAGCCCGCAGTCGTCCACCACCGCGCTGCGCGGGTCGACAGAGAGCGAGCAGTTCTCCTCGGCGCACTGAGTTCCCAGCCCGGGTGCGCCGTCCGCGGCCCGGGACCGAGCCGCCGGGGCGGGCCAGGCGGTGCTGCCTGGCCCGCCCGGCCTGGCCACCGGTGTGGTGGCTGCGGCGAGCTAGGAGAGCAAGCGGGTCTGCGCCGGACGGCCCGGGACCTCGTCCTCACCGTCGGCGCTCCCGGGATCATCGCCGCCCTCGCGCCGCCACCGGGACGGGACGAACACCGGGCAGATCATCAGCGTGCCCAGCACGATCAGCAGGCCGCTGACGAGCATGGTGTGAAATCCGGCACCGTAGCCCTCGCCGCGCAGCGGGATGATCCTGACGGCCAGCCCGGCGTTCAGCCCGAGCAGCGCGGTCCAGGCCAGCATGGCCACCCCGGGCAGGGCGGTGCTGAGCGGCGAGACCGGCGCCACCATCAGGATGCCGAGGAACAATCCGACCAGCATCAGGACCCCGAGCGCGCTGAGGCCGCTGATGCTGGTCAGGCTGATGTCCTGCGCCGCGAGTCTGGTCATGTGCGCCACTCCCCAGCCGCCGCCGAGGAAGATCGCCGCTGCCAGGGCGATCGCGAACGCTACTCCAATCAAATGCCTCACCACGTGATCACCACCTCCCGGCAGCCGGTTTTATGCGCATCCCCGGCGCAAAACTCTACTTGAACGCCCCATGACCAGCAGCCAGGACGGCTATTCCCACCTGCCACATCGCCCCCGGCCGGCCAGGACCGGGGCCGGGAAGCCCGGCCGGATAGCGGCCCGGTGACCATCGCCAGCCGGTCCCGGCGCGGGCCGGCCTCGAAGCCCGTCCACGTGGGAAAACAACACGGAACACTCGGCGTGCCGGGTGGTCAGGAATGGTGCGGGAGCCCAGCGCGGCCGGGAAGCAATAATCCCCAGAATGACGCCACGCAAAGCTGCGCCCATGGCTTAATACGAGGCTGCCTGCCGACGCGCCGGCGCTTATCCGGTGCGGTAATGGCGCGGGTAATTCCCGGGCCTGCCAGGCGGCCTCCGGTGGCCCGGACGCTGCGGCGCAGCGAGGCGGTAAGCCGCGCGCTCAGTGCCACCGGACACGGTGACCTCGGCCGGGCTGGCGCTAGCCGGGCACCTTCGGGGTGATCCACTGGTCGGGGCGCGCACCTCGGGCGGCAGCCAGTACACCTAGGCCAGGGAGGCCTCCTCAGCCAGGGCGTCCGCGGCCGGGGGGTCGTCGGCCAGCGCGTCGACGGCCCCGGCCAGGTCGGCGAGCGCGGGAAGCGCGTCGAGCAGCGTAACGCGGCTGTCGGGCGGCAGTTCCCTCAGCGCCAGGCTGAGCAGCCGCTCGTTGAGGCTCTTCCAGCGCAGCACGGCCGCCTCCCCGGCTGGCGTGAGATCGAGGCTGGCGGTGCGCCGGTCACCCTCGCCACCGGTCCGGGTCACCAGCCCGGCCTGGCGCAGCGAGTTCGACAGCGTGGCCACCGAGCTGGGCGCGAGCCGGAGCAGCCGGGCCAGCTGCCCCGGGCGCGAGCCCGGGTTCTCCGCCATGCAGGACAGCATCTCCAGCTGGGCCACGGACAGCCCGGACCCAGGGTCAGCGGCCCGGGCCGCACGGCGCATGGCACGCCGGAGCCGGGAGACCGCGTCGGCGAGGTCTGCTGAGTGCACCTGAGTTCCGAGTAGTGAGAGCATTAAATCTAGTATACCGACTGAGAAACTAGAGATAAAGGTTTCCGTGCTGTTACCAAATTAGACTGGCCGTCAGGCGCGGCCAGGCTCCCGTGCGCCGGGGCCGCTTCCGGTCGCACTGTCCAGCGAGACCGCCCGGTGGCACGTGCCTGGCGGCGCGCTCCCGCTCCCGGCAAATCAGCAGCGACAGGCGTGTATCCGGCGCTCTGCGGACTATCCGCGTTCCGCCCACCAGCCTGCCCAGCCGCGAATAGTGTGCGGTGATCTGCGGGACATGCCGGCCCGGTACTGGCCAGGAGGGCCTGCGACAGACAGACTCGTCCCCGGGGGAAGTCCGAGCTACGCCCTCGCGCGGCATCACGCCGCCGGCCTGGCCGGCTGGCGCAGAAGGGACGCCGATGCAGGAACTGCGCATCGTCGCGGTGAGCGAGGACGGCAGCTACGCCGTGCTCGCGGTACCGGGGCGGGGCGGGCGCTTTTCGCTGCCGATCGACGACCGGCTGCGGATCGTCGCGCGCGGGCAGTTCTCCCGGCTTGCTCAGTACGAGATCGAAGTGGAGAGTCCCTTGCGACCCAAGGAGATCCAGGACCGGATCCGTGCCGGAGAGACCGCGGAGGAGATCGCTGACGCCGCGGGCGTGCCCATCGAGCGCGTTCGCCGCTTCGAGGGCCCGGTGCTGGCGGAGCGCGCGTACCGGGCGCAGGAGGCGCAGGGAGCGTCCATCCGGCAGCCCGGGGACTCCGGTCCCGGGCCCCGCCTCGGCGACATCGTCGCCGAGCGCCTCACGGCGCTCGGCGTGCCCGCTGAGGAAGCACAGTGGGACTCGCGCAAGCGGGGTGACAACAGCTGGCAGGTCCAGCTGATGTTCACGATCAGCGGCCGGCCGCTGATGGCGGAGTGGCTGTTCGACCCGCGGCGCCGCCATGTCACCCCGGCCGACGACGACGCTGCCCGGCTCTCGCTGCCCGAGGCCGATCTAGCCGAGCTGGGCCCCGGGCCCCGGGTCCCGGCCAGGGCTACGGTCACCCCCATCGGCAGCCGGCTGGGGGCGGCATCCCCGCGGGCCCCCGTGGAGCCCAGGCCCGAGCCGGTGCCTGCCGCGCCCGAGCCTGCGGTGAACCCGGCGCGGGCCGCCGAGGCCCGGGCCGCTGAGGCGCAGCCGCGGGTGGCCGGAGCGCATGCGTCACGTGCCGCCGAGGCCCGGCCGCCGCGCGCGGCAGAGGCCCGGCCGGCGGCCGAACTGGCCGAGACCGCGCCGGACGCAGGCAGCCAGGAGACGGCCGTGCCGCAGCGCGGGAGGGCCCGCAAGGCCGCCGGAGGCCGGTCCAGGCGCTCATCCGTGCCGTCCTGGGATGAAATCATGTTCGGCACATCACGCCAGCCGGAGTAATGCAGCCAGCCCGGATTTAGCCTGGCTGGGTGGCCGCCTTTCCGGCTCTATCCGGGTCGGCTTCGGCGGGTTACGGGCTGGGCCGCCCGATTCTCTTGGTATATCTCCCCGTGATCCGGGCGGCCAGAAAGCCCTGCTGACCGGGACGCGCAGCAGGTCAGCGCGGAACGTTATTATTCATCTCCCGGTAATAGGCCGGGAGTCACCGAGGGTAATGTTCTCGGCCACATCGCCACCGGCGGTAGCGCCGGACCGCGGCCGCCCGCGATTCGGCCGCTGTTCACGATCCGCACAAAAGCAGGCCCGGGCACGGTTCGCGAACGCCCGTGTGCTCACGCTGCGGTGACCCTTTGCGCGGTGAATCCCCCCGTGCCGAATCAGCGCCCGATTCCGGTCTCTGGCCCGGCCCCCGGAAACCGATGGACACCCGCCAGCGCGCGCAGGAGTGAGTGCGCGCGGGCGCTATCGCCGTCCATAGCCTGCACCACGGTTCCCGGCCCGTCGCCCGGGCACCCGGACCGGGCATCCCCGCCCGGCCCTGCGCGACACCGTGCGGTCCCGGCGGCTCCTGTCCCGTGCGGGGGGCGGGACCGCGTACCATCGGCCAGCGTGAGCCGTGCACCGCTGGAACGTGGGACCCGGGAAGCACGCCGCCGGGCCTGGCGGCCCGCCCGCGCCGTTGCCGCCGTGCTGGCCGCGCTTACGCTGGTCAGCGGGTGCGGCCTGGTCGGCGGCCCGAAGACCATCTCGGCGAACGTCCCGGACCAGATGACCGTGACCAGCCAGGTGTTCAACCAGCACCTCTTCCCGCCTGCGTACACCTGCGACGGCCGGGGGCAGAGCCCGTCGCTGCACTGGTCCGGCGCACCGCAGGGCACGAAATCACTCGCCCTTCTCGTCGATGACGCCTCGGCGCCTATCCAGCCCTATATCTACTGGATCGTGTTTGATATCGGATCGCAGACAACCGGGATCCAGGCCGGGCAGGTTCCGCCCGGCGCGCGTCAGGCGGACAACAGCAAAGGAACAGCCCGCTATGATGCGCCCTGCCCCGTGAATGGCCGCCACACGTACCGCTTTACTGTCTACGCCCTTAGTAGGTCACTGTCGCTGCCTCAGGGCGCGGCCATGAAAACCGCCTGGAGCGCAATCGCACAAGCGGCCATCGCCCGCGGCAGGCTGCAGACAACCGCCAGTCCGTAATCGGCCGATCGCAACGGGTAAACGGACTTGGCAAAAAAATCCCTAAACGCATGACACCGCCCATACGGTCCGCCAGACTGACTGATCAGTAGCTCAGCCTTGGATGGAATCGAGGCGCTAGCGATACAGGGGAAGGCCCGCGTGATGGCCGCGTTGGCCTCGCTGGCGCCGCCCATACGGCCATGGCTTGTTGGGTGGTGCGATGCTTCTGCTCGTGATCGGCCTCGTCGCCGTTATCGGCGCGGTCCTTGTCGCGGTTTTCCTCGTGATGCGGCGCCGCGGTGATGATGACGAGCCAGGCGGGCGGCAATCTGTCCGTGACCGGCTGCGCGGCCGGGGTGGCGATACCCGCTGGAGCACCGATCCGCGCGTGGCCGGGAAACCGGCCGCGCGCGGGACCGGCCTGTCCCGGCGCCCTGCCGGGGAGCCGCGCGGGTACGGCGGTCCTGGCCGTGATTACGAGCCGGCCGGGTTCGACCAGCCGCGCGGCTATGAGCCATCGCCGCGCGGCTATGGTGAGCACCCTGACCCCAGCCGTGACGGCCAGCCCACCGAGCGCATCCAGCCGGCCCGCAGGAGCGGGCGTTACCAGGACGTGCCCGAGCCAGCTGCGCCGGTCGGCGCCCGGGTACCACATGCATCCACGGCGCCCCGCCGGGCGGGCGTGGGCACGGACACCGGCCCCGGGGCTGCTCTCTACGACACTGGCCCTTCCGCCGCGGACTTTGCGGCCACCCGCATCCACGCCGACCCCGACCTGGCGGATTCCGACGTCTTCCCCCGGGTACGCGCGGACATCCCGGAGACGGAGGCCAAGGCCCGGACGAAGACTCAGGCCAAGGGACGCGGCCGGCCGGCCCGTGGCCGGCACGACGATGACGACGACTGGCCGAGCACGGAGTGGGACAAGCTCTCCGACGAGCAGTACTGGGCGGAGCTGTCCGCCGACAAGCCGCTCGCGACCACGGCCCGCAGCGCGCAGCCCAGCGCCCCGGCCGCGAACCCGGCCCGGTCCGGCGCCCAGCCGCCAGCGCCCGGGCGCGCGGGGTCCCGGCCCCAGGCCGCCCCCGGCGCCGACCTGGACAGCCCGGGCCGCCGCCCCGCCAACCGCCCTGCGCGGCCGTCCGACCGCCAGGGCGCACCCCGGCGGCCGGACGGCGCAGATACCGATCCTGGCCGCCCTGGCCTGGCCGACCGGCCAGGGGCCGCGGCGGCCACCGATCGGCTGCCGGTCAGGAACCGCAGCCAGACCGCCGGCCAGGTACCGCCCAGCCCCGTACCGTTCCTGCCCGCGGCCCCGGCCGGGGTGCAGCCTGCGGTCCATGGCCAGGCGCCGCGGGCGCGCGCCGACGACCCGCTGACCAGCCCGTCATTTGCGCGTGGCCCGGCGGCGGAAGACAGCCGGTCCTACGGAGCCCCGGGGCGGAACGCCAGCCCGCGGCAGGGCCGCCCGGGCAGTACCTCCCCCGGCCTGCCCCGGGGTGGTAGTGCCGATGAGCTGTCCGGTGGCTACCCTGTCCCGGCCCGCCAGGGCGCGCCGGACGGCTACCTCGGCGGTGCCGACGCCTATCCCGCCGGCTACTCCCGCTCGTCGGGCGGTTATCCGGCCACCGGGCTGGACAGCTACACCGGGGCGGCCCGCGCGCGCGACGGCTACGCTGGCCAGGCCCCGGACGGCTACGCTGACCCGGCCGGCGGCTACGACGCTTATCCGGCGGCACCGGGCGGGGGCCGGGGCTACCCGGCATCCGCAGGCAGGCACGGGTACCCGGCCAGCCAGGCTGACCGCACCGACCCCGGCTCATGGACCGACCCCGGTGCCTCCCGGACTGACCCTGGCCCGCGTACCAGCCCGGGCCGGCGGCGGAGCACACCCGCCCGCGAGGCGCCGTCTGGCCAGGCGCAGCCCGGCCAGCGCCAGCCAGGCCACCTGCAGTCCAGCCCGCCGGCCACCACCGGCTATCCGGCCGGACCGGCCGCAGCCGCGTCCCCGGGCTGGGGCAGCGACCGTGGCGCCGCAGCGGAAGCTCCCTCGGCGCAGGCTGGCCTGGGTAACCCGTACGGCAGCTATGTGGACACGACCCCGCCGGCCCCGGCTTCACCGCCGGCCCCGGCACGCACGGCACCGCCGGCCACGCCCGCTCCCCCCTATCAGGCAGGCCAGCAGCCGGCCAGCGGCAACAGCTACCCTTCCGGCTACGCGACCGGCCCGACAGCGGCCTATTCAGACCCGTACGGCCCCGGCCCGGGCAGTGGCCCGCAGCCGGCCGCCGCCGGCCGCCCGGAGCAGGGCACCACCTGGTACTCGGCACCGCCAGCGGCGGCCACGCCGCAGTCGCCGTCCGGCGCCTACCCCTACCAGCCAGATCCCGGCTACCCGGCCGCCGACTACGGTAGCCAGCCTGGCTACCCCGGCACGCCGCCAGGCGGAAGGCGGGGTGACACCCGCTACCGGAGCGGGCAGACTGATGACCCATACCGCCCTGACGGGTACAGCGGCTATCACTCCCGTCAGGGTTGACAAACCTACCCCGCGCGCCGCGACAATGTGCCGACCGACGCTAGGCAGGGGAGATGCTGGACGGAACCCGGGATCACGCACGCAGTTACCATCTGCACCGGCTGGCCACGGCCCTGGATACCAAGGGCCTGCACGCGTCAGTGAAGACCACCTACCCTGCCGCGTTGCACATTTTCATCCCGGGCGCGACCATGCTCGCCGAGAGCATCGACTGCACCCCCGGCACGGACGGCAAGGGCCGCCTCCGCTGGTATTACCGCTGGTCCTGGGGAGAACTGCTGCATGACACCGAGGACCCCTCCGCGGCGGCCGCGAAGATCGCTGAGGTGCTGTCCTCCCGCTGAGCTGGCCCTGGCTGGTCACTGGCCACCGGGCGCGGGATACTCGAGCTCGATCGCATGCTGGAAGGCGATCCCGCCGCCGGGCTCCTTCGGCAGCCATGGCTTGATCTTCCTCACCTCACTGGCGAAATCCCGGTGCAGCGCCACGATGTCCATGCCACGGCGCTGGTAAAAGCCGATCGCCTGGATGTTGTCGTTCCCGGTGGTCAGCCAGAGGCGCTGGCCGGCCTGCCGCGCCCGCTGCCTGGCTCCGGCCAGCAGGGCCGTGCCGATACCCCGGCCTTCGGCCAGGCTGTTGAGGGTGACGACCTCCAGGCCGGCCTTCGCCGCGCCGTGGCCGGCCTGCACCCGGTAGGTCAGCACCCCGAGCCGCGTGCCGCCGGGCTCCTGCTCCGCCACCAGGCCGGGCAGCCGCGGCACGTCGTGCACGCCGGACAGGCTGACCACCGGCAGGCCCCAGGCAGCGGTGACGACCTCCGCCAGCCAGTCCCGGTCGTCGGCGGTGAGATCCCGGACCAGCGGCCCGGACGGGCGGGGCCACAGGTCCGCGAGGGCCACCCCGGCGCCGGCGAGCATCCGGCGCAGCAACGGCAGCGACAGGCCCACCACCGTGCTCCAGTCCCCGTCGATGCTCTCCACGAACGGGGCGCCGAAGCCATCGATACTGAACCCGCCGGCCATCCGCCCCGGCTCGCCGGTGGCCACGTAGTCCGCGATTTCCTGCTCCCCCGGCGTGCCGAAGCGCACCAGGGTGCTGGCGGCCGCGACGGTGCGCTGGCCTGACCGCGTGTCGATCAGGCAGTGCCCGGTGTGCAGCGTGCCCTGCCGCCCGGACATGAGCCGCCATAGCGCCACGGCCGCCTGCGGGGACGCGGGCTTGCCCAGCGCGATGCCGTCCAGGTCGAGCAGGGAATCGCAGCCCAGCACCAGATCACCCGGATGCCGCCCGGCGACCGCCGACGCCTTGCGCTCGGCCAGTACGCACGCGGCGCTGGCCGTGCCGAGGGCGGCATCGATGGTCTCGTCCACCCCGCTGACGTCGGCGACCGGCGCCAGCCCGGCGTCACCGAGCAGCCGGCGGCGGGCCGGCGAGCCGGACGCCAGCACCAGACGGGGGATTCTCGTCGTCATCAGGCCAGGATTGCGCAAAGACCACGGCAATATCCTGGCAATGGCTACGCGCCTGACCCTACGGTGCTTACCGTGGGTCAGCCGGTAACTACAGCCTTAGCGGTACCTGTGGTCGCCGCATCCCCGGCCGCCGCCCCGCCCCGGCCGGACCTCGGGTTCACTGCCGGACCGCCTGTCCGGCGGTCCTGGCGGCGGGCGATGCTGGCGTCCTGGCCCCCGGGGTGCGCGTGGCTGATCACCCTCGCGGTCACCCTGTGGAAGATCCAGGTGCCGTCCTTCTGGCGCGACGAAGGCGCGACCCAGTCTGCCACCCAGCGTTCCTTCGCCGACCTCATCACGATGCTCGGCCACGTGGACGTGGTGCACGGCGCCTACTACGTTCTGATGTGGCTGCAGGTGCGGCTGGCCGGCCACGGCGAGCTGGCCCTGCGGCTGCCCTCGGCCCTGGCCATGGCCGCGGCGGCGGCCCTGATCACCGTGAGCGGCACGCGGCTGGTGTCGCGCCGGGCCGGGCTGGCCGCCGGGCTCACGTTCGCGGCCCTGCCCGCGGTCAGCTGGTTCGCCCAGGACGCGCGGCCGTTCGCGATGGAGACCGCGGCCGGCGCGGCGGCCAGCTACTTCCTGGTCCGGCTGGCCGGGGACGACGGCCGCCGGCGCTGGGCCTACTGGTACGCAGCCAGCCTGGTCGCCCTCGGGCTGGCCAATGTGTTCGGGCTGCTGCTCATCCCGGCGCACGCCGCGACCCTGGCGGCCTGGCACGGCCAGCGCCGCCAGCCGGCCCTGGCCCGCCGGTGGCTTCGCGCGGTGGCCATCGCCGGAGTGGTGCTGCTCCCGCTGGTCGGGGCGGCCTGGGCGCAGCGGTCCCAGATCGGGTGGCTGCGCCCGCCGGGAGCGTCGGCCGCGCTGGCCACCGGGCGGCTGGTCGGCTCGGCCGGGCTGCTGCTGGCCGCGGCGGCGCTGACCGGGACCGGGCTGGCGATCGCGGCGCTGGGCCGCCGGCTCGGGAGCGACTGGCCCGCGCGGCTGCCCGCGTTGTGCCTGCCCTGGCTGGCCGGGCCTCCGGTGATCTTGTTCGTGATGTCGCAGTTCCAGCCGGCCTATACCTTCCGCTACATCGTGTTCTGCGTGCCCGCGGCGGCGCTGCTGATCGGCACCGGCCTGGCCGCGGCGGGGCGGGCCACCGCGGCCGCCGGGCTGGGCGTGATCGTCCTGCTCGCCCTGCCCGCCCAGCTCGGTGAGCGGGGCCCGGCCGGCCACGCCGACAACATCCGCCGCCTGGACCAGATCGTGGCCCAGTACGAGCGGCCGGGGGACGCCGTGCTCTACCCGCAGGGGGCCGGGTCACGGTCGTTCGCGGCCGCCTACCCCTACGGCCTCGCCCGGCTTCGTGACGTCATGCTGGGCGAGCCGGCCGCCCGGTCGGACACCATTGCCGGGACTGACGCGCCCGTGCAGGTCGTGCGGGCCAGGCTGGCCGGGGTCCGCCGGGTCTGGGTCACCGAGAGCAACGTCGCGCGGCCAGGGATGCCTGCCGAACTCCGGGGACTGCCGTTCCGGCTGGTCCGCGACTGGCAAGTCAGCGTGTCCTGGCTCGCCCTGTACGAGTCCCGGCGCTGATCTCAGCCCGGGGCGGGCTCCGCCGGCGACTCCGCCAGCCGGGCGTGCAGCCGCTCCCTGACCTCGTCGGGTGTGTAGGCCCGCCGCCGCCGCTCGGCCCGGGCAATCACAGCGCCCGTGGCCGCCACGCCCGCCAGGCCTGCCAATCCCGCTACTTTCCACCAGCGCACCTGCCTAGGCTACGACCGTGCCGACCACTACTGCGCGCGTCACGCTGAATGAGGCCCTGGAGCAGACGCGGACCGGGGATATCTGGCTGTTCCGCGGCCACACGCTGGCCGACCGGGCTATCCGGGTCGGCACGAACAGCCCGGTGAACCACGTCGGAATGTCCGTGGTGATCGAGGACCTCCCCCCGCTGATGTGGCACGCGGAACTGGGCCGTGCGCTGGAGGACATCTGGTCAGGGTCCCGGCACCGCGGCGTCCAGCTGCATGATCTGCGGGCCGCGGTCAACGTCTGGACGGGCCGGTACGGCCAGCACGCGTGGCTGCGCCAGCTGGAGCACCCGCCGCTGCCCGGAATGGAGGATGCGCTGCTGCGCACCATCGCGCGGCTGGACGGTACCCCGTTCCCCAGCACCGCGCGCCTCGCCAGCCGGTGGCTGCTCGGCCGTCTCCCCCGGGTGGACCAGCTGCGCCAGCTCCCCCGGCGGCGCTGGGGCGACGACGGCGTCGCCGGCCCGGCGGACGGCCCGGCCGGGAACTCCCCAGGCCCGGACCGCGCCCTGGAGAGCGCGTACTGCGCCGAGGTCGTGGCGGCCACCTACCAGGCCATGGGCCTCCTGTCCGGACGGCACGAGCCGCAGTGGTACGACCCGGGCCGGTTCTGGAGCGGCGATGACCTGAAGCTGGAGGGCGGAGCCCGGCTGGGCGGCGAGATCGCCGTCGAGGTTCCGTCCCGCTGACCCACGCGCCGCATAAGTTGCCTCCCGGCCGGGAATCGTCACCCTGTCACAGGCCCGGACGGGGGGTACCGGAGGGTGGGGCAGCCGCGCGTGGACGCCTGGAGCCCCCCTGCCTCCACGGCCTACCGCCTGGAGTGGACCCTGGAGCGGGTCCGTGACCGGTTCTGGGTCATCCCGGCGGTGCTGCTGGTGTCCGGCGCCGTGCTCGCCGTGCTCACCGTGGAGGCCCGCCAGATCGGCGTCCCGGCTGCCTGGCGGAGCGGCTTCTCGGTGGGGCCGGGCGAGGCGGCCGGCTTCCTGGGCATCATCGCGTCCTCCACGCTCACGTTCCTGGGCGTGGTGTTCACGCTGACGCTCGTCGCCCTGCAGCTGGCCAGCTCCCAGCTGTCTCCCCGGGTGATCCGTAACTTCGTCCGCTCCGGCGTGACCAAAGTGGCCTTCGGGATCATGCTGGCCACGTTCTCCTACTCCGTGACGGTCCTGGTGCTGAACGGCGGGCACCGGGGCGAGGCCGACTCCCGCTCGGTGACCGTGGCCCTGGGCCTGGTCGCGGCCAGCCTGGCCATCTTCGTGGGCTACGTGGCCGCGACCGTCCGGCTGCTCCAGGTGGTCTCGGTCATCGCCGTGGTGTCCCGGCAGACGCTGGCCGCCATCGACGAGTCGGTCCCGGCCGCCGGGGCCTACCGGCCCGCGGCCCGGCCGCGGTGCGCCGCGGCCCGGACGATCAGCCTGCCGCTGGCCCGGCGCCGCCGCCGGATCACCCACGGCGTGCTGCTGGGCGTGGATCACGGCCGGCTGACCCAGGCTGGCCAGCCGGACCGACTGCGTCCTGGAGATGCTGGTCCGGGTGGGCGAGTACGTGCCCGCAGGGTCCCCGGTCGTCGCGGTGCACGCCCGCGGCTCGGGGCTGGCCGGCTGGGGCTGGCCGGCACGGGGCTGGCCGGCACGGGACTGGCCTGGCACGGGCCTGGCGGACCGGGCTGTGCTGGCCGGGCTCAGCCTGGGCGAGGGCCGGTCGCTGTACCAGGATCCGGCCTTCGGGATCCGGCAGCTGGCCGACATCGCCAGCCAGGCCCTGTCCCCTGCTGTCAACCAGCCCACCACGGCGGTCCAGGTGATCGATCGGCTGGAGGAGATCCTGCTGCACCTGGGCCGCAGGCCGGATCGCAGCCCCTTCTGCGCGGACCAGGCGGGGGCGGTCCGGCTGATCGAGCCGGTCCGGGACTGGGGCAGCTACCTGGACCTGGCCTTCAGCGAGATCAGCCGGTACGGGGGCAGCTCGCCTCAGGTGGTCCGCAGGCTGCTCGCCGCCTACCAGTCGCTGCAGCGCGGGCTGGGACCGGGGCGCCGGGCCGCGCTGCGGTCCCGGCAGGCCGCGCTGCGGGAGGAGTCGGCGGGCCAGGGCGTCAGCCCCGCGATCCTGCGCCCGGACAGCATGGGCCTGGGCTGAGCGTGTCCGGGCAGCGTCACCCCGCTGGCCGCGAAATGCCCGACGAATTTCAGCACCAGGTCGGTGGCGGTGCACTAGCAGGTCATCCGGGCCCGCCTTGGCGTAATGGACATCGCTAATCCAGTAACGCCCGGTATCGGAAGCCCCCGTGTCTATCAGCTCATATTCGGGCTGGAGCCGGCCCGGGCCGCGTTCTGCTCGATGCGGTCCTGGCCGGGATAGGCGCGCTGAGGATCGTGGTAACGCCAGCGATTCCATGAGTGAGTGGGGGTGGCGCCCAGGTACCGCCAGTATTCCTTGACATCCTCGCCGTGATGGCCCTGCGGGCCGTTCAGGCCGAACGGCTGTTCCTTGAGGATCAGGTCCTGGCCATTCCACAGCGCCAGGCCCAGGCCCAGGCGCTGCGGCTCCAGCCACCCGGGTGAGTGGCTGGAGCCGTCTGCGCTGCGGCCGTAGCGGGCGCGGGCCCGGCGTCACCGTCAGCCGCCGGGACCGCGCCGCGCGGCACGGCCACGTGCGCCGCTACCAGTAATGGCGCCGCGGGCCCACGGCGTGGCCGAGCGAGCCGAGCAGCAGCAGGATGAGGCCCACGACCAGGACGATGATCCCGAGGGTCCACAGGATCGCGACCTTGAGCAGGAAGCCGAGCAGGAGCAGGACGATTCCGATGACAATCATGAGATCTCCTAAGAGGCGTTATCCGATAAGAGCGAGCTGCTCTGGGGTTCAGCCGGCGGCGTCAGGAGGAGCGACCCCGACGCAATAGCGGAGCCGATCGATGACGAGCGCCGGCGTTCCGGACAACCGCGGGAGTCTCGGCGGTTTCGTGACGGCCAATCCAGTATGCCGCAACCGGCGCCGAGTGCGAATCTTCATCGCCGGCCTGCCGCATTCCGGACCACGGCCGCCGAGACGGCAGCGAGTTTGCGGCGCTCCGACCGGGCTTGCGCGCGGAGCTTCTCGTACGCCTCGTGCGCGGACAGCCCCTGCTGGCCGATGAGCACGCCTTTCGCCTGCTCGATAACGGCCCGCGAATTCAGCGCAGCCTGCAGCTGGGCGGCCAGCTCGGACTGCTCCTGGCCCTGCATCATGCTGGCGATCAGCAGCGCGGCCAGGTCGGTGAAGGCCAGCAGGGCCAGCTCGCCCTCGGCCGACCAGGGATGCCGGTCCTCCGACAGCACGGCCACCACCCCCACGGCGTCCTGGTTGTAGGGCAGCGGGCTGGCGAGCACCGCGCGCACGCCCCGCGCCGCGGCCGCGGCGCTGAACAGGGGCCAGCGTGGCTCCTCGGTCAGGTCTTCCGCCCCGACGAGCACCTTGTCCTCGAACGCGTCGATGCAGGGGCCCTCCCGGTGCTGAATCTGGAGATCCTCCAGGTGCGCCAGCCGGTCGTCGGACACCGCGACGTTGTGCAGATGGTGGTCGGCGTCCGCGAGCATCAGGCCGGCCCCGTCCACGTCGAAGATGGCGTGGGTGGACCGCACGATCTCGTGCATCGCGTCCTCCACCCTCATCTCGCCGAACCGCAGCCTGCCGAGCTCGGCCATGGCCGAGCTGACATCCCGCACGTTCACTGCCATGGGTGGTCCTCCTGGGGCCTAGACCTCGGCCGGCCACGAGCCCCAGCGCAGCGCGGGCTCCGGCAGCTCCGGGGGCTCGGCGAAGGCGGGCGGATTCCCGAAGTCGAGGGCGTCGAGCGGCGAGACCGCGGCGGCGTCCCGCGCCGTCAGCGGGGGGAGGTTCCACTTCTCCTCGATGAGCTTGAGCACGGACGTGTGGTCGAACGTCTTCGAGGTCACGTAGCCGGGCCTGGCGTACGGGGAGACCAGGACCGCGGGGACCCGGAAGCCATAGCGGTCGTAGTGCTTCGGCCCGGCGTCCAGCTTCTGGGCGTTCTTCACGTAGCCCGGGAACAGCACGCCCATGACCGCGTGGATCCAGGTCCGGCGGCTGAACACGCTGCGGGCCAGCACCTCGTCCGGCTCCACGGCGGGCGGCGGCTGGACGTGGTCGTAGTAGCCACCGTGCTCGTCGTAGAACCAGATCAGCAGGGTGCTGGCCCACCCCTTGCCGTGCATGACCCGCGTGATGACCTCCGAGGCGAAGCTCTCGCCCTTCTTGATGTCCTGCGGGTTCTCCTCGGAGTACACCTTGAAGTCGGGATCCACGAGGCTGACCGCGGGCAGCGTGCCGTTGTCGGCGTCGTCGAAGAACTGCTCCGTGCCCCGCACGTGCCGCATGTAGCGGCCGAGGCCGAGCGGGTAGATGTCCGCGGTGAACTGCATGTCCTTGCCCAGCTGGGCCAGCGAGGTCGGGTTCAGCGCCCGCAGCGAGCGCAGTCGGCGCTGGAGCATCCGGCGCCGGTGCCGCAGCGCCGACCGGAACCCGGTCTTGCCGCCGGCCAGCGGGTGGTAGTTCACCCACGAGATGCCGTGCTTGCTGAGCAGGTCGAAGATGGTCCCGTGCTCGGGGTAGTCGGCCATGTTCATCGGCAAGTCGTCGATGAGCCCGTTGGCGGTCCCGGAGATCAGGAACCGGCGGTTGGGGAAGGTGGGACCGAGGCAGGAGGAGAACCAGCGGTCCGCCAGCGGGAACGTCCGGGCCAGGCCGTGGTAGAAGGGCAGGTCCTGCTCGGTCCAGTACCCCATGGCCCGGGTGGCGTCCTTGCCGGGCATCAGCTGCTGGGTCGCGCTGACGAATCCGTCGAGCTTGCCGTCATCCCATTGCAGATGGGTGGCCTGCCAGCTCTGCGACGGCGTTTCCGCCAGCTGGACCGTGCTGGAGAGGTGGTGCGCCGGGACCGATTCGCCGTGCGCCCCGGTGTTGGACACCTCGGGCTCGCCGTCCGGGCCGAGCGGGAAGCCCTCCCCCCGGCCGGACAGCATGCCCAGGTAGTTGTCGTAGGAGTGGTTCTCCATCATCAGCACGACGATGTGCTTGATCTGGGGCAGCAGGTCGGTCCCGGCAGGCTGGCCCGGCGCCGGGAGCTGGCCCGCGCTGTAGTCGGAAATGCGGCGGGAGACCCGCTTCAGCTCACGCTGTTCGAGCCGGTTCCACACGTTCACGCCACCTTTGGTTGATGACCGCATTGCCTGCGGTGCTGCTGGCTGGCGCGGTCTCAGTGCGGCAGCCTGCCCCCCTCTACCCAGGCGATCGCGGCCCATTCACGGCGCGGCCCACTGCATCCCGAAGGGTGGCAAAGAAGCAGTGCTTCCCCAGGAAAGCGCGCAGGCAGGCGGCTTAGCGGGGGCGGCGAGCAGGCAGAGCCGGCCAGGCGGCGGCCGGGCCTGGCCGATCTACCGGGGAACCCGGACCAGGAGACGGCCCGGCTGCACCACGACCACCAGCTCGCGGGTGGTGCCCATCACCTCGCCGTCCAGCTCCCACAGCTGAGGCCGGTCGAGCTGGACCCGGAGCTCGCGGAACACGCTGCGGGCGACCCGGCCGGTCCGGGTGCGCCGCAGGAACACGTCCACCGTGAGGGCCAGCCAGCCGGGCCAGCCACGGGCGGTCAGCACCATGAGATCGAGCAGCCCATCATCCGGCTCCGCGCCTGGCAGCAGGGCCACGCCGCCTTGCAGCGCGCCCACGTTGCCGACGATGATGCCGCTGGCCCGGCGGCGCAGCACGCGGCCGCCGTCGGCGCGCAGCGTGGCGCGTGCCGGGCGGGCCCGCAGATGACGCAGCGCGGAGAGCGAATAGGCCACCCAGCCCAGCCGGTTCTTCAGCGGCTCGCTGGTGCTGTCCAGCAGCATCGCGTCGAAGCCGATCCCGGCCATGGCCACGAATGGGTGCCCGTTGGCGCTGCCCACGTCGAGCCGCCGGTCCCGGCCGTTGAGCGCGACGGCCAGCGCCTCATCCAGGGCCAGCGGCAGGCCCAGGTTACGGGCCAGCAGGTTGCCGGTCCCGGCCGGCAGCACGGCCAGCGGGACACCGCTGCCGGCGACCCCCTCGGCGCAGGCGGTGACGGTCCCGTCCCCGCCGCTGGCCAGGACGATGTCAACGTGCTCAGCCAGGGCGGCTTTGGCCAGCCCGCGGCCGGTCTCCTCCAGGGTGGTCTCCAGCCAGAGCGGGTCACTCCAGCCGTGCTCGGCCATGGCCTCGCAGACGTCGGCCCGGAACCGGGCGCCATCGCGGTGTTTGGTGGGATTGACCACGACAGCCGCACGCATGGTCCTACATCGCCTCAGGCCGCATGCGGCGAACTGTACTAGTCCGGGGGGACGACCCCCTGGACCCCCCGCCTCGCCGGCGATGAGGCTTGGCCAGGGTCCGCACGCCCCCCAGGGTCGCGGTCTGCACGCCCCGGCAATCCCCACCGCAATTGCTCACCGCGGGGTGGGCGATCCCGGGCCCGTGTACTGTTGCGGCGTGGTGACAGCGCCGACATCGACCATGGCCGGCGTCCGCCGGCAGGGGAGCCTGAACGTGCTGGCCTGGCCGTCGCTTGACGCCCTGGACGTGGACGCGTTCGTGACGACGCGGCACGGCGGCGTCTCGGCCGGGCCCTACGCCACCCTCAACCTGGGCCTGCACGTCGGCGACACCCAGGCCGACGTGCTGGTGAACCGGCGGAGGGTGGCGGCCGCGCTCGGCTCCGACCTGGGCGACTTCGTCTTCTGCACCCAGGCCCACGGCCGGCGCGTGGCGGTCGTATCCGGGGCCGACCGGGGGCGCGGCGCGCTCAGCCTGGACGATGCTGTCGCGCACACGGACGCCCTGGTGACCACCGACCCGGGCACGGTGCTGGCCATCCTGGTCGCCGACTGCGTGCCGATCATCCTGACCGACCCGCAGGCCGGCGTGCTGGCCTGCGTGCACGCGGGGTGGCGCGGGACGGTGGCCGGCGTGACCGGCGCCGCGCTGCACGCGATGCAGGCGCTGGGCGCGCGGCCCGAGCGGATCCGGGCCGCGATCGGCCCCGCGGTCGCGGCGGACCGTTATCAGGTGGGCCCGGAGGTCGCGGCGGCGGCGGAGCGGTTCTTCGGCGGGAACCTGGACGGCATCATGCGCCCGGACGGTTCCGGGGCCTCAGGCACGGGCCGGTGGCTGTTCGACCTCCCCGCGGCCAACCGGCGCGTGATCCGCGAGTCCGGGGTGCCCGACGCCCAGATCCACGGCAGCGGCCTGAGCACGGCCAGCCGGCTCCCGGGCAGCCGGGGCATGGACAGCCAGGGCCCGGAGTTGTTCTTCAGCGACCGGGCGGCCCGCCCGTGCGGCCGGTTCGCCGCGGTGGCCCGGCTGAGGCCCAGGGAGGACGCGTGAGCACCCCGCCGTTCCGCTATGACGGCTACCAGATCGATCCCGCCCGCGGGCTGCTGACCTGCCGGTACTCCGCCGGTGACTACCGCTTCAGCGAGCAGGTCACCGTGCCCGCCGAGCCGGGCGCCTGGGACCGCGATGCTGTGCGGGAGACGGCACGGCTGGTGTTCCTGCTGGCCGGCGTGTCCTACTACAAAACGGCCGCCCCGCCGGTCATCGACCTGGGCGGCACCGCGGTCACGGATACCGAGCGGGCGTTCCTGCGCTCGTTCTACACCGATGGGCTGGCCGAGTTCGGTTACCGCAACGGCCTGGACCTGTCCGGGCTGCACATCGAGGGCCCCTCCCGGCCCGGCGGGGTCCCAGCCGCAGCGCGGCCAGCCACCCGGGCCACGGGACCAGGCCGGCCCCTGGTTCCGTTCGGCGGCGGTATCGACTCCATCGTCACCGTCGAGATGATCCGCGGGCGGGCCGAACCCGCGCTGTTCATCGTGCGCCGGCCTGGGGACCGGTTCGACGCGATCGAGCGGCCCGCGGCGGTCGCCGGGCTGCCCATCCTCCGCGCCGAGCGCGAGATCGACCCGCAGCTGCTGCGCTCGCGCGAGCTGGGCTTCCTCAACGGCCACGTCCCGGTGACCGGCATCATCTCGGCCATCGCCGTGCTGGCCGCGGCGCTCGACGGCCGGGACGCCGTGGTCATGTCCAACGAATGGTCCGCGTCCATCCCGACGCTGGAAGTGAACGGCTCGCCGGTCAACCACCAGTACTCCAAGAGCGGGGCGTTCGAGGCGGCCTTCCGCGGCGTGCTGGCCGGGGCGCTCGGCCCGGACTTCGCCTACTTCTCGGCGCTGCGCCCGTTCAGCGAGCTGTGGGTGGCCCGGCGCTTTGCCGCGCTGACCCAGTACCACGACACCTTCCGCAGCTGTAACCGCGCTTTTCACATCGACACGTCGCGCCGGCTCGACCACTGGTGCGGCCACTGCGACAAATGCTGCTTCATCGACCTGATCCTGGCGCCGTTCCTGCCCGCCGCGGACCTGGAGCGGATCTTCGGCGGGCACGAGCCGCTGGCCGACAGCGACATGGCCGGCAGCAGCGCGGCCAGCACGGGCGGCGACGGCTCTCTGGCCGACAAGTTCCGGTCCCTGCTCGGTACCACCCCCACGAGCAAGCCGTTCGAGTGCGTGGGCGAGGTCGGTGAATGCCGGGCCGCGGCGCTGCTCGCCGCGCAGCGGCCCGACCGGGCCGGCACCAAGCTGCTCCAGGTGCTGGCCGCGGAAGTGGACGGACTGCCCCCGCTATCCACGCCCGCGGAACTGCTCCGCCCGCTGGGCCCCCACTTCGTCCCGGATGCCTATGCGCCCGACGATCTCCTGGTCTGACCTGCGCGCCGGGGCCGGCGGAGGGCTGGCCGGCGGGCAGGTCGGCCTGTGGGGCCTCGGCATGGAGGGCCGGGCCAACCTGCGCGCGCTCCTTTCCCTCGGCCGCCAGCCCGTGCTCGTCGACGACCGTCCCCCGGCCGGCGGGGTGGACGGGCATCCGGTGCTCGCCACCTCCGGCGGCGGCCTGGACGCCCTGGCCGCGTGCGAGGTCGTGATCAAGTCGCCGGGCATCAGCCGGTACCGCGACGACCTGCGGCAGCTGGAGGCGCGCGGCATCCCGGTCGTGGGCGGTCTGGGGCTGTGGCTCCAGGAGGCACCCCGGGCCCGGGTCCTGTGCATCACCGGGACCAAGGGCAAGAGCAGCACCACGGCCATCGCGGGCCATCTGCTCACCCGGTGGGGCTACCGGTGCATGGTCGGCGGGAACATCGGCCAGCCGCCCTGGGAACCGGCCCAGGCCCGCCTGGGCTACGACTACTGGGTGATCGAGACCTCCAGTTACCAGGCCACCGACCTGGGCTGCTCGCCGCCCGTGGTCGCGGTGACCTCGCTGCACCCCGATCACCTGCCCTGGCATCAGGGCGTGGAGAACTACTACCGGGACAAGCTGTCCGCCTGCTCCCAGCCGGGCGCGGACCTGACCGTGGCCAACGGCGACAGCGGCCTGCTCCGGGACCGGGCGGCGCTGCTCGGCCCGCGGGTGGAGTGGGTGCACGCCGGTGACGACCCGGACGCGGACTGGATGGGCCCGCTCGGCCTGCTGGGCGCGCACAGCCGCCGCAACGCCCTGATCACCCGGGCCTGCCTGCGTGCCCTCGGCGTGCCGGAGGCGGGTGACGACACCGCGCTGCGGGAGGCCGCGGCCGGCTTCCAGCCGCTCAGCAGCCGGCTGCAGGCCATCGGCACGGTGGCCGGCGTCACGTTCGTGGACGACAGCCTGTCCACCAACGTGCTGCCCACGCTGGCGGCGCTGGACGCGTTCCCCGGCCGCCGGGTGGCCCTGATCGCGGGCGGCCAGGACCGCGGCATCGACTACGCGCCGCTGGCCGCGGGGCTCGCGGACCGCCCTGCGCCAACACTCGTGCTGACCGTGCCGGACAGCGGGCCGCGCATCGCGGCCGCGATCGAGGCCGCGCACCCCGGCAAGGCCGAGGTGATGTCCTGCCCGGACCTGGACACAGCCGTGCAGCGCGGCTTCGCCTGGGCCCGCCCGGACGGCGTGGTGCTGCTCTCCCCCGCCGCGCCGAGCTTCGGCCAGTTCCGCGACTACCGGGACCGGGGCGACGCGTTCGCCCGGGCCATGCGCGCCTGCTCCGCCAGGTAACCCCGGTGCCGCGCGCCCATCCCCAGGCACTGCCGCAGGCCATGCTCCGCGATCTCGCCGCGGTGGTGGGCGGCCCGCACGTGCTGACCGGCGACGCCACCGCGGGCTACGCGGTGGACTGGACCGGCCGCTTCCGGGGTGACCCGCCTGCCGTCGTGCGGCCGCGGGACACCACGCAGGTCGCCGCGGTGCTGGCGCTGTGCTCCGCGCGCCGGGGTGCCGGTGGTCCCCCAGGGCGGCAACACCGGCCTGGTCGGCGGGGGTGTCCCGGTCCACGGGGAAGTCGTGCTCAGCCTGGCCCGCCTGGACCGGCTCGGCCCGCCAGACCTGGAAGCAGCGCAGGTCACCGCGGGGGCCGGCGTGACGCTCAGCCAGGTGGCGGCGGCCGCTCCCGGCCTGGACCTCGGCGTCCTGATCGCCAGCCGGGACAGCGCCACCGTAGGCGGCGCGATCGCCACCAACGCGGGCGGGCTGCGGGTGCTCCGCTACGGGCCGATGCGCGCCCAGCTGCGGGGCATCGAGGCCGTGCTGGCCGACGGCACCATCCTGTCCCACCTGTCCGGCCTGGTCAAAGACAACACCGGGTACGACTACCCCTCACTGCTGGCCGGGTCGGAAGGCACCCTCGCCGTCATCACGCAGGCGCGGCTGCGGCTGGTCCCCCGGCCCGGGGACCTCGTGACCGTGCTGTGCGGCTTTTCCGGCCTGGCCGGACTTCACGCGGCGGCGCGGATGGCGGCCGCCCAGGTCCCGGGCCTGCTCTCGGCCGAGTTCTTCACGGCCGCGGGCCTGGACCTGCTGGTCAGCCGGGCCGGCCTGGCCCCGCCGCTGGCTGTCCCCGCCGAGGCGTATCTCCTGCTGGAGGCGGACGGCCCGGGCGCTCTGGACGCCCTGGCCGCCGTGGCGGGGGATCATCCGGCCGCGGTCGCGCAGTCGGCGGCGGACCGGGCCCGGCTGTGGGCCTACCGGGAACGCCACCCGGAAGCGGCGGGCTTCCTCGGCGTGCCCCTCAAGCTGGATGTCTCGGTGCCCGCCGCGCACTGGGCCGAACTGGCGGCCGGCGTGGCCGGGGTGGTGGCCACGGCCGACCCGGACGCGACCGTGGTCACCTTCGGTCACGTCGCCGACGGGAACGTGCACGTCAACATCGTCCCGGCGGCACCGCCGGACGGGCGGCACGAGGACGCCGTGTTCTCGTTCGTGGCCTCGCTGGGCGGCTCGATTTCCGCCGAGCACGGCATCGGGGCGCTGAAAGCCCGCTGGCTCCCGCTGGCCCGGTCCGCGGCCGAGCGGGAGCTGTTCGCCCGGATCCGGGCCGCCTTCGACCCGGCCGGAATCCTCAACCCGCACGTGCTGCCGCGCTGACCTGCCCGGGCCCGCTCACAGGCGAGGCTGCGGACGCCGCGCTGGCGGGGAGCGGCTGGATCGCACGGCGTTTCGGGCCCTATCCCCCGGGTAGCCAAGGGCCGGTTCAGCCGTCTGGCTGAGCGCGCACCACCCGACTGAGAGGAACCACTCCGGTGTACATCGGCATAGGCACCATCGTGGTCATCGTGATCATCGTGCTCATCGTCCTGCTGCTGCGCCGCGGCATCTGATCCTCACCTCCCGGGCCCGTTCCGGGCCGCCGGGACGCCGTGACCGGCCCCCGGACCTGGCCCCCGTGACCGGGCCCCGGCGGCGGGGTCCCGGCCCGCAGGATGTCCCCGACGGGCGAGCCACCGGGCGGGCTTCCGCGCCCGACGGCACGGGACCGGCCGTACGCGGACCGGCGGGGAGGAGACTGGCCGCACGGGGCCGGTAAGGTACCGGGCACTCATGCCCTCCGACGCCCCCCTCGCATCCCGGTCCGCCGTGGCCGCCCGGCTCCGCGCGGCGGGCTGCGTCTACGCCGAGGACGAGGCGGATCTGCTGATCGCGGCCGCGCGGCACGCCTGCCGACCTGGACGGCATGGTCGGCCGGCGGGCCGCGGGCCAGCCGCTCGAGCACGTGCTGGGCTGGGCGGAGTTCCGCGGCCTGCGGATCAGCGTGGATCCCGGCGTGTTCGTCCCCCGGCGCCGCACCGAGTTCCTGGCCGCCCAGGCCATCGCGCTGGCCCGGCCGGGGGCCGTGGTCGTGGACCTGTGCTGCGGCTCGGGCGCCCTGGGCGCCGCGCTCGCCGACGCCGTGGACCGGGGCCCAGGTGCACGCCGCCGACATCGACCCGGCCGCGGTGCGCTGCGCCCGGCGCAACCTCGCGGCCGCCGGCGGGCGGGTCTACCAGGGCGACCTGTACGGGCCGCTGCCCGCCGCGCTGCGCGGGCGGGTGGACATCCTGCTGGCCAACGTGCCGTACGTGCCCGAGGGCGAGGTCGCCCTGCTCCCGCCGGAAGCGCGCGACTACGAGGCCCGGGTGGCCCTGGATGGCGGGCCCGACGGCCTGGGCGTGCTGCGGCGGGTCACCGCGGGCGCGCCTGCGTGGCTGGCACCGGGCGGCCATCTGCTGTCCGAGATCAGCGAGCGCCAGGTGGCCGCGGCCACCGCGGCGGCCACCGGCGCCGGGCTGGCCGCCCGGGTGGACCAGTCCGGAGCACGGCGCCACGGTCCTGGTCGCCACCCGGCCAGTATCGGGCTGAGCCCCAACCCTGGCCCGTGGCCGCAGCGGGCCGTTACTTCGCGGGTAGACATAGGTACACCCCCGTTCCGGGGGCCAGGGACACTGCCCGGCGGCCGCCGGCCCGGCAGACTGGCACAGTGCGACCCGGCCAGCCGAGGGAGACCTGATGAGCAGCGGAACACCGCCCGCGGGCAGCACGGGCCTGCCCGGCAGGCATACCCGGTCGATCGGCACGGGCCTGCGGGCCACGGGGCGGGGACTGGGCTTCGGCGCGCTGTCGCTGGCCGGGGCCGGCCTGCTGATGGCGCTGGCCGCACCGCTGCTGCTCGCCCTGCCGCTGCTGGTCACCGCGGCTGACCGTCGTGCGGCGCGTGCACGGGCCCGCGCGCGCGTTCACGGTCGTCCCCGGCCGCCTGCCCCAGCCCGACCCCTGGCAGCCGCCGTTCGAGCTGCTGGTGTTCACGGCGGTGCTCCTGCTGGCCGGCACCGTGGTGTGGCTGCTGCTGCTCCCGCGCATCCTGCGGGCCGTGCGGCAGCTGGCCCAGCTCACCCGGTGGCTGGCGGGTGAGTGGTGCGGCGTCCGCATCGCCGATCCCGGCCTGCCCGCTGTCGGCCAGCGGGGCCACCTACGTCCAGCGGCTCCGCTGGGTGCTGGGCGACCCGGCCACCGGCCGCGAGGTGCTGTGGCTGGCCGTCAGCGCCGGCGGCGGATGGCTCCTGCCCCTCCTGCCCGCCGGGCTGATCATGCTGGGGCTGAGCGGGCTCATCGCGCCCGCGGCCCACTCGCTGGCCACGTTCCCGCCGCGTGGCTTCCCCGGTGACACGCCGTCGCTCGAGCTTCTCCTGGGGCTCACGCTCATCGGGCTCGGCGTGGCCGCGGCTCCCTGGCTGCTGGCCGGCTACGGGGCGCTGGCCCGGGCCGTGCTCGCCCCGGCCGGGCAGGCGGAGCTGGCGCAGCGGGTCCGGCACCTGGCCGAGACCCGCTCGGAGGCCATCGACACCGGCGCGGCGGAGATGCGCCGGATCGAGCGGGATCTGCACGACGGGGCGCAGGCCCGGCTGGTGGCCATGGGCATGACCCTGGACGCCGCCGGGCAGCTGATCGACTCCAATCCCGCCGCGGCGCGGGCCCTGCTGCTGGAAGCCCGCGACACGTCGGCGCGGGCCCTGGCCGAGCTGCGCGACCTGGTCCGCGGCATCCACCCGCCGGTGCTGGCCGACCGCGGCCTGGGCGACGCGGTCCGGGCGCTGGCCCTGGACTCCCCGCTGCGCGCCCGGCTGGCCAGTGACCTGCCCGGCCGCCTGCCCGCCCCGGTCGAGTCGGCGGCATACTTCGCGGTCAGCGAGCTGCTGGCCAACGTGTCCAAGCACGCGGGCGCGACCCAGGCGTGGATCGACATCCGCTACGGCGACGGGATGCTGCGGGTCGGCGTGAGCGATGATGGCCGGGGCGGCGCCGACCCGTCCCGGGGCACCGGGCTGCGCGGCATCGAGCGGCGGGTCGCGGCGTTCGACGGCGTGCTCGCGCTGAGCAGCCCGCCCGGCGGCCCGACCGCGGTGACCATGGAGATCCCGTGCGCGTTGTCATCGCTGAAGACCTCTTCCTGCTGAGGGACGGGCTCACCCGGATGCTCGAGGCCCACGGCTTCGAGATCTCCGCGGCCGTGGACAACGGGACCGACCTGCTCGCCGCCGTGACCTCCGCGCGGCCGGACGTGGCCGTGGTGGACGTCCGGCTGCCGCCGACCTTCACCGACGAGGGCCTGCGCGCCGCGCTGGCCGCCCGGCGCGCCGTGCCCGGCCTGCCGGTCCTGGTGCTGTCCCAGTACGTGGAGCAGCTCTACGCGCGCGAGCTGCTGGCCGGCGGCAGCGGCGGTATCGGCTACCTGCTCAAGGACAGGGTGTTCGACAGCGCGCAGTTCGTGGACGCGATCCGCCGGGTCGCCGGCGGGCGGGACCGCGATGGACCCGGAGGTGATCGACCGCCTGCTGTTCCGCAACTCCGGGGACAACGCGATCGGCGCGCTCAGCCGGGAACGCGAGGTGCTCGGCCTGATGGCCGAGGGGCGCACAAACGCGGCGATCGCCCAGCGGCTGGTCATCACCGAGCGGGCCGTGGCCAAGCACACGGCGTCGATCTTCCTGCGGCTGGGCCTGCAGCCGTCCGACGACGACAACCGGCGCGTCCTGGCCGTGCTCGCCTACCTGTCGGCCGAGCAGCCCGCGCCGGGTAGCCGCGCCGGCTGGCAGCGCCCGGCTGGCAGCGCCCGGCTGGAGCCGCGCCCGGATACTGGCAGCCGTGCCCCGGATAAGTGTCAGACCCGGCTGGGAGCATGCAGCATGCGGCTGGGATCGTTCACCATTACGCCGGACGGGCCGTTCTCGCTCGCCGAGGCGGCGACGTTCGGGTTCGGCCAGCGGGCGGGCGGCGCCTGGGACGGGGTCATGCGCCTGGCCTTCTGCCTCGACGGCTACGCCGGTCAGGTGGCCGCGGAAGTCCGCCAGGACGAGGCGGGCCCGGACCAGGTGGCACGGTGCGCTGCGTGGTCCACGGGGAGGCCGGCACCGATCTGGACCGGGTGCGCCGCCAGGTCGCGCGGGTGCTGTCGCTCGATCGTGACGGACGGGAGTTCACCCGCGTCGGGGAGCGCGACCCGGTCATCGGGCGGCTCCAGGCGGCGGCGCCCGGGCTGGGCCGCCGCTGTTCTACTCTCCCTACGAGGCCGCGGCCTGGTGCATCATGAGCGCGCGCCCTGCCGGCAGATGATGCAGGTGCGGGACCGGCTCAGCCGCGAGCATGGCGCCGTGTTCGGGCTGGCCGGTGAGCGGCTGGCCGCGCTGCCCACCCCGGATCAGCTGCTGGCCGTCGACTCGTTCCCCGGCATCCCGGCGGACCGGATACCCCGGCTGCACGGGGTGGCGCGGGCCGCGCTGGACGGCCGACTGGACGCGGAGCGGCTGCTGGACCAGGGGCCCGAGCAGGCCATGGCCGGACTCCAGGCGCTCGACGGCATCGGCCCGTTCTACAGCTCGCTGATCGTGGTCCGCGGCACCGGGTTCACCGATGTGCTGCAGGCCGGCGAGCGCCGCGTGCTGGACCTGGCGGCCCGGCTGTACCAGCTGGACGCGCCCCCGTCAGAGGCCGCGTTCCGCGCCCTGGCCGAACCCTGGAAACCGCTGCGCACGTGGGCTGTGGTGCTCATCAGGGCCGCGGCGGGGCGGGTGCTGGGCGGGGCGGGGGCATCCGCCGGCGTTCGCTAGCCTGAGGAGCGGTCCCGGCGGTTCCGCCGCTGAACCCGGTGGCGCGGAAGGAGATCCCGGTGGCGATCGCGGCCCTGGTCTTGTGGGTACTGACCGCTGCCGCAGGCCTGGTCCTGCTCGTGGCGGGGAGCGCGGCCAGGCGCGCCGCCGCCCGCAGGCCGCTCCCGCGCCGGCCCCGCCGGTCAGGGTGCCCGCGGCCGGTCCCGCCGAGCCGCCGCCCATCCCCCGGGTCAAGGTGCACGCCACGCCCGGTGAGCACCCGCTGCTCGAGTTCAGCCACCCGCTGCTCGGGCTGATCGGCCTGGGCGTCTGGTTCGTGTTCGTGGGGACCCGCCACGCGCCGCTGGCCTGGGTGTCCTTCGGGATCCTGGTGGCCGCGATCACCGCCGGGCTCAGCTGGCTGGCGCGGAACGCGCTGGCTGCCCGGCGCGGTGACCGCCCGGCCCGGGCCGCCTTCCCGCCCCGGCTGGTCCTCCTGCACGGGATCAGCGCCAGCGCCACGTTCGTGCTGGCCGTGCTGACGGCGCTGGCCGCCAGCCACTTCTGAGGGCCCGCGGGCTCACGGGTGCAGCCGCAGGCCGCCGGTCTCCGGGCCGAACAGGGCCAGTATCAGCGCCACGACGGACACCCCGGTGACCGCGATGGTGATCACCAGGAGGCGGCCCGCGCGGGCCTGCGCCTGACCGGGCATGATGGCCAGCCGGCCCACGACCCAGACCAGGCCGCCAAGGCCCAGCACCACGAGCCCGGCGGCCAGGTCCCGCTTCAGGATGACCCCGCCGATCGCGGCGAACGCGAGCGCGGTGCGGGTCCAGGCCAGGCCGGTCCGGGCCCGGGCCAGCCCGGGATCGCCGCTTCCGCGCACCGCGTCCCGGCTCATCACGCCCCTCAGTCGGAGACCAGCGCCAGGATGGCCGCGGCCGCGGCGACCAGCGCGATGACGGCGGCCAGCAGCTCAGGCAGCCGGGAACGGCGCAGCGGCTCACCCCGGCGCAGCGCCCGCTGGTTGGCGTTCCACTCGAGGTAGCTGCGCACGGCCACGACCGCGCCGAGCACGATCAGCGGGATCCCGATGGCGTGCCGTCCCCAGCGGATCCCGTGGAACGGCGGCAGCAGCTGGACGATGGCCAGGCCCGCGGCCACCAGGGCCAGGGCGGTGCGGATCCAGGCCAGGAACGTCCGCTCGTTGGCGAAGGTGAACCGGGCGTCGAGTTGGTCACCAGGCCCGGCGGATGCGGGCGGGGCCGGGCTCCCGGGGCCGCTGGCGTCCGTCTGCGTCTCCTCTCCGGCGCTGATCCGCGGGTTGTCACGCGCGGCCGGAACGGTGACCGCGGTCGTTCTCTCACATCATCCCCTGCGGATGAGGCCAGCCGGGCTGGCAGGGGCCAGCTTATGTACACGGCCCCCCGCCGGGAGGCGTGAGCGGATGCCGGGCGAGGACCATGCCCAGGACGATCAGCATGCCGCCGAGTTGCAGCGCCGGTACCTCATCCGCTTCGAGTGTTCGCCAGCCCGATCAGCGGGGCGTCGATGAACCCGGCCCGTACGCTCGGCCCTGACATCGTCGGCGCCGATTTCACCGGATGGTGGGTATATGTCCTGGGCGACGCGATCGGCGCCGCCGTCGCGGTGATGCTGATCGGGCTGGTCCGGGCTCTGCCCGGCCGGGCTGAGACGGAAGCGGCAGAAGGCAGCGCGCTGTCCGGCTGACCGCCAGCCTGACTCTCGTGTCATGAACGGGGGTGTGCTGACTCGCGGGCGGCGGCCAGAAGTTGGAAAATGGCTGGATGATAGCCAGAAGAGTTGTCCAGCAGATCCTGCTGGTGTGCGCACTCGCCGCAGGCATCGCCGCCTGCTCGAGTAGCGGCAATAGCTCCAGCTCAGGTGCCAGCTCGAGCCCGAGCTCGGCACCGTCCTCGTCCGCCGCGGCCTCGTCCGCGCCGGCGAGCGGCGCAGGAACCGCGTCCACCATCGCGGCGAACTGGGCCGCGTTCTTCGACGCGAAGACTCCCGTGGCCAAGCGGATCAGCCTGCTCCAGGACGGGCAGGTGTTCGCCTCCGTCATCAGGGCCCAGGCCGGCTCGGGCCTGGCGGCCTCGGCGACCGCCAAGGTCGCCCACGTGGCGGTCGTCTCCCCGTCGCACGCCAAGGTAACCTACTCCATCCTGATTGGCGGGCAGCCGGCGCTGTCCAACCAGTCCGGCGTCGCGGTGCTCCAGAACGGCACCTGGAAGGTCGGTCTGGCCAGCTTCTGCGGGCTGCTGGCCGTGGAGAACGGCGGCAAGACGTCCGGGCTCCCGGCGGCGTGCAAGTCCGCGGGCTAGTCACGTGGTCCGCTCGGTAGGCGTGCCCGCCGAGCGGGCCCCTGCGCCGCGCCACGGCAGCCGCGGGCTGGCCCTGGGCGTGCTGACCCGGTGCTGTTCCTGACCTTCCTCGACAACACGATCGTCAGCGTGGCCCTCGGCAGCGTGCAGGCCGAACTGCACGCGGGTGTCAGCGCCCTGCAGTGGGTGGTCAGCGCGTACGCGCTGACGTTCGCCGGCGCCATGCTGGCGTTCGGCATGGTCGGCGACGAGTTCGGCCGCAAGCGGGTGATGCTGATCGGGGTCGCCATCTTCTGCGCGGGCTCCGGTGCTGGCCGCGCTGGCCCCGAACATCGGCCTGGTCATCGCCGGCCGGGCCGTGATGGGGCTGGGCGCGGCGGCCAGCGAGCCCGGCACCCTGTCCATGCTGCGGCACCTGTACACCGACGAGCGCACCCGGAACAGGGCGGTTGGCGTCTGGGCGGCGGTGTCCGGGCTGGCTCTCGCACTCGGCCCGGTCATCGGCGGTGCGCTGGTCGGCATCTGGAACTGGCGCGGGATCTTCTGGTTCAACCTGGTCTTCGGTCTGGCCGCCCTGGTGGCCGGGCTCATCGTGCTGCCGGAGAGCTCCGACCCGGACGCGCACCGGGTCAACATCCCCGGGACGGTCCTGGGTGCCGCCGCCCTGACCGCACTGGTCTTCGCGGTGATCGGGGGGGAGGACACCGGCTTCGCCGCCCCCAGCGTGCTCTCGCTGCTCGGCCTGAGCGCGGTGGCCGCGGTCGCGTTCTTCTGGTGGGAGAGCCGGGCCGCCCACCCCTTGCTGGACCTGAAGTTCCTGCGGATGCCGCAGTTCCTCACCGCCAACGTGGTGGCGTTCTGCGCCTACTTTCGCGACGTTCGCCGTCTTCTTCTTCACCGCGCTGTACCTGGAGGAGGTCGTCGGCGACAGCGGGTACCAGATCGCGCTGGCCTTCCTGCCGATGACCGCGCTCATGATCATCGCTTCCCTGCTCGCCGGGCGGTGGACCGACCCGTCGGGGCCGCGCTGGTCCATCTTCCTCGGCTGCCTGATGTTCGGGGCCGGGCTGCTTCTCACCACGCTCACGCTCAGCCCGCACCCCGCGTACCTGCCGCTCGCCTCGGCCCTCGCGCTGACCGGCGTGGGCATCGGCGCCACCGTCGTCCCGATCACCTCGGCGGCCCTGTCCGCGGTCCCGCCCGCCCGGTCCGGCATGGCGGCCTCGGCCACCAACACCAGCCGGGAGATCGGGGCGGTGACCGGCGTGGCGATCCTGGGCGCGCTGGTCAACGCGCAGCTGCGGTCCAGCCTGACCAGCAGGCTGAAGCACCTGGGCATCCCGGCGAATTTCCAGTCCATCGTCATCCGCGCCGTCGAAACCGGGGGTGTTCCCGCCAACGGGAACACCGCGGGCGCGGGCGGCGCAGCGGGGGCAGGCCAGGGCACGCTAGTGCAGGAGGTCATCCACGCGGCGTACAGTGCGTTTTACGCAGGACTGCATGCCGCGCTCCTGCTCTCGGCCTTCCTGGTGCTCGCCGCCGGGCTCTTCACGTTCGTGCTCCTGGGCCGCCGGGCCGCCCGTTCTGACCGGGTCTGAACTGGTCTGACCGGGGAGCCCAGGGCAGATTGGCGGGTGGCGACCGTGGCTGCTGCGGCACCCTCGGCGAGCAACGGTGCGCTGGATCTCGCCACCCTCCTGAGCTGGCTGCTGACCGCAGGCATCGGGGCCTACATGCTCCGGTCCCTGGTCATCCACGGTGCCCTGCGCCGGCAGCGCTCGGTCCGGGACGGCCTGTCCCCCAGGGTCCTGTACGGGCATTTCAGCCTGGCCCTGACGGGCCTGGTCGTGTGGGCCGCCTTCCTGGCCACCGGCTGGGGCCCGCTGACCTGGGTGGCGGTGGCCCTGCTGACGCCGGCGATCGGGCTGGGCATCTGCACCGTGACGTTGTGGACCCCGTATCCCCGGCCGGCTGGCGACCCCGCGCAGGAGCCGGGCGACCTGGGCCAGCCGGGGCACCCGGGGCCGGGCCGCCGGGCGGCCGGTTCGGGCAGTGCGGTCCTGTTCCCGCCGCCCGCCTTCGACGCCGTGCGCGGCCGGACCTCGGACGCGACGCTGGCCCGCGCGCTCACCGACGAGGCCCTGGCCGCGCGGCTCATCGACGAGGTGATCGCCAGCCTGCCCGCCGAGGCAGTCCCGCAGGGCCGCAAGCCCCGGGTGTATCCGGCGGCGATCATCCCATTCGGGCACGGGCTGGCGGCCCTGGCCACGTTCGCCCTGGCCGTGGTGACGGCGGTCGGTACCCGGTGACGGCGGCCGGCACCGGCGACCGCGGCCCGGAAGGCGCTGACTCATGAACCTGTCCGAGATCCGTGAGCTCATCCACGTCGGGCGGGGTGATGCGCCGTACGGCGAGCGGGCCCTGGCCCGCTGTCACAGCATCGGCGACCTCCGCCGCCTGGCCCGCCGCCGCCTGCCCGCCGCCGCGTTCGGTTATCTCGAAGGCGGCGCCGAGGACGAGTGGACGCTGCGCCGCAACCGCGAGGCGTTCGGCGAGGTCGGGCTGGTTCCCCGGGTGCTGCGGGACGTGAGCCAGCCGGACACGGGCACGACGGTCCTGGGCACGCGGATGCCGCTGCCGCTGGCGCTCTCCCCCATCGGGTCACCGCGGATGTTCCACCACGAAGGCGAGCTCGCGGTGGCCCGGGCGGCACACCACGCCGGGCTGGCCTACGGCGTCTCGACGCTCGCCACGCAGCCGCTCGGCGCGATCGCCGGTGCCGCCCAGGGCAGCTCGCTATGGTTCCAGCTCTACCTGTGGGGCGACCGGTCCGCGGCGAGGAAGCTGGTCGCGCAGGCCCGGGCGGCCGGGTACCAGGCCCTGCTGCTGACGGTCGATACCGCGGTGCGCTCGAAGCGGGAACGCGAACTGCGGCACGGCATCGTGCTGCCCACGCCGGAGCTCACGCTCCGCACGGTCGCCGGGGGGGCCCGCCACCCAGCCTGGGCCTGGCACTTCCTGACCTCGCCGGCGCTGGGGTTCCCCAACCTCTCGATGAGCGGGCCGACCTCCCGGCAGCGGCTCAGCCAGATGTTCGACGGCACCCTGGGCTGGCCGGATCTGGGCTGGATCCGCCAGGAGTGGGACGGCCTTATCGCGCTGAAGGGCGTGCTGAGCGCCGACGACGCCCGCCGGGCCGCCGACGAGGGAGCGGACGCCGTCATCGTCTCCAACCACGGCGGCCGCCAGCTGGACCACGTCCCCGCGGCCCTCGAGGTCCTGCCCGGCATCGCCGACGCCGTCGGGGACCGGGTCGAGGTGCTCTTCGATTCGGGGATCCGGCGGGGCAGCGACATCGTCACCGCCCTGGCCCTGGGCGCCCGGGCGGTTCTCGTCGGCCGTGCTTATCTCTACGGGCTCGCGGCGGCCGGGGAGGCCGGTGTCCGGCACGCCATCGACATCCTCGCGGACGAGCTGCGGACCACCATGGCCTTGTGCGGCGCGGCCACGCTCGCGGACCTCGACCGGTCCCTGGTCCGGGCGGCCCGCCGGCCTCAGCCCGCGGGACCGCCTGAATAGACCCGGGGCGGCCCGGCCGGGGATGCGTGCGCGAACCCGCCTCCGCCCGGCAATTTCACCCGGGCAGCTGGCGCTGGCGTTCTTCGAGCTGGCGGAAGATATCGCTGTAGCTGCCGCGCATGTCGTGCGGCACGCGCCAGACGTCCACGGTCCCGAAACAGCCGAGCACCCGGACCTGCACCACCGGGGCGTCCGGGCGGCCGGTGTCCCGCCCCCACTCGCGGCGGTGCCCGAAGATGGTCATGCCGGTGACGTCCACGCTCACGCCTTCCGGCACGTAGATATCCGCGTTACCGAAGGCCACGAGGACGGTCACGGTGGTCTGCGCCTCGTCGATGGTGGCCTCGCGCAGATCCAGGTCCAGATCGCCGAGGGCACTCGCGGCGAGGGTCCGCCTGCGCAGCCTGAACCGCCCCCGCCGGGCGACATGACCGAGCACGGCCGCGGTGAGACGCGCCGGCTTGCGGCCCGGACGGGAACCGCCGGAGGAGACGCTGGGCAGATCTTCCTGGAGCCGCGCCAGTTCCCCGCCGACGCGGGCCTGCAGGGCCGCTTCGACCCGCTCGGAGAATTCGTCCAGCGTCAGGCGGCCCGCGAGCAGATGCTCGCGGAGCACGGCCACGGCCTGCTCGCGGTCGGCATCCGACACCCGGATGGACGCCTCGTCCATGACCGTAACGCTAGACCACAGCTGGGCCGCGCGGCCAGCCCCGCATCAGCCGGAGAGCAGGTGCCGGAAGTACAAGCCGGGGTCGCGCCAGGAAGCCCCGCCAGGGACCACGCTCGACGATCAGGTCCGCGCCCGTGCGACACGACAGGTGTCCAGGCGTGTCGCGAGCACGAAGCGGACCTGATCAGCTCGCTGGCCTGTGCCAGCGAACGGCCCTGACCGGCTTCCTCGCCACCCCGAGCAGGCCCTCGCCGGAATCGCAACACCGGCTCCCCGGAGAACCGGCTGCCCGGCAGCCTGATCTGCGCCCCCGCGGCCACGAGCCCGCCCCAACGGCTTTACCGATACAGTCTTTATCGGTAAAGTCAGGGTCGTGAGCGGTGAGGACCGGGGACGGTCGCGGGTGACGCTGGCCGAGGTGGCGGCCAGTTGCGGGGTGAGCCGCATGACGGTGTCCAACGCGTACAACCGCCCCGGCCAGTTGTCGGCGGAACTGCGCCAGCGGGTGCTGGCGGCAGCGGACGAACTGGGGTACGGCGGCCCGAGCGCGGCCGGGCGGGCGCTGAGGAGGGGACGCAGTGATGTGCTCGGCGTGCTGCTCACCGAGGCCCTGCCGTATGCGTTCGGGGATCCGGGCACGGTCTCGTTCCTGCACGGCGTGACCGCCGCCACGGCCGCCGCGGGCCTGGCCCTGCAGCTCATCCCGGCGGCCGCGGAGACCGCGGAGCGGCTGGTCTGCGACGCCGCGGTCGACGGGCTGATCGCCCACTCCCCCGCCTGACGATGACCCGGCGCTGGCGGTGGCGCTGCGCCGCAGGCTGCCCACCGTGGTGTCCGGCGGGCCCAGTTCCGCGGGAGCGGACTGCGTCACCGTCGACAACGAGGCGGCCGCCGCGGGCGCCGCCCGCCACCTCATCAGCCTCGGCCACCGCACGCTCGGTGTCGTGACCTGGCGCCTGCATCCGGACGGCTATACCGGCTGGGTGGACGGGGCCAGGCAGGCCAGCGCCCGCTACGAGGTGTTCCGCCTGCGGCTGCTGGGCTACCAGCGCGCCGCCGCGGAAGCCGGCTTGCCGCCGGCGGCCATCCGGGTGTGGGAACAGCCGGGCCATAGCGTCGCCGACGGCTGCGCCGCCGGGCGCGCCCTGCTCAGCGAGCCCGGCCCGGAACGTCCGACCGCGGTGCTCGCCAGCACCGACGTGCTGGCGCTCGGAGTACAGCAAGCGGCCCGCAGCCTAGGCCTGGCCGTCCCCCGCGACCTGTCGGTGACCGGCTATGACGACATCGAGGAGGCCAGCCGGGCACTCCCCCCGCTGACCACCGTCCGCCAGGACCTGTACCAGCAGGGCCAGGACTGTGCCCGCCGTCTGATCGACCCCGGCCGGAACACGGCGCTGCTGCACCCGACCCGGCTGATCGTCCGGGCCAGCACCGCTGCCGTGCCGAGGCCGCCGTGATCATTACCCTCGGGCTCCTGTCGGACTGCTCACGACCTGCGCGTGGCTGCCCCAGCTGCTGCGGACCTGGCGGCGTGGCCAGGCCGACGACATCTCCTACACCTACCTGGGCGTCTTCGCCACCGGAGTCCTCGGCTGGCTGGCCTACGGGGTGCTCGCCGCGCAGCCCGCCGTGTTCGCCGCCAACGTCGTCACCTTCACCCTTATCGCCGCGCTCACGCTGCTCAAGACCTGCCCCCGCCATCCCCCGGACAGGCCGCGCCGCTAGCCCGGCTGGCGTGGACCTATCCTCACTCCGGCTCCCAGCGGGAGAATGCCTCCTGCCCCGCACCGCAGGTCACGGCGCGCTGCCCGGCTCGTCCTCACCAGCTAGCCTGCGCCGGGCTCCTGGGGTGCCAGCGGTGCGAGCACGCAGAACTCGTTTCCGTCGGGATCGGCCATGACCACCCAGCTGACGCCTGGACCCTGGCCGACGTCGGCGCGCCTCGCGCCGAGCCCTTCCAGCCGTGCTACCTCTGCGGCCTGGTCGCCGGGCCGCAGATCAAGGTGGAGCCGGTTCTTGGCCCGCTTCTCCCCGGGAACACGCAAGAACAGCAAGTCTGGTGCCACGCCATCCTCCGGGCTGCCCTCCGGCGGCTCCAGCACTACCTGGTCATCGCGCTCGAACGTGCGGCGCCACCCCAGGGCCGACCGCCAGAATGCCGCCAGCCGGGCGGGATCGGCCGTGTCTACCGCTTGCGGGGCCTGCCGCATCTCCAGGCCCGCTGCTGGCTTGCCGCACCACCAGGCCCGGCCCCCGGCAGGCACACTGCGGCACTGAACGCGCCGCCGAGGCGGGCTGCGCGACAGGTTCCCAGAATTCTGGGAGGGTGCCCCGGCGCTCCTGCCGGGATGCTGGCGGTGACGACAAGGAGCCAGCATGTTCGCACGAACGTCGACATGGTCGGGATCGCCCGAGGCACTGCAGAAGTGGGCCGACAGCGCAGTCAATGAGGTTATGGGCTTCGTGAAGGGCCTGCCCGGGAACGCCGGTGTGATGTTCCTGATCGACCGGGACAGCGGCACGGCGCTGACGCTGACCCTGTGGGACAGCGAGGACGCCGCCAACGCCACCGATCAGTTCGCCGAGCAGAGCCGGGCGGCGACCGTCGCCGCGACCGGCACCGAACTGGTCGCGCGCGGCAGCTACGAGGTCGTGGCCACCAGCTAGAGTGAGCCGCAGGGAAAGAGGGAGCCATGCTCACCGGCCCGGCGCTCGGCAACCTGGCCGCCTCGGTCGCCCAGGCCTGCCGGGCCGGGCTGGATCCGGACGCGCTGCGCGCCGCGGTCTTGCCACGACTTCGCCAGGTCGTGCCGGTCGACGCTCTCTGGTGGGCGGCCGCTGACCCCGCCACACTCCTGTTCACCCGCTCGTACCGTGAAGAATTGCCGGAGGAATCCGGCCCGTATTTCGTCGAGAATGAATTCCTGCACGACGACGTCAACAAGTGGACCGATCTGGCACGGGATCCGGCGGGCGTGCGCACGCTCATGCAGGCGACTGACGGTCACCCCGGGCGGAGCGATCGTTACCGTGACATTTTCGCGCCACTCGGCCTGCAGGATGAGCTCCGCGCGGTATTGCGGGTACGGGGCGCCTGCTGGGGCTACGTCTGCCTGCACCGCGAGGCGGCCTCGGCGGCGTTCTCGCCCGGCGAGGCACGCTTCGTGCAGCGGCTCGCCCCGCACATCGCCGAGGGCATCCGGATCGGGCTGCTACGGCAGGCCAGCGAGCGGGAAAGCGAGCCGGGCGGACCAGGGCTGATCCTCATCGGCGCCGACGGCAGGGTCACCGGGATGAACCAGGCTGCGGAACAGTGGCTCGACGAACTCGGCGGCCGGCCGGACGGGTCCGGCCTTCCCATCGAGATCTCGGCGCTGGCCACCAGGCTCCGGCACCTGAAGGCCCTCGAGCCCGCGCTGCCACGGCTGCACGTCCGCACGAGAAGCGGCCGGTGGGCGGGGCTGCACGCCTCCTGGCTGACTTCTCACGCTCAGGAGGTGATCGCGGTCGTCGTCGACGAGGCGCCGCCCGCGGATGTCGCACCCATGATCATGACCGCCTACGGGCTGACCGACCGCGAGAAAACGATCACCGCGCTGGTCTGCCAGGGCCTCCCGACCCGGCAGATCGCCAGCAGGCTGCACCTGACCACCGACACCGTGCAGGATCACCTGAAATCGGTGTTCGACCGGACCGGCGCGCACAGCCGTGGCGAGCTGGTCGCCACCATCCTCAAGCGGGATTACCTGTCAGCGTGACCGCAGCCGGGCGATCAGCTCGATCTCCACGGCGATGCCGAAGGGCAGCTCCGCCAGGCCGACCGCGCTGCGAGTATGGCGGCCGGCCTCGCCGAAGATCTCCACGAGCAGGTCGGAGCAGCCGTCGATGACCGCCGGGGTCTGGCTGAAGCCGGGGGCGACGTTAACCATGCCGAACACCTTCACGATCCGGGCGATGCGATCGAGATCACCAAGCTCGGCCCGCAGCGTGGCGAGGATCGACAGGGCTGTCAGCCGGGCCGCTTGCCGCCCCTCCTCCAGCGAGAGGTCGCCGCCCACCTTCCCGCGGATGACGTTATCGCCGTTGATGGGCCCGTGACCCCCGACGTAAACGAGGTCGCCGTCCACCACGCATCCGAGGTAGTTGCCCGCGGGCGGGAACACCGGGGGAAGCTCGATGCCCAGTTCCTGAAGCCGCTGATCGATCACGCCCGGAAGCCTACGGCCTCAGCGCGGTGCGTGGGCGCCGGTCATCATGGCCGCGAGGTCCTCGGGATGCAGGAAGGAGGCGGGCGGCGGCGGTCCCCAGGCGAACAGGCCGCGCGCGCCCTCCAGGTCTTCCGGGGTCCATAGCTGGTCGTCCACGATGCAGTCCATATCCGAGTAGTACTCGGAGAAGTTGACCCGGCCCGCGCCAGGTCGTCCGGATCATCCACGCCGACCCGCATCTCGACCAGCCGCCGGCTGGGCGCGGGCACGATCCGCAGCTGCCGTCCCGCATCCGCCGTGCTGTACCACCCGTCACCCTCCGGGGTAAGCCCGAAGTCGGCGTAGTAGGCGCCGGTCTCGCTGGCATTCGGCACGCCAATAGTGACGGACAGCAGTCCGTGCAGGCTCACTGGGGCCTCCTCATCCACGAGTCAGTGGAACATGCCCGGTCCCGCCGCACCAGAGGACGCCGGCTTTCCGGGCCGCTCCTGCTTCCGTGCTGCTCACGGCGTCTCCTCCGTTCGCTTCCGTGCCGCGCGGCTCCCGTGGCCGGTGACGAGATCGAGGTCGATCTCCGCGGCCTCGCGCGCCCGCCAGGCGATGTGCTGGTCCGGCCGGACGAGCAGGAACTCCCGGCCCCATGGGTAGCCCGGCGGCGGCCGGAGCACCGCCAGCGGGATGCCCCGGCGGCGTGCCCGGTCCCGCAGCGCCAGCACCCCGGGGTCCTCCTCCCCCGCCGGCCCGAGCAGGGTGAACCCGGCCCCCAGCCGGTCGTACAGTGACGGCCCGCCGGGCAGCCACGCGTGCGGCAGCCGCGTGCCCGGCCCGGCGTCCGGTGTGTAGCTGCTCACGTCCCCGGCCGCGCCGCCTCTGCTCCCCGGCCCGGGACCAGGCCCGGGACCGCACCTGGCTCCCGGCTGGATGACCGGCGAGCCCGCGTAGGAGTAGCCCAGCACCAGCCCGAGGCTGTGGAACTCCGACCGCTTCGCGGCCTGGATGGCCTGCTCGTCGAGCGGGAGGTCGCGGGCCAGGCTGCGCATGTTGGCCGCCGCGCTCGCCACGGTCTGCTCGATGACACCGCGGCGCTCCGGCTCGTAGCTGGCGAGCAGCGCGGGAGCCGCCCAGCCCCGCTCGACGGCCGCGATCTTCCACGCCACGTTGACCGCGTCACCCACCGAGGTGTTGAACCCATGACCACCCCACGGCGGGTTCACGTGCGCACTCTCCCCGGCCAGGAACACCCTCCGGTCCGCGAACCGGTCCGCGACCAGCATCCGGGCCGTCCACGGGTCCGACGCCAGCACCTGATGCTCGACGGGCCGGCCAGCCAGGCCGGTGATCAGTTCGGCGGCATGCGCGGCGCCGTACCCGGCCTCGATACCGGGCAGGATCGCCCACCACGTCCCGTGCAGGTCCAGGCGGCCGATCACCCCGGGGACGGCCGCGCCGAGCACCCAGTACTGCACGGCCGGGCCCAGGTGCGTGCCCAGCGACGGGGCGCGGATCACCACGTTGAAATTGGGCCGGGGGTCGGAGTGACCCGCCCAGCGCGCGCCGATCTTCTCCCGGACCACCCCGGCCGCGCCGTCGCAGCCGATCACGTAGCGGGCGGTGATCTGGTAACCGGAGCCGCTGGCGTCGCGGACCGTGACCGTGACCCCGCCGTCCCGCTGGGCCAGGCCGGTCACGGCGTGACCGAGGCGCAGGTCCACGCCGGGCTGCGCGCGGAGGTGCTCGCGGAGCACTTCCTCCACGACCGGCTGCGGGACCTGCTGGCCCGCCTCGGCGAACCGCTCATCGCGGCCGGTGACCAGTCCGAACGCGCCCTCGAAATCGGTGATGCGGCGCCCGGACAGCGACTCGCAGAACATCACACGCTGCGACCAGGCGACCGGCAGCGGCGCGGCGGCGCGCAGCCTGTCCGCGACCCCCCAGCGGCGCAGGTGCTCCATGGTCCGCACGCTGGTGGTCTTGGCCCGCGGGCGGCGGTGCGACACCTGGGCCCGTGGCTCGATCACCACGCAGGGGACGCCGCGGCTGGCCAGTTCCGCGGCAGCAGCCAGCCCGGCCGGGCCGCCCCCGGCCACCAGCACCGGCGTGTCCGGGCCGCGCGAGCCGCCTGGCTTCCCCACGAGATGCATGGTCGGTCACCATCGGCCTGGGTGTACATCGGTGGTTTCATTGATTGGAACAAGCCGGGGAGGGGCGTGACTGACAGCACCCGGGCGCGCGGGCGGCGCCCGCCGCAGGGCGAGCCGGTCCTGGACCGGGCCTTCCGGATGCTCGGGTCCTTCGGCCCCGCGCACCGCTCGCTGTCCCTGACCTCGCTGAGCGCCCGGGCCGGCCTGCCCAAGCCCACGGCCCTGCGCATCGCCCGCAAGCTCGTCGAGTGGGGGGCCCTGGAGCGCACCGGGGACGGCAGCTACGTGATCGGGGTGCGGCTGCTGGAAGTCGCGTCGCTCGCGCCGCGGGGGCACGGGCTGCGGGCCACCTCGCTGCCCTACCTGGAGGACCTGCACCAGGCCACCGGCCAGCACGTACTGCTGGCCGTGCGGGACG
Organism: uncultured Actinomycetes bacterium; assembly: GCA_963751175.1. GTDB lineage: Bacteria > Actinomycetota > Actinomycetes > Streptosporangiales > Streptosporangiaceae > RYN-230. The sequence goes on along the minus strand of CAVVTM010000031.1, from coordinate 30,816 downwards.
GCCTCGAGGCCATCCTGGTCGAGCGGCTGTCCGCGCACGGCGCGGGCCAGGTGCTGTACCGGGTCGGGGGCCGGATGCCGCTGCATTCCACCGGCGTCGGGCTGGTCCTGCTGGCCCACGCGCCCGCGCCGGTCCAGGACGAGATCCTGGCCGGTGACCTGACCCTGGAGCCCGAGCGCACCCAGCTGTCCGGCCGCGACCTGCGGGCCCAGCTGGCGGCGGTCCGCCGGGACGGCGTAGCCGTGGTGTCCCGGCGTCATCCGGAGGCGATGACCTCGGTAGCCTGCCCGATCACCGACCAGCGGCACGAGACCGTGGCGGCGCTGTCCGTGGTCACCCGGGCTGAGCGGCTCGACTCGGCCGCCGTCCGCCCGGCGGTGGTCGCGGTGGCCCGCGCCATCTCCCGGGCGGTCTCCGCCGCGCCGGGCCCGCGTCCGGAGCGGTAGCCGGCGGCCCGGTGAATGCGACGCGGCCGCGATGCGTGTCATCGGCAGGATGAGCGCCGCGGGCCAGGCGGCCGAGCCACGCTGGGGGCCGGGATGGTAGAGGCTGGCAGTGAACCGCCACTGGTGACGCTGGGGGTCGCGCTGTTGTGGATTCCCGGCTTATTCTGCCTGGCGGTATCGGCGCTGTTGCTGGTCTTCCGCACGCACCTGCCCGGCTGACCCGCACGTTCCGGGGGCCATAATCATCCGCAACGAAAACCGCGGAGTCCTCATGACCGAGTACCGGGCATCCTTCGATGCCAGCGTGACGTTCGCCAACGGCGGCGGCCTGGCCGCCCAGGGTTTCCGGGTGGACGTTCCGTCCCCGGACGTGGACGAGGCCGGGATCGCCGCGCTGTTCGTGGCCTCACTCGGCCTGCTGATGACCGAGTCCATCGAGCTGGCCAACGTCGAGATCTTCGCTGAGCCGCATAAGGGAACCCGGGCCGGCCCGTCGGACCGCCGCGCCGGCCTGCCGTCCCGGGGCGGGGCGCTGGTCGAGCTCAGCCACGTGATCCGGGCCGGGATGATCACCTATCCCGGGCTGCCCGGGCCGGAGATCACCTCGCACCTGACCCGGGAAGCCTCACGCGGCCACTACTCCCCCGGCACCGAGTTCACGATCGGCCGGATCAGCCTGGTCGGCAACACCGGGACCTACCTCGACGCGCCCTATCATCGCTACCCCGGCGGCGCCGACCTGGCCGCGATCGCGCTGGAGCGGACCGCCGACCTGCCCGCCGTGGTGGTCCGGGTCACGGGAGCCCAGCGACGAGGCATCGACGTCGGTGCCCTGGCCGCGCTCGATGTGCGTGGCGCGGCGGTGCTGCTGCACACCGGCGACGATGCCCGGTTCGGCTCCCCGGCCTACGCCGAGGACGCGCACTTCCTCACGAAGGCCGGGGCCGCCTGGCTGGCGGAGCACGAGCCAGCCCTGGTGGGCATCGACGCGGTCAACATCGATGACACCGCCGACGGGCGGCGGCCCGCGCATTCGCTGCTGCTCGCGGCCGGGATTCCCGTGGTCGAGCACCTGACCGGCCTCGGGCAGCTGCCGCCAGCCGGCGCCTGGTTCACCGCCGCGCCGCTGCGCATCGAGGGATTCGGCACCATCCCGGTCCGCGCCTTCGCACGGCTTCCGGAGTAGGTCACCCGACCGGGCCGGTCAGTTTGAAGACAGGTAATGGGTGACGGCGTCCTCGTCCCATTCCAGCCCGTTGCCGGGGACATCCGGCACGAGCAGGGTTCCGTCGCGGACCTCGAAGGGGCGGCCCAGCACCGGGTCGGCCCAGTCCTGCCACTCCAGCCAGTGCCGGGTCGGGGTGACCCGCATCAGGTGCCCGCTGATCTCCGGGTACAGGTGGGAGGACATGGGCAGGCCGGCCACGTCGGCGACGGCGGCGGCCTGCAGCCAGCCGGTGACCCCGCCAATCCGCATCAGGTCCGGCATGACCAGGTCGCACGCCTGCGCCCGGATGGCGTCGTGCATGGCGCGCGGGCCGTAGAAGTTCTCGCCCAGCATGACCGGGGTGGTGATGTCGCGGGCGATCCGGGCGTGACCGTCCAGGTCGTCGTAGCGCAGCGGTTCCTCGATCCAGGTCAGGCCCTCCGCGTCGAGCGCGCGGCAGCGCTCCAGCGCGTCACCCAGGGCTAGTCCCTGGTTGTAGTCGGCGACCAGGGTGACCTCGTCGCCGACCGCCGCCCGGACCCGCCGAACCGCCTCGAGGTCGTCGGCGGCGCGGTCCCGGCCCACCCGGACCTTCAGCGCGGTGAACCCGCCCTCGGCCAGCAGTTCCAGCGCCTCGTCCGCGACCGCGGCGGGCGGGATGAGGCCCAGCCCGTTGCTGTTGTAGGCAGGGACCGGTTCCAGGGTGCCGCCCAGGAGCCGGGCCAGCGGCAGCCCGGCCGCCTGGGCCAGGGCGTCCCACAGCGCCATGTCCAGGCCGGCCACCGCGGCCAGGGCCAGGCCCTGGTAGCCCGCCAGCGCGAACCAGCCCCGGGCCCCGGCGAACGCCTGCCCGGGCGCGGCGGGCTGGCCGCGCAGACCCCGCCCAGCTCGCCGAGGACGGTGCGGAGCCCGGCCGCTGCGCTGGCCAGGTACGGCGCCAGGTAGGACCGGCCGGTGATGCCCTGCTCCGTGGTGACGTCGATGAGCAGCAACGGCCACTGGGCGAAGTGCCCGACCCTGGTGGCCAGGGGCCGGCGGAACGGGACCACCACGGTCCGGATCATCACGTCGCGAACGACGAGCCCTGCGTCCGCCCTCATCTGCCCCCCTGGCCAGCGACGGCCCGCGCCGGGCCTGATCGTTTCATCCTGCCAACAAATGCCCGGCCGGCCCAGCACTCCTCCCAACCCAGCATCTCTGCTGCTGGCAGAGCATCTCTGCTGGCAGCAGATTGCCCTGGCCTGGGCCGCGCCGGGCGGCCCATGGTGGTGGTGAGCCCGGGATCCGCGGGCCAGACCGAGAGCAGGGAGATCATGAAGCTTGCCGTTGCTGAAGCACCCGCGACCGCCGTATCGCTGGATGAGCAGCTGGTCAGCCGACTGCTGTTCCAGCGCATCATCGTCCTCGGCACCGAGGTCGACGACCAGGTGGCCAACCGGCTGTGCGCGCAGCTGCTGCTGCTGTCCGCGGAGGACCCGCGCAGCGACATCAGCCTCTATATCAACTCGCCGGGCGGCTCGGTCAGCGCCGGCCTGGCCATCTACGACACGATGCGGCTGATCCCCAACGACGTCAGCACGCTGGCGATGGGGCTCGCCGGGAGCATGGCCCAGTTCCTGCTGTGCGCGGGCACCGCGGGCAAGCGGTTCAGCCTGCCGCACGCCCAGGTGCTGATGCACCAGGGCTCCGCCGGTTTCGGCGGCACCGCGGCTGACATAGAGATCTACGCCGAGCAGCTCGGGCGCACCGGGGCCACGATGCTCAGGCTGATCTCCGAGCACACCGGGCAGCCGCTGGAGCGGGTCGAGCACGACAGCCTCCGCGACCGCTGGTTCAGCGCCGAGGAAGCACGGGACTACGGGATCGTCGATCACATCGTGGAGCGCCTCGATGACGTGCGGCCCGCGGTCGCCGGCCGGAAGGCAGGCCTGTAACCATGAGCCAGTACACGATTCCCACGGTGGTGGAGCGGACCCCCGCCGGTGAGCGGGCGTTCGACATCTACTCGCGGCTGCTGTCCGAGCGCATCGTCTTCCTCGGCACCGAGATCGACGACGGGGTGGCCAACGTGATCATGGCCCAGCTGCTGCATCTCGAGGCGGCCAGCCCGGATCTCGAGATCAGTCTGTACATCAACTCTCCCGGCGGCTCGTACAGCGCCCTGACCGCGATCTACGACACGATGCAGTACATCCGCCCGGATGTCGCGACCATCTGCATGGGCCAGGCGTCCTCGGCGGCGGCCGTCCTGCTCGCCGCGGGCGCGCCGGGGCGGCGGGCCGTGCTGCGGCATGCGAAGGTGCTGCTGCACCAGCCGTCGAGCCAGGCCCAGGGAGCCCTACCCGACCTCGCTGTCCAGGCGAAGGAAGTGGCCAGGACCCGGCGGGACGTCGAGGAGATCCTCAGCCGCCACACCGGCCACACGGTGGAGAAGATCAGGAGCGACACCGACCGGAACAAGACCTTCAGCGCCCGCGAGGCCGTCGAGTACGGCCTGGCCGACGAGGTCATCACGAGCCGCGAGGCAGACCAGGCGGCTTAGCCGGTCCGGGCGGCGCTCAGGCGGCCAGCAGGCACTGGGCGTCGCCCGGGGCACGCACCGGCGCGGGGGCTCGCGTGCCGCCTGCCGAGTCCAGCCGGACGACCACGCCGCGGCGGGAACGCCCGGCACCGAGATCATGGGCGACCCCGGCCAGCAGCTCGGACAGGTCGATCCACAGCGCGTCACAGATCGCGGCCAGGACCTCGGAGGAGGCTTCCTTGCGCCCGCGCTCGACTTCCGACAGGTACGGCACCGACACCCGGGCGGACCGGGACACGTCGGACAGGGTCCGGCCCTGTTCCCTCCGGGTCCGGCGCAGCCGCTCGCCGATCATCGTCCGCAGCAGGGGCCGGGAGCCCCGCTCGCGTGCTCCGTGGCCGGTGATGACCGGACTACCCATCGCCGTCGCCTCCGTGGCTGGGATCGTGACCCGCTGCCGGGCCCGGGCCAGCTCACCGTACCTGGCCCCGTCCCCGCACCAGAAGAATTTTCGCAGCTGGCGTACAGCGGCCGGGAAACGGGCCCCGGGGCCCCGTCACGCGCTGACCCCCGGCGGGCGGCTGCCGGCTACCCGCCGGGTGTGGCGGCGGCGGTGCCCGGGCCAGGAACGGGCCCGGGCACCGCCGCCTGATCAGCGGTTGCGTGTGCTGAGGAACGTGCCCCAGTTCGCGAGCTGGTCGCGGGCGGTGTTCGGGATCATTTCGTCGCCCATCACCACGCGGCCGGTACCGTCACCGCTGGCCGCCGTGTAGTCACCCCACCTGCAGGTCGGGCCGAAACCTTCCTTCTTATAGCAGGTGAAACCGTCCTCCGGGGCGGCCCCCCGGCCGCTCAGGTAGATGGGACCAGCCGGACCGGCCGGGTTGAAGAGCGCATAAGCGGCGCTCGGGTAGTACCGCGGACCCGAAACGCTGAACGTCAGCACGCCCCGCCCGAACTGGTTCAACCCGATGGACGGGTACAGCAGCGTCGTGGCGCCGGCGGCCGCTAGATAGCCCTGGTGAGACACGGTCCCCGTGCTGCCGGCCGGAGTGACGTCGAACCAGGCCACGCCTGATCTGGTGGCCTTGCCATATGGTCCGACCCCGGTGTTCAGCGTGGAGAACAGCTGGCCGTTCAGGTACTCGACCTGCTGCATCCGGTCGTCGTTGACGCTCAGCGGTGGCAGCGGGGCACCCAGCGACCTGCCGAGAGGCCTCGGTCCGGGCTTCTGCAACGCGGGGACCGGCGGCGCGTACCGTTCGCTCGGAATGATCGCATGGCTCAACGTGACCGACGGCGACCGTCGGGCCAGGCTGGATGTGCCCGACAACGTCCAGAGCACGACCGCCCTGGCCCCGGCGCCACCCATCGTGGCGAAGCCGTTGAAGTCCGGCGTGTTCAGGAAGTACTCCCGGTTCGGTGCGTAGCGGCCACCTTCGGGCGTCTCGGCCGGCTGCAGGGCATTGGCCGGAAAGCGATCGATGATGACTGCCCCGACGTGGATCGCGATCAGCGTCGGCGGGCGGCCGCCGTTGGCCGCCGCGGCCAGTCCCTGCTTGGACATCGCATACAGCTCGCCGCCGTTGCTGTTGAAGACACCGTGGATCGGGTAGCTGTCAGTGCTGATGTAGAACCCGTTGGCGTCAGCACCGATCCTCGGCTGGTCGCCCAGGCATGGGCAATGCGGCTCGGATGGTGTCCCGCCGATGCCGTCGTTCGTCGTATCGAACGAGAACAGCCCGTAGTTGCCGGTTGGATCCGACGTCTGGCTGACGGCGATCAACTCCGAGCTGCGGTATCCGAAAGCCCCGGTGTACGGGTTGGTGTCAACCTCCAGTGCGGTGACGAACCACCGTCTGGTCTGCGCGTCGTAGTAGCAGCGCGGGTCCGACAGGAAGGGCCCGAACGTGGGCGGGTTGTGCGCGGAGTTCACCGCTGGCGACAGTCCGAAGAACGAGTTCAGCGACAGGGTCGGGGTCAGCGCGACCCCGTTCTCGGTGTAAGCCCGCACCGCCAGGTTTACCGCTTCCAGAACCACGCCCTGGTGGGCACATAGCCCCTGGTCCGGCGGTTCGACGTCGAAGCCGTTGACGGCGCCGCTGTCGGCCGTGGTCAGCCCGACGAAGCCCCTGGCCCCACCGGTCCTGGACAGAATCGGGGTGGCAGGCGGGTTGGGCGCCGGCACCGCCGCCCGCGCGGCCGACTTGTGCCGGACCGGAGAAACTGACCGGGCCGGGTAGCGGCCACCGTGAGCCCGGCCAAGTGTGCCCTCTCGGGCGGCGATGGCGGCAAGATTCACCGTGCCCCGGTAGACCAGGTGCCCGGTCCGCTGAACTGCGGGCGCCGCGTGCACCATGGCGCCAGCCAGGCTGGCGCTGCTCAAGGTCACAGCCGCAACCGACATAACTGCGGCGAATCGAATAAGCACACGCATAAGAACCCCCGTCTTTATGGCGACCCCACCGCCGAGATTGCCGCTACCCACTCTGGTTACAATGGAAACCAGGCACGGCCTGATCAGGCGGCCTTTAATGGCCAAAAGGAAGTTAACCGGGCGTTTCACAAGACCGGGATGGGAAGGTCGCGACAGCCCACACCAAGATCATTTCAGTCAGTGACCCCGCCAGGACCGACTTGCTGGAACACGGCCCGGGCAGCCGGCCCGGCTGGCCGGGTAGACACGGCATCAGGAGGCGGCCGTAGCATCGGCCAATGGAGTTCAGCCGCGAACTGCGCGACGGCGTGATGTCGGGTGACATCACGGTGTCGTTCCGGTTGTGGCGCCGCCCGAAGGTCAGGGAGGGCGGCCGCTACCCCGTCGGTCCCGCGCAGATCGAGGTTGACTGCGTGGAACTCATCCCCTTTGCGTCCATCACCGAGGCCGACGTGCGCCGGTCCGGCGAGAAAGACCGGGAGTCGCTGCGCCAGCGGGCCGCTCACGCTGGCCCGATCACCGACGGCACGCTGCTCTTCCGGGTGGAGTTCCATCTCGCCGGACCCTGAGGCCTCTCCGCCCCGCGTATGACGGCCAATCATCCTCAGGCGCGATCCGCCGCGAACCGGCAGCCCCTAGCCCCTGAGGCAGCGGGTAACTCACAAGCCGTTATGCCGGAAGGACTGGTACGGGCAGATGGATATGCGGCAAACGGGATCACGGCCAGTCAGATTGATGCCTTTGGTGGCGGTGACCCTCGCGAACTACGCCGCGCAGGTGCCCTACTACCTCCATAACGACTATTCCGCGCATCACCCTCTTCCAGGCGTGCGCGCGTGGCCCTGCTGGGCGTGACCCTGGCCTGGTTTGCGCTGGGCCTGGCTGGATTCATGCCGCACCGGCGATGGGGTCTTCCCGTTCTCGTGTCTTTCCTGGCCTTCGAGGCGATCTTCTACGCCGGGACGTTCGCCACCGGGGCATTCATATTCCAGATGCACAATCACAGCGACCTGCTCAAGGTGGTATTTGTTACCGGGTACGCCTCAGGTGCGGCGGCCGCGTATTACGCCTGCCGCCTCATCTGGGACCGCTGGCGGCCCGGGACGCGGGCCGGGATGCGGGCCGGGCGGATGCCGCCCGGCGAGCACGCCGGCCGCTGAGACCAGCCGCAGCGCACCGGAAATCGTTGGCGCTGCCGGGGTCCCCGGAGGTACGGTCCCGCGGGTGGATGAGGACGGTTATTTCGGGGAGCGTGTCGCCGCCAGCTACGACGAGTCCACCGCGGAGATGTCCGAGCCCGGTGTGGTGGAGCCAGCGGCCGGCCTGCTCGCGGAGCTGGCTGGCGGCGGGCGGGCCCTGGAACTGGGCATCGGTACCGGCCGTATCGCCTTGCCGCTGGCGCGCCGCGGCGTCCCCGTCCATGGCATCGACCTCTCCCGGGCGATGGTGGCCCGGCTGCGGGCTAAGCCGGGCGGCGGCGCCATCGGCGTGACGGTCGGCGACTTCGCCACCACGACCGCCGCGGGGACGTTCTCCGTGGCCTACCTGGTCTTCAACACCATCATGAACCTGACCACCCAGGAAGCGCAGGTGGCCTGCTTCCGCAACGTCGCGGCGCACCTGGAGCCCGGCGGCTGCTTCGTCATCGAGGTGGCGGTACCGGAGCTGCGCAAGCTCCCGCCGGGCCAGAGCGTGGTGCCGTTCCACGTGAGCCCGGAGCGGTGGGCCTTCGACATCTACGACACCGCCACGCAGGCCATGAGCTCCAACTACGTCGAAGTCAGCGGCGGCCGGGGTGAGTACCGGTCGATCCCGTTCCGGTATGTGTGGCCCGCCGAGCTTGACCTGATGGCCCAGCTCGCCGGGATGCGGCTGCGCGAGCGGTGGGCAGGATGGGCCCGTGAGCCCTTCACCAGCGAGAGCCAGCAGCACGTCTCAATCTGGGAGAAGCCCGCTGGCTGACCACGGCCAGCTCACCCGCCGCTGACCTGGTCGCTCGGGGACACAGCGCAGGCCAGGGACGCCGCCGGGAGCCGCCCGCAGCCCGGCGGCACCGCTGACCCGCCGGCGCGCCGGGGCGCCGCGGCCCGTCGGCCCGCCACCGCCGGGCCCGCCGGGGCGCCGGGGCGCCGGGGCGCCGGGGCGCCGGGGGCCACTGAAATCATCCGGGTGGGCGCAGAACCTGCTGAATAGCCTGTAAATTGCGGCGTGTGCGCCCGGGAAGAAAAATTGCCGGGCCCGCCGGGGCGGAAAGCAGACGCTTTCTTTGAATGCACTTGGGCAACTTTTGAACCCTTCCGTGCATCTCTTAGATATGCGATTTCCTCGGCTGCCCCAGCCAGCGGACACGACCCGGGCATGTGCCGGGTCCGGCAGAAAGGACGGGACGGCGCGTTGAGGGCTGGAGGCATTGCGTCCGCTGACCGGCAGGATCCGGCCGCCAGGACGGGGGCGTGGCCGCTGCGGCCTGGGTCCGCCGCCCGCTCGGTGGGCGTGCATGTGGCGGTCCTGATCGCCTACCTGGGCGCCGGGATCGCCGTGAACTGGACCCGTGCCGCCTACCTGACCGGCCACGTCCTGCCGACCGGGCGGGACGCCGGCTTGTTCGTGTGGGACTACTGGTGGATAGCACGCTCGGTGATGCACCTCAGCAATCCCTGGTTCAGCCACTACCTGGCCGCGCCAGTCGGCGTCCCGCTGGGATTCCACGTGCTGATGCCGCTGCCCGGCGTGCTGATGACGCCGGTCACGCTCACGCTTGGCCCCAGTTTCACCTACAACCTGCTGTCAGCAGCGGCGCCCGGCCTGATGTGCTACACGATGTACCGGGCGGCGCGGCTGTGGGTTCCCTCGCAGACCGGCGCGATCGCGGGAGGCGCGTTCTTCGGCCTGTCCACGATGATGACGTGGAACTCGTGGTTTGAGATCCAGCTCGCGCTGGGCGCGATTTTCCTGCCCCTGGCGCTGGAGGCCGCGGTGCGGCTGGGACGGCGGCCCGGCTGGCGGCAGGCAGTGATCCTGGGCCTGGTCCTGGGGACCGTGCTGCTGACCGACCTGGAATCGTCGATCATGACTGGCATCGTGGCCGTCGCGGCCCTGCTGCCCTGGCTGGTCCGCAGCGCGGCCCGCGGCGGGGAACAGGCCCGGGTCAAGCTGCGCCTGGCCGGCATCGCCGCGGCGGTGACGGCCGTCATCGCCAGCCCGCAGCTCATCGCCATGGCCCAGCAGGCGATGGCCGGCGACGCGTCCGTGTCGCAGAGCGCGCTCGCGGCGGACTACCGCAGCTCCGGTGCGGCCTTGCAGCAGATATTCGCCCCCTCACCGCGGGTCGGTGCGTTCGGGCTGAAGAGCGTGGCCGCGATCTACTACCACTCCGGCCCGAAGAGCGCCACGTTCACCGCCTACGGCGTCGTGCTGGCCGCCCTGGCCCTGTTTGGCCTGATCGTCTGCTGGCGGCGGCGTAATGCCCGGCTGCTGGCCCTGTTCTGGCTGGGCGCCACCTGGCTGGCCCTGGGCACCGGGATCCTCATCAACGGCCACCGGTATGTGCCGTTCGCGCAGATATGGCACGGTGAGCGCCTGTCGATGATCATGCCGTACACGTGGATGGTGCGGAATCCGCTGCTGGCCTCCTTCCGGGAGGCCGACCGGCTCACCGAACTCGGGCTGGTGGCCGCCGCGCTGCTCGCCGCCGCCGCCGTGGACTGGCTGCGCTATCACGCCGCGCCGGTCCTGGTGCCCGTGCTGGCGCTCGCCGTCCTCGAAGCCGGCAGCGTCGGGGTCGGCGCCACCCCGCAGGTCACCGCCACCATCCCCGCGGCGCTGCCCGCGCTGGACCGCCCGATCGCCGCTGACCATTCCGGTTCCATCGTCGTCGATGTCCCGCTCGGCGTGCGCAGCGCCGTGCCGCTGCCCGGCCAGGGAGCGGCCTTCAACCCCGAGGCCGAGGTGCAGGCCACCGCCGACGGTCATCCGCGGGCCGTCGCCTACATATCCCGGCTGCCCGAATCCACGCTGGCCGCGGTGAAACGCCACCCCTTCTACGCTGACCTGCTCGACGCCCAGCGAGAGCCCGCCGTCGTCTACCACGAGCTGCTGGCCAGCAAGGCTCACCCGGCGTGGCTGGAGGCGGCCCGGCTCGACGCACGTGCCATCCATGCCGGCTGGGCGATCGTCTGGTCCCCGACGCCCGAGATCCTGAACTACCTCCGGGCGGTCGGCTTCCGTCTCGGCTACCGGGCCGACGGCGCGCTGGTCTACCGCCTGGCGCCACGCGCCTAAGCGCGGGACGACCTCGGCGCCGCAGGACCGTGCCCGGCGTGACGGGCGGGCGTCAGCCTGCGGTGTCCCCTTCGGGGACCCGTTCAGCGGTACAGCCTCGGTTGCGCGGGGTGGCTGGAGTCCCGGCGCGGCAGCGGGCAGCGCAGGCGGGACCGGCAGGCCGGCGGCGTCGTCTGCCCCGGTCACGTCGTCGTCCGCCGCGGCGGTCACCGGGCCCACGTGTGCGCGGTCGAAGAAGCGCAGCAATTCCACCGGGAACGGCATCACGAGGGTGCTGTTCTTCTCGGCCGCGACCTCGACGACCGTCTGCAGCAGCCGCAACTGCAAGGCGGCCGGGTCAGCCGCCATGACCGTGGCGGCCTGGGCCAGCTTCTTGGAGGCCTGGTACTCGCCGTCGGCCGCGATGATCCGCGCGCGGCGCTCACGCTCGGCTTCAGCCTGCCGTGACATCGAGCGCTTCATGGACTCCGGGAGGGAGATGTCCTTGACCTCGACGCGCTCCACGCGGATGCCCCACGGGCCTTCGGTGGGGGCGTCGATCACGTCCTTCAGCTCGGCGTTGACCTCTTCCCGCTCAGACAGCAACTGGTCCATGTTGCTGCGCCCGGTGACCGACCGCAGCGAGGTCTGGGCGACCTGGGACACGGCGAAGTGGTAGTTCTGCACGTTGATGATCGCCTTGAGCGGGTCGACGACCCGGTAGTAGACGACCGCGTTGACCTTCAGCGTGACGTTGTCCCGGGTGATGGTCTCCTGCGCGGGCACGGCGGCCACAGCGATCTGCATGTTGACCTTGGTGAGCCGGCAGGTGAACGGGTTGATCCAGGTGAGGCCAGGCTTGCGCACGCCAGGCAGGGCCTCCCCGAAGCGGAATACGACGCCCTGCTCGTACTGGCGGATGATCCTGAAGCCGAACATATCGGCCATCCCATCCCCGGCACAGCTGTGCCGGGTTTACCGGGCCCGGACGGCGCCGACGTGACTGCCGGCGTTCGGAATGCCCACGGCCCTGGTTTCATCATCACACATCACCGGGCGCAGGCAGGACGTTGCTGGTCAGGCCACCCGGCGCCAGCCGAGCTCCGAGGCCTTCCAGCGGGCGATGGCCTTGTGCTCGCTGACGAGCTTCACTTCCCGCAGGTGCAGGGTGGAGTCGTGCATGGCCTGCTCAGCCTCGGCCATCCCGTCGCCTGGAGACAGCTGCGGGATCTCGTGCTTCGCGCCGGACTGCTCGACGAGGACCAGATTGGCCGGGCGGGTGTCCACGGCCGGATCGATTTGTGCACTCACATCCTTTATGACACCGAATCGTTCCCGGCTGTTCCCGCGCTCCGGTATGTCGTACTGCACACCAGCGCCGCCGGGGTGCACCATGGTCAGCTGTCCCCGCACGCCAATCCACTGAGCCTGATCATGCAGGCCATCCTCTCCGCTTGCCGGGACAGCACGCCAGAGGTCGGCACCCACATCCGCGGTGGGCCTGGACCTACCCGCCGTGGACCAGGCCCGGCGGTCCCTTACCCGGTCTGGTGCTCCAGGGCGCGGCGGGTGAGGACGCGGGCCAGGTGCTGGCGGTAGGCGCGGTCGGCGTGGATGTCCTCAGCCGGGTCGGTGCCCTCGGCGGCCAGGGCGGCCGCGTCCGCGGCGCTCGCTCCCCCGGCGAGGGCCTGCTCCGCTGCTGTCGCCCGGACCGGTACCGGGCCCATGTTGGCCAGGGCGATCCGGCCGCCGGCCGCCGCGACCCCGACGATGGCCCAGTCGTTGGCCCGCCGGACGAACTTCTGGTACCCCCAGTCCGGGCCCGGGCAGCGCGGCACCCGGACCGCGGTCAGCAGCTCGTCGGGTTCCAGGCTGGTCTCGAAGAACCCGGCGAAGAAGTCGTCCGCGCTGACCGTGCGGCGGCCGCCCGGGCCGGAGATCTCCAGGGAGCCGCCCAGGGCGACCAGCGCCATCGGCAGGTCTGCCGCCGGGTCCGCGTGCGCGAGGGAGCCGCCGATCGTGCCCCGGTGCCGGATCTGCGGGTCGCCGACCTGCGCCGCGGCGTAGGCCAGCAGCGGCGTCTGCGACCGGACCAGTCCGGACGCGGCGACGTCGGCGTGGCACGTGGTGGCGCCGATCACCAGGTCGTCACCGTCGGCCAGGATGCCGGCCAGCTCCCCGACCCGGCCGATGTCGATCAGCACGGACGGGACGGCCAGCCGCAGCTTCATCATGGGCAGCAGGGAATGCCCTCCGGCCAGCAGCTTCGCGTCCTCCCCGTGGCGGGCCAGCAGGTCCAGGGCGTGCCCGGCCGATTCGGCCGTCTCGTATTCGAACGGCGCGGGGATCATGCGCTCATCGATTCGGCGGCGGACAGAACGGCCCGGACGATGTTGTGGTAGCCGGTGCACCGGCAGAAGTTGCCCTCCAGCCCTTCCCGCACCTCCGCCTCGGTGGGGTGCGGGTTCTCCCCCAGGAGGCCAGCCGCCGCCATCACCATGCCGGGGGTGCAGAAGCCGCACTGCAGCCCGTGCTCCTGGCGGAACGCCTCCTGGACCGGGTGCATCTCGCCGCCGGCGGCCAGGCCTTCCGCCGTGGTGATCTCCTGCCCGGCCGCCTGCACGGCGAGCATCGTGCAGGACTTCACCGAGCGGCCGTTGACCAGCACGGTGCAGGCTCCGCAGGACGTCGTGTCACAGCCGACGTTGGCGGCGCGGAGCCCGCAGCGCTGGCGCAGGTAATGGACCAGCAGCAGCCGTGGCTCCACCTCGTCGGAGCGCGGCACCCCGTTGACCGTCAGCTCGATCTGCATCTACGCGTCCTTCCGGGCGGATACTTCCTGGAGGGCCCGCCAGACCCGCTGCGGCGTGGTGGGCAGGTCAACATGCCGCACGCCGAGGTGCGCGAGCGCGTCGATGACCGCGTTCTGCACGGCGGGGGTGGCGCCGATGGTCCCGGCCTCCCCGATGCCCTTGACCCCGAGGGGGTTGTAGCTGGTCGGCGTGGCCATGTCGGCGAGCTCGAAACTGGGCACCTCGGTGGCGGACAGGAACGGGTAGTCGGCGAAGGTCGCCGTCAGCGGGTTGCCCTCCGCGTCGTAGATGACCTCCTCCAGGAACGCCTGCGCGGCGCCCTGGGCGATGCCACCGTGCCGCTGCCCCTCGGCCAGCAGCGGGTTGATCACGGTGCCCGCGTCGTCCACCGTCACCACCCGGCGCAGCACCACCTTGCCGGTCTCGGTATCCACGTCCACCACTGCCACGTGCGCGCCGAAGGGGAAGGTCGCGCCCGGCGCGATGAACACGGTGCGCACCACCAGCCGCTCCTCCACGGCCAGCTTGGCCAGCGGGACCGCCGCATCCGGGTCGCCCGCCACCTCGAACACGCTGTGCTCCGGCTCGAAGACCAGGTCAGCGGGGTTGGCCTCGAGCATCGCGGCGGCCCGCTCCCGGGCCACCGCGAGCAGTTCCCGTGACGCCTGCCGCACCGCCACGCCGCCCTGCTGCAGGCTGCGCGAGCCGCCGGTGCCGCCCCCTTCCGGGATGAGGTCGGTATCTCCCCACTTCACGGTGATCCTGTCCACCGGGATGCCGAGCTCCTCGCTGGCGAGCATGGCCCACACGGTGGCGTGGCCCTGCCCATGCGGTGAGGTCCCGGTGAGGATCGTCGCGCTGCCGTCGGGATGCACCTCGACGCTGGCGTTTTCCCGGGGGGCACCCGACTCCGCCCCTGCGCCGGTGATCTCCACGTAGCTGGCCAGGCCGATGCCGAGCTGGGTGACGTCGCCGGCGGCGCGGCGCCTGGCCTGCTCCTCCCGGAGCGACGCGTAGCCGGCCGCGTCCAGGGCCGCGTCCAGCGCGGCCACGTAGTCGCCGCTGTCGTAGACGGCCCCGAACGCAGTGCGGTGCGGCTCGGTGAACTTGGGCAGCAGGTTCTTCCGGCGCACCTCGGCGGGGTCATGGCCGATCTCGGCGGCGAACAGGTCGATGGCCCGCTCCATCGCAGCCGTGGCTTCGGGGCGGCCCGCGCCGCGGTACGCGCCGACGGGGGTGGTGTTGGTGACCACCGACCGCGCTACCGCCTCAGCCCGGCTGATCGCGTACGGCCCGGGGGCCATGAGGATGGTGAGGGCGGGCAGGAACGCGCCGAACCGGGGGTAGGCCCCGGAATCCTGCAGGATCTCGAGCCGGTACGCGGTCACGGTCCCGTCGCGGGTGCCGCCGATGGTGATCGTCTGGCGCTGCGCCCGGCCGTGCGTCATCCCGACCATGTTCTCGTTCCGGGTCTCGGCCCAGCGTGCGGGCCTGCCCAGCTGCCGGGCGACCCAGCAGACCACCGCATGTTCCGGGTCCGCGCCGAACTTGGCGCCGAACGCGCCTCCCACGTCCGGGGTGATGATCCGCAGGCTGGACGGGTCGATGGCCAGCATCGCGGCCAGGGCGCCGCGGGTGCCCTGCGCCCCCTGGTTCGGGATCCAGGCGGTGAGCCGGCCGTCGCCGCCCCAGGTGGCTGCCGCCGCCCGGGTCTCCATCGGGGCGGGCGCCACCCGCTGGTTGATGATGGTCCGGCTGACCACCACGTCACAGCCGTCGAACAGGTCAGCCTGGAGCGCGGCCGCGTCCCCGAACGTGGCGGTCACGTTGGTCCCGGCCTCGGGAAACAGGACACTGGGCGGGTCGTCAGCGGCCCTGGACAGATCCACCACGGCCGGGAGCGGGTCGTAGTCGGCGCTCACCAGCTCGGCGGCGTCCTCGCCCTGGTAGGGGTCCTCGGTGACGACGACGGCCACCGGCTCGCCGACGTAGCGCACCACGTCCCGGGCCAGCAGCGGCTGGGCCATCCGCCCGTTGACCAGGTCCGGGATGGGCGGGGCGAGCGGGGGCAGGTCAGCCAGGTCAGCCCCGGTGAACACCGCGATCACCCCGGGCGCCTCCAGGGCCGCGCCGGCATCGACCGACCTGATCCGGGCGTGCGCGATCGGCGACCGGACGAAGAACACATGGCACGCGCCGGCCAGCCGCTCGTCCACCACGTCGTCGGTGTAGACGGCCCCGGTGGTCAGGAAGCCGGGGTCCTCCGTCCGCAAGACCCGGGTACCGAGAATGCTCACGCCTGACCAGCTCCCCTCCGACGCTCAGCGTCACAGCGATGATCGTGCCCGGCCGGGGTGAGGCGGTCAAACGCGGGCCCTGTGCGGACATTGCCGCGCGGGCCGGACCGGGCCGCGCCCGGGTGCCCGCGCAGGAAGCAGGCTAGCGACCACGGGTGCCGGCAGCCTGACCCGCTCGACGTCATCGAGCGCGGGTACTCCGAACACGGGCCCATGTTCACGTTCAGCCTGGCCGGGCGGCGGGTCGTCACGATGCTGGGGCCGGAGTATCACCGGTTCTTCTTCACCGGGACCGACGTGCCGTTGTCGATCCGGAAGGCGTACCCGTACTTCGTCCGGATGTTTGATCAGGAGTTCTACTTCTTCGGCGGGCCGGATGAGTACCAGCGGCAGCGGGCGCTGGTCCTGCCCCGCTTCCAGGGGCGCCAGCTCGACAGCTACGTCGGGGTGATGGAGGCCGAGACCCGGCGGCTGATGGACCGCCTGGACGACGCCGCGACGGTGCGCCGGTACCCGACCTGGTGCGCATCAACCTCATCCTGATGATCATCTGGGCGGGCCACGAGACGACCACCGGCCACGTGAGCTGGGCGCTCATCGACCTGCTCCGCCATCCCCGGGAACTGGCCCGGACCGCCGATCGGTCGTTCGAGGTGGACGGCTTCCGCATCAGCGAGGGATCGATGATCCTGCTCTCCCCCGCCGTCGCGCACCGGCTGCCCGGGCCTTACCCGCAGCCTGATGAGTACCGGCCGGACCGTGTTCCTCGACGATCCCCGCGCGATGCGGGACCTGATCGGCTTCGGCGGCGGCATCCACCGCTGCCTGGGCGTGCATTTCGCCTACCTGGAGATGAAGGTGATCATCACGCTGCTGCTGCAGCGCTACCAGCTCGAGCTGGTTGACCCGGACCCGCAGCCCATCCCGGGCCAGAAGACGAAAATGGCCGCGGAGCCCTTGCCGCGTGCGCTACCGGGCTTAGCCGTCGGCGTCCCGGGCCGCCTGATCCAGGAGGCTCCGGTACCCCTCCCACCAGGACTGGTCGCCGGGTGCCATGTTGTCGTTCCCCGGCTGGCGCCCCACCGTGCCGTCAATGAGTTCCCGGATGATGTCGGCATGCCCGGCGTGCCGGTGCGTCTCGGCGATCATGTGAGCCATGATGCGGTGCAGCGTCACCTCGTTCCTGTCCGCGGGCCACCAGGGCACGTGACCGGTCGCGTCGAGCGGCAGCATGTCGATCGTGGTGTCCGAATGCAGCCACGCCCGGTGGTACAGGGCGGTGATCTGGTCACGCGACTCCCCCGGGGCTGCCCACATGTCCGCATTGGGTTCCGCGCCCTCCCCCAGCCACGGCAGCGGCTCGCCGGACGGCCGTCCGAAGGTCTCGCCGAAGTACCCCAGCTCGACGCTGGCCACGTGCTTGACCAGCCCCAGGAGGTTGGTGCCGGTGGGGGTGAGCGGGCGCCGGATGTCGTACTCCGAGAGGCCTTCGAGCTTCCACAGCAGAGCCTCGCGGCCGGCCTGGAGGTAAGCGAGGAGGTCTGCTTTCGGGTCCGGTCCGGTCATGCTGGCAGTCTGTCACCCGGCCCCGTGAGCCTGTCCAGATGAACGCCGCATGAACAGCCGCGCCGGTGTCAGCCCGGATAGAGCGTCAGGAGCACGTCAACGCCGCCCGCCCGTCCTTCGCTGACGTAGCCCGCGTAAGCGGGCCCGGGGGGCACCTGCGGCGCAGCCGTCCCGGCCAGCGCTTCCAGGGCGCCGAGGGAGCGGGCGGCCAGGACCAGGTCTCCCCCGGCCGCGGCGGTTTCAGCCAGGTCGGCCAGGATGCGCTCCGGCAGGGCCGGGGCCGGGGCGATCGCGGCCGCGTGCAGGCTCTGGATGAGCAGGCGGGCCGCCCCGGCCGGGTCGCCGGGCCGGGTGAGCCGGGCGAGTTCGAGCAGCGCCCGGCTGACGCAGCGGAAGTCGCCGGCCTGGCGGAAGGCAGGCAGTGCCGCGTCGAGCAGGGACCGTGCCTCGTCCGCCTGCCCGTGCAGAATCTGGTAGCCAGCCCGGACAAGCCAGACGTGCGCCAGCTCATGCGCGTACCCGTGGCTGGCGGCGTAGGCCTCGCAGTCGGCCAGCCAGACAGGGACCTCGCGGAGGCGGCTGCGGGTGGCCACGGCCCGGCTGGCCAGCATGTACCGGACGTTGCTGGCGTGCATCAGGTCGCCGGACACGACGAACCGGGTCACGGCGGCGGCCCAGTCGGCGAACGCGTCGTCGTCCTCGTCCCGGGCTATCCCCCGGCCCTGCAGCGCGGACGCTTCCAGCCAGGGATCCGCGGCGCAGCGTGCGTAGGAGATCACGGCGTCCAGGTCATGCCGGGCGGGGTCCCCGCGGCCGCGGTAGGCATGGACCCAGCCGCGGGCCCAGCGGGCCAGGGCGCGGTCCCGCTCGCTGACCGCCACCCGGCCGCTCCAGGCCGCCCGCTGCTCCGCGTCGTCGAGGCTCAGGTAAGCCAGGGTGACGGCCGCCCGGGCCAGCACCTCGCTGCTCCACTGGCCCGGGCCGGGCCCGGTCCCGCCGCTCTCAGGCTTTCCGGGGCGGGAGTCAGCCGGGCCGGGCTGGGTGACGTCGCGGATCACTTCCAGGGCCTGCCTGGTGGGGGTGATGTCAGCCAGCTGGCAGACGGACAGCAGCAGGCGGCCGGCCAGGCCCTGATCGTGCCCGGCCGCCCAGCCCAGAGCAGCGAGGATGTTCGGCTCGTCGAACGCCCGCCGGGGGCGCGGCAGCTGGCGCCGGGTGACTGAGGTGATAACGGTCCCGGACCGCGGCCGCGGCCTCGTCCGCGAAGAACCGAGCGTGCGCGGCCCGGACGCCGGTGGTGACAGCCGGGGGCGTGCGGCTGCGGGCGAAGGCCCGGATGACCTCCAGCAGCCGGTACCGTGCAGGCTTCCCGTCCGGCAGCCGCACGCTGACCAGCGACTGATCGGCCAGGCGGACCAGTGCCCGCCGGACCGCCCCCGGCCGGGGGTCCGTGCCGGGTAGGGCGCCGGCGACGGCGGCCAGCGCCAGCGTGAACTCGCCCGGCAGGGCGGCCAGCCGGCCCAGCAGGGCCCGCTGCCCGTCGTCGAGCAGCTGCCACGACCACTCAATGGCCGCGCCGATCGACGCATGACGCCCGGGCCGCCCGGGAGCGTCCATGACCCCGAAGCGCTGATCCAGGTCGGCGCTGAGCTCCACGACACCCAGGGTGCGGACCCGGGCGGTGGCCAGCTCGATGGCCAGGGGCAGGCCGTCGAGGCGGTCACAGATGGCCGCGACATACGGCGCTGAGGCTTCATCGAGCCGGAATCCCGGGCAGGCGCCCTGGGCCCGGTCGAGGAACAGCTGCCCGGCCGGGCTCTGCCGCACTTCCCCCGGGGCTGCTCCCGGCCGGCACGCTGAGCGGCGGCACGGGGAATACGCGCTCGGCGTCGAGGCCGAGCGGTTCGCGGCTCGTGACCAGGATCCGCAATCCCGCAGCGGCCCGGGCCAGGGGGCCGGCCACGTCCCGGACCGCCGCCACGACGTGCTCGCAGTTATCGATGATCAGGAGCAGGCGGGTCCCGGCCAGCGCGACGCGGGCGGCCGCGGCCACGTCGGCGGCCTCGTAACCGACTCCCAGCGCGGCGGCGACGAGCGCGCTGACATCGTGGGCCGCCGCCGAGGAGAGCTCGGCGATGCGTGCCTCGCCGGCCCACCGCCGGGCGGTCTCCAGGGCCAGGCGGGTCTTGCCGCATCCCGCCGGGCCGACCAGGCTGACCAGGGCGCCGCGGGTCAGCAGGCTGCCCAGCTCAGTCTGTTCCTCCTCCCGGCCGACGAAGCTCGTGGCGGGCACGGCGATGGCAGCCACGGCGGGGAGCTGCCGGGCCAGCTCGGCGAGCCCGGAGCGGTCGGCCACAGCCAGCTTGCGCAGCAGCGCCGACACGTGGCTTTCGACCGTCCGCACGGAGATGACCAGCTGCTCGGCTATCTCACGGTTGGTGAGCCGGCGGCCGATCGCGGTGAGGACCTCCGCTTCCCGGGGGGTGACCCCGGCGCTGGCCAGGCGGCCCGCTCCTCCGCGCTGCATGGGGTCATTGTCGCAGGCAGCACAGATGAAGATCCGTGCTGAGCACGGATGTGCCCGTGTCCCGCTGCCCGTGACACTGAGGCCAGCCGGGCCTGAGCAGAGAGGGTCCCGCGGCGGCGGCCCGCCGCCTGGTAACCAGATCAACGGAGCTGGGGGCAGTCATGGCAGGGAAAGCAGTCATCAGCCTTACCACGGGCCTGGAGGATCCGGAGAAGGTGACAGTCGCCTTCCTGGTCGCGGTCGCGGCCGCGGAAGCAGGCCGGCCGACCCTCATGTTCCAGGCCAAGGAGGCGGTGCGGCTGGCGCTCAAGGACACCGCCGCCGGGGTGGCGTGCAGCGGCTGCCCGCCGCTGCCGGACCTGCTGGCCCGTTACGAGAGCGCTGGCGGCCGTTTCATGGTGTGCCCGATCTGCTTCAACGCCAAGCAGCTCGACCGCAGCGGGCTGGTAGCGAACGCGGAACTCGCGGGGACCGTCCAGCTCTGGGAGTGGATCGGCGACGAAGCGGCCACCACGTTCAGCTACTAGGCCTGCTGGTGTCAGGCCCCTGCTGGTGTCAGGCCGGGCCGCGTGCTCCCGGCGCAAGGCGGTGACCAGGTAGCCGGCCTGCGGCGTGCCGAGTCCGGTGGCCATGTCGTAACCGCGCGCGGCCGGGTAGCAGGACTGCCTGCGCCGGCCACCGGACCGGCACGTGTGGTGGGAGTCCCGGCCGTACCCGGCGAGGTAGTCGTTGCTGCCCGACCTGACATCGGTGAAGACCCGCGGGTCACGGCGCGCGATCCGGTACAGGCTGGGGGACAGCAGGCCGAGGCGGTGGCCGGCCATCTGCTGGTCGGCCAGGGCCGTCAGCGCCGCCCACAGCGGGGTGGCCAGGCTGGTACCCCCGACGGTCAGCCAGCCTTTGCCCTTGAACGCCCCGGCCGTGCCGTAGATGACGTACCCGCGGGTGCCGCGGGTGCCGATCGCGGCCAGCGCCGAGACGTCGGGGACCTCGCGGCAGCCTGAGCCCCGCGGGGCACCGCACCGGGCCCCGCTGGCGTGGCCGCCGCGCACGAACCCGGCCTGCCAGGACGGCATCCACCACATCCGGGAAACGCCGCCGCTGCCGACCAGGTTGCCCGGGTACCTGCCCGGCCGGCCGTGCCGGCCGTTGAACGGCGCCGGGAACCCCATCCCCGCCGGGGTCTGGTTCCAGGCCGACTGCACCGGGGGTGAGCCGTACCGGGTGATGGTGGTGCCGCCCACGGCCGTGACGAAGGGCTGGCTGGCCGGGTTGCCGACCTGCAGGCTGTAGGCGACGCGGGCCGGCGCCTCTTTCACGTCAGGGAGGCAGCCCTCGGAGCCGGAATCCCCGGCGGCCGCCATCATCGACTGCCCCTGCAGGGCCATCTCCTGGAAGAGCTGTGCCTCGATGCGGACGACGGCCGCCCCGGCCAGCGGCTCGCAGCCGCCCCATGAACTGCTCACAACCTGGGAGCGGTCCTGCTGGGCGATCGCGCCGTAGGTATCCACGATGGACTGGTCGCCGCCGGTCAGGGGCGCCTGATAGACGAGGATCCTCGCCCGGGGCGCCAGGGCCGCGACCACCTCGATGTCGGCGGTGACCTCCAGGGTGCCGTCTCCCGAGGCCGCGACGCTGGTGCCGCCGTCGACCCGAACCCGCCGGACGGTGGGATGCACCCGGTAGCAGCGGTCGTAGGCCCGCACGTCCCGGTGGGCGTAGTCGGCCAGCTCGAACAGGGCCACGGTGATGTGCTGCCCCAAGTCGTGCTGACGGTAGAGCGGGTTGAACCGGTACGCGTGGGCCAGCCAGGCGGTCGTGTACACGTGGCGGGTGCCGCGGGCCGTGCGGCAGGCCCGCGGCCCGGGAACCCGTCCCGCGGCCAGGTCGGACCCGGGCAGGTGGACGTTGCTGAGGCCGATGACCGCGGACACCCAGCGGCGCAGCGAGGCGGGCACCTCCGGGGGCCGCCGGTTGATCAGGGCCGTCCGGCCGTCAGCGAGCCGTACCCGGTCGATCGTCGTCCGGAACGCCGCCTCGACCCGCCCCGTGGGCCCGGTGGCGGGCAGCAGCAGGCCATCACCCAGGGTCGCCGTGGGGGCGAGCCCATGGCTGCGCAGCCACGCACGGACCGCCGCGGTGGCACCCCGCGGCGGGCCGAAGCGCGCCTGGATCCGGTGCGGGCTGAGGAAGCGGCGGAACCGGGCCGAGCCGGGGGTGGAGACCTCGGTAGCCAGCCGGCCGAGGCCGCGGGGATCGGAGGGGCGGAGCGCCACAGTGATGTGCAACGTGACCGCGCTGGCCTCCCGGCCGGTAACCCTGGCTCCCGGGGGAATCCCCGGCGCCGTGCCGACAGGAATCATCACCGCGGCTACCGGCGCGGCCCCGCCCGACGCCGGGGCCGCGCTGGCGGCGGTCAGGCTCGCTGCGCCGGCCAGCGTGGCCGCAGCCAGGCTCGCCGTGTATGCCGGCCACGCCCGCCGCTTCAGCATCCCCGGTCCCCCATGGCAGCCCGTCCGAGATCAAGGGGATGCTAGGAGAGCCCAGCGCGGCGCCCGGCGACCCGACAATCCGCGCGCGTCCTGCCCGAGCGCGGGCATGCTGCCCATACCGATAGCTGGAGGTGCCACCTCATGACCGGCGACACGATGCGCGATCTGCTCAAGCCCCTCATCGGCAAGCCAGGCTCCATGTCCATGCTCATCAGCAGGATCGGGCAGGTCGGCTTCCCGACGGCCGAGGACAAGCGGCTGACCGGCGTGGAGGTCCGCCCGGACGGCCTGGTCCGCCTCGACCGCGAGACCGGGTGGACGGTGATCGACCCCCGTGAGGTCGTGGCCGTGGTATGGCACGGTGACCGGGGCAACGACACCCTGGGGCAATTCCTCTGACCAGCCACCAGAGCGCGCGACACGCCCGCTGAGCTGCGGTTCCCGGGCACATCAGCCTGGCCGGGCGACACTGGGGACGCTGAGCACCGCAGGCACCCGGAGCCGCTCCCGGCTCACGGGAGCCGGGAATCCGAGGTGGCACGCCGAGTGACGACCGCCCAGCTCGTGGACTGCGCGTACCTGCACAGCGCATTCGGCCCGGGATGCCCGTACTGCTGGTCGCCCGCCGCGGCGGGCGACCAGGAACGGCGCGGGACCCGCGCCCCGGCAGCCGAGGAGCCGGATGACCGGGGCACGGGCAGCCGGGCCTCAGCTCCCGGTTATCTCCCGCGGCGCCGGTGAGCCGTCACTGCCGGGGCCGATCTCGGCCTTGAGCGCGGCCAGCTCCTTGTCCACCCCGGCGGCGGTCCCGGCTTCGTCAAGCTCCTGCTGGATGTCGTCGGTGTCACCCCCGACGTCTTCGAGCACTCCAGACGCGAGCAGCTCATCGACCGCGCCGGCGCGGGCCTGCATCTGGGCGATCTTGTCCTGGGTGCGCTGGAGTTCCGCTCCCGGGTCACCATAGGTCCGGGAGATCCCAGCCGCGCTCTCGCCGGCCGAACTCTCAGCCTGGGCCACGGTGTACTGCGCCTTCAGCACTTCCTTCTGCGTCCGGAAGGTGTTCACCCTCTTCTGCAGGGCATCGAGGGTGTGCCCGAGCTTCTCCTCCTGCTCGGCCAGCTGCTCATGCTGGGAATCCATGACGTCGATCTGGGCCTGGGCCGCCGCCTTCCGGGACAGGGCCTCCCGCGCCAGGTCTTCCCGGCCCTGCGCGAGCGCCTCCTTCGCCTGGTCCTGGAGGTGGTCCACCGTGTGCTGGAGCTGCTGCTCCTGCAGCTCGGTCTGCTTGCGCGATGCGGCGATGGATACCAGTCCCCGGCGGACCTGGGTGATCTGGTCAAGCATCTGCTCGTACGACAGGTCGAGCATCTCGTCAGGCTTCTCGGCGGCGTCGAGCGCCTTATTCGCTTTCGCCTGGACTATGTCGTGAGCCCGCTGGAAGAGGGTCATGCCGATCCGCTCCTCGTCGATGGTGGGCAGGACCACGCCGGTTCCGCCGCAGGGCCGGCCTCCGGGCCGGCGTCAGCGTTCGCACCAGCATCTATTCATGAGGCTACCCACCCGCCGGCGAGCTCACCGGCCAGCACCGGCGCTGCTGGCCGGCCACGCGGGGCGCCTGGCCGTCACCGTTCCAGGTAGACGCCGAAGTTGCAGCCGAGGTTGGACAAGCCATGCGGGCGGGCCTCGATCGCCGGCCGGGAGGTGCCGTCGCTGGTCATCCCGAGTTGGTGATGCGCCCACCATGAGTCGAGGCAGGACGTGCGGTCCTTATAGGTTGCGACCTCGGCCTCATAGGGGGGGCCGACCGGGACCCCGAACGTGGCCAGGCGAGTCTCGCGGGCCGGGGCCCGGAACGGGACGGTGCTCCACGGGGTGCTGCCGAGTTGGACGCCGATGCGCACCTGGTTGATGAGGAGGCCGTTGCCGGGCATGTAGTCGAGGTACCTCTGGCCTCCGACCGAGGCTTGCATGAGCCCGGGGCCGGGTTGGTAGAAGATCTGGAGGCCCACCGTGTGACCGGGCGCGAGCCTGGCCCGGTTCCAGGAACGCGGTACCAGCGGGCACGTTGAGGTCGCGATCGCGCTGGAGCAGATCACGGCGTGCGTGCTCCGGTTGTAGACCTTGAAGGCCAGGCGGTACCGGTTGGTGACCGGGCGGCCGCCGGGCTGGCAGGTGGAGTCGGTGCAGGCGTAGACGCTGAGGTCGATCACCTTGGCCGGGGTCCGCATCTCCAGCGAGAAGCCCAGCCAGGCCGATCTCACCGGAGAACCGCGAGGCATCGGGGAGCCAGGCATTGACATCCACGTCCTGGAAGTACGCCCCGGTGGCCGCGTACCCGGCCTGATCCGGCGAGTAGTACACCGGGCCCGTGCTGGCGGCGGCGCTCCCCGTCATGGTGACGGCCGCTGCGACTGCCACTCCGGCCGCGGTGAGCGCAGCCGCTAAACGCCTGATCATTCGTTGCTCTCCACGCGGTTGCCTGCGGCCACATCGGCGGGCCGGGCCATTCTTACCACGGGGCAGGCGCCCAGATCTGCCGTCTGGGCCGGGGCTCAAGCGGCGAGGACGGCGTAGCGGCCGTTGCCGGCCAGGAGGCTGGTGTGCGTGCCGGCCTCGATCACGTGGCCGTGGTCCAGGACGACGATCTGGTCGGCGTCGCGCACGGTCGAGAGCCTGTGCGCGATGGTGATGGTGGTGCGGCCTGCGGCGAGGTTGTCGAACGCCTGCTGGACGGCGCGCTCGGTCTCGGTGTCCAGGGCGCTGGTGGCCTCGTCCAGCACGAGCACGCGCGGGTCGCGCAGCAGGGTCCGGGCGATGGCCAGGCGCTGCTTCTCGCCACCGGAGAAACGGTGCCCGCGGGAGCCGACCATCGTGTCGTAGCCGTCGGGCAGCCCGGCGATCAGGTCGTGGATCTGCGCGGCCCGGGCGGCGTCCTCGATCTCGGTGTCGGTCGCCCCGGGCCTGGCGTAGCGCAGGTTTTCCCGCACCGTGGTATGCAGCAGGTAGGTCTCCTGGCTGACCACGCCCACGACGGCGGCGAGGTCGGTGAGCTTCAGGTCGCGGATGTCGATGCCGTCGATGCTCACCCGGCCGCTGGTCGGGTCGTAGAGCCGGGCGATCAGCGCGGCGAGGGTGGTCTTGCCCGACCCCGTCTCGCCGACCAGGGCCAGCGTGGTGCCAGCCGGGACGTCCAGGTCGATGCCGGTCACGGCGGGCCGGCCGGCGCCGGGGTAGGTGAAGCTGACGTCCTCCAGCCGGACATGCCCGGCCATCATGGCCGGGACGATCTCCACCGGGTGGGCGGGGTCGTCCACCTCGACGGGCAGGTCGAGGTACTCGAAGATCCGTGCGAACAGGGCCAGCGAGCTCACCACCGAGACGCCGGTGTTCAGCAGGCCGGTCAGCGGCCGGAACAGGCCGTTCTGCAGGGTGGTGAAGGCGACCAGGGTGCCGATGGTCATCGCGCCCGCGGTGACCGGCAGGCCGGCGGCGAGATAGATGACCGCCGGGATGGCCGCGAAGATGATGCTCATGGAAGCCATCCGCCACCGGCCGGCCAGCTGCGAGCGCAGCTCCAGGTCGATCAGGCGGGCCGAGGAAGCCGTGAACCGCTCGACCAGGGACGGGCTGGTGCCCATCGTCTTGGCCAGCTGGACGCCGTTGATCGACAGTCCTTCCTCGATGGTGACGTTGAGGTTGGCCAGTTCACGCTGCTGCTGGGTGGTGATGGCCCGGCGCATCCGGGCGACCCTGCGGCTGAGGTAGATCGATGGCGGCATGACGACCAGCGAGATGAGCGAGAGCTGCCACGACAGGGCGACCATCGCGACCGCGGTGGCCACCGCGGTGGTGAGGTTGGCGGCGACTGAGGTCGCGGTCGAGGTGACCACGGACTCCATGCCGCCGATGTCGTTGGTGATGCGGGACTGGACCTCGCCGGTGCGGGTCCGGGTGAAGAAGTCGACCGACTGCCGCTGCAGGTGGCCGAAGACGCTGGTGCGCAGCCCGTGCATGACGTGCTGGCCGACCTTCGTGCTGATCCAGGTCTGGATGACCCCGAAGGCGGAGGTGACGGCGGCGATGCCGATCATGCCGGCGACCAGCAGGATCAGCAGCCGCAGGTTCCGGTCGGGGAGGGCGGTGTCGATCACCGCGCGGAGCAGGAACGGTGAGGCCACGCTCACGATGGAGGAGGCGACGATGATCGCGGTAACGATGGCCAGCTGCCAGGTGTAGGGCGCGAAGAGCCGCCCGATGCGGCGCAGTGACACCTCACGGGCCTGCGCCTTCTCCGCGGCCGTGACCGTTCTCGCTCCGCGGGACCGGCCAGGGTTACTGCCGCGAGGGTTGATGTTCTGCGGGTTGGTACGTGTCTGCGCGTTCGTGTCTGGGGACGCCAAGTGCTTGCTCGATTCTGCCGGGGGAAGGCTCACGCGGCGCGCGGGGCCTCGGGCGCCGTTTATGCTGAGGTTACCTCAATATGAGGGTACAACGGTAAGCGCTGGTACGCTATTCCCGTGATCCAGGGCAGTGAGACGGCGGGCCGGCCCGCCACCGGCGGTGACGAGGCCCCCGGTGATGAGGCTGGCGGTGATGAGACGCTGGCGGACGCCTTCCGGTCCGTCGCGCGCATGCTTCGCGAGACATCCCAGGAGACCCTGGCCCCCTGGGACATCAGCCCGTCTCACTTCCGGGCGCTGCGCGTCCTCAGCCACCACGGGGCCATGCGCCTGTCGGACCTGTCGGTCCGCCTGCATATCGCGCCGCGCTCGGCCACCGAGGTCGTCGACGCCCTCGAAGCCCGCGGCCTCGTCGGGCGGCGCCCCGACCCGCACGACCGGCGGGCCACGCTCGTCGAGCTGACCGGGCAGGGCACCGGCGTCCTCCGCGCGATCCGCGCGGCCCGCGGAACCGAGGCCGAACGGTTCTTCGGCCGGCTCAGCCCGGCCGACCGCGATCACCTCGCCCGCATTCTCCGCGAACTCCAGGCCTGAGACGGGCGCGCTCGCGGGCGTGGCAAGCGGCGATAGGGCCGCCCGGGATGATCAGCTCCGGGTCTTGCCCGCCCGGATCATCTCGAGCGCCTGCTGCACGCGCCGCTGCCGGGTCTCGTCCTTCTTGGCTTCAGCGACCCAGCGGGCGTACTCCTTGCGGTGGGTGAAGGCCATGCCCTCGAAGGACGCCCGAGCGCCCGGATCGGCCGCCAGGGCCTCCGCGAGCGCGGCGGGCACCTCGACCTCGCGGGGCGCCGCGTCGAGCTCGAGGGTCACTTCGACCTCGTCGCCGGCCTCGACGCCCGCACCGTGGCGGACCTCCCGGCTCAGGCCGACCAGGAATTCGCCCTTCATGCGGGCCACGCTCGTCCGCCACGTGTAGCCGTTGATGGTGGCGACCACCGGGAATCGCTTGGGGCCCTCACCAACCGCCTCGACCTGGGCATCGTCGAGCACCACGGCGGCGGCAGGACCGCGCGGCTGCAATTGCGTCGTGAACCGGAGCACTCCCATGGGCCCATCCTGGCCCACCGCCACCCAGCGTTGCCACCCTCCGCGTGTCGCAGCGTTACGCTGGCCGACGTCGTCGTGCCCGGGGGT
This sequence comes from uncultured Actinomycetes bacterium, assembly GCA_963751175.1. Taxonomy (GTDB): domain Bacteria; phylum Actinomycetota; class Actinomycetes; order Streptosporangiales; family Streptosporangiaceae; genus RYN-230. Next base: position 2,656 of record CAVVTM010000031.1, on the reverse strand, counting down.
GATCAGCGTGGCCCGTTTCAGCGTGAAACCCGTGGACGAGGCCACCTGGCCGGACTTCGCCCAGCTGGCCGAGCGGCACCGCGGCGTCTGGGGCGGCTGGTGGTGCATGTCCTTCCACCCTGAGGGCGTGGGACGCGGCACGACCGCGGCCCGGAACCGGGCCGGGAAGGAGTGCCGGGTCCGGGGCGGCCGCGCCCACGCCGCCCTGGTGTACGGCGGCGCCCCGTGCGTGGGCTGGTGCCAGTTCGGCCCGCCGGGTGAGCTGCCGCGCATCAAGAACCAGCGCGACTACCGCCAGGGCCTCACCGTGCTCCCGGACTGGCGGATCACGTGTTTCTTTGTCGACAAAACTTACCGCGGCCAGGGAGTCACATCCGCGGCGCTCGGGGGTGCGCTGGACGAGATTGCCCGTCTCGGCGGGGGCACGGTGGAGAGCTATCCCGAGGACGTGGCGGGCCGCTCGGTATCAGGGTCCTTCCTGCACCACGCGGCGCTCCCGCGTTCGAGCGCCACGGCTTCGGACGGACCCGGCGGATCGGGTCAACGAACCCGTGCGAGTCGATGATCGAGATCGTCCGCCACACACAGCGCAACGTGAAACGCTGGCAGGATGGCGACATGCGCAAACGCTGGACCGCCGCCGGCATGCTCGTCGCCGAGCAGCAGTTCCGCAGGATCATCGGCTACTGCGCGACTTCGCCAAGCTCGTGATCGCGATCGAGCGTCACACCCTCCTCGCTGCCAACAACAACCGCGACCATCAGGAGACTCGCGAGCCCGTTACCGTGTGACCATCAACCCGTGAGGATCGCCGTCGAAGTTCCACGACGATCCGGGCAACCTCGGGTTGCTCCTGTTGGCCCCGAGGCGCAAAGTCGGAGCCTGCGTCCTTGATCGGGCTGGGTGGCACATCGAGTCGAGTCCAGCCCCTACCCCTTCCCGCGCGAGGGGTCATCCAATGACCAATTAGGGTCATCGGATGTCCGCGCGGCACCGAGAGTAGCTCGATCTTGTCTCGCAGCCTTCTGACCATCCCAGCAGGGACGGCGGCTTAGCGCCGATTTTCGCGCAGCGAGATCGACCCTACTTTTCGGCGAATTCGTAGCGGAGTTGGCGGCCGTTCCACCAGGGGATGGTGGTGTTGGGGAGGTCGGCTGAGCGCAGCACGGGCGAGTAGGCGCGGCGGTCGAGTCGGACGGTGATCGTGTCGTTGGTCTTGGTGATGAGGCCGCCGGTTTGGAGGAACCGGCGTTGGAGGGTGTCGGGGGTGGCGTTGTGGTAGCCGGGGAGGCGTCGGCGCAGGGCGGCGCAGATCGTGCTGGCGAGGACGGAGAGGACGACGTCGAGGTCGACGTTGAGTGGGACGGAGGAGGCGAGTGAGTCGAGGTGGAAGGCGCGGATCGCTTCGGCGAGTCGTTGCTCGATCGTCATCCGGCGGGCGTAGCGTTCGATCAGGAACTTCGGGGTGGCGGTGGTGTGGTTGGTGATGATGACGGTCGGGCTCTCGCGCCCGAGGCCGCGGACGATCAGTTGGCGGATCGGGCGGGGATAATCCGACAGCCGCACGGTCTCGTCGACGACCTGGGGTTTGCGGTAGTGACCGTCCCGGTCGAGCCGGACCGTGGTCCATGCTTTCGGGTCGAGCTGGTCGATGTGGCGGATCAGGGCGGGTGAGCGCATCCGCAAGGTCATGAACGTGACACCACGCTCGTCGAGCTCGGCGAGCACGGCTTGGGTGGTGAGTTTCTGATCGAACACCAGCAGTCCGGGATCGGTGCCGGTCAGTTGATGCCAGTGCTCGCAGAACGCGATCACCTCGCGCGCCTGGGTGGCCTTCGAGATATCGGCGTTGGCGAACACGATGTTGCGGGTGCCGGCGTCTTGAGCGAAGAACGTCAGCACCGAGCGGGTCCGTTGCGAGCGGCTCGGAACGTAGTGTTTCTCCAGGGCCGGGTCCTCGCCCCAGTGCATGATCGCGTGGAAATCGAGGTCGAAGTCGGTGCCGTCGATCAGCCCGGCGCGCAGCATCGCGCCGTTCAGCGCGACCAGGAACGCGTGCTGGCGCTCGTGCGAGAGCTTGTAGGAGTAGCTCGTCAGCGCGGTCGTCTTCGGTAGCGAGGAGAGCCCCGCGAACAGTGCCGCGCCGTGGTCGGTCGCGAGATCCTCGACATGCGAGGTACGACGAATGCTGGCGAGCTTCAGTGCCAGTAGTGACAGGATCGATGAGAGGGCCGGGATCACGGTCGTGCCCGGATAGCCGGCGGCCTTCACGACTGCCGGGAGGTCGAGCGCGACGAGGTCGGGCATGCACAACAACAAGCCGGCGTGCTTGGTCTCAACCCGGTCGGGCCAGGTGTTGAAGTCGATCACGCCGGTCCGTGGCAGCTGCTCGCGACGTGGGGCGCCGCGCAGCACCTCAGGTCGGCGCCAGAGCCGCTCGAATCCTTCCTCGGCGATCACCTCCGCGATCCCGGTGCGGTTCAGTGCGATCCCTTCCCGGGCGAGCACCAGCGCGATCTCGTCGATCGAGTGACCGGCCGAGCGCAACTCCACGATCCGGTCGTGCGCGCGCTCCTTCGCGGGTGCCCGCTTCGGTCCCGGGCGTGAGGAGACGAAGAACTCGCGGCGGCCGGAGCGAAAGTCGCGCACCATCGAG
>CAVVTM010000030.1:0-139530 GCA_963751175.1 uncultured Actinomycetes bacterium | reverse complement strand
CACACCTCACCCGCCCGGGGCCCGGGGAGCACCGCCCCGCCGTGACGGAGCGCGCCGGTCAGGAACCGGGCAGGCTTGCCGTCCGGCACGAGATAGCCGGGCACGAAGTCCCACGGGCGGATGATCATCTGGCCGGGGCCCGCCACGAAGGAGACCGGGCCGTCGCTGTCCAGCGACGGCAGGACGGTCTCGGTGACCCGGCCCCGGGCGGGCTGGACCCGCACCGCGCGGCCGGGCCCGTAGCCGACCAGCGCCCAGCCGGCCCGCACGCCGAGCAGGCGGTGGCCGGCCTCGGTGACCGTCACCGCCGGGCGCACCGGGGCTGACCCCGCCGGGGCCGGCCCAGGGCGAGCACCGCCCCCACGGCGATCGCCGCTGCCCCGGCGAGGAGCAGCGGCCAGCGCCCCCAGCGCGGCCAGGAGCGGCGCGGAGGCCGCCGCGAGCCGAAGCCGACCTCATCGGGCTCGCCCAGGGCCTCGGGGGCAGACCAGGTCATGACGCGTAGCAACCCGTACGGCGGGCCGCTAAACCGACGGGGCGGCCGCGGGCGGCACGGCCGTAACTGACCGCGGCGCGGACGGCCGCGGGCGCGGCCTCGGCCAGCTGCGCGTCGGGCTGCGCCCCGAGCGCCGCGTTGACCGCGGTGAAAGCCATCCGCCAGGCGATCAGCACCGTGGCCTCGAAGATCTGCTGGTCGGTGAGGCCCGCGTCGTGCAGGCGGCCGATATCGGCCGGGGTGGCCCCGCCGGGTTCGGCGGCGATCCGGCGGGCCCAGTCCGCCAGCGCCCGGGCGCGCGGGTCCAGGCCGTCAGTCACCCCGGTCATGACCTCCGCCGCGGAGCCCGGTCCGACGTGACCGGCCAGCTGCGTGCCCCAGGCCAGCCCGCAGTAGGAGTCGGACCGCGCCGCGGCGGTCGCGGCGAAGAGCACGGCCAGGTCGGCGGGGGACAGCCCGGATCCGCCCGACAGCACGCTGCGCACGCCGAAGAACGCCTTCATCACGTCGGGCCGCCAGCACCACAGCCGGGTGAGGTTGCTGACGTAGCCGTCGCTCTTGCGGTCCTCGTCGTACAGCGCCTCAGCGAGATCGGAATTTGGTGGGTCGCTCAGGAACATAAGCCCAGCATCCCCCAGCGGCGTGGGCCGCGGTAGCTCTCCAGCGTGAGATCAGCGGGAACTCTCCCAGCGTGAGATCAGCGGGAGCTGAGCTGCTCGGCCCGGGCCTTGACCCGGCCCGCCCGGTACCCGGCGCGGCCTACGGACTTCCCGGCCTTCACCCCGGCCTTGCCCGCCGCCTTCCCCGCTTTGATGCTGGCCTTGTGCGCGGCCTGGCCGGCCTTCGAGCGGGCCTGGGCCGCCTTCTCGGCGCGGACCCGGCCGGCCCGGGCCCGGGCGGTGCCTGCCCTGGCCCGGGCGAGATCAGCCTTGGCCAGCGCGAGATCGGCCGTGCCCGCGGCCTTGCCGACCGTCGCCCCGACCTTGCCCGACGCCTTGGCGGTGCGGGTGGCCAGCGACACGTCGTGCCGGGCGGCCTGGACCGCGTGGCGGCTCTGCCAGGCCAGTGACGGCTTCCCCTCGGTGTCGGCCGCGGCGATCAGCAGCCCGCCGAGCATGGTGAGGTTCTTGAGGAAGTGGATGCGCTGCTGCGCCCGCTCCTGGTCGTCCTTGGTCTCCCAGTACGGGTGCCCGGCCAGGGTGGTGGGCACCAGGGTGGCCGCCAGGGCCAGGGCGGACAGCCGCGGGAAGCGGCCCATGGCCAGCAGCGTGCCCGCGACCAGCTGGACCCCGCCGTTGATGCGGACCAGCTGCTCGGTGTCGTCCGGCAGGGCGTCGATGCGCTCCTTGAGCGGGCCCACCACCTTCTCCGCACGCGGGGCGACCCGCTCGGGCCAGCGCAGGGTGTCGTAGCCCTGGACGATGAAGATCGAGGCCAGCATGGGACGGGCGAGAGCTCTCAGTACTGCCATGGCCGCCCTCTGCCCGCTCAGCCCGATTTCTAACCCGGGCGGCCGCTGTGGTGGACTCTGACCGTGCCGCCCGCCGACCATCCCGCGCCGCCCCCGGGCCAGCCCCGGATCCGGCCGTGCCCGCGAACGGCCCCGCGCCGCGCCCGGCCCCGCCGGCGGAGCCGCTGCTCGAGGTGTCCGGCGTGAGCCGCCGGTACGGGGACCGCGTGGCGCTGGAGCCTATCGACGTCACGCTGGCTGCCGGGCAGTGCGTGGCCGTGCTCGGCGCGAACGGATCCGGGAAGTCAACCCTGCTGCGCATCGCAGCCGGGCGGGACACGCCGAGCACCGGCCGGGTCAGCTACGGCGGCCGGGTGATGTCCGAGGACGACCCGGTGGTCAGGACCGAGATCGCGGTGGTCGGCGACCTGGTCAGCGCCTACCCGGATCTGACCGTCCGGGAGCACCTCCAGCTCGTCGCGGTGGCGCACGGGGCGGGCCGCGGGGCGGGGCCCCTGGTGGACCAGGCGCTGGCCGAGTGCCGCCTGGCCGGCCACGACGGGGCGCTGCCCGGTTCCCTGTCCAGTGGCCAGCTCCAGGCCCTGCAGCTGGCCACGGTGCTGGTCCGGCCCCTCCGGCTGATGGTGCTCGACGAGCCCGAGCAGCGCCTTGACCCCGCCGCCCGGCGCTGGCTGGGCGGGCTGCTGCGCCGCGAGAAGGACGCCGGCGCGGCGGTGCTGCTGGCCACGCACCACACGGAGCTCGCGGCGGCGGTCGCCGACCACGTCATCGTGCTCAGTGACGGTGCGGTTATCGCCGAGGGCCCGCCGGACGTGACGCTGGCGGCGCTGCGGTGACCGTGACGCGGGACCCTGTCGCCATCCCGGACAGCACCGGGGCGACCTTCGCCCTGCTGCGCGAGCTGCGCCGGGGCCGCGGCCGGAAGCAGGCGGCCAGCGCGGCCTACTGGGCCTACCTGGCCGCGGTCATCGTCCTCAGCTACGGCGGGTCGCTGATCGTCACGGCCTACCGGGCGCTGCGCCATCCGCCGCCCGCGACCGCGGCGGCTCCGCACCTGATGAACGGGGCCCCGGCCGCGCTGACCGCGCTGGCGCTGCTGGTCTTCCTGGTACTGCTGCGTGACGCGCTCTGGCGCGGCCCGGTCACGGTGCCGCAGGCCACCGCGGACTGGCTGCTCGGCACCCCGGTAGACCGGCGGCGGCTGCTGCGGCCCCGCTTCCGCGCTTCCGCGGTCGGTGCCCTGCTGGTCGGCGCGGTGGCCGGGATCGTGCCCGCCGCGGCCCTGGTCGCCCTGGGCCTGGGCGGCCCGTCCGGCAGCGACGTGATCCGCCTGGCGGGGGCGGCGGCGGTGTCGATGGGCCTGCTCTTCGCCCTCGCCACCGGACTGGCGGGCCTGATCGAGGGGTACCCGGCGACGGGCAGGTGGCTCCGGGTGGCCACCCCGGTGGCGCTGGGGGCCGCGCTCCTGATCGGCGGCCTGGCCGTCTGGGCCGGATTCGGGCGGCTGCCGTCCGCCGTGGCCGCCGTGCTGCTCTGGTCGGGTCCCTGGGGGTGGGCGGGCCAGCCGGTGATCGCCGTGGCCGGGCACGCCGTGCCCGCCAGCCTGGCCGGGCTCCCGGCCCCCTGGTGGCCGCTGGCCCTCGCGCTGCTCGCCGGGACGGCGCTAGCCGCGCTGGCCTGGGCGGACCGGGCCGCGACCGGGGTGCCCGCCGCCGCGCTCCGGGCCCGGGCCCGCACCCTCGGCGCCATGTCCGCGGCCGCGCTGAGCATGAACACCCGCGGCGTCGCCATCGCGTACACCGGCGCGGCCGGCACCCGCCGGGCCCGGTTCCGCCTCCCGCCGCCGCGGCGGCGGGCGCTGGTGATGCTCTGGCGGGACCTGCTCGCGCTGCTCCAGTCGCCGGCCCGGCTGGTATCCGCGGTGCTGCTGGCGCTGCTGGCCGCCGCGCTCGTCGGCATCGCCGGCCACGGCCGGCCGGTGTCACTCGTGCTGGTCGGCTGCGGGCTCAGCCTCGGCTACCTCGCCGCGGCCTGGCTCTGCGAGGGAGCCAGGCTGGATGCGGACGACCCGCGCCGGTCGGTGCACCTGCCCATGAGGTTCGAGTCGCTGGCCTGGTGGCACGCGGCGGTGCCGTGCCTGGTGCTGCTCGCGGCCGTGGGGGTGCCCGCCGCCGTGGCCTGCGTCGCCGCGGGCGATCTGCGTCCCCTGGCCCTCCTCGTGGCCACCGTCCCGGTGCTGGTCGCCGGGGCCCTGGTCAACGTCTTCCGGGGCAGCTTCTCTCCGGCCCTCTTCGTGGGGGCCGACACCCCGGTCGGCAACACGGCCGCGCTGAGCATCGTGTTCTGGTACGCGTGGGGCACCGTCCTGGCCGTGCTGCCGATGACCGTCCTGGTGACCGGTGCCCTCCGCTCACCCGGCCCCGCGCCGCTCATCCGTGCCCTGGTGATCGGCGCCGGGCTCGCGGGAGGGCTCGGCGCCTACGCCGCCCGCCGCGCGCGCCGTCTGCGGGCCGGCTGACCGCAGGACCGCCCGGCTGACCGCAGGACCGCCCGGCTGACCGCAGGACCGCCCGCCGCCCGCTGGCCACCACCAGTTCACCTGCGGTTGCGGGGCTGATGACCTTGGTTGCCGCGGTGCGGGACCTACGTCTCTGTGATCATGCTCCGCCCCAGGCGCACCCTGGCAGAGGAGCAGGTACCCGTCCCCGTACGGCTGCCTGCCAGGAAGTCGAAGGGGGTTGCTATGTCTACTGCGACTCGAAGCCATATGAGATGGCTCCCACATCACGAATCACCGCCGCCGTCCTCGCTGTCGCCGCGGAACCAGGAGAAGGCGCGGGCCCTCGGGCTGACATCCGCGACCGGCCTGGTGATCGGCAGCATCATCGGGACCGGGGTGTTCACCATGCCGGCCGTGCTGGCCGGGGCCGGGACCAGTTCCCTGCTCGTGCTGGCCGTGATCGCCGTCGGCGCTACCGTGCTGGCCATCCTGTTCGGCCAGCTCACCAAGCGGGTGCCCAACTCCGACGGCGGGCTGTACGCCTACGCCCGGTATGAGTTCGGTGACTTCGCCGGCTATCTGACCGGCTGGTGCTACTGGGTCCAGTGCTGGGCCGGCAACGCGGCCATCGTCGCGTCCTGGGTCTTCTACGTGGATGCCCTGTTCGGCATCACCCACCCGTCGGCCATGACCAACTGGGGCATCGCCCTGCTGGGCCTGTCGGTGCCGGCCGCGGTGAACCTGGCCGGGGTGCGGCAGATGGCCTGGTTCCAGAACCTCACCGTGGTGCTCAAGTTCGTCCCGCTGCTGTTCGTCGGCGTCGTGGGCTGGTTCTTCGTGTCCAAGGGCAACTTCGGCGCGTTCAACGCCTCGGGCGGCAACCTGTACTCGGCGATCGGGATCGCCGCCGGGGTGGCGCTGTTCTCCTTCATCGGCGTCGAGGTCGCGGCCATCACCGCCAAGCGGGTGAAGGACCCGCGCCGGAACGTGGGCCGTGCGTCCCTGCTCGGCACCGCAGCCAGCGCCATCGTGTACCTGGCCGTGTCGGCCGCCGTGATGGGCCTGGTCTCGCACCACGCCCTGGTCAACAACGGCGCGCCGTTCGTCAACGCGTTCGGGTCGATCTTCAGCGGTGGCGCGTGGGCCGGGAAGCTGGTCGCCGCGCTGGCCGTCGTGTCCGGTATCGGCGCGCTGAACGGCTGGACCCTGGTGACCACCGAGGTGGCCCGGGCCGCCGCGAGTGACGGGCTGTTCCCGAAGCAGTTTGCCTGGACCGACCGCAAGGGCACCGCATGGTTCGGCATCCTCACCGCGGCCCTGCTGCCGTCGCTGCTCATGCTGTGGAGTTACACCACCGCGACCGGGCTGACCGTGTTCACCGAGCTGGTCGCCCTCACCGTGGTCACCGTGGCCATCCCGTACCTGTTCTCGGCCTGCGCCCAGCTGACCTACCTGGTGTCGAAGCGGCGCCGCGTGCAGGGCTGGGCCCTGGCCAGGGACCTGGTGATCAGCGGCGTGAGCGTCCTGTTCTCGATGTGGGTTACGTTCGCGGCCGGCTACGCCGCCGTGTACCAGGCGCTGGTGGTCGTGCTGATCGGCGTCATCCTCTACGCGTTCCTCAAGGCCCGGCGCGAACGTGACGGCCGAGTCGCGGAGCCCGCGGACGGGGACAGCGGCGCCACTCAGATCGAGGGGGCAGCGCGATGAACGTGGGCGTCTATTCGGAAGTCGGCCGGCTCCGCCAGGTCATCGTGCACCGGCCGGGGCTGGAACTGGCCCGGCTCACCCCGCAGAACATCCGCGGGCTGCTGTTCGACGACGTCATGTGGGCGCGGAAAGCCAAGGAAGAGCACGACGTGTTCACCGAGGCGCTGCGCGACAAGGGCGTGCGGGTGCACTACTTCGGGCAGCTGCTCGCCGAGGTGCTCGAGGACCCCGAGGGGCGCGGCTTCGTGCTCGACCGGGTGTGCGCCCCGGAGATCCTCGGCCCCGCGCTGGTGGACCCGGTCCGCCGCCTGTTCGACGACCTGGACGGGCCCAGCCTGGCCGGGTACCTGGTCGGCGGCGTGCTCAAGGCCGACCTGGGCCCCCTGCGGGCCACCAGCCTGCGGTGGGACATGCTCCGCACGGACGACTTCGTCCTGCCGCCGCTGCCCAACCACCTGTTCCCGCGGGACAACTCCTGCTGGGTGTACGGGGGCGTGTCCATCAACCCGATGGCCAAGCCTGCCCGCCAGCGGGAGACCGTGCACATCCAGGCCGTCTACCACTACCACCCGCTGTTCAAGACGGCTGACTTCGCCACCTACTACGGCGACGACGACGCCAGCCATCTGCCAGCGAGCATCGAGGGCGGCGACGTCCACGTGCTCGGCAACCGCTCCGTCCTGATCGGCATGGGCGAGCGGACCACGCCGATGGCGGTGGAGATCCTGTCCCGGGCGCTGTTCGCGACCGGGCAGGCGGACCGGGTGATCGCCGTGGAACTGCCGCAGTCGCACGCGATGATGCACCTCGACACGGTGATGACCATGGTCGACCGGAGCACGTTCGTGCTCTACCCGTACTTCGACCGCGCGATGCGGTCCTGGACGGTCAGGCCCGGTGATGACCCGATGACGCTGCGGGTGACCCGGAACCAGGACTTCTGGGCCGCGCTGGCCGGGGCGCTGAAGGTCGACGAGGTCACCGTGCTCGCCACGGATGAGGACGTGCGGGCCGCGGAGCGCGAGCAGTGGGACGACGGCACCAACTACCTGGCCGTGGCTCCCGGCGTCATCGTCGGCTACGACCGCAACGTCGCCACCAACACCATGCTGCGCAAGCACGGCATCGAAGTGGTGACCGTGCCCGGCGAGGAACTCGGCCGGGGCCGGGGCGGGCCGCGCTGCATGACCTGCCCGATCGAGCGCGACCCTGCCTAGCCGAGGAGCCGACATGGACATGGACCAGCATGGGCAGATGGACCTGCACGGGCGCAGCCTGCTCAAGGAGATCGACTTCAGCCCTGAGGAGTTCCTCTACCTCGTGGACCTGGGCGGGCGCCTGCGCGCGGAGAAGCGCGCGGGCCAGCCCAGCGGCCGGCTGGCGGGCCGCAACATCGCGCTGATCTTCGAGAAGACCTCCACCAGGACCCGGGCGGCCTTTGAGGTGGCCGCGCACGATGAAGGGGCGCACGTTACCTTTCTCGGCCCGGAGGATTCGCAGCTGGGCTACAAGGAGTCGATGAAGGACACGGCCCGGGTGCTGGGCCGCATGTTCGACGGCATCGAGTACCGGGGATTCGCCCAGGAATCCGTCGAGATCCTGGGCGAGTTCTCCGGGGTGCCGGTGTGGAACGGGCTGACCGACGAGTGGCACCCCACCCAGATGCTGGCCGACGTGCTGACCATGCGCGATCACCTGGCCCGGCCGCTGACCGGGGCGTCGTTCTGCTACCTGGGCGATGCCCGGAACAACACGGCGAATTCGCTGCTGGTGACCGGCGCGCTGCTCGGCATGGACACCCGGATCTGCGCTCCCGCGCAGCTCCAGCCGTCCGCCGGGGTGCAGCGCATCGCCCGCGGCCTGGCCGCGCGCTCCGGCGCGGCGCTGACCGTGACCGAGGACGTGAAGACCGCGGTGGCGGGCGCCGACTTCCTCTACACCGACGTGTGGCTGTCCATGGGGGAGCCGCCCGGCGAGTGGGACAAGCGGATCGACCTGCTGCTGGACTACCAGGTCAACGCGGGCGTGCTGGCGGCCACCGGGAACCCGGAGGTGAAGTTCATGCACTGCCTGCCCGCCCTGCACAACCGGGAGACCAAGGTCGGCGTGCAGATCTACCAGCGGCGCGGCCTGACCGCGCTCGAGGTGACCGACGAGGTCTTCGAGTCGCCCGCCTCCGTGGTATTCGACCAGGCCGAGAACCGGATGCACACGATCAAGGCGGTCATGGTCGCCACCCTGGGGAGGCAGTCATGAAGGTGGTCGCCGCGCTGGGCGGGAACGCGCTCCTGGAACGCGGCGAGCGGCCCGACTCCGACATCCAGGAATCGCACATTGCCCGCGCGGCGGCGGCACTCAGCCCGCTGCTGCGCGAGCATGACCTGGTCATCACGCACGGGAACGGGCCGCAGGTGGGCGTGCTCGCGGTGGAGAGCGCCGGTGACACGTCGCTGTCCCGCCCCTACCCGTTCGATGTGCTCGGGGCGCAGACGCAGGGGATGATCGGCTACTGGCTGATCCAGGCCCTGGACCGGGCCGCGACCCGCGATGCCGCGCAGCGCGGCGTGCTGGACCATGGCGCCGCGCACGGGGGCCGGTGGGCCAAGCCCGTGGTCTGCCTCATCTGCCGGACCCTGGTCAAGGCGGATGATCCCGCGTTCGCCGAGCCGACCAAGTTCGTCGGCCCGGTCTACGACCAGGCCACGGCGTCGGCGCTGGGCGCCCGGCACGGCTGGGAGATGCGCCGCGACGGCCAGGCCTGGCGGCGGGTGGTGCCCTCGCCGGAGCCGGCCAGCCTCGTCGAGCTGGACATGATCAGGCTGCTGGCCGGCCGCGGCGTCACTGTCATCTGCGCCGGCGGCGGGGGTATCCCGGTGGTGGCCGATGACGAGGGCGGGCTGCGCGGGGTCGAGGCCGTCGTGGACAAGGACCTGACCGCGGCGCTGCTCGCCGAGGAAATCGGCGCGGACGCGCTGCTGCTGCTCACCGACGTTCCCGCGGTCCTGGACGGATACGGGACGGCGGGGGCCCGGCCCATCCGCCGGGTAACCCCCGCCCAGCTGCGGGGCCGGCTGGCGGCCGGGGCGTTCGCCGCCGGGTCGATGGGCCCCAAGGTTGAGGCGGCCTGCCGCTTCGCCGCCGCCACCGGCGGGATGGCTGCCATCGGCCGGCTCGACGATGCCCAGGTCCTCCTGGACGGCACGGCCGGAACGATAGTCCAGGCAGGAGCATCATGAGTGAGACCGGCAGCGGGCGGCACGCCCGGATCGTGGTCGGGGTAGACGGCTCGTCCGGCGCCGCGCACGCGCTGCAGTGGGCGGCCCGGCAGGCCGGATACTGCGACGCGACCCTGGAGGCCGTCATCGCCTGGCAGTACCCGGCGTTCTTCGGCTGGGCCCCCGTCGGGGTGGACAGTGCCGACTTCGCCTCGATCGCCGAGAAGACGCTCAGCGACGCGCTGAACGACGTGTTCGGGCCGCAATGGCCGGACTGGGTGCAGGCCCGCGTGGCCGAGGGCTACCCGGCGAAGATCCTGGTCGATGCGTCGGAGGGGGCCGACCTGCTGGTCGTGGGCAGCCGCGGGCACGCCGGATTCGCCGACGCCCTGCTCGGCTCGGTCAGCACCTACTGCGTGCACCACGCGTGCGGGCCGGTCACCGTCATCCGGCCGCCCCGCCGGCACCGCTGAGCGCCTTCGGCCCGGGACGGGGCCTTACCGGCCAGGGTGCAGCGTGTAGTGGACGTCCAGGCGGTCGGCGGAACGGTTGGCGGTGATCGCCACGCTGTCGCCGGGCAGCACCGCATGATCGTCCACCACGGCCAGCCCGGCCGCGGTGAAGCTGACCCGGTGGCTGAGCAGCGCGGGACTGCCCACCGGGCGGCCCAGGTAACCAGCCTCGAGGGTCCCCAGGGCACACGGGCTGATGGTTTCCGCGGCCCGGGTGACCGCGAGCCCGTGCCCGGCCAGTACCGTGTACAGGCCGTGCTGGGCCAGTTCCGCCGGGTCGAGGTCAGCGGCCAGCGGCAGGGGCAGGTACGAGGTCTGCACGATCAGCGGCCGGTCGCCGGCCAGCCGCAGCCGCCTCAGCTGCAGGACCTGGCCGGGGCCGCCGAGCCGGGCACCGACCTGCTCCGGCGGGGTGATGATCTCGGTGGCGAGCAGCCGCGTGCTGATCTCGGCTCCCTGCCCGGCCAGGTCCGCGGCGAAGCTGCGCAGGTGGCCCAGGTCGTACTCGTACCGGGCGGCCACGTACGTGCCGCTGCCGTGCCGGGCGGCGACCAGCCCCTCGTCGGTGAGCAGCTGCAGGGCCTGCCGCAGCGTCATGATGCTGACCCCGAACTCCCCGGCCAGGTCCCGCTGGGGTGGCAAGGAGCTGCCCGCGGGCCACCGGCCGCTGGTGATCCGGTCCCGCAGCTCGGCGTAGATCCGCAGGTACTTCGGCTGCCGGTCCTCCGCGGTCCGCCGCGCGGCGATGCTCACGGGGGCGATCTGGTTCACGTTCGCGCCGTTCAATGCGCGCTCCGGTTCACGTTCGCGCCGTTCACCGCGCCGCGTCGATCGCGGCCCGCAGGGCGCCGACCTTGCGTCCGATGTCGGCGGCGGCCGCGCCGTCCAGCACCCGCCGCATGAGCGCGGACGCCACGATGACCCCGTCGGCATGCCGGACGGCTGCGGCCGCCCGGGCCGGGGTATCGATGCCGAAGCCGATCAGCACCGGCCGCGGGCTGACCTGCTCTTCCCCAACGGTCTTTTCGCCGGCGTCCCCCGGCCCGGCGGCCGGTGCCTGAGCGGCCGGTGCCTGAGCCGCCGGTGCCTGAGCCGCCGGTGCCTGAGCGGCCAGGGCTCGCGCGGCCAGCGCCCACCGGCGCTCGTCGTCACGCTCGCTGGCGCTTCCCGTGGTGGCCATCACGCTCATCACGTAGAGGAAACCACGGGAGAGCCGGCCGATGGCGCGCATCTGCCCCGGCGGCGTGGCGGGGGTAACCATGAGGGTGGCGTCCAGGCCCGCCCCGGCCGCCGCGGCGAGGTACCTGTCCGCCTCCGCGGCCGGGAGGTCGGGGATGATCGTCCCGCTGAAGCCGGCCCCGGCGAGCTCCTGGCAGTACCGCGCGAGTCCCCGGCCGTAGGCGTGATTGGCGTAGCTCATCGCGATCAGCGGCACCTCGCCGTCCTGGCCGGCCTGCGGCCGGGCCCGGCGCATCTCGGCCAGGATCGCGGGGGTGTTCGCGCCGCGGCCGATCGCGGCAGCCGACGCCTGCTGGATGACCGGCCCGTCGAGCATCGGGTCCGAGAACGGCAGCCCGATCTCGACCGCGTCGGCGCCAGCGTCGATCATCGCGGCCAGCAGGTCGGTCCAGTCGGCCCGGACCCCGGCGGTGACGTAGGTGACCAGGCTGGGCCGCCCGGCCGCGCGGGCCTCGCCCAGGACCGTCTCAACCCTGCCCATGGCCCGGCCCGCGGCCGATCTCCTTCAGGGTGGCGGCGTCCTTGTCGCCGCGGCCGGACATGGTGATCAGGACGCTCGTCCCGGCGGGCAGGTCCCCGTTGCGCGCGGCCCGGGCCACCCACGCCACCGCGTGCGCGGACTCCAGCGCGGCCAGGATGCCCTCGGTGCGGGCGCACAGCCCGACGGCCGCAATCGCCTCCTCGTCGCTCACCGTGTGGTACTCGGCGCGGCCCGTGGCGGCCAGGTGGGCGTGCTCGGGCCCGACGCCCGGGTAGTCCAGCCCGGCCGAGACCGACTCCGCCTCCATGACCTGGCCGTGCTCGTCCTGGAGGACCGGGGACAGGAAGCCGTGCAGCACGCCGGGGCGGCCATGGCTGACCGCGGCCCCGCCCGCGGCCTCCACCCCGACCAGCCGGGCCGGGGTGGACGTGAAGCCCGCGAACGTGCCCGCGGCGTTCGACCCGCCGCCCACGCAGGCCACCACCACGTCCGGCTGGCCGGACGGCAGGAGCTCCGGGCGGGCGGCGCACTGGGCCCGGGCCTCCTCGCCGATCACCCGCTGGAACTCGCGCACCAGCCACGGATAGGGGTGCGGTCCCAGCACCGAGCCGATGCAGTAGTGGGTGGTGTCCACGGTGGTGACCCAGTGCCGGAGCGCCTCGCTGGTGGCGTCCTTGAGCGTGCGCGACCCGGAGGACACCGGCCGCACCGTGGCGCCCAGCAGTTCCATCCGGAACACGTTGAGTTCCTGCCGGGCCATATCCCGCTCGCCCATGTAGACCGTGCAGCCCAGGCCCAGGTGCGCGGCGACCGTGGCCGCGGCCACCCCGTGCTGGCCCGCGCCGGTCTCGGCGACCAGTCCGGTCTTGCCGAGCCGCCGGGCCAGGAGCGCCTGCCCGAGCACGTTGTTGATCTTGTGGCTGCCGGTGTGGGCCAGGTCCTCCCGCTTGAACAGCACCCGCACGCCGAGCTCGGCCGAGAGCCGCGGCGCGCCGCTGACCGGGGTGGGCCGGCCCGCGTAGTCGCGGAGCAGCCTGTCCAGCTCGGCCCGGAACCCGCCGTCCGCCCAGGCGGCCCGGAACTCGCGTTCCAGCTCCTCGCATGCGGGCACCAGGGCCTCGGGCACGAACCGCCCCCCGAACGGCCCGAACCGGCCCGCCGGCCCGGGTCGCCCATGGTGACCCGTTCCGCGACCTTCATGACGACACCACCTTCGCCCGGGTCCCGTCCGCCCGGTAAGTTCTAGAGTTCTAGAGTTCTAGAACTCTATCATGCGGCGTAGCGCCCAGAAAGGCGCGATTGGGATCTTGTGCGCGTGCCGGGCCGGGGGCATCATCAGCACACGAACCCAGCGCAGGAGGTGCTGACCATGGCCGCCAGTAACGAGACCGGGCCAGCGAGGGGGACGGGGCCGGCGAGTCGAGCCGGCCGCGGCCGGGCAGCCCAAGCTGCACCGCAACCTGAGCGTCTGGGAGGCCATCGGCATCTCGCTGGCCCTGATGGCGCCCTCCATGGCGGCCAGCATCAACCCCCAGGGCACTGCCACGACCGTGGGCCGGGCGGTGCCGATCGCGTTCGCGCTCGCGTTCGTCGGGGTGCTGCTGGTCGCGTACACGTTCGTCCGGCTGACCCAGCGCTTCCACCACTCCGGATCGGTGTACGGGTTCGTCGGCGCGACGCTCGGACCGCGCGCCGGGGTCATCTCCGGCTGGGCGCTGACCGGCACCTACATGTTCTACGCCGTGGTCACCTCGATGGCCGGCGGCCGGTTCGCGGCCAACCTCCTGAACGCGCTGGGCGTCTGGAAGAACCCGCCGACCTGGTCCGGGTTCCTGCTGGGCGTCATCGGGATGGTGCTGGTCTGGTGGCTGGCGATCACCCCGGCCCGCGGCGGCACCCGGGTGCTGCTGGCCGCCGAGGCCGTCACCGTGCTGCTGATCGTGATCGTGATCGTGATCGTGTTCGCCAAGCTCGCCGGGCACAGTGCCCCGCACGGGCTCGGCGTGGACTGGTCGGTGTTCAGCCTGCCGTCCGGCACGCCGCTCTCGACGATCTTCCTCGGCGTGGTGTTCGGCTTCCTGTCCTTCGCCGGGTTCGAGGCCGCGTCCACCCTCGGGGAGGAGACCCGGCGCCCACGGCGCGACATCCCGCGGGCCATCCTCGGCGTGGCCATCTTCGGCGGCGTCTACTTCTTCGTGGTCACCGCGGTCGAGGTGATGGGCTTCGGGACCTCGGCCAAGGGCGTCGCCGCGTTCATCAACTCGACCTCCCTCATCGGTGACCTGGGCACCGCCTACGTCGCATCGTGGCTGGGCACGCTCATCACGGCCGGCGCGATGATCTCGGCTTTCGGCTGCGCGCTGGCGTCCACGGTCGGCGCCTCCCGGCTCGCGTTCGCGATGAGCCGCGACGGCATCCTGCCTGCCCGGCTCAGCCACGTCTCGCCCCGGCGCCGGACCCCCACGACCTCGGCCGCGGCCGTGGTGCTGGCCGTCTACCTGATCGTCGCCTTCACCTGGTTCGTGCTGGGCGGCGACCCGTTCACGCTGTTCCTGGAGAGCGGCACGATCGGCACGCTGATCCTGCTGGTCGTCTACATCCTGGCCACGATCGGGATGGTGCGGCTGGTGTTCTTCTCGGGAGAGTCCAGCGTGAGGCGGTGGGAGCTGGTGATCCCGGTCCTGGGCATCATCGTGCTCGGCTACACCCTGTTCCGGAACGTCTGGCCGCTGCCGACCGGGGTGGCCTGGTGGGGGCCGTCGGTGGCCATCGCCTGGTTCGTGGTCGGCATCGCCTGGGTGCTCGCCCGCCCCGCCGCGACCCAGCGGGCGGGCGAGCTGCTGACCCGGGCCGAGGGGCTGTCCACCGCGGACGCGTCGGACCCGGACCGGCTGTCCAGGCAGGGTGCCTAGCACGGCGAATCGCGCCTGGCGTGTCAGGTGACGTTGGAGTACTCCTTGAGGCATGAGTGCTGATGACGCCATGCCCTCGGCCTCCCAGGTCGAGGCGGCCGCCGGCGGGCGGGCGACTCACCCCCGGGAGCCGCATTCTGGCGGCACGGCAGGACGGCTGAACTGGCTGCGTGCCGCGGTGCTGGGGGCTAATGACGGGATCGTGTCGGTGGCCGGAATCGTCATCGGGGTGGCGGGGGCCACTACGGCTCGCGGCCCTATCTTCACCGCCGGACTGGCCGGGCTGGTCGCCGGGGCTGTGTCGATGGCGCTGGGCGAGTACGTGTCGGTCTCCAGCCAGCGCGACAGTGAGCGCGCGCAGATAAGACAGGAGAAACGTGAGCTCGCTGAGACCCCGGAAGCCGAACTCACCGAGCTGACCGCCCTGTATGAAGCGAGGGGCCTTTCCGCGGCCACCGCCCGCACCGTCGCCGCCGAGCTCACCGCCCGCGGCGCCCTGGCCGCCCATCTGGACGCCGAACTGCACATCGACCCCGCTGACATCCCCAGCCCGGTCCAGGCCGCCGGCGCTTCGGCGCTGTCGTTCATATCCGGCGCTCTGCTACCGATGCTGGCCATCCTGCTGCCTCCGGCCGGCCTGCGGGTCCCGATTACCTTCGGCGCCGTCCTGATCGCTCTCGGCCTGGCCGGTGCGCTCAGCGCCCGCCTGGGCGGCAGCAACATCCGGCGCGCCATCCTGCGGGTAGTCATCGGCGGAGCCCTCGGCCTGGCCTTCACCTACGGCGTCGGGTACCTGTTCGGCACCGCCATCGGTTAATACTGCAAATCCGCTAACGCCGGCGAGGACACCCACCGCCATAAGCGCCGTTGCAGTTGTAGCTAGCTATTGCGGCCCCGGGCGTCCACCGGCCACCGCTCCGCGATCTGGCCGTCGCGCACCACGTGCAGCTCATCGACCAGGTTGACCACCGTGCACACGTGGTTGGGGACCACGACCACCCGGTCGCCCACGGCCGGCCGCGGGCCGCCCCCGGTGACGGCCACCGCGTGGTGCTCCCACAGCCCGGTGACCGTGGCCTGCGGGAACGCGGGCAGCAGCCCGTGCCCCGGCGCCCACGCCGGGCGGTCGTAGCCGAGCACCTTGGCCCCGGCGTCCAGCACGAACCGGTCCGCGGCCGGGGTGCTGACCACGGTGGCCAGCACCGAGAGCGCCACCTCGTCCAGTGTGCAGCTGCCCAGGATGACCTGCTGCGCGTCGTTGAACGCGTACACCCCGGGCCGCAGCTCGGTGACCGGTCCGCCATCAGCCGGGCCTGCCGCTGGGCGGCACTGGGCGTGGACCCGCCGCTGCGCACCGGGCAGGGCAGCCCCGCCGCGGCCAGGCTGTCCGCCGCGGCGGCGAGCGCGGCCGCCTCGTCAGCCGCGGCCCGGGCGGGCATGCCTGGCGCGTAGCTGTGCCCGGGGAAGGTGAACACGCCGTCCACCGCCAGGCCCGCCCGGGCCGCCGCGGCGGCGACCCGGCCCGCGTCTGCGGGGGCGACCCCGCTGCGCCGCAGCCCGCAGTCCACCTCGACCAGCACCCGAAGCTCGGCGTGCCCCTGGACGGCCGCGGCCAGCTGGTGCACCGACGCCAGCGAATCCACCCCGGCCATCAGCCGGACCCGGCCGGCGAGGGCGCACAGCCGCGGCGCCCGCTCCAGGTCGATCCACAGCGGATACGCAACGAAGATCTCTGCGAGGCCGGCTTCTGCGAACGTCTCAGCCTCGCCCAGGGTGGCCACGGAAATCCCGATAGCGCCGTGCCTGAGCTGGCGCCGGGCGATCTCTGCGGACTTGTGCGTCTTGACGTGGGGCCGCAGCACGAGACCGCGGCGTGCGGCGCTGGCCGCCATCGCCTGCAGGTTCCGGTCCAGGCGGCCGCCGTCCACCAGGACGGCCGGGGTGGCCACCGGCCCGCCTGGGGGCGCCCAGCTGCTCACGCAGGCTCAGCCGGGGTTCGCCGCGGAACCGCCCGCGGGCTCGTAGGACCACAGTTCGCTGGATACCCCGACCGGTGGCGGGGCCTGGCCGCCCTCCCGCTCGGCCTGCGAGCGGTGACCGTGCCCGAACGAGGGGGAGCTCAGCCACGCGGCGAAGGATTCCTCATCCCGCCACCGGGTCACGACCAGCCAGGTGGTCCGCTCGTCGGTGGGCTTGAGCAGCTCGAATCCCTCGAACCCGTCCTGGTTGTCCACGGCGCCGGCCCGGGCCGCGAAGCGGCGGGCCAGCTCGTCCCCGCTGCCCGCTGGCACGGTGATCGCGTTGATCTTGATAACCGTCATAAGCCCGATCATGCCAGCCAGGGCGCTGCTGCCCTTATCTTGGCCACCATGCCGCGTACCCGCATGTACCGCAACGGGACCCTGGAGGACGAGGGCTTCCCCGTCGCCAAGATCTCCGACTACCTGGCCGACCCGACCGCGGTCGTGTGGTTCGACCTGTGCGAGCCGACGGCGGAGGACCTGTCCTCGATCAGCGAGGAACTGGGGCTGCACCCGCTGGCGGTCGAGGACGCGGTGACCGAGCACCAGCGGGCCAAGCTGGACCGCTACCAGACGCATATCTTCGTCACGTCGTACGGCGTGAAGCTCGACGCCGGCACCGGCGAGCTGGAGATCGACGAGGTCGACGCGTTCGTCACCGACCGCGCGCTGGTCACGGTGCGGCGCAGTGAGGGTTTCGACATCGACGCGGTGGTCCGCCGCTGGGACGACTCACCGGACCTGGCCACCTGCGGGGTGGGGTTCCTGCTCTACGGCCTGCTCGACTACGTGGTGGACACCCATTTCGAGGCGGTCCAGTCGCTGGACACCCAGATCGAGTCCCTCGAGGACCAGCTGTTCGACGAGAACCCGCGGGACAACGAGATGCAGCGCCGCACCTTCGAGCTGCGCAAGTCCCTGGTGGTGCTGCGGCGCGTGGTGCTGCCCATGCGCGAGGTGCTCAACTCACTGCTGCGCCGCGACCTGCATGTGGTGGACGGGGAGATCCTGCCGTACTTCCAGGACATCTACGATCATGTGCTCCGCGCGACCGAGTGGACGGAGTCCCTCCGCGACCTGGTCACGACCATCCTGGAAACCCACCTCACGGTGCGCGGCAACCGGCTCAACGTGATCATGAAGCAGGTCACCAGCTGGGCCGCGATCATCGCCGTGCCGACTGCGGTCACGGGCTTTTACGGGCAGAATGTGCCATATCCAGATTTCGGCAAAGTGGCCGGCTTCTGGACGTCCAGCCTCATTATGGTTGGGCTCTCCCTGTCCCTGTATGTCATCTTCCGCCGCAAGGACTGGCTTTAGGGCCTATCCGCGCAGCTAGGGTCGTATGTCCGAGGCGCGGATATCACCCGCTGAGGACGTTCCGGGGGGAAGGCCTGTCGCATAGGACAGGCAAAGGCGGGGGACACGCCGGCGGCCGGGAACCGGGCATGTCGGGAATACGTTACAGCGGGCAGGCCAGGCGGGCGAGGGGTCCCGCGGGCCTATGGCGGGCATAGGTAACACGAGGGAGCGGAACGTGCAGACTCCAGGATGGATGCGGCGGCCCACGGCGTCCCTGTCATCCGGGGCCAAGGGCAATAGCGCCGGGGGCGCGGACGCCCGGGACGGCGACGCTCAGGACGGCGATGCCCAGGCCGGGGCCGCCGCGGACGGTGACGCCCAGGCCGGGGCCGCCGCGGACGGCGATGCCCAGGCCGGGGCCGCCGCGGACGGTGACGCCCAGGCCGGGAGCACCGGCGCCGCGGGGTCCCGGCGGACCAAGATCACCCTGCTCGCGCTGGCCGGCGTGGGCATCCTCGTGGTCGCGGGCGTGACCATCGGCACGCTCGGTGCCTCCGGTTCGTCCAGCCACGCCACCACCGTCTCGGATCGTGACGCCAGCGGCACCCGGGCCGCCACGCCGCTGCGGGTCGAATCCGTGACCCAGGGTGGCGCGGTGACCCGCACTAACGGTGCGAGCCCGATCCGGGTCACCCTGTCCACCCCGCTGGCCAGCGACTCCCCGATGCCGGCCGTGCACCCCGCCGTCCCCGGCACGTGGACGAAGACGGGCGACGCGCTGACCTTCACCCCGTCCACCCCCTTCTGGCCGGGCAGCCGGGTGCGGGTCACGATCCCCGCCGGGGCGTCCGGGCTCCGGTCCGCCTCAGGCGCGGTCCTGGCCAAGACCGTGACCCAGCGGTTCACCACCCGCCCCTGGGCCACCATGCGGCTCAAGCAGATGCTGGCCCAGCTGGGTTACCTGCCGCTCAAGTGGAAGCCGCAGGACCCCACCATGATGGAGCCGGACAACGTGGCCACCGAGCTCTCCGCCATGTACTCGCCCCCGGCCGGCTCCTTCACCTGGAAGAAGGGCTACCCGTCGGTCCTGACCAGCTTCTGGGGCGGCCGGTCCAGCCTGATCATGCAGGGGGCGATCCGGGCTTTCCAGTCCAACGAGGGCCTCACCATGACCGGCGTGATGACCCCCTCCCTCTGGGGGGATGTCATCCGGGCCGCCGCGGTCGGCAAGGGAAACCCGCACGGCTACACCTACGCGCTGGCCAGCAAGGCCAGCCCGGAAACCCTGACCGTGTGGCATAACGGGCACGTCGTCCTGCACACGCTGGCCAACACCGGCATCCCGGCCGCGCCCACCGCGGACGGCACCTTCCCGGTCTACCTGCGCTACGCGTTCCAGATCATGAAGGGCACCAACCCGGACGGATCGCACTATGCCGACCCGGTCGCCTGGGTGGCCTACTTCAATGGCGGCGACGCGGTCCACTACTTCCCGCGCGGGTACTACGGTGCCCCGCAGAGCCTGGGGTGCGTGGAACTCCCTTACGCGCAGGCTCACTACGTGTGGCCCTACCTGACCTATGGCAGCCTCGTCACCGTCAGGTAATCCGCCCATCGGGCTCACTAGCCTGCTTGCGGCCTACGGGCCGCGCGACTGAGCCGATTGGCCCGGGCCGCGCTCCGCGGACCCACGCAGCCGTGACGCGGGTCAGCCGGGTGCATATCAAGGCGCGGTGACGTCCGCACCTCGATAGCATCGGAGGCTGGGGCAGTGGCCCCACTCGACGATCTATCCAGGGAGCCCGCCGTGTCGGCCCAGCAGCTTCACATCACCCTCGCCGGTCGCGAGCACGTGGTGGACGCGGGCACTACGGCCGGTGACGCGCTCCGGCTCAGCGGGCCGGCGCAGCCCGGCGGGCCGGCCCGGGTCCGCGGTGATCGCGGCGCGGGTCAACGGCGAGCTGCGCGACCTGGCCGTTGCGCTGGCCGACGGTGACGCCGTCGAGCCGGTCGAGGTGGGCAGCGACGACGGCCGGGCGATCATGCGGCACTCCACCGCGCACGTGATGGCCCAGGCGGTCCAGGAGCTGTTCCCCGAGGCCAAGCTGGGCATCGGGCCGCCGGTGGAGAACGGCTTCTACTACGACTTCGACGTGGCCGCGCCGTTCAGCCCCGACGATCTCAAGGCCATCGAGCAGCGGATGCGCCAGATCGTGAAGCAGGGCCAGCGCTTTTCCCGGCGCGAGGTCAGCGACGAGCAGGCCCGCGAGGAACTGGCCGGTGAGCCGTACAAGCTCGAGCTGATCGGGCTCAAGGGCGGCCACGCGACCGCGTCCGCCGCGGGGGCCCCGGTCGCGCCCTCCGAGGTCAGCGTCGAGGAAGCCGTCGAGGTCGGCGGCAGCCAGCTCACCATCTACGACAACCTCGACCCGGGCACGGGCGAGGAGGTCTGGAAGGACCTGTGCCGCGGCCCGCACGTGCCCACCACCCGGCAGATCCCGGCGTTCAAGGTGATGCGCTCAGGCGGCGCGTACTGGCGGGGGAGCGAGAAGAACCCTCAGCTGCAGAGGATCTACGGCACCGCCTGGGAGTCCCGCGACGCGCAGGATGAGTACCTGAAGCTGCTCGCCGAGGCCGAGCGCCGCGATCACCGCCGGCTGGGCGCGGAACTGGACCTGTTCTCGTTCCCGACCGAGATCGGCAGCGGGCTGCCGGTGTTCCATCCCAAGGGCGCCACCATCCGCCGGGTGATGGAGGAGTACTCAGGCCGCCGGCACGAGGAAGCCGGCTACCAGTTCGTCAGCACCCCGCACGTGACCAAGGAACAGCTGTTCCAGACCTCCGGGCACCTGGGCTTCTACGCCGACGGCATGTTCCCGCCCCTGGAACTGGACGGCGCCAGGTACTACCTGAAGCCCATGAACTGCCCGATGCACGTGCTCGTCTACTCCTCGCGCGGCCGTTCCTACCGGGAACTCCCGCTCCGGCTGTTCGAGTTCGGCACCGTCTACCGGTACGAGAAGTCCGGCGTGGTGCACGGGCTGACCCGGGCCCGCGGCTTCACCCAGGACGACTCGCACATCTTCTGCACCCCGGAACAGCTCGCCCCTGAGCTGGCCTCGCTGCTGAACTTCGTGGTCGGGCTGCTCCGCGACTTCGGCCTGACCGAATTCGAGGCCGAGCTGTCCACCCGGCCGGAGAAGTTCGTCGGGGAGCCCGCGGAGTGGGACGAGGCGGAGGCGGCACTGAAGCACGCCCTGGACGCCTCGGGCCTGCCGTACACGGTCGCCGAGGGCGAGGGCGCGTTCTACGCCCCCAAGATCGACGTCCACGTCAAGGACGCGATCGGGCGCCGCTGGCAGCTGTCCACCCTGCAGGTGGACTTCCAGGAGCCGGGCCGGTTCGGCATCGAGTACCAGGCCCCGGACGGGTCACGGCGGCGTCCGTACATGATCCACCGCGCCCTGTTCGGGTCGATCGAGCGGTTCTTCGGGATCCTGCTCGAGCACTACGCCGGGGCCTTCCCGCCCTGGCTCGCGCCGGTGCAGGTGACTGGCATCCCCATCACCGACGCGCACGTGCCCTACCTGGAGAAGGTCGCGGCCCAGCTGCGCGAGCAGGGCATCCGGGTCGAGGTGGACACCAGCGACGACCGGATGCAGAAGAAGATCAGGAACGCGCAGCGGCAGAAGGTGCCGTACATGCTGCTGGCCGGGGACGAGGACGTGGCCAAGGGCGCGGTCTCATTCCGGTTCCGCGACGGCGGGCAGCGCAACGGGGTCCCGGTGGCCGACGCCATCGCCGAGATCGTCAGCGCCGTCCAGCAGCGCATCCAGGTCTGAGCAGCCGGGCCAGAGACCCAGAGCCAGCAAATCAGGGCCCAGAAAAGATCAGGGACTGCAGCTAGATGACCGAGCCAACCGCCCCCGGTGTGTCCGAGCAGGACGGGGCCGGGATCCCGGACGGCTTCGCCCGGCTGTGGATGCCGCACCGGATGGCCTACATCAAGGGCGAGAACAAGCCGGACGGCACCGACGAGGGTGACGGCTGCCCGTTCTGCCGGATCCCCGCGCTCAGCGACGAGGACGGGCTGATCGTGGCCCGGGGCCAGCTGGTCTACAGCGTCCTCAACCTGTACCCCTACAACGCGGGGCACCTGATGGTGCTCCCGTACCGGCACGTGGCCGACTACACCGAGCTGGACGACGCGGAGACCGCGGAACTGGCTGGGTTCACCAAGCGGGCCATGACCGCGCTGCGCACCGCCTCGGCTGCGCAGGGCTTCAACATCGGCATGAACATGGGGTCGGTCGCCGGCGCCGGCATCGCGGCGCACCTGCACCAGCACGTGGTGCCCCGCTGGGGCGGGGACACCAACTTCATGCCCGTGGTCGGCCACACCCGCGTGCTCCCGCAACTCCTCCGCGACACCCGCAAGCTAATCGCCGACGCCTGGCCGAGCTAGTCCGGGGGGGCGACCCCCCTGGACCCCCCGCCATTCGCGGCCTCGGGGAGAACACGCCTTCGGCGCGCCTCCCCTCGCCGGCAAATAAGCGTCGGCTCGCGTGTGCCCACGCGTTGACTAGCGTCCGCTAACTGGCGTCCGCGGCGGCGGCCACCTTGTCGGCGAGGTGGGACGGGAGCGGCTCGTAGCGGAGGTAGCTGCGGCTGAACGAGCCGGTGCCGTGCGACATCGAGCGCAGGTCGATCGCGTACCGGGTGATCTCCAGCTGCGGCACCTCGGCCTTCACCAGGGTGCGGCCGCCGGCCACCGGCTCGGTGCCGAGTACCCGGCCGCGCCGCGAGGACAGGTCGGACATGACCGCGCCGACGTAGTCGTCCGCGACCAGCACGGACAGCTCGTCCACCGGCTCCAGCAGCAGCACCTTCGCCTTGTCCGCGGCGTCCCGGAGGGCCAGCCGGCCCGCCTTCTGGAAGGCCATGTCCGAGGAGTCCACGGAGTGCGCCTTGCCGTCGAACAAGGTGACCCGGACGTCCACCATCGGGTAGCCGGCCAGGACTCCCTGCTCCAGCTGGGCCCGCACGCCCTTCTCCACCGACGGGATGAACTGGCGGGGCACCACGCCCCCGACGACCTTGTCCACGAACTCGAACCCGGTGCCCGACGGTGTCGGCTCCACCTCGATGTGGCACACGCCGAACTCGCCGTGCCCGCCGGTCTGCTTGACGTTGCGGCCCAGCCCCCGGGCCTTCCCGCCCACCGTCTCGCGCAGCGGAACCCGGAGCTGCTTGGTCTCCACGCCCACCCCGTACCGCGAGGACAGCCGGTCCAGCAGCAGGTCGGAATGGGCCTCCCCCATGCACCACAGCACCAGCTGGCGCGTCTCGGAGTTGTTCTCCATGCGCAGCGTCGGGTCCTCGGCCACCAGGCGGCCGATCGCCTGGGACATCTTGTCCTCGTCCGCCTTGGACTTGGCCGCGATGGCCACCGGGAGCAGCGGGTCAGGCATCGACCACGGCTCCATGAGCAGCGGGTGGTCCTTGTCCGACAGCGTGTCGCCGGTCTCGGCGCTGGACAGCTTGGCCACGGCGCAGATGTCCCCGGCCACGCACTGTGGTACCGGGCGCTGCTGCTTGCCCAGCGGCGAGGTCAGCGCGCCGATCCGCTCGTCCATGTCGTGGTCGGCGTGGCCGCGCTCGGCCAGGCCATGCCCGGACACGTGCACCGGCGCGTCCGGCCGCACCGTCCCGGAGAACACCCGGACCAGGCTGATCCGCCCGACGTACGGATCGGACGCGGTCTTGACCACCTCGGCCAGCAGCGGCCCGTCCGGGTCGCAGGACAGCCCGGTCACCGCTTTGCCGTCCAGCGTGGTCACGCCGGGCAGCGGATGCTCACCGGGGGCGGGGAAGGCCTGGGTTATGATCTCCAGCAGCTCGGCCAGCCCGATGCCCTGCAGGGCCGACGTGGTCAGCACCGGGTAGAAGCTGCCCCGGGCGACCGCCTTCTCCAGGTCCTCGATCAGCACCTTGGGGTCGATGCTCTCCCCGGACAGGTACCGGTCCATGAGAGTCTCGTCTTCGCTCTCCTGGATGACACCCTCGATCAGTGAGCTGCGCAGTTCCTCGAGCCGGTCCACCTGATCGGGGTCGGGGTCACGCTCGGTGCGCGTCCCGCTGCTGTAGTCGTAGAACCGCCCGGACAGCAGGCCGATGAGCCCGGCCACGGCGCCGGGACCCGAGGTCACCGGCAGGTAGAGGGGGGCGACGGAATCGCCGAACGCGTCCCTGCAGGCCCGCAGAGCCTCGTCGAAGTCGGCCCGCTGGTGATCCAGCTTGGTGATGACCACGGCGCGGGGCATGCCGACGGCGGCACATTCGTCCCAGAGCATCCGGGTCAGCCCGTCCACGCCGTCGGTGGCCGGCACGGTGAACAGCGCGGCGTCCGCGGCCCGCAGGCCCGCCCGCAGGTCGCCGGTGAAGTCGGCGTACCCTGGCGTGTCGAGGAGGTTGACCTTGATCCCGGCGTGCACCACGGGCGCCAAGGTCAGGTTAACGGAGCGTTGCTGCCGGACTTCCACCTCATCGAAGTCACTGACGGTGGTGCCGTCCTCCACCCGTCCCGGTCGCGGGATCGCGCCCGTGCTGACGAGGAGAGCCTCCACGAGAGTTGTCTTCCCTGATCCGGAGTGGCCGACCAGCGCGACGTTCCGCACGCTGCCGGGCTGATCGGCCACTGCTGTACCGCCTGTAGCGCTCGATCCTCTCCTGTCGGTCATGAGTACTCGCCTCCTACGACGCTGTTTGGGCTGCCTCACGACCAGCCTTAACCTGCCGGACACCTGACCACAAGCCCCCAGCCGGAATCGTCCCTCCTGTCCACTCCGCCAGTAGGATCGGACGGCCATGCTGAACGCCCTGAGACCCCTGTTCGCCCGCCTGCTGCGGCCGGTCGGCGAGGCGCTGGCGCGTACCCCCATCACGCCGAACATGATCACCTTCATCGGGACCGTGGGCGTGGCGGTGGGGGCGCTCTGGCTGTTCCCCACCGGCCACCTGTTCGTCGGCACCCTGGTGTGCTGGGGCTTCGCCATGTTCGACATGCTGGACGGCCTGCTGGCCCGGGTGAAGGGCACCACCGGGTCCTGGGGGGCGTTCCTGGACTCGACCCTGGACCGGATCGGTGACGGGGCGGTCTTCTCCGGGCTGGCCATCTACCTGGCCCGGGACCATCAGCCCGTGCTGGCCTGCGTGGCGCTGTACTGCCTGGTCGCGGGGGGACTCGTGTCGTACGCCCGGGCCCGGGCCGAGGGGATAGGCGTGCGCGCCGACGTCGGCGTGGCCGAGCGCTCCGCGCGGCTGCTGGTGGTGCTGGCCGCGGCCGGCCTGACCGGGCTGGGCGTGCCGTTCGTGCTGGCCATCGGGCTCTGGCTGGTCGCCGCAGGCAGCACGGTCACGTTCGTGCAGCGCGTCCTGGTGGTCCGCAGGGCGGTTGGCCCGGGCGCCTCGCCCCAGGTGGGTCCCTCTCAGCCCGCCGCCGGGACAGGACCCGCCGGGACAGGACCTGCCGGGCCGGGCCCCGGCGTGACGGGTATCGGCGTCCCCGGTGCCGGCCCGGCGACGGCGGTTCGCGACCCTGGTGATGGCGGCGCGCGAGAGGATAAGGCGTGACTTCGGTACGGGACCGGCTGACCGACGCCGGGTACGCCCTGGGCTGGTCCCTGGTGTGCCGGGTGCCGGAATCCTGGGCCCGCGGCGCTTTCCGGCTCGGCGCCGATATCGCCTGGCGCCGCCAGGGACCCGGGGTCCAGGTGCTCGAGGCGAACCTGCGCCGGGTGACCGGTCCCTCGGCCACCGGCAAGGAACTGCGGGCGCTGTCCCGGCAGACCATGCGCTCCTACTCCCGCTACTGGCTGGAGGCGTTCCGGCTGCCCACGATCGGGCAGGACCGGATCCAGGCGGACATGCACGTGACCGGCGAGGAGCATCTCCAGTCCAACCTGGCCGCGGGCCGGGGGGTGATCGTCGCCCTGCCGCATACCGGCAACTATGAGCTGGCCGGGGCCTGGATCATCGGCCGCGGGGTGGGGAAGTTCACCACGGTCGCCGAGCGGCTCAAGCCCGAGTCCCTGTTCCAGCGGTTCCTTGAATTCCGCGAGGGCCTCGGCATGGAGGTGCTCCCG
This sequence comes from uncultured Actinomycetes bacterium, assembly GCA_963751175.1. GTDB lineage: Bacteria > Actinomycetota > Actinomycetes > Streptosporangiales > Streptosporangiaceae > RYN-230. The sequence continues at coordinate 113,530 of CAVVTM010000030.1, read as the reverse complement.
GCCAGCGGCGGGGACAGCCGGTTCGGCGTGCTGGCCCAGCGGCTGCGGGCCGGGGGCCTGGTTTGCCTGGTCTCGGACCGGGACGTCACCGGCCGCGGCATCGAGGTGGAGTTCTTCGGGGAAAAGGCGCGGATGATGGCCGGCCCGGCCGCACTGGCCGTGCAGACCGGGGCCGCGCTGCTGCCCACCACCCTCTGGTTCGACGGCGATGGCTGGCGGGCCCGCATCTACGACGAGGTCCCGGTCCCGGAGGCCGGCACCCGCCGGGAGAAGGCCGCGGTCATGACCCAGGAGGTCGCCCGCCACTACGAGGACGGGATCCGCGCGCACCCGCAGGACTGGCACATGCTCCAGAAGGTCTTCGTCTCCGATCTTGATCCGGAGCGGCTGGCCGCGGCGGACCGCGCGGCGGACGGCGGGAATGAGACGGCCGGCGCGGCTCCCGGCACCGGGAACGCGGGCACGGGCAGCGGGCCGTGAGAGTCGGCATCGTCTGCCCCTACACCTGGGCCGTCCCCGGCGGGGTGCAGCAGCACATCCGGGACCTGGCCGAGGCGCTGATCGGGCTGGGCCACGAGGTGTCGGTGATCTCGCCCGCCGACGACGACACGCCGCTGCCGGCCTACGTGGTGCCCGCCGGCCGCGCCGTCCCGGTGCCTTACAACGGCTCGGTGGCCCGGCTGGCCTTCGGGTTCCTGTCGGCCAGCCGGGTCCGGCGCTGGGTCAAGGAGGGCGGGTTCGACGTGCTGCACGTGCACGAGCCGGCCGCGCCCAGCCTGTCCCTGCTGGCCTGCTGGGTAGCGGACGGGCCGATCGTCGCGACCGTGCACACCGCCACCCCGCGTTCCCGCATCATGCACGCCGCCTACCCGGCCCTGCAGACCGCGCTGGAGAAGATCACCGGGCGGATCGCGGTCTCCGAGGCCGCCCGGACCACCCTGGTCGAGCACATGGGCGGGGACGCGGTGCTCATCCCGAACGGCGTGACCGTGAGCCGGTACGAGAAGGCCGCCCCGCTGCCCGGATGGCCGGGCGGGGGCGGCGCGCTCGGCTTCCTCGGCCGGATGGACGAGCCGCGCAAGGGCCTGGACGTGCTCCTGCGCGCGTTCGCTGAACTGGGCGCGCAGCGGCCCGGGCTGCGGCTGCTGATCGCCGGGCCCGGGGACACGGGCGACGTGCTGGACAAGGTCCCCGCGCCGCTGCGCCCGCGGGTGGTCCTGCTCGGCCAGGTCAGCGAGGAAGACAAGGCCCGCGTCTACCACTCCGTCGATGTCTTCTGCGCGCCGAACACCGGCGGCGAGAGCTTCGGCATCGTGCTCGCCGAGGCCATGGCGTCCGGGGCGCCGATCGTGGCCAGCGACCTCGACGCGTTCCGGCAGGTGCTGCGCGGCGGCCGGGCCGGTGAGCTGTTCGAGACCGGCGACCCGGCGGCGCTGGCCGCGGCCGCCGGCGGCTGCTCGACGACCCGGAGCGGCGGGCCACCCTGTCGCGGGCCGCGGCCGAGGCGGTCCGGGCCTACGACTGGCCGGTGGTGGCCCGGGATGTGGTGCGCGTCTACGAGGCTGTGGTGGCCGCGTACGGGCAGGTCGGGGTGGTCCGGTGAGAGCAGCCCGCCGCACCGGGCCCGCCCCCGTCGCGTGGCGGGTGGGTAGTGACCCATGCTGATCGACGTCATCCTCATCGCCGTGGCCGCGGTGCTCGTCGGCGTGTACGTGTCCTGGCGGGCCGGCCGCCTCGACCGGCTGCACGCGCGGGTGGACAAGGCCCGGGCCGCGCTCGACGCCGCGCTGCTCCGGCGCAGCTCGGTGGCGCAGGAACTGGCCGCGTGCGGCCTGCTCGACCCGGCCACCAGCCTGCTGCTGGCCGGGGCCGCGCACGACGCGCGGGCGGCCGGGGGACCCAACGAGCTCGCCGAGAGCGACCTGACCCGGGCCCTGCGCGCCGTGCTCAGCCAGCCCGATTTCCGGACCTCGCTGGACAGCCAGGGCAGCGCCGACGAGCTGCTGGCCGAGCTGGAGTCCGCCGCGCACCAGGTGTTCCTGGCCCGCAAGTTCTACAACGACGCGGTCGCGGCCACCCAGGCGGCACGGCGCCGCTGGCTGGCCCGGGTGCTGGGGCTGGCCGGGGGAGCGCCCATGCCGGCCTTCTTCGAGATCGACGATTCGCTGGTCGTGGTGACGGGCGAGGCGGGCGGCTCCGATATGCCCCGGCTGACCGGCTGACTGAGCGCCTACCATGGAACCATCGTTCAGCACACTCACTCCGACGATCGAATGAGGTTCACCGTGTCACGCAGTACCGCATCCGCCCCCGCGAGTTCCGCGCCAGCCAGCCTGGCGGACCACGCCGCGCAGACCGGCACCGCGCGGGTCAAGCGCGGCATGGCGGACATGCTCAAGGGCGGCGTGATCATGGATGTGGTGACGCCGGAGCAGGCCAAGATCGCCGAGGATGCCGGGGCCGTCGCGGTGATGGCGCTGGAGCGGGTCCCGGCCGACATCCGCGCCCAGGGCGGCGTGGCCCGGATGAGCGACCCCGACATGATCGACGGGATCATCCAGGCGGTGTCCATCCCGGTCATGGCCAAGTGCCGGATCGGGCACTTCGCCGAGGCGCAGGTCCTGCAGGCCATCGGCGTGGACTACATCGACGAGTCTGAGGTACTGACTCCGGCCGACGAGGCCCACCACGTGGACAAGTGGGCCTTCACCGTGCCGTTCGTCTGCGGCGCCACCAACCTCGGCGAGGCGCTCCGGCGGCTGGCCGAGGGCGCCGCCATGATCAGGTCGAAGGGGGAGGCGGGCACCGGCAACGTAGTGGAGGCCACCCGGCACATGCGCTCGATCTCCGCGGCCATCCGCGGCCTGGGCACCCTGCGCGACGAGGAACTCTTCGCGGCCGCGAAGGACCTGCAGGCCCCCTACGAGCTGGTCGCCGAGGTCGCCCGGCTGGGCAAGCTGCCGGTCGTGCTGTTCACCGCGGGCGGCATCGCCACCCCCGCGGACGCGGCGATGATGATGCAGCTGGGCGCGGAAGGCGTCTTCGTCGGCTCCGGGATCTTCAAGTCCGGTGACCCGGCCGCCCGTGCCGCCGCGATCGTCAAGGCCACCACGTTCCACGACGACCCCGACGTGGTGGCCAAGGTCTCCCGCGGGCTCGGCGAGCCCATGGTCGGGATCAGCACCGACACCCTGCCCCCCGCTGACCGATACGCCAGCCGCGGCTGGTGACCCCGGGCGGCCGACCGCCCGGTCCTGGTGGCACGCCAGCCTCCTGACGCCCGCCATCCCGGCACTGCACACCGTTGTCACCCATCCGTGGGGAGCGGCAGATGTTCGAGAAGTTCACCGACCGGGCCCGCCGGGTCGTCGTCCTGGCTCAGGAAGAGGCCAGGATGCTCAACCACAACTACATCGGTACCGAGCACTTCCTGCTCGGCCTGATTCACGAGGGTGACGGCGTGGCGGCCAGGGCGCTGGAATCCCTGGGCATCCGCCCGGAGGTCGTGCGGCAGCACGTCGAGGAGATGATCGGCCAGGGCCAGCAGGCACCGTCCGGGCATATCCCGTTCACGCCGCGTGCGAAGAAGGCGCTTGAGCTCTCGCTGCGCGAGTCCCAGCAGCTCGGGCACCACTACATCGGCACCGAGCACATCCTGCTCGGCCTCATCCGTGAGGGTGAGGGCGTGGCGGCCCAGGTGCTCGTCAAGCTGGGCGCGGACCTGAACCGGGTCCGCGAGCAGGTGCTCCAGCTCCTCGGCGACAGTGAGAGCGAGGGGCCGGCGAGATGGAGGCCGGCCTGGTCCGGCTGCCGGGTGACGTGCGCCTCGTAGGCAATCCCGCCCAGCTCGCGGAGATCATCGCCCGGCTCAACTCGGTCGATGCCCGGCTGGCCGGGATCGAGCGGCACCTGGGCATCGCGGCGGCAGACACCGCGCCGCCGGGCGAGGAGGCCGGGCCCGGGGACGAAGCCCCGCCAGAAGACCAGGCTCCCCCCGGGGCGGGCTGACCGCCCGGGGAAGGGGGAAGATCCGCCCTGTTCCTGGTGTTGCACTCGGACCGCTACGCTCGAAGCAGCCCCCATGCCCGGAAGGACCCGCCATGCCTGACCTCATCCCCGTGACTGCGGGGGGACCGGCCGTGGGCGTGCTTTCCCTCCAGGGCGACGTGATCGAGCACTTCCGCGCGCTGGAGGCGGCCGGGGCCCGGCCGCTGCGGGTCCGCCGTCCGGGCGAGCTCGACCAGGTCGACGGGCTGGTCATCCCGGGCGGGGAGTCCACCACGATCTGGAAGCTCGCGGAGATCTTCGAGCTGACTGAGCCACTGCGCAAGCGGATCAGCGGCGGAATGCCGGTCTTCGGGTCGTGTGCTGGCATGATCATGCTGGCCGACCGGCTGCTGGACGGGATCGCGGGGCAGGAGACGTTCGGCGGCATCGACATGACCGTGCGCCGCAACGCGTTCGGGCGGCAGGTGGACTCGTTCGAGGCGGATATCCCGCTGGCCGGGGTGCCCGGGCCGGCGCTGCGGGCTGTGTTCATCCGGGCGCCGTGGGTCGAGGAAACCGGCCGGGACGTCGAGATACTGGGGGCTGACCCGGGCACCGGTAGGATCGTCGCGGTCCGCCAGGGCCCGGCGCTGGCCACCGCGTTCCACCCCGAGCTGACCGGCGACCTGCGGGTCCACACGCTTTTCGTTGACATGGTGAGGGATCGGATATGAGCGGCCACTCCAAGTGGGCCACGACCAAGCACAAGAAGGCGGTCATCGACGCCAGGCGGGGCAAGCTCTTCGCCAAGCTGATCAAGAACGTCGAGGTGGCGGCGCGGACCGGGGGCGCGGACCCGGCCGGCAACCCCACCCTGTATGACGCCGTGCAGAAGGCCAAGAAGAACTCGGTACCGAACGAGAACATCGACCGGGCCATCCGGCGCGGGGCGGGCCTGGAAGCGGGCGGCGCCGCGTACGAGAACATCGCCTACGAGGGGTACGCGCCCGGCGGGGTCGCGGTGCTCGTGGAGTGCCTGACCGACAACCGGAACCGGGCCGCTGCCGACGTGCGGACCGCGCTCACCCGCAACGGCGGGTCCATGGCTGACCCCGGCTCGGTGTCCTACCTGTTCCACCGCAAGGGCGTGGTGATCGTGCCCAAGGCCAGCGGGGTCAGCGAGGACGACGTGCTCACCGCGGTGCTCGACGCGGGCGCCGAGGAGGTCAACGACCTGGGCGAGTCGTTCGAGGTGATCAGCGAGCCTCACGACCTTGTCGCCGTGCGCAGCGCGCTGCAGGACGCCGGGATCGAGTACGACTCCGCCGAGGCCGCGTTCCTGCCCACCGTCGAGGTGGAACTCGACGAGGAGCAGGCCAAGCGGGTGTTCCGGCTGATCGAGGCGATCGAGGACTCCGACGACGTCCAGGACGTGTACGCGAACTACTCCGTGTCCGACGAGGTCATGGAGAAGCTCGGCTGACACGTGGACATCAGGGAACTGGGTCCCGGTGACGACCCCGGTGCGCTGCTCGACCTGAGTGTCCGGGCCTTCGGGCCGGTCGACCGCCCGCGCTGGCGGGCAGCCTCGGGCGCCGCCATCGAGGCCCGGCAGTACCTGGGGGCCTACGAGGGCGGGCGGCTGCTGGCCGCCGCCCAGTACCACGACATGATCCAGTGGTGGCACGGCCAGCCGGTGCCGATGGCCGGGGTGGCCAACGTCATGGTGGCGCCCGAGGAACGCGGGCGCGGCACCGGCCGGGCCCTGATGCGGTCCTTGCTCGCGCTGATCGGCGACCGCGGCTACCCGGTGTCCGCCCTCTATCCCGCCACCACGCCGCTGTACCGGTCGCTGGGCTGGGAGATCGCCGGCGGCCTGAGCCACCTCGCGATCCCGTCCCACTCGCTGCGCTCCCTGCTCTCCCCGGACGCGGCCCTGACCCCGGACGACGCGCCGTCCCCCGCGCCACCGCCGGCCCGGGGGCCGCGCCGGTGCGGGCCCGGCGACGCCGCCGAGGTACTCGCGGTCGTCAGCCGCGTCCACCAGGCGCTGCGTGACTGCGGCCCGAACACCCGGTCCGAGCCGGCCGTGGCGCGCTGGCTCGGCGACGAGCAGCGGTTCGCCTACCTGGCGCCGGACGGCTTCCTGGCCTACCGCTGGCAGGACGGCAACCACGAACTCCTGGTGGAGCGGGCCGTGGCCAGCTCGGCCGCGGCCACCCGGGCCCTCTGGGGCGTGGTCGCCTCCCATTCCTCCATCGCTCAAACTGTCCGGGCGACTGCCGGGCCAGCCGACCCGGTGCAGTGGCTGACGACCGACCCTGACGTGCGGCTGTCCGGCCGTATGCCCTGGATGCTCCGGGTGGTGGACGCCCCCGCGGCGGTGGCCGGGCGGGGATACCCGGCTGGGGTCGGGCTGACCACGGTCCTCCGGCTGGCCGACCCGGACCGGTCGGGCCACGACGGCTGGTGGACGCTGGACGTGGGCGGCAGCAAGGGCACACTCACCCCGGCCGCCCCGGCCCCGGGTGTGCTGGCCCTCGGGCCGCGGGGGTTCGCGGCGCTGTACGGCGGCATCCCGCTGGCGACCCTGCGCCGGGCCGGGCTGGTGGCCGGCGGTGACCCCGGCGGCGATGCCGCCGTGGACGCCGCGTTCGGGGCGGACGCGTTCATGCTCGAATTCTTCTGAGCCGTCCCCGCGGGACCCCGCGGGGACGGTTTTCGTTATCTGCCTTGGTGCGGGCCTCGCCACGGGCGGCCCGCAGCCGCCGGGAATGCCGACACGCCGGGCCTGCTGGGCGCGCCGGGCGGCCCGGGCCGGTAGGGTCAGTCCCGACCGAACACGTGTTCGTCATCGCCCGGATCGGCCGGGCCGGCCGGCCGGGATGGAGCAGAAATGCGGGTGCTCGGCGTCGACCCGGGACTGACCCGGTGCGGCCTTGGCGTGGTCGAGGGCGTCCCCGGCCGGCCACCAGGCCTGGTCGCCGCGGGCGTGGCGCGGACCCCGCCCTCGGCGGACATCGCGGCCCGGCTGCTGGCCCTGGAAGTGGAGATCGACTCCTGGCTGGCCGAGCACCATCCGGACGCGGTGGCCGTGGAACGCGTGTTCAGCCAGCACAACGTGCGCACCGTGATGGGCACCGCGCAGGCCGGCGCGGTGGCCGTGCTGTGCGCGGCGCGGCGCGGCCTGCCGGTCACGCTGCACACGCCCAGCGAGGTGAAGGCCGCGGTGACCGGGAGCGGGCGGGCCGACAAGGCCCAGGTGACCACCATGGTCATGCGGCTGCTCCGGCTGGCGGACCCGCCGAAGCCCGCCGACGCGGCCGACGCCCTGGCCCTGGCCATCTGCCACCTCTGGCGCGGCCCGCAGACCCGGCTGGGAGCCGCGGCGCTGCTAGCCCGGCAGGCCGCCGCCACCCCCCGGACGCACGCAGGAGGCCTGCGGTGATTTCCCATCTGGACGGGCTCGTGTGCGCGATCGCCCCGGAGGGCGCGGTGATCGAGGTGGGCGGGGTCGGGCTGCTGGTGCAGGCCACGCCCGGCACGCTGGCCGCGCTGCGCACCGGCGAGCGGGCGCGGGTCGCCACCTCCCTGGTGGTCCGCGAGGACGCGCTGACCCTGTACGGGTTCGCCAGCGACGACGAGCGGGACGTGTTCGAGCTGGTGCAGACGGCCAGCGGGGTGGGCCCGCGTCTCGCGCTGGCCATGCTGGCCTCGTTCAGCCCGGACGGGCTGCGCCAGGCCATCGCGGCGGAAGACGTGGCCGCGCTGACCCGGGTGCCCGGCATCGGCCGCAAGGGCGCGCAGCGGATCGTGCTGGAGCTGGCGGGCCGGCTTGGCTCGCCCGCCGCCCCGGCCGGGGTCATGGGGCCGCCGCGCCGGTGCCGGGGCGGCCGCGGGGAGCGGTGCGCTCTGGCGTGACCAGGTCCGGGCCGGCCTGGTCAACCTGGGCTGGCCCCCCCGCGACGCGGAGCAGGCCATCGCCGCGGTCGCCGCCGACCTGGGCACCAGCCCCGCCGGGGACGCCGGGGACGTGGATGTGTCCGTCGCGCTGCGGGCCGCGCTGCGCAAGCTGAGCCGCGCATGACGGGCCCGGGCCCGCGGCCAGGCCGGGGCGCCCACTCCGCCGCCGAGGATGCCGAGCGGGAGGCGCCGGACCTGTCCGCCCGGGAAGAGGAAGCACTCCTGTCCGCGCAGCGGGACGCACGGCTGGCCGCGGAGCGGGAAGGACTGCCGGTGGCGGAGCAGGAGCGCTTGGTGTGCCCGCTGGCCGACGCGGACGAACGGGGAAACAGAGTGGGCGCGGTAGAGCAGGACCGGCTCGTCTCGCCGCTGGCCGACGCGGACGAACGGGGAAACAGAGTGGGCGCGGTAGAGCAGGACCGGCTCGTCTCGCCGCTGGCCGACGCGGACGAACGGGGAAACAGAGTGGGCGCGGTAGAGCAGGACCGGCTCGTCTCGCCGCTGGCCGACGCGGACGAACGGGTCATCGAGGGCGCGCTGCGGCCCAAGCGGCTCGCCGAGGTCATCGGCCAGAACCGGGTCCGCGAGCAGCTGTCCCTGGTGCTGGAGGGCGCGCTGCGCCGCGGCCGGGCCCCCGACCACGTGCTGCTGTCCGGGCCGCCCGGGCTGGGCAAGACCACGTTCGCCATGATCATCGCGGCTGAGCTCGGCGCGCCGCTGCGGATCACCAGCGGGCCGGCCATCGAGCGCGCCGGTGACCTGGCCGCGATCCTGTCCACGCTGGGTGAGCGGGACGTGGTGTTCATCGATGAGATCCACCGGGTGGCGCGGCCCGCCGAGGAGATGCTCTACCTGGCCATGGAGGACTTCCGGGTCGACGTGGTGATCGGGAAGGGACCCGGCGCGACCGCCATCCCGCTGGAGATCGCCCCGTTCACCCTGGTCGGCGCCACCACCCGGGCCGGGCTGCTGCCCGCGCCGCTGCGGGACAGGTTCGGCTTCACCGCCCACCTGGACTTCTACGAGCCCGCTGAGCTGGAGGTCATCGTCCGCCGGTCGGCCGACCTGCTCGGGGTGGCGCTGCGCGACGACGGCGGAGACGAGATCGCCGGGCGGTCCCGCGGCACCCCGCGGATCGCCAACCGGCTGCTGCGCCGGGTCCGTGACTACGCGGAGGTGCGAGCCGACGGCGTGGTGACCCGGGAACTGGCCCGCGCCGCGCTGGAACTGTACGAGGTAGACGAGGAAGGCCTGGACCGGCTGGACCGCGCGGTGCTCAGCGCCCTGGTGACCCGGTTCGGCGGCGGCCCGGTCGGGCTGTCCACGCTCGCCGTGGCCGTAGGGGAGGAGGCTGAGACGGTCGAGGTGGTGGCCGAGCCGTTCCTGGTCCGCCGGGGCCTCATGGCCCGGACCCCGCGGGGGAGGGTGGCCACCCCGGCGGCCTGGCAGCACCTGGGCCTCGCCCCGCCCGAGCCACCTGGCCTGGCCCTGCCGGGCAGCCTGTTCGACTGACGCGCCGGAACCCTTCCGGCGGGATTCTGGCAGCCGCTCCTGGTGACGCGCGGATGACCGCGTCCGGATGTGCCCGAATTGGTCGCGGGGATGTCACGATCAGTCGCCAGAAGCCGTAGCCTGTTGGTGCGCTGCCCGCGCGCCGCTACACTTCGGCAGTTGGTCAACCGCTGCCCGGATGGCCACGGATGTGCGGCCCAGCCGGCCGGATGGCCCGGCGCGCGGCCAGGCAGAGTTCATCAACTGGAAGGAAGCCCCCGCGATGGGGAGTCACATGCATAACCTTGCAGCTACCAGCTCCGGCGGTGGGAGCTACACGTTCCTGATCGTCATCGTGGTGCTCTTCGGGCTGCTCTACTTCGTCATGATCAGGCCGCAGCGCAACAAGCAGCGGCAGGCTCAGCAGATGCAGAGCACCGTCCAGCCAGGTCAGCGGGTTCGCACCACGGCGGGCATGTACGCCACCGTGGTCGAGGCCGACGATCAGGATGTGGTGCTCGAGGTGGCGCCGGGGGTCCGGATGCGCTTCCTGCGCCGGGCCGTGATGGAAACCCTGCCCGACGATGACGGCACGGCTGGAACCGAGGCGGCGGACTCGTCGTTCGACGAGCAGGGCAGCCCGGAGGACACGACCGCCGACGGCGCCACGGACGGCCAGCCGGCCCCCGAGCACCTCAACGGCTCGAGTCCGGGCAGCACCGCGGCCGACCACACCGCGCACGACGAGCGCACCGCGGACTGACCGCCTGCCCCGCGCCCAGCGTCGGGCCGGGGGACACGCGAAGCGAAGGACAGACGAGAATTGGCTCCCCCTAGCGGTAACGTCTCCCGGCCAGGCCGGGCGCTGGCCGGCCTGGCGGCCCTGATCGTGGTGATGTTCCTGGCCATCGTGGGCAGCAACATCGGCTCGCCCGGGCAGTGGGGCAAGGACCTCAAGGTCCACCTGGGCCTGGACCTGACCAGCGGCACCACGGTGGCGCTGCGGGCCACCGCGCCCAGGGGCGTGTCCAGCGCGCAGTTCGCGGCGGACATGACCCAGGCCAAGAACATCATGGCCAACCGGGTGAACGGCGCGGGCTTCACCGAGGCGCAGGTCCAGCAGCAGGGCAGCGACATCATCAACGTGGCGGTCCCCGGCGCGGGCAGCCAGAAGGTCGTGAGCCTGGTCGGGACGACCGCCCAGCTGCTGTTCCGGGAAGTCCTGCTGGAGGCGCCGAACACGGGCAGTACCGGCGCTACCGTCACGCCCACGCCGACCCCGTCGGCCAGCGGGTCGCCGTCGGCCACGCCGTCATCCACCGCGTCGCCCACGGCGTCCGCGTCGGCCAGTTCGTCCGCGAAGAAGGGGGCCCTGGGGAGCGGGGCGGGGGCGAAGGAGATGGCGAGCCGGACCCGCGGCCTGACCGCGGCGCACGCCAAGGCGTCTGCCACCCCGTCGGCCACGGCCAGCGCCAGCCCGTCGGCCGCCGCATCAGCCACGCCGTCGGCGACCGGCAGCTCCGGCGTCTCCACCGTCGCCGGGGCCAGCGGTGACGCCACCCTGGTCAGTCCGGCCGTCCGGGCGCAGTTCAACAAGCTCAACTGCGCCGACAAGAACTGGAAGCAGCAGGTCGGCTACACCGCCCAGCAGTACAACAACCCGAACATCCAGACGGTCTCGTGCGGCTCCCAGGGCGGGATCCGTTTCAAGTACGTCCTGGACAAGGCGCACGTCCTCGGCAAGGACGTCAAGTCCGCCAACGCCACCCAGTCGCCTTCCAGCGTGTACTGGGAGACCAACCTCAACTTCGACTCCGCGGGCGGCGGGGCGTTCGGGAACATCACCGAGCACATGTTCAGCAAGTACGGCGTGAACTCGGCGCTGGACCAGCTGGCCGTGGTGCTGGACGGCAACGTCATCTCCTCCCCGGTCATCCAGGGCGCCATCACCGGGGGCTCCGCGCAGATCACTGGCAGCTTCAGCCAGGAACAGGCGACCAACCTGGCCAACGTGCTGAACTACGGCGCGCTGCCGCTCACGTTCACCAAGGAATCCGTCCAGTCGATCTCGCCGTCGCTGGGCAGCGACCAGCTGCACGCCGGGCTGGTCGCGGGAGCTATCGGCCTGCTCCTGGTCGTGCTCTACTGCCTGCTGTACTACCGGGGCCTGGCCATCGTGGCGGTGTCCAGCCTGATCATCGCGGGCGTGCTGGTGTTCGAGGCGGTCATCCTGCTCGGCAAGTACCAGGGCTTCGCGCTGCAGCTGTCCGGGGTGGCCGGCCTCATCGTGGCCATCGGCATCACCGCGGACTCGTTCGTGGTGTTCTTCGAGCGGCTCCGGGACGAGGTGCGCGACGGCCGGACCCTGCGGACCGCGGTCGAACGCGGGTGGAAACGGGCCCGGCGCACGGTGCTGGTCTCCGACACCGTGTCGTTCCTGGCCGCCGCCCTGCTGTGGTACTTCTCCCTCGGCGAGGTCAAGGGCTTCGCGTTCACCCTCGGCCTGACCACGATCATCGACGTCGTGGTGGTCTTCCTGTTCACCAAGCCGATGGTCACCCTGCTGGCCCGGACGAAGTTCTTCGGCCAGGGGCACCGTTTCTCCGGTCTGGATCCGGCCCGGCTGGGGGCGCGGGCGCCGTGGCGGTCCTCCCGGACCGCCCGCGTGCCCGCCCGCACCCCGGCGAAGGAGGCATGATGTCGCGCCTCGGCAACGTCGGCGGCCGTCTCTACCGCGGCGAGGTCTCCTTCGACTTCGTCGGCCGCCAGAAGCTCTGGTATGCGATCTCCGGGGTGATCCTGGTGCTCAGCCTGGTCGGCCTGTTCGGCCGCGGGCTGAACTTCACCGTGGACTTCAAGGGTGGCTCGGTCATCAAGTTCCCGGCGACCTCGGCGAGCTCGATCAACCAGGTGCAGCGGGCGGTCAGCGGCACCGGCGATGGCCAGGGTGCCATCGTCCAGGAGGTCGGCTCGGGGAGCAGCGCCACCTGGCAGGTCCAGACCGGCAAGCTGGACTACGCACAGGGGCTGAAAGTCCAGTCCACGCTGGCCCGGGAACTGGGCATCCCGCAGAGCAAGATCAGCGTGAACTTCGTGGGGGCCAGCTGGGGTTCGCAGATCTCGCAGAAGGCCCTGCAGGCGCTGATCGCCTTCCTCGTCGTGATCGCTCTCTACCTGTCGATCGCGTTCGAGTGGCGGATGGCGGTGGCCGCGCTGATCGCGCTGGCGCACGACATCGTGATCACCGTGGGCATCTACGCGCTGGCCGGGTTCGAGGTCAGCCCGGCCACCGTGATCGGGTTGCTGACGATCCTGGGGTACTCGCTCTACGACACGGTGGTCGTCTTCGACAAGGTCCGGGAGAATACCGCCGGCCTGCTCGGGTCGGCCCGCAGCACTTACAGCCAGGCCGCCAACCTGGCCCTCAACCAGACCCTGGTGCGGTCCATCAACACCTCGATCATCGCGCTGCTGCCGGTGGCCGCGATCCTGTTCATCGGCGGCGGGCTGCTGGGTGCGGGCGAGCTGAACGACCTGGCCCTGGTGCTGTTCGTCGGCATGCTGTCCGGCACTTACTCCTCCATCTTCATCGCCACCCCGGTCCTCGCGGATCTCAAGGAACGCGATCCGCAGTACAAGGCGCTGGCCAAGCGGGTGGCCCAGCGGTCCTCCGGCACCCGGGCCGCCAGGCGCGCCGCCGCGAAGGCCCCGAGCGCCGCCGTCGCAGGTGCCGGCGCCGCGGCGGGTGCGGGCGCGGCCGGGCTGGACACCGATACCGCGGATGCGGACACGCCCGATGCGGATGGTCCTGGCCAGGATGCGGACGACGGCGGCACGCCAGGCAGCGAGGACCGGGTGACCGCGGGGCGGGCGACGTCACGCCCGGCCCCGGGCGGCCGTCCCGGGCCGAGACAGCAGCCGCGCCGTAACACCTCCTCGGCCAAGCGCCGCCCCGGCGGCAAGAAGAAGCGCCGTTAGATGACGGCTGGTGAGGGTGTGACCGGTGGTGCGGCCGGTGACAGCACCGCGGACATCGCGGAACTGGTCAAGGCCCGGGTGCGGGATATCGCCGACTACCCGCAGCCCGGGGTGATGTTCAAGGACATCACCCCGCTGCTCGGCGACGGTGCCGCTCTCGCCGCCGTGGTGACCGCGCTGTCCAGCGGCCACGACAGGGTGGACAAGGTGGCCGGGATCGAGGCCCGCGGGTTCATCCTGGCCGCGTCCGTCGCCATCCAGCTGGGCGCAGGCTTCGTCCCGGTCCGCAAGCAGGGGAAGCTGCCCGGGCCCACCTACGCGCAGAGTTACGACCTGGAGTACGGCAGCGCGACCATCGAGGTGCACCAGGACGCGTTCGCCCCAGGGGAGCGGGTGCTCATCGTGGACGACGTGCTGGCCACCGGCGGCACCGGCGCGGCCACCGTTGAACTGGTCCGCAAGGCGGGCGCCGAGGTCGCCGGGATCGCGGTGATCCTGGAACTGAGCTTCCTCGACGGGGTGGCCCGGCTGCCCGGTGTCCCCGTCCGCTCACTGCTGGTTGTGTGACGAGGCGCTGAGCTCGGCACTTTCCGGATCTTCCGCCGATAGAATGGGGTCTTGGCGGACGTGAGGAGTGCCTGTGGCCGGTGACGTGGCGACGACCGGCGGTGACGGAGCCGATGCCGCTCATGCCCTCCCGGACCAGCCCGCCGGGGCCGCGGGGGACGGAGTGGAGTCGGCCGCTGCCCAGGTAGGCGCCGCTGAGGCCACCTCGGACCAGGAAGAGACTGACCCCGCCGGTACTGAGCCGGTGAGCCCTGAGCCGGCCGGAGCCGGGCCGGTGAGCACGGGAGGGCGCCCCGGTTCCCGGTCGGCCAGCGGCCGGGGCACGGGCACCAGCCGGGGCACGGGCACCAGCCGGGGCACGGGCACCGGGCGCAGCGGGGGATCGGGACGGGCCGCGCGCCGCCTGGCCCGGCTCGGCGCGGCCCGCGGCGGCGGGATCAACCCGGTCCTCGAGCCGATGATCAAGACGGTGCGGGCGACCCACCCCAAGGCCGATGTCCGGCTGATCGAGCACGCCTACGAGGTCGCCGCGCAGTGGCACACCGGGCAGAAGCGCAAGAGCGGCGACCCGTACATCACCCACCCGCTCGCCGTGGCCACGATCCTCGCCGAGCTGGGCATGAACCACGAGACGCTGTGCGCGGCCCTGCTGCACGACACGGTGGAGGACACGGACTACGCCCTCGACGAGCTGCGGGCCGACTTCGGGGACGAGATCGCGGCCCTGGTGGACGGGGTCACCAAGCTGGACAAGGTGAAGTACGGCGAGGTCGCCGAGGCCGAGACCGTGCGCAAGATGGTCGTCGCGATGTCCCGCGACATCCGCGTCCTGGTCATCAAGCTGGCCGACCGGCTGCACAACATGCGCACGCTGCGCTACCTGCCCCGGGAAAAGCAGGAGCGCAAGTCGCGGGAGACGCTGGAGATCTTCGCGCCGCTGGCCCACCGGCTCGGCATGAACACGATCAAGTGGGAACTCGAGGACCTGGCCTTCGCGACGCTGTACCCCAAGCGGTACGACGAGATCGCCCGGCTGGTCTCCGAGCGGGCCCCGCGCCGCGACGTCTTCCTCCAGGAAGTCATCGAGGACGTCTCCACCGACCTGCGCGAGGCCAAGGTCAAGGCGCGGGTGACCGGCCGGCCGAAGCACTACTACTCCGTCTACCAGAAGATGATCGCCCGCAACGTGGGCTTCGACGACATCTACGACCTGGTGGGCATCCGCGTCCTGGTGGACTCGGTGCGCGACTGCTACGCCGCGCTCGGCACGGTCCACGCCCGGTGGAACCCCGTTCCCGGGCGGTTCAAGGACTACATCGCGATGCCGAAGTTCAACATGTACCAGTCGCTGCACACCACCGTGATCGGCCCGGGCGGCAAGCCGGTCGAGCTGCAGATCAGGACGTGGGGCATGCACCGGCGCGCGGAGTACGGCGTGGCCGCGCACTGGAAGTACAAGGAAGAGGTCGCCGGCGGCGGCCGGGGGGGCCGGGATGGCACCGGCGACATGGCCTGGCTGCGCCAGCTCGTGGACTGGCAGCGGGAGACGGCCGACCCGGCCGAGTTCCTGGAGTCGCTCCGCTTCGACCTGGGGGCCGCCGAGGTCTACGTGTTCACCCCGCGCGGCGAGGTCATCGCGCTGCCGCAGGGGGCCACGCCGGTGGACTTCGCCTACGCCATCCACACCGAGGTCGGGCACCGCACCATCGGCGCCCGGGTGAACGGCCGCCTGGTAGCGCTGGAAAGTGCCCTGGACAACGGCGACACCGTCGAGATCTTCACCTCCAAGGCCCAGGACGCCGGGCCGAGCCGCGACTGGCTGGGGTTCGTCGAAGAGCGCCCGGGCCCGCAACAAGATCCGGCACTGGTTCTCCAAGGAGCGCCGGGAAGCGGCGACTGAGACCGGCAAGACCGCCATCGCCCGGGCCATGCGCAAGCACGGCCTCCCGCTGCAGCGCCTGGCCACCGGCGACGCGCTGCTCCACATCGCCACCGAGCTGCACTACCCCGACCTGTCCGCGCTGTACGCAGCGGTGGGGGAGGGCCACGTCAGCGCGCAGTCGGTGGCGTCCAAGCTGGTCCAGTCGGCCGGCGGGATGGTGGGAGCCCAGGAGGACCTGGCCGAGGCCACGCTGCCGACCCGCCCGGCCCGGCCCCGGCCGCCCGGTGATTCAGGCGTCGTGGTGGAAGGCGCCGCCGACGTGTGGGCGCGGCTGTCCAAGTGCTGCACCCCGGTGCCCGGGGATGAGATCACCGGCTTCATCACCCGGGGCCACGGCGTCTCGGTGCACCGGGCCGACTGCCTGAACCTGCGCCACCTGCTCGACTCCCAGCCCGAGCGGCTGGTGGCGGTGCGCTGGTCGCCCACGGAGGACTCGCTGTTCCTGGTGGCCATCCAGGTGGAAGCGCTGGACCGGACCGGCCTGCTCTCCGACGTGACCCGGACCATCTCCGACCAGCACGTGAACATCCTGTCCGCCTCGGTCACCACGACCAGGGACCGGGTCGCGGTCAGCCGGTTCACGTTCGAGATGGGCGACCCGAAGCACCTCGGGCACGTGCTCCGCGCGGTCCGGGCCATCGACGGCGTCTACGACGTCTACCGCATCACGAGTTAACCCGTGGGGCCGCGGTGGGTTGAACCCCAGCCGCGTGCATGTCGCCGGTGAGGCGGGGCCCGCCGCAGGCGGGTTCCCGCCGAGCCGACGTTCGGCGCGAAGCGGCGATCGGGGGGTCCAGGGGGGTCGTCCCCCCGGACTAGCCCGAGAGTTCGGCCAGGGTGCGCTCGGCTTCCTCGAGCCAGGACTGCCGGGCGGCGATCGCCTCGGCGGCCTGCCCTTCGGCCCGGCTGTCGCCCCGCTGCTGCGCCTTGGCCAGCTGGCCCTCCAGGCTGGCGATGGCGGCCCGGATCTGCTCGACTGTCCCCTGGGCCCGGGCCAGCGCCTCGGGGTTCGATCGCCGCCACTGGGCGTCCTCGGCCTTGCGGACCGCGTCCTCGATCCGGCGCAGCCCCTGCTCCAGCCGGTCGTGCGCCTCACGGGGCACCGATCCGGCCTGCTCCCAGCGCTCCTGGATGGAGCGCAGCGACGCGCGGGCCGCCCGCACGTCGGTCACCGGCACCAGCTGGCCGGCCTCCTCCAGCAGCGCGGACTTCACCGCGGCGTGCTCGCGCAGCTCGTTCTCCTTGGCCGAGAACACGCTGGACCGCGCGGCGAAGAACTGGTCCTGGGCGGCCTTGAACCGGCCCCACAGCTCCTCCTCGTCGCTGCGGCCCGCCCGGCCCGCGGACTTCCAGGACCTCATCAGGTCGCGGTACGCCGCCGCGGTGGGCCCCCAGTCGGTGGACGGGGCCAGTGCCTCGGCCTCGACGACCAGCTTCTCCTTACGGGCCTTGGCTTCCTCGCGCTCATCCTCCAGCCCGGCGAAATAGGCCTTGCGCCGCTTGGCGAACGCGTTGCGGGCGGCCGACAGCCGCTTCCAGAGCACCGTTTCCACCGCCCGGTCCGCCCGCGGGGCGGCCTTCCACTCCTCGAGCAGCTGGCGCATCCGCTCGCCGCTGATCTTCCAGTGGGTGGCCTCGGCCGCGATCTGCTCGGCCTCCTCGACGATGCGCTCCTTGAACGTCCTGGCCTCGACCCGGGCCTGCTCGCGGGCCGCCCGGACCTCCTCGCGGCGGCTGTCCACCTGGCCGTTCAGGGCCACGAGCCGGACGTGCAGCGAGTCGAGGTCACCGATCGCGTTCGCCGTCAACACCGCCTCCAGCAGCCGGTCGATGGTCGCCCGGGCGCTGCCCGGGGACAGGTCGGTGGCGGAAATGCGCTGCTCGAGCAGGGCGACCTCGGTCTCGAGCGCCTCGTACTTGCGGCGGAAGAAGGCGAGCGCCTCGTCCGGGCTGCCCGCCTGCCATGAGCCAACCACCCGCTCGCTCCCGCCGGCACGCACGTAGACCGTGCCGTCGTCAGCTACCCTGCCCCACGGATCGTTGGCGGTGCTCACCGCTAACCTCCTGCTCAGCCCTGGGTCCTGGCGGCCTTGCCAGGCTCAGGTCTTCTTGATGGTGACGCTTTCGATAACGACTTTCTCCTTCGGGTGCCCATCCCCGGCCGTATTGGCGTTGTCGCTGCCCGCCTTGGCCACATTCTGGATGATCCCGAGTCCTTTGACGACCTTGCCGAACGGTGTGTAGCTCGCGGGCAGCGTCGAGTTCTTGTACACGATGAAGAACTGGCTGCCGTTGGTATTGGGGCCGCTGTTCGCCATGGCGACCGTGCCCTGGGTGTACTTGGCGCCCGCCAGGTTCTCGTTGCTGAACGTGTAGCCGGGCCCGCCGCTGCCGGTGCCGGTGGGGTCCCCGCACTGCAGCACCCACGGGTCGATCGTGGTCAGCCGGTGGCAGCTGGTGCTGTTGAAGTACTTCTTGCCCGCCAGGTACACGAAGGAGTTGACCGTGCAGGTGGCCTTGCTGTTCAGCAGGTCGATGACCACATCGCCCCGGTTGGTGCGGATGGTGGCCTGGTAGCCCGCCTTGTAGTCGGGTTTGGCCGGCGGCAGGCCCACCTTCCGGGCGGCGGTCCCTCCGGCCTGGTAGCTGCACGTGGTGGCGGGCTCCGCCTGCGCCGAGGCCGAGGCCGTCGCGGACGCGGACGGCGTGGCGGAGGACGTCGCGGAGACGGCCGCGGCCTTGCTGCCGCCCGGGCCGGAGAACAGGAAGTAGCCGCCCACGCCCAGCCCGACGACCACGCAGCAGACCACGGCCACTATCGTGATCTGGCGTGCCTTGTGGGCCTGCTGGGCGCGCCGCTGCTGCTGGCGCAGCATGCGCTCACGGGCCAGCTTGCGCTGCCGCTCCTTCTTACCGGTCACCGATCCGTTCCTCCTGGCTGCCTGTTGCCTGCTTACCAGCGAAACTTCGCGAATGGTACCGGCACCCGGGAGGTCGTGACGTCGCTGTTATCGGTTCGCGGCTGGGCTGAGTAGATCGGTAGCCTGTAGCGGCGGAAGTTGACCGTGAGCCCACCCTCTGTCCCGAACGCCGCAAGGAGGTCGCCCCGTGCTGATTGCCGGGTTTCCGGCCGGGTCCTTCGCCGCCAATTGCTATCTGGTGGCCCCGGAACCGGGCGCGGAGTGCGTGATCATCGACCCCGGGGAGGATGCGGAGAGCGGGATCGCGGAGATCATCGCCGAGCACCGGCTCCAGCCGGTCGCGGTGCTGCTTACTCACGGTCACATCGACCATGTCTGGTCCGTGGCGCCGGTCTGCGGGGCGCGCGGCATCCCGGCGTACATTCACACCGGCGACCGCGCGCTGCTCTCCGACCCGGCCCGGGGCCTGCCGCTGGGGCCGGGCCAGCAGCTGTTCGGCGGCCTGCAGTTCACCGAGCCTGACGACGTCAGGGAGCTCGCCGACGGGACGGTGCTGAACCTGGCCGGCCTGGAGATCATGGTGAATCACGCGCCCGGGCACACCCCCGGGTCGGTGGTGTTCCGTTCCGGCCCGGCCGTGATGTTCTCCGGAGACCTGCTGTTCGCGGGGTCGATCGGGCGTACCGACCTGCCCGGTGGCGATACCGCCGTCATGATGGACAGCCTGGCCCGGGTCTGCCTGACGCTGCCGGACGAGACGCGGGTGCTGCCCGGCCACGGGCCGCAGACGACCATCGGCGTCGAGCGGTCCAGCAACCAGTTCCTGCTCGCCCTGGAGCGGGGTACCGGGCCGGGCTGGGCGCAACGATCTACGGGGCTCTAGCTGTCATGGAGAGGCTGACCAGGAAATGATCCGAACCCACGAGGCGGGCACGCTGCGCGCCGAGCAGGACGGCCAGACGGTGGCGCTGGCGGGCTGGGTGGCCCGCCGCCGGGACCACGGTGGCGTCACCTTCATCGACCTGCGCGACGCCAGCGGCGTCGTCCAGGTCGTGTTCCGGGGCGAAGGCGAGGACGGGCCCGCGCACGCGCTGCGGGCCGAGTTCTGCGTGAAGGTCACCGGCCAGGTACGCCGCAGGCCGCCGGGCAACGAGAACCCGGAGCTGCCCACCGGCGGGATCGAGGTGGCCGCGGACGACCTGGAGATCCTCGGCGAGGCGGAGCCGCTGCCGTTCCCCATCGACGGGACGGGCGAGCTCAACGAGGAGACCCGGCTCCGCTACCGCTACCTGGACATGAGGCGCACCGAGACCGCCACCGCGCTGCGGGTGCGCTCGGAGGCCACCTACCTGGTCACCGACGTGCTGCGCAGCCACCGCTTCGTGTACGTGGAGACGCCCGACCTGACCAGGTCCACGCCCGAGGGGGCCAGGGACTTCGTGGTGCCGGTGCGGCTGAAGCCCGGTTACTGGTACGCGCTGCCCCAGTCGCCCCAGCTGTTCAAGCAGCTCCTGATGGTCGGCGGATTCGAGCGGTACTGGCAGCTGGCCCGCTGTTTCCGGGACGAGGACTTCCGTGCCGACCGGCAGCCCGAGTTCACCCAGGTGGACATCGAGATGAGCTTCATCACCCGGGAGGACGTGGTGGAGGTCGCCGAGGACCTGGTCGCCCGGCTGTGGGCCGAGGTCGCCGGGTACGAGCTGCCCCGGCCCATCCCGCAGATGACCTATGCGGACGCCATGGCCCGGTTCGGCTCCGACAAGCCCGACCTGCGCTTCGGCTGCGAGCTGGTCAACCTGACCGGGTACTTCGCGCAGACCTCGTTCCGGGTCTTCCAGGCTCCCCACGTGGGGGCGGTGGTCATGCCCGGCGGCGCCGGGCAGTCCCGCCGCGAGCTGGACAACTGGCAGGAATGGGCCAAGGCCCGGGGCGCCCGGGGGCTGGCGTACGTGCTGATCGACGCCGAGGGGCAGGTCTCCGACTCCGGCCCCGTGGCCCGGCACCTGTCGGCCGAGGACCGGGCCGGGCTGCCTGCCGTGGTGGGAGCCGGGCCTGGCGACGCGGTTTTCTTCGCGGCCGGCCCGGCCCAGCAGGCCCGCTCGCTGCTCGGTGCCGCGCGGCTGGAGATCGGCCACCGGCTGGGCCTCATCGACCCCGACGCGTGGGCGTTCACCTGGGTGGTGGACGCGCCGATGTTCGAGGAAGACGGGGCGGGCGGCTGGACCGCGGTGCATCACCCGTTCACCGCGCCCCTGCCGGAATGGGCGGACAAGTTCGCCGACGAGCCGGGCGGCGCACTGGCCGACGCCTACGACCTGGTCTGCAACGGCAACGAGATCGGCGGCGGATCGATCCGTATCCACCGGCCCGCCATGCAGCAGAAGGTGTTCGACGTCATCGGGCTGTCCCGGGAGGAGGCCAAGTCGCAGTTCGGCTTCCTGCTCGACGCGCTGCACTACGGGCCACCCCCGCACGGCGGCATCGCGTTCGGGTGGGACCGCCTGATCATGCTGCTGGCCAAGCGGGACACGATCCGTGACGTGATCGCCTTCCCCAAAGCGGCGTCCGGGTCCGACCCGCTCACCGGTGCGCCCACGCCGATCACGCCCGGGCAGCGGCGGGAGGCCGGCATCGACGTGGTCGCGCCGCCGGACGAGGGCAGCGCCGGAACCTGACGGCGGCCGCCCCGGAACCGGGCGACGGCACCGCCGGGTTCCGGCGGCGCCGGCGCCCGGGTCCAGCTCGAGCCGCCCGCCCGGTGCTGATGCCGGGTCATGCGGTGCAGGCGGATAATGTCGGAGTGTGGTAAGGGCAGGCACCGCTGACGGCGGTCAGGCGGACAGCCTCTTCGACGCGGCCGGGGAAGAGGCGGCGCGGGCGGCCGCACCACTCGCGGTGCGGATGCGCCCGCGCACCCTGGATGAGGTAGTCGGCCAGCGGCACCTGACCGGCGAGGGAACCCCGCTGCGCAAGCTGGCCGAGAACGACGCCGGCATGTCCGTGGTGCTGTGGGGGCCGCCGGGCACCGGCAAGACCACCCTGGCCCACGTCATCAGCCACGTCACCAGCCGGCGCTTCACCGAGCTGTCCGCGGTCACCGCGGGCGTGAAGGACGTGCGCGCGGCGATCGAGTCCGCCCGCCGGGAACTCGGCCTGACCGGCACCCAGACGGTGCTGTTCATCGACGAGGTGCACCGCTTCAACAAGGCCCAGCAGGACGCCCTGCTGCCCGCCGTGGAGAACCGCTGGGTCTCGTTCATCGGGGCCACTACCGAGAACCCGTCGTTCTCGGTGGTCGGGCCGCTGCTGTCCCGGTCCCTGCTGCTCACCCTGGAGCCGCTCAGCGACGACGACATGCGTGAGGTGATCAGCCGCGCGCTGGCCGACGAGCGGGGCCTGGCCGGAGCGGTCAGCCTCGACGGCAAGGCGCTGGACCACCTGATCAGGCTGTCCAGCGGGGACGCCCGGCGGGCGCTGACCTACCTGGAGTCGGCCGCGCTCGGGCTGCGCCGCGGCGCCACCATCGACATCGCCGTCCTGGAGCGCGCGGTCAACCGCGCCGCGGTCCGCTACGACCGGGCCGGTGATCAGCACTACGACGTGATCAGCGCGTTCATCAAGAGCATCCGGGGCAGTGACGCGGACGCCGCGGTGCACTACCTGGCGCGGATGATCGAGGCCGGGGAGGACCCGCGGTTCATCGCCCGGCGGCTGATCGTGCACGCCAGCGAGGATGTCGGGATGGCCGACCCGTCCGCGCTGGGCGTGGCGGTCGCCGCGGCCCAGGCCGTCGAGTTCGTCGGCCTGCCCGAGGCCCGGATCAACCTGACCCAGGCCACCATCCACCTGGCACTGGCCCCCAAATCCAATTCCGTGATCAAGGCGATCGGCGCGGCCTCCGCGGACGTCCGCGCCGGGCTGGCCGGGCCGGTGCCCGCGCACCTGCGGGACGCCCACTACCCGGGGGCGACGCGGCTCGGGCACGGCCAGGGGTACGCGTACCCGCACGACTACGCCGAGGGCGTGGTCGCCCAGCAGTACGCGCCGGACTCGCTGGCCGGCCGCACCTACTATGAGCCGTCACGGCACGGCGCGGAAGCGCGCTACGCCGAGCGCTCGCAGCGGATCAAGGGGATCCTGGGCCGCGATGCCGGCCCGGACCAGCACAGCCCAGATGGCACTGGCCGGGACGGTTCCTGACCCGCCCTGCCCGGGCCTGCGCGGTCGCGGGATGGCAAGGCCGCCTGCGAGATAAGGTCAGGCAGATGAGGGAGCAGGCATGCTGAACGCGGTATGGGTGGCGGTCATCATCGCCGCCGCGTGCTGGGCGGTCCTGGTGATCGCCACGGTGTACGTGCTGATCAAGCTGGCCAGGCTGATCACCCAGACGTCCGCGACCGTGTCCGGGCTGCGGGAGAGCAGCGACACGGTGATCGCGCGGGCGCACGCCACGATCGACGCCACCGCGGGGCAGCTGGACCGGACCGATGAGATCACCGCGAGCATGGACCAGGTCGCCGCGGGCATGGCGGAGCTCACCGGGCGGGTGACCGCCCTGGCCCCGCTGGCCAGGCTGGCCGCGGCCACGTCCGGGACCAGGCTCGCCCGCGTCTCGGCCTTCGTGTACGGCGTGCGGCACGCCGCGGAACTGCGCGCCGCGGCCGCTGGGGCCCGTCGGCAGCTGCCGGCCGGCCAGGTACCCCCCTCAGGAGGCTCGGGGGTCCGGTCATGATCCGCAGGCTGTTCTGGCTGACCCTCGGTGCGGCGCTCGGGATCTCCGGGTACCGCCGGATGACCGCGGTGGCGCGGGCCATCATGCCGGCCCCACGGGCCCGGGAGCTGGCCCGGTTCGCCGGGGATGTACGTGAGGGCATGGACATCTACCGCCAGCGCCAGATCCAGGCGCCACGTCCCGCCCTCGAAGGGCGCACCGACCATGAAGAGGATGGCCGCTGATGGAGTCGGCAGAGATCGCGCGCCGTTTCCTTACCTATTTCTCCGAGCGCGGGCACACCGTGGTCCCGTCGGCGTCGCTGATCGCCGAGGATCCCACGCTGCTCCTCGTGAACGCCGGCATGCAGCCGTTCAAGCCGTACTTCCTCGGCCAGGCCAGTCCGCCCTTCACGCGGGCCACCAGCGCCCAGAAGTGCGTGCGCACGCCGGACATCGAAGAGGTCGGCAAGACCACCCGGCACGGCACCTTCTTCCAGATGCTGGGCAACTTCTCCTTCGGCGACTACTTCAAGGAGCAGGCCATCCCGTTCGCCTGGGAGCTGCTCACGACGCCGGAGCGTGACGGCGGCTTCGGGTTCCCCGAGGACCGGCTGTGGGCCACCGTCTACCACGACGACGATGAGGCGTTCCGGATCTGGCGGGACATGGTCGGCGTGCCGGAAAGCCGCATCCAGCGCCGGGGGATGGCGGATAACTTCTGGTCCATGGGCGTGCCCGGCCCCTGCGGTCCCTGCTCGGAGATCTACTACGACCGGGGCCCCGACTATGGCCGGGACGGCGGCCCGGTGGCCGACGAGGACCGCTACCTGGAGGTGTGGAACCTCGTCTTCATGCAGTTCCTGCGCGGCGAGGGAGCGGGCAAGGAGGGCTGGCCCATCCTGGGCGAGCTGCCCTCCCGCAACATCGACACCGGCATGGGCCTGGAGCGGATGGCGGCCATCCTGCAGGGCGTCGACAACATTTACGAGATCGATACGTTGTGGAAGATCCTCGACCGGGCCGCGGAGCTGACCGAGCAGAAGTACGCCCGCGACCACCGCGTGGACGTGGCCCTGCGGGTGGTCGCCGACCACGTGCGCACCGCGGTGATGCTGGTGGCCGACGGGGTGCTGCCGAGCAACGAGGGACGCGGCTACGTGCTGCGCCGGATCCTGCGCCGCAGCATCTACAACCTGAGGCTGCTGGCCGGCGGCCAGCGTGGCGGCGGCAGCGACGGCCGCTACCTGCACGAGCTGGGCGACACTGCGATCAGCGCGATGGCCGACCAGTTCCCCGAGCTGCGCATCGAGGCGCCGCGGATCCTCGGCGTGATCGACGCCGAGGAGTCAACGTTCCTGTCCACGCTGCGGACCGGCTCGGCGATCTTCGATGCCGCGGTGGGCGAGACCAAGCGGCACGGCACCACGTCGCTGTCCGGCCAGCAGGCCTTCCAGCTGCACGACACCTACGGCTTCCCGATCGACCTCACCCTGGAAATGGCCAGCGAGCAGGGGCTCACCGTCGACGAGGAGGGGTTCCGGCGGCTCATGGCCGAGCAGCGCCAGCGGGCCAAGCAGGACTCGCTGGAGAAGAAGACCGGCAACGCGGACATCTCCGTGTTCGCCAGCCTGCTGGCCAGGTCGGGCCCGGTCCAGTTCACCGGGTACGACGAGATCAGCGGCGAGGCCACGGTGGCCGGGCTGCTGGCCGGCGGCGTGAGCGTACCCGCGGCCGGCGCGGGCACCGAGGTCGAGGTCATCCTGGACCGGACCCCGTTCTACGCCGAGGGCGGCGGCCAGCTCGCGGACACCGGGGTGATCCGGGTGGCCAGCGCCCCCGGCGCGGCCGGCGGCGAGGTGGAGGTCCGCGACGTGCAGGCGCCCGTGCCCGGGCTCATCGTGCACCGGGGGGTCATTACCTCCGGGGAGGTCGTGGTCGGCGCGCTGGCCGAGGCCATCGTCGAGACCGGCCGCCGCCGGGCGATCTCCCGCTCGCACACCGCGACGCACATGGTGCACCGCGCGATCCGCGGGGCCCTCGGGGATTCCGCTGCCCAGGCCGGCTCGGAGAACGCCCCCGGCCGGCTGCGGTTCGACTTCACGGCCGGCGGGGCCGTCCCGCAGTCCGTGCTCCGCGACGTGGAGGACGAGGTCAACCAGGTCCTCATCGACGACCTCGAAGTCCGGGCCTTCGTCACCCCCATCGACGAGGCACGGTCCATGGGGGCCATCGGCCTGTTCGGGGAGAAGTACGGCGACGAGGTCCGCGTGGTCGAGGTCGGCAGCTACTCCCGGGAACTGTGCGGCGGCACCCACGTGGCCCACTCCGGGCAGCTCGGGCTGATCAAGATCCTCGGTGAGGCGTCCATCGGATCCGGTGTGCGCCGGGTCGAGGCCCTGGTCGGCACCGATGCCTTCCGCTACCTGGCCCGGGAGAGCGTCCTGGTCAGCCAGCTGACTGAGCAGCTCAAGACCCGGCGGGAGGAACTGCCGGACCGGGTCGCCTCGCTGGTCACCCGGCTCCGGGAGGCCGAGCGTGACCTGGACCGGCTGCGCAGCGCCCAGGTCCTGGGCGCCGCGGCCGAGCTGGCCGGGCACGCCGAGGATGCCGGGCCCGTGGCGCTCGTCGCGCACCAGGTCCCGGACGGCACCACGGCGGACGATATCCGCAAGCTCGCCCTGGATATCCGCGGCCGGCTCCCGCAGCAGCGGCCCGCGGTCGTGGTGATCGCGGGTGTCCCGGCGGACCGGCCCGCAGTCGTGGTCGCGGTCAACGAGCCCGCCCGGGCGCTGGGCGTGGCCGCCGGGACGCTGGTCCGCAGCGCCGCCCAGGCGCTCGGCGGGGGCGGCGGCGGCCGTGATGACATCGCCCAGGGCGGTGGCGCGCCGCAGGGCGACCGGGCCGGCCAGGTGATCGCCGAGGCATTTGATGCGGTTCGTGCGGTTGTCAGGGACATGACGTGATCCGGTGGCGTACGGTTAAACCGTGCTGCAGCCAACCCGTTGCGCGAACGAGACCGCAGGGCTGCGGAGCTCCCGGTTGAGGACTGGTGTGCGGCTCGGCATTGACCCTGGCTCAGTCCGGATCGGCGTGGCCCGCAGCGATCCGGATGGCCTGCTCGCCACCCCCCTGGACACCGTCCCGCGCGGCCGGGGCGACCTGGACCGCCTGGTCCGCCTCGCGCTTGAGCATGAGGCGGTCGAGGTGATCGTGGGCCTGCCGACCAGCCTGTCCGGGCGTGAGGGCGCCGCGGCCGCCGCCGCCCGGTCGTTCGCGGACACCCTGGCCGGCCGGCTGGTGCCGATCCCGGTCCGGCTCGTGGACGAGCGGTTCACCACCACGCTGGCCCACGGCGCGCTGCGCCAGGGCGGCAAGGGCGGCCGGGCCCGGCGGCAGGTCGTGGACCAGGCCGCCGCCGCCGTGCTCCTGCAGGGGGTCCTGGACGCGGAGCGTGCGGGCGGCCGGCCTCCCGGCGAGATCGTTCCGCCCCGCCACGGGACGGAAGAGTGAGCCGCCACGGGCGGCGGGGCACTCAGGGCGAGCGGGACGACCAGTGGGAGCCAGGGGATTACCCGCCACCGGACGCCGATGAGCCCTATGGCCCCGGGGATTACGGCCAGGCGCGCAGCGACTGGGGACGCAATCCCATCGCGACCGCCGACACCGGTGACTTTCCGGCTGGCCCCTCCGGCTTCCCCCCGGCGTCCCACCCGCGGGACCCGGGCGGCCGCGGTGAGGCCTTCGACTGGGGGCCCGACCCCCTGGGCCTGGATGCCCGGCGCTCTGACGCACGGCGCCCTGACGCACGCGGCTGGGCTGGCGGCCAGCCCGGGCCGGAGCCCATGGCTCCTGACCGCTGGGCCCCGCAGTCCTGGGAGCCCCCGTCCTGGGAACGGGCGTCGTGGGATTCGGAAACGGCCGGTCCGGCCGGCTGGGTGGACCCCCCCGGGCCCGGCCCGGACTGGGCGGAGCACGGCGACCCGCCCGGGGACCGGCGCGGCGCGGCGCGGGGAGGCTTCGACGACCTGCAGGCGGGGGAACTCCCGCCGCTGCCCCCGGGCCCGCTGCCTGGATCCGGGCACCCCTCCGGCCCGCTCCCGCCGCTGCCGGAATCGGACTACCTCTGGGGGGAGCCGCCGTCTGGCCCGCTGCCCGCGGCGCCCCCCCGGTCACGGCCCGGGCGTGACCGGGACCAGCCCCGCCGTCAGTCCCGCCACGCGGCGCCGCCTGCCGGGAGCAGGCCTGTCCCGGGCCCGTACCCGGAAGACCCGGACGGTTACCCGGACGATGGGACTGGCTATCCCGGGAGCGGGGCTGGCTACCCGGACAATCCCGCTGCCTACCTGCCTGACCAGGACGAACCGGCGGACTACGCGGGTCACCGCGGCCGGGGCCGCCGCCGCCGGGGCGCCGCGCCGGATTCCGGCCGGGGTCATCCGGGGTATGAGGGCTACGTGGACGACCCACGTGACCTGGACATGGCCCCGGATCAGGGGCAGGACCCCCGGGACTACGCTCCCTCCGGGAGCTGGTATCCGGGCGACGGCGAGCCGCACGCCTGGGCCGAGGACAGCCCGGATGACGGCCTGCTGCCCGGGCTGGACGAGGGCTCCCGGCGCGGGGGCGGCGGAGGGCCCGCCGGCCCGGCCCGCAAGCGCCGCAGGCGCGGCCGGACCGTCCTGCTGGTGCTGCTGACGGTGTTCGTCGTGTTCGTCGCGATCGTCGGGGGAGTGGGGTACCACTACTACCGCGAGTACATCAACCCGCCAGACTTCCCCGGCCCGGGCACCGGCACCGTCGTCGTGCAGATCCAGCCGGGCCAGAGCGCCAGCGCGGTCGGGGCCACCCTGGCCAGCAAGGACGTCGTGGCCAGCGCGCGGGCGTTCTCCAACGCGGCCAAGGCCAGCCCGCAGGGCAACGCGCTCGAGCCGGGCTACTACCGGGTGCACGCGCACATGAAGGCCTCCCTGGCCCTGGCCCTGCTGCTCAAGCCCTCCTCACGGCTGCAGACCAGGATCACGATCCCGGAGGGCTTCCGGACCGCGCAGATCATCGCGCTGCTGGGCAAGCAGACCGGGAACCTCAAGGGGTACCAGCAGGCCCTCGCACATCCCGCCGGCCTCGGCCTGCCGGCTTTCGCGAACGGCAAGCCCGAGGGGTACCTGTTCCCGGCGACCTACGACATCCAGCCGCACACCTCGCCGGCCGCCGTGCTCAGGCAGATGGTCACCAAGTTCAACCAGAACGCGCAGAGTATCGGGCTGCAGGCCGCCGCGGCCCGGGCCCAGGAGACGCAGGCCGCGGTCATCACCGTGGCGAGCCTCATCGAGGCCGAGGGCAAGCGCCCCGCGGACTTCCCCAAGATCGCCGAGGTCATCTACAACCGGCTCAACGCGAACCCGAAGATCAAGCTGGAACTCGACACCACGGTCCTGTACGCGATGTCGCTGGCGCACAAGAGCGGTTTCGACCTCAACTTCGCGTCGCCGTACAACACCTACCTGCACACCGGCCTGCCGCCCGGGCCGATCGACAACCCCGGGAACACCGCGATCCACGCCGCGCTGAACCCGGCCCGCGGCAACTTCCTGTTCTTCCTGACCATCAACTCCAGGACGGGCCAGACCCTGTTCTTCAGCTCGGCCACGGCCTTCAACAACGCGGTGGCCAAGTACGGGAGCACCGGCGGGGGCACGGGTTCACGCACGGGCTCGGGCTGAGCGCCAGGATCATGAAAGCCGCCGTTCTTGGCTCTCCGATCGCTCACTCGCTGTCGCCGGTCCTGCACCGCGCGGGGTACCAGGCCCTCGGCCTGACCGGGTGGGCCTACGAGGCGATTGACTGCGACGAGGCCCGCCTGCCCGGGCTGATCGGGCGCTGCGGGCCGGACTGGGCCGGGCTGTCCCTGACCATGCCGCTCAAGCGCGCCGTCCTGCCCCTGCTCGATGAGGCAGAACCGCTGGTGGCCGAGGTGGGCGCGGCCAACACCGTGATCTTCGACAGCGGGCGGCGCCACGGGCACAACACCGACGTCCCGGGCATGATCGCCGCGCTCACCGAGAGCCTGCCAGGCCCAGGAGGACGGCCGCCCCGGATCCCTGGCCCGGCTGGCCCGTGGCGGTGATCCCGCGGCACTCATCCTGGGCGCGGGGGCGACGGCCTGCTCCGCGCTGGCCGCGGTGCGCGGGCTCGGTGTCGCTGAGGCAGCCGTGGCTGTCCGCGACCCGGGGCGGGCCGGCACCCTGCGGGCCGCTGCGGAGCGGCTCGGCATGAGCATCCGGCTTGTCTCCTTTGACGACCCGGGAGTGCTCGCTCCCGGTTTGCTGATCGCGACCACGCCGGCCGGGGCTGCGGATCTTTATTCCCAACGGATCGGGGCCGGTGTGCTGCGCCCGCGCTGCGTCCTCGACGTGGTGTACCACCCGTGGCCGACCCCGCTGGCCGTGGCCGCCGAGCGGTCCGGGGCGGCCGTGGCGGGCGGGTTCGCGCTGCTGCTGCACCAGGCCGCCCGGCAGTTCGAGCTGATGACGGGGAAACCCGCGCCGCTCGAGGTGATGCGGGCCGCCGGGCTCGCAGCCCTCAAGGCGGGCCGGCAGGCGGGGCCGGCTGCCCACCAGGGCCCGGGAACCCCTGCGGGGCCAGGGAAAGGGCGCTTACGCTCCGCGCGGCCAGGAATACCCAGCGGGCCTGAATTGCTGTTACTCTTACCAGACGACCAGCCTGGCACCTGCGTGCCGGGCGTGTAAGCGGAGGACCACCTCCCACCTGGCCGGCCACAGGCTGGCGGGTAAGGCTGCCGGCCCCGGGCCGGCCAGCCAGGCCGGGCGAGCGACCCGATCCCGTTGCCGGACTTGGACCGCTGCCAGCCCGGTTCGCTGCGTCCCTGACGAGGACTGCGTTCTCGCCCGGTGGTGTGGCTTTGGTGGGCTCCGCACGCACTGGTGCGGAGCCTTTTCTATTGTGGCGGCGGATCCGCCGCGAGCCGGAAGCCCCGCCGGATGGTCGCAGCGCACCCGCCCGGGCATCGGGCCCAGGCGGTGGACTAGACCCAAGGAGGTCTCATCAGCGCCGAACCCCGTATCAACGATCGGATCCGCGTACCCGAAGTGCGGCTCGTCGGCCCTAACGGCGAGCAGGTCGGGATCGTTGCACTGAACGACGCGCTCCGGCTGGCCCAGGAAGCGGACCTCGACTTGGTGGAAGTCGCGCCCACGGCCCGCCCGCCGGTCTGCAAGCTGATGGACTACGGCAAGTTCAAGTACGAGTCCGCGCTCAAGGCCAGGGAATCGCGCAAGAATCAGGCGCAGACGGTCATCAAGGAGATCAAGCTCCGGCCGAAGATCGACCCGCACGACTACGGGACCAAGAAGGGCCACGTTGAGCGGTTCCTGAAGCAGGGTGACAAGGTCAAGGTCACGATCATGTTCAGGGGGCGTGAGCAGTCCCGGCCGGAACTCGGGTTCCGGCTGCTGCAGCGCCTGGCCGGCGATGTAGAGGAGCTCGGCTTCGTGGAAGCCCAGCCCAAGCAGGACGGCCGCAACATGATCATGGTGATCGGCCCGCACCGGAAGAAGAGCGAGTCCAAGGCGGAGCGCTCGTCGCGGGAGGCCGAGGCCGAGGCAGAGGCGGCAGCAGCCCGTCCGGTGCCACGGCAGCGCCGCCCCGCCGCCGCCCCAGCCTCGCAGGCTCGCCCGGCCGGCCCGCCGGCCGGCGACAGCGGCGCGGACCAGGCAGGAGCCTGATCCAGGGCACCCGCGGAACTCGCCTAGCGTTGAGCGGCACGGGCACGGCCGCATAATGGCGTGCCCAGCCGCGGACGACAAGCGTGCCTCAGGCACACATGAAGATGGAGACGACGGCCACCATGCCGAAGATGAAGACGCACAGCGGTGCCGCGCGGCGGTTCAAGATCACCGGGGGCGGCAAAGTGATGCGGCGCCGCGCCAATATGAACCACCTGCTCGAGCACAAGGCAAGCAAGCGGACCCGGCGGCTGGGCAAGGACCAGGTGGTCGCGCCGTCAGACGCTAAGAAGATCAAGAAGTTGCTGGGAAAGTAGCCCGGCCCGCCTCCAGGGAGATATGAAATGGCACGCGTGAAGCGGGCAGTCAACGCCCACAAGAAGCGCAGGGTCGTCCTTGAGCGGGCGAGCGGCTACCGTGGCCAGCGGTCACGGCTGTACCGCAAGGCCAAGGAGCAGGTTCTCCACTCGATGACGTACGCCTACCGGGACCGCAAGGACCGGAAGGGCAATTTCCGCCGGCTGTGGATTCAGCGGATCAACGCCGCGGCCCGCGCGGATGGCATCACCTATAACCGCTTCGTCCAGGGGCTCCGGCTCGCCGAGGTGGAAGTAGACCGCCGGATGCTCGCCGAGCTCGCGGTCAGTGACCCGGCGGCGTTTTCCGCGCTGGTCGAGGTGGCCAAGGCCGCGCTGGCCGAGGCCGGGCCGGACGCAGGCTCGGCCGGCACCGCGGCGGCCTGACGCCCTCGTGGCCTGGGCCGGGGCCTGTGCCGGGGCGGCCTGCATCAGGGCCGCCTGATGCTGCCCGCCGGCGCCGAGCTCACCAGCGTCCGCTCACCGCGAGTCAAGGCGGCCCGCCAGCTCACCAAGCGGGCGCTCCGGCAGCGGGCCAGGTCGTTCCTGGCTGAGGGGCCGCAGGCGGTAAGCGAGGCGCTGGCCAGCGGCGGCGTGGTGACGCAGCTGTTCGTGACGTCCGCCGCGCAGTCCCGCTATGCCGAACTCATCCGGCTCGCCGCCGGGCAGGGCGCAGAGGTGCATGCGGTCAGCGGCGAGGTCATGACCGAGCTGGCCCAGACCATCACCCCGCAGGGGGTGCTGGCCGTGTGCAGGTTCGTGGACGTGCCCCTGGCCCAGGTCACCGCCCAGGCCCCCCGGCTGGCGGTCGTCCTGGCCAATGTCCGGGACCCCGGTAACGCGGGCACCGTCCTGCGCACCGCCGACGCGGCCGGTGCGGGCGGGGTCATCTTCGCCGGGTCCTCGGTGGATCCGTACAACAGCAAGGCCGTCCGCGCCTCCGCGGGGAGCCTGTTCCATCTGCCGGTGGTGACGGCTGCACCGGTGGAGGACGCGGTGCGTGCCCTCCGCGAGGGCGGCCTGCGGATACTTGCCGCCGACGGCGGCGCCGCCACCACGCTGGACGACCTGCAGGCGGCCGGGCAGCTCGGCGAGCCCACCGCGTGGCTGTTCGGCAACGAGGCCTGGGGACTGCCCGCCGATGTCCTGCACCTGGCCGACGAGACGGTCGCCGTCCCCATCTACGGGCGGGCGGAGAGCCTGAACCTGGCCGCCGCGGCGGCGGTGTGCCTCTACGGCTCGGCGCGTGCGCAGGTGCGGCCGGTGCCCGCGGCGCGTCCCGGCGGAAACCTGACGGAGCTATGACGTCCCCCGAACGGGCGGCCCGGGGGGCTGCCGTTTGCCGTGGCGCAGGCGCTAGAGTCTGATCACGTTGCGTCATTCAGGGGAACTTCAGCTCAGCAGCCGGACGGAGGCGGCGGTCTAGTGGACAGGTCCAGGCCCGACTCGGCGCTGAGCGCCCTGACGAGCGTGCCCGCCGGCCAGGTGGTGGCCTCAGGCGGCCTGGTCTGCGCGGATGACCTGCCCGACGGGCTCGTGGTGGCCGATCACGTGGGCCGGATCGTGGTGTTCAACAAGGCGGCCTCCCGGCTCACCGGTATCGCGACGCTCAACGCTCTGGGCCGGGATGTCCGGCAGGTGCTCCCGCTGCGCGACGCGGAGGGGCGCGGCTGGTGGGCCTGCGCCGACCCCTACCGCGGGCTGTCCACCCGTACCCGGCATCCGGAACTGCCGCTCTACCTGCCGGACGGCAGCGAGTTCCTGGTCACCATGGGGTACGTGCGGGTCCCCCGCTGCACCGCGGCAGCCGGGCAGGACTGGCCCGGGCCGGTCAAGCCGGGTGACGTCCAGCGCATCACGATCAGCCTGCGCGGCACGCAGCAGCGGATACGCCTGGAGCGCAGCCGCGCGGACCTGGTCTCCACCGTCGCCCACGAATTGCGATCCCCGCTGACCAGCGTGAAAGGCTTTACCGCCACGCTGCTGGCCAAGTGGACCCGCTTCACCGACGACCAGAAGCGCGTGATGCTGGAGACCGTCAATGCCGACGCTGACCGGGTGACCCGGCTCATCACTGAGCTGCTGGACGTGTCCCGGATCGAGGCCGGCCGGATCGAGGTCCACCGCCAGCTGGTGGACATCCCGCAGCGGGCAGAGAAGATCGTCGCGGGCCGGGCCGCCGCCGGCGACCCGCCGGACCGGTTCCGGATCGTGGTCCCCGAGGAGCTGCCCGAGACCTGGCTGGACGCGGACAAGGTCGACCAGATCCTCGGCAACCTGGTGGAGAACGCGGTCCGGCATGGGGCTGGTACCGTGACGATTGTGATACAGCCGGTGGACGACCTTCCTGCCCGGGCGTTGAGCCGTCCGGGTGGCACCGGCGCGGTCAATGGTTCCGCTGCAGCTTATGGGTCTGCCGGCGCACCAACGGTGGCGGTCTCAGTCCGCGATGAGGGTGACGGGGTACCGCCGGAGATGGTACCGCGCATCTTCCGGCAGTTCTGGCGCGCCAAGCGCCGTGGCGGTGCCGGGCTCGGCCTGTACATCGTGAAGGGCCTGGTCGAAGCGCATGGGGGGACGATCACCGTGCAGCGTGCGCCCGGTGGCGGCGCCGAATTCCGATTTACCATGCCCGCCGGGCTGCCCGACTTCGGGTAGGCGGGGGGCGGAGCACCGCGGCCCGGGGCGTGTACCCGGGCAGCGGCCTGGGCGGCCCGCGCCGTTGCTCCGCGACTCGCCCCGGCGGGCCCCGCAGGGCAGGAGCCCAGGCACCGGCAGCGGCCGCGTCCCAGCCGCCCGGCATGATCACGGGCCGCAGCCCGCACAGACTTCCCCTTTTCCCATCCGGCCGCAGGAAGCAGGACGATGTCCGCACCGAATAAGCAGTACGACCCCGTGGAGGTGGCGAGCCTGTCTCCCGGGGAGGTAACCCGCATGCGGGACGAGGCGCTGGCCGCCGTCGCCGCGGCGGGCTCACTGGACGAGCTCAAGGCCGCCCGGCTGGCGCACGCCGGGGACCGGTCGCCGCTGCGCCTGGCCAACGCCGAGATCGGCGCGCTCCCCCCGGAGGCGCGCGCCGAGGCCGGCAAGCGGGTCGGGACCACGATGCGCGAGGTCAGCGAGGCGCTCGCGAGCCGGCAGCAGGTCCTCGAGGAAGAACGTGATCAGCGCGTCCTGATCGAGGAGGCCGTCGATGTCACGCTGCCCTGGGACCACCAGCCCCAGGGGGCCAGGCACCCGGTCACCACGGTCAGCGAGCGGCTGTCCGACGTCTTCGTGTCCATGGGTTACGAGGTCGCCGAAGGCCCCGAGATCGAAGCCGAGTGGTACAACTTCGACGCGCTCAACTTCCCGCCCGACCATCCGGCCCGGGATATGCAGGACACGCTGTTCGTGGCCGGGCCGGACGGCAGCGAGCACTCGGGCATGGTGCTCCGCACGCACACCTCGCCGGTGCAGATCCGGGCGATGCTCACCCGGCCGCTGCCGCTGTACGTGGTCAGCCCGGGCCGCTGCTACCGCAGTGACGCCCTCGACGCCACGCACAGCCCCGTGTTCCACCAGATCGAGTGCCTGGCCGTCGACGAGGGCCTGACCATGGCGGACCTGCGTGGCGCCATCCGGGCCTTCGTGGACGCCTTGTTCGGTGAGGGGCTGCGCACCAGGCTTCGGCCGGACTACTTCCCGTTCACCGAGCCGTCCGCCGACGTGTCGATGGAATGCCATGTCTGCCGGGGCGCCTCGACCAGGCCCGGCGGCCAGCCCTGCCGGGTGTGCCGGTCCCAGGGCTGGATCGAGCTGGCCGGCTGCGGCATGGTGAATCCCCGGGTTCTCATGGCCTGCGGCATCGACCCCGACCGCTACAGCGGCTTCGCGTTCGGCCTCGGCATCGAGCGGGCCCTGATGGTCCGGCACGGGCTGACCGACATCAGGGACACCCTCGAGGGAGACGTCCGGTTCAGCCGGGCATTCGGGGTGGAGGCCTGATGCGCATCTCACTGAACTGGATGCTGGAGGTGGCCGGCCTAGAGCCGGGCACCGATCCGGCGGAGGTGGCCCGCCGCCTCACCGCGGCGGGCCTGGAAGTCGAGTCGGCCGACCAGGTGGGCCACGACATCGAGGGGGTCGTGGTCGCCGAGGTCACCGCGATCGAGGAACTCACCGGGTTCAAGAAGCCGGTCAGGTACTGCCAGGTCAGCACCGGGAGCGGCGAGCCACGCGGGGTCATCTGCGGGGCCGTCAACTTCTCGGCCGGGGACCGGGTGCCGCTGGCCCGGCCCGGGGCCCGGCTGCCCGGCGGCTTCGAGATCGGCGCCCGGAAGACCTACGGTCACATCTCGGAGGGGATGATCTGCTCCGCTGCTGAGCTAGGCCTCGGCGACGACCATTCCGGGATCCTGGTGCTGCCGCCGGACGCGCCGCTGGGCGCGGACTTCGTGCAGTACGGCGGGCTCGCCGACCACGTGCTCGACATCGCGGTCACCCCGGACCGGGGCTACGCGCTCTCGGTCCGCGGAGTGTCCCGGGAGCTGGCCACGTCCTACGGGGTCCGGTTCACCGACCCGGCCTACGCTGACCTGCCCGGCGACGTCGCCACCGTGTCTGACCAGGTGCATCCGGCCAGCATCGAGGATCCCACCGCGTGCGACCGCTTCGTGCTCCGCGAGGTGCGCGGCTTCAACCCGGCCGCGCCCACGCCGCTGCGGATGCGGGTCCGGCTGGCCCGGTCCGGGATGCGCAACGTGTCCCTGGCCGTGGACATCACCAACTACCTGATGCTCGAGCTGGGCCAGCCGCTGCACGCGTTCGACGGCGACCGGCTCACCGGGCCCATCGTGGTCCGCCGGGCCCGGCCCGGGGAGAAGCTGGAGGCCATCGATCACGTGGTGCGCGACCTCGACCCGGATGATGTCGTGATCGCGGACTCTTCCGGGGCCATCTCGATGGCGGGCACCATGGGCGGCCTGTCCACCGAGATCTCCGACAGTTCCACGCACCTGGTCATCGAGGCCGCGCACTTCGACGCGCGGGCGATCGCCCGGGAAAGCCGCCGGCACCGGCTGTTCAGCGAGGCGTCCTACCGGTTCGAGCGCGGCGTGGACCGTGAGCTGCCGCCGCCGGTCACCGCCAAAGCGGTGGCGCTGCTGGCCGAACTGGGCGGCGGGACGGCCGTGCCCGGCTGCACCCACGCTCAGGTGGAGGTGCCGCCGGTCACGATCACCATGCCCGTGGATTACCCGGACAAGGTCGCGGGCACGGTGTACGGCCGCGACGCGGTGCTGCGCCGGCTCCACGACGTGGGCTGCGAGGTGACCGAGCCCGCCAGCCGGCCGCAGGAGCCGGACCAGGCCAGCGGGACGGTCCCGGCCCGCCGGGCCACGGGCACCGGCGTGAACCGCTACCAGCGCCCTGACCACGGCAAGCATGACCGCAGCAAGCAGATGCTGGCGGTCGCGCCCCCGTCCTGGCGGCCAGACCTGCGGTACCCGTGGGACCTGGCCGAAGAGGTCATCCGGCTGGAAGGCTACGAGAACGTCCCGGTCCGCACGCCGCGGGCCGCGGCGGGCCGCGGGCTCACCGAGCGGCAGCGGCTCCGCCGCACCACCGGCCGCTCGCTGGCCTGGTCTGGCTACGTCGAAGTGCTCAGCCAGCCGTTCAGCTCAGCCGCCGATTTCGACCGGCTGCTGCTGCCCGGGGACGACCCCCGGCGCCGCGCCCCGGCGATCGCCAACCCGCTGAACGACGACGAGCCGCTGATGCGCACCATGGTGCTGCCCGGCCTGCTGCGGGTCCTGGTCCGCAACCTTGGCCGCGGCTTCACCGATGTCGGGCTGTTCGAGACCGGGCGGGTCTTCCGGCAGCACCGCAACGGCCCGCGCATCGCTCCCATCCTGCGCACCGACCGCGGGCCCACGGTGCATGAGGTGGCCACCCTGGAGGCCGCGCTGCCCGATCAGCCGCTGCACCTCGCGGCCGTGGTCACCGGCGAGCGCGAGCTGGACGGCTGGTGGGGCAAGGGGCGGCCCGCAGGCTGGCAGGACGCCATCGAGGCGGCCCGCCAGGTACTGCGGGACAACCGGGTCCCGTTCCAGATCCGGGCCGAGCAGACGCCGCCGTGGCATCCGGGCCGCTGCGCCGCCCTGTTCGTCCAGGCGGAGGAAGGCCAGGAGTGGCTGGCCGGGTACGCGGGTGAGCTGCACCCGCGGGTCATCGCCGCGTTCGGGCTGCCGCCCAGGACCTCCGCGATGGAGCTGGACCTGTCGGTGATCGAGACGGCCGCGGCGGCGCTCGGCCCGGTCGAGGCGCCGGCGATCTCGCCGTATCCGGTGGCCACCCAGGACGTCGCGCTGCTCGTGCCGGAGAGCGTGCCCGCCGCCGAGGTGGAGGCCGCGCTGGCCGAGGGCGTCGAGCACAGTGAGTACCAGGGACTTCTGGAGGAGGTCCGCCTGTTCGACGTCTACACCGGCGAGCAGGCCGGGCCGGGGCGCAAGTCCCTGGCCTACACGCTGCGCTTCCGCGCGCCGGACCGGACGCTGACGGTGGAGGAGACCACGGCGGCGCGGGACGCCGCCGTCGAGGAGGCTGCCACCCGGCTGGGCGCGGCACTTCGCGGTCCGTCCTGAGGGGCCGTCCTGAGGCCGTCCTGAGTGGATCCGGCTGGTCCTGAGCAGAGCTGGGCGTGCGCCTCGGTGATGCGCACGCCCAGCGGGCGCTTTCCGGCAAGAGCAACGATGCAGTTTCGTATGTCTGTAACGTACCTACTAGAGGTTCGCGGGTGACCACGCATCGTAATCGGATGCCGGGGTAGCCTGCAGCAACTGACGGACGGCCGCAGCGCAGCGGCGGGGGCGGGCTGGCCTGGAGGAGGAGCAGATCACAAGCGGGGAACCCAGGATCCCGTTGGACGACCAGACCCCGCCCGGCAGGGTCGCTGCGCCGCACAGCCCATCGACCTTCCGCCAGGTCTTCGAGATCTCGGAGTTCCGGGCGCTGTGGACGGCCCAGGTGCTGTCCGTCTTCGGGGATCAGCTGGCCAGGGTCGCGCTCACCCTGCTGGTCTTTCAGCGCACAGGCTCGGCGCTGCTGGCCGCTATCACCTTTGCCGTCAGCATCGTGCCGGCTTTCGTCGGCGGCCTGACCCTGTCTGGCCTGGCCGACCGGCTGCCGCGCAGGCAGGTGATGATCGCCAGTGACCTCAGCCGCGCGGTGCTCGTGGCCATCATGGCCATACCCGGGATTCCGCTGTTCCTGATGATCTGCATCTTCGGCGCGGTGACCATGATCGGCGCGCCATTCAGCGCGGCGCGCGCCGCGCTGTACCCCGACATCCTCATCGGGGACCTCTACGTGCTCGGCACCGCAGTCACGCTCACGACCCTCCAGTTCGCTCAGGTCATCGGGTTCGCCGCGGGTGGCGCGATCGTTGAATTGTTCGGCGTCCGGACCTCACTGCTGGTGGACTCGGCCACCTTCCTCGTCTCGGCCCTGATCACTCGAGCCCTGGTGCGGGCCAGGCCTTCCGCCCGCGCCACGCCGCGGGTCCGCCCTTTGGCGCTGTCGGATCTCAGCGCGGGGATCCGGCTGGTGTTCGGTAATCCGGCGCTGCGCACGCCCTTGCTGCTCGGTTGGCTCGTAGCGTTCTACGACATACCCGAGGGCGTGGTGGCACCGCTTTCCCGGTCACTCGGCGGCGGAGACCTGGCGGCGGGCCTGATCCTGGCTGCGGCCGCGCTAGGCGCCTCCCTCGGCGCGGTGGGGTTCAGCCGCCTGGTGGGCCCGGAGCGACGGCTGCGGTGGATGACCCGCATAGCCCCGCTGGCGCCCGGCGTGCTGGTCCTCTTCGCCGTGCGTCCCGCCTTGCCGGCCGCTCTGGCTATCCTCACGGCGAGCGGAATCTTCGACTGCTATCAGGTCGCTGCCAACGCCACGTTCGTGCAGGCCACCCCCCCGTCCCAGCGAAGCCAGGCGTTCGGGATCGTCCAGGGTGGAATGAGCCTGGGACAAGGTACGGCCATGATCCTGGCCGGGGCGGCCGCAGAACGGTTCGCGCCCAGCCTGGTCATCGCCACCGGCGGTGCCATCGGCGCGGTGGCAGCCATCGTGGTCGCGTTGACGCGCCCGCGGGCGAGCTGACTGGCGAGTTGCGCGACTCCTGCGCGATCCAGTCGCGATCCGGGCCAGGCAGATGTGGTGGCGGGTGTGCGGGTCAGCCCCATCCGTGGGTCATCGGGTTCTCCTTCCTGGGGTGGCGGTGGTGGTGGCGGGTGTGCGGGTCAGCCCCATCCGTGGGTCATCGGGTTCTCCTTCCTGGGGTGGCGGTGGTGGTGGCGGGTGTGCGGGTCAGCCCCATCCGTGGGTCATCGGGTTCTCCTTCCTGCGCTTTGCATGGTCAGGCTGTGTGTGTGGTAGCGCAACATCGGGTGAAAAGTACCGCTTTGGGTGACGATGGTGTCAGACTTGACTCAGCAGGTAACGTAGAGTCATTGAACGACGACTCAGGCAAGGAACCACCCCGATGCGTAATGGAGGGTTGACAGAGGGCATACTGGGCCTGTGACAATACGGGGCAATGCTCTTACCCCGTGCGATGAACGCGACCACCGGCTTGTCAGGGAGGCATTGATGCAGCTTGGAGTGTGCAAACGAATGCACGCGCCACTCACAGCTGCCCGTGCCTGGCCACTCTGGGAGCTGCCGCGCTGGCTGACGGGCTACATCGTCGCCATAGTCGTGGCTTACCTGGCGGTGCTCTCGGTAGTCAGCCAGTTCTACACCCTGTCCCCGCGTCAGATCGTGATATTCGGGGCCCTGCTCCTGTGCGGCGCCGCCACCGTCGAACTGACCAAACGCTCTGGTGAGAACGCCGGACTCATCGCCGACATCTACGGCGTCTGGGAACTTCCCATCGCAATTCTGCTGCCCCTGGGCTACGCGATGCTGGTGCCGGTCATCCGGCTTGGCCTCACCCAGTGGCGGGTCCGGCATATCCCTCTGCACCGCCGCGTCTTCACCGGGGCGATCATCGGGCTGTCCTATGCGGCCAGCGGGGCGCTGTTTCACGCGCTCTCCCATACTGGGTTCGAGTCGGTTCCCAGCCCGCTGGACCATCCGACCGCATGGGTCCTGGCCGTAGCCGCAGCCGCCCTGATGCAGTGGCTGGTTAACACCGCACTTCTGCTGCCGGCCATCAAGGGTTCCGACCCTGGGGTCCGGATGCGCGACCTGCTGCTGGCCCGGGAGAACGTCCATAATGACGTGGCAGAATTGTGCGTCGCAGTTCTCGTCACCCTCGCCATAGCGGTCAGCCCTCTCGCGATCGTTTTCGCTCTCCCGTTTGTCACGCTGCTGCAGCGCTCTGTGAGGCATGCCCAACTGATGGCCGCATCCCGGGTTGACTCCAAGACGGGCCTGCTCAACGCGGGAACCTGGGAACGTGAGGCAGCCTCCGAGGTTGCGCGTGCTGTACGTACTCGTACCCCACTGGCGCTGATCCTGATCGACGTTGATCGCTTTAAGCTGGTTAATGACCTGCATGGTCACCTGGTTGGAGATAAGGCACTTCGGGTTATTGCGCACACCATGAAGATCTTCTTGCGAGACTACGACCTCGCAGGCCGGTTCGGGGGCGAGGAGTTCGCGCTGCTGCTGCCGCAGACCAGCGCGGCCGACGCGCGTCAGATAGCTGAGCGTGTACGCATTCACATCGCAGAGACGCCAATCAGAGTCAGTGATGAACCGGGGGCCGAGTCACTCAATGTTACTGTGTCGCTCGGGGTGGCGGCGCTGGGCGCGAACTGGGAAAGGACGACAGGCAGCCAGTTGACTGACTTGATCGCGGGTGCCGACCGGGCCCTGTACCAGGCTAAGAACGCGGGCCGCAACCACGTCTGGATGTTCACGGACACCGAGAGTGTAGGAGCGCTGCCCAGCGGCGAGCGGCAGGCTCACTGATCCGGCGGCGCGCCGCCGGATAATCTCCAGGCGCATTCCTGAATGGGGCATTCCGCCACGAAGTCTGATCGCGCGGCCGGTGAGCAGCCGGGCGTGTCACCGGCACAAAGAGATTCTGCCCGACCGCCCTGCCCAAAAATTCCGCGCCGCCGCTTCTCACCTATGAGGGTGCAGTCGGCGCACTCATTTGTCCAATTGTGTGGCATCAAACCATGTGCAAGCGCGGGCCCAGGCTGCGCTCCGGCCCCCGTCGCCCGGGCATTCAGGATTGCCCGCGGAAACGGGGCACGCTGCCGCCACCGCCCTGGCGGGGCGGCGGTACCCCGCCTGGTTGTCGCCGGCAGCGGCGCGGAGGGCGTAGGCCGCTAGGGCCAGGCGGTCGCAATCGCACCCGGGTTCCCTGGGACGGGTCTCAACTTCCCTGCGCGAGCAAGTTGAGCGGACGCCACCAGGCCAGGAACTCGTGCCAGCCTGTGGTTCAGGTCCAGCCGGTGGTGGCGGTCATGGCCGGGGCTCCTTTCCTGCGGGTGGGTGGTGCGGGCGGTGGGGTGGTTCAGGTCCAGCCGGTGGTGGCGGTCATGGCCGGGGCTCCTTTCCTGCGGGTGGGTGGTGCGGGCGGTGGGGTGGTTCAGGTCCAGCCGGTGGTGGCGGTCATGGCCGGGGCTCCTTTCCTGCGGGTGGGTGGTGCGGGCGGTGGGGTGGTTCAGGTCCAGCCGGTGGTGGCGGTCATGGCCGGGGCTCCTTTCCTGCGGGTGGGTGGTGCGGGCGGTGGGGTGGTTCAGGTCCAGCCGGTGGTGGCGGTCATGCCGGCTCCTTCCTGTGGATGCGCGGATCTGCAGATGACTGTGCGGACATGATCCAGAAGTCTGGGGCTGCCGCACCGCAGATACGCATAACACGCATTACGGTCCCATGTCAGGAGCCCTCCAGGACGGGGGAAATTTCCGACCCCGTGGCTGGCGTGTACCCGGACCCGCAGTCGTTGTGTAACCCTGAGTAGCTAAAGTCCGGTCTGTCCGCTACGTGTGGTGTCGGTGCGTAATGGGGGGTTGACAGTGGGCGCACTAACTCTGTGAGAATACGGGGCAGCGTTCTCCCCCCCGGCTACGACTTCGGGTGTTCTCACCCAGAGGAGGCTTGCGTGCGAGCCGACGTCTGCAAACGTATGCGCGTCGGTGTCGAGACGGTCAGGGCCTGGCCGCTGTGGGAGGTTCCCCGCTGGCTGGTCGGGTTCATCGTGGCGGTCGGCGTGGCCTACGTCGCCGCGGTCGGCCTGGCTGCCCGGAATGCGGCTGAGGTCGACGCCCGCGGCCTGATCACCTTCGGTGCGCTGCTCCTGTGCCTCGTGAGCACCGTCGAGCTGACCAGGCGCGCAGGCGAGGATGCCGGGGTCAGCAAGGACATCTTCGCGGTGTGGGAGCTCCCTATCGTCATCCTGCTCCCGCCGTTCTACGCGCTGATCGCGCCCGTCCTGCGGGTGGCGCTCACCCAGTTGCGGGTCAGGCGGATCCGGCTGTACCGCCGGGTGTTCACCGCCACCGCGATAGGGCTGTCTTACGGAGCCGCCTCGGCCGCCTTCCATGCCC
This sequence comes from uncultured Actinomycetes bacterium, assembly GCA_963751175.1. Taxonomy (GTDB): domain Bacteria; phylum Actinomycetota; class Actinomycetes; order Streptosporangiales; family Streptosporangiaceae; genus RYN-230. The sequence goes on along the minus strand of CAVVTM010000030.1, from coordinate 70,333 downwards.
TGCCGCCTGCGGTCAGGGGGCTCACCGGCCCGGCCCTGGTGCCGGGGGCTCACGTGTCTGTCTGGCTGCTGGCCGTGGCCGGGGCCGGCGTGGTGCAGTGGTCGGTCAACCAGCTGCTGGTCTTGCCCGCGATCAGGGGCGCCGATCCCACCATGCGCATCCGGGACATGCTGTTCGAACGCGACCGGGTCCACAACGACGTCGCCGAGCTGTGCGTGGCGGTCCTGGTCACCCTGGGCTCGGCCATCAGTCTTCTCACGATCGTGTTCGCGCTGCCGTTCGTTACCCTGCTGCAGCGGTCGGTGCGGCATGTCCAGCTACTCAACGCCTCCCGGGTCGATTCCAAGACAGGCTTGCTCAACGCGGGTACCTGGGAACGCGAGGCCGCCTCGGAGGTGGCCCGCGCGGTCCGTACCCGTACCCCCTGGCGCTCGTCCTGGTCGATGTCGATCATTTCAAGCTGGTCAACGACCTGCACGGTCACCTCGCCGGAGATAAGGCGCTCCGCGCTATCGCACACACGTTCCAGATCTTCCTGCGCAGCTATGACCGGGTCGGCAGGTTCGGAGGCGAGGAGTTCGCCCTGCTCCTGCCGCAGACCAGTCCGGCCGACGCGCGCCAGATCGCCGAGCGCATGCGGGCGCACATCGCGGAGACGCCGATCAGCATCAGCGACGACCCGGCGGCTCCACCGGTCCGGCTGACCGTGTCCATGGGGGTGGCGGCGCTCGGCCGCACCTGGGAGCGGACGACGGGCAGCCAGCTGACTGACCTGCTCGCGGCCGCCGACCGGGCCCTGTACGAGGCTAAGAACGCGGGCCGCAACCATGTGGTCATGGTGACCGAGACGGCCACGGTGGGAGTGGCAGTGGCCAACCCGGGCAGGCTGCCCCGCTTATCGGGGCTGTTGTCCCGCGGGCCGCGCCGCCCAGGCCGGTCTCCAGGGACACGCCGTGGTGGCCGGGGATCCCGGGCGGCCGCCCCCGGTCAGGCTGACGGGGACGCGGAGCCCGAAGGCATCTCCAGCACCGCGAGGATCACCGAAGGCCCCTTCGAGCACTTCGAGGTGTCGCCGGTACGGAGGATCTCGGGCGTGTCGAATCCCTCGCACACCCAGCCCTTGATGGAGACCGGCCCGCCCCCGCCGTTGCCGGGTGCCCGGCCCGACGCGAGCGCGGACGCGTAGTCCCGCTCGATCGTCATGGCTGTCGGGCACCCCACCGGGCCCTGCCCGATCTCCACCAGGATCGGCACGTCCGCTGCCGTCTTCCCCGTGCCGCACTTGTGACCCGTGGCCGCGGGCACCGGCGGCTGCGGCGTGGATGTCGCGGCCGCGGGCTTAGCCGACCCGCCCGCGCCGCACCCCGTCAGTGCGCCCCCGGTGAGCACGGCCAGGGCGAGAAAGGCAGGGAAAGCCGCGCCAGCGGGCCGCAGCGGGGAACGGCGCAATGGGGTCTCCTTTCAGCGCCCCTCATCATGCCGTTATCCGCGACCGCATACGAGGCCGGCTCCCCGTGTCGCCGCGGCTTCATTCCCGCCTTCGCCTGCCCGTGCGCACCAGCTCATCCCGGTGCGCGTCACCTCGTGCCTGCCCGCTCGTTTGCATAAGTAGTCATGATCACGCATAATTTTGCGAGAGGGGCCGGAACCCCGAGCCCTGGATGCCCTGCCGGGTGCGCCATCCCCGTCGCGATGCCCTGTCGTGATCAGCCGTCGTGGACTGCGCGCCTGGCCAGAGAGCCGGGAGAACACATGGGTGTCCGCGTGGCGGTCGCTGGGGCCAGCGGCTACGCCGGCGGTGAACTGCTCCGCCTGATCGCCGGGCATCCCGACCTCGAACTGGGGCCGGTCACTGCGGGAACCAACGCCGGGGCCCCGGTGACCGCGCTGCATCCTCACCTGGCCGGGCTGGCGGACCGGGCCTTCGAGGAAACCGATCCGGACCGGCTCGCCTCGGCCGACCTCGTCTTCCTCGCCCTGCATCACGAACAGTCCTCAGGGCTGGCGGCCCGCCTGCCCGCGGACGTCGCGGTCATCGACCTGAGCGCCAGCTTCCGGCTCTCCGACCCGGGGAACTGGACGGCTTTCTACCGGACCGAGCACGCGGGCCGCTGGGTCTACGGGCTGCCGGAGCTCCCGGGGGCCCGCGAGCAGATCGCGGCGGCCCGGCGGGTCGCGGCACCAGGCTGCTACGCCACCGCGATCATCCTGGCCCTGACCCCGCTGCTGGCCAGCGGGGTGGCCGAGCCCGCCGACATCGTGGTCGTGGCGGCCTCCGGCACCTCGGGGGCAGGCCGGACCCCGGCGCACGCACTGCTGGCCACCGAGGTGATGGGCTCCATGACGGGGTACCAGGTGGGCGGTGTGCACCGGCACACCCCGGAGATCGAGCAGGCGTTCGCGGAGGCCGCGGGCGTGACGCCCACTGTCTCCTTCACCCCGCTGCTGGCCCCCATGCCGCGCGGCATCCTGGCCACCTGCACCGCCCGGCTGGCCCCGTCCGCCGGATCAGCGGCCAGCCCGGCCGCCCCCCGGGGCACCGCCGACCCGGGTGCTCCGCATCAGGCGCTGGCCAGCGCGTACGCGGGGGAGCCGTTCATCCACGTCCTGCCGGAAGGCCGCTGGCCCAGCACCGCGTCCACGGCCGGGTCCAACGCGGTGCACCTGCAGGCGGCGGCCGACGCCCACGCCGGGCGGGCCGTGGTCGTGGCCGCCCTGGACAACCTGGTCAAGGGGGCGGCCGGCCAGGCGGTCCAGATCGCCAACCTCATGCTCGGCCTGCCAGAAGCGGCCGGCCTCACCGCCAACGGAGTCGCACCATGATCCCTGCCGGGCCCACCCGTGCCGACTCTGGGGGAGCCAGGCCATGAGCGTCACCGCGCCGCTGGGTTTCCGCGCGGCCGGCGTGGCAGCCGGCCTCAAGTCGTCGGGTGAGCGGGACGTCGCGGTGGTGATCAACGATGGCCCCTCGCGGGCCGCCGCGGCCGTGTTCACCAGCAACCGGGTCAAGGCCGCCCCGGTGCTCTGGACCCAGCAGGTGGTGCGGGGCGGCCGGGTCCGGGCGGTCGCGCTCAACTCCGGCGGCGCCAACGCCTGTACCGGGCCGCTCGGCTTCCAGGACACCCACGCCACCGCCGAGCGGCTGGCCCAGGTCCTCGCCGGGGCGGACGGGACCGGGGAGGAGTCCGCAGGCGAGATCGCGGTGTGCTCCACCGGGCTGATCGGGGAGCGGCTGCCCGATGGACGTGCTGCTGGGCGGGCTCGACGCCGCCCTGGGGGACGCCTCGCGCAGCGGCGGCACGACCGCGGCCGACGCGATCAGGACCACGGACACGGTCAGCAAGATCGCGTTCCACCGGGCGGACGGGTACACCGTCGGCGGGATGGCCAAGGGGGCCGGCATGCTCGCCCCGGCCCTGGCCACCATGCTCTGCGTGCTCACCACCGACGCCGACCTGAGCCCGGCCGAGCTGGACCAGGCCCTGCGCGAGGCGACCAGGATCACGTTCGACCGGCTGGACACCGATGGCTGCATGTCCACCAACGACACCGTGCTGCTGCTGGCCAGCGGCGCCGCGGAAACCTCCCCCGATGTAGGCGAGTTCGCCGCGGTGCTGGCCGAGGTCTGCGCCGACCTGGCCCGCCAGCTCCAGGCGGACGCCGAGGGGGCCAGCAAGCTGATCGCCGTGGAGGTGGTCGGCGCGGCCAGCGAGGAGGACGCGGTCCTGGCCGGCCGGGCCGTGGCCCGCTCGAACCTGCTCAAGTGCGCGATCGCGGGGGAGGACCCGAACTGGGGGCGGGTGCTCTCCGCGGTGGGCACCACGGACGCGGCCTTCGAGCCGGAGCGCCTCAGCGTCGCGATCAACGGCGTCTGGGTCTGCCGCAACGGCTGCGCCGGCGACGACCGGTCCAAGGTGGACCTGCACCCGCGGAACGTGACGATCACGGTGGACCTGTCCGCCGGCCCGCACGCCGCCACGATCAGCACGACCGACCTGACCGCCGCCTACGTGCACGAGAACTCGGCGTACTCCACATGACCGCCACGGTGAACTCCGGCGGCCAGGGTTCCGGAAACCCGGGCCAGGACGCGGGCACGGCCGCCACGGCGCTGGCCAAGGCGGAGACCCTCATCGAGGCGCTGCCCTGGCTCAGCCGGTTCCACGGCCAGACCGTCGTGATCAAGTACGGCGGCCACGCGATGACCGACGACGGCCTGCGCGCCGCGTTCGCGCAGGACGTGGTGTTCCTGCGGCACGCCGGCATCCGCCCGGTCGTGGTGCACGGCGGCGGCCCGCAGATCTCCGCCCATCTGGACCGGCTCGGCGTGGCGAGCACGTTCAAGGCCGGCCTGCGGGTCACCTCGCCGGAGGCCATGGACGTGGTCCGCATGGTGCTCACCGGCCAGGTGAACCGGGACCTGGTCGGGCTCATCAACCGGAACGGGCCGTTCGCGATCGGCATGTCGGGGGAGGACGCCAACCTGTTCACCGCGAGCCGCCGCGGCGCCGTGGTGGACGGCGAGCCTGTGGACCTCGGCCTGGTCGGTGAGATCGACACGGTGGACCCGGGCGCTGTCCTCGCGCTGCTGCGTGACGGCCGGGTCCCGGTGGTCTCGAGCGTGGCCCGCGGCGCGGACGGCGAGGTCTACAACGTCAACGCCGACACCGCGGCCGCCGCGCTGGCCGTCGCGCTGGACGCCGCCAAGCTCGTCGTGCTCACCGACGTGGAGGGCCTGTACGCGAACTGGAAGGGTGCCGGGCAGCACTCCGCCGACGACGTGATCAGCCTGCTCGGCGCGGCCGAGCTGGAGGATCTGCTGCCAGGCCTCAGCGCCGGCATGATCCCGAAGATGGAGGCCTGCCTGCGGGCGGTGCGCGGCGGGGTGCCGCAGGCGCACGTGCTGGACGGGCGGCTGCCGCATTCGGTGTTGCTGGAGATCTTCACCGATTCCGGCATCGGCACCATGGTCGTCCCGGATCCAGCGCCCGGCGCCGGCCCGGCGGCCGGAACAGGAGGACAGGCATGAACGCGACCGAGAACCTCCAGGCGCGGTACGACGCGGCGCTCATGCCCAACTACGGGACCCCGCCGCTGGCGCTGGCCCGCGGCGAGGGAGCCCGGGTCTGGGACGCCGACGGGCGTGAGTACACCGACATGTTCGCGGGGATCGCGGTCAGCTCGCTCGGGCACGCCCACCCCGCGGTCGTCAACGCGGTGAGCAGGCAGGTCGCCACCCTGGCCCACACCTCCAACCTGTTCGTGCACGAGGGGGAGGTCGCGCTCGCGGAGCGGCTGCTCAGCCTGCTCGGCGCCACCGGCCGCGGCCGGGTGTTCTTCGCCAACTCCGGCACCGAGGCCAACGAGGCCGCCATCAAGCTGGTCCGCCGCTACCAGGGGCCGGGCCGGCCCGTGTTCGTGGCCGCCGAGAACGGGTTCCACGGGCGGACCATGGGCGCGCTCGCGCTGACCGGCAAGAGCTCCATCCGGGAACCGTTCGCGCCGTTCGGCCTCACGGTCCGGTTCGTGCCCTACGGCGACACCGCCGCGCTGCAGGCCGCGACCCGGGACGACACCGCCGCCGTGTTCCTGGAGCCCGCCCTCGGCGAAGGCGGCGTGGTCCCGCCGCCCCCGGGCTACCTGCAGGCCGCCCGGGACGCCTGTGACGCGTCGGGTGCGCTGCTGGTCGCGGACGAGATCCAGAGCGGCATCGGCCGCACCGGCGCGTGGTTCGGCTGCCAGGCGGACGGGTTCATGCCGGACGTGCTCACCCTGGCCAAGGGACTGGGCGGCGGGCTGCCGATCGGCGCGTGCATCGGGCTGGGCGGCGCGGGCACCGTGCTGCGCAAGGGCGACCACGGCAGCACGTTCGGCGGCAACCCGGTCGCGTGCGCCGCGGCCCTCGCCGTCCTGGACACGATCGAGGCCGAGGGCCTGCTGGAGCACGCGGCAGACCTAGGCCGGCAGCTCGCGGACGGGCTGGCCCGGATGAGCCACCCGCTGCTGCGCGGGGTGCGCGGCCGCGGCCTCTGGCTCGCCGCGGAGCTGACCCAGCCCCTCGCCGCCCAGGCGGAAGCGGCCGCCCGGGACGCCGGCTTCCTGGTCAACGCCGTCCAGCCGGACGCGATCCGGCTCGCGCCACCGCTGAACCTCAGTGCGGACCAGGCCGCCGCGTTCCTCGCCGCCTGGCCAGCCATCCTTGACGCGGTCCCCGTCCCGGCCGGGCAGGAGGCCTGACATGCCCCGTCACTTCGTGCGCGATGACGACCTCAGTCCCGCGGAGCAGGCCGAGGTGCTCGACCGGGCCACCGCGATGAAGGCGGACCGGTTCGGTCACCGCCCGCTCGCCGGGCCCCGCACCGTGGCCGTTCTCTTCGATAAGCCATCCACCCGGACCCGGATCTCGTTCTCGGTCGGGATAGCTGAGCTCGGCGGCCACCCGCTCATTGTGGACGCGCAGTCGTCGCAGCTCGGCCGCGGGGAGCCGGTCGCCGACACGGCCCGGGTGCTGAGCCGCCAGGTGGCCGCGATCGTGTGGCGCACATTCGGCCAGGACCGGGTGGCCGAGATGGCCTCGGCGAGCACCGTCCCGGTGATCAACGCCCTGACCGACGCGTTCCACCCCTGCCAGGTCCTCGCCGACCTGCAGACGATCCGGGAGGCCCACGGCCGCCTGGCCGGGCTGACCCTGACCTTCCTCGGCGACGGGTCGAGCAACATGGCGCACTCCTACCTGCTGGGCGGGGCCACCGCCGGGATGCGGGTGCGCATCGCGGCCCCGGCGGAGTACCGCCCGGATCCCCTGGTGCTCGCCGACGCGCAGGCCATCGCCGCGCGGACCGGCGGCGCGGTCGAGGTGACCGGAGCTGCCAAGGCCGCCTGCGCCGACGCTGACGTGCTGGCCACTGACGTGTGGACCTCCATGGGCCAGGAGGGCCAGGAAGCCGGCCGGTCCGCGCTGCTCGCGCCGTACCGGCTGGACGAGGAGAAGCTGGGCCTGGCCAGCCCCGGCTGCGTCGTGCTGCACTGCCTGCCGGCGCACCGCGGCGAGGAGATCACCGCCGCGGTGCTGGACGGGCCGCGCAGCGTCGTCTGGGACGAGGCGGAAAACCGGCTGCACGCGCAGAAGGCGCTGCTGGCCTGGCTGCTGGAGCGATCCTGATGGCCCCCGTGAGCCCGCTCACCAAGACCGCGCGGCAGGCCCAGATCGCCGCCATCCTGACCCAGACCGCGGTCCGGTCCCAGGACGAGCTGTCCCAGCTGCTCACCGAGCGCGGGGTCCGCGTCACCCAGGCCACCCTGTCCCGCGACCTGGACGAGCTGGGCGCGGTGCGGCTGCGCGGGCCGGACGGGGCGCTGGTGTACGCGCTGCCGGACGAGCCGGGCGGCCCCGGCTCACGGCCTGGCGGGCTGCCCGGGAGCGTGCCCACCCTGATCGGCAGCCGGGGCGACGCACCGCGGGCGGCGCGGCAGGCCACGGCGGGCGGCCAGGCCGGGGCCGGGGCCGGTGAGAGCGGCGGCGCGGACCGGGACCCGTCCGGGCGGCTGGCCCGCATCGCGGCCGAGTTCCTGCTCAGCGCGGAGGCCAGCGCGAACCTGGTCGTGCTGCGGACCCCCGCGGGCGCCGCCCAGTTCCTGGCCTCGGCGGTCGACCACGCCGCCTGGTCCCCCATCCTCGGCACCGTGGCGGGTGACGACACGGTGCTGGTCATCACCCGCGAGCCGGACGGCGGCGACGACGTCGCCGCGGCCCTGCTCCGCCTCGCGGAGCGGAGGAACTAGCCCATGCGGACCCCGACCCCATCAAGGCAAGGGACGGACACACGATGGCTCAGCGCGTAGTGCTGGCATACTCCGGCGGCCTGGACACGTCCGTGGCCATCGGCTGGATCGCCGAGCAGACCGGGGCGGAGGTCATCGCCCTGGCGGTGGACGTCGGCCAGGGCGGCGAGGACCTCGAGGCCATCCGCCAGCGGGCCCTGGCCTGCGGCGCGGCGGCCGCCGAGGTGGCGGACGTGCGGGCCGAGTTCGCGGCGGGCTTCTGCATGCCCGCGCTCAGGGCGAACGCGCTCTACATGGACCGCTACCCGCTGGTGTCCGCGCTGTCGCGCCCGCTGATCGTGCAGCACCTGGCCCGGGTGGCCCGCGAGCACGGGGCCGGCGTGGTAGCCCACGGCTGCACCGGCAAGGGCAACGACCAGGTGCGGTTCGAGGTGGGGCTGGCCGCGGTGGCCCCGGGGGTGGACGTGATGGCCCCGGTCCGCGACTCGGACATGACCCGGGACAAGGCGATCAGGTTCGCCGAGGAGAAGGGGCTGCCGATCGACGTGTCCTCGCGCTCCCCGTACTCCATCGACCAGAACCTGTGGGGCCGCGCGGTGGAGACCGGGTTCCTGGAGGTCTCGCTCTACGACGACAAGCTCGCGACCTACGACACCGGCGACACGTTTGACCAGTCGATGGCCAAGGGCTTTGTGGAACTATGGGGCCTGCCCAGCAAGATCGCGGCCCTGCGGGACGCCGGGGCCTCCGGCTGAAGCCCTGGCCAGACCGCTGCCGTGCTCCGGCCGCCTCGCTGCGCCGGCGGCCCGCTGGCTGGATCGCCGCGGCGCTCCGGGCTGGATCGCGGCCGCGGCCAGGCTGCGTCGCGGCCGCGCTCCGGCTGAGGCCGCCGTCCGGCCTCCCGCCGCGCCCGGGCTGAGGTAGGAAGAAGGCAGATAACGAACACCGGGCCGTGGGGCCCGGACCAGGAGAGGACCGTGGTGGCCGCCGACGAGCAGACGCCCGAGGAACGCACGCCGACCAGGCTGTGGGGGGGCCGGTTCGGGTCCAGCCCCGCCGAGGCGCTGGCCAGGCTGTCGGTCAGTGTCCAGTTCGACTGGCGGCTGGCCCCCTACGACCTGCTTGCCTCGCGGGCCCACACCAGGGTGCTGCACCGCGCCGGGCTGCTGGACGACCGCGAGGCCAGCCGCCTGCTGGCCGCGCTGGATGACCTCGACGAGGCGTGCCGGGAGAGCCGGTTCCGGCCCACGGTCGCGGACGAGGACGTGCACACCGCCCTCGAACGGGGCCTGCTCGAACGGGTCGGCTCGCTCGGCGGCAAGCTGCGGGCCGGCCGGAGCCGCAACGACCAGGTTGCCACCGACCTGCGGATGTACCTGCGCGATCACGTCCGGCGGGTGGTCTCGCGGCTGGCCGAGCTGGAGACGGCCCTGCTCGCCCAGGCCGCGGAGCACCTGGACACGCCGGCCCCGGGGATGACGCACCTGCAGCACGCCCAGCCTGTGGTGTTCGCCCACCAGCTGCTCGCCCACGCCCAGGCCTTCGCCCGGGACGTGAGCAGGCTGCGGGACTGGGACAAGCGGGCCGCGGTGTCCCCGCTGGGCGCGGGCGCGCTGGCCGGCTCGTCGCTCCCGCTGGACCCCGAGGCGGTCGCGGCCGAGCTGGGCTTCGACCGGGCCGCGGAGAACTCCATGGACGCGGTGAGCGACCGGGACTTCGCCGCCGAGTTCTGCTTCGACGCGGCGCTACTCGGGGTGCACCTGTCCCGGCTCGGCGAGGAGATCGTGCTCTGGTCCACCTCCGAGTTCGCCTGGGTGGAGATCGACGACGCCTACGCGACCGGCTCGTCGATCATGCCGCAGAAGAAGAACCCTGACGTCGCCGAGCTGGCCCGGGGCAAGGCGGGCCGGCTGCATCGGCGGCCTCACCGGCCTGCTCACCACGCTGAAGGGCCTGCCGCTCAGCTACAACCGCGACCTGCAGGAGGACAAGGAGCCGGTCTTCGACGCGGTGGACACGCTGCTGGTGGTGCTGCCCGCGCTGGCCGGCCTGGTCAGCACGCTGCGGATCCATCGGCAGCGGCTGGCCGCGGGGGCCAGCACCGGGTTCGCGCTGGCCACCGACCTGGCTGAGCTGCTGGTCCGGCGGGGTGTCCCGTTCCGCGACGCGCACGAAGTCGTGGGGCACCTGGTGGTGTGGTGCCAGGTGCACGACTGCGACCTGCCCGACGTGAGCGACGAGGACCTGGCCAAGATCTCGGAGTACCTCACCCCGGACATCCGCGAGGTGCTGTCGGTCCAGGGCGCGCTGGCCGCCCGCCGGGCACCCGGCGGCACCGCCCCGGAGCGGGTGGCGGAGCAGCTCACGGCGCTGCGCGCAGTGGTCGACGAGCACGCCGCGTGGGCGGCGCGCTGACCGGCCCGCGGCCGGCCGCGGGCCCGGGCTGGCCGGAGGGCGGCCCGGCGGGAAAGGGCTCCCCGGGGACCGGCCCGGCGCTGCTGCCACGCGAGTTCTTCAAGGGCTCCTCGCTGCGGGTGGCACCCCGGCTGCTGGGCTGCGTGCTGGAGCACCAGACCCCGGAGGGGACGGTCGCGGCGGTGCTCACCGAGGTCGAGGCGTACGAGGGGAGCGCGGATCCGGCCTCGCACTGCCTACCGGGGCCGCACCGCGCGTAACGGGGTCATGTTCGGGCCCCCCGGGCACGCCTACGTGTACTTCACCTACGGCATGCACTTCTGCGTCAACCTGGTCTGCCTGCCGGAGGGCACCGCCTCCGCGGTGCTGCTGCGGGCGGGCCGGGTCATCGAGGGAGCCCCGCTCGCCGCCGCGCGCCGGCTCGCCGGCCGCCCGGCGGCCCGGGACGCCGCCCCCCGGGCCATGCCCGGCCGGGACCTCGCCCGCGGGCCCGCGCGGCTCTGCCAGGCCCTCGGCATCGACCGGGCCCTGGACGGGGCGGACGTGTGCGATCCCGCCTCGCCGCTCCGGGTCCGGGCCGGCCCTCCGGGACCACCCGGGCCACCGGCGGCCGGGCGGCCCGCCGTGCCGCGGGTGAGCCGCGGACCGCGGGTGGGGGTGAGCAGCGCCGCCGGCCGGGCCTGGCGGTTCTGGCTGACCGGGGATCCCACGGTGTCCGTCTACCGGCCGTACGTGCCGCGGACCAGGCCGAAACCAGTTTCACCCCCGGCCGCCGATGGTGGGACGATGCATCGGTGACTGACATCATCGACGAGCTGGCCTGGCGCGGCCTGATTGCCCAATCGACCGACCTGGGGGAACTCCGCAAGGCCCTCGATGCTGGCCCGGTCACCCTGTACGGCGGTTTCGATCCGACCGCGCCCGGGCTGCACATCGGCAACCTCGTCCTGCTGCTCACCATGCGCCGCTTCCAGCTGGCTGGCCACCGGCCGATCGCCCTGGTCGGCGGGGCCACCGGGCTGATCGGGGACCCCAGCGGGAAATCGGCCGAGCGGGTACTCAATCCCCGCGAGGTCGTCGCCGGGTGGGTGGACCGGATCCGCGGCGAGGTATCCCGGTTCCTGGACTTCTCAGCCGGGCCCGGCAGCGCCCTGGTCGTGAGCAACCTGGACTGGACCGAGCCGCTCTCCGCGCTGGAGTTCCTCCGCGACATCGGCAAGCACTTCCCGGTCAACCAGATGCTGAGCCGGGAGTCGGTCCGGGCCCGGCTGGAAGCGGGCGGGATCAGCTACACCGAGTTCAGCTACCAGATCCTGCAGGCCAACGACTTCCTCGAGCTGTACCGCAGGCAGGGCACTACGCTGCAGCTGGGCGGCAGTGACCAGTGGGGCAACCTGGTCTCCGGGGTCGACCTGATCCGGCGGGTGGAGGGCGCGGCCGCGCACGCCCTGTCCACCCCGCTGATCACGAAGCCGGATGGGACCAAGTACGGCAAGACCGAGGGCGGGGCCATCTGGATCAGCGCCGACCTGATGAGCCCGTACGCGTTCTACCAGTTCTGGCTGAACCGCGCGGACGAGGAGGTGCCCGGGCTGCTCCGGGTGTTCAGCTTCCGGTCCCGCGAGGAGATCGAGGCCCTCGAGCAGGAGACACGGGACAAGCCTGCGGCCCGGGCCGGGCAGCGGGCCCTGGCCGAGGAGATGACCGACCTGGTCCACGGCGAGGACGAGACCGCGAAGGCGATCACGGCCAGCCGGGCCCTGTTCGGCCAGGCTGATCTCGCCGGGCTGGACGAGAAAACCCTGGCCGCCGCGCTGGCCGAGATCCCGCACCTCAGGGTGTACCTCAAGGGAGCGCTCACGCCGGTCAGGTCCCCGGCCGCCAGCCAGCGCGAGGAGTCGCTGCTCGTCGTGGACTCCCTGGCCCAGCTGCCGGCCGTCGCTGACCTGATGGCGACGGTGGGCCTCGTGCCCAGCAAATCCGCGGCCAGGCGGACCATCGCCGAAGGTGGCGCCTACCTGAACAACCGCAAGGTGACCGAGCCAGACTCCTGGCCTGACCAGGCGGACCTGCTGGACGGCCGGTTCCTCGTGCTCCGCCGCGGCAAGCGCGCCGTGGCCGGCGTCACCGTCGAGCGCGGCTGACCCTCCCGGGGTCCATCAGGCGGGCCGGCGGCGCCCCCCGGGTCCTGCCGGTCTGCCCGGCGCCTGAACTCGTTCGTGCGGCCGGAATTTCCCTCACCGCGCGGGGCGTGGCACACCTCACCGAACGGCGCTCAGGGGCGCCCTGGGAGCTTCCCGGAGTGCCCTGCTGGACGCTGCGCGGGCCGGCAAATCCCTCCTCTGCAGGTCAGCGGGGGAGAGCCGGACGGAGCGGGTTCCGATTTGACGGGAACCGCTTTGCTGCCTAGTGTTTCCCCTGCCCCAAGGGAAACCGGAACGCCGCTGGCGGACGGTCCCGGGGGACGGCAGAAAGCCGGGGCGCAGTGATCATCAGCTGATGACGAACGCGAACTGGCCGGCTGCGGGACGGAGCCCGGACACGGGTGGTCCCGGACCGCAGTAAGCTGAAGCAAGAAGAACGTTGCGGGGCTGGAGCCTCAAAGCTCAGTCGAAAAAAATCCTGGCGACAGGGTTTGACAGCCCGGGAACGTCCTGGTAAGTTAGAAGGGTTGCCCCGGAGCTAAGGCGAGAGCCTGGCGATGGTGCGCGTCCGCTCCTTGAGAACTCAACAGCGTGCTAAAAGCCAGTGCACATGCACTAAAACCCCCGTCAGTGGGGTCTGTCCGGCAACGGCCAGTATCTCACTAACGGATTAGCCAGATCGCTTCCATGGGTGGCGCAAGCCAGCCGGACGAAGCACTCCTTTGTCAGCTCCCGCCACGCCGGGCGATGCCGTTCTGCGGTGTCCAACCTGGCCAGCGGTTGCATATAGACATCAACGGAGAGTTTGATCCTGGCTCAGGACGAACGCTGGCGGCGTGCTTAACACATGCAAGTCGAGCGGAAAGGCCCTTCGGGGTACTCGAGCGGCGAACGGGTGAGTAACACGTGAGCAACCTGCCCTTAGCTCCGGGATAGCTCCGGGAAACCGGAATTAATACCGGATATGACCTCGGCCGACATCGGCTGAGGTGGAAAGTTTTTCGGCTAGGGATGGACTCGCGGCCTATCAGCTAGTTGGTGGGGTAATGGCCTACCAAGGCGACGACGGGTAGCCGGCCTGAGAGGGCGACCGGCCACACTGGGACTGAGACACGGCCCAGACTCCTACGGGAGGCAGCAGTGGGGAATCTTGCGCAATGGGCGAAAGCCTGACGCAGCGACGCCGCGTGGGGGATGAAGGCCTTCGGGTTGTAAACCCCTTTCAGCAGGGACGAAGCGAAAGTGACGGTACCTGCAGAAGAAGCGCCGGCTAACTACGTGCCAGCAGCCGCGGTAACACGTAGGGCGCAAGCGTTGTCCGGAATTATTGGGCGTAAAGAGCTCGTAGGCGGACTGTTGCGTCCGCTGTGAAAAGCTGGGGCTTAACCCTGGCCTTGCAGTGGATACGGGCAGACTAGAGGTAGGTAGGGGAGAATGGAATTCCCGGTGTAGCGGTGAAATGCGCAGATATCGGGAGGAACACCGGTGGCGAAGGCGGTTCTCTGGGCCTTACCTGACGCTGAGGAGCGAAAGCGTGGGGAGCGAACAGGATTAGATACCCTGGTAGTCCACGCTGTAAACGTTGGGCGCTAGGTGTGGGGTCCTTCCACGGATTCCGTGCCGCAGCTAACGCATTAAGCGCCCCGCCTGGGGAGTACGGCCGCAAGGCTAAAACTCAAAGGAATTGACGGGGGCCCGCACAAGCGGCGGAGCATGTTGCTTAATTCGACGCAACGCGAAGAACCTTACCAAGGTTTGACATGCAGGGAAAAGCCGTGGAGACACGGTGTCCGCAAGGGCCCTGCACAGGTGGTGCATGGCTGTCGTCAGCTCGTGTCGTGAGATGTTGGGTTAAGTCCCGCAACGAGCGCAACCCTCGTTCTATGTTGCCAGCGGATAATGCCGGGGACTCATAGGAGACTGCCGGGGTCAACTCGGAGGAAGGTGGGGATGACGTCAAGTCATCATGCCCCTTATGTCTTGGGCTGCAAACATGCTACAATGGCCGGTACAGAGGGCTGCGAAACCGCAAGGTGGAGCGAATCTCAAAAAGCCGGTCTCAGTTCGGATTGGGGTCTGCAACTCGACCCCATGAAGTCGGAGTCGCTAGTAATCGCGAATCAGCAACGTCGCGGTGAATACGTTCCCGGGCCTTGTACACACCGCCCGTCACGTCACGAAAGTCGGCAACACCCGAAGCCGGTGGCCTAACCCGTAAGGGGAGGAGCCGTCGAAGGTGGGGCCGGCGATTGGGACGAAGTCGTAACAAGGTAGCCGTACCGGAAGGTGCGGCTGGATCACCTCCTTTCTAAGGAGCACCTGGCGCGCTCGACCACTTGTGGCCGATGTCGCGTCCAGAGCCACATCTCAGGCGAATGTTCTGAGGTGGCTGCTCATTAGTGGAGCACTGGTTATTCGGTCTGGGCAGTTGCCCACATCAGTTAGTACACCCGCTTGCGGGAGGAACGCTGGTTCGGGAGCTGGCCAGGCCGAGCACGCTGTTGGGTCCTGAGGGAACGGCCGCCTAGCGGGGTCTCCTTCATAGCGGGCCGGTGTGCTTCGCCTGGTAACGGGCTGAGGCGCCGGAACCGCCCGTATCTTGAGAACTGCACAGTGGACGCGAGCATCACATCAGTAGTGCCAAGTTATTAAGGGCGCACGGTGGATGCCTTGGCACCAGGAGCCGAAGAAGGACGTAGGAGCCTGCGATAAGCCCCGGGGAGTCGGCAACCAGACTTCGATCCGGGGATTTCCGAATGGGGAAACCTGGCGGGTGTAATGGCCCGTCGCCCCTGCCTGAACACATAGGGCAGGTGGAGGTAACGTGGGGAAGTGAAACATCTCAGTACCCACAGGAAGAGAAAGCAACCGCGATTCCCTGAGTAGTGGTGAGCGAAAAGGGAATAGGCCAAACCGATCATGTGTCATAGCCAGCAGGCGTTGCGTGATCGGGGTAGCGGGACCGCCCAGCCGGAGCTGCTGAACCGGCAGGAAGTAAGAAATCGCTTTGGTAATCGAAGATTCTGGAAAGAATCGGCACAGAGGGTGACACCCCCGTAGGTGAAACCTAAGCGACTTCCGGGCGGGATCCCAAGTAGCACGGGGCCCGAGAAATCCCGTGTGAATCTGGGGGGACCACCCCCTAAGCCTAAATACTCCCTGGTGACCGATAGTGCACAAGTACCGTGAGGGAAAGGTGAAAAGTGCCCCGGTGAGGGGTCGTGAAATAGTACCTGAAACCGTGCGCCTACAAGCCGTGGGAGCGTGTCAGCCTTCGGGCTGACGTGAAGTGACCGCGTGCCTTTTGAAGAATGAGCCTGCGAGTTATGGTATGTGGCAAGGTTAACCCGTGTGGGGGAGCCGTAGCGAAAGCGAGTCTTAATAGGGCGAATTAGTCGCATGTCATAGACCCGAAGCGGAGTGATCTACCCATGGGCAGGTTGAAGCGCGGGTAAGACCGCGTGGAGGACCGAACCCACCAGGGTTGAAAACCTGGGGGATGACCTGTGGGTAGGGGTGAAAGGCCAATCAAACTCCGTGATAGCTGGTTCTCCCCGAAATGCATTTAGGTGCAGCGTCGCGTGTTTCTTGCCGGAGGTAGAGCTACTGGATGGCCTAGGGGGCCTACAAGCTTACCGAAGTCAGCCAAACTCCGAATGCCGGTAAGTGAGAACGCGGCAGTGAGACTGCGGGCGATAAGGTTCGTAGTCGAGAGGGAAACAACCCAGATCACCAGCTAAGGCCCCTAAGCGTGTGCTAAGTGGGAAAGGATGTAGAGTTGCTCAGACAACCAGGAGGTTGGCTTAGAAGCAGCCACCCTTGAAAGAGTGCGTAATAGCTCACTGGTCAAGTGATTCTGCGCCGACAATTTAGCGGGGCTCAAGCACACCGCCGAAGCTGTGGCATTCGCGCGATAACCAGGCCCTTTTGTGGCGACGGTGGATGGCGGTCTTGACCGCTGCGGTTTCGGCCGTAGCTGTCTCGACAGCGGCCGCCCGAGTCTTTTAGGGTCCAGGTGCGCGGATGGGTAGGGGAGCGTCGGGTGGCGAGAGAAGCGGCGGAGTGATCCAGCCGTGGACGCCACTCGAGTGAGAATGCAGGCATGAGTAGCGAAAGAGGGGTGAGAAACCCCTCCGCCGAATGACCAAGGGTTCCTGGGGCAGGCTAATCCGCCCAGGGTAAGTCGGGACCTAAGGCGAGGCCGACAGGCGTAGTCGATGGACAACGGGTTGATATTCCCGTACCCGCTTATATGCGCCCATGCTGAATCTGGCGATGCTAAGCAGCCAACGCCGGCGATCCTTCGGGATGACCCGGCTGCGGATGTGACCCAGACTAGTAGTAGGCAAGCCGTAGGGGCGACGCAGGAGGGTAGCTCTACCGGGCGATGGTTGTCCCGGAGTAAAGGTGTAGGGCGGTGCGTAGGCAAATCCGCGCACCATATGCCTGAGACCTGATGCCGAGCCGATTTAGGCGAAGTGAGTAATCCCATGCTGCCAAGAAAAACCCCGCGGCGAGCATATGAGCGGCCCGTACCCCAAACCGACTCAGGTGGTCAGGTAGAGAATACCAAGGCGATCGGGTGAACTGTGGTTAAGGAACTAGGCAAATTGTCCCCGTAACTTCGGGAGAAGGGGAGCCGTGCTCGGTGAAGAGGCTTGCCCTCTGAGCTGGGTGCGGTCGCAGATAGCAGGGGAAAGCGACTGTTTACTAAAAACACAGGTCCGTGCTAAGTCGCAAGACGACGTATACGGACTGACGCCTGCCCGGTGCCGGAACGTTAAGGGGAAGGGTTAGTGGCTTTGGCCGCGAAGCTCTGAACTTAAGCGCCGGTAAACGGCGGTGGTAACTATAACCATCCTAAGGTAGCGAAATTCCTTGTCGGGTAAGTTCCGACCTGCACGAATGGCGTAACGACTTTCCCACTGTCTCAACCACAGACCCGGCGAAATTGCACTACGAGTAAAGATGCTCGTTACGCGCAGCAGGACGGAAAGACCCCGGGACCTTCACTGCAGCTTGACATTGGTGTTTGGGACGTCTTGTGTAGGATAGGTGGGAGACTTTGAAGCAGGGACGCCAGTCCTTGTGGAGTCATCGGTGAAATACCACTCTGGTCGTTCTGGATGTCTAACCTGGGTCCGTGATCCGGATCAGGGACAGTGTCTGGTGGGTAGTTTAACTGGGGCGGTTGCCTCCTAAAGAGTAACGGAGGCGCCCAAAGGTACCCTCAGCCTGGTTGGCAATCAGGTGTCGAGTGTAAGTGCACAAGGGTGCTTGACTGTGAGACAGACATGTCGAGCAGGAGCGAAAGCTGGGACTAGTGATCCGGCGGTGGCATGTGGAAGCGCCGTCGCTTAACGGCTAAAAGGTACCCCGGGGATAACAGGCTGATCTTCCCCAAGAGTCCATATCGACGGGATGGTTTGGCACCTCGATGTCGGCTCGTCGCATCCTGGGGCTGGAGCAGGTCCCAAGGGTTGGGCTGTTCGCCCATTAAAGCGGTACGCGAGCTGGGTTTAGAACGTCGTGAGACAGTTCGGTCCCTATCCGCTGCGCGCGTAGGAGATTTGAAAGGGGCTGTCCCTAGTACGAGAGGACCGGGACGGACGAACCTCTGGTGTGCCAGTTGTTCTGCCAAGAGCACGGCTGGTTGGCTACGTTCGGAAGGGATAACCGCTGAAAGCATCTAAGCGGGAAGCTCGCCTTAAGATGAGATCTCCCTCGGGGTTAACCCGGTAAGGCCCCCAGCTAGACGACTGGGTTGATAGGCCGGAGGTGGAAGCGCTGCAAGGCGTGGAGCTGACCGGTACTAATAGGCCGAGTGGCTTGGCTTCTACATTCTTTGTTCATGTTTCGCGTCCACTGTGCGGTTCCCGAGGTGCGGTCGGTGCCGTGCCTGGCTGGGTTTGACACCTGGCTCGGCATGGTTCCCAACATCTCCATAGAGTTTCGGTGGCCATGGCGAAGGGGAAACACCCGGTTCCATTCCGAACCCGGAAGTTAAGCCCTTCAGCGCCGATGGTACTGCGCGGGGGACCGCGTGGGAGAGTAGGACGCCGCCGGACATCTTCAGTTGAGGCCGCTCCCGGCATGGGAGCGGCCTCAACTGCGTTGTCCATGGCCCAGGGTTTCCCGGCCCGCCGATTTCCGTGGGCGGGGTTTCCGTGGGCGGGTGCGTCCACGGCCGGGCGCAGAGCCATGATGGCCATCAGAAGAGCGGAGAAGTGAGCGTGGCAGGCGAGCAGGGCCAGGGGAGCCGCGCCGGACAGGGCCGATCGGGCGCAGGGCGCGGCCAGAGCCAGGCCGGAGGTGCGGCCCGGGGTCAGGGCCGGTCCAGCGGCGCCGACCGGGGCCGTGCCAGTGGCACGGGCCGGGGGCGCGCGGGCGGTACGGGCGCGGGCCGGTCTGGCGGCTCCGGAAACACGGCCCGGCGCACCAGCACGTCAGGGGACCCGCGCGGGAGCGCGCCGGGACGGCGTTCCCAGGGCGCCGGTAGCGCGCGGACGCCGGGTGCGGGCGGAGCGCGCTACGGCAGCTCAAGCGGAAACAGCGCGGACCGGGGCGGCCGTGACCGGAGTACCACGGCAGGTGCTTCGCGGGGACCAGGCGGCCCGAGGGGAACAGGCGCCGGCCGGGGCACGGGTGGCCCGCGGGGCACGGGTGGCCCGCGCGACGCCGCTGCTGGCCGGGGCTCGTCTGCCAGCCGGGGCACAGGTGGCCCGCAGGCGCCGGTGCTGCCGGGGACTGGTGCTGGCCGGGGCTCGTCTGCCAGCCGGGGCACAGGTGGCCCGCAGGGCGCCGGTGCTGCCCGGGGAGCAGGTGCAGCCCGGGCGAGCAGGCCGGGCTCCTTCCGCAGCGACACCTCCCGGGCCGGCCAGGGCGCGTCGCGGGGCCCGTCCGCGGGCGGAACCGCCCGCTCGGGCGGCTACAGCGCGCGGACCGGCCGCGACCGTACTCCCGGCGACGGCCCACGTGCGGCCGGCCCCGCGGGGGCGGGCGCCGTACAGCGCAGGACGTGACAGTGACGCCGAGCGGGGTGAGCGGACGGCGGCCCGCGGCCCGTACCGCGCCGGACGGCCAGCCTCCGGGCGTCCCACTGGGCGCCAGGCTCCGGACCGCGGGGTCCCAGGCTCTGCTGACCGCAGCACTCCTGACAGCAGCACGGGTGGCCGGAGCACGGGTGGCCGGGCCACGAGTGGACGCGAGGCCCGCGGGGAAGACCAGGCGTGGAGCCCGGGCTCCCGCCGGCCCGCGTCCGCCCCAGGCCGCTCCGGTTCCTTCCGTGACCGCCCCCCTGCCCGGCGTAGTTCAGCGCCAGGCCGCAGCGGATCCGGCGGCCCGGCTGCGGAGCGCCGCCCCGGTCCTGGGGGCGGGCAGTACTCCCGCGGCGCCGCTCCTTCCCGGGGTGCTCCTTCCCGGGGTGCTCCTCCTTCCTCCCGTGGCCCTCGCCCTTCCGGTACGGCCGCTCCCTCGCACGCTAGTGGCCCCCGGTCCGCGCAGGCGCGGACCGGCAGCATGCCCGAGATCCCGGCCAGTATCACCGAAGACCAGCTCGACCCGGCGGCCGCGGCCGAACTTCGGACCCTGCCGGGCGACCTGGCCTCGGCCGTGGCCCGGCGGCTGCTTGCCGCCAGCCTGGCCGACGATCCTGAGGCCGGGTACCAGCACGCCCTGGAAGCCCGGCGGCTCGCCGCCCGGGTGGGCATCGTCCGCGAGACCGTCGGCATCGCCGCCTACCAGGCCGGGCACTGGGCGGAGGCCCTCGCCGAGCTGCGGGCCGCCCGCCGCCTCACCGGCCGGACCAGCTACCTGCCGTTGATGGCCGACTCGGAGCGGGCCCTGGGCCGGATCGACCGGGCCCTGGGCGTGATCGCCGAGGGTGCGCGGGCCAAGCTCGACCGGGCGACCGAGGTCGAGCTGCGCATCGTGGAGTCGGGCATCCGCCGGGATCAGGGCCTGGCCGAGGCCGCCGTCGTGGTTCTCCAGCTGCCCGAGCTCAAAGAGCGCCGGCTGCGGCCCTGGTCGGCGCGGCTGTTCTACGCGTACGCGGACGCCCTGCTGGAGGCAGGGCGGACCGAGCAGGCGCGGGAGTGGTTCGCCCGGGCGGCCGCCGCGGATCCCGACGAGCTGACCAATGCCGCCGAGCGCTTCGACGACCTGGACGACGTCGTCATCGACGACCTGGCTGGCGAGGACGAGGACGACGATCAGTACGCGGAAGAGGGCGACGGCCTGGCCGGCGAGAACGGTGGCCAGGGCGGCGACGGCCTGGCCGACGAGGATGAGAGCGACGACCGCGGAGACGCCTGACGCTGAAGGTGCCTGACGCTCAGGAGGCCTGGCCCGTGCTGTCGAGCCAGTGCACGATCCCGGCCACGCTCGAGGCAGTGCTGCTCAGCGTCTCGAACTTGGCCGCGAGCGCCGGGTCGACGTCCGGGCCCAGGGCCGCGTAGCGTTCCCGCGTCCGCTCGTGCACCATCGCGACCGCGTGGTCCAAGTCCAGCCCGGCGCCCCGGGCCGCCTTGGTCTCCTCCACCCAGAGCCGGATCTCCTCGGCCGACCGGGCCAGCGTCTCCTCCACGTCGGGCACCGGCCCGTAGTGGCTGAACAGCAGCCGCTGCGGCCGCAGCGAGGCGAACATGCGGATCGATCCCAGCGCCGTGTCCAGATCGAAGTCGGGCGGCGGGGTGGCCGGCCGCAGGTCGGCGGTCTCCGGGATGTACACGCCGGCCGCGTCACCCACGTACAGGTCGCCGCTCACCGAGTCGATCAGCCCGACGTGATGCTTCGCGTGGCCGGGCGAGTAGTGGCTGTCCAGCCGCCGCCCGCCGCCGAGGTCCACGGTGCCGCGTTCCTCCACCGTGCGGATCCGCCCGGCGGGGGTCGGGTGCATCGTGCCGAACAGGGTGTCGAGCGCGTCCCCGTACACCATCCGCGCGCTGCTCATCAGCCGGGCGGGGTCGGCCAGGTGCCGGGCGCCGCGCTCGTGCACCACGACCTCAGCGCCCGGGAACATCGCGGCGACGTCACCGGCGCCGCCGGCGTGGTCCAGGTGGATGTGGGTCACCACGATCGTGGCCAGGTCACGCGGCCCGACACCGAGGGCGGCCAGTGCGTCCCGCACGACCGGGGCCGACGGCGCGGTGCCGGTCTCCACCAGGCACGGCCGGTCGCCCAGGATCAGGTAGCCCGCCGTGATGCCCTGGTATCCGGCCATCCGGGTATCGATCTCGTACACGTCGTGCCCGAGCGCGGTAATGCCCGGACTGTGCGCCGTGTCCCCTGCCGTACCCTCAGCCGTGTCCATGCCTCTATGGTCCCAGATCGCCTGCTGGCTGGCATTGTGCCGCTGCTCACGGCCTATCAATCCGCGTCCCGGCCTGCCCGCGCCGACCTGCGGCACGTCCCGGGCACGCTGAAGTTCAAAGCCAGTGGTACTTCCCGGCGGGTATCCGGTACCGGCGCTCCGGCCACGAGTAGTATCGGAACGCGGTCGGATCGTGCCCCTATGCGACCTGGGCGGGGCGCCGGCCGGGGGGATGGGTTTGTCGTTAACGGCCTGAGTTGAGTGGCTACAGTCGTTGTCGCCACGCATCCAGGGCCGCGCCCGGTGCCGGGTTTGTCAGGAAACGTGCGTGCCACCAATTGTGAGCGGATTACCTGTGAGAATGCCAGCCGCCAGGTCGCAAGTGCCGTCGGCGGATTCGAGCCAGCCGTCGCGCTGGACGCGTGCCGAGCCGGTGACGTGGGCCATCGTGATCATGACCGCGCTCGCCCTAGCGCTCCGGCTCTACCAGCTGAGCCGTCCCGACTACCTGATCGGGGTCACCGAGTACGACGACGGGACCGATTTCGGCAGCGCGATCCTGCTGATCCACGGTGACCTGCCGTACCGGGACTTCATCATGGTCCAGCCGCCCGGGATCACGCTGCTGATGGCCCCGGTCGCGCTGGTGACCAAGGGGATAGGCACGGCCTGGGGGATGGGCGTGGGCCGGATCCTCACCGCGCTGGCTGGCGCGGCCGCGGTGACCATGGGCGGCCTGCTGGTCCGCCGCCGGGGCCTCCTGGCCGTGATCCTCACCTGCGGGATCCTGGCCGTCTACCCGGCCGCGGTGCAGGCGGCGCACACCGTGCTGCTGGAGCCCTGGCTGGTGCTGTTCTGCCTGGCCGGGATGCTGGCCGTGTTCGACGGTGACCGGCTGGCCAGTACCCGCCGGCTCGTCTGGGGCGGGGTCGCCTTCGGCTTCGCGGGCGCCATCAAGGTCTGGGCCATCCTGCCCGTGCTGGTCATCCTGGTGCTGATCCTGGCCGCCCGGCAGCCCCGGCGGGCGGCGGCCTACGCCGCCGGCGTGGTGGCGGGCTTTGCTGTCCCGGTGCTGCCGTTCGCCGTTCTGGCGCCCGGGACCTTCTACCGCAGCGTGGTGCTGGCGCAGCTGGTCCGGGTGGACACGGTGCGGATCCCGCTCGGCTACCGGCTGCACGAGATGACCGGCCTGACCGACATCACCGGCCTGACCTCCACGCTGGTGCTCTCCCTGATCTCGCTGCTCATCCTGGCCCTCGTGGTGGGGTGCAGCGTGGCCGCCTCGCGGCTGACGGGGGAGCGGCCGCCGCTGCTGGAGCAGTTCGCGCTGGCGGCCAGCGCCCTGACCATCATCGCGTTCCTGTGGCCGGCCGACTTCTACTACCACTACGCCGGCTTCCTGGCGCCGTTCCTGGCCCTGGCCATCGGGCTGCCGGTGGCCCGCTTCGTGGATGCCCTCCGCGCGGCTGGCGGGCCGCAGGGCCGCCAGCGCGTCCCGCGCCGGTGACGCGGCCGGGTCGCCCCGCCCGGCCAGCCGGCTCGTCATCCGCTACGCGACGCCCGTGGCCATCGTGGCCGTCGCCGCCATGGCCGTCGCCCAGTTCGGGTTCGAGAGCAGCCTGCAGCCGCCGCTGGCGCCGACCACCCCCGGACTCACCTCGGACGTCGTGTCCGCGGCCAGTGACGCCATCCCGCCCGGGGCGTGCGTCCTGACCGACCAGGCGTCGTACTCCATCGCCGCGAACCGGTTCGTGTCCTCGCGGCCCGGCTGCGTGCCCATGGTGGACGGCGTGGGCAGCGACTACTCGCTGTCCCGTGGCCGGAGCGCGGCCACCGGGGCGCAGAACGTGCCCGCGGTCCGCGCGCTGTGGATGTCCGCGCTGCGCGGCGCCCAGTACGTCTGGCTGTCGCCGCTGTCCTACAAGCGGATTCCCTGGGCCGCCCGGGAAGTCTCGGTCTATTTCGACCAGAACTTCGTGCCCGTGCCGCACGGCCCGTTCGGCCTGTACATGCGCAAGGGGCTGCCCTCCCGCTGACCCGGGCCCTGCCATGATCGTGGTGCGTTATGGCGCCGCCGGCGGGGCACAACCCACCACGATGACGCAGGCAGGCGAGGCGCAGGCCGGATCACCACCGGCGGCCCGGAGGCCGGGCCAGGATCAGGGCCCGGCGAGGGCCGGGGCCCGGCAGGCTCAGCCGGCGGCGAAGGACCGCAGGATCAGCCCGGTCCTCGGCTTGGGCGCGAACGAGGTGGACTTGCGGGGCAGCCGTTCCCCGCCGGCCGCGACCGCGTACACGTCCGCGGCCCGCAGCGGGTTGCCGATGACCGCCGTGCCGCCTGGCGCCGCGTCGGCCTGCGCGATGGCCCGGTCCGCGTCGTGGTGCACGACACGGACCCCCTGCTCGTCGTCCTGGACGCCCCACAACGCCGCGAGCAGGTATTCCTGCAGCACCGCGGTGGACAGGCGGCGCCAGGCCGCGGACCGGCCCGCGGGCATGGCTGCCTCGAGCTGCACCGGGTCCGGGTCGGTGAGCAGGTGGACCTGGCCCTGCCCGGCCACCAGGAAGGCGGGCCCGTCCTGGCCGGCCGCCGTCAGCGCGTCCAGCGCCGCGGGCAGGCCGGCGGTGCCGCCAGGCACGGCCCGCACCGAGAAGCCGGCCTTGGCCCGCTCGACCGCCTCGGCCGGGGCCAGGCCGGGCAGCACCCGGTGGATCGCCCCGATCTCCGGCGGGAACGCGTCCCCGTCGACGAGCAGCGCGAGCCCGTAGTCCCAGGGGCCATGCCCATCCCCGGCGGCCCGCCGGTCGGCCTGCATCTCCAGGTACGACGCGTACCGGTGGTTCCCGTCGGCGATCAGGGCCTGCCGGGGCGCGAGGTCGGCCGCGATCTCGGCCAGCGCCGCCGGGTCGGTGACCGCCCAGAGCGTGTGCCGGATCCCGTCGCCGGTATCGGCGCTCAGCACGGGAGCGCCCGCCGCCGCGACCTGGCCGGCGACCCGGGTAGCACCGCTGGGCTGCCCAGCCCCCGGCCGGCCGTCCTCGTCGCGCCCGCCCTCATACAGCAGGAAGATCGGCTCCAGGTTGGCCTGGGTCGCCTCCATCAGCTGCCGGCGGCCCCGCACCGGGCCGGGCATCACGTCCTCGTGCGGCAGCACGATCCGGGCGGCGGGCGGGGCCAGCCGCACCGCGCCGATCAGGCCGCGCTGCAGCACCTGGTCCCCGCCGCCGGCCATCCCGGCCAGCCGCTGCTCATACACGTACAGCGCGGGCTCGTCCCCGGCGACCAGGATGCCCTCGCGCTGCCATTCACCCAGCAGCCGGGCGGCGCCGTGGTACTCCTCGCCCGGCCGCCCCGGGTCCTGGCGCGGGAGGATCAGCCGGACCACGTTGTGCGGGTCCGCGTCCCGCAACTGCTGGGCGGTGTCCTGGCCGATGACGTCGTACGGTGGAGAGGTGACCTCCGCGAGTCCGCTCACCCGTTCCGGGGCATAACGGACTCCACGGAACGGCGCGAGCTCGAGCCCGGCTGGTCCCGGCGCCTGTTCCCCGCCGGACGGAAGGATCTGCACATATGACAGAAGCACCACGGGGCGGCCAGGATTCCCGCCCGGCGGAAAATCCGCCGCCGGAGGACGGCTCTCCTGGCGGTACGGCCCCGCATGGTGACGTGTACACGTGGTACCAGCGGGGCCTGGAATTGCTCGGCCGGGGCAGCCCCGCAGCCGCCGCCCAGCTGCTGGAGCGCGCCGCTGAGGCCGAGCCGGGCTCCCGCAGCGTGCTGGAGGCGCTGGGCCGCGCCCAGTTCGACACCCGCCGGTATGACGAGGCCGCCGTGACCTTCCGGCAGATTGTCGAGGCCAGCCCCAGCGACGACTACGCCCATTTCGGGCTGGGCCTGGCGCTGGCCCGGGGCGGGGACCCGCAGGCCGCCGCCGAGCACCTGGCGCTGGCCGCCGCGATGCGGCCCGAGCTGAGGCACTACACCGACGCGCTGCGGGGCGTGCGGGCCACCCTGAAGGCCCGCTCCGAGGCGTCCGGCGAGCCGCCCGGCGCCCCGCCGGCTGACCGCCCGCGTACGGCAGCCGGCAGCGCCCGCTGGCCCCACCGGCCGCGGGCCGGACGGTCCGTTAGTGCTAATTTGAAGGACTTTCCCCGGGATCCAGGAACTGAGGACGGCATGCCTGCTGAGGCCGCTGAGCGCGATCGTGACACCGGACTGGCCGGCTTCCTGCGCGGGTGCCCGGACCCGCTGAGCCAGGTCTACGACGTGGCCCTGCTGGACCTGGACGGCGTGGTCTACCTGGGTGACGCTGCGGTGCCCGGCGCGCCCCAGTCGCTGGCCAAGGCGGCGGACGCAGGCATGCGGCTGGCGTTCGTGACCAACAACTCCTCCCGCACGCCGTCGGCGATCGCCGCGCAGGTCGCTGGCTTCGGGGTGCCGGCCACAGCCGCTGACGTGGTGACCTCGGCCCAGGCCGCCGCGACGCTGCTGGCCGGCCGGCTGGCGCCCGGCTCGGCCGTGCTCGTGGTGGGCGGCAACGGGCTGCGCGCCGCGGTGCGGGACCGGGGCTTCCGGCCGGTCACCACGGCGCTGGAGCGGCCCGCGGCGGTGGTCCAGGGGTTCGCCCCCGGCATCGGCTACCAGTTGCTGTGCGAGGGCGCCCTGGCGGTCCAGGCCGGGGCCTGGTACGTGGCCTCGAACGCGGACGCCACCATGCCCACCGGCCGTGGGCGGCAGCCGGGCAACGGCGCGCTCTGCCAGGTGATCGTGGCTTCGACCGGGCAGCAGCCGGTGGTCGCGGGCAAGCCCGAGCCGCCGCTGCACGCGGAGGCGGTGGCCCGGACCGGCGCACGGCATCCGCTGGTGGTCGGGGACCGGCTGGACACCGACATCGAGGGCGCGGTCCGGGCCGGGGCACCCAGCCTGCTGGTGTTCACCGGCGTCACCCGCCCGGAGGATGCGGTGCTGGCCGCTGCGGACCAGCGCCCGACCTACCTGGCCGCCGACCTGGCCGGCCTGCTCGCCCCGCACCCTCCCATCGCCGCTGAGCCCGGGGGCTTCCGCTGCGGCGGGTGGGCGGCGCGGCGCCCGGACGGGGACTCCCCGCTGGTCCTGGAGGGCTCCGGGGACGCCACGGACGGGCTGCGCGCGCTCTGCGCCGCCGCCTGGTCCGCCGGTCACCTCACCCCGGAGATGATCCGGCCGGCGCTGGCTGCCCTGCCGGGGTGAGTCCCGGCATCCACCCAGAGGGGGATGCGGCCGGCCCTGCGGGCGATGCGCGGGCCCGGCCGCACCCGGAAGACTGTCCTTGCGCGGATGGGCACCCGGCCCGGGGGGCGCGGAAAGGACAAATCAATGATCGAGGCGCGGAGCCTCACGAAACGCTACGGGGACAAGGTCGCGGTGGACGACCTGTCATTCAGCGTGGAGCCAGGCAAGATCACCGGCTTCCTCGGCCCGAACGGGGCGGGCAAGACCACCACCATGCGGCTCATTCTCGGGCTGGACCGCCCGACCAAGGGCACCGTTACCGTGCACGGCAAGGACTTCCGCCAGCTGGCCCAGCCGATGCGGGAGGTGGGCGCGCTGCTGGACGCCAAGGCCGTGCACGGCGGGCGCAGCGCATACAACCACCTGCTCTGCCTGGCCCAGACCAACAACCTGCCCGCGCGCCGCGTCAGCGAGGTGCTCGAGCTGGTCGGGCTGAACGAGGTGGCCAGGAAGCGGTCGAAGGGCTTCTCCCTCGGCATGGGCCAGCGCCTCGGCATCGCCGGCGCGCTGCTCGGCGACCCGGCCATCCTCATGTTCGACGAGCCGGTCAACGGGCTGGACCCCGAGGGGATCCTGTGGATCAGGAACCTGATGAAGGCGCTCGCCGCGGAGGGCCGCACCGTCTTCGTGTCCAGCCACCTCATGTCGGAGATGGAGAACACCGCCGATCATCTGCTGGTCATCGGGCGGGGGCGGCTCATCGCCGACTGCACCGTGGCCGAGTTCATCGCCCGTAACTCGGTGCAGACGGTCCGGGTCCGCACCCCGCAGGCCGATGACCTGCGCAGCGTGGTCGCGCTGGCCGGCGGCCACGTCGCGGGCGCCCCGGACGGCGCGTTCGTGGTCCAGGGCCTGGCCCCGGAGCAGATCGGGGACCTGGCCTTCGAGCGCGGCATCCGGCTGCACGAGCTGGCCCAGGCGCACGCCTCGCTGGAGCAGGCGTTCATGGAGCTCACCGCGTCCAGCGTGGAGTTCCACGCCAGCGCCGACATCGACGGAACCGTGCCAGGTGCCGCTGGCCCAGCCCAGCCGGTGACCACGGGAGAGGTGCTCTGACATGGCCACGACCACACACCTGCCGGGCAGTTCCGCGCCGGCCCTGCGCGCCGCGCCGTCCGGCCGGGCCGGGTTCCTGGGCGCGGTCCGCTCGGAGTTCACCAAGATCCGCTCGGTCCGGTCCACCTACTGGACGCTGTTCGCCCTGGTCGTGGTCACGATCGGGATCGGCGCGCTGGCCTGCGTGGGAGCGGTCTCGCGCGGTGCTGACCACGGGCCGCTCTTCGACGCGACGCAGCGCAGCCTGGCCGGCCTGATCCTGGGCCAGCTCATCATCACGGTGCTCGGGGCGCTGACCGTGACCTCGGAGTACTCGACCGGGATGATCCGCACCTCGCTGACCGTCCAGCCGCGCCGGGGCACCATGCTCGCGGCCAAGGGCGTGGTGTTCGCCCTGGTCAGCCTGGTCACCGGGCTGGTCGCGTCGTTCGTGTCCTTCTTCATCGGCCAGGCCATCCTGTCCAGCAAGCACCTGGACGTCGCCCTCAGCGACCCCAACGTGCTGCGCGCGGTGATCGGCGGCGGCCTGTTCCTGGCCGTGTGCGGGATGCTGGCCTTCGGCCTGGGCACGCTGCTGCGGCACACCGCGGGCGCGATCACGGCGTCGATCGGGCTGCTGTTCGTGCTGTTCGTGCTGGTCAACTTCCTGCCGTCGAACTGGCAGGATCACGTGGACAAGTGGATCCCGTTCAACGCGGGCAGCCAGATCTGGTCCACGATCAGCCCGGGGGGCAATCCGCCGATGTTCTCGCCGTGGACCGGCTTCGCCGTGTTCACCGGCTATGCGGTGATCGCGATCATCGCGGGGGCGTTCGTCTTCCTGAAGCGGGACGCGTAGGACCGCGCGTCCCGAGGGCACCCGCCTGGCGGCCCGGGGCTGCCGCCAGGCGAGTGCTTCCTCGCGCGGGGCTGGCGCAGGTGGCCGGGCGGGCGGCCAGGCCGTGCGCGCTACCAGGGCTGGCAGTCCGGGCACCAGAACGTGATCCGCGTCTCCGGGTCGGTTCCCTGGTCGGCCCGCTGGATGAGAGCCCCGCACCGGCGGCAGCGGCGCCCGCCCCGGCCGTACACCCAGTGCTCCTCGCCGCGCTGCCGCGATCCGGTCGTGATGTGCCCGATCCGGTCCTTGTTCGCGTCCAGCATCCGCTGGGCGAGCCGCACCATCCCGGCTGGGTCGCTGATCTCGCCGACCGGCCGCCACGGGTGGACGCCCCGCAGGAACAGCAGCTCGCACTTGTACACGTTGCCGATGCCAGCCAGGTTGCGCTGGTCCAGCAGCGCCTCGGCCGCCGCGCGCCCTGGCTCGGCCAGGAGGCGGCGGACCGCCTCGTCCGCGTCCCAGTCCGGGCCGAGCAGGTCCGGGCCGAGGTGGCCGACCGCGTCCTCTTCCCGGCCGGTGGGCAGCACCTCCACCACGCCGAGCTGGTAGCCGACCGCCTGCCAGGACTCGTTGGCCAGTATCAGCCTGGCCCGGTGGCCCTCCGCCAGCCGGGCGCGCGGCAGGCCGCACCCGCCACGCACCTTCCATCTTCAGGTGGGTGTGCACGGTGAGGCCGCCCTCGACCCGGGTGAGCAGGTGCTTGCCGCGCGACAGCGACTCCGTCACCTGGCGGCCGGTCAGGTCGGTGGTGGCGTACCGCGGGACCCGGAAGTCAGTGCGGGTCAGCACCCGCCCGGCCAGCGCCCCGCGCAGCCGCTTCGCCGCATGCCAGACCGTGTCTCCCTCAGGCACGGCTCACCCCCCGCCCGCTGGTCACAGCAGCTTGCGCAGGCGGAGCAGGTCGGTGAGGCTGGCCTGGACCTTCACCCGGCCGGTCAGCCAGGCACGGACAAAACGTCCCGGATCGCCCGCTACCGCAATCAGCTCGCCGCTCGGGGCCGAGAACCGGACCTGGGCCGGCGGGTCGCCCGGCCCGGCCTCGGTGACCGGGCCCGCGCCGTCCGGGCCGAGCTTCGTGACGAACGTGACGCCGAGGTCGGTGACCGTGCAGCTGAGCGAGCGGTCGGCCAGATGATCGGCGCGGGCCTTCTGGTCCATATCGGAGATGCGGGCCGCCAGCGCCTCCAGCGCCGTCCGGCACTCCTCAGCAGTCGCCATGTCGCCCCCCTTCCCGGAGAGTGTCCATTCTGCAACTCCTTACCCGTTGATGACGCCATGGGCGTGGCGACGGCCGTTGGTGGCGCCCCGGGCCGTCTCCGGACGGTACCGTTTCGTCGGGGAACCGCCCCGCATCCCGAATCCCTGGCGAGGAGCGCGACGTGACGCACAACGAACCGGCGGCGCCCGGCGCGGCCGCGCCCGGGACTACGCCCCGGAGCGCCGCTCCCACCGGCGACCCGCGGGTGGACCAGGCCCTGGGCCGGCTCGGCGAGCTGGCGGACCTGCCGCTGCCCGGCCACGCGGCGGTCTTCGAGCACATCCACGCGGAGCTGACCGGGGCGCTGGGTACTCTTGATTCGGGAAACGACCAGTTTCCGCGCACCCCGATCGCGTCCGCCCAGATCCCGCCCGCAGCGGCTGCTCATGGAACTTCCGCGACCCCGGACAGCTGAACGGCGAGGCAGCCACTGCATGAGTACCCGGAGACGTCTCGACGCCGAACTGGTGCGCCGTGGGCTGGCCCGGTCCCGGGAGCACGCCGCGGAGCTGGTCACCGCCGGGCGGGTGAGGGTGGCCGGCCAGTCCGCGGGCAAGACCGCGACGCAGGTCACCGCCGACGACCCCATCGCGGTCCAGGACGTCGGCACCGACCCTGCGTACGCGTCCCGGGGCGGCCGTAAGCTCGCGGGCGCGCTGGCGGCCTTTCCCGGCCTGTCCGTGGCGGGCCGGCGCTGCCTGGACGCGGGCGCGTCCACCGGCGGCTTCACCGATGTGCTGCTGCGCGCCGGTGCGGCGCAGGTGGTGGCCGTGGACGTGGGCTACGGCCAGCTCGCCTGGGCGCTGCGCAGCGACGACCGGGTCACCGTGCTCGACCGGGTGAACGTGCGGCACCTGGAGCCGGGGCAGGTGGCCCCGCCGCCGTCCCTGGTCACCGCGGACCTCTCGTTCATCTCGCTCAGCCTGGTGCTCCCCGCCCTGGCCCGCTGCGCGGCCCCGGACGCCGATTTCCTGCTCCTGGTGAAGCCCCAGTTCGAGGTAGGCAAGGGGCATGTCGGCCCGGGCGGGGTGGTGCGTGACCCTGGCCTGCGGGCCGCCGCCGTGACCGCGGTGGCCACGGCCGCCGCGCACAGCGGCCTGGGCGTGGCGGGGGTGACCGCCAGCCCGCTGCCCGGACCGGCCGGGAACGTGGAGTACTTCCTCTGGCTCCGCCGCGGTGCCCCGCCGCTGGAGGCAGCCGCACTCGCCCAGGTCATCGCGGAAGGACCGCAGTGAACCCCGGCCGGACGGTGCTCGTGACCGCGCACACAGGCCGGGCCGCGGCGGTGACCAGCGCCCGGATCGTGGTGGAGATGCTGCTCGCCGCCGGGATAACGGTCCGCGTCGTGGACACCGAGGCCGGCGATCTCCAGTGCCCGGGCGCCGAGGTGGTCCCGGCCACCCCCGACGCGGCCCGCGGCGCCGAGATGGTGCTCGTCCTCGGCGGGGACGGGACGCTGCTGCGGGTGGCGGAGATGACGCGGCCGGCCGGGGTGCCGCTGCTGGGGGTGAACCTCGGGCACGTCGGCTTCCTCGCCGAGGCCGAATCCGATGACCTGCCCGACGTCATCGACCGGGTGATCACCCGCCGGTACACGGTGGAGCAGCGGATGACCGTCGACGTGACCGTCCGGCAGAACGGCACGGTCATCGCCCGGACCTGGGCGCTGAACGAGGCCAGCGTGGAGAAGGTCGCACGGGAGCGGATGATCGAGGTGATCACCGAGATCGACGGGCGGCCCCTGTCCCGGTGGGGCTGCGACGGCGTGGTCTGCGCCACGCCGACCGGCTCCACGGCGTACGCGTTCTCGGCAGGCGGCCCGGTCGTGTGGCCGGAGGTCGAGGCGCTGCTGATGGTGCCGATCAGCGCGCACGCCCTGTTCGGCAGCCCGCTGGTCATCTCGCCCAGTTCGCTGCTCGCGGTCGAGGTCCTCGGCGGCCCCGCCGTCGGCCAGTCGTTCGCGGGCGTGCTGTGGTGCGACGGGCGCCGCCGGGTTGACCTGCCAGCCGGCGCGCGGATCGAGGTCCGCCGCGGCGCCACCCCGGTGCTGCTGGCCCGGCTGCGCAGCGGGGACGACGCCGAGGCGGGCGGCGCGCCGTTCACTGACCGGCTGGTCGCGAAGTTCGGCCTGCCGGTCGCCGGCTGGCGGGGGCGCCCGGGCACCCGCCACATCGAACAGGAGCCACGCGCTCATGCTTGAGGAAGTCCGCATTAACGCGCTCGGCGTGATCGAGGACGCCGTGCTGGAGCTGTCGCCGGGGTTCACGGTGGTCACCGGGGAGACCGGCGCGGGCAAGACGATGGTCGTCACCGGCCTCGGCCTCATGTTCGGCGGCCGGGCCGACCCGGCGCGGGTGCGGCCCGGGTCGGACCGGGCCACGGTCGAGGGCCGGCTGCGCATCGACCCCGCCGGGCGGGTGGCCGGGCAGGTAACCGAGGCGGGCGGCGAGCTCGACGACGACGGGGCCACGCTGATCGTCAGCCGCTCGGTGTCCGCGGAGGGGCGCTCGCGTGCCTACGCCGGCGGCCACTCCGTGCCGGTGTCGCTGCTCACCTACCTGGCCGACGACCTGGTCGCGGTGCACGGGCAGGCCGACCAGCAGCAGCTGCTGCGGCCGGCCCGGCAGCGGGAGTCGCTGGACCGGTTCGCCGGCCCCGAGCTGGCCGCGGTCGCCGCGGACTACCACCGCGCCTACCAGCGGCACCGCGATGTCCGCGCCGAGCTCGAGGAACTGACCGGGCGGGCGCGTGAGCGCGCCCAGGAAGCCGAGGACCTGCGCCGCGGGCTGGCCGAGATCGAGCGGCTGGAGCCCGCCGCCGGGGAGGACGTGGAGCTGCGGGCCGAGGAGGAGCGGCTGGCCAACGCCGACGAGCTGCACACGGCGGCCAGCGCGGCGCACGACGCGCTGCTCGGCGACCCGTCCAGCGGGTCCTACGACCTGCCCGACGCGTCCAGCCTGCTGGCCACCGCCACGCAGGCCCTGGAGACGGTCGCCGAGCACGACGCGGCGCTGGGCGGGCTGGCGGCCCGGCTGTCCGAGGCGGCCTACCTGGTCTCCGACATCGGCGCCGAACTCGCTTCCTACGTGGAGTCGGTGGAGGCGGACCCGGCCCGGCTGGCCGCCGTCCAGCAGCGGCGCGCCGACCTGACCCGGCTGGTCCGCAGCTACGCGGCCAGCACCGCGGCCGCGGACGGCGAGGGCGGGGATGTGGCTGCCGTGCTGGACTGGGCCAGCCAGGCGGCCACCCGGCTGGGCGAGCTGGACAGCGATGACGACCGGATCGCCGGACTGGCCGCGGAAGCCGAACACCTCGGCGCGGCCGTCGCCGACCTGGCCGGCCAGCTCACGGCGCTGCGCAAGAAGGCCGCCGCGCGGTTCTCCGCCGAGGTAACCACCGAGCTGGCCGCCCTGGCCATGCCGCACGCGTCGCTCACGGTGGCGGTCACGCCGCAGGAGGAATGCGGCCCGCACGGCGCGGACGAGGTGGAGATCCGGCTGGCCGCGCACCCCGGGGCGCCGGCGCTGCCCCTGGCCAAGGGCGCCTCGGGCGGCGAGCTGTCCCGGGTCATGCTGGCCATCGAGGTGGTGTTCGCCGGCGCCGACCCGTGCCGACCTTCGTGTTCGACGAGGTCGACGCCGGGGTGGGCGGCAAGGCCGCGGTGGAGATCGGGCGGCGGCTGGCCCGGCTGGCCCGGCTGGCCCAGGTCATCGTGGTTACCCACCTCCCCCAGGTCGCCGCGTTCGCGGACACCCACCTGGTCGTGGAGAAGGCAGGCGACGGGAGCGTGACGCGCAGCGGCGTGACCCGGCTCGACGACGCCGGGCGGGTCACCGAGCTGTCCCGGATGCTGGCCGGCCTTGAGGACTCCGAGTACGGCCGCGCGCACGCCGGTGAGCTGCTCACCGCGGCCGCGGCGGAGCGGGCGGCCGCCGAGCACCGGGCTGGCGAGCAGCGCCAGCGGGGCGGTGCTCCCTGAACGGGGGCTGAACGGGAGCTGGGCGTCCTGCGTGGGCCCAGTGACCTGCGGCAGTTCCTGATGCGGTGTGTGGCCTCGTCCGGTCAGCCTGTCTGGCAGGATGGAGTGCGATGCTGGCCCCGTTCCTGAAACTTCCGATACGGCACCGGAGCAGGCCACAAGACCTCCCCGGTGTGATCGGGCCTGCCCGGCTGGACCGCCGGACCAAGAACCTGACCAAGCGCCTGCGCATGGGCGAGATCGCCATCATCGACCACGTGGACCTCGACCGGCTCGGCGCGGAGGCGCTGCTGCGGCAGCAGGTCGCGGCGGTGGTGAACGTCGCGCCGAGCATCAGCGGCCGGTACCCGAACCTCGGCCCCCAGCTGCTGGTGGAGGCCGGGGTGCCGCTGGTGGACGACGTCGGGCCGGACGTGTTCACCAAGGTCAGCGAGGGCACCCTGGTCCGGCTGCAGGGCGACACGGTGTACGTCGGCGACGAGGTCGTGGCCAAGGGACGGGTGCAGACGGCCGAGACGGTGGCCGAGGCGATGACCGTGGCCAAGGAGGGCATCGCGGCCCAGCTCCAGGACTTCGTGACCAACACGCTGGAGTACGTGAAGGGTGAGGGCGGGCTGCTGGTCGACGGCATCGCCGCCCCCGAGCTGAGGACCAGGATCGAAGGACGGCACGTGCTGGTGGTCGTGCGCGGCAACCGCTTCCGCGAGGACCTCGCGGTGCTGCGGCCCTACATCCGCGAGTTCAAGCCCGTCATGATGGGCGTGGACGGCGGGGCCGACGCGCTGCTCGAGGCCGGCGTACCTGCCTGACATCATCGTCGGCGACATGGACTCGGTCACCGACGAGGGGCTGCACTGCGGCGCGGAACTGGTGGTGCACGCCTACCCCCACGACGGCCAGGCCCCCGGCCAGGAACGGGTCGAGCGGCTCGGGCTGCCCTGGATGGTCTGTGCCGCCGGCGGCACCAGTGAGGACGTGGCCCTGCTGATGGCGGACGCCAAGGGCGCCAGCCTGATCGTCGCCGTGGGCACGCACAACACCCTGGACGAGTTCCTGGACAAGGGCCGCGCCGGATACGCGAGCACCTGGCTGACCAGGCTCCGGGTCGGCAGCAAGCTGGTGGACGCCAAGGGCGTCAGCCGGCTCTACCGCCAGCGCATCTCCGGCTGGGCCCTGATGGTGCTGGTGCTGGCCGCCTGCACTACCATCCTCGTCGTCATGCTCGCATCCCCTGCGGGCCAGATCTTCCTCACGTACCTCGGCGCCCAGTGGGACGGCGTGAAGTACTGGCTCAGCGGATTGTTCTAGGCCAGCCTCCCGTGATCGATTTCCGCTACCACCTGGTGTCCATCGTCGCCGTCTTCCTCGCGCTCGCGATCGGGATCGTGGTCGGCTCCACCGCGCTGAAGCCAGCCGTGCTCACCACGCTGCAGAAGACTGCAACCGCGGAGAAGAAACGGATCGACGCGCTGTACGCGCAGAACCGCCAGTACCAGAACCAGCTGGGGGCGGCCGAGGCGTACGCCCAGGCGGGGGAGCACCTGGCGCTGAACGGCCTGCTGGACGGCCAGCGCGTGGTCCTGGTCACCGCGCCCGGCTTCCCGGGTGGCGTGGTCACGGGGGTCACGTCGGCGCTCGCCGTGGCCGGCGCGACCGTGACCGGCCAGGTGCAGCTGCAGAGCCAGTTCTTCGCCACGGGCACCCAGTCGGGCCTGGACACGCTGAACCGGCAGCTGACGCCGGCCGGGGTCACCCTGCACGCCGGCCCGCCGCAGGCTCAGGCCGCGGAGCTGATCGCCAGCGCGATCCTGACCAAGAACGGCCCGGCCGACCCCGTACCGGGGGTGGCCGACGCCACCGGCAAATCGATCCTCAACGGCTACGCGGCCGGAGGTTTCCTGAGTACCAGCGGGAACCCGGCCGCCCGTGCCACCCTGGCTGTCGTGATTATCCCGGGCACCCCGCCTGCGACCAGCGGTGCCAGCACCGCGAGCCAGACCCTGGTGACCGTGGCGCAGCAGCTGAACCTGGCGGACAACGGCACGGTGGTGGCCGGGCCGGTCACCGGCTCCGGGCCGGGCAGCGCCATCGACGTGCTGCGGTCGGGCAGCCGGCCGGACCACTTCAGCAGCGTGGACAATGCGGACACCGCCATCGGCCAGATCGTGGTCTCGCAGGCCCTGTACGAGCAGATGACCGCGGGCCGGTCCGGCAACTACGGGTCGCTGGCCAGCGCGACCGCGGCCGCCCCGAGCCCGGCCCCCACGCCATCGCCGTCCACGACCGCGACCTCGACCGCGAAGCAGTCCGCGGGCCCGAAGCACACCGCCCGGGCGTCCGCGCACCCGGACGCCAGCGCCTCGGCGGCCACGCGATGAACCGGGGACGCGGGCCGCGCCGCGCCGCCGGGAGCGTGATCGGCCCGGCCCTGGCCGCGGGCGCGGCCCGGGGCGCGTACGCGCTGCTCCGGGCCCGGCCGCCGGGCGGGCAGGCGGCCTGGACCCGGACCAACCACCGCGGCGAGCCGGTCACCCTGCTGGAAGGGCCCGCGGCCGCTGCCGGGGCTGCGCTCGCCGCCCTGCTCACCCCGGGCCTCCCGGGCCGCGCCCGGGCGGCGCTGGTGACCGCCGCGGCCGGGGCCGGCGCCTTCGGCGGCTACGACGACCTGGCGGGCAGCGGCGGGCGGCGGGGCTTCCGCGGTCACCTGGGGGCCCTGGCCCACGGCGAGGTGACCACCGGCGCGGTCAAGCTCGGCGGCATTGGCGCTGCCGGGCTGGCCGCGAGCGCGCTGCTGGGCGGCGGCCCGCTGGACGTGGCGGTGAACACGGGCCTCATCGCGGGCGGCGCCAACCTGCTCAACCTGTTCGACCTGCGGCCCGGGCGCGCCATCAAGGTCGCCGCGCTGGCGGGCGGGCTGCTCGCCACCGCCGGCCAGCGGGGGGCGGCCGGAGCGCTGGCTGAGCCGGCGCCCGGTGCGGCGCTGGCCGGGATCCCGCTGGGTGCTGCCCTCGCGCTGGTGGGCGAGGACCTCGGGGAGCGGGCCATGCTGGGCGACGCGGGAGCCAACGCGCTCGGGGCCA
Organism: uncultured Actinomycetes bacterium; assembly: GCA_963751175.1. GTDB lineage: Bacteria > Actinomycetota > Actinomycetes > Streptosporangiales > Streptosporangiaceae > RYN-230. Next base: position 33,160 of record CAVVTM010000030.1, on the reverse strand, counting down.
TGCTCGGCGCCGCCGCGGCGGCGAGCCTGCCGCGGCCCGGCCGCGTCGCCGTCCTGGCCGGGATCGTGGCGCTGACCGCGGCCAGCGAGAAGGTCAGCTTCACCAAGGTCATCCAGCGGACACCGCCGCTGCACTGGCTGGACATGCTCGGCCGCCGGCCTGGTCCGGCCGCCGGATCAGCGGCGGCCAGCCCGGATGATCCGGGCCCGGGCCAGACGGGCCCGGCCGCACATCAGCCTGTCGTGCCGGGGACGGCTGCCAGCCCCCCGTGACCGAGGCGCAGCAAACGGCGGCCCAGGCCCGCCGGGCGCAGGACACGGGCAGCCTGCCGCAGGCAGGCGGCGCGATCGGCCGGGCCGCCGTGCTCATCGGCGCGATCACCATCGTGTCCAACATCGTCGGCTTCGGCCGCCAGCTGGTCTTCGCGCACACCGTGTCCGCGACCTGCCTGGGCACCGCGTACGCCACCGCCAACCAGGTGCCGAACATCATCTACGACATCGTGCTGGGCGGCGCCCTGACCACCGTCCTGATACCCGTGCTGGCCTGCCCGGCGGCCCGGCGGCTGGCCCAGGCCCCGGGCGCCACGGCCGCACCCGACAGCGCGGAAACCCAGGCCAGCCAGATCGCGTCCGCGATGCTGTCCTGGACGGTCCTGCTGCTCGCCCCGGCCAGCGTGATCATCGCCGTGGCGGCGCGCCCGCTGGCCACGCTGCTGCTCGCGGGCGCACCGCGGTGCGCGCACGCGGCCATCGTCGGGGTCAGCAGCCGGATGCTCGTGGTGTTCGCCCCGCAGATCCTGCTGTACGGGCTGGCCGTGGTGCTGTACGGGATCCTGCAGGCACACCGGCGGTTCACCGCCCCCGCCCTCGCCCCGGTGCTGTCCAGCCTGGTCGTCATCTCCGCGTACCTCGCGTTCGTGCCCCTCAGCCAGGGATACGTGCTGCTGGCCTCGCTGCCCCGCCCGGCCGAGCTGATGCTGTCCGTGGGCACCACGGCGGGGGTAGCGGCGCTGGTCCTCGCCGCGCTGGTCCCGACGCTGCGGCTGAGGCTAAGGCTGCGGCCCACGCTCCGTTTCCCGGCTGGCGTGGCCCCGCGGATCCGCGGCCTGGCCACGGTGGGGCTGATCGCGCTGGCCGCACAGGACGCCTCGGTGGTCGCGGTGATGGTGCTCGCCAACGGCCAGCAGGGTCAGGGCGCGCTGGTCCTGTACAACTTCGGCTGGCAGATGTTCTTCGTGCCGTACGCGGTGCTTGCGGTACCCATCGCCACGACCGCCTTCCCGGCCCTGGCGGCCGCTGAGGGGCCCCGCTTCGACGAGACGGCAGCGGCCTCGACCCGCGCGGTCATGCTGGTGTCCTGGCTGGGCGCGGCGCTGCTGGCCGGCGCCGCGGTGCCCGCTTCGCGGCTGTTCACGCACAACCCGTCGGACGCCCACCAGCTGGCGTACACGTTCGCCGCGTTCGCGCCCGGCCTGATCGGCTACGGCCTGTCCACCAACCTGTCCCGGGTGCTGTTCGCCGACGCGCGGACCCGGGTGGTGGCCGCGGCCCTGGTGGCCGGCTGGCTGCTGGTGATCGCCGCCGACGTGGTCGCGGTGGCGCTGGTGCCGGACCGGTGGGTGGTGCCCGCCCTCGGTCTGGGCAACACGGTCGGGCTGACGGCGGGCGGCCTCGCCCTGCTCGGCGCGGTGCGCCGCGTCCGGGGGCGGCCCGCACTGCGCGGTGCGGCCCGCGCCGCCCTGGCCGGGGCGGCCGGGGCCGTGGTCGGGGCCGCCGCCGGCGCGGCGCTGTCCTCCGCCGTGCCCGCCCGCGGCTTCATCCCCAACGCCGGGGTCGCGATCCTGGCCTGCGCGTGCGTCACCCTCGTGTTCGGGGGAGCGGCGCTGGCGCTGGACGGGGGGGACCTGCACGCGGTGCTGGCCCGCGGCCGGGACATGCTGCCGCGATCCTGGCTCGCCGGCCGGGAGTCACCGCCGTGAGCGGGGCCGGGGCGGCCCTCGACGGCCTGAGCGTCAGCTACCTGGTCGCCGTGACCTCCGGCGGCACCGGCCGGCACGTGGCGATGCTGGCCCGCGGGTGCGCGGCCCGGGGCGCCACCGTCCACGTCTACGGCCCGGCGGCCACCGGAATGTGGCTGGCCAGCGACGGCAGCCCGGCCGGGCCCGCCACCCCAGGCCCGCGGCCGGGCTGGGACTTCAGCGCGGTGGACATCGCCTGCCTGCCCCGCCCCGCCCGGGACCTCGCCGCCGTGCTGCGGATCCGGCGGCTGCTGGCCCGCGACACGCCCGACGTGCTGCACGCGCACGGGCTCCGGGCCGGGGCGCTGGCCGCCCTGGCCCTCGCCGTGCCGGGTACCCCCCGCGCCGCGCTGGCGGTCACCGTGCACAACGCCCCGCCTGGCCGCGGCCCGGCCGCCGCTGTTTACGCCGGCCTGGAGCTGATCGTCGCCCGCCGGGCGGACGCGGTGCTCACGGTATCCGCGGACCTGGACGGCCGGCTGCGCCGCCGCGGGGCCCGGCTGGCCGGGCGGGCGCTCGTGCCCGCCCCGGCCGCGGCCGGGGCCTCACCCGCCGAGGTAACGGCGCTGCGCCATGAATTCGGGGGCCGCGAGGTGGAGGGCGGCGAGCCCGGCAGCGATGACGTCAGGGGCCGTGACTCCGGGGAGCGGGAGATCGTGCTCGGGGCAGGCCGGCTGGCCGCGCAGAAGGATTTCGCCACGCTGATCAGCGCCGCTGCGCGGTGGCAGGCGCGCGACGAGGTCCCGCTGCTGCTGATCGCGGGAGAAGGGCCGCTGGAGGAGGAACTTCGCCGTCAGGCCGGGCTGGCCGGGGTGGTGGTCAGGTTCCTCGGCCCGCGCCGGGACCTGCCCGCGCTGCTGGCCGCCGCCGACGTGGTCGTCGTGCCGAGCATCTGGGAAGGCCAGCCGCTCATCGTGCAGGAGGCGCTGCGCGCGGGCCGGCCGCTGGTGGCCACGAGAGTCGGCGGGATCACCGAGCTGACTGGCGACGATGGTGCCCTGCTCGTCCCGCCCGGCGACCCCGCGGCGCTGGCCGCCGCGGTCACCGGGCTCCTCGACGACCCGGGGGCGGCGGCCCGGCTGGCTGCGGCGGCACGGTCCCGGGCGGCCCGGCTGCCCACCGAGACCGCGGCGGTGGACCAGGCGCTGCGTCTGTATCAGCGTGTCCGGCAGGCCGGTGACGGACGCCCGTAACTGTGCGCGGTGATATCTGCCCTTACCCGGGCGGCCGGGCTATACGGACCGTGATCAGATCGCGCCTACCCGACAGTACGTATTTCCTTAGTAGCATCGCGCTATTCCGGTTGAAATCGTCTGCAAAGGTGTGCTCGGCTGTTCTCTTGGGCTTGAGCTTTCTCCTTGCGGGCCCGGTGGGGGACGTGCGTGCAACCGCAAATCCGACGGCTGAAGTCACCCGGTGCAGCACCCGGGGAGTCCGCTGCGGGCGCGCAGCAGCCGGATGGCCTCCCGTCCCGGCCCAGCGGCCGGCCCGCCCGCGACTTCAGCGCGGACGCTGCCCGGGACGCCGTCATCTTGTCGGTCCAGGATCTCGCCGCCGCCCAGGAGGCGGTCACGCTGGCCCGCCAGGACCAGGAGGACGAGCGAAGCAGCGGGTCAGCAGCGGGGGCCCGGGACAGCCCGGGAGCCGCCCGGGGCCCGGCGGGCCCCGGGACACCCGCGGCGGGGAGCCCTCCGCCGGCGCCCCCGTCCGGCCCCCCGGGTGACCAGCCTCCGGCCGGCCTCTCCCGGGCCCCGCACCCGGCGCCCGGCGGTCCCGCGGCCGCTGACCCGGGGAGTGCCGTCCCGGCGGGCCGGCCCGGGCGGGCGCCTGCGCCCCCGCCGTCCTGGGCCCGGGTGCTGCTCACGACCGTGCAGCTGTGGGCGCACCGCCGGCTGCACCTCCGCTGGCCCGCCCAGGCCCGGTGGCGGGTGCTCGCCGTGCTCGTCCTGGCCGCGGTGCTGTTCGCCGCGGGCGCGATCAGCATCGCGCTGACCAGCAGCCCGGCCCCGGCCAGGCCCACCCGCAGCGGGACCCAGGCCGCGACGGGCCAGACCCCCACCCCGGCAGCCCTCCGGGCGGCCGCGGCGGCCCGCACGGCCGCCGCGAGCTGGATCGCCGGGCAGGTTTCCGCGGACGCCATCGTGTCCTGCGACCCGCAGATGTGCGCGCTGCTGCAGGCCCACGGGATCCCGGGGGCGCGGCTGCTCGCGCTCGGCGGGAGCAATCCCGCCCCGCTGGGCAGCGACCTGATCGTGTCCACCGCTGCCGTGCGCAGCGAGTTCGGCGCCCGGCTGAGCAGCGTGTACGCGCCCGTGGTGCTGGCCAGCTTCGGGGCGGGCAGCGCGCAGACCGCGGTCCGGGTGGTGGCAGCCGACGGGGGCCGGGCCTACCTGCGCAGCCTGCGGGCCGACGTGGCGGCACGCGCTTCCGCGGGCCGCCAGCTGCTGCAGAACCCCCGGCTGCATCCTTCCGCCGCGGCACGCCGGGCCCTGGCGGCCGGCCAGGTTGATTCCCGGCTGCAGACGGCGTTCGCCGCCCTGGCCACGCTGCACGCGGTGGCTGTCGTCGATTTCCCGGCGCCTGCGGCGGCCGCCGGGACGAGCGCGGGCATGCCGTTGCGGGCCGCGGACATCGCGCCGGCCGGGCCGGGAACCCGGCCCCGGCCCGCCACCATGAGCTCGCTGGCCAGGTTCCTGCGCGACCAGCTGGCCCCGTACCGGCCCGCGCACATCACCGTCGTCCGGCTGGCCAGCGGCCAGCCGGTACTGCGCGTCGAGTTCGGCGCGCCCAGCCCCCTCGGATTGCTCGGGAAGGGCTGACCGGGCAAGACCACACATCAGCAACGCATCGTCAACACTGGATGATTCATCCTGGAGTGGGAGTGCACGATGGTTCGGAGTTCCTTGTGACCGGGGAGCGCGGCCTGCCCCGCGCACGCAACGGGCTTCGCCGCGGTGCCGTCCGGGGCGGGCTTCGCCGCCGTGCCGTCCGGCGGGCTTCGCCGCGGGACTGGTCTGGGCGGGCGTCGCCGCGGGGCAGCCGGGCTGGCCCTGCTGGCCAGCGGGGCCCTGGTCGCGCTCACCGCGGCGGCCGGGCCGGCGGCCGCGGCCACGGCCCACACCCCCGCCTCGTCGGGATACGGCTGGGTCAGGCTCGCGCACCTGTCCCCGAACACCCCGCCGGTGGACGTCTACCTATACAGCTACGGCAAGCCCAACGCGATGATCGTGCTCAAGCACGTCGCCTACGGCACCGTGTCGCCGTACGAGCACGTCCCCCACGGGGAGTACACGGTGGCGATGCGGGGGGCGGGTGCCGCGCCGTCATCCGCCCCTGTGCTGTCCAGCAACCTGATGGTGCACCCCGGGCACGCCTACACCGTGGCGGGGGTGGGGCCGAACAAGGCGCTGCGGCTCCAGGTACTCGACGACCGCCTGAACACGCCCAAGGGCAAGTCGCTCGTCCGGGTGATCCAGGCGTCGCTGAAGGAGCATCGGGTGACGGTGACGGCCGGCAGCGCAACGCTGGCCCGTAACCTCCCGTTCGCCAGCATCACCAAGTACGGGACCGACTCGCCGGGCACCTGGATGGTTCACGCCAAGGGCGGCAGCGAGTCGTGGTCGGGCCAGGTCAGGCTGAGCGCGGGCACGATCCACACCCTGGTCGTCCTGGACTCGTCCAGTGGCCTCGAGGTCACCGACCTGATGGATGCCGCGGGCAGCTCGGTCATGCCCAACGGCGGCGCGGCGACCGGCTTCGGTGGCACGGCCCCGGCCCCCGGCACCTCGCCGCTGCCCTGGCTGGCCGCGGTGGCCGCGGGCGCGCTGCTCACCCTGGCCGGTGGCTACCGGCTCCGCCGGGTCAGGGCCGTGGCCCGGCACGCCCGTTGAGGGAGGCGGGCCGCCCCGCACCTGCGAACCCGGACGGCCGGCCCGGCACGGGCACCGCGGTCCGCCCCGGCGAGGCCGGGCACCCCGGGAGCCGTCCCGGTACGTGCCGCCGCGCATCCCGTCCGCCGGCGGCCCGCCCCCGGGCAGGCCGCCAGCGGGCCGGCGGCGGCCGCGGCCGTTCGCCGTGGCCATGCTGGCCTGCGGGCTGCTCGTGCTGGCGCTGGGGGTGGCGGCCTGGTCACGCTGACCGCCCACCGGGGGCCGGCGGCCCGCGGGGCGACAGGGGCGTCCGTCCCGGTGCCGTCCGGACCGGCCGCCCCGGCCCCGGACCCGTCACCGGCCGCGGCCGCCCCGGCCCCGGTCTCCCTGACCATCCCGGCCATCGGCGTGCACTCCAGGCTGATCAGGCTGGGCATCACCGCGCAGGGCACCCTCCAGGTGCCCAGGTCCACCACGGTGGCGGGCTGGTACACCGGCAGCCCGCGGCCGGGTGAGATCGGGTCCTCCGTCGTCGCCGGGCACATCGACTCCTACCTCGGCCCGGGCATCTTCTACCGGCTCAGCGACATGCGGCCGGGCGAGCGCATCTACGTCCGGCGGGCGGACGGCACCCTGGCCGTGTTCAGCGTGTACGCGGTGCGGGAGTACCCGAAGGACCGTTTCCCCACCGGCAAGGTGTACGGCCCAGCACCCGACGCCGAGCTGCACCTCATCACCTGCGGCGGCACGTTCGACTACGCCACCCACAGTTACCTCGGCAACGTCGTGGTCTACAGCACCCAGGTCCGCTGACCCGGCCGTCCCTCCCCGGGCCCAGGTCAGCGGTACAGCTCAGCGGTACAGCTCAGCGGCCTGCCGCCGGTGCTACCAGCCGCGGGCCCGCCACTCGCCGAGATGCGGCCGCTCGGTGCCGAGCGTGGTGTCGCTCCCGTGCCCCGGGTACACCCACGTGGGATCGGGCAGCGGGGCGAAGACCCGCTCCTCCAGGTCGTCCATCAGCTGGCCGAACCGCTTCGCGTCGCCCTGCGTGTTGCCCGGGCCGCCGGGGAACAGCGAGTCCCCGGTGAACAGGTGCGGCTCGCCGGCCAGCTGCCCGGCCGCGTCGTAGCTCAGCGCGATGCTGCCCGGGGTGTGCCCGCGCAGGTGGACCACGGACAGCGTGGCCGTCCCGACCGGAATCGAGGCGCCGTGCTCCACCAGCGTGGTCACCGGGACTGGCAGCTCGACGGCGTCATCCGGGTGGGCGAGCACGTCCGCGCCGGTGGCCTCCTGCACCTCGGCGAGCGCCTGCCAGTGGTCGAAGTGCCGGTGGGTGGTGATGATCCGGCGCACCGGCACGTCCCCGATCAGCTCTAGCAGGCGGCCCGCCTCGTTGGCCGCGTCGATCAGCGCCGCCTCGCCGGTCTCGGTACAGGTGAGCAGGTAGGCGTTGTTGTCCATCGGCCCGACCGCGAGCTTGGTCACGGTCAGTCCCGGCAATTCCCGCGTGTCGGGCGGGCCGCCCACAGTCACGTCCCCGGTGTAGGCCACCGCTGCCTCCTTGCGTTGCGTTGCTGTCTTTCTACACCGAGCCCGCCGCCGGCTACCGCCAGGGGGGCAGCACCGGCGCGGCGGCGGCCCCGGCGACCTCGAGCCCGGCGCCGCTGCCCCGGCCGATCATCCAGGCCAGCAGGGCGGCCGGTGGCCCGGCCACGGTCACCGTGCTGGCTGGCACCGTGCTGGCTGGCACCGTGCTGGCGGGTTGGAAGCTGGCCGGTCCGATCGGGAAGGCTGCATCCTGGCCATCCGGGCGGGCCAGGCAGGCGGGTGCGTCCGGGCGGCCAGCGAAATCATGGGCCACCCGGGCCAGGGCCACCTGCACGAAGTCAGCCGGCCAGTCGCCCGGCTCATACCCCGCGCCCAGGTCCACGTGATGGATCTCCAGCTCGGACAGCCGCCGCGGCAGGATGCCCCGGGCCGGGAACGTGACGCCGCGCCTGGCCACCGGCGCGTCCCAGGCGCCCGCCGGGAGATCCTCAGCCGCCCCGGTGAACGCGGCGGCGCTGGCCCGGACGTCCGCCGCCAGTTCCGCGGCTGACCGCCCGGCACCCGCCTCGATAGCGCGGTCCCGGGCCTTCTCACTGGGGTACATCGGCGTCTCGGTCCCGGTACGGGCCCACGCGAGCAGGTTCCGGAAGCCGTCCGCGTTGCGGGCCAGGTGGGTCAGGACATGCCCGCGGGTCCAGCCGGGCAGGCGGGAGGCCGCGGCCGCCTGGGCATCGTCCAGCCCGTCCGCGGTAGCCAGCAGACGGTCGGCCGACTCGCCGAGACGGGCCAGGGCCAGGGCGATTTCGGTGTCCACGGGGCTCCTTTGCCGAGGTTCTGGACCATCTTCCCGCGTGGAATGGCACCCTGGAAGGAAGCGGGGCACGGATGGTGCCGGGCCGGGGCGCTGGTCCGGCCTGGCACGGTATGGGGTGGCACGGTATGGGGTGGCACGGTATGGGGTGGCACGGTATGGGATGGCTGCATGTCGGCCGTGGCCGGCGGTGGGCGGCCCCAGGCCGGTGTCGTCCCGGGCCGCGTGGTCCCGGCTGACGCGGTCCCGGCTCGTGGTCCCGCCATGCGCCGGCCGGGAAGCTCTCCTGCCGTGGCGATGTTTTGTCAGTGGTCCCGAATACCATGGCGTGTCTCTGTCGGCCTAGCGTCCTTCCCCGTCCTGACCTGGAGATCCGTCATCACCAGCCGGAGAACCCTCATCCTGACCCGGAGAATTGAGCACAGTGGCTGATCGTCTCATCGTCCGTGGCGCTCGTGAGCACAACCTGAAGGATGTGTCGCTGGAGCTGCCGCGGGATTCGATGATCGTGTTTACCGGCCTGTCGGGGTCGGGGAAGTCGAGTCTGGCGTTTGACACGATTTTCGCGGAGGGGCAGCGGCGGTATGTGGAGTCGCTGTCGGCGTATGCGCGGCAGTTCCTGGGCCAGATGGATAAGCCGGATGTGGATTTCATTGACGGGCTGTCCCCGGCGGTGTCGATCGACCAGAAGGCGGCGTCGCGGAATCCGCGGTCGACGGTGGGGACGATCACCGAGGTGTATGACTACCTGCGGCTGCTGTATGCGCGGGTGGGTAAGCCGCATTGCCCGGTGTGCGGGCGGCCGATCGCGCGGCAGACGCCGCAGCAGATCGTGGACCGGGTCCTGGAGCTGGAGGAGGGCAGCCGGTTCCAGGTGCTGGCGCCGGTGATCCGCGGCCGGAAGGGCGAGTACACCGAGCTGCTGCGCGAGCTGCAGGTCAAGGGTTACTCCCGGGCCCGGGTGGATGGCACGGTGATCCGGCTGGACAGCGTGGCCGGCGGGGAGGGCGGGGAGCTGCCCGCGCTGAAGAAGTACGAGAAGCACACCATCGAGGTGGTGGTGGACCGGCTGGCGGTGAAGGCGGATGCGCGGCGGCGGCTGACCGATTCGGTGGAGACGGCGCTGGGGTTGTCGGGCGGGGTGGTGGTGCTGGATTTCGTGGATCTGGCTGAGGGTGACCCGCACCGGGAGCGGATGTTCTCGGAGCATCTGGCGTGCTTGTATGACGATTTGTCGTTTGAGGAGCTGGAGCCGCGGTCGTTCTCGTTCAACTCCCCGTGGGGTGCCTGCCCGGACTGCACCGGGCTGGGTACCCGGATGGAAGTCGACCCGGAGCTGGTCGTGCCCGACCCGGACAAGACGCTGGCCGAGGGCGCGATCGGGCCCTGGAGCGGCGGCCACGTCAGCGACTACTTCCTCCGGCTCATCGAGGCCCTCGGCGCCTCGCTCGGGTTCAGCATCGGCACGCCCTGGTCCAGGCTCCCCGCGGCGGCCCGGAAGGCCCTGCTGAACGGCTACGACAAGCAGGTGCATGTCCGGTACAAGAACCGCTACGGCCGTGAGCGCTCGTACTACACCTCGTTCGAGGGCGCGATCCCCTACATCGAGCGGCGGCACTCGGAAGCCGAATCAGACTCCAGCCGGGAGCGGTTCGCGGGCTTCATGCGCGAGGTGCCCTGCCCGACCTGCCACGGGTCACGGCTCAAGCCCATCGCGCTCGCGGTCACGGTGGACAGCCGGTCTATCGCCGAGATCTGCTCCCAGCCCATCGGCGAGCTGGCCAAGCTGCTGCGCAGCCTGGAGCTGTCGGACCGGGACATGCAGATCGCCGGGCGGATCCTCAAGGAGGTCAACGCCCGGCTCGGCTTCCTGCTCGACGTGGGCCTGGACTACCTGTCCCTGGACCGGGCGTCGGCCACGCTGGCGGGCGGGGAGGCGCAGCGGATCCGGCTGGCCACCCAGATCGGGTCGGGCCTGGTGGGGGTGCTGTATGTGCTGGATGAGCCGTCGATCGGGTTGCATCAGCGGGATAACCACCGGCTGCTGGAGACGCTGACCCGGCTGCGGGACCTGGGTAACACGCTGATCGTGGTGGAGCATGACGAGGACACGATCCGGGCCGCGGACTGGGTCGTCGACATCGGCCCCGGCGCGGGTGAGCACGGCGGCAGTGTGGTGGTGTCCGGGCCGGTGGAGGAGCTGCTGGCCAGCCCGGAGTCGCTCACGGGGGCGTACCTGACCGGGCGGAAGTCGATCCCGGTGCCGGCCGTGCGGCGTAAGCGGTCGAAGTCCCGTGAGGTGGTGGTCAGGGGGGCTAGTGAGCACAATCTGAAGAATGTGGATGTGGCGTTCCCGCTGGGGTGTTTTATCGCGGTGACGGGGGTGTCGGGGTCGGGGAAGTCGACGCTGGTCAACGACATCTTGTATCACGCGCTGGCGCGGGAGCTGCATGGCGCGCGGACGGTGCCGGGGCGGCATGTGCGGGTCACCGGGATGAGCCAGCTGGACAAGGTGGTGCACGTGGACCAGGGCCCGATCGGGCGGACCCCGCGGTCGAACCCGGCGACCTACACCGGGGTGTTCGACCACGTGCGGAAGCTGTTCGCGGCGACCACCGAGGCGAAGATCCGGGGGTATCAGCCGGGCCGGTTCTCCTTCAACGTCAAGGGCGGCCGGTGCGAGGCCTGCTCCGGCGACGGCACCATCAAGATCGAGATGCAGTTCCTGCCGGACGTGTACGTGCCGTGCGAGGTGTGCCACGGCGCCCGGTACAACACCGACACCCTGGCCGTGCACTACAAGGGCAAGACCATCGCCGACGTGCTGGACATGCCGATCGAGGAGGCCGCCAGCTTCTTCGCGGCCATCCCGGCCATCCACCGCCACCTCGCCACCCTTGCCGACGTCGGCCTGGGCTACGTCCGGCTCGGCCAGCCCGCCCCCACCCTGTCCGGCGGCGAAGCGCAGCGGGTCAAGCTGGCCGCCGAACTGCAGCGCCGCTCCACCGGCCGCACCATCTACGTCCTGGACGAGCCCACCACCGGCCTGCACTTCGAAGACATCCGCAAACTCCTCGCCGTCCTCGGCCGCCTCGCCGACGACGGGAACACCGTCATCGTCATCGAGCACAACCTCGACGTCATCAAGACCGCCGACCACGTCATCGACCTCGGCCCCGACGGCGGCTCCCGCGGCGGCCACATCATCGCCACCGGCACCCCCGAGCACATCGCCACCATCGACACCAGCCACACCGGCCACTACCTCCGCAAGCTGCTCGACGTCTGACCCCACCGCGGGCCTGCGCCGGGCGCCCGGCCAGTGCTGGCCCACGGCGCCCGGCCGGGCCCTCTCAGGCCGGCTTGCGGCCCCAGACCAGGAAGAGAAGGCCGGAGACCGCCACCGTCCGGGGGTCTTCCAGGTGGGCACGGGCCGCCGCGTCCAGCTCATCGAGTTCAGGCTCGCTGGCCAGTCCCATCTCCACGATCTGCCCGCGAAGGCTGCGCACCAGGTCGAGGCGGACGGTCCGCCGGGAATGGCCGGGCGGGTACATCTGCATCCGGGCCTCCACCCTGACGTCCTCCAGCCCGGCCCGGCGGAACAACTCCGGCACCCGGCGGCCAATATACGGATCGGCACCGTTGCGGCCGAAGGCGGTCAGGAAAAGCTGGCAGATGCGGTCAAAGGCGGGATGAGCCGGATAACTCATCGCGTACTCGGAGTCGGGTTCCAGCACGGCGACCCTTCCTCCCGGCCGGGCCAGCCGGGTCATCTCGGCGACCACGTCCGCCGGGTCGGGCACGTTGATCAGCAGAGTGCGGCCGTGCACCAGGTCAAAGGAACCATCCGGCAAGCCGGTGCACCGCGCGTCGGCGGTGATGACCTCCACGCGGTTCAGCCCCTGCCGGACCGCGAACTCGCCGGCCATGCCTGTGTGCGCCGGATCGGCGTCGAGGCCCACCACCCGCCCTCCGGGCCCGACCTGCTCGGCGAGCAGGTCGAGGATGCCGTGCGGCCCGCATCCCAGGTCGATCGCGCTCTGCCCGGGCCGCAGGCCCGGCTGAGCAGCGCCCGGCTGTCCGGCGCCAGCTCGTCAGCCTGGCGTTGCAGCCGGGCCGTTTCATCTCCGCTGCTGCCCAGTGCGTAAACCGCCCTGGCATCCCGCGCTCCCGCGGTGCCCTTTCCGCTTCGCCAGACCTGGCCATGCCGGATCACCCCCGTGCTCTCAAACCATCGTCCTCCTGGCGGTGCGCGGGCGGGGACTGGGCCGTCCGCCAGCCCGGCCAGCCGGACCTGGCTAGCCCGCCCGCTACGCTTCGCGACGTGGAGATCATGACCAGCGAGGGTGCCGCGCGGGCTGACCTGGCCTGGCCGCCCGGACATGCCCGCCGCGCGCGGGACCCCGCGTTCCTGCTGGTCCTGACCCATGGCTCGGGAGGCGGACCGGACTCTGCCGACCTGCTGGCGGTGCGGGACGCGGCGCTGCCGCTGGGCGCGGCGGTAGCCCTGGTGACCCAGCCCTACCGGGTCAGGGGGCTCCGCGCACCCGGCTCACCAGCGCGGCAGGACGCCGCCTGGACCGAGATCGTCGGCGCGCTGCGGTCGGCCGCCGGGCCGGGCCTCCCGCTGGTCCAGGGCGGCCGGAGCAACGGCGCCCGGGTCGCCTGCCGGACGGCCCCTGCTACCGGGGCCCGGGCGGTGCTCGCGCTGGCCTTCCCGCTCCATCCGCCCGGCCACCCGGAAAAGTCGCGGGCGGGTGAGCTGTCTCTGGCGGGCACGGACATCCTGGTCATCAACGGGAGGCGGGATCCGTTCGGCATCCCGGATCAGGCGGCCCGGACCCGGGTCGTGGTGCTGGACGGTGAAACGCACGCCTTGTCGAGGAAGCCCCAGACGGTCGGCGAGGCCGCGGGTGCGTGGCTGGCGGACCTGCCAGGGCTCGTACATCACTGAACGAGGAGCCCAGGGTGCGCCGGCACAGCGTGCAGCAGCTAGCCGCGGGGGGCGTTAGTGACCGCTCAGCGGCGGCACGGCTGCTCAGCCGCGGGGGGAAGTGCTGCGCGGAGCGGCCGGGAGAGTGCTGGCCTCAGCAGCGGGAGGGTGCTGCGCCAGGGGTGCCGCGGCGCGGGGGGCGCTGGCTAAGCCGCAGGCTCAGCGGGCGCGGCTACCTGGGCCGCCGCGTGCGGGGCCGCGGGCAGGTTGCTGCTGTTTGCGCTCACATCTGTGGGCCGGTGGGGAGCGACGGTATCCCCGCCAGGCAGCAGCTCGCCGGTGTCCTCGAACACGACGATGCCGTTGCAGAGCAGGCTCCAGCCCTGCTCGGGGTGACTGACGATAGTCCGGGCCGCCTCACGGTCCAGCGCTCGCGCATCTGGACAGGGCGGCGAATGCGGGCACATACGTGTGCCTCCTGGTCAATGTCTGGCTGTGGTGTTGATCACTTGCTAGTGTCCCGGCTTTGCCCGGCACACAACATAGTCCGTTGTGACGATTTATCGGGTCACACTTTGTTACTAGTCCCCAATAGCTTACGTGACCCAGGCCACGTAATTGCATATCCCCGATAGCGCGGCGGCGTCACATATTCGCATACGCCGGCTGAATTCTGTTACCGAGTCGTAACTGGGCCTGCGTCGGCCGGCTGGAATCCGGGTGCCAGCTCGTCCGACCCTGCGCTGGCCGGGGTGACCGGTACCCGGGGGATACCGGTCAGCCGGTGGCTCTCCCGCAGCGTGAGCAGCCGTTCTGCCTCCGCGGACCAGACCCGGACCGGAGAGGTCGCCCTGGCCTTGCGCCGGTAGATGCGGTCCTCGTAGCCCCGCGGGCCGATCGCGACGCGCTCGGCCGCGAACGCCGCCCGCATCACGTCGGTGAGCGCCGCGTCCAGCCGCTTGGCCAGCCGGTACCGCTCGATGAGCGGCACGCTGGCCGCCTCCGCGTCACGCAGTTCCTGCTCGGCAGTCCGGGCCTCGGCGAGCAGCTCGTCGAACCGGGCGGCGAACGCCTGGTCGGCGGCGGAATTCTGCTCGGCCTCGGGGCTGACCGGCTTGCGTCTGCGGATCACGGTGCGCTCCTACGTCACGCTGGAACCTCGGGCCCGTGCGGGGCCAACGGCGAGCCTAGCGGATGGCCCATCGCTGCCGCCGGGCCCGCCCGGGCCGCCGGATCCACGGGCGACGTGGTGCCAGCCCGGTCACCACCGGCCCAGCCACCACCGGCCAGCAGGATGAACGCCCGGACGGCCCGGCGGCGGTCCGCGGGAGGGCCGGCACCGTCCCGGCCCTACGCGAGGCTGTCCTGCCAGTCAGCGTGCAGCGCGGAGTACTCCCCGTCCGTGGCGAGCAGCCGGCCGGGCGGCCCGTCCTCGACCACGCGCCCGGCGCTGAGCACCAGCACCCGGTCCGCGATCTCCACCGTGGACAGCCGGTGCGCGATGATCATCGCGGTGCGCCCGGCCAGGATGGTGCGCAGCGCCGCCTGGACCAGTTGCTCGCTCGGGATGTCCAGCAGGGAGGTGGCCTCGTCGAGCACCAGGACGGCGGGCGCGGCGAGGAACGCCCGGGCGAATGCGATCAGCTGGCGCTGCCCGGCCGACAGCCGTCCGCCGCGCTTGCCCACGTCAGCCTGGTACCCACCGGGCAGGGCGGAGATGAAGGCGTCCGCGCCGATGGCCCGGGCGGCGGCTTCCACATCGGCCTGGGTGGCATCCGGCAGGCCAAGCCGGATGTTGTCGGCCACCGACCCCGTGAACAGGAAGTTTTCCTGGGTGACCAGGACGACCTCCCGGCGCAGCACCCGGTCCGGCACATCCCGCAGGTCGACGCCGTCCAGCCGGACGCTGCCCTGGCCGGGGTCATAGAAGCGGGCCAGCAGCCGGGCCACGGTGGTCTTCCCGGCGCCGGTGGCGCCCACGAGGGCCACGGTCTGCCCGGCCGGGATGGTCAGGTCCAGCCCGGGCAGGACCGGGGAGTCCCGGTAGCCGAACCGCACCGCCTCGAACCGGACCTCGCGCCCCCCGAGCTGGGCGGACCCGCCGTGGCGAGGCGGCAGGGGCACGGGGTGAGCGGGCTCGGGCACCGCGGGCGGCTCCTCGAGCACGCCGGAGATCTTCTCGAGGGAGGCGGCCGCGGACTGGAAGGAGTTGTAGAACTGGGACAGGTCCTGCAGCGGGTCGAAGAACCGGCCCAGGTACAGCAGGAACGTGGCCAGCACCCCGACCTTGATGTCGCCGTCCATCACCCGCAGGCCGCCGTAGCACAGCACGACCCCGGTCGCCACGTTGCCGACCAGGGTGATCCCTGGCGCGTACACCGCGAGCACCCGGGACGAACGCAGGCTGGCCGCCGCATAGTCGCCGTTGAGGCTGCCGAAGATCTCGTCGTTGCGCTGCTCCCTGCGGAACGCCTGCACCGCGCGGATGCCACCGAAGGTTTCCACAAAGTGGACGATGACCTGCGCGATCGTCTCCCGGGTCCGCCGGTAGGCGGTCGCGGACTCGCGCCGGAACCACATCGTCAGCCAGGCCAGCGGGATGAAGCCGGCCAGCACGACGAGCGCGAGCGGCCAGTCCAGCAGCAGCATCCCCACTCCCACGAGGATCAGGGAGAGCGCCGCGGACACCAGGGCGTCCAGGCCGTCGTCGAACAGGTCGGAGATGGAGTCGATGTCGGATACCTGCCGGGAGATCACCCGCCCCGACGTGTAGTGCTCGTGGAACGACACCGGCAGCCGCTGGAAGTGCAGGAACATCCGCTGGCGCAGCTCCAGGACCACCGTCTCGCCCAGCTTGCCCATCGAGTAGATGAACCCCCGGCTGGCCACCGCCTGGAGGCCCACGGCGGCCGCGAAGCCCGCCACGCACAGCGCCAGCGGCGCCAGGTCGCCGCCGTGCAGCAGCGGCGGGATGCCACGGTCGATGGCCACCCCGACCAGCCAGGGGCCGGCCAGCGCGGCCAGGTTCGCGGTCACGATGAGCGCGAACGTGATGATCACCCGGGCCCGCTGCGGGCTCAGCAGGCTGAACAGGAGCCGCCGGGCCCGGCGGCGCAGCAGCGCGGCCAGGCCGCCCGTGACCTCGTCGGCATCCTCGGCGGCGATCCCGCGCCACATGTCGGAGGTCATGACGCGGCCTGCTCTCCGGTGTCCGGCGCATCCAGGCCGCTCATCAGCTCCCGGTAGCGGGGCTGGGTCGCCAGCAGGTGGGTGTGCGTGCCGGTGGCGGCGATGACACCGTCGCGGAGCAGGGCCACCTTGTCCGCGAGCATCACCGTCAACGGCCGGTGGGCCACCACGAGCGCGGTGGTCTCCGCCAGCAGTCCCTTCAGCGCCTGGGTCACCTTCGCCTCAGTGTGCACGTCCAGCGCGGACAGCGGGTCGTCCAGGATCAGCAGTGAGGGCCGGGCCAGGATGGCGCGGGCCAGTGCCACCCGCTGCCGCTGGCCGCCCGACAGGGCCATGCCCTGCTCGCCGATCCGGGTGTCCAGGCCCCAGGGGAGGTCGTGCACGAAGCCCGCCTGCGCCATCGCCAGGGCGGCCTCGATCGCCTCGTCACCGGCGTCGGGAGCGCCGTAGGCAACGTTCTCCCGGACACTGGCCGAGAACAGGGTGGGGTCCTCGAACGCGCACCCGACCCGCGACCGCAGCACCGGCAGGGGCAGCCGCCGCACGTCGGTGCCATCGAGCAGGACGGCCCCCGACGTCACGTCGGCCAGGCGGGGCACGAGTTGCAGCAGGCTCGTCTTGCCCGCCCCCGTCGCCCCGGCCAGCACCACGGTCTGGCCCGGCTCGACCACCAGGCTCACGTCGCGCAGTAACGGCTGCCCCGCGCCCGGGTACCTGAATCCGACGTGATCGAAGACCAGCCGCGCCGGCCGCGCCCGCCGGCCGGCCGGGCGCCCGGCGGTGCCGGCCCGGGGCCGAGCCGGGCTGGTGATGGCCGGCTGGGTGTCCAGGATCTCGAACACCCGCTGGGCCGAGGTGGCGGCCTCCTGGCCGCCAGCCAGGATGTAGCCCATCGACTCGATGGGCCAGACCAGCTGCAGGGTCAGCGTGATGAACGCGACCAGGCCGCCCAGGGTCAGTTCGTGCCGGCTGGTGGCGATCGCGCCGAGCAGGAGCAGCACGCCGATGAGCGCGTTCGGGATCAGGTCCAGGCCGGCCCAGAACGTGCTGCGCAGCCGGGCCTTCTGAAGCTCGGTGCCGAACACCTCGAGCGCCTGGCCGCGATGCTGCCCGGCGGCCTCGTCGCCCCGGCCGAGCGCCTTGAGGACCCGGATCCCGGTCGCGGCCTCCTCCACGTAGGTGGCCAGGTCGCCCTGCTGGTCCTGGGCGCGCCGGGAGAGCACCCGGTAGGTCTGCTGGAACCGGGTGCTGGCCGCGACCACGGGCAGGAACACGGTGGCCGTGAGCAGGCCGAGCCACCAGTTCAGCCGGATGAGCAGCGCCACCACGGCGATGAACGTGACCACGTTGGTGACCAGGAAGATCGTGCCGAACCCGGCGAACCGCCGGATCGCGGACAGGTCCGTGGTGGCCCGGGACAGCAGCTGGCCGGACTGCCACTCGTCGTGGAAGGCGGGAGGCAGCCGCTGCAGGTGCGCGTAGATGTCGGCCCGCATGGACTGCTCCATCCCGGTGACCGCGCCCGCCTGCATCCACCGGCGCAGGAAATTCAGCAGGGCCTGGCCGACTCCCAGGCCGACCGCGGCCACGCCGATCGGCAGCAGCAGCCCGCGTTCCCCGTGGCTGATCGCCCCGTCGATCATGGATTTCGTCAGCAACGGGATGGCGATCTCGGCGCCGACAGCCACGATGGCGCACGCGAGCATGAACACCAGCTGCCAGCGGTAGGGGCGCAGATAGACCCGGGTCCGCCAGAGTGACGCGAGGGGGGTCGCCCCACGGTCGGCAGGCGCACTACGGCCAGGTTCATGGGGGGGCATTACTCGAACGCTAGCCGCGGCCGGCCGCGATGTCATCTGGATTTTCCCTGGCTGCGGGCTGTGCCGGGCTACGCCGCGCGGCGCTGCGGAGCCCGCCCACGAGGAGGGGAAACTGGATGGCCGCACTATTAGTCCGGACGTTACAGCTGTGTCACCTCATGGCCGCTATGCGGTACGCGGGTAGCGGCGGCAGGGCAACTCTGGCACGCTGGCTAGCCCGGGGGGGCTCGCGCAGCGGTGCCGTTGCCGGCAGGGAGGGACCGTGGAGCGCGCGGATTCTGGGGGCAGGCCACCGGTGCGGGGGTGGTCGCCTGGCCCGGCGCTCACCGCTTTCCACGACGGCGTGACCGTCATCTGCCAGCTGTCTGCCCTGTTCAGCGACGCCGGCTGGTTCGCGCCGTCACCCTGCCCGGAATGGCGGGTGACTGACCTGGCCGGCCACCTGCGGTGCGTCGCCGACGATTTCCACGAGTACCTCGACGATGCGCCGGCCAGCCGGCTGGCCCGGCTGATGGCCACGGGGGTGCATCCGGACACGCTGGCCCGCAAGCTGGCCCGGCAGAACGCCGCGGAACTCGCCGCCCTCCCTGACGCCTCCGGGCCGGACCATGTCGAGGCATTCGCCAGCTCGGCCCGGTCGTACGCGGGGCGCCTGCTGCCGATCTGGGATCTGCCGCATCACCAGTACCGGGATGTGCTGGTCACGGTGGGGGAGATGGCGGGCGCCGCCTGCGCGGAGTGGCATCTGCACGCCTGGGATCTCGCCCAGGCGCTGGGCATGGACTACCGCCCCGCGGACCCGGAGATCCTGCTCAGCGGCTGGACAGCGGGGATGCCGCACCTGCTGGCCGGAGCCGGGCTGGATCACGTGGGGGCGGAGGAGGCCGTGGTGGCGCGCGGCCGCGGCGGGCGG
The DNA here is from genome assembly GCA_963751175.1 of uncultured Actinomycetes bacterium. Classification (GTDB taxonomy): domain Bacteria; phylum Actinomycetota; class Actinomycetes; order Streptosporangiales; family Streptosporangiaceae; genus RYN-230. The sequence goes on along the minus strand of CAVVTM010000030.1, from coordinate 14,057 downwards.
CTGGCCGGGGCGGCGGTGCGCGAGGACCCGTGGCATCTCATGCTCCGCGCATCAGGCAGGATGCCGGTGGGCAGGAGTTCTCCCGGCCCGGTGCTGTAGCCGCGCGGGCAGCCCGGTGGCCAGCCGGTCCCGGCGCCCGGTATCACGGCGCCCAGGCTGCGCCCGCAGGCTCATGGACAGGATGGATGGTGCTGATGTCATTCGATGTCGTTTCCGTGCGGGCGGCCTACCCGGCCCTCGCCGACGGGTTCGCCTACCTGGACGGTGCCGCGGGCACCCAGGTCCCGGCCAGCGTGATCGACGCCATCGGGGCCGCCTACCGGAGCGGCCTCGGCAATGCGGGCGGGGAGTTCCCGGCCAGCATCCGGTCCACCGCACTGACCGCCGAGTGCCGCCAGGCCGTCGCCGACCTGGTCGGCGGGAGCGCCGGCGGGGTGATCCTCGGGCCGAACATGACCACCCTCACCTACCGGCTGGCCTACACGCTGGCCAGCCAGTGGGGCGCAGGGGACGAAGTGGTCCTGTCCCGGCTCGACCACGACGCGAACGTGCGGCCCTGGGTCCACGCCGCCCAGCGGTCCGGCGCCACCGTCCGCTGGGCGGAAGTCGATATATCGACAGGAGAGCTGCCTGCGGCCCAGTACGCGGACCTGCTGTCCGGCCGGACCCGGCTGGTCGCCGTCACTGCAGCCAGCAACGTCCTCGGCACCCGGCCGGACGTGGCCGCGATCACCGCCCAGGCGCATGCGGCGGGAGCGCTCAGCTACGTGGACGGGGTGCACGCCACGCCCCACGGCCCGGTGGACGTGGCCGCGCTCGGCGCGGATTTCTACGCGACCAGCGCGTACAAGTGGTCCGGACCGCACGTCGGGGCGGTGATCGCCGACCCGGCCCTGCTGGAGACACTGCGCCCGGACAAGCTGATGCCCGCGCCCGACACGGTGCCTGAGCGGTTCGAGCAGGGCACGCCCCCCTTCGCCGACCTGGCCGGGGTCACCGCGGCCGTCGAGCACCTGGCCCAGCTGGATGCCGGTGCGGCCGGCTCACGGCGCGGCCGGCTGCTCGCCTCGATGGCCGCGGTCGAAGCGCACGAGCAGAGCCTGTTCCAGGTCATGCTCGACGGCCTGGCCGCCATGGGCCACGTCACCAGCTACGGGAAGGCCGCGCACCGCGCGCCGACCGCGTACTTCACCGTCGACGGGCGGCCCCCCGGTGATGTGGCGCGCTACCTCGCGGGCCGCGGCATCAACGTGTGGAGCGGGCACAACTACGCGTGGGAGCTCACCGGCGCGCTCGGCATCCGTGACTCGGGAGGAGCGGTGCGGGCGGGCCTGGTCCACTACAACGACCGCTCCGACGTGGACCGGCTGCTGGAAGCCCTCGCAGGGCTAGCCGGGTAACCAGTCCGCCCTGCCCTGGATCAGCCGGGGGCGGGAGAGCCTGCCCGCCGGCTGGACGGGCTGCGCGCTTCGGCTGCCGGGCTGGGGAGGGTGGGTTACGAGGCGGCTTCGTGGTCGGCGAAGGTGTAGCGGTACAGGCGGGTGGACCGGGACTGGAAGCCGACCCGCTCGTAGAGCCAGGCCGCCTCCCGGGAGGGTCGCGAGGTAAGGTCCACGGTCCTGGCCCCGGCCTCCTCGGCGATACGCAGCGCCTCGATGGTCAGGACCTGGCCGATGCCCTGGCCCCGCGCGGCCTCGTCCACGATCACGTCCTCGATCCAGGCCCGCAGGCCGGTGGGGATCGGGAACATCACCAGCGATAGTGTCCCGGCGATCTTTCCGCCGGAACGGGCGACGAGAAGCGTGGTGGCGTCCGAGCCGGCCACCCGTTCCAGCACCGCCCGGTCAGCCGGGGGAGCGCTGCCGGACAGCTGGGGCAGCAGCACGCCGAACGCCTCGACCACCTCATCGGTTACTTCGCGCAGCACCTCGACGCTCACAGTCACGCGGGCACCTTATCGTGCCCGCCCGGGCTGCCCGCGGAGGCCCGGGCGGCCGTGCGTCAGGCGACCCCGAGGGCGCGCAGCGCGGCGGCGGTGCCGGCCGCAGCCAGGATCACGACCAGGAACGGGGCGCGCAGCAGCAGCGCGGTGGCCGCTGCGCCCAGGCCGGCCAGCCGGGCGGCGTCGATGGCCAGGGACTCGCCCCGGCCCACGGCCTGCACCGCGATCAGCGCGGCGAGCAGCGCCACCGGGACGAGGCTGGCGAATCGCTGCGCCCGGGGATGAGCCAGCCACCGCGGCGGCACAGTCAGGCCCGCCAGCTTGAGCGCGTAGCAGCAGACGGCGGTGACCAGGACGGCGATCCAGGTCGCGCTCACCGGCACGGCCTCTCGCCAGCCGCCCCCGCGGCCCCGGCCGGATCGCCCGGACCGGCCGGGTCACCCGGACCGGCCGGGTCACCCGGATAGGCCGGGTCAACGGGATCGGCCGCCTGGCCAGGCCAGTTCCCCCGGCCTTCCGGGCCCGGCTTCTGGCCGGGCCGGGCGGGGCCGCCCGGGGGGAGCTGGCTGGCGGCGGGCAGCAAGGCCGCGCCGAGCGCGGCCGCGGCGGCCAGGACCACCGGGAGCCCCGGCGGGCAGAACGGCGTGGCGGCGAGCGCGATCAGGGCCCCGGCCAGCGCAACCGACCGTTCGGCCCGGCCGTCACGCAGCCGCGGCCACAGCAACGCCAGGAACGCCGCGGGCCCCACCACGTCCAGCCCGAACGTGCCGGGCGAGCCCAGCCGCCGGCGCCCAGCGCCCCCGCCAGCGTCCCCGCGTTCCAGGTGAGGTAGAGGCTGCCGAACGTGGCCAGGAACCCGGCCCGGGCCGCGGCGCGGCCTGGCTGGCCCAGCGCGACCGCGGTCGATTCATCCGTGATGCCCAGCGCGGCCAGCAGCCGGAACGGCCCGCCGAAGTCCAGCAGGGTGGCCAGGCGCAGCCCGTACAGGCCGTTGCGGCTGCCGAGCAGGACCGCGCTGGCGGTCCCGGCGATCAGGTTGCCGCCGCCGGCCACCGCAGCGGCCAGCGCGAACTGCGACGCGCCGGTATAGGCGACGAGGCTCAGCACGCAGGCCTGCGCCGCGCTCAGTCCCGAGGCCACGGCCGCCGCCCCGAACGCCAGCCCCGAGGTGCCCACCGCCAGCCCGAGGGTGATCCCGTCCCGCGCAGCCCGCTTCACCGGCTCTGCTGAAGTGTCTGCCATAGCAGGAGGCTAGGGCGGCGGACGGCCTGCTGGCTTGAACGTTATTGCGGCCCTGCCCTACCGCTGCGCCCTGCCGCCTCACCCCGCCGCCGCGCTCATCCGCTGCGCCCGCTCCGGTCAGGCGAGGCGTGCCTCGCGCTGGCGGGCCCGCTGGTAGGCCCCGGGCGGCACGCCCACGATCCGCTTGAAGTGCCGGGTCAGGTGCGCCTGGTCAGCGAAGCCCGCCTCGGCCGCGGCCTGGGCGGGCGGCACGCCGCGGTCCAGCATCTGCCGGGCCCGCCGGACGCGGAACTGGTTGAGATACGCGTGCGGCGGCAGCCCTGTCTCCGCCCGGAAGGCCCGCATCAGGGCGTACGGCCCGACCCCGGTGGCCAGCGCCAGCTCCTCGAGTGTGGGCGGGTCGGTCACCCGTTCCCGCAGCAACGACACCGCGGTGCGCACCGCGGGCCGGCCCTCGCGAGGTCGGGACCGGCGGCCGGCCTGGGCGTGCTCACGCAGCAGCCCGGCCAGGGCCTCGTGCAGCAGGCTGGCCGAGGCCAGCGGGTCGCCGTGCTCCGCAGCCAGATGGGCGGCCCGGACCATCCGGGCGCTGCGCGGGTCATCCACGACCGTGTCCGGGAAGTACGGGGTGCCCGGGGATCCGGTCAGTTCCGCGCTCACCTCACCGACCAGGCTGACCGCGGGGTAGAGCACCCGGTAGGACCAGCCCTCAGGGACGCCGGCCTGGCCGGTGTGCACCATCTCCGGGTTGAGCAGCGCGACCGCCCCGCGGCCGGCCCGCAGCAGGCTGCCGCCGTAGCGGAACTCCTCCACCCCATCCTCGATCAGCGCGAGCGTGTAGGTCTCGTGCGCGTGCCGCGCGTAGCGGTGGGTCACGTACGTGGCCCACAGCAGGTCCACGCCGGGCACGGCCGCGTGCCGCCAGTAACGCGCCACCTCCCCGGCGGGCGCGTCGTGACCGCCGTGGTCACGCTGCGGCGGGGCGCCCGGCGGCTCGTCACGCGTGGGGTCCACGGCTCCAGTACAGCACCCGGCCCCGCCGGCCCACTCCGCGGCTGCGGCCGTGCCCCCTCGCGGCCGCAGCCGCGGCCGTGCACCCGCGGCGTCTCGCGCGCCCGCACCCGCGGTGTCTCGCGCGCCCGCACCCGTGGCCTTTCGCGCGCCCGCACCCGTGGCCTTTCGCGCGCCCGCACCCGCGGCCTCTCGCGCGCCCGCACCCGCGGCCTCTCGCGCGCCCGCACCGGCCACGGTAGAACTGGGGCATGGCGAGCAGGGCGCTGGTGCTCGGTGGCGGCGGGGTCACCGGCGTCGCCTGGGAAATCGGGCTGCTGGCCGGGCTGGCCGACCGCTGGTTGGAGCTGGGCCCGGCCGACCTGCTGGTCGGCACCTCCGCCGGCGCGGCGCACCAGGCCGCCGAGATGACCCGGGCCGGGCGTGCCGCCACGGTGATCTCACCGGATCCGGCCGCTGCGGCGGCCATCGGCCGGAACGTGCTCGACCCGGCCCGGCGGGCTCCGGCGGCGCGTGCTGGGTACGCGCAGGCGGGGCCCGCCCTGGACCGGGTCGGGACCGTCTGGAACGGCTAGCTGGCTAGCCGCCGCCTGGTCAGCTGGCGTAGTCGAGCAGCGGCTGGGCCCGGCTGGGATGACGCAGCTTGGACAGCGACTGCTTTTCCAGCTGCCTGATCCGCTCCCGGGTCAGGCCGAGCGCCCGGCCGATCTCATCCAGCGTGTGCGGGTTGCCGTCGTACAGGCCGAAACGCATGGCCATGATGGTGGCTTCGCGCTGGGTCAGGCCGTCGAGGGCGTGCCGCAGCTGGTCGGCCATCAGCTGGCGGTCCACCAGTTCGGAGGCCTCCGGGGCGTCCACATCCTCGATGAGGTCACCGATGCTGGTCTCGCCGTCCTCGCCGATGGTGGAGTCCAGGCTGATCGGCTGGCGGCTGGTACGCAGCAGCTCCTCGATCTGGTCCGGGGTCCGGTCCAGTTCGACAGCGAGCTCCTCGGGGGTGGGCTCCCGGCCGAGCCGCTGGTGCATGTCCCGCTCGACCCGGCTGAGCTTGCTCAGCATCTCGAGCACGTGCACCGGCAGCCGGATCGTGCGCGCGGAGTCAGCGAAACCACGCTGGATGGCCTGCCGGATCCACCACATCGCGTAGGTGGAGAACTTGTAGCCCTTGGTGTAGTCGAACTTCTCGACCGCCCGGATCAGGCCCAGGTTGCCTTCCTGGACCACGTCGAGCAGGGACAGGCCGCGGTCGCTGTACTTCTTGGCCACCGACACCACGAGGCGCAGGTTGGCCTCCAGCATGTGGGCCTTGGCCCGCCGCCCGTCCTCGGCCACTTCCTCGAGGTCACGCCGGTAGGCCGCGCCCAGGTCAGGCTCGGTCGCCAGCTTGTGCTCGGCGAACAGGCCCGCCTCGATCCGCTTGGCCAGGTTGACCTCCTGCTCGGCGGTGAGCAGGCTGGTCCGCCCGATGGACTTCAGGTACGTGTGCACCGAGTCGCCCATCGCGGACGTCTGGTCGTCGAGGTCCACCTCGGCCAGCACCGGCTGGGCAGTGGCCGTCGCCGTGTCCCCGGCCAGCTCCTGGGCGGGACTCGCCTCGGCCAGCGCGACCGCCTCGGCCTCGGCCGAGTCCAGGCTGTCCAGCGCAGGCTCCGCGGCAGCGTCACTCGATGCGGTCAGTTGTGCTGTAGTCATGTCCTCCGTGCCCGTCCGTGCTCGCTTCGGGACAGTGCCCCCTGAGGTAGGGCTCTTTGAGGTAGCGCCCTCCGGGGCAGCGCCCCCACCCGGCTCATCCCCCAGCCGCACGCCGGCTTCCGCCAGCTCGCGGATGATCGACCGGCCTTCCGCGGGTGAAACGCCCGCCTCACCGAAGGCCGTGCGCAACTCGGTCAGGGACAGGTACCCCTGTCCGCGGCCAAGCTGGATCAGCTCGTCCACCCGCGTGGTGGCAGCCTCGTCGGCGACCTCGGGCTCCCGCCTGGCGGTGGCATTCCTTGGCATCGAGGCACCTCCTCCCTTCGTGGGCGCGCAGTGCGCACATACGTCAGTACGTATCCGCGATCTCGGTGTGCTCCAGCGGTCCGCAGCACTTGCTACTGTGAAGCGCGGGCACTATGTATTAACGCTGGAGGGAGCCAATTGTTCCCGTGCGGTGCCCCGCTGTAGTGCCCGCGCGCGCGAATCCGGCTGCCGTCCCCCTCGGCTCCTGGCGCGATATGACCCCCGCGCACCGGACCCGCCTGAACTCCCACGGAAAGAGAACGCCCCGGCGGCGCTGGTTAGTCCTGCCTGGGCTCCCAGCCTGCCTGGGCTCCCTAGCCTGGCAGAGCGCGGCAACTGCGGGCCCGGCCCGCCCTGCGGCCCATTATCCCCGCTGGGCCAGCAGCCGGAGCGCCCGCAGGTCGGGCTTGCCGGAGGACAGCAACGGGACGGCCGGCACCACGACCACCGCGCGCGGCGCCGCATAGTCCGGCAGCCTGCCGCGGGCGAACCCGCGCAGGGCATCCAGCCCCGGGGGCGCCGCCGGGTCCGCGGGGACCACGATCGCCGTGACCAGCTCACCCCACTCGGGATCGGGCCGGCCGACCACGACCGCCTCCCGGACCCCCGGGCAGTCTTCCAGCACCGACGCCACCTCGTCGGCCGAGACCTTCTCGCCGCCGGTATTGATCATGCCGTCAGCGCGGCCCCTGACCGTCAGGCGTCCCGAGGCGTCCACCTCGCCCACGTCGGACGTGACGAACCAGCCGTCCTCCAGGGCGGCCGCCGTCAGGCCGGGCCGCCCCCGGTATCCCGAGAACAGGACCGGGCCGGCCAGCCGGATCCGCCCATCCGGGCCGATCCGGACCGACACCCCGTCCAGCGGCTCCCCGTCGTAGACGCAGCCGCCGCACGTCTCCGACATCCCGTACGTGGTGATCACCCGGGCCCCCGCAGCGGCCGCTTCCGCGCGCAGCCCGGCCGGCACCGCGGCCCCGCCGAGCAGGATCGCGCGGAACCCGGCCAGGGTGTCCCGGCCGCCGGGCTCGTCCAGCAGGTGACGTACCTGGGTCGGGACCAGGGAGACGTAGGCCGCGGGGTCGCCCCCCCGGATCAGCTGAGGGTTATTCGCCGGCGAGGCGGGGCGCGCCGGAGGCGGGTTCCCTCCGGGCCGGCGAATGGCGGGGGGGTTCCAGGGGGAGTCGCCCCCCCGGACCAGCAGAGCGTCGAGCCGCTCCAGGACCACCGGCGGGACGCCGGACAGCAGCGAGCGGACGAACACCTGCAGGCCGGAGATGTGACTCGGCGGCAGGCAGGACAGCCAGGCCTCGCCGGGCCGGGCGCCGATCCGGTCCAGGCTGGCCCGCGCCGAATGGCGCAGCGCCGCCGCGCTCAGCTCGACGCCCTTGGGCTCCCCGGTTGACCCGGAGGTGGCGATCACCACCGCGGTCCCCGGGGCCACGCCGGGGGAGTCACCCAGGTCAAGCCGTTGGGTGCCCTGAAGGGTTTCCATGGTGGCGGGGCGCAGCGCCTGGAGCAGGGCCTCAACCCGCCCGGCGGGCAGCCTGGGATCGACCGGCAGGAGCGCCGGCCCCGTGCCGTCCAGGGCCCTGCTCAGCGCCTCCATCAGCCGCTCGGCCCCCGCGGCCGCGGGGAGCAGCACTGCGTGCAAGGGGCGGGGGGTCATCGACGTAAGGTTATCCGGGCAGATCAGGGATGAACCGGGAGGGTCTTTCAGTGGCCGACGCTGGCCCGCAGCTGCGCGACCGGGTCGAGGCCGCGCTGCCGGGCCTGCGCGCGTTCGCGATCCCGATGCGCACCCGCTTCCGCGGCATCACGGTCCGGGAAGGGGCGCTGATCGAGGGCCCGGCCGGGTGGGGAGAGTTCTCCCCGTTCGCGGAGTACGGGCCGCGTGAATGCTCCCGCTGGCTGGCCTGCGCCCTGGAGGCGGCCTGGGACGGCTGGCCGGCGCCGGTCCGCGACCGGATCCCGGTCAACGTCACGGTGCCCGCGGTAGACCCGGAGCAGGCGCACCGCATCGTGTCCGGCTCCGGCTGCCGGACGGCGAAGGTCAAGGTCGCCGAGCGCGGCCAGCCGGACGGCGACGACATCGCCCGGGTCGAGGCGGTGCGCGACGCGCTGGGCCCGGAAGGCCGGATCCGGGTGGACGCCAACGGCGGGTGGGACGTGGACACCGCCGCCCGGATGCTCGGCGCGCTGGGCCGGTTCGGGCTCGAGTACGCCGAGCAGCCCTGCGCCACCCTCGACGAGCTGGCCGCGCTGCGCCGCCGCGTGGACGTCCCGGTCGCCGCGGACGAGTCGATCCGCAAGGCCGAGGACCCGCTGGCCGTGCGGGCCGCGGGCGCGGCGGACATCGTGATGCTGAAGGCCCAGCCCCTGGGCGGGGTGGCCGCCGCGCTGCGGGTCGCCGAGGCGTGCGGGCTGCCCGTCGTGGTGTCCAGCGCGGTCGAGTCGTCGGTGGGGCTGGCCGCCGGGGTGGCCCTCGCAGCGGCGCTGCCCGCCCTGCCGTACGCCTGCGGCCTGGCCACGATGAGCCTGCTGGCCGGCGACGTCACCGGCGATGCGCTGGCTGAGCAGGGCGGTTACCTGCCGGTTCGCCGGCCGCCTGTTTCTCCGCAACGGCTGGCGCAGTGGTCGGCCGACCCGGAACCGTGGCGCGCCCGGGTGGTGGCTGCGGCGGAATTTCTCGGTGCTGCCGTCCCGGCCGGGCCGGCCTGACCGGGGCCGGTGCGCACACCGTGAATCCCTCGACTGCGTTCGCCGCCACCCTGGTCGACGAGCTGATGCGCTGCGGCCTGCGGGAGGTGGTGCTGGCCCCGGGGTCGCGCAGCGCGCCGCTGGCCATCGCCCTGTGGGAAGCGAGTAACGGTGCTGTCCCGGGGGCCCCGTCGCGGGAGGCCGCCGGGGGGCGCCCCCCCGGGCCAGCGCTGCGCTTGCATGTGCGCCTGGACGAGCGGTCCGCGGCGTTCCTGGCGCTGGGCCTGGCCAAGGCGAGCGGGCGGCCGGCCGCGGTGGTCTGCACCTCGGGCAGCGCGGCGGCCAACTTCCACCCGGCGGTGATCGAGGCGGACGAGTCCGGCGTCCCGCTCCTGGTGCTGACCGCTGACCGGCCTCCCGAGCTGCGCGGCACCGGCGCCAACCAGACCATTGACCAGCTCAAGCTCTACGGCGGCGCAGTCCGCTGGTTCGCCGAGGCGGGCGTGCCGGAGGCCCGGCCGGGGATGAACGCGTACTGGCGGTCCATGGCCTGCCGGGCCTGGGCGGCGGCGTCCGGGGCGGACGGCGGCTTTCCCGGGCCGGTGCACCTGAACCTGCCGTTGCGGGACCCGCTGGTGCCGGGCCTGCCGGACGCCGCGACCCCGGCCGGACGCGCCGGGAACGGCGCCGGCCCGGGCGGCTGGCCCGAGCCGCTGGCCGGCAGGCCCGGCGGGGGCCCGTGGACCCGGTGGGCGGGGGCGGATCAGCCACGGCCGCCCGGGCACCCGGACGGGCCGGGGACGCTGGACCTTCCGTGGACCGAACGGGGGGTGATCGTGGCGGGGGATGGCGCCGCCGGCCCGTCCGGTCTGCTCCGGCTGGCCGCCGCGGCGGGCTGGCCGGTGCTGGCTGAGCCGTCGTCCGGGGCGCGGCAGGGCCGCCACGCGCTCGGCGCCTACCAGTACCTGCTCGAGCACCCGGCGTTCCTCGCCGCGCACCGACCTGACCTGGTCATCAGCGCGGGCCGGCCGGGGCTGTCCCGCGGCCAGACGGCGTTCCTGCGCCAGACCGCGGCGGACGGCGCCCGTCAGGTGGTCCTCGCCCAGGGGCCGGGCCGCTGGGCGGACCCGGCGCGCACCGCCACCGACGTGGCCGCGGCGGTCCGGCTGGCCGGCGCGCCCGCCGTGCCCGCCGGTGGCTGGCTGGACCGCTGGCAGGAGGCGGACGCGGCTGCCCGCGGCGCGGTGGACGCGGTCCTGGACGCCGGCGGCGGGCTGACCGAGCCGCGGCTGGCCCGCGACCTCGGCGCGGCGCTGCCGGACGGGGCGCTGCTGTGGGCCGCGTCCAGCCTGCCGATCCGCGACCTGGACCGGCACCTGGCCCCCCGGGACGGCCTGCGGGTGCTGGCCAGCCGGGGAGCGAGCGGCATCGACGGGCTGATCTCCTCGGCGGCCGGGGCCGCGCTCGCGCACCAGGCGTCCGGCGGCGGGCCGGCCGCCGCGCTCCTCGGTGATCTCGCGTTCCTGCATGACGCGCCCGGGCTGTTCGCGGGCCCGGAGGAAGCCTGCCCGGACCTGGTCCTGGTGGTCGCCAACAACGACGGCGGCGGCATCTTCTCCGCCCTGGAGCAGGCGGCGGTGCCGGCCCCGTTCGAGCGGGTGTTCGGCACACCGCACGGGGCCCGCCTGGCTGGCCTGGCCGCCGCGGCCGGGATCGGGCACACGGTCGTGGAGCGGGCGGCGGACCTGCCGGGCGCGCTCAAGGGCGACGGGATCCGCATCGTCGAGGTGGCCGCGGACCGGGCCGCCGGGACCGCACTGCGGCGGCGTCTGGCGGAGGCGGCAGCGGCGGCCATTACCGTGCTCGTCTAGCCGCCGGGGCCGCGGGAGGCCCGGGTGGCCGCAGGGGGCCAAGGAAGAACTCCCGGGAACGACGGCGCCCGCAGTGATCCTTTTCGCCATGACGGCCGAGAAGCTCCGGTTGTGCCGGATGCCGGGGGAGACCCGCCCAATTGAGAAGGCCGTTAAGTCTATACCCTGGCGTCCCGCTATGCGGCATCGGGAGGCCCCCGGTAGCAGTCTGATAAGGGTCAGATTACCGTCGGGTCACGATTCGGGGTGGCAGCATCCTGCCTGTTCACCACTGCGGCTGCGGGTCCTAGCATGATCCGGTCGGGCGCCGCTCTTGGCGTGCCGCCGACCGTGGGACGGATCGGCCCATGGTTCCTATGCTCCGCGGACGAACTTCGCGGCGGAACACTAGAAGGAGGAATGTGTCGATGCGCATACGCACGCGGGGCTATGCGGCCGCCGTAGGCGTGGCCGCCCTCGCGCTCGTGGCTACCGCCTGTGGCGGCAGCAGCGGCGGCGGCTCGACGTCAACCGGCACGTCGGGGGGCTCGCAGACCTATGGTCTGCAGGGGCTGAACCCCGGCTCCGGGTCGCCAAAGTCCGGCGGCACGCTGAACATGCTCGGCCAGGGCGACGTTGACTTCATGGACTACAACGTCTCCTATTACACGATCGGCGCGCTGGGCCAGCGGCCCTGGCTCCGGCTCCTGTACGCCTACCCGGCCACCCCGGGCAAGGTGACGACGGTCGCACCGGACCTCGCCACCGCGCTGCCGACCGTTTCCAACGGCGGCAAGACGTACACGGTGACGATCCGCACCGGCGCGATGTGGGACAGCAGCCCGCCCCGCCAGGTCACGGCAGCTGACGCGCTGCTGGGCCTCAAGCGGGACTGCAACCCGACGCAGCCGTTCGGCGGCCTGCCGGACTTCGAGGCGCTGGTCGTCGGCTACCAGCAGTTCTGCAACGGGTTCGCCAAGGTCTCGTCCACCTCGGTCTCGGCCATCAAGAACTACATCGACACCCACCAGATCTCGGGTGTGAAGGCCTCGGGCCAGACGATCACCTACAACCTGGTCCACCCGGCCAGCTACTTCCCGGACATGCTGCAGCTGGACGCGTTCGCGCCCGCACCGGTGGAAAGCCTGAACTACCTGCCGGCGAGCGGGCCGGAAGGCCAGCACATCATCGCCGACGGGCCGTACAAGATCGCGAGCTACGTGCCCACGCGGAGCATCGACTTCGTCCGCAACCCGGCGTGGAAGGCCAGCACGGACCCGATCCGCAAGGCCTACGTCAACGAGATCAAGGTCTCGGAGACCGGCAACGAGCCCGCGGTCCAGCAGCAGCTGCAGACCAACACGGCCGCGGCCGGCATGGAATTCGACGCGTTCCCGCCCGTGGGCGCGGACCCGGGCCTGCTGGCCCAGATGAAGCAGGGGCTGAACCACAACTTCAACCTCGGCTCCACCTACTCGACGAACCCGTACCTCGTCTTCAACGCGGTGTCGCCCAACAACAACAGCGCGCTGAAGAAGGTTCAGGTCCGCCAGGCGATCAGCTTCGGCATCAACCGGTCCCACCTGCTCACCGACAACGGCGGGCCGACCCAGGGCGTGGCACTCACCCATGTGCTGCCGGCCGGGATCAACGGGTCGCAGGACGTGCCAGCGGGCTACAACCCGTACCCGTACAACCCGACCAAGGCCAAGCAGATGCTGGCCGCCGCCGGGTACAAGAACGGGCTGAACGTCACCCTGCTGTACCGCCCGTCCAGCACGGTCGCGACCAAGATGGCGCAGACGCTGCAGAGCGACCTGGCCAAGATCGGCGTCAAGATCAAGCTGCTCGGGGCCACCCCCTCGGACTTCTACGTGAAGTACATGGAGGTGCCGAGCGTGGCCAAGCACGGCACGTGGGACATCGCCCTCGCTGGGTGGGGCCCGGACTGGTACGGGGATGCCGCGGTGTCGTTCTTCAACCCGCTGTTCTCCGGCCCGGCGTCCTACCCGCCGATCGGCAGTAACTTCGGGTTCTACAACAACCCCTCGGTGACCTCGCTGATCGCCAAGGGTGCCAGCTCGGCGACGGCGAGCTCGGCGGCCACCATCTGGGCGCAGGCCGACGTGGCGGTCATGAAGGACGCCCCGTTCTACCCGATCGTCAACCCGAACCAGCCGCTGTACCACGCCAGCTACGTGCACAACGCGGTGTACGTGCCGGCGATCCAGCAGTTCGACCCGACGAATATCTGGATGAGCTCGCCGGGATGATCCCTGACTCGGACATTTCGTAACGGATCGCAGGATTCGTCACGGAACGTAAGCTGATCGAGTTAACCGGCCGCCCCGCGGTACCTACCGCGGGGCGGCCGGCCGGGATTACAGTCATTGCAGGGTCCAGGCTGCGCAAAGATGCCGAGCCTGGACTCTTGAGGTGGGGAAGGGTAGGTAACGTGGCCCTGCTCGAGGTTGACGACCTGCACGTGTCATTCAGGACCGCTGACGGCATAGTGCAGGCCGTGCGCGGGGTTTCCTTCCAGGTCGATGCCGGGCAGACCCTCGGCATCGTCGGGGAGTCAGGCTCCGGCAAGAGCGTTTCGACACAGACAATCATGGGCCTCACCCGCGCGGCGCGGGTCACCGGCCGGGCGATGTTCGAGGGCAGGGACCTGCTCACGCTCCCCGAGGGTGAGATGCGCAAGATCCGCGGGGCCGAGATCGGCATGATCTTCCAGGACCCGCTGTCGAGCCTTCACCCGTACTACAAGGTCGGCTGGCAGATCGTGGAGATGATCCGCCAGCACGACCACGACATGTCCAAGGCGCAGGCCAGGGCCCGGGCCGATCGAGCTGCTCAAGCTGGTCGGGATCCCGCAGGCGGACCGCCGGGTGGACGACTACCCGCACCAGTTCTCCGGCGGCATGCGGCAGCGGGCCATGATCGCGATGGCGATGTCACTCAACCCCAAGCTGCTGATCGCCGACGAGCCGACGACCGCGCTCGATGTCACCGTGCAGGCGCAGGTCCTGGCGGTCATCAAGACCTTGCAGGAAGAGTTCGGCACCGCGGTCATCCTCATCACCCACGACCTCGGCGTCATCGCGGATGCGGCCGATGACGTGCAGGTGATGTACGCCGGGAAGGTCATGGAAAAGGCCGACCTGCGCACCATGTTCTTCGCGCACCACCACCCCTACACCGAGGGGCTGCTGCTGTCGTTGCCGGCCTATGCGGCGAGCGGGAGCGGCTCCACTCGATCCATGGCCAGCCGCCCAGCCTGATCAACCTCCCGCCCGGCTGCCCGTTCGCTCCCC
>CAVVTM010000029.1:0-261372 GCA_963751175.1 uncultured Actinomycetes bacterium | reverse complement strand
GGACGGCCGATGAATCGGATGATCCGTGGTGCGGCCGGGCTGGCCGGGCCGCTGGCCCTGCTGGCCGGGATGCTGGCTGCGGCCGCGACGCCCGCCGCGGCGAGTGCGCCGGTCAACCAGTCCTACGCGCTCAACGCGGTCGGGCATTTCAGTGCGCAGATGGTCGGCCAGGCCACCTACTCGGGCGGGTCGCCGGTGATCCTGCCCAACGCGGACACCGCGGGCATCCTGCGCACCGGGATCATCACCGACACCGCGGGCGCGGTCAGCGCCTCGTCGAGGGTCACGGCCCTGTCCGTCGCGCTGCCCGCGCACGATTCGCTGCGCGCCCCGGCCGTGTCATCATCGTGCTCGTTCAACCGGAAGACCGGCGCGGTGACGGCGCACAGCAGTGTCACCGGCGGCCGGCTGACGCGGCCCGGCGGGAAGCCGATGACCCTGCCGTCCAACGCGGCGCCGAACACCCGCATCGTCGTCCCCGGCGTCGCGGTCATCATCCTGAACCGGCAGTACACCGGGCCGCGCGGGACGCTGACCGCGGAAGCCCTGTGGATCCGGATGCGGCACGGCCACCATCACCAGAAGCTCGTGTTCGCGACCTCGGTCTGCGTCCGGGCCGACCTGGCCGCCACGCCGCCGGTGAACGGCCGGCTGATCCGGCTCACCCTGGGCGGGCTGGGCCTGCTGGTGCTCGGCGGGATCGCGTACCAGCTCAGCAGGCGCCGCCGCAAGCTGGCCGCCCCGGCCTGATCCTGCCGCAGCACTCGGCCGGGGTCAGCTGGTACCGGCTGGTAGCTCAGGCCAGGCAGCGCAGCGCGTCGCGGAGCGCGGGCTCGATCGGGTAGGTGTCCGGCAGCCGCCCGACCGTGGCCTCGACGAAGTTCTCGGGCGAGAGCTCGGTGGTCAGGGCGCCGAGCTGCACGACGAGGTCGTCGTGGCTGATCCAGGTCTTGAGCGGGGCGTCCTGCTCGGTCAGCGCGAACCGGCCGAAGCTGACCCGCCACGCGGTGCGCCCCGGCCGCTCGCCGGGTGCCACGGGCGCGCCCACGTCGTCCGCGTGGGTGGCGTACTCCGAGCTGTAGTGGAAGGCCTGCAGGCCCGCCGGATAGGTGCCGGCCGCCGTGGTCAGCGGCGCGTCCCGGCCGAGCAGGGTCATCCGGTGCCGGGTCTCGCCGTTGGCCTCCCGCCATTCGGCCAGCACCTCGCTGACCGGCAGGCCGCGCCGCTGGCGGACACACCACTGGTTGAACTCGTCGTAGCCGCCGGTGATGCCCGCGGCGCGGACCATGGCGCGGAAGGTCTCGATGTCGTCGTTGAGGCAGGCGTGGTTGTACAGCTCCTCGCCGGCCAGGTGGGACAGGACGTCACGGACCGTCCAGCCCGGGCACCGGGAGGGCCGTTTCCAGCCGGCCTCGTCGAGCCCGGAGAAGAAATGGTCAAGCCGCGCCGCTTCCACATCAAAGATGCCGAACGGGTTCAGCCCGGCCAGTGCCGTCGCGTCCATGAGATGCCTTCCGCGGCGTTCGGTCTGCGGTCGTCAAAGGCAAGTCAATCACTGCCGGGCCAGCAGCTGGGGAATTCTCCGGGCTGGGAGCGGCGTCGCGAAGCGGTCATTCCCGTGCCAGATCGCGCGTCAGCCTGGCGTGCGCCACCAGTCCGCTCGACATGCCGCGTCAAAAGAATGGCATTCGGACGCACGCGGGCCAATGCTGGTCAGTAAAGAATCCGCTTTGCGACGGGCAGACCGGCAAAGATCACGGAATGCCTAGGCGATCTCGGTGTCACCGTCTCATCTGCTCCGTATCATCACTATCGTGTCCGGGAGCGTGCCGCGACTCCCGCTGCCAGGGCTGGCCCGCGGCCCAGCCGGGGACTGCATTACTCCTGCGCTGGCTGGCATGAGTGTGTGGCGGTCTGCCTGTCGCGCCGAGCCCGGTGGCGACCCCGGCATAACGCAACATTCCGGTGACGTTTCTTCAGCCCCACAGACCCCGGCCGCGCCCCGCTGAGTCCAAGCGGTCGGTGGCTGCCGGTGACGGCGCTCCGGCGCCGTCACCGGCAGCCAGCACCCACCGCTCCCCTCGTCCTCCCGCTCTCCTCACTCGCCGCGGGTGAGGCGCCTGCCCCGCCCTAGCGTCCCCGTAAGGTCCCCAGATCCTGAACGGTACGCGGTCGCCAGACCCCGGAGGGCCGTCGCGGGTCACGGCGCACAATGGGTGGGAGGAGTAGGAGGGTACGTGACCACGGAGATTCGCTCCTATGTTGCGCTCGGGGACAGTTTCACCGAAGGGCTCGACGATCTGACCGCCGTGGGCGGCGGTTACCGGGGCTGGGCAGACCGCTTCGCGGAGCACCTCGCGGCGCTCCAGCCCGGGCCTGTGCTACGCGAACCTGGCCGTGCGGGGCAAGACCCTGGGCCAGATCGCGGACGAGCAGATCCCGCAGGCCATCGCGTTCCGGCCGGACCTGGTCAGCATCGCCGCGGGCGGCAACGACATGCTCCGCCCGGGCGCCGACCCGGACGCGCTGGCCGAGTCCTTCGACGAGGTGATCCGCACCCTGCTGCAGGCGGGCTGCCCGGTGATCATGTTCACCGGCTTCGACCCCCGGTTCCCGGTCCTGCGGCTCATCCGGGGCAAGGTCGCGGCGTTCAACATGCACCTGCGGGCCATCGCCGACCGGCACCAGTGCCACGTTGTCGACCTGTGGTCGATGAACGTGCTGCGCGATCCGCGCGCCTGGAGTGCCGACCGGCTGCACCTCACGCCCGACGGCCACCGCCGGGTGGCCCTGCGGGCCTGCGAGGTCGTCGGCGTTCCCGTGGATGAGGACTGGCGCGAGGCCTGGCCGCCCCTGGACCGGCTGCCCCGCTCCCCGGCCGCGGGCTGGCTGTCCGCGCGGCGGATGGATGCCCACTGGGCGCGTGTGCACGCCGCGCCGTGGCTGACCCGCCGGATCCGCGGCCGTTCCTCTGGCGACGGGATACCGCCCAAGCGCCCGCAGTTGCTGCCGCTGGCCGAAGCCGCCGCTTCGGTGGGCATGGAGCTTTAGGCCAACCTCGCAGCCATTTCATCCTCACGCGGGGAGCTTTACCGCAAAGGGTGCAGACCTCATAGTTGCGGAGCGTGAGCGTCAAATTGCAGTTAGTATCTGCGGCATGCCTGCCCCCGGGAGCCCGCCCGCTGTCGGAAGGCACGCCGCATCCAGGGCGTCCTGGTTCCGCCCCTCTCAGCGGACCGTTCCCTCCCCCGAGCGCGAAACAGCGAACACTCGTCCCCTGCTTCGCAGGGTCCGGAGAATCGGCTACACCGTCCTGGCAGTCCAGCTGATCGGCTTCTGCGCGTGGAGCACCCTGCTGTATCACAGGTATGCGCTGACCTCGAGGATTTTGCCGTCTATCACCAGCCTTGGTACCTCATCGCGCACGGCCACCTCAACCCGGACACGTCGGTCGAGTCCATGCCGTTCTGGCGCAATGACGCCGAGTTTGCCATCTGGCCGCTGGCCGCCCTCTACTGCGCTGGGACCGCGCAGATCTTACTTTGCTCTGGCTGCAGGACATCGGCGTGGTCGCGGCGGAGGCAATCGCCTTTGGCTGGACGCGCAGCGTGGCTGCGCGCTGCCGGGACGACCGCGCCGCCGGATGGCTCGCCGCAACCTGCCTCATCCTGTTCACGGTCAGCCCCTGGCTGTGGTGGTCGATTTCGTTCGACTTCCACATGGAAAGCGTGGCCATGCCGTTCGCTGTGCTCCTCGCCCGGGACCTGGCCAGCGGAATACGCTTCGGTGAACGCGCCGTGCACGTACTTCTTCTCCCCGGCCGGCCCGGACCGCAGCGTCGTCTCGTCGAACCCCGCCACCGGGGCGGCGGCCATCAGCGCGCGGATCAGCGCCACCACGTCCTTCAGCAGGGACGCGGCCTTGCCCAGGCAGGAGTGGACGAACCCGTCCGAGACCGCGGCGCCGGTCACGTCGGCGATCAGCTGCCGGCACCGCTCCACCGGCACGTGCTGGAAAACCACCAGGTAAACGGTCAGGGCGCGCAGCCGCGGCCCCATCGACAGGGCCGAGTCCGGCACGCCCGCCGGCCGCTGCGCGGCATGGCCCCGGCCGCAGGCGCATTCCGCCTTGTGCAGATCGTGCTGCACCCGCTCCGCCGCCGCAGCCGGACCTCGTCCTGCTGAAACGACCGGGCAACCCCCAGGTCAGCGGCCTCCGCCAGGTCAGCGCCGCAGGAACAGGCCCCTTCGGGGTAATGGTCCTCGGTGGGGCCCGGGACCTCCCAGGTCATCGACGCGCCCGGGCTGCCCGGCTGCTTGCCCCGCTTCCGCTTCCTCGCCTCCGCCCGCTCCGCAGCCCGCCGCTGCTTCCGCGGCTGCCTCTTCCCGGGCTGGTCGTCCGACGATGGCGGCAGCGAGGAGTTCCCGCTGTTCCGCGACCCGGTCCGCTCCGCGGCCGTCAGCTGCTCCCGGAGGTCAGCTGCTCCCGGAGGTCAGCGACCACCGCCTCCAGCGCCGCGATCCGCTCCGCCTGCCCGGCGATCACCCGCGCCTGCTCCCGGATCAGCGCATCGCGAGGATCCGCGGCGCGTCCCCCGGCGGCGGCACATCAGTCACGGCCAGGCCATCATCCCGCCGGCCGCGTCCCGTCACGACCGTAACACGCGACCCGCCGCCAAATCGCGATCAACGATCACCCAGCGCAACATCAAGCACAGAAGCCTGAATGCTTACCGCCCATCGCCCGCCACAAACAAAATAGGGCGTAAGCAGCCATAATCAACGGATGCCGACTATTGCCAGATTACGGCTAGTGAGTTGACTGCAATGCGGTCATCGTCAATGCTTACCGCGGTGGCTGGCTCGGTGGCTGGCGAGTGTTCCTTGCCGCAGAAGAATCCTCCAGCAAGACAGGGTGGCCTGAGGAAGCAAAGTGACGTTCTTGCGCGTTAATCGACTGATTTATGTGCTCATCGGTGTCGCACTCGCCGTGGGCTTGCTCGTTTCGCACTACAGCGGAAACAAGAACTTCAAGCCGTCCACGTCGATCCGGAAGACCCTCCTCGTCCTGAGGCATTAGCCACTGCCAGGCGTTGTCGCCATCAAGCGGTCGCTTACGGCCCGATAACAGTCGCCAACGGGGAACGGCGGCTTTCCCGGTTCATTCAGCTCGATCCAACGGGAGTGAAGCGTGCGCGTGGTCCAGCGGTCAGGGATTCGGGCCAGAACGGCCCGGGTTGACCATCACCTGGTGGTCGGTGACCGGGGTCGGGGAGTACTCCTGCCATGGCAGGAACAGCACTGTGTCCCGCACGCCAAGGCGCGAGGCCAAGGAGGGCAAGGACGGGAGTTCGCCGGCCTTGATCTGACCGCCGAGGCCAACGAGCAGGTTCGGCGTGGTGCCTGCATGCTCAGGAGCCCGACGAGATGAGCGTGACGACGCCAACGGGACCGGCCGCGTTCGAAGAGACGGCGCACGGTCCGCTGGGAAGCATGCGGGGTAGCCGGGGCCGCCATCGCCAGAGCCCACGTGGGCGCATCCTCTCCGGGCTACTAAGCCACGGTGGCTGGTCCCTCGTGGTCGCCACGACGGGGGTTAGCGGGCTTAATTTCCTCTTCCACCTCCTGATCAGCCGTCTGCTCGGCCCGTCTGACTACGGAGCGCTCGGCGCTGTTCTTAACGTCATTTCTGTGCTCGCCGTCCCGCTCGGCGCGGTACAGCTCGCCGTGACCCAGGCCGTCATCGCCGACGCGGACAAGGAACGGATATCGCTGCGCAGATTGACGGTGAACGCCACGCTCTGGGGCGTCGGGGCGATGGTTGCCGTCTGGGTTCTTTCACTACCGATCGATGGTTTCCTGAACCTGAAGTCGCCCCTTGCGGACCTGGCCATTGGTGTCTGGGTCCCCCTTGCGGTCGTCGCCGCTGTCTTGCAGGGCGCACTGCTCGGCGAGTTGCGCTTCGTGCCCGTCGCCGTCGCCACCTTCCTCGGCGGCGGTGCGCTGCGGCTGGCCAGCGGTGCCCTGCTCGTCTCGGCCGGCTTCGGGCTGGCGGGTGCCGTGGCGGCGACGGTGATCGGCCAGGTATTCACGACCGGCGCCCTCCTCCTGGTCGCGAGGCGGGAAGTATTCGCCAAGGGAATTAATTCGGTACGGATCTCCCTGCGCGACGCCGTGTTGTCGATAGCCGCGCTGGCCGGGTACACCACGCTGACCGGGATCGACGTATTCCTGGCCCGTCACTTTCTCGCGTCCGTCACTGCGGGTCGCTACGCGGCCGCGGCGATCGCTGGTCACATCGCCATGTTCCTGCCCGGCGCGCTCGTGACAGTAGCCTTTCCGCGGCTTGCCTCCGCTAACGCCACCGGCATCAGCGCCCGCAAGACTCTCACCGAGACGCTCGGGCTGGTCACCGTCATCGGGCTCGCGGCCTTCGCAGTCCTTGCAGCAATGCCCGGCGTAGTCGTCGATGTGCTCTTCGGCCCGAAGTATCTAGGCGCCGTGAGCATCGTCGGGATCATCGCCCTGATTTCCGTCCTCCTCGGCATCATCGGCCTGCTCACCTACTTCCACGTCGCCCGGCGCTCGGTGGCCGCCTTGTACAGCTGGGCCGGGGTCGCAATCGTATGGGTGCTGGTGGCCGTGCTGCACGCCGGGATGGCAACCATTGCAGACTGCATGCTGGCGGCGAGCGGGTTCGTGCTGGCGGCCGTGTCCGTCCCGGCCTTGGCAGCGGTCGTGCGGCCGGTCTCCGACGCAGCCGTGCTGAGCGACGGCGCCGTCGAAGCTCCCTCCTGCCGAGATCGACCTCAGCCTGGTGATTCCGTTCTACAACCCGGGACGCCTGCCTGGCTTCCCACGTGCAAGCCGTCGTCGGCGTTCTCAGGAGCCGAGCAGGTCACCTTCGAGGTAATCGCGGTATCGGACGGCTCGACCGACGGAAGTCCGTCGTCGATCGCCGGGATCGACCAGGTCCGCGATAGTCGAGCTAGCGGAGAACCGGGGCAAGGGAGCCGCGCTGCGCGCCGGCCTGGCTCAGGGGAGAGGCCGCTACCTCGGGTTCATCGACGGCGACGGCGACATCCCGGCTAGGCAGTTGAGCCAGTTCCTTGCCGCGATCAGGGCGGGTGACCCGGACGTGGTCCTCGGCACCAAGAGCCATCCGGAATCAGATGTCGTCTACCCGCCGCTCAGACGGCTGTACTCGTTCGGCTACCAGCAGCTGACCAGGTTGCTCTTCCGGCTGCCGACCCGGGACACCCAGACTGGCATCAAGCTCATCCGGCGCGAGACGCTGGCGGCCGTCCTCCCCAAGATGCTTGAGAAGCGTTTCGCGTTCGACCTGGAACTGCTCGTCGTCGCCCGCCGGATGGGCTACCGGAACTTCGTCGAGCTCCCGGTCCAGATAGCCGAGCGCTTCACGACCACCATCTCGCCGAAGGCGGTCTGGCGAACGCTCCTCGACACGCTCGCCATCTTCTACCGGCTGAGGGCTGCACATTTCTACGGACCCCAGCTCGCGCCGGCCTCTGGCCACAGTCAGGTGTCCCGCTCGGCCTCCAGTTCCTGGTCAGGAGTAGGCGCCCGGCCGCTCGCTGCCAGCGCACTGGCGGGCTCTGGGCCTGCGGACAGGCCGCTGCGGATCCTTGCCTACAACTGGCGGGATCTCGCGCATCCGCGGGCAGGTGGCGCCGAGGTCTACCTGCAGTCGGTGGCGCGCGAGTGGGTGAAGTGCGGCCACGAGGTGACCATCTTCTGTGCAGCCGTGGACGGCAGGCCCGCGCGGGAGCTTGCTGACGGAGTGCGAGATTCATACGACGCGGCGGGCGACTCGGCGTCTACCGGGAGGCCAGGCGCTACTGGCGGCGCGAGGGAGACGGCCAGTACGACCTCGTGGTCGATTGCGTGAACACGAGGCCGTTCCTCTGCCCTCGCTTTGTGAGGAACGTGCCGATCGTGGCCGTCGTCCACCAGGTCGCCAGGGAGATCTGGCGCTACGAGACTCCCTGGCCGATCTCCGTTCTTGGCCGTTACCTGCTGGAGCCGGCCTGGCTGCGGGCATACCGGGATGTACCGGTTGTCACGGTGTCCGAGTCAAGCCGCGAATCGCTAGCGGAATATGGCCTGCGACGGGTCACAGTCGTGCCGGAAGGATGGGTGCCGGCGGCGATGGACCGGAGGTCCGCAGTCGAGAAGGAGTCTGTCCCGACCGTTGTCTTCATCGGACGGCTGAGCGCCAACAAGCGCCCTGAGCACGCCATCCGGGCCTTCGGCCTCGTCCGCCGCCAGTTGCCCGAATGCGCAGATGTGGGTGATCGGAAGCGGCCCCGAGGAGGCGAGGCTTCGGAAAATGGCGGGCCCGGGCGTTACCTTCCTCGGGCGCGTGTCCGAAGAGGAGAAGCGCGAGCGCCTGGCACGCGCGCACGCCCTGGTCGCCACGTCCGTCCGCGAGGGCTGGGGGCTCGTGGTCACCGAGGCGGCCGCGAACGGCACCGTCGCGATCGGCTACGACGTGCCGGGCCTGCGGGACTCGATCGGAGCATCGGGAGGCATCCTCACGCGGGCCGATCCGGCGTCCTTGGCCACCGGCCTGGTCAGGCTGCTCTCGTCAGTTGCCGGTGGCTACGGGCCCCGGGCCAGGCCTGCCGGAGTCGTCCCGTGGGCGGAGGTCGCCGCGGGCATCCTCACAGTGGCGCGCGAGGCCGAGTCGCCCGCGATCCAGGTTCCTGACCAGGCCGGATCGCTCGCTGGCGACCGGGCTGCTGGTGACCGCCAGGGGCTCTCCCGGGTGAGAGTCGGCCTCGGCGTGCTCGGCGTAGCGCTGCTTCTGCTCGGCGGCATGCGCGATCTCGAACTGTCACCGATCCTCGTCGGTGCGGCGTTCTTGGCGCTGCTAGCCGCAACCCTCATCGGGGGCGTCGAGGGCTGGCCGACACGCGGAGGGCGCCGCAGTCAGCTGCGGGCTGCTGGCGCGGCCGACCGACGCGGGGCGCTGGCACTTGGCCATCGCGAATCGGCCTGGCCATCGTCGGACTCGTCGCTGCCATCGCCGCGCAATCCTGGTTCGACCCGGGTCGGCTGCTCGCAGGGGGCGACATGTCGCCCGTGGTGGGCACGGCTTGGCTGGGACGGCTCTTCGCTCCCTGGTCGTGGTCGGGCTCAAATCTCGGCGGCCCAGCCGCTAACGAGACCAGGCTGCCGCTCGC
This sequence comes from uncultured Actinomycetes bacterium, assembly GCA_963751175.1. Lineage (GTDB taxonomy): Bacteria > Actinomycetota > Actinomycetes > Streptosporangiales > Streptosporangiaceae > RYN-230. Next base: position 252,167 of record CAVVTM010000029.1, on the reverse strand, counting down.
TGCGGTCTACTGGCTCGTCCACGCGCTTGGCGGATCGCCGGCCCTCGCCGAAGACATCTGGTACACCGCGCTTTTCGCCGGCGCCGCGGCGGCCTGCTATCTGCTCCTGCGGGCCCTTCGCGTCGGCCCGGCAGGATCCACCCTCGGCGCTCTCGCCTATGTCTTCAACGCCCATGTTGTCACCATCGGAACCAATCCGGTGTACCTCGCCGCCATGGTGCTGCTAGCAGGGCTTCCGGCAGTCGTGCTCACCACGGCATCCGGCCGGTGGGCGCTGCGAAGGGGCATTCTCCTCCTCGGCGCCAGTGCGCCGCTCCTCGGTTACGTATCCGCTGAACCCGCCGCTCGTGCTCATGATCGGCGCGCTTCTCGCCTCGATGCCGCTCCTCGTGGGGTGGCTCGACGGACGGGCAGCCGCACGCCGGGCGCTACGCACCCTCGCACTCGGCGCGCCGCTCCTCGCGCTCGCCTCCTCTTACTGGCTCGTACCGACCGTGTTGCAGCTCAAGATCGACGCGACCTCAACGCTCGCCAATCCGTCGAGCTGGACCTGGACCGAGGGCCGCGCCACCCTTGCCAACGGGTTCTGGCTGAACAACGACTGGGGCTGGAAATTCGCGGAGTACTTCCCGTACGCCGGTGCCTACGGTAAGTTCCCGCTCCTGATCCTGAAATTCCTCCTGCCCATAACGGCCTTCGGCTTTCTGGCGCTGGCCCGGTTCCCACGAGCAATCGGGGTGACGGCCCGCCGGGCGCGTCTTGGCATCGCCGCCTCGGCCATGGCACTTTTCCTCGTCCTGCTCAGCACGGGCACCCGTCTTCCAGGAGCCCTCGTCTTCGACCCGCTCTACGAGCTGCCTCTCGGCTGGCTGCTCAGGGAGCCCGGCCGGTTCCTGATGCTCGGAGGGCTCGCCTACTCGGTCCTCCTCGCGCTGACCACGGAGGCCGCCTGCGAGAGACTGAACTCGTTCGAGCTGGGCACCGTGTGGCGCTGGCGCTCAGCTTTGCATCGCCCGGGACTTCGTCTCGCGGCGGTCAGCGTGGTGGGCGCGGCGGTGCTCGCGCCTGGATTCCCGCTCATGACCGGAGCGATCGCCCCCGTTCACCGTCCGCTGCTCCCCTCGGCCCGCGTCAGCGTGCCCGCGTACTGGACAGCGATGGCGTCCTACCTCAACGGTTCCGCTCCGCCCGGCAATCTCCTCGTGCTCCCCGAGGACGACTTCTACCAGATGCCCTACACCTGGGGCTACTACGGAGCGGACGGCTTCATTACGAACCTGATAGCGCGAAACGTGGTGGACCCGGTTGCCCAAGGCTATGCGGCCGCCTCAGCAGGAGCTCAGAGGCGCCGTCCACCTCGTCCAGCAGGGGCTGCTCGCCCACGACTGGCCATCTGTGCGACGGACGCTCGCGGCTATCGGAACGCCGCTGCTGCTGGTCCGCGGAGACGTGAACGCCGCCTTTCCCAGACGGCATATCACACCGCCAGCGGCACTCGAGAGGGCACTACGCGAAGACCCGGGCATGCGGCTTGTCCGTCGTTTCGGAAAGCTCGAGCTATTCGCGCTTCGCGGGCGCATCAGCCCGGCGGGCTCGGTCACTTCGTACGCCACTGTCAACTCTGCTGCGCCGGATCTGCGCGACCTGGCGCTTCTTCCCTCTGGGACCGCGCTGATATCAAGCCCGATGCGGCCGGCCGTTCCCGCGGTGCTGCAGGTTCCGCCTGTTTCACAATGGCGGCTCGTCGGCGACCAACTCAAGACCTCTTGTCGCCGAGCCGCCCGGACGGCAGTACCACATCAAGCTGCTGTCAGCCACCGGTGCGTTCGAGCGGCCAGGTGCCTCCTCCTCATCGAAGTTCCGGGCTCCGCTTGCCGCGCGCGTCCGCCATCGCGACGCGCACGCGCAGCGCCACCGCTCCCCGGTGTGGACCCGAAGCGTCCGGCCCGGCTCATCGCCCGCGTCCGCCATCGCGACGGCCAGGTGGTCGAAGAGCTCAGCTACAAGTTGGGCGGTTCCTTGCTCAGCGACGGCGACTTCGCGTCTGGCACGTGGGGCGCAGTGGGCAACTGTGCGGCGTTTCCCGGAACGGCAGCGACGGCGCGGCTGGCTGCGCGTGTCCTACCAGGACAGGGCCCGGCGGGACTGCCGGCGCTCGCGCTCTCCGCGAACGCGGACAGTGCGTGCGAGGCGCGCCCGCTGGCCTGGCGGTCAGGACCGCTGTTCGTGAGCCTCTGGGTCCGCAACGTCAGCGGAGCTCGCACCGCGGATATGCCTCTGGCAGATGCCTATCGAGAAGTGCGCCGCCATGTCGCCGCTCCCGCCGAGCTCATCCCTTTCCCGGTGGTACCGCTACCAGACGATCGTGACGCCTGATCCTGGGACCCGCAGCCTGACGCTCTTCCTCTACGCAGACGTGTACACACCCGGAACACTTACTACCAACGAGTACTCGGATGTCGTGGTCCGGCGCTCCCCGGTCGCTTCTCCAGCCCGTGGTTGTGGCGACTCCACGGAGGCATGAGCGCCCGGCACCAGCGCTCTACACGGTGGGCGAGAGTTTCTCGCCGGACTGGATCGGGCCGCCCGGAGATCAGCGTGTGGAGGTCGATGGACTGCGCAACGGTTGGCTCGGCCCGCACTCAAGGGACGTTCCGCTGCGCTTCGGCCCGTCATCGTGGTACCTGCTGTCGCGCTTTGCCTCGCTTCTCGCCGCCGGTCTCCTGCTCGCGCTTGCGCTCCCCCGTTGGCCCGGAGGTCGGTACCGACTAGTCGCAACAGTACGCTTTTCGCCATTTCGCCCGTTCTGGCGGTGCACGCCGCGCCGCTCGTAGCGTCACGCGCCAGCCGGGTCGGCCGACAGCTCCAAGGAGGCACCTTGCCACGAACGAGTAGCCACGTCCGCCCCTGTCGAAGCGTTGGACGAGCCGTGACCAGGGCCAGCGTCACGGTGGTCGTGCCGACGAAGAACGCCGCGCGGACTCTGCGTGCCTGCCTCGAGTCCATCGTCCGCCAGTCGGTGCGCTGCGGTCTTGTCGTCGTCGATTGCGGCTCCGTCGATGATTCGAAGGCCATCGCGTCCGGCTTTGCGGATCTCGTGCTCGATGCACGGCACCTAACCCCTCGCTGCAGCGCAACGCAGGAGCGCGAGCGCTCCCGGCTGACATAATCGGCTTCATCGATGCTGACATGGTCGTCGGCGAGCACGTGGTCGAGCAGGCGATCGAGCAGATCGCGGCCGGGGCCGGGTCGGTGGTCGTTCCTGAGCGCAGCTTCGGCGAGAGCCTACTGGGCGAAGGTCCGCGCCTTCGAGCGCTCCATGTACCATGGGGACCTTGGAGTGGCCACGCTTCTTCGCCTACGACCTGTTCGAGGCGCTCGGTGGCTACGACGAAGACTTGATAGCGATGGAGGACACCGACCTCGGGCTGCGCGCAAGCACCCGTGCAAGAGTCGGCAGGACGTCGGATGTGCTTCTCCACGACGAGGGCGCGCTGACCTACCTCGCGGCATGCCGCAAGAAGGCCCGCTACGCGACCGGGATCGCCGCCTTCCGCCGCAAGCACGGAAGCCGAGCGTTGGCGTCGCATCTCAGGCGCCCGTACTTCGAGCACCCGTCGTCGCTCCTCGCCCAGCCGACCCTAGGGATGGGCGTCCTTGCCTTGAAGGGCGGCGAAGCAGCGGCCGTCGCGGGCCGTCTCCTGCTCGACAAGGCTTCGAGGCCGGAGCGCAGGGTCACTGCAGGCCCGACTCGTGCCGCTCCTCGGGAGGACGGGTGCGTCCCCGCCCGACCAGCTCCGGCCCGGCGGGTGAAGAGGTGACGCCTCCGGCCGCCCCGCACGGCGAGCGGAACTCCTCTCGTCAGCGTGGTGCTCGCCACCTTCAACCGAGTCCACGTGCTCGAAGACACCTTGCGCATGGTGCTCGCCCAGACGCTCGACGATTTCGAGCTGATCGTCTGTGACGACGGTTCGACCGACGGAACCCCCGTTGTGATGGCCGAATGGGCCGCGCGAGATCCACGGATTCACTACGTGCGCCAACCCCGCAATCTCGGGGGTGGGCTCCGAACGTTCGTCGCGGAATCGCCCTGGCGAAGGCGGAATTGGTCGCCGTCCTCTATGACGGCGACGTTTACGATCCCTGCCTGCTCGAACGATGGGAGGCGGCGCTGCGCGCCTGTCCCGAGGCGGCGTTCGTCTTCAACGCGTACAACCGGCTGGGCGCTGACGGCAGGATCGAGAAAACATATCGAGAGCATCTGGGTTCCTGCGTGCCGGGACGAGTCCTTCTCGAACGCCTCTACTTCCGGCGCTGGCACTTCACGTCGCCTGTCTGGGGGACCGTTATGTTCAGGAAGAGCAAGTACCTCGCCGCAGGTGGTCATGACACCGGCTTCTCGTTCCACGCCGACATCGACCTGTATATGAGATTGGCGGAGACGAACTGCGTGGCGTACGTACCGGAGCCACTGATCGGGCTTGCGAGTCGTGAGACCGTTCCAAAGCTCTTTCGCCCTCCCCCCAAACGATTGGCCCGTCGAGTCTTCCGAGAAGCGAGGGTGCGCCACTACCAGGGTCGTCCGCTCCGGCTCAGGGCTGAAATGCTTCGACACTGGACGTTCGCCGCCGTGGACGTCGCCGTCGGTCCGATACTGACCGCCGTGTCTGGCTGGCAGCGGCCGAGTCTGGCCTCCCGACTCCGGCGGCGGCTCATCCGGCGACGACCACAAGAGGGTTAGGTGGTTGGCCAGTAACCTGGCAGGCCTGTGGGAATTTGGGTCCTGAATCTTCGCGGAATTCGGCATATGGTCCGGGCAGGTGAGCGAACGGAATGAGCTTCTAGTGGGAGTCTGCTCGATGCCGTTGGTGTGGCCTCGTCAGGCGCATCTTGTCGGGCTCCCTGAGCATGCAGTCACGATGGTGAGGGCGGCTGCTGCCGGGTCCGGAGGCGACCCGCGCGCGGCACGGACATGCGCAGCAGCGCTCGTAGCCTCGGCACCGCTTTCGCTTGGCGTGGTGCTGGCGGCGGTCGTCTATTACCCATTCGCCGGTGGACGGCTGCTTTTGCTGGGTTTTCGTCTCCGGCCCCCACCAGCAACTCCTGCCACCGGCGGCCTTCGGCCTCGATGGTGGTCCGACCAGGGGAGTCCCGCTCGCGATCGGCTTCGGCCTCCTCGATCGCCTGCTCGGGCAGGCAGGCTCGGTCGTCCCGGCCGCAGTCTTCTTCCCGCTCGCCACGCCCGGGACGGCGCGCCTGGTGCGCACCGCGGTGCTCCCCGCACGCCTGGGCGCCGGATTCTTCTACGCTGTCAATCCGTTCGTGTTCGACTGGCTCTACGGGGCCAGTTGGGACTTCTGCTCGGCTACGCCTTGCTGCCCTTTGCCGTGGCGCTCCTGGATGCTGCCGACGAGTCGCACCGCGTGGAGTGCGCTGCCTGCTGGGCCGGGGTCACCTACAACTGGCGGGATCTCGCGCATCCGCGGGCAGGTGGCGCCGAGGTCTACCTGCAGTCGGTGGCGCGCGAGTGGGTGAAGTCCGGTCATGAGGTGACCATCTTCTGTGCCGCCGTGGACGGCAGGCCCGCGCGGGAGCTTGCTAACGGGGTGGAGATCATACGACGCGGCGGGCGTCTCGGCGTTTACCGGGAGGCCCGCCGCTACTGGCGGCGTGAGGGAGACGGCCAGTATGACCTCGTGGTCGATTGCGTGAACACCCGTCCGTTCCTCTGCCCGCGCTTTATAAGGAACGTGCCCATGGTGGCCATCGTCCACCAGGTCGCCAGGGAGATCTGGCGCTACGAGACTCCCTGGCCGATCTCCGTTCTTGGCCGTTACCTGCTGGAGCCGGCCTGGCTGCGGGCATACCGGGATGTCCCGGTTGTCACGGTGTCCGAGTCAAGCCGCGAATCGCTAGCGGAGTACGGCCTGCGACGGGTCAAAGTCGTGCCGGAAGGATGGGTGCCGGCGCGCCGGATCCAGTCGAGAAGAAAGAGTCTGTCCCGACCGTCGTGTTTCATCGGACGGCTGAGCGCCAACAAACGCCCTGAGCACGCCATCCGGGCGTTCGGCCTCGTCCGCCGCCAGTTGCCCGAAGCGCAGATGTGGGTCATCGGCAGCGGCCCCGAGGAGGCGAGGCTTCGGAAAATGGCGGGCCCGGGCGTTACCTTCCTCGGACGCGTGCCCGAAGAGGAGAAGCGCGAGCGCCTAGGACGCGCGCACGCCCTGGTCGCCACGTCCGTCCGCGAGGGCTGGGGCCTGGTGGTCACCGAGGCGGCCGCGAACGGCACCGTCGCGGTCGGCTACGACGTGCCGGGCCTGCGGGACTCGATCGAAGCATCAGGCGGCATCCTCACCCGGGCCGATCCGGCATCCTTGGCCACCGGCCTGGTCAGGCTGCTCTTGTCAGTTACCGGTGGCTACGGGCCCCGGGCCAGGCCTGCCGGAGTCGTCCCGTGGGCACAGGTCGCCGCGGGCATCCTCGCAGTGGCACCCGAGGCCCGATCGGCAGTCATGGGACGGGCGGATCGGATGGTCGACAGTTACGGGGCGTGCCGCTCCGATGTAGTTGATCGCATACCCCAAGCGCCTGGCGCGTCACGTCGATATATCACGCGGCAGGCGGCGCACAGCGATCCCATGGAGGGGGTCTTGGACCAAAGAAGCACCGGTAACTGCATCCCCGATCCCGCTGTGATCATCCCGGCGCGCAACGAAGCCTCCCGCCTTGGCGGGTGCCTCGGCAGCGTTCGCCAGGCTCTCGAATGCGCCGAACTGACGGACGCTGAGGTCATCGTGGTCGACGACGACAGCACTGACGAGACGTCCGATGTCGCACGAGCTCACGGTGCGCTCGCGCTCCGTCAGAGCCGGAGGCTCGGTCCGCTGGCTGCTTGGTCACTCGACGTTGCCAACAGCTCCGCCTCCTTGCTGTTCTTCGTCGACGCCGATTGCCGTGTCGATAAGGGAGCCTTCTCTGCTCTTCTGCGCGGCTTCGCGCGACCCACCGTCGGGGTTATCGCGGCACGCGGCGAACCCGACAGCGGGCGCACCGGCAACTCGCTCGTGGAACGCTCTGCAACCTTCAGCGCTCTAATGCTCCACGAGACCAAGAGCCGTCTCGTCAACCACGACTTCTTGCCCATCGGGCGGCTGATGGCTCTGCGCCGGGCGGCGTGGCAAGGGGGTGACCACCGGTGGCCGTGCGACCGGACCGTCGCCTTGCGCGCGAAACACGCGGGGTGGGAAATCCTTTACATGCCGGAAGCGGTGGTTTACTACCAGTCGGTCGGGACGTACGACGAGCTCCGGTCCGACTACGTTCGCACGGCAGTCGCGCAAGCGCGTCTCATCGGCGACTGGTCGGAGCCATTGCCACGGGGGGTCGTGGGCCGCGCTGCCTCCGCGAGCTTGCGACGGCATCCTTTGGGCGCCGCTGCCTGGCTCGCCCTTAGGGCGCGCTTGTGGAGCGAGCGGGCGGTCGGCCTGATGCGACCGGACGAGGCGTACGCCCGCTGGGCCAGGCTGGGAACGGCTCGTCGTGCCCCAGCCCTACTGAGCCTAGCCGTCGGACGCCGTCTGACTGAGAAACCGCCCGGGAGATCTGCGTGACCCTTCTGCGCGCTCATCTGGTGAGCTCATTTCGGGGCGAGACATGGGTAGTCGTGCTAGCCATCGACTGCGACGGGAGCAAGCACCCCCTCGGCGTAGAGGAGGGCTCGGCCGAGCACCTGCGGTTGCCATGGTCGTCCACATATTGGCGGCCTTCGCGTTGATGCCCGTTGCGGGTCATCCATACGACCTCGCCGCGTTGACCGGTGCCAGCGGGGCATGGCTGCGATGGGGCATCCCACTCTTCTACCACTGGAAGTTCGGATCCGACCTGAGCATGCTCGCGATCGGGTCTCAGAGCCTTTCTTATGTTCTTGAGCACCTCGGCATGTCCGGTGCCGCAGCCCTTGCGGTGGCATGGAAGCTGCCTCTTGTCCTCGCCGATCTCCTCGTCGGAGCGATACTGGTCGATCTCGGCAGACAGCTGCGCTGTCAGCGACCAGCCCTTATGGGCACGCTCTGGCTGATCTCGCCCGTCCCGCTCTGGGTCTCAGCCGGGCATGGCCAGATTGAGTCGATGACGACTTTGGCTATCGTGCTATCTCTGGACATGCTCTTGCGCCGCCGGCCTCTGCTGGCCGGGGTTGTCGCGGGGCTGGGCATCGGCGTCGAGTACCTTCCAGCTTTGGTCGCGCTCGTTGTCATCTTCTGGCTCTATGTCTCTGTCATCGAACGCCGGGAGCTTTACCGCTTTGCTGCGGGATGCGCGGGTGCGCTGGCTTTCTGCTTCGGGCCATCGCTTTCAACTTATATCGGCCGCACGAGCCTACTACGGGGTCTCGCTTTTACTGCTTCTATTGCGAGTACGCGGCACCTGAATGTTGCAAGCCACATTGGCTCGTCGTTGTGGGCGGTGTTCGATCGGTCGCCGGGGCCATTCTGGTTGGCCGCAGCGTTTTCAACGTCAGCCGCGCTCGTGATCGTGCTAGCACGTAAGGCGAGAAGCAGCGATAGCACCACCGATCGCAGACGGCTGGGAATATTGGCGGCTGGTGGTCTTCTTCTGTGCGTGACTCTCTTCGATCCTGGGGCGCTCCCACAGTTCTCCGTCCTTGTCCTCGGTGGACTGTGCATTGTCGGTCTCTGTGTGGATCTGAGCCCAGCAGTCATCATTCTCGGACCGTCTCTCCAACTGGCAGCGGGACTCCTCTTCGTTAACGGTGGCAGCTTTCAGAGCTACTGGTACGACATGTGGGCAACGACAGGAGCGAGCGGTTGGCCGTTCCCGCAGAGTCTCCAAGCGGCAGGCTGGGCGGGCCGCCTCGGTGCCGTAGTCGTCGCACTTGGCCTGCTACTCGCGCCCTCTCAGATGCTCGGAGGCAAGGTCCCGGCACGCCTGCGCATCGTCGTGGCTCGTTCGTCAATCGCCGCTGGAGCGCTTGGCACGGCGTTTCTTGCGACCTGGTCGTTGCAGCCGGCCTTCTGGCAGGGAGTTGGATCACACGGACCATCAACGCTGGCAGATTTCACCTCGCTAAAGGCATTTCAGCGCGGCACGGTATCGATGACGCCAGAGCATGCGCTGATCACCTTCTCGCCCCAAGAGGTTCTCGCTGCGCGTGAGAGCGCTGTCCCACCGTCGCTGAAGCTGACGGTCACGACGCGCCCATTCTTTGCACAGACGACAGCGAACACAGCGAGATCCGGCCGTGATATCGTGCAGGCGCTGACGATCCCGGGCTGGGTGCGTAAGAAAACGCAGGTGCATTCGCTGTGGGTTAGCGCCCTTCTCGGGAGACCTGCTTGGCGTTCCCAAGCGGAGGTTCTCGGCGGTGTGCCCGCCCTGGTTGTGCGGGGGCGGCCCATCTCCTCGAGCGAGGCCACTTGGGTTGGGCCGGGCTGGGCTGTTGTTACGTACAACGTCCCAGCGTCGATGGTGTTCCCTAGCGGGCGGTTGAAACTCGGATTGCGAGAAAACCACCGGAGTGGCGATGTGATCAAGTGGAATGGGAGCCCTCATGTTCGGTGGCTGCTTGTCGGCCTGCGTTCGGGTACAGCCACTGCGACCATCGACGACATACGCTGGCATGGTCTGGTCACGCTGCCAAGTCCGACGCCATCCTGGTGGTATCAGCACGTGGAAGAGGCGTCTATTCAGGGAGTTGCGCTAAAGCCACGTCCCAGCGTCAGTATCACCCGGGTGGTCATCGGTGGACAGCATGCCGCCATTATCGGCGGAGGTTTCGCATGGCCCAGCCCGGGTGTGCTCGATCACACGATTCATGGGCCGCTGCTTTCGGTACTTGGCATCGTCAACGTCGTTGCGCTGCTAGGCGGTGCGCTGGTGCTCGGCCGGTGGGCGGCGGGAACTTACACGCTGCACGTCCGGTCCGCGGGCCAGCCGCGAGGCCGACACCGCGGCGCGGACCTACCTTACGCAGGACTCTCTTCCAGAGGACGCGCTCGGCGGCGGTCTGCAGGAGCTGGCGGGCGATGGTCGCGTACTTGATGGCGGTGGTGTCGTCGATGCCGAACACGGCGGCGAGGTGGAGGGGGTCGGCACCGCAGGTGAGGGCTTCCTCGAGTTGCCGGTCGGCGCGGAGCCGTTCGAGGGTGGCGGTCAGCCCGCGGCATGACTCGGTCAGCCAGTTCTCGCTGACCGCCCGGGTGGTCATGGCGGTCTGCTGGTTGATGATCAGGTGCGGGTTGGCGGTGCCGGGCCAGCGGCGGCCGCGGTGTTGCAGCCAGGCCAGGAGCAGGCGTCTGGTCAGGTCGTCGAGCGGGCGGGCCCTGCCCGTAATGACCAGCCGCCGGTTGCCGAGGTCAACGTCGCCGAGATGAAGCTCCCGGATTGTTTTGGGCCGGGCGGCGTGGACGGCGGCCAGGGCGACCGCGAGGCGGGCGGCAGGTGTCACAGCGGCAGCCGTGGCCTGGTCTATCTCGGCGGGCTGCAGCGGCTGGATGAGGATCAGGGGACGCTGGCCGTCGTGGACGCCGCTGGCCGGGTCGCGGAAGATCCTGCCGGTCCTCTTGCAGTGGCCGAACAGTGAGCGCAAGGCGGTGAGGGTCTGACGGCGCCGGCTTCCGGACAGGAGCCCGGTGGCAGCGATGACGTCGGCGGTGGTGACCTCCCGCAGATGGATGTAGTCCCCGGCCCACTTCAGCAGCAGCGGGTGAACCCGGTTGAGGTTCATCCGGACGGTGTGCTCGTCGCGGGGACGGCTGCGGGGCCCGCCGTCGCTGCGGGTGCGCAGCCAGTGCCCGACGTCGGCGGCCATCGGGGGCAGCAGCGCGAGCCGGGCCCGCGTCAGGCGGGCGAAGGAGGAGACCCGGTCATCGTCCAGGAGCCCGGCGAGATCCAGGATCTCGGCGGTCCGGGTGACGCTCAGGTCCCGTGAACGCAGGGCTGGTGACAGCCCGGACCAGGCGATCATGTCTCCGGGTGTGTGATCGGCCAGGACGACGGCCAGCGCCCGGCCCGTCTCGATGACGATCCGGGCGTTCCAGCCGCGGGTCCCGGCGAGCCCGGAAGCTATCCGCCTGGTCAGGGCCAGTGCCTCGCCATCGATCCTGGAGGCGACCCAGTGGCGTGCATCGAAGTGCCGGGATTCACCTGGCGCGCGCAGCTCCAGCTGCGTCCCTGCGGCCGGCCCGGTGCTGCCGAGGCGGTTCATGCCCGCCAGCGACAGCTGCCAGCAGCCGGTGTGCTCGAAGTCTTCCGGCGTGATCCGGCGCCTGCCTGCGGCGGCGATGCCGGCCTGCAGCCAGCAGAGCCCGGCAGTGCCCTTTCTTGACCGCGATGATCCTCTGGCAGCCGGCACACTCGCCGCGGTCATAGCGGCGGGTGAAGTCATAGCAGGCCCGGCAGTACGACCGCGATTCGTAGGACGAGCCCCATGACAGGCAGTCCGGGCAGCTGCCCATCGGGGTGCCGGCCCGGATCCGCACGGCCATCAGGCGGGCGGGAGTGAGCGTCCGTCACGGCGCCTGGGCGTGACGGACGGCCCGGCCTGCCCGGAGGGCTGGGAGGACACAGCGGCCTCTTGCCAGCCGCCGGCCGTCCTGGCGGTCCCGGCCGGTTCGGCGATCAGCAGCTCTCCACCCCGCATCCCAGGACGGCGCAGATGACGTCGAGGTCATCGAGCTTGATGCTGGCCGGGCTGCCTGACCACAGACCGGACATCTTCCCGGCGCTGATCACCAGGCCCGCCCCGGCGAGCATCCGCTGCAGCTCGCTGGCCTTCCAGATGCCGCGGTTCGCGGCCGCCAGCCGCAGGTTCCACCTCATGGAAGCAACCCCTTCAAACGATCGGCTGTGCGCTGCTGGCCGGTGACCCAGGCGTCTTCGACGTGGGTGGCGTGGACGTGAATGTAGTTCATGGTCGTGGCGACCCACGCATGACCGAGGGCCTGCTGGATCGCGGCCAGGTCCATCCCGCCCAGGTAAAGCTGCGAGGCGCAGAAATGCCGCAGCACGTGCGGGGTGACCCGCTCCGGCCAGCCCGGCAGGTGCACTCCCGCCGCCGTGGCCAGCGCCGAGCGCAGCGTCTCATTACCGACCCGGGCCGCGCTCCCGTTGACGTTGCGGCGCTCGGAACAGAACAACGGGGCACCGGGCCGGGCGTGGTCATCATCGAAGCAGCACCACACATCCTCGATAAACCACCGCAGCGTCACCCCGGCGCCGTTGATCAGCGGCACCATCCGCTCGCGGGGCCCGGACCCGCGGGCACCCTTGCCCTTGCGCACATGCAGCTTCCCGAACCGGCCCAGATCCCACTTCACGTCAGCGAGATCAAGATGGCTGGCCTCATTCACGCGCAGCCCGGTCTCGGCCATCAGCCGGGCCGCCGCATAACTGCGGGCTGACGCCGCTTAATGATCTTGGCCGGAGTTGCTCGCTGATTTTCCCCACCGGTGGCGGTGGTTAGCGTAGCGGCTGGCGGATGCCGGTGGTGGCAGCGCGGAGTGCGTCATTGCGGGGGTGGTGGCCGCGGAGGCGGTAGGAGTCGCCGTCGAGGGTGAGCACGACGGAGCGGTGCAGGAGCCGGTCGAGGAGGGCGGCGGCGACGGTGGTGTCGCCGAGGATCTCGCCCCACGATCCGACGCCCCGGTTGCTGGTCAAGACGATGGAGGTCTTGAGGTAGCGCTGGGAGATGACCTGGAACAGGGCGGAGGCTGCTTCGGCGGGCAGCGGCAGGTAGCCCAGTTCGTCGATGACCAGGAGGCCGGATCTCGTTGAAGAAGCGCATGGTGGTGGCCCAGCGTCCTTCGATGGCGGCGCGGTGGCAGCGGGTGGCGAGGTCGGCGGCGGTGGTGAAGTAGGTGCGGTAGCCGGCTTCGGCGGCTTTGCGGGCCAGGCCGGCGGCGAGGTGGGTCTTGCCGGGGCCCGGCGGGCCGATCAGCAGGACGTTGGTGGCGTTCTCCAGGTAACGGCAGGTGGCCAGCTCGGCGATAAGGCTGGGGTTCGACGGCGGGGCGGCGTCGTAGCCGAAGTCCTCCAGAGTGGCCGGGGACGGCAGGGACGCGAAGCGCAGCCGCCCGGCCAGCCGGCGGCCTGGTTCGCGGTCACCTCGATCGCCAGGAGCCGTTCCAGTGCGGCGGTGAGGGTCAGGCCCTCGGCGGCCGCGGTGTCCAGGACGGCGGGCAGGGCCCCGGCGGCGTCGTGCAGCTTCAGCTCGGCGAGGTGGCCGCGGAGCTGCTGGTAGAGGCTGGCTTGTGCGGGCGTGGCCGGTCCTGGGGCTGCCGCTGCCGTGGTGGTTCTTGCGGGCATGGGATTCTCCTGTCTTCGGGGTGATGGCTGTCAGGTGGTGAGGGTGTTGCGGCCGCGCGCGGCGGCGGCGTAGCGGGCGAGATCGATGACGGCCTCAGCAGGCTCGCTTGTCTTGCCGGCCGCGGTGCGCAGGGCTTGTGCGGCGGCGAGCGCAGCGGGGCCGGGCGGGATGCGCTGCTTGCGGCGGTGCGGCGCGGCCGGGCTGGCCGCGGTCATCGCGGCCTGTTCCAGGGCCAGGACGTGGCCGTGGTCGCGGACCATGACCCCGGCCCCGGCCGGTGCCAGGGCGTGCCGGGCGATCACCGTCCCGGCCGTGGTGGCGATGCCGAGGTGGCTGGTGCCGAGCCGGCAGCGGACGATGACAGCGGCCCGGGCGAGCTCGGGCGCGACGCTGTAACGGTTGCCGCGGAAGGACACCAGCGCCTGCGACGAGACGGTGCGGGTGACTGACAGGGTGGCTGGGAACGGCACCGGCGGCGCCGGGCGCAGCGGCTCAAGGGCGGCGATCGTGGCGACGCTGGCCTTGCCGTCGGCGGTCGCGCGCAGCCGGACGTCCCCGCGCCGGGTGCACCAGGTGTCCAGGAGCTGCTGAGCCTGCTCAGGCGTGACGTCACCGGGCAGGGTGCGCCAGAACCGCTGCGCCACCACGTGGTTGGCCTTCTCCACCACGCCCTTACGGTTGCCGCGCCGCGGCGGGCACGGCCGCACCGACACGCCGTAGTGCTTGGCCACCGCCGCGAACGACGCGGTGACACGGCCCGATTCCGGGTGCACGACGGTGGCCATCCGGCCGGACCGCCACGCCGCGGTGGACCCGCCCAGGGCGCGGGTGACCTGATCCAGTCCCTGTAGGTGGGCTGGTGCCATCTACGCTACAGCCAGTCCCGCGCGCCCCGAGGGGCAACCTCCCGACCGCAGGTACGCCCGGCGCCCGCCCCTGTGACGGCCGGGTCTGCAGTCCACCCGTCCCACTGGGGCTCATCCCGGTCGCGTGGCTCGACACCGACACCGCCGTCCTTCGCCGGATGGCACGGCTCGCAGTGCGGCCGCATGCCGCGCGCCCGCAGCTGCCGTGAACGCCGGATACGACCGGTCGAAGCCCACCGGTCACCTCTCGAGCAGCGTGGTCGCCCCGGCTGGCCTCAGCCACCAGGCCGTGCGACGCGGAACGGCCCGAACGATCAGCCGCGCCCGGCCCGCCCCAGGCTCACGGCACCGCGCGGTCAGCACGGATCGTCTTGCGGTCCCGCCCGAGATGGCGGGCGATCGCCGAGATCGTCCATCCCTGGCGGTGCAACGCGTGCGCGTCGATGTCGTTCCTCCCGTGTGATCATGAGCCGCGGGGCTCCTTCGAGCTGGCGTGTGGTCAGAGACCGCCAGCCTCGAAGGAGCCCCGCCCATCTCAGCGGAGCCACGCGGGTGGGGAATTTCAGTGAGCAGGTCTGGGAGATGCACCTAGCGCCGTCACGCCGCCGGGACGAACCTCCGTAGTCCTCCGGTTCGCTCCCTGCGGTCTTTTGTTGTCTCGACAGGGAACCAATGCAAGCAACTCCTAATCTTGGCAGCGAACCCGTGCACGGCAATCCGGGTTTGCGTCACTCACAAGGTCCTAGAAAGTGACTATGGATATGGCTGGACAGCAGTCGTCCGTAACAGCGATTTACCTATGGCGTCTATGCGATCTGGCAGCGGGTGGCGCGGTGAACCTGACCACGCTGGTCAAGCCGGCCCCGGCCGCGCAGCCCGGCGCCCCGGGCCCGGCTGTCCCGGCGACAGGCTACGGCATGTTTCGGCCTGGCCCTGGCCGCCGGGATCGCGCTCCGGCTGTGGCGGCTGGGGGTGTCCCCGGCGTGGCAGTGGGACGAATCGGTGTACTGGCGGGTCGGGACCAGCGTGCAGCATGGCGTGCTGGCCGAGCATCTGGTGTACGGGCTGCCGTTCGAGCCGTTCCTGTACCAGCCGCCGGTGTACTTCCTGATCGTGGCCCGGTGGTTCGACCTGGCCGGCTCGAGCATCTACCACGCCCGGATACTCGGCGTGTTCTGGACCGGGCTGATGCTGGCCGAGTTGTTCTGCCTGCTGCGCCGGCTCCACGGGCCCCGGATCGCGCTGTACGCCGTCGTGCCGGTGGTGTTCGACGGGTGGCTGCTCTACATCGAGCGGGTGTCCTACATCGAGAACGCGCTGATGGTGATCGTGGTCGGGGCGTTCCTGCTGTACCAGCGGCGCGCTCGACCGTCCCTCGTGGCAGCGGTTCGCCATCGCCGGGGCCGCCGTGGGCGCCGCGGCCAGCTTCAAGCAGACCGGCGCCTACGTGGTCGTGGCCGTGCTGCTGTGCTGGCTGATCCTGCGGCGCGCGCACCGCGGCCACTTCGTCCTGCTCGGCGTGGCGGCCACGGTGATCGCGGTCTACCTGATCGCGATGACCCGCGTGTACGACCTGCCCGGGCACCCGTGGTTCACCGGCCAGTCGCTCGTGCAGGTCCGGCGGGTGCTGGGGTTGCAGAAGTCCGGCGGGACCCTGACGTCGGGTGGCAACCTGGTCCACCTGCTCATCGGCGAGTACAAGTTCTTCATCCCCAGCCTCCTGCTCGGCGCCGCGGGGATCGTCATCGCTGGGTGGCGGGTGTGGCAGTGTTACCGGGCCCGGGACTGGCAGCCCGCCCGGCCGAACGGGCTGCTGTTCGCGTGGCTGGTCACCGGGGTGGTGGTGTTCGGCTTCTCCAGCCTGAAGTTCCCACAGTACTTCGTCCTGATCCTGGTCCCGGCCTACTGCTACCTGTGGACCGAGCTGGAGAGATGGGACTGGCGGACCGCGTGGAAACGCACCGCGACCGGGGCCGCGGTCCTGTCCGGGATCGCCTCGTTCGTGGCCGTCGTCCCGGTCTTCAGCGCCAACTCCCTCGCCGAGGTCCAGGATTACGCGGCCAACAGCCTTCCCAGGGGCGCGATCGTCGTCACCGAGCAGTCGATCGGGGACCTGATTCAGCAACGATGGTGCACGGTCGAGAAGGCCGATGAGTGCCTGGGTTACGCCACGTACGCGATCACCTGGCGGACCTACCTGCAGTCCAGCTTCAACCAGGGTGATCCGGCCTTCTACCAGCTGATGAAGGGCGCGACCCCGATCCGGTCGTTTACCGGGGTGGCCGGGACCGCCACGGTGTGGCGGCTGCGGAGGGCGTTGTGAAGCGCATCGCCGCCGCCGTGGCGGCCATGCTGGCGCTGGCCGCCTGCGGGCATCCGGGCGTGCCGTCGTCGGCACTCCGGGCCGCCCCGACGTTCACGGCCCAGCCCGAGGCCGCGCAGTCGCCCATGCTCGCCGTGGACCTCTACGCCCCGGCCAACTACCCGGCGGCGGTGGTGCGGGCCGACGGCACGCGGACCCTCGCGTACATCAAGAACGTCCTGCACGCGAACACCGTCGGCATCGTCTGGGACTACTTCTCCGCCAGTGACACCTCCAGCACGGTCCAGCGGACCAGGAAAACCCTGACACCCCGTAACGTCGCCATCCTGACCAGGATCGCCCGGGCGGACGGGCTGCGGGTCGAATACCGGCCGCTGATCTTCGTCCCGTCCGCGCCGAACCCGTGGGAGGGATTGATCCTCCCGGCCAATCCACTGCAGTGGTTCGCGAGCTATTACCAGGCCGAACTTCCCTACCTCAAGGTCGCGCAGCGGCTGCACGTGAGAGAGTTCGTGCTCGCCACCGAGATGCACGTGCTGAACGGCAGCCATCTCTGGCCGCTGCTCTTCTCCCGGGCCGCCAGTGTCTACCATGGCACCGTTTCGTACGCCGCCTGGGAGGGGATTATTTCCCGGCTGGCGCTCATGTGCTGCCGATCCAGCACCTCGGCATGGACATGTACGCGCAACTGCATGTCCCGGCGGACGCCACGGTGGCCCAGGTGACGGCGGCGTGGGCGCAGAAGTTCTCGGGTATCCCGGCGGCTGTCCTGCGCCGGACCGCCAATCGACGAGACCGGCATCCAGGCCCGCCGGGGCGCCTACGCTAACCCGTCCGACCTGACCCTGCCCGGCACCCTGTCCGGGCGGGTCCAGGCCAACTGGTACACGGCTGCGTGCACGATCGTCCATCGGTACCAGTTGCGCGGCGTGTTCTTCTGGAAGGTCAACCTCGCCGATAACCCGGTGCATCCTTCATCAGCCCTCTCAACCTTCGAGCACAGAAAAGGAGCCGTGGCCATCAGTGAATGCCCCAGAATTCTCTACAAAACAGGAGTCCTCAGCCGCTGATCTGAGGCTCACTGTGCTGGGTGCGGGATACCTGGGAATAACCCACGCGGCCTGCATGGCCGCGCTCGGATTCAAGGTCCTGGGCGTCGACACGGACGGGGCCAGGGTGAGGCAGCTGAACTCGGGAGATTTGCCGATCTACGAGCCGGGACTTCCGGAGCTCCTGACCACGGGCCTGGATTCTGGCCGGCTGTCGTTCACGACGTCGTACGAGGAAGCGGCCGCGTTCGGCGATGTGCATTTCATCTGTACCGGCACCCCGCAGCAGCCCGGTGTCGATCAGGCTGACCTCTCCCAGGTCCACGCGTGCGTGGCGGCGCTCGTACCGTTGCTGACCCGGCCGTGCCTTGTCGTGGGGAAGTCCACCGTCCCCGTGGGGACGGCCAGAAGGATCGCGGCGGACATGGCCCAGGTGTTCCCCGGGGCCGAGCTGGCCTGGAACCCGGAGTTCCTGCGGGAGAGCACGGCGGTCGCCGACACCCTCTCGCCGGAGCGGATCGTCGCCGGGGTCTGCTCCCGTCAGGCGGAGGAGACCCTGCGTCAGGTCTACGCCACGCCGCTAGCCAGTGGCTCGTCGTTCTTCGTCACCGACCTGGAGACGTCCGAGCTCGCCAAGGTGGCGGCCAACGCCTTCCTGGCCACGAAGATCTCTTTCATCAACGCGATGGCAGAGGTCTGCGAGGCCGGAAACGCGAATGTCAGGGACCTGGCCCGGATCATCGGGGCCGATCCGCGCATCGGCCCCGAGTTCTTGTCGGCGGGGCTCGGGTTCGGTGGCGGATGCCTGCCCAAGGACATACGCGCCTTCACCGCCCGCGCGGAGGAACTGGGCGTGGGCAACGCCCTCAGCTTCCTGCACGAAGTGGACTCGATCAACCTGCGCTGCCGGGCCCGGACGGCGGATCTGGCCCTGGAGATGGCCGGGAACAACCTCACCGACGTCCCGGTGGCCGTGCTCGGCGCGGCGTTCAAGCCCGGGTCCGATGACGTACGTGACTCGCCCGCCCTGGACGTGGCCCAGATCCTGCACGGCATGGGTGCCCGGGTCACGGTCTACGACCCGGCGGCCCGGGCCAACGCCCAGCGGACCTGCCCGCAGCTTCGGTACGCAGGGAGCGTGACGGAAGCGGCCCGGGACGCCCACATGCTCCTGCTGCTGACCGAATGGCCGGAGTTCTCGGCGCTGAGGCCAGATGCCCTGGGCGGGGTGGTGAAACATCGGCGTCTCATCGATGCGCGCAACGTCCTCGACCCCGGGCCGTGGCACGCCGCCGGATGGCACTACCGGGCGCTCGGACTGGCCGTGGACCAGGTCGGCGCACGCAGCCTCTATCGCGAAATAACGAACTTAGGGGAGTAAGAGTGTCTGGTGAACGCCTGATGGTTGCTCTCGGCTGGATCGTCGCCCTCAGCCTGGTGACCTTCTTCGTCCCGCCCGCAGCGGTGCTGATCGCATCCAGGAAGATCCTCGGCCGGGGTCTCCCGGCTTAGGGTCCGGGCGCGCGGAAGCACCCGCCCCCGGATGCGCCGGGCCGCCCGCCCTCGTGGCGGGCGGCCCGGCTCCGCGCCTGTGCCACTACGCCCCGGCGTGGCCGCCGCAGGCCCTCCTGACGGCCGAGTTGTCCTGCTCGATCGCGGCCGCGTCACTGCTCACCGACGCGGGTGCTGCGTGCTGCCTGACCGCTCCCAGCATGGCCTGCGCATTCGCGGCCAGCCGGGTCAGCGGGGCCGCCACACCGGCGGGTGCGGACTTCGCCGCCGCCGGAAGATCCTTGATCTTGACGACGTACCCGCTGACCCCGGGCGTGGTCGCCAGGTGGCTTACGGCTCGTGGCGACCTGGGCGCTGCTGCTGACACCCTGGAAGTACTGCGCGAGCGTGGCTGCGGCCGCGGCGTCCGACTCCGCCCGGGCGCAATTGGACGTGCCCTGGGAGCGGCCTGGCCTCGACGAGTGGGCCGCAGCGCCAGAGGAGGTCGCGGACGGAGTAGCCCGGGTGTGGCGTTCTCCCGGGCCCGTGGCCGGGGCGGACACGGTTGCGCGCGCGATCGGGTGAGCGGCCGGAGGGGACGCCATCACCTCGTAGCCGACCAGGCCCACGGCCAGCAGGGGCAGCGCCACCACCGTTCCCTTGAGGACAACTCTCACGCCGCTCACTCCTTCCCGGGCATGCTGCCCGCGACCCTGCGAAGCCTTTAAGTAGTTGATTCAGCACTGAGAGTTACAGCTTGCGGCAACAGAATGTCATGAATCCAGGTCGCGCGGTGGCAGTAGCCGTTGATCAGGCCGATGGGTGCGGGTTTTGAGGCATCCGTGCCGGATGCCAGTTGAGCCGCCGCGTAGCTGCGCCCACGAACATAGGGCGGACGGAATCGGGCGGAGCAAGCGGTATACCGCGGCACGTAATGGGCTGTGGGCAAACCGTGTCGGACGGCTAGCGCCACCCGCGCCGGGAGCTCGATTGATTGGTGCTGAACTCGATCAGGGGGCGAGGTCGGCCAGGACGTCGTCGATCCGGTCCAGCGCGGCCGCGATCCACGGCAGCGTGACCGGGTCATCGGACCGCAGTGCCCGCTCCCGCTGCTCGTCGGTCTCGCCGTACAGCATCGCGGTGGCCACCCGCATCCGCAGGGCCGCCGGCTCCTCGCCGAAAGCGCTCGCGGGCAGGACCCCCATGCCGTAGCAGTGCAGCAGGTGCGTGGCCAGGTCGGCGCCGTTGCCGATCCCGCGCGTGGCGCGCAGGTGCTCCTGCCAGGGCGCGAAGTCGGGGTAGAGGTAGAACGCGGCCTGCGGCGCGGGCACGAGCAGCCCGGCGGCGGCGAACCGGTCGGCCACCGCCGTGGCCACCTCGGCGTGCAGGGCCCGGCTGCGGGCCACCCGTTCGGTGAGCTCGGCGGGCTCGTCGAAGGCCAGGCCGCGGCCTGCTGGATCGGCAGCGACGGGGCGGACCAGATCTCGCTGCCGATCCCGACCAGCCGGTCGCGCAGGACCAGCCCGATCCCGCTGTCGGGCAGCCGCGCCACGCCGATCCGCCAGCCGCCCAGGGCCAGGCTCTTGCTGAGCGCGGTGGTGACCACGGTCCGCTCCGGCGCGAACAGCACCGGGCTGGCGAAGGCCTGGTCCGGGTCGTGCACGAGGTCGCGGTAGATCTCGTCGGCGATGATGATCAGGTCGTGCTCGGCGGCGACCTGGCACAGGGCGTGCACGCTGGCCGGGCGGGCCAGCCTGCCGGTCGGGTTGTCCGGCAGGGTCAGCACCACGGCGCCGATCCGGCGGCCCGCCTGCTGCGCCGCGGTCACCGTGGCCGCCAGGCCCGCGGCGTCGCAGACGCCTCCCTCGCCCGGCGGCACCGGCACGAAGTGCGGCCGCACCCCGAGCATGCTGGCCTGGGCGGCGTAGCTGACCCAGCTGGGCTGCGGCACGGCGACGTCCGCGCCGATGGCCAGCAGCAATCCGAACAGCAACGCCTTGCTGCCCGGGCCGCAGACCACGCTGGCCGGCCCGGTGGGCGTGCCGCGGCGGGTCCAGTACCCGGCCGCGGCCTCGCGCAGCTCGGGCAGGCCCGGCGACCGGGCCGTAGGTGTTGCCGGCGCTCGCCTGGGCCAGCGCCTGGATGAGCAGGGGATGAGCCGGCAGCCCGGCCTCGCCGAACGCGAGCGGCAGCACCGTCTCGCCCGCCCGCCGCTTCCGGGCCAGGGTCTCGTTCGCGGCCAGCGTGGCGGACACCGGGATGGGGGCCAGGGTCAGCCGGGACGGGGGCAACGCGGCAGGAAAGGGAGTTACCGGGGCGGAGACGGGAGCAGCCGGCGCAGTCGTCACCTTGGACGTGGCGGGTGGCGGCGGGGCGATGGTGCCGGAGGGTTTCGCGGGCAGGGCAGATGGCATGGCTGCGCCAGCCATGGACATGGCTCTCGACTCCTAGATTGGGGATGGGCGCCTATTTGGGGCAATTCGGGCGCCGCATTGCGCCACTCAGTGGGCAGCGATGGGTCAGGTCGCACGAGCACCTTTGACCGCTCTGACCAGCATGCCTGCAGATATGCATTAGCACAAGCTTCTATATCTGTTGTGGAGGGTAACTTGAACTTATGCTGGATCTGCATCGGCTGCGGCTGCTCAAGGAATTCGCCGGCCGGGGGACGATCGCCGCCACGGCGGCGGCCCTCGGATATACGCCGTCCGCGGTCTCCCAGCAACTCGCCGCCCTGGAACGGGAGGCGGGCGTGATCCTGCTCGACCGGACCGCGCGGTCCGCCGAGCTCACCGACGCGGGTGTCCGCCTCGCCGCGCACGCCGAGCGCATCCTGGCCCAGGTGGAAGAGGCCGAGGCGGACCTGTCCGCGCAGGAGCGCGAGCCCACCGGCCGGGTCTCGGTGGCCGCCTTCCCCACCGCGGCCGCGGCGTTCGCGCCCGCGCTGGCCCGCAGCCTGCGGGCGCACCCGCGGCTCACCCTGCTCCTCCGGCAGACCCAGAAGGACGAGGGGCTGAGCTCGGTCCGCTGGGGCGAGGTCGAGGTGGCCCTGGTCAACGACTGGACCGGCCGATCTCACCAGCACCGGGGCGGGCGTGCTCCAGTTCTACCCGCTGGTGCGCGACCCGCTGGTCCTCGTCGTGCCGCGCGGCCACCCGCTCGCGGACCCGGCCGAGCCGGTGGACCTGCGCCGGCTCAGTGAGACCAGCCGGTGGATGGCCGCCCCCGCGGGCGAGCCGTCCCGCGTGGCCGTGGACCGGCTGCTCGCCGCCGCGGGCGGCGCGCCCGCCATGCCCTGGGAGTTCGAGGGCCTGGGCACCATCCTGTCCCTCGTGTCCCGGGGGATCGGGGTGGCCGCCGTCCCGCGCCTGGCCCTGGCCGCGGGGGAGGGCCGGGTCGTGGTCCGCGATCTGCCCGGCTCGGACGCGGCCCGCGACGTCTACGCGGTGGCCCGGACGGCCAGCGTCCGCCGGCCCTCGGTGGCGGTCATCCTGGCCGCCCTGCACGACGGCGCCAAGCACCTGTCCGCCCGCACCGCCCAGCCCCGCCACCGCTCATCCGCCGCCCCGCCCGACCAGAGCCAGCCGGAATAGCGATCGGCTAGGTCCCGGCTCGCTCGGCCACGAAGGTGCCAGCGGCCGTGGATGGTGATCGATGAGTCCTCTGGTCGCGTAGGTGCTCCATGGCCCGACGGACGGTGCCGTAGGAGACAGCCGTAGTGGGTAGCTAGCTCGCGTTCGGCGCGCAACCGCGTCCCTGGCGCAAGCTCCCCCGACGCGATCCGCGCCGCGATGTCATCGGCAACCCGGACGTAGACGAGATCGTCACGTCCGCCCGGCGCCGCAATATCGCTCACTCTCGTGAAGGTAGCTACCCCTGACCTGCGTATATCAATCAGATAGCTCTCTGCAGTGCTCATAGTAGAGCTTGCAGAAGAGCTATACTCCGAAGCGTCCTTGATCGACCACGGCACCGAGGAGCACAAGGACATGAACTCTGACAATCTGGCCGCGGACACCAGTCAGCGGGCCGGCCCGGGTTCGAGCCGGCGGTGGCGCACCCGGCGCGGGTGTACAACGTCTGGCTGGGCGGCAAGGACCATTTCGCCCCGGACCGCGAGGCCGCGCAGCGGGTCGCCGGCTGCCGCCCGCAAGTCGTCGCGGGCGCCCGGGCCAACCGCCAGTTCCTGGGCCGCGTGGTCCGGTACCTGGCCGGGACCCGGGGGATCAGCCAGTTCCTCGACATCGGCACCGGCTTACCGGCCCCCGACAACACCCACGAACTCGCCCAGGCCCTCAACCCCGCGGCCCGGATCGTCTACGCCGACAACGACCCGATCGTCCTGGCCCACGCCCGGGCCCTGATGACCAGCACCCCGAAGGCGCGTGTGACTACCTCGAGGCGGACCTGCACGACCCGGCCGCCATCCTGGCCGGGGCCGCCCGGACCCTGGACCTCGGCCGCCCCGCCGCTATCCTGCTCCTGGCCGTGCTGCACTTCGTGCCCGACGCGGACGACCCGGCCGGGATCGTCGCCTCACTGGCGGCGGGATTAGCTCCCGGCAGCTTACGTCGCCGTGAGCCATGTGACGAGCGATTTTGCTCCCGCCGACGTCGCCTCCGGCGTCGCCGCGTACAACGAGGCCGTGCCCGGCGGGATCACCGCCCGCTCGCACGCCCAGGTCACCGCCCTGCTCGGCGGCCTGTCCCTGATCCCGCCCGGCGTCGTGCCGGTCAGCGAGTGGCGCCCGGAACCCGGCACGGTCCGCCAGCCCGCCGACCTGTACGCCGCCCTGGCGGCGACCCGCCCCGGCCCGCACCAATCCTGGCTCCTGCCCGCCGCGGGCGATCGCGGTCATCACCGCGACGCCTGGCCCGTGATCCCCCGGTTACCGCGCCCGGATGGTGGCGAGGTAGGTGTGCGCGGCCGGGGAACTCTTCGGGATGTACGCCCCCATCACGTGGTTGCGCCACACGGTGTTCCCGGTAATGACGTTGCACGGGCACAGCGAGCTCCCGCCGACGTTGGCCGGATACCACCGGGCCCGGCCGAAGGACCGGCCCCGCGTCGGGATGAATACCAGCGCCGGGGAATGGCCGCTGCTCATCACCACGAGATTGAATCCGCCGCGAACGGCGGTGATCCCCTCGAAATGAGTCAAAATGGCCGGCCGGTTGCCGTAACTGTAGAAGGCCGGCTTGCCGAAGGCGCCGGTCCGCTCGTTGTAGTTGATCAGGAACCCGCGCTGGCCGCCGTGGGCTGAGGATCCGCCCGCCAGCGTGTAGTGCGGGCTCCCCGGGCCGCCGTCCTGCCAGATGCCGTAGAACGAGCTCTTCGTGGACAGGCTGCCGTGCAGCCGGAGCAGGGTCCACTGGCGCCGGGTGATGTTGTAGATGAACGCGTTGCCCGACGCGACACCCCCGCGCACCGTCGGGTTCAGGTCGTAGTTGCCCACCACCAGGTTGCCCATGGTGCTGTGCGGGATGGTGTCCATCACGTGGCACTGGTGCCGGGACCCCGGGCAGGCCCTGACGTGCCCGGTGACGTGCCTGCCGTGCGCGGGCACGTCGATGGACGTCCAGGAGCCGCCCCGCCCGCTGACCGGCCCGAGGTAGATCATGCCCTGGTTGCGCACGCCCGACGGCGCGGCTGACGACACGTAGCTGCCGACCGCGCGGACCTGCCCGCGGCGGATCGCCCGGGGGTTGAACAGGTGCGTGTCGGGGCCGTAGAAGGTGGCCGAGGTGACCTTGCGGAAGGCCGGGTGCAGCACCGAGACCGCGGCCCCGGCCGCGGACCCGAGGCGGCCGCGGAACAGGAACGCGGCCTGCGAGCCGCTGCTACGGCGGCCAGGCCGGTCAGCACCACGCCGCCGCCGCCCGCGCCCCGGACGCCAGTGACGGCGTTCCCCGCCTGCAGGATCGAGGTGATGCTGCTGCTGCTCCGCGAATGGGCGGCCCGCGCCGGGCTGGCCGGCTGCGCGCAGCCATCATGAGGAGAGCTGCCGCCGTTCCGCCCGATAGGACTGGAATAGCCCGCGCCATCTTCATATGTGCCCCCTGTGAGTATTCTGGCCGTCAAGGAATGAGCCCCTGCTGGGTCAAGGTAGCGGAGCAATTAGCGGCCAGTGAGCCAGGCGGCACATTATCCGGACTGCATGGCTATCTGGCGATACGAGCTGGAAAGAAATTCACGGAGACCGGAGAGCGTTCAATTCCGCTATTTCCCGGGCCCGGGACGTGACCCGCCAGGTGGTGGTTTTCGTTGCGGAGAAGCGGCCGGGACGCGGGCGGGACCGGAGCCTGCGGGCCAGATCCGGCGGGAGCGGGCACGCCCGGGAACGAAGCCCTTGCGCCCGGTGGCCGCGAGCAGCATGGTTAGGGAGCCCGCGGATGATCCCGGGCGCCCGGCGCCAGCGGTGTCGCCGCATTCCTGCCGGGGCTGCTCATGGCGGGGGGACGCTCACATGATCGAGCAGGCGTACGACCGGGACTCGGTCCGCCGGTACGTGGAGGCTGTCCGCGGCGCTCTCGGCTCGGACCAGCTGCGCGAGGCGACGGCGGCCGCCGCGCAGCCGATCCAGGGACCGGGGGACCCGCAGGCCAAGGTGAGCGCGGCGCTGCCGCCACCCGGTGCCGCGGAGCCGTCGTCGGGCGGGGCGGTGAGCGAGGTGGTTCCCTACCTGTCCCGCGACCCGGCGGTCAGCCTGGTGCAGAGCGCCGTGGACGGCGCCCTGCGGGAGCAGGGCGTGGCCGACCGGGCGCCGGTGGACCGCAGCCGGTGGGCGGCCATCGTCCACACCGCCGAGGAGCTGCTGCACCCGGGTGACTTCTCGCCGGATGACCCGGACTGGGTCATCAAGATCGCCGGATCGATGCTGGGCCACCTGGCCAAGGGCAACCATCCCTTCAACCCCCGCCCGGCCGCGCACGCGATCAGCGACTCGGCGAGGCTGGTCATGGCCGGTGACTGGGGGACCGGGCTGCCCCGGGCCCGGGCCGTGGCCTCGTACATGGCCGAGGAGGTCGCCGACGCCCTGGACCACGGGCGCGAGGCCCACGTCATCCATCTCGGTGACGTCTACTACTCCGGGCTGCCCAGCGAGATCCAGCGGCACGTGCTCGCCTACTGGCCGGTGACCCCTGGCCAGGCGCGGGCCGGGGTGACGTCGTGGTCGCTGAACGGCAACCACGACATGTACAGCGGCGGCTACGGCTACTTCCAGACCCTGCTCGGCGACCCCCGGTTCGCCGCCCAGCGCTCCGCGGACGGCGCGGCGACCAGCTTCTTCCGGCTCACCTCGCCGTCGTGGGACTTCGCGGCCCTGGACACGTCCTGGGACGAGGACGTCCTGTCCAAGGGGGCGACCGGGGTGCTGCAGGACCCGCAGGCGGATTTCGTCGCGGGCATAGCCAGGGACTCCGGCCGGAAACTGGTCCTGCTGAGCCACCACCAGCTGATGTCCGCCTACGACCAGGCGGACCTCGGCCCGGTGCTGCCCGCCAAGCTCGGCCCGGTGCTGGGCAGCGGGCGTGTCACCGCGTGGTGGTGGGGACACGAGCACCGCTGCATGGGCTTCCAGCCCGGGCAGGGCGTCCCGTTCCCGCGCTGCCTGGGCCATGGCGGGGTGCCGGTGCTGCAGCCGCACGCGCCCGGCGACCCCGTCCCGGCGCCGGGGGCGTGGGAAGAGCGCGGCTTCCTGGAGGATTCCGACGGCAACCACTGGGCCCGGTTCGGGTTCGCGGTCCTGGACCTGGACGGCCCCCAGATGCAGGTCCGGTACCGGGATGACCAGGGCGCCCAGGTCAGGTCCGAGGTCGTCGAGTGAGCGGTCCGCTGACCGGCGCGGGTCAGGCGTCGCGCTCGATGGGGCAGCTCATGCAGCGCGGGCCGCCCCGGCCCCGGCCGAGCTCGCTGCCGGGCACGGGCACCACCTCGATCCCGTTCTCCTCCAGGAAGCTGTTCGTGGTGACGTTGCGGTCGTAGGCGACGACCACGCCGGGCTCGATGGCGAGCACGTTGCAGCCGTCGTCCCACTGCTCACGCTGCGCCGCCGCCGGGTCCTGGCTGGCGGTCAGCACCTTGATGCTGGGCAGGCCCAGGGCTGCCGCGATCGCGGTGTGCATGTCCTCGGGGGGATGATCGGTGACCTTGAGCTCGCGGGAACTGGCCCCCGGCTCGACCGTGTACGACGGCAGCATGCCCAGGTTCAGGTACTTGGTGAACACGCCGTAGTCGCACATGGTCATCACGGTGTCCAGGTGCATGAACGCCCGGGCCTTCGGCATGTCGATGGCGACCAGGCAGCGCGCCGCCCCGGCCGAGAACAGCCGGTGCGCGATCAGCTCGACCGCCTGCGGGGTGGTCCGCTCGCTCATCCCGGCCAGCACCGCACCGTTGCCGATGACCAGGATGTCGCCGCCCTCGATGGTGGCCGGCGCCGCGTCCGCGCCGTGGTACCAGACCTCGAAGGTGTCGCGGGCGAACATCGGATGCCAGCGGTAGATGGCCTCGTCGTTCACGGTTTCCCGCATCCGGGCGGCCATGGCCATCGCGTTCACCGAGACCCCGCCGTAGATCCAGCACGAGGTGTCGCGCTGATAGAGAAGGTTGGGCAGCGGGGCGAGCACGAAGCTCTCCGGGTCCAGCGAGTGGAACGCGATGCTCTTCGGCTCCGGGGTCAGCTCCAGGATCTCCCGCTTGGTGATCCCCCCGGTCAGGGCCTGGGCCAGGACCGGGGAGGAGAGTCCCTCCACCGCGCCCCGCAGCGCGGCGCAGGCCAGCGGCCCGTGCAGCCGGGAGTCGAAGACCCGGTCCAGGATGTAGTCCCTGGCCTGCGAGATCTCCAGCGTCTGGATCAGCAGGTCCCCGTAGTAATGCACGATCACGCCCCGGGCCAGCAGCGCCTCCGCGAACTCGTCGTGCTCCGCCTGGGCCCGCTCGGCCCACAGCACGCCGTCGAACAGGAGCTCGCTGGCGTTGTCCGGAGTGAGCCGCTTGAGCTCCAGCTCGGGGCGGTGCAGCACGACCTGGCGGAGTCGGCCGACCTCCGAATCAACGTGGAACATGGGTTCTCCGTTCGGCGTGGATGGTGCTGGTGTGGCCATCATGTCCGGCTAGGCTCCCCGCGTGGACCTAGACCTTGACCTTTCCCAGGATCCGGCGGCGCTGACCGCGGCCTTGGTAGATATACCCTCGGTCAGCGGCGACGAGGAACGCCTGGCCAACATCATTGACGCCGCGCTGCGCCGCATCCCGCACCTGGACCTCTACCGGGACGGCAACGCCATGGTCGCCCGGACCACGCTGGGCCGGCCGGAGCGGGTGGTGCTGGCCGGGCACATCGACACCGTGCCGATCGCCGACAACGTGCCCTCCCGGTCCGGCGGGGACCTGCTGTACGGCTGCGGCAGCTGCGACATGAAGTCCGGCGTGGCGGTCCAGCTGCGCCTGGCGGCATCCCTGCCCGAGCCCAGCCGGGACGTGACCTATGTGTTCTACGACGGCGAGGAAGTCGAGGCCGAGGCCAACGGCCTGCTCCGGCTGTCCCGCAACTCCCCGGATCTGCTGGACGGCGACCTGGCCGTGCTGCTCGAGCCGACCAGCGCCATCATCGAGGGCGGCTGCCAGGGCACGATGCGGGCCGAGGTCCGCGCGACCGGCGAGCGCGCGCACAGCGCCAGGTCCTGGAACGGTATTAACGCCATTCACCAGGCCGGGCCGATCCTGGACGTGCTGCGGAGCTACGTGGCCCGTGAACCCGAGGTCGAGGGACTGACGTACCACGAGGGGCTCAACGCGGTCTACATCAGCGGGGGAGTAGCGGGCAACGTCATCCCGGACGAGTGCGTGGTCACCGTGAACCACCGTTTCGCCCCGGACCGCACCGTGGAGCAGGCTCAGGATTACGTGCGGGAGATTTTCGCGGGCTGGGACGTGACCTTCACCGACTGGGCCGCCGGGGCCCGGCCCGGGCTGACCGATCCCGCCGCGGCCACGCTCCTCGCCGCGGTGGGCGGGACCCCGCGGGCCAAGTTCGGCTGGACCGATGTGGCCCAGTTCGCCGAGCTCGGCATGCCCGCGGTCAACTACGGCCCTGGCGACCCGGAGATCGCGCACTCCCGGGGTGAGCATGTCCCGGTGACCCAGATCACCGAGGTGGAGTCCCGCCTCCGTGCGTGGCTCACCGCCTGATCAGCGGGGCGGGATGAGGCGGCCCCCCACCCAGGCGTTGGCTGTCCTGGGTGAGGGGCCGCCCCTCCGCCGCACCCGGTTACTTGGCCGGGCCGTTGATCAGGGTCACGGGCGAGGTGTGACTCTGCTTGCTCGAGTCCACCCAGGTGAGCGACACCGTCGCGCCCGGCTTGTACTTGAGCATGACGCCGGTCAGGCCGTTCGCGGTGGTCACCGGCTGGCCACTGACCCCGGTGATCACATCACCGGCCCGCACGCCCGCCTTGTACGCCGGGGTGCCGGGGTACACGTTGCAGACCAGTGCACCCGAGTGGCTCGGGACCTGGTAGCTGGCCCCGACGCCGCTCTGCGCCAGGCAGGAGTTGGCCTGCGTGACCGAGTCCACGCCCACGCCCATGAAGCCCTTGGGGCCGATCAGGATGTGCCCGCTGGCGTTCCCGGCGGCGATCTTCTTGGCGATGGCCAGCGCCCGGTTGATGGGGATCGCGAAGCCCATGCTGGTCCCCTGCCCGCCCAGCGACTGGCTGTTCGCGGCGGTGTTCATGCCGATCACCTGGCCGGCCCCGTTGGCCAGCGCGCCCCCCGAGTCGCCCTCCGCGATCGCCGCGTTGGTCTGCAGCATGTTGTGCAGCGTCTCGGTGTTCTGGCCGCTGCCGGAGTCGCTGGCGGTGATGGTCCGGCCCAGCGCGGTGATCGTCCCCTGGGTCACGGTGGGATTGCCATCCGTGCCCCCGGCGTTCCCGATGGCCACGACCCCGGTGCCCAGGGTGACCTTGGACGAGTCACCCACCTGCACCGGCTTCAGCCCGGACGCGCCCTGCAGCTTGATCAGGGCCACATCGTCGGTGGGGTCCACCCCGATCACCGTGGCCTGGTACTTCCTCCCGCCCGCCACGGTCGTCGCGGTGAGGTGCGTGGAGCCCTCGACCACGTGGTTGTTGGTCAGCACCACGCCGTTGGAGGAGAGGATCATGCCGGTCCCCGCGGCCGCGCCGTCCTGGTACTTGAGCGTGGAGTTGATGTCCACCACGCCCGGCTGGACCTTGCTCGACACCGACGGCACGTTGACGTTGGCGGCGTTGGCGTTGCCGGCCCCGTTCTGGTTCGGCGACGGGATCTGCTGCGAGGAGACGGTGCTGCCGGGGGACTGGGAGTTGTGGTTCAGTGCCACCACCGCGCCCGCCCCGGCTCCGGCCGCCACCGCGGCCACCACCACGTAGATCAGGGCCCGGCTGCCGCGACGGCGGCGCGGCGGTTCGGGTTAGAGCCATAGCCGATGACGTCCTCTGAACCCCAGCCGCCCCCGGACCCGCCCGGCGGCGGGCCCCAGGGACCCTGGCCGCCGTACCCGCCTGGCTGGCCGTACCCGCCTTCCTGGCCGTACCCGCCGGGCTGGCCGTACCCGCCCGGCTGGCCGTAGCCGCCCGGCTGGCCGTAGCCAGGCTGGCCGCCTTCACCTGACGGGCCGTACCCGCCGGACGCTGCGGCCTGGCCGAACGCGGCGGTCGGCTGGTTGTGACCGGGCTGCCCGTATCCCGGCTGGGTGTATCCGGGCTGGCCGTAGCCTGGCTGGCCGAACGCGGCCGTGGGCTGGCTGTGACCGGGCTGGCCGTAACCCGGCTGCCCGGGCTGCCCGTATCCGGGATGGGGGTATCCAGCCTGGCCGTAGCCGGGCTGCCCGTGCCCAACCTGGCCGTAGCCGCCCTGGCCGGGAGCGGCCGGCGGCGGGGGCCAGCCGGGGGCACTGCCAGCTGGGGGCGGGCTGCCTGGGGGCGGGCTGCCTGGGGGCAGGCTGCCTGGCGCTGCCCGGGGCGGCGGCAGCGGCCCCGCCGAAGCCCAGGCCCGCCAGGCCGTGCTCAGGCTGGTCCTGCCGCGGTCCGGCCTGCTCCGCAGGCCCTGCTCCGCAGGCCCCTGCTCCGCAGGCGCGTGCGGCTGACGTCCCGGCCCGGGCGGGTTCTGCCCGGCGGGGTCCGGTCCCTGGCTTCCGGCCCGCTGATCACCCGCGGCCGGGATTACCCAGGTGCCTTCCGGCGCGGCGGGCCCATCCTGCTCAGCCGGGCTCCCCGCGTCGGCCGGCTCCTCACCGGCGGGCCGGTCCGGCTGGTCCCCGGCCGGAATGGGTGACCACGCACCCAGGTATTCCGGCGACTGGTCCCCACTCCGGTCCTGACCTTCTTGCATCCGTATCACCTTTGCCCGGAAGTCAGCCTACGTTGCGTCGTTGCGCTGATGAGCGGCCGGGCTCGTGGCCCGGCCGTTCTCAGGCAACCTCCAGTAAGCACTACAAGCCTGGACGTCAGCTGAAGATGCCCTGAGGATTCCTCAGCGCAGTGTCACCCCTCACTTCCCGCATACGGCCGCTTTACTTCCCTGAGGCCGATCGGTCACCCTTCCCCGGGGGCCTGATCGGTCACCTTGGCCCGGCGGCCTGATCGGTCACCCGGGCCCGGTACTGTCCGCCTGATGCCCGGCGAGCGGGCCGACCCGCAGCGCGCGGCGGGCGCATTCGTCGAGAAGCCAGGGCAGCGCGGCCAGGGCGGTCGCGGCCGTGCCCGGCGGGGCGGTGGCGTCGGAATCGTGCAGGAGCACCGTTCCCCCGCCGTCCAGGGTGCTGGCCAGGGTCGCCTGCACCGATTCCGGGGTAGCCCCCGGGGCCCATTCCCGTCCCCAGGTATCCCACAGGACCGGCCGCAGCCCGAGGCGGCGGGCGGCGATCAGGGCGCCGCCGCTGAGTACCCCGTAGGGCGGGCGGTACAGCCGGGGGACGGTGCCGGCCGCGGCGGCGATCGTGTCACAGGCGCGGGCCAGGTCATCGTGCAGCGCTCCCGGCCCGCGCACCGTGGCGTAGCGATGGTCCCAGCCGTGCACGCCGATCTCGTGCCCGGCCGCGGCGATCTCCGCGGCGAGCTGGGGGGCGGCCTGCACCAGGGGGCCGAGCAGGAAGAACGTCGCGTGCACCCGGCGGGCGGCCAGCGTGGCCAGGAAGCGCGGCGTCCAGCCCGGGTCCGGGCCGTCGTCGAAGGTCAGCGCCACATGATCGGCCGCCCCGGCGCCAGACAGCCCGGGAAACCGCCGCCGGACCGGGGCGAGCGCGGTGAGGCCGGGAGCGCCCTGCGCGACCGCGAGCGCCGCGCCGGAGGCGAGCACGGCGCGGGCCAGTGTCCCGCTCCTCCCGCGTCCGCGCATGCCTGGTCAGATTCCCCCCGGTCCCGGGTTTCACTCAGCCGGGCAGGTACGGCGGGCTGGCCTGGGCGCCGGTCGCGGTGATCGCCCTCCTGACCCGCTGGTCGATGGCGGCCCGCACCCGGTTCAGGTCGCCGGTGTCCCGCTGCAGCGCCGCGGCGTAGTGCTGCCGCATGGCCGGGTCACGCGCGCCCAGCTCGTTGGCCACGTCGTTCTGCACTCGCTGGGCGTACGGGAACGCCCAGGTGACCAGGTCGTTGACCACGGTGTCCAGGTGGTACCGGGCCAGGGACTCGGTCACCTGGTACTGGGTGAGGTCACCGAGCAGCTCGTTGTAGGCGGGCGAGCAGTTGGTCGCGCCGTACCGGGCGATCTTGATCGTGTCCTGGACGTTCCTGGCGGAGTCCGCCCCGGCGTTGATGGCGTGCAGGGCCGTGAGGGACTCGTGCACCCCGCCCGCGCAGGACTGGATATCGGCGGTCATGTCCGACAGGAACCCCTTGAGGTCGCCGGCCCGCTGGGTCTGGCTGGGCTTGTGCACCAGGGCGACCAGGACGATGCCCACCGCGATCAGCACACCGGCCAGCGCCAGCCAGCGGGGGGCCTTCTGGTGAGGTGCCCACCGGTTGGTCCGGATCGGGACATACGGCGGATCGGTGCGGGTCGGGGCGTCCACTCAGCTCAGCTCCGTGCGCTCTGCTTGGTCATGATGGCTACCCCGGTGCGCAGGTCGGACAGGGTCACCGCGCGGATCACCCGCTTGACGACCCGGTGCTGCGCGTTGAGGAAGAAGGTCTGCGGCAGCGCCGTCACCCCGTAGGACAGCGCCATGGCCATGGGCGCCGGGTCGGACGCGACCGGGTAGGCCACGCCGGTCTTCCTGGCGAACGCCAGTCCCGCCGGGCTGCTGTCGTTGACGTCGATGCCGACGATGATGACGTCCGGGTGACTGCGGGCGAACCGGGCGATCAGCGGCGTCTCCCGCTGGCACGGCTCGCACCAGGACGCGAAGAAGTTCAGGATGAGCGGGTGGCCGGCGTACTGGGCCAGTGAGATGTGCCGGCCCGGGTGCCCGAGCGCGGCCAGGGTGAACGCCTGGGCGCGCGGCGGGGGAGAGTGCCTGGGCGGCCCGCCGGACGTGGCGCCGATGGCGAGCAGCGCGACTGCCACCGCCAGCACCGAGGCCCCCCAGGTGAGGGCCAGCTTGCGTCCCCGGCTGAGCCCGCCGAACCAGCCCGTCACGCCGCGGGCGGGCCCGGCGGGCGGGTGCGCGCTCAGCCCGTCGTGTTCCCGGGTGCTCGCGGGTTCC
Organism: uncultured Actinomycetes bacterium; assembly: GCA_963751175.1. Classification (GTDB taxonomy): domain Bacteria; phylum Actinomycetota; class Actinomycetes; order Streptosporangiales; family Streptosporangiaceae; genus RYN-230. Next base: position 218,428 of record CAVVTM010000029.1, on the reverse strand, counting down.
CGGGTCATCGGTTCCTGCTTGGCCATGGGTTGTCCTTCAGCGTCCGGTCCGGCGCGGGCCCCGGCGGGCCGCCGGACCAGCTCAGCGGCAGCGCGGGATACAGCGTCCCGGCGCTGGCCGCGGGGGCCGGCAGGACCAGCTCGAACTCGCTGCCCACGCCGGGGGTACTGCGCACGCGCACGTCGCCGCCGTGTGCGTGCGCCACCGCCCGGACCAGGGCCAGGCCCAGCCCGGTGCCCTTGGACCCGGTGGTGCCCGCCGCGGTGCCGCCCGGCGGCGACCCGGTGCGGAAGCGGTCAAAAATGTGCTCGAGCTCGCTGGGCGCGATCCCCTCACCCGTGTCCGCGACGATCATGCGCACCGGCATTCCCGGCCCGTTGGCCAGCACTGAAAGCTGGATCATGTCGCCGCGGCCGGTGTGCCGGACGGCGTTTTCCAGCAGCGCGTCCACGGCCAGGCCGAGCCGTTCCCGGTCGGCGCCGACCGTGACCGCGTCGAGCCGGCCGACCTGCCACTGCCGGTCCGCGGTCGGCCGCCAGCGCCGGATGACGTCCATCGTGAACCCGTCCAGGGCGACGGGCTCCGGGCGGAGGAAGTCCGGGTCCTCCGAGGCGGCGATGACCAGCAGCCGCTCCCCGAGCCGCCGCAGCCGGGTCAGCTCGCCCACCACCACCTCGATGTCCCGCTTCTCGGTCCGGTCGGTGAGTTCCTGGGCCAGCAGCTCGGCGTGGCCGAGCGCGATCGTGATGGGCGTGCGCAGCTGGTGCGAGGCGTCCTGCAGGAACCGGCGCTGGGTGGCCAGCAGCCGGGCGTTCTCGTCGCTGACCAGGTCCCGTTCGTGGTCCGCGTCCAGCCGGCGCTGGGCGTGCCAGACCATCAGCCAGAACATCATGGCCATCAGCGGGACCTCGTTGAGCTCGTCCACGGACTGGGCGCCGCGGTAGACGTCCCACCCGATCGCGGCGAACGTGGTCGCCATGACCACGGCGAGCACCCACAGCGTGGGCCGGGTGGCCCAGACCCGGAAGCCGTAGAGCAAGGTCAGGCTGATCCAGATGAAGTGGAACGGGATCGTCTCCCAGCGGGAGAACACCAGGATGCTGATCAGGTTCACCACGGAGAACAGCACCCACGCCAGGTCCACCCAGGCGACCCGCCAGGGCCAGCTGAAGCTGGCCCGGGCCGCCCGGGCGGTCGCGCGGCGGCTCGCGCCGCGGGTGAAGGCCAGCCCGGCCGGGAGCGAGTGCCACAGCCCCGCGGGGAGCGGGTGGCGTGGCCAGTGCCTGCCCGGCCCGCCGGGGTCCAGGGCCGGTTCCAGGGCCGCCGGGGCATCCAGGGTGGCGGCGCCCAGCGTCGCGGCGTCCAGGGATGAGGCGTCCAGCGCGGCGGCCGCGGGTGACGGTTCCGGGAGCAGGGCGCTGGCCGGGGTGTGCTGGCGCAGCCGGAACCGGGCGCTCTCCCTCAGGCCCGTGGCCACGGTCTGCCGGAGCCGCCCGGCGGTCCCGTCTCTACGCGGTGAGCTGGTATCCCTCACCACGCACCGTCTTGATCAGGTCGAAACCGAGTTTCGAGCGGAGGCGGCGGACGCAGACATCGACCACGTTGGAGCCGGGATCGAAGTCGTACCCCCACACCGAGGCGAGCAGCTGCCCTTTGGGCACCGACTGCCCGACGTGCTCCATGAGCTCACGGAGCAGCAGGAACTCCAGGCGGGTGAGCGGGACCGGGCCATGCCCGATGTTGGCTTCCAGCCGGCCGAAGTCAAGCACGAGCTCTCCCGCCCTCAGGACCTCGTTGAGGGGGTGCCCGTCATCGCGGAGCCTGACCCGCACCCGGGCCAGCAGCTCGGCCAGGGAGAACGGCTTGGTCAGGTAGTCCTGCGCCCCCAGTTCCAGGCAGTCCACTTTAGTCGTGACGTCCGCCAGGCAGGAGAGCACGAGCACGGCCTGATCGGGCCGGTCGCGGCGCAGCCGGGCGAGGATCTCCCGCCCGTCCATGTCCGGCATGACCAGATCCAAGATGACCAGGTCGTAATCGCCCGCCGTGGCCCGGCTTAGCCCTTCTTTACCACTTCCGGCGAAATCGATTGCATATCCGGCTGCCACGAGGGCGCGCGCGATGAACTCGCGGATCTGCGGCTCGTCATCGACCACGAGGAGCCGCGCCGCCGTGGGATATGCCCCGGGCACGGGGACCATCTTCGCAGGTGGGTTACGTTGCATGGGCTCATATGGGCGACTCGTCAGCGGGGCGCGGTGGCGTGCCACCGCCTGGACGATCCCCTCCGCTGAGGATGTACCGCTGGGAGGGCCGCGGTCAACCCTGGAAGGGGCAGGCAAACCATTGCAGCACTTGCTCTGTGATCAGAGGTGTTGTATGGGCCGCGAGCGGTAACAATCAGTCTCGAGATCACGACTCAATGTAACCGGACCGCACTTGCAGGCGAAACGTTACCGGGGTGAGACGCCCTGATCATGACAATTTCGTCATTCAGGGGCTGCTGTGTTGCCGAGTCGGGCGAACGCTCGCAAGATCAGGACCAGACGAGACCTCCGGCCCGCAAGTTCTGGGGACATTGCGGCCGGCCCAGTCGCGTGCGCAAGGCGCCGCGAAGAAGCGAGGTGGTGACTGGTGTCTCTGCCGGCCCGTATCGTGACCCTTCTGGTGGCGTTCGCCGCCGTGGTCGCCGGTGCGGTCTTCATCGTCGTTCACTACCTGGGCAGCAGCCTCGAGGTGGTGAACTACTCCTCCGCGGCGTCCGGGGGGGTCGTGAACGTGGTCCTGCAGGAGGACCCGCAGAACAACTCCTCCAGCGAGCCCGACTGGGTGACCTACTTCGTGCAGGACCCCCAGACCAAGGCCTGGGTGCACACCACGCTGTTCTCGGTGCCGAAGAACACCCGGGTGAACATGACGATCCTGGGCTACGACGGCTGCACGCCGGCCCGCAACAACTACTGGAGCCTGGTCCAGGGCACCCTAGGCAACTCGATGACGGTGCAGCAGTTCAAGACCGTGGGCCAGCCGCTCGGGCCGCCCCAGAGGGCCACGGTCCGCAATACCTGGTCGGACTGCAGCGTGGGCCACACCTTCGCCATCCCCAGCCTGCACCTGTTCGTGCCGATCGCCTCGCCCGTCACGGCGCTGTTCAACAAGGACGGCTGCACCGATTCGCCCTGTACCGAGGGACCGCACTCGATGGTGAAGTTCAGCTTCATGACCCCGAAGACCACGGGGACGTTCCGCTGGCAGTGCTTCATCCCCTGCGGCGGCGGGTTCCTCGACGGCAACGGCGGCCCGATGCAGACGCTCGGTTACATGACGGGCAACATGGAGGTGTCAGCCTGATGGCCGAGTCCCAGGCCCCGGCGGCCCCCGAGGCCCGCGGCGAGAAAGAGACGAATCACGGCCTGCGGATCTTCCTGATCTGGATCGTCCTGGCCCTCGTCGCGGACCTGCTCATCTGGATCGTCTGGAAGCCGCACATGCCGCCGGGGGACATGACCTCGTCAGCGGAACATCAGCAGGTTGACATCGCGGTGCTGGCCCTGGCGGCGGCGCCGGTCATGATCTTCGTCTGGACCTACTTCGGCTACACCCTGGTCAACTGGCGTCACCGGGCCGGTGACGACGACGACGGGCCGCCGATCTTCGGGCACACCGGGCTCCAGGCCACCTGGATCGGCGGGACCGCGGTGATCGTGCTGGCCGCGTTCGTGTTCGGCACCGTGGAGCTGATCGTCCCGGCCGGCGCGGGGGCAGGCGAGGGCCCGTCGCCGGTCTGGAAGCCGGACGGCGGCAACTTCCTCCAGGTTCAGGTCATCGGCCAGCAGTGGCAGTTCACCTTCCGCTACCCGCAGTTCGGCGGGATGGAGACCACCCAGCTGGTCCTGCCGGCGAACCGGTCGGTCGAGTTCCACGTGACCTCGCTGGACGTGATCCACAGCTTCTGGGCCTACCAGCTCGCGGTGAAAGCCGACGCGAACCCGGGCGTGGACAACGTGGCTTACACCACCACCGACCACGTCGGCGGGTTCACCGTCCGGTGCAGCGAGCTGTGCGGAATCTGGCACGGCGCCATGTTCGACTCCGGCCAGGTGGTGACCCCGGCCGCCTTCCAGACCTGGGCCACCGTCAACGAGGGGATCCAGCGGCAGAAGGGCGTGCTGGCCGCGCTGCCGCCGTACGCGACGACCTACGACCCGACCGTGGTACCGAATATCGGCAAGGTCCTGATCCAGAACGGGATCACCGGCGCAGCCGGCTACTACTACCCGCCGAGCGACCCGGTGACGCCGTGAGCGCCGCGCCAGCGGCCGCCAGGCCGCGCAGCCACCCGGAGACTGCCGGGAACGGATCCCCAGGCCGACCCTGCGATGAAGAGGTGACCGGATGTCCATCGAGATAGAGGAGAAGGCGCAGAGCCCGGCGGGATCCGGACCAGGCCCGCGCCTGGCCCGTCCGTGGTGGATGCGCCCGGCCATGCACACCGGGATCATCGGCGCCATCATCGGCTACTTCGTGGGGCACTGGCTGGGCAACTTCCTGTCCTACGACTACGCGCGGAACGCGCTGTCGGACATGAACGACTTCCCGCTCGTCCTCGGCTACGTGGTCGCGGTGATCGGCTGGCTGGCCGGTCTGGGCGTGTTCAACGACCTCGGCCGGCAGATCGTCGGCAAGCCGGTCCCGGTGGCCGAGGAAGAAGAGGAAGCCTTCGGCGGGGTGGCCCGGTACTTCCGGTACTCGCTGGACCACAAGGTGGTCGGCATCCAGTACCTGGTCGGGATGATCATCTACTTCTGCACCGCGGGCCTGTTCGCGATGGCGATCCGGACCGAGCTGCTGTCGCCGACGTACCACATCATGAGTGCCTCGTCCTACCTGATGGTGGTCGGCGAGCACGGCACGATGATGATGATGCTGATGACGTCGGTCGTGCTCGGCCCGTTCGGCAACTTCCTGATGCCGCTGATGATCGGGTCGAAGCGGATGGCGTTCCCCCGGCTGGAGGCGCTGTCGTTCTGGCTCACCCCGGCGGCGTTCATCGTCCTGCTGTCCAGCGTGCTGGTCGGCGGGTTCCCCACCGGCTGGACCGGCTACGCGCCGCTGAGCGTGCAGGCCACCGAGGGGATGGACGCCTATGCGGTCGCCTTCGGCATCATGGGGATCTCGGTCATCCTGGCCGGGTTCAACATCATCGTCACCGTGATCAACTACCGGGCGCCCGGCATGCGGTGGAGTCGGCTGCCGATGTTCGTCTGGTCCATGGTCACCGTCTCGTTCCTGATGGTGCTGGCCACCCCGGTCCTGGTCGGCGGCCTGTACCTGCTGGTCCTCGACCGCACCGCGCAGACCGCGAACTACGTCAACCAGCTGGGCGGCAGCAGTTACCTCTACGAGAACCTGTTCTGGTTCTTCGGGCACCCGGAGGTCTACATCCTCGCCCTGCCCGGGTTCGGCATCGTGTCGGAGATCATCCCGGTGTTCTGCCGCAAACCGCTGTTCGGCTACCGGGTCGCCGGGGCCGGCATGATCGGGGTGGCCCTGCTGAGCTTCTTCGTCTGGCAGCACCACCTGTTCGTGAGCGGCATCAACCCGGAGATGCGGCCGCTGTTCATGCTGACCACCGAGCTCATCTCGATCCCGACCGGGTTCATCTACCTGGTCGCGATGGGCACGTTCTGGAAGGCGAAGATACGGCTGACGGTGCCGATGTGCTTCGCGCTGGCGCTGTACTTCAACTTCCTGATCGGCGGCATCTCCGGGGTGTTCCTGTCCGACGTCCCGGCGGACACCACCGAGCACGGCAGCTTCTTCGTGATGGCGCACTTCCACTACACGATCATGGGCGGGCTCATCTTCGCGTTCTTCGGCGCCTGCTACTACTGGCTGCCCAAGATGATCGGCATCAGGCTGAACCAGAAGCTGGGCTACCTCCACTTCTGGACGATGTTCATCTTCTTCAACTCGACCTTCCTGCCGCTGTTCGCGGTGGGCATGCTGGGCCAGCCGCGCCGCGTGTTCGAGTACGCGCGGAACCTGCAGACCCTCAACGACTGGGTGTCGATCTCCTCGTTCCTGCTCGGCACCTCGATCCTGATCTTCGTGATCAACTTCATCTGGTCCACGGTGATCGTCCGGGAGCGCGAGGTGGGGAACCCGTGGAATTCCCGCGGCCTGGAATGGCAGGTCTCCTCGCCCCCGCCACCCGGCAACTTCGAGCACATCCCGGTGGTGCTCGCCGGCCCGTATGACTACGGCGTGAAGGACGCGCCGCCGGTCGCGGACCTGCATCCGCCGGTCGGCGTGGTCAGCGCCGCGTACGCGAGTGCCGGGACGGCCAGCACCGGAGTGGAGGCTTAACCATGGCCGAGCAGACCACGCAGCCGCCGAACGAGCTGGACCGGGCGGCCGAGGAAGCCGGTTTCTACCACGAGGCGGCGCTCAACGCGGCATGGACCGGCGCGCGGTTCGCGGTCGGCGCGCTGGCCTTCCTGTACGGGGCGTTCGCGTTCGCCTACTTCTACCTGCGCTCGATCAACGCGAGCGGGCGGTGGAAGGGCTCGGGCTACCACGCCCCGCAGATGGGCTACGGCGTGACGATCCTGGTCCTGGTCCTGCTCAGCGCCGTCGTCCAGTACGTGGGGCTGCAGCGGATCAAGGCCGGGGCCAAGAGTGCCTGGCAGGCCGCGGCGCTCGTCGCGCTGCTGCTCGGGGTGGCCGCGGTGGTGCTGCAGATCATCCAGCTGCTCAACCTGCCGTTCCAGCCCGGCAGCTCCGGCTTCTCCAGCGTGTTCACCTCCACCTACCCGGTCCTGCTGGTCAGCTGGCTCGGGGCGATGCTCTGGCTGGAGATCCTGGTGATGCGCGCCCGCCCGCTCACGTCGATCTCCTTCGTCGAGCAGCCGCCGACCTACGCGGAGGCGTTCGCGGTGCAGCGGTTCCAGTCCTCGCTCAGCGCGTTCACGCTGATCTGGAACTTCATGGCCGTGGTCACGCTGTTCTTCTTCCTGCTGTTCTACGTGCTCTGAGCGGAAAGGAGCGGTCCGTCCGGAAAGGCTTGCGTCCGCGTCAGCCAGCCGGCGGCCCACCACCGTCATGAACCTGGTTACCTCGCACTGGTCGGCCAACGTGGCGGTCCTCGCCGCGGGCCTGGCCGTCGTGGCCGTGCACCTGGCCGGGCTGCTCGGCCTGCGTGCCGACGCGCGCCGGGGCGGGGCCGCGCTGCCCGGCGGCCTGGCCCGCGAGGTCATCGCCTTCTACTCCGGGCTGCTCCTCGCGGTCCTGGCCCTGGTCTCGCCGCTGGCCTACTGGTCGGGGAGGTTCATCTGGATCCGGGTGATCTCCGACATCGTGCTCGGTGTGTATGCCCCGCCGCTCATCGTGCTCGGCGCGCCGTGGCTGGTGCTGTGGCGCGGCCTCGGGCGCACGGCACGTCCCCGGGCCGCGGCGGCTGCGCCGGTGCCACCCCGGCTGCGCAGCTGGCCGGTCGCGGTGACCGCCCTGTTCATCGTGGTGTGGTGCGGCTGGTACGTTCCCGCGCTCTACGACGCGGGTGTACACCACCCGGTGGTGCTCGCGGCCCAGGCGGTCACCACCATGGCCGCGGGAGTGCTGCTCTGGCTGCAGATCATCGGCTCCCGCCCCTTCAGCCCGCAGTTCGGGCCGCTGTACCGGGTGATGCTGCTCGCGGCGATCGTGCTGTGCGGGACCGTCCTGGGCATGGTGCTCAGTTTCGGGGCCACTGTCCTTTACCCCGCTTACCTCGGGGTAGGGAGCCACCACCTGATCAGCGTGGTGACCGATCAGCAGGCCGGCGGCTCCGAATTGTGGGTCCTGGTGCTGGTGCCCTACATAATCGCGGGAATCGCGCTCCTGGTCAGGTGGCTGAACGACGAGGAGTCGGACGCCATGACGCTCGGCCTGGACCGGATTCTCCGGACGTCCAAGTCCACCTGGCCCACCCGGACCGGATGGAGATGATCAGTTTGGCTCCCAGCAGGAGGATAGAGTGCACAGCGTGATCTCTGCGATACAGGTCACCTATTACCCGCTAGGCGCGCAGGTGATGACCCTGGTCCTGCCGCTGGGATTCTTCATCGTCGTGATGGCGGCCCTGTACTTCGTCTTCACCCGGCCGCACACCGTGCCGGGGCGCCGGCCCATCACCGGGGCCCGGCCCGTCGCCCCGGCCGGCCCCGGCCACGCGGCGTCGCTGGCGGCCGCGACCGGGCTGCCCACCGCGACCGCGGGGGGCGGCGCTGAGCCGCTGGCCGAGCGGGGCACCCCGCCCGCGGTTGGCGCGCGGACCGAGGACGCGGTCAGCAGGCCGGCAGGACGCTCCGCAGGAGGCCAAGGACACGGCCGGAACCGCGGAGGATAAGGTAACCGGCGGGTCTGACAAGGACCAGGACGCTGCACCCGAAGGCTCGGAGGACCAGGAGTGACCCCAGCGACCGACGCGCTGCCTGCTATTGCGGGGCGCCGCCCCGCCCGGGTGGTCGCCCGGTCGCTCTTCGCCCTGACCAAGCCCCGGATCATCGAGCTGCTCCTGGTCACCACGATCCCGACCATGCTGCTCGCGCAGCGCGGCCTGCCGCCGGTCCGGGTGCTCCTGGTCACGCTGGTCGCCGGGGCCTGCGCGGCGGGCAGCGCGAACACGATCAACTGCTACATCGACCGTGACATCGACGCGATCATGCGGCGCACCGCGCGGCGGCCGCTGAACGGCAGGGGCCGCGAGGCCGCCGTGATCAAGCCGGCCGAGGCGCTGGTGTTCGGCATCGTGCTCGGCGCCGTGTCCACCGTCCTGCTCGGCACGCTGGTCAACTGGCTGTCCGCGGCGCTGGCCGTCACCGCGATCCTGTTCTACGTGTTCGTCTACACGCTCGGCCTCAAGCGCCGGACCCCGTCCAACATCGTCATCGGGGGCGCGGCCGGCTGCTTCCCGGTGCTGATCGGCTGGTCCGCCGTGACCGGCCGGGTCAGCCTGCCCGCGGTCGTCCTGTTCGCCGTGATCTTCTTCTGGACGCCGCCGCACTTCTGGGCGCTGGCCATGAAGTTCCGCGACGACTACGCCGCGGCCCGGGTGCCCATGCTGCCGGTGGTCGCCTCCCCGGCCGTGGTCGCCCGGAAGATCCTGATCTACTCGTACGTGATGGTGGTGGCCACTCTCGGTCTCGCCCCCTACGCCGGCTGGCTCTACACGGCCGCGGCGCTGGGGCTCGGCGGCTGGTTCCTGGCCGAGGCGCACCGGCTGCACCACAGGGTGGCCGCGATGACCTTCGACGACGGGCCCGCGGGTTCCGGTGCGGCACGGACCGTGCAGGCCGGCGCCAGCACCGTCCCGTCAGCGGGCGGGAACGTCGCCGTCGCCACGCCCGTGCTGGTGGAAACCCGGCAGGCGGAGACCGTGGCGGACGTGACGGCCGGGGAACCCGCGGCCAGCGGGGTGACCGAGGGCGCGTGCGCGGGCCTGGCCCGGCCCAGCGCCAACCCCGCGCCGATGCGCCTGTTCCACCTGTCGATCGCCTACCTGACGCTGCTGTTCGCCGTCATCGCGGTCACTGCGCTGCTGCCCTGGGGGGGTTGGTAGGAGCGGAGCTGGCCGGACGAGGGCTGGCGGCCGCGGGCAGGAGCACCACGGCCCTCAGCCCCGGGCCGGCGTCCTCCAGCCAGGCTGACCCGCCGTGGGCCTGCGCGGTGGCCCGCACGATGGCCAGGCCAAGCCCCGCGCCGCCCGCGTCGTCGCCCTCGCGGCTGCGGTCCGCCTCGAGCCGGGTGAAGCGGCCGAAGACCCGTTCCCGGTCCCCGGCGGGGATGCCCGGGCCGTCGTCGGTGACCGAGAGCCTGGCATTCCTGCCTGCCGTGCCCACCGACACCGCGACCTGGGATCGCGCGTAGCGCGCGGCGTTGTCGATCAGGTTGCGGAGCATCCGGTGCAGCCCGTCGGCGTCGCCGGTCACCTCGGCGGGCCCGGTTCCGGCCAGCCGGACCGGGACCCGGGCGTCGGCGTACCGGCCGACCTCCTCCCGGACCAGGCTGGCCAGGTCCACCCGGCGCTGCGCGGGGCGCCGGGGGTCGCGCTCGTCGAGGCGGGCCAGGGCCAGCAGGTCCTCGGCCAGCCGGGCCAGGCGGAGCGTGTCCGCGAGCACGTCGCCGGCGGTCTGCGGCCAGTCCTGGCTGTCCGGGTGGTCCAGGGCCACCTCCAGCTGGGCCCGGATGCTGGCGATCGGGCTGCGCAGCTCGTGCGCGGTGTCGGAGATCAGCCCGCGCTGCCGTTCCTGGGCCGCGCCGAGCCTGCTGAGCATGTCGTTCAGCGTGAGGGCCAGGTTGCGGACCTCGTCCCGGGCCTCCGGAACGGGGAGGGCCTGCGGCCGGCCGGTCCGGGTGACGTCCTGGGCGCCCCGGCGCAGTTCCGTGATCGGACGCAGGGTGGAGCCCGCGATCAGCCAGCTCGCCGCGGCCAGCAGGAGCAGCAGCAGCGGCGTGCCGATGAGCAGCGCCCGGGTCAGCGTGGCCAGGCTCTCGCCCACCTGGCCGTAGGCGACCGCCGCGATGACGGTCCCGCCGTCCCGGGTGGCCGCGGTGGCCACCCGGACCGTGTCGGGCAGCCCATAGGGACGGCCGTTCAGGAACACCGCCCGGCCATCCCGCGCGTTGGCCGCGGCCACCGCCGGTGGCAGCAGCGGGACCAGGCGGTCCGCGTCCGGGGACACGTTCACGATCCGGCCGTTAGAGCTGAGAACCTGCACGGTGATGGTGCCGGGGACCACCGGGACCGGGTCTGGCAGCCGGTGCGCGTCGGACAGCGCGGCGACCTCCCGCGCGCCCTGCCGGGCCGAGTTGTCCAGGCTGCGGATCAGCGAGACCCGCAGCGCACCGCCGAGCAGCACCGCCGCCGCGGCGAGGGCCAGCGCCAGCCCGGCCGTGGAGGCCAGCGTGACCCGGGCCCGCAGGCTGCGCCGCCGCCACCAGCGGCCGAGCACGCCGGCCCGGGATCCTGCCTCTCCCGGGGCCGGTGTCGAGGGATCCTGCTTCGCGTGGCACCGCGGCGTCCGTGGCTACTCACCCGGCCCGTGCGCGAAACCCGCCAGCAGGGCCCGCACGGCCCGGCCGACGCTCTCCCGGGTGGCGGCCGGATCGGCCGAGCCGGCGATCAGCATGCTCCCGCGGACCAGCGCCCCCAGGAGGAGCCGGGCGATCGTCTCCGGGTCGTCCGCGTGCAGCCTGCCCGCGTCGTCCGCAGCCCGCAGGGCCCCGACGATGGCCGACACCGCGTACCGCTCGTCGAGCTCGGTGAAGCGCGCCAGGCCGAGCACCGCGGGCGCGTCGGTGATGATGATGCGCTGGACGTCCGGCTCCAGTACCGCGTCGAGGAAGGCGTCGAATCCCCGGGCCAGGGCGTTGACCTCGTCGGCGGCCCCGCCGGCCGCGTCCGCCGAGGCCGCCATGAGCTCCAGATGCACCGCCTCGAAGACCGTCTCGAACAGGGCGGTCTTGGTGGGGAAGTGATGGTAGAGCGCCCCCGTGGTCACCCGGGCCGCCCGGGCCAGGTCGTCCACGGACGTCGCCGCGAAGCCGTGCTCACCGAACAGCCGCCTGCCCGCCGCGATCAGCGCCGACCGGGTCTGCGCCACCTGGTCGGCGCGCAGCGACCGGGGAGGCGCGCCCAGCCCGGGACCCGCCGGGAGCCCGGGGCCCGCCGGGAGCACGGGGACCGCCGGGAGCACGGGGCCCGCCGGGAGCACGGGGCCCGCCGGGAGCACGGGGACCGCCGGGAGCACGGGGACCGCCGGGAGCACGGGGCCCGGGCCAGGCGGATCCGTGCCGGGTGATCGCAGCTCAGCCACGTCCTCTGTATAGCCCGTCCGTCCCGCCCTTGTGCTCATACGCGCCTCAAGATCTTCTAGCCCTCAATCGATCAGCAGTTCGAGTTAGACCCCTCAGAGGGGGTCGGGACTTAACTGCTGATGGTTATCCACAGGGTGCGGGACCGGCGGGGGGGGGGTTAGCCGCCGTCGGCGGCGAGCCGGTAGCCCGCCCCGCGGACGGTCTGCAGGGCACCGCGGCCGAACGGCGCGTCGATCTTGCGCCGCACGTATCCCGCATAGACCTCGACCACGTTGAGGTCCAGCGAGCCGTAGCTGTCCCAGACGTGCTCGAGGAGCTCGGTCTTGGCCACCACCTGCCCGGCCCGCCGCATCAGGTACTCCAGCACGGCGAACTCCCGCGCGGTCAGGTCGATGTCGGCGTCCCCGCGGCGGACCCGGCGGCTGGCGGGGTCCAGGACCAGGTCACCCGCGCGCAGCTTCGCGGGCCGGGGGACCGCGCCGCGCCGGAGCAGGGCCCGCAGCCGGGCCGCCAGCACCACGTAGGAGAACGGCTTGGTCAGGTAGTCGTCGGCACCCAGATCCAGCCCGTCGGCCTGGTCGTACTCACCGTCCTTCGCGGACAGGATGAGGATCGGCACCCAGTTCTCCTCCGCGCGCAGTTGCTGGCAGATCCGGTACCCGGAGATCTTGGGCAGCATCAGGTCCAGCACCACGGCGTCGTACCCGCCTTCGCGCGCGGCGTGCAGGCCATCCTCGCCGTTGTGGGCCAGGTCGACCGCGAAGCCCTCGGCGGACAGGCCACGCCGGACGGCCGCGGCCAGCCTTCGTTCGTCCTCCACGACGAGCACCCGCACGTCACCGAGGCTACCCGCCCGTGCTGACGGTGCCAGTCCGCGTGCGCTCACAGTGCTGATCCAGGAGTTCGCGCTACCCAGAGGAACCCGCACCGGCCGCTCGCCCGGGCCTGCCGGCCCCGGCTCGCCCGCCGGTCTGGGCCACGCTCACAGGGTTCGCTCAGGCGGCGTGCGGCATGATGACGAATGAATGGGGACAGAAAGGAACCGCGCCTCCCGGACCGGGGCGGCCGCGGTTCACGCGGGCCGGGACGGCCCATGGGACGAGCCTGTGCGGCCGACCCGCACGGGGACGAGTGAGGTTGTGCGATGAACACGCTGCCGACGATTTCCCGTCGCGCACGGTGGGCCATACCGGCCGGCGCCGTAGCCCTCGCGGGCGCGGTGACCGCTGGTTCCATGATCAGCAGCGCCCAGGCATCTCCGGAGCTGCCGCTGCGCACCCCCGCGCAGCTGCTCGCCTCGGTGGCCGGCCGGGCCGCCCCGCTGCCCGCCCTGACCGGGACCGTGGTGGAGACCGCGTCGCTCGGCATCCCGCAGCTGCCGGGCACCGGCAACCCGAACTCCATGACGGCCCTGCTGGCCGGGTCGCACACGATCAAGGTCTGGTACGCCGACCCCACCCACATCCGGCTCGCCGTGCCGGTGACATTGAGCGAAACTGACCTGATCGCCAACGGCCGCCAGGTGTCGGTCTGGCAGAGCAGCTCGAACACGGTGACACGGATCCAGCTGCCGGCCAAGGACAGTAAGGACGCCATGCACGCGGCCACCACGCCGTCGCCGGTGCCGCTCACCCCGCAGCAGGCGGCCAGGCAGGCCCTCAAGGCGGTGGGCCCGAGCACCCGGGTCAGCGTGGAGCGCAACGTGACCGTGGCCGGCCAGCCCGCCTACCAGCTGGTGCTCTCACCCCGGTCCGGCGGCTCGCTGGTCGGCCGGGTCAGCATCGCGATCGACGCCACGAAGAATGTCCCGCTGCGGGTCCAGGTGTTCGCCAGGGGCGCGGCCACCCCGGCGTTCCAGGTCGGCTATACGTCGATCTCGTTCGTCAGGCCGGCCGCGGCCAACTTCAGCTTCACCACCCCGCCCGGGGCCAAGGTCAAGGTCGTCAGCCCGCCCGCCGGCTCGTCCAGGCACATGGCCAAGGGCAAGAACGCCAGCGGCAAGCCCCAGGTGATCGGCAAGGACTGGCTGTCGGTGGCCGTGCTCCCCGCGTCCGACCTGGCCGGCGTGATGGGCGCGGGCGGCGCCTCGGCCAGCGCGGCCGGTGTCGGGAGCCAGTCGGTGAGCAGCGGCTCCGGTGACAGCGGCGCGGTCGCGGCCGCCCTCCTGCATTCGGCCACCCGGGTGCACGGCGCGTGGGGCAGCGGCAGGCTGCTGCACACCAGCCTGGTGAACGTGCTGATGACCGACAACGGCCACGTGCTCGTCGGCGCGGTCACGCCGGCGGTCCTGTACGCCGCGGCCGCCCAGGTCAAGTGAGTCCGGGCGAGGCGGTCTCCGCCCCGGTGGCCCGCCCGGAGGCGGCCCCGGGCGCGGGGGCGGCGCCCGCGGCGGAGGTGGGGACGCCGCCGGATGCGGAGCCGGTGGCGGGAGCGCAGCCCGTCCCCGCCATCGTCACCTCGGGCCTGACTAAACGGTTCCGGAGTGGCCAGCTGGCCGTGGACGGCATCGACATGGTGGTGCCCCGGGGCAGCGTCTACGGCTTCCTCGGCCCCAACGGGTCCGGCAAGACCACCACGATCCGGATGCTGCTCGGCCTGGTCTACCCCACCGCGGGCAGCCACGCGCTGCTCGGCGTGCCGATGCCCAAGGGCATCGTCCAGGTGCTGCCCCGGGTCGGGTCGCTGGTCGAGGGGCCCGCGTTCTACCCGCAGCTGTCCGGGCCGGACAACCTGGCCCGGGTGGACGCGGCCGACCGGACCGCCGACCCGGGCACCGCGAAGCACCGGATCACGACGGCGCTGGACCGGGTCGGCCTGCTCGCGGCCAAGAAGAAACATTACCGGGCTTACTCACTCGGCATGAAGCAGCGGCTGGCCATCGCGGCCAGCCTGCTCCAGCCGCGTGAGCTGATCATCCTGGACGAGCCCACCAACGGGCTCGACCCGCAGGGCACCCGCGAGGTGCGCGGGCTGATCCGGGAGATCGCCACCGGCGGCGTCACCGTCCTGGTCTCCTCCCATCTGCTCGCCGAGGTCGAGCAGATCTGCACCCAGGTGGGCGTGATGCGGACCGGGCGGCTGGTCTTCCAGGGGTCCCTGGAGGAACTGCGGGCCCGCGGCGCGGTCCGGATCCGGGTCACCACCACGGACGCCACGCGGGCCGCCGAGGTCCTCGGCAAGCTGGGGCTGGCCGACGTGACCGCCGGGGACGGGGAGGCGTCCGCCTCGCTCGGCGACCAGGCGCCCGAGCAGATCTGCCGTGAGCTGGTCTACGCCGGCGTCCCGGTGGCCGGGCTGGACACGCCGCGGCCCAGCCTCGAGGAACTGTTCGTGGGACTGACCGGGGAGGGGTTCGATGTCGACGGCTGAGCTGTCCGCGCCCCGCGCGACCGCGGACGGCGCGCCGCTGGCCGGGCGGGCCCGGCCCCGTAACGGTCTTCGTTGCTGGCTTCGCTTGCTGGGCAGCGAGCTGCGCCTGATGTTCCGCCGCTGGCGCAACCTGGCCCTGCTCGGCGTGCTCGTGGTGCTGCCCGTGGTGCTGGGCATCGGGCTGCGGGTGTCCACTCCCGACGGCGGCGGTGGCGGCCCGAACGCGTCATTCTTCGCCCAGCTCGCCGGGAACGGGGTGTTCCTGTCCTTCCTGGCCCTGACCATCCTGCTCACCCTGGTGCTGCCGCTGGTGATCGCGGTGGTGGCCGGTGACTCGATCGCCGGTGAGGCCGGCCTCGGCACGCTGCGTTATCTGCTCACCGTGCCGGCCGGGCGGGCCCGGCTGCTGTCGGTCAAGTACGCGGCCGTGGTCATCTTCGGGCTGGCGGCGTGCCTGCTGGTGTCGGCGGTGTCGCTGATCATGGGCGCGATCCTGTTCCCGATCGGGCCGGTGACGCTGCTGTCCGGGACGACTGTGTCCCTCGCGGACGGCCTGCTCCGGCTGCTCTACGTCACGCTGTACGTGGCCGCGGGAATGGCCGCCCTGGCCGCGATCGGCCTGGCCATCTCGACCCTGACCGAGCACCCGATCGGCGCGATCGCCGCCATCCTGGTTCTGGCCGTGGCCAGCGAGGTCACCGACAACGTGGGCCAGTTCGCTGTGATCCACCCGTACCTGCCGACGCACTTCTGGCTGTCGTTCGACTCGCTGCTGCGCGCGCCGGTCGACACCGGCACCCTGCTGCACGGGCTGCTGTCGTTCGGGGTGTACATCGTGATCTTCGGCTCGATCGCCTGGGCCCGCTTCACCAGCGCCGACGTCACCAGCTGAGTCAGCCCTTCGTGCGGGGCGCCCAGACGCGCGGGTCGAGGGTGCCGTCCACGGCGGCCTGGGCGACGTCGGTGAGGCGCTGGTTGGTGTTGCGGGCGTAAGCCCGCAGCCGGGCGAACGCCTCGGCCAGGTCGATGCCGGCCCGTTCGGAGAGCACCCCCTTGGCTTGCTCGATCGCGATCCGGCTGGTCAGCGCGGCGGACAGCTGCTCGTTCAGGCGCTGGGCCTCGGTGCTGGCCCGGTGCTGGAGAATGCTGAGTGCGGCGAGGTCAGTGAAGGCGCGGGCGACGATCAGGTCCGCTTCCTCGATCGGGGCCTGAGTCGCGCTGAGCAGGTTGAGCGCGCCGAGGGTCACGTCCCGCAGCCGCAGCGGCAGCGCGACCGCCGACTGGAAACCGGCGCGCGCGGCGGCGTCGGAGAACAGCGGCCAGCGGCCGGACCCCGGCCCCAGGATCTCCTGTGCTACCGGCTCCCCGCTGCGGAAGGCGTCCAGGCAGGGTCCTTCCTGCGCCTGGAGCTCGAACAGTTCCAGCAGGCGCATCGCCTCGCTGGAGGAGGCCACCAGGCTGAGGCCGCCCGACGGGGAAGCGAGCATCACCCCGGCGGCGGAAACATCGAGCAGGCTGACGCAGCGGTCAGCGAGCCCGGTCAGCAGGTTGACGACGTCGTAGTCATCCACCAGGGTGTCGGCCATCTCGACCAGGGAGCGGACCACGTCGGCTTCGCGGGTCATCCCGGTTCCTCCCTTCGGAGCGCAGCGCCAGCGCGGGGCTGGGCGGCCCGGTTCATCCCAGCCGGATTCCGCGGGCGATGACGCCCTGGGCCACGTCGGCCAGCAGCCGGTCGCTGCTGTAGGCGAACGCCCGCAGGCGGATGAGCGCTTCGGTGACGCTGATGCCTTCTTGTACCGAGACTATGCCTGCCGCGTTGTGCACGGCGAAGTGAAAGTCGGCCCCGGTCTCCAGGTCTTTGGCCACCACGCCGTCGGGCGCCCCGGCCTGGGTTTCCAGCACCCAGCGGGCGGTCACGTCGGCCAGGACCAGCGCGTCGGCATGCTGGTCAGCGCCGAGCGGGCCGGGCCGGTCGCGGTAGAGATTAAGCGCCCCGAGCCGCACGGTGCCGACCCGCAGCGGGAAGCCGAACACCGCCCGCACGCCCGCCTGCAGTGCGGGCGGGCTGAACGCGAGCCAGCGGACGGTCTGAGGGTCCGCCAGGTCGGGCTCGTTCACCACCGTGTCCTGCTGATAGGCGTTGACGCAGGGGCCCTCGCCCAGCGTGAACTGCAACTCCTCGATCAGCTGGCTGACGTCGTCACTCGAGCACAGCGACCCGCGCGGGATATCACCGGACATGAGCATGACCCCGGCGCCCTCCACCCCGGCGATCCGCGGGTACACCGCGCACAGCCGGGCGGCCGGCCACGAGCCTTCCCCGTCGGACAGCTGAGCCAGTATCCGGTGCAGCCGGTTGCCGGGCATATCAGCCGCCCGATCCCGTCCCTGGACGGATCACCAGGGCTCGAACAGGATGTCCCGCAGGTCCCTGATGGCGCGGTCCAGCTGGTCGGTGGCGTGCCAGATCTTGCTCGCCGCTGGGTGCCCGCTGCCCGCCCCGCGCTCGCCGAGCAGGCCCAGCGCCGACTGAAGATCAAGTCCTGCGGCGAAAATGCGGCGGATCACCACGTCGTTCATTCTCCGCGCCATGTCGTCGTGATCGTGGCGGGAGCACGGGACCGCCTCCGCTGGCCTGGCGGTGCCGCAGCCAGCTGCCGGCTGGACGCTGGCCGCCGGGGATCCCCGGGCTGGCCATGCTTGGGACGTGCCGGCGCATCCCGGCTACTGCAAGGGCAGTGGGCAGGCCCAGTGTCCGATCCATCGCTCGTACTCCTCGTGATTGCCCGGCCATGACTGGCCGTGCCACCGGGGTCCTGAGCGACGCGGTCGGCTGCCCCCCGAAGTTGACGTGCAGGATTGGTATGGGGGCGTGCGGTCATCACACTACGCCGATGTCCTCGTCCCGGGTAGCTGCCCCGATCCGGTGGTGTCAGCCGTGCCTGGTGACCGGGGCGGCCGGGTGGCCCAGCGCTCCATCGCCCGGCTATCACTCTTACTACTCGCCGGGGACATCCGGGCCCAGGGCATGACCGTGACCGTGCGGGCGGAGGCCGGGGCTGAACTCGTAGGCCAGCGGAGTCGCGGTCGGCACGTTCAGCCTGGTGACCTCCTCGTCGGACATCCGCTCCAGGTGCTTGACCAGGGCCCGCAGCGTGTTGCCGTGCGAGACCACCAGCACGCACCGGCCGGAGCGCAGGTCCGGGACGATCGCGTCGTACCAGTACGGCAGCAGCCGGGCGGTCACGTCCTTCAGTGACTCGGTACGAGGCCGGATGTCGGGCGGGACCGCCGCGTAGCGGGCGTCGCCGAACTGGGAGTATTCCGCGCCGGCGTCGAGCGGTGGCGGCGCGGCGTCGTAGGACCGGCGCCAGCGCATGAACTGCTCCTCGCCGGCCTCCGCCCGGACCTCGGCCTTGCTGCGGCCCTGCAGTGCGCCGTAATGGTTGGAGTTGAGCCGCCAGGACCGGCGGACCGGGATCCAGTCCCGGTCGCACTCGGCCAGGGCCAGGTCGGCGGTGCGGATGGCCCGCCGCTGCACCGAGGTATGCACGAAGCCCGGCAGCAGCCCGTGCCGGGCCAGCAGCCGCCCCGCGCGGGCGGCTTCGCGTTCCCCGGCCGGGCTCAGCCCCACGTTGACCCAGCCGGTGAACCGGTCGCTGGCGTTCCACTCGCTTTCCCCGTGCCGCACGATCACCAGCCGGCCGGGCCTGCCGGCGGAGCGTTCTGCGCCCATGGTCAGGCTTTGAGCCCGGGAAAGTCCTCTTCCCAGAACTCCAGGGTGCCGCGCGGTCCTGCCACGCCCGGTTCCGGGCTCGCGGCCGCGCCGGGCAGCCCGAGCCGGCCGGTCTCCTGGGCGCGCAGCTCCACCCGGCGGATCTTGCCGGAGATCGTCTTGGGCAGCTCGCTGAATTCCAGCCGGCGGATCCGCTTGTAGGAGGACAGCCGCTGCCGGGCGTAGCCGAGGATCGATGCCGCCGTCTCGGCGGACGGCTCGAACCCGGCGGCGAGCGTGACGTACGCCTTGGGCACCGCGAACCGCATCGGGTCAGGCGACGGCAC
Source organism: uncultured Actinomycetes bacterium (assembly GCA_963751175.1). Taxonomy (GTDB): domain Bacteria; phylum Actinomycetota; class Actinomycetes; order Streptosporangiales; family Streptosporangiaceae; genus RYN-230. The sequence goes on along the minus strand of CAVVTM010000029.1, from coordinate 199,138 downwards.
CACGGCCGCCTCGGCCACCGCCTCGTGCTCGATCAGCACGCTTTCCAGCTCGAACGGCGAGATCCGGTAGTCCGACGCCTTGAACACGTCGTCGGTCCGCCCGATGTAGGTCAGGTACCCGTCGGCGTCCCGGCTGGCCACGTCCCCGGTGTGGTAGTAGCCGCCGCGCATGGCCTCGGCGGCCTGTTCCGCATCGCCGCGGTAGCCGGTCATCAGGCCGAGCGGCCGCTGGGCCAGGTCCAGGCAGATCTCGCCTTCCTCACCCGGCTCACCGGACAGCGGGTCCACCAGGGCCACGGTGTAGCCGGGCAGCGGGTGGCCCATCGATCCGGGCCGCAGCGGCTGGCCCGGCGGGTTGCCCACCTGGGCGGTGGTCTCGGTCTGCCCGTAGCCGTCGCGCACGGTGATCCCCCAGGCGCGCCGGACCTGGTCGATCACCTCCGGGTTCAGCGGCTCGCCGGCGGCCACGCACTCGCGCAGCGCGGCGACGTCGCACCCGCTCAGGTCGGCCTGGATGAGCATCCGCCAGACCGTGGGCGGCGCGCAGAAGGTGGTCACCCCGCAGCCGCCGATCGTGTCCATCAGTGCCTGGGCGGAAAACCGCTCGTAGCCGTGCACGAGCGCGGTCGCCCCCGCGTTCCACGGCGCGTACACGTTGCTCCAGGCGTGCTTGGCCCAGCCGGGGGAGGAGATGTTCAGGTGCACGTCGCCGGGCTGCAGCCCGATCCAGTACATGGTGGACAGGTGGCCGGCCGGGTAGGAGGCGTGCGTGTGCTCGACCAGCTTGGGCTGGGCCGTGGTCCCGGACGTGAAATACAGCAGCAACGGATCCCCGGCGTGGGTGATGCCCTCGGGGACGAACCGGGTGTCGGCGGCGGCCGCCTCGGCGTAACCGTGCCAGCCGTCCGGCGGCGCAGCGCCGGGGGTGGTGCTGACCGCCACCCGGGTCCAGTCACCCGGCACCTCCGCGAACCGCGGCGTGTGCCCGTACTCGGTGATCACGTGACGCACGTCGCCGCGGGCCACGCGGTCGGCCAGGTCCTCCGGGCCGAGCAGCGTGCTGGCCGGGATGATGACCACGCCGAGCTTCATCGCGGCCAGGATGATCTCCCACAGCGGCGCGATGTTGCCCAGCATGAGCAGCAGCCGGTCGCCTCGCCGGGCGCCGAGGCCGCGCAGCCAGTTGGCCATCTGACTCGAGCGGGCGGCCATCTCGCCGTAGCTGATCCGGGCGGCGGCGTCCCCGTCGGCCACGATGCGAAGCGCGTCCCGGTCCGGGTGCTCGGCCGCGATCACGTCGAACCAGTCCAGCGCCCAGTTGAACTCATCCAGCTGCGGCCAGGTGAACCCGGCCCGTGCCGCCGGGTAGTCCTCGCGGAGGCGCAGCAGCAGGTCCCGGGCGTCGCGGAACGCCCGCGTCGGTGATTGCGCGTCGGTCATGAGGTCATCGTGGCAGGTAGGCCAGGGCGATGGGAATGCCGCGGCCGGGTCCGCCGCGATGACCACGCCAGATGAGTTGCGCGAACGCCACCATCCGTACGGCCCCCAGGCCCTGAAGAGGACTAACGTTCCCAAAGGGACATGAAGTGGATAGGGTACCCCGGGGAGCCGAAGTTACTGTTGGGGGAAGTTGTGCGCAAATACCTGGTCGCCGCCGTCGTCGCCACCGCCGGGATGCTGGTGCCGCTCGGCATCACGGCCGCGCAGGCCGGAACCGGCGGCCAGCCGCCGCCTCCAGGCGTCGTGTCGGCCAGGCCCGCCAGCAGCACGCCCCGGCTGGCCACCAGGTCCAGCCCCACGGAGCAGATCCGCAAGATCGTCAGGTGCGGCGGCACCATGTACGCGGTGGGCAGCTTCAGCGTGATCAAGCAGGGCAGCAGAAGCTTCAACCGCACGGACATCGTCAGCTTCAGCGCGAGCAGCCCGTACGGGGTCACCTCGTGGGCCCCCCGGGTGGTGGGCAGCACGAAGACCGATGAGGACGGCGCGGCGGCCGTCAACTCCATCGCGCTCAGCCGCAACTGCGCCAACGCGTACATCGGCGGGAACTTCACCCGGGTCAACGGCACGAGGGTGAGCAACATCGCCGAGATCAGCACCAGGACCGGCAACGTAGTCACCAGGTTCCAGCACAGCGCCAACGGCCGGGTCAACACCGTCGCCCTGGCCCGGGGCCACCTGCTGGTGGGGGGCACCTTCACGTCCGTTAATGGCGACCGGACCGCGCGCATGGCCAGCCTGAGCCCGACCACCGGCCGGGGCGACGGGTTCCTGAACCTGTCCATCGCGGGCAGCCAGGTCTACAACCAGCAGGTCAGCCACGGCGGCACGCTCGACCTCGTCGAGGGCGTGTTCAGCTCGGCCGGGGGCGTCACGCGCCACCAGATCTTCATGCTGAACATTGGCGGCTCCCGGGCCAGCGTGACCGGCTGGACGTCACCGGACTTCGGCGTCGCCTGCACCGAGTCGTTCTGGGCCCGGGCGGCGGCCTGGTCACCGGACGACTCCACGGTGTACGTGGCCACTACCGGCTTCCACGTCGTCGGCGGCAGCAATCACGGGGCGCGCTCGGGACCGTGCGACGCCGCGCTGGCCTACCCGGCGACCCGGGCTTCCGTCGGGCACAAGTGGATCAACTACACCGGCTGTGACTCCCTGTACTCGGCCGCGGCCGACAGCCAGGGTGCGTATTTCGGCGGTCACGAGCGCTGGTCGATGAACCCCGGCGGCTGCAACAACCTTGGTCCCGGCGGGTACAACGCGCCCGGCATGGAAGGCCTCAGCCCTTCTACCGGGGCGCTGTTCGTCAACTCAGGGGGTTCCGCGGGATATTACAGCCGGGCCCGTGGCCTGGGTGCCGACGACATGCTGTCTACCCGGGCCGGGCTCTGGATCGCCAGCGACAACCTGTTCGGCAGTGACACCTGCGGCGGGGCGACCGGCCACGCCGGCATCTGCTTCCTGCCCCGCTAGCTGGCCCGAACCCCGGCAGGACCATGGCGGCAGCATCCCCCCGCGCCACCCCCTCAGGCCTGACACTAATTACCCCTAGTAGTGATTTGATGACATACTGTTACCGAACAATGCGGGTGTACTGACCATGGACGCGGCCTGCCGGTCATCGCGCTGACCGGCAGGCCGCATGATTGCGGGGGAGCGCGATGCGGTTTTTCACGCATGCTGGGGGTGCGCATGAGCCTGTTCCTGCGGGACGCCGGGGCGCTCACGCTGGCGGCCGGGGCCGTCACGACGGTGATTACGCTGGCCGTCCGCTTCCTCTTCCGGCGCGGCAAGGGCCTGGAGGAGCCCTGAACGACCGCTACCCCATCCCCCGCGTGAGGCTGCACCGCCGGCGGGCGCGGGCGACTGTGGCCCTCGCATCCCTGGTGGCCCTCGCCGCGCTGGGCAGGCACCTGGAGGCCACGTGGCTGGCCGGCGCGTACCGGGCGCTGTTCATCGCCTGGTCGGCGGCATTCGCTTTCTCGGCAGTGCAGTGGATTCTGTCTTACCGTGACCGGCCGTGGAGGGGCAGGTGCGGTTCACGCCCGCTGAGGGTGACGGTGAACGTGCCGCTTTACAACGAGGACCCGGAGATCGCGGACCGGGCCCTGTACGCGCTGCTGCGGCAGACGCGGCCGGTGCAGCGCGTGGACGTGGTGGACGACGGGTCCTCGGTCAGCTACCAGCATCTGCGCTCCCACTGGGAGGGCGTCCATCCGTGCGGCACGGAGGTGCGGTGGATCCGGCAGCGGAACGCCGGGAAGAAGCACGCCCAGGCGGTCACGTTCACGTCCGACCCGGCCGCGGACATCTTCGTGACCGTGGACTCCGACACCGCCCTGGAGGAGCGGGCCATGGAGGAAGGCCTGAAGCCGTTCGCCCGCCGCCGGGTCATGAGTGTCGCGGGGATCGAGCTGGCGTTCAATTCCCGCGTCAACTGGCTGACGCGCACAGTGTCGGCGCGGTCGCTGTTTTTCCAGGTCGTCGCCTGCGGTGCCCAGTCCGCGTCAGGTGACATCCTGGTGAACCGGGGTGCGTTCGCGCTCTACCGGGCGCCGATGATCCGTGACATCGTGCCCGCATACCTCGAGGAGACATTCCTCGGCCTCAGCCCGGTCCTGCTCGGTGACGACGCGGCGCTGACCTTGTTCGCCCGCGGCCGGGGGATGGCCGTGCAGCAGCCGACGGCGTTCGCCCTCACGATGTACCCGGAGACGCTCAGCCATCATTTCCGGCAGTGGATCCGCTGGATGCGCGGCTCCACGATCCGCAACTGCTGGCGGGTCCGCTACCTGCCGCTCACGTCGTGGGGCTGGTGGTTCACGGTGCTCGGGGTGCAGCTGTTCCTTGCCTCAGCGCTCCTGCCGGTGCTCGCGGCGATGACGTGGCCCGGCTCGCGCCTGTTCGCGGAGGGTGCGGTGTCCGGGATGCTGGCCTGGGCGTACCTGTCGGGGGTCAGGGTGCTGGCGGTGCACCGGTCGGATGAGGGCTGGTGGTTCCGGCTGGGGACCCTCCTGTGCTATCCGCCCGCGATGCTGTGGGCTGCGCTGGTGCTGCGGCCATTGCGGTTCTGGGGGATGGCTACGTGGCGGCGGCAGGGGTGGACGACCCGCAAGGAGGGCGCCGAGCTGGGGATCGCGCCCGAGGTGCCGAGGGTCACGGTGTGAGGAGCGGTTTCGGGCTGACGATGGCCATCCTGCTGCCCCTGCTGCTGCTGGCACTGGCGAGTGCCGCGCTGTTCTTGTGAGCTTTCGCGGGGTCGGGGCGGAGCACGGGCGGCGCCGTGATGCGTGGCTGAGCCGCCGCGGCGGCGTTACGGTGCGCCGGTTGTCGCCCCCGCACGGTAGCGTTTCCGGACGTGGCCCCCGGTGAAAAGCTCGCGCAGGCTGGCCCGCGGCCTGGTCCCGCCCCGGCCAAGGTAGACACCGGGGCGCTGCCACCCGTGCCCGACCTGCTGGCCGCGGCCGTGGCCGGGATCGGCGGGGCCGAGCGGCCCGGGCAGGTCGCGATGGCCGAGGCGGTCGAGCGGTCCATCCGCTCGGGTGAGCACCTCGCGGTCCAGGCGGGCACCGGCACCGGCAAGTCCCTGGCCTACCTGGTGCCCGCGGTCGCGCACGCGCTGGCCAGCGGGAGTGCCGTCGTGGTGGCCACCGCCACCATCGCCCTGCAGCGCCAGCTGATCGACCGGGACCTGCCGCGGCTGGCCGCGACGCTCGAGCCGCTGCTCGGCCACGAACCGGAATTCGCGATCCTGAAGGGCCGCCGCAACTATCTCTGCCTGCACCGGCTGAAGTCCGGCGCGCCGGAGGATCCCCGCGACGTCCTCTTCGACCGCGGTGCGACCTCCGCGGTCGGCCAGCAGGTCGAGCGGGTGCACGACTGGGCGGCCGAGACCACGACCGGCGACCGCGACGAGCTCGTGCCCGGCGTGGACGACCGGGCCTGGCGCCAGGTGTCGGTGAGCGCCCGCGAATGCCTCGGCGCCCAGCGCTGCCCGTTCGGCCGCGACTGCTACGCGGAGAAGGCCCGCGCGACCGCGGGGAAAGCCAGCATCGTGGTGACCAACCACGCGCTGCTCGCGATCAACGCGCTGGAATCCTTCCCGGTCCTGCCCGAGCACGACGTGGTCATCATCGATGAGGCCCACGACCTGGTGAACCGGGTGACCAGCGCCGCGTCCGGCGAGCTGTCCGCCACCGGGGTGGACGCGGCGGCCCGCCGCGTCGGGCGGCTGCTGTCCGCGGACGCCGCCGGGCGGCTCCGGGAGGCGGGCGAGGCCGCGGCCCGGGCCTTCGCCGAGTCCCGCGACGGGCGTCTCGACTTCCTGGACCAGGACCTGTCCAGCGCGCTGGCCCTGGTGCGGGACGCGGCCGCCGGGTGCGCCACGGAGATCCGGTCCAGCGCCAGGCAGGCGGGCGAGGAGGAGCCCGCCGAGCAGCAGGCCGCGACGCGCTCCGCGCTGGCCGCCCTGGACGACCTGGTCGGGCACCGCGGAGCGGATCCTGGCCTCGTACGTCCCGGACCTCACCGCCCGGACCGACGTGGTCTGGATGGACCGGCCGATGGTGGAGGACCCCCGCCGCCCGGCCACGCTCCGGGTGGCCCCGCTGCAGGTGGGCGGCGCTGCTGGCGGAACGCCTGTTCCGCCGCCAGACCGTGGTGCTGACCTCGGCGACGCTCGCGCTCGGCGGCTCGTTCGAGCCACTGGCCCGGCAGTGGGGGCTGCCGCCGCCCGGGGCGGAGGCGGACGCCGCGGGGCAGCCCGGGACGCCGCCGCCCGGGACGGCGGCGGAGGCCGCTGGGCCGCCCGGGACGCCGCCGGAGGACCCCGGGCAGGCCGGGCCTGGCGCGGCTGACGCGGGGCAGCCGCCGGAGGAGCCGCCCCCGCACGGCCTGGCCTGGTCCGGCCTGGACGTCGGCTCGCCCTTCGACCATCCCCGCCGCGGCATCCTGTACGTCGCCCGGCACCTGCCCCCGCCCGGCCGGGACGGGCTCGCGCCCGCCTACCTGACCGAGCTCAGCGAGCTGATCACGGCGGCGGGCGGCCGCACGCTCGGCCTGTTCTCGTCCATGCGGGCCGCCCGGCAGGCCGCGCTCGAGCTCCGCGGCTCGCTCACCGTGCCGCTGTTCTGCCAGGGTGACGACGCCACCGGCCGGCTCATCCGGCAGTTCGCCGAGGACGAGGCGAGCTGCCTGTTCGGCACGCTGTCCCTGTGGCAGGGCGTGGACGTCCCGGGACCAGCGCTGCAGCTGGTGGTCATCGACCGGATCCCGTTCCCGCGGCCGGACGACCCGCTGGCCTCCGCCCGGCAGCGGGTGGTGGCGGCGCGCGGCGGCAACGGGTTCATGGCCGTCGCGGTGTCCCACGCCGCGCTGCTGCTGGCCCAGGGCGCGGGGCGGCTGCTCCGCACCATGGACGACCGGGGCATGGTGGCGATCCTGGATCCGCGGCTGGCCACCGCCCGGTACGGCGGCTTCCTGCGAGCGTCGCTGCCGCCGTTCTGGGCCACCACGGACCCGGCGGTGGCCCGGGACGCGCTGCGCCGGCTGGCCGCCCAGAACTCCTGACGCCCCGCGGCCGGGGGGCTATCCAGGCGGGGACCGTGACCGGGACGCCATGTAGCCTGTAGCAATGCTTTGTAACTCTTGGTAACAAAAGGAGTTCAAGCGGGGGAAGCTGGGCGCACCGTACCGGGGGGAACGTGGCGGCAGGCGAGGAACGGGGCTACGACGCCTTCATTTCCTACAGCCACCGGCTCGACGCCGCGATCACCGCGCGGCTGCAGAGCGAGCTGGAGCACTTCGCCAAGCCCTGGTACCGGATGCGGGCCCTGCATGTCTTCCGGGACCAGACCAGCCTGGCCGCCTCCCCGCACCTGTGGACCACGATCGAGGAGGCGCTGTCTGACTCCCGCTGGCTGATCCTGATGGCCTCGCCGGAGTCGGCGCAGTCCGGTTGGGTGGCCCGGGAGATCTCCTGGTGGCGGGAGCACCGGCCCGCGAACCACCTGCTCATCGCGGTCACCGGGGGCGAGCTGGTCTGGGACGAGGCCGTGGGCGACCTGGACTGGGCCGCCACCACCGCGCTGTCCAAGGAGGCCCTCGGGCACGCGTTCACCCAGGAGCCGCGCTGGGTGGACCTGCGCTGGGCCCGGGACTCCGGAAGACACCCTCCGGTCCGCGGACCCCCGCCTGCAGGACGCCGTGGCCGACCTGGCCGCGGCGATCCGGCACGTGCCCAAGGACACCCTGATCGGGGAGCACATCCAGCACCGCCGCCGGACCGTGCAGGCGGCCCTCGCGGTCGCGGCCGCCCTGGTGGTCCTGCTGGCCTTCTCGCTGACCGCGGCGTTTATCGCCAAGGCCCAGCGGGACCGCGCCGACCAGGAGAACACCGTGGCCACCGCGGGCCTGCTGGCCTCCACGGCCGTCTCGCTGACCAGCTCGCATCCTGAGCTCGCGCAGCTGTTCGCGGTCCAGGCCTACCGGCTCGACCCGGGTAACCCGCAGGCCCGCGCGGCCCTGTTCGCCACGGTCCAGGCTGACCCGCAAGTGCAGCGCTTCCTCCAGGCGCCCGGCCCGGTCTCGGCCCTCGCCGTCGCCCCTAACGGTCATATCGTGGTGGCCGGAACCAGGAACGGCTGGGTACGCGGCTGGAACCTGTCCACGTTCGCGCCGGTCACCTACGGCCGGATGGCCGGTCCCGTCAGCGCCGTGGCAGTCAGCGCGAACGGGAACACCGTGGCCGCCGCGACCGGCCTGGCCGCCAGGACATGGGTGGATGGCCGCGTGGCCGCGTCCCGCGCCGCGCCGCCAGGAACCAGGTTCACCGCGGCCGGGGTATCGCCGTCCGGCAAGGTGGCCGCGTTCGCCGCCTTCCCCGACCTGGACGTGCTGAGCACGCCCGGCCGGTCCTGGCGGCAGGCCCTGCTGCAGGGGTTCGGCACCTGGCACCGGGGCCGCCCGCCGCTGGTCACGAACCTCGCCGTGCCCAGCGACACCGAGCTGATCGCGCTGGACGGCAGGTATGGCTCCTGGCGGCGGCTCGCCCTGCCCGGCCTGGCCACGGCCGGCTCCGCCCGCGACACGTTCGGGCCGTCCAGGTACCCCGCCTACACCTACGCGCTGTCGCCGGCCGGCACCCAGTTCACCCACAGCTACGTGGCCGCCGGGTCGAGCCTGCGCGTGCTGAGCACCCGGCGGTCCGTCCCGGCGGGCCACGCCCGTCCCGGCGGCCGCCTGGCCCTCGCGCTGGCCATCAGCCGGGACGGCCAGTGGATCGCGTCCGAGGACGCCAGCGGCATCCACGTGTCCCGCGTCGCCCGGGCCACCCAGGCGGCCAGCTCACCGCGGTCCTACCCGGGCGCCGAACCGCTCTTCAGCACGTCCCTGGCCTTCGCCGGGCCCAGCGACACCCGGCTGGTCTCGGCCTCGGGCAACCTGCTCACGCTCTGGAATCTCCGGCAGTACTCACGCATCGGGCGGGCGGCCCGGATCCCCATGCCCTGGCGGTGCGGCCGGGTCTGCCCCGGCCCCCGGCTGGCCATCCAGCCCGGCGGCCGGGAAGCCGCGCTGACCGACAGCAACGGGAACCTGCTGCTGCGCGCGGGCCTCGGCCCGTCGTTCGGGAAGATCACCACACTCGCCAGAGGCGGGACCGGGCAGTTCGGGCTGCCGCTGTGGAGCCAGACCGGCAACCGGCTCTACGTGTTCGGCCGCACGCTGTCGGTCGTGACGCCGGGGGGAAGGGGCGTGCCGTCATGGTCAGGAAGGACCCCGATCCGCCTCAGGATCTGGCGCTGTCCGCGGACGGACGCCGCCTGTTCGCGGTCGACGCGGCCGGGACGGTCCGGATCGGCCCGGTCCCGCCCGGCGCGGCTGGCCAGCCCAGCGGGGCTGGCCTGGGCGGTGGGGGCCGGCCAGGGCGGCGCCGTGGTCCAGGGGCCGCCCGGCATCCGGCCGAACGCCGGGCTGTACCAGCGCCAGGCCGCGGTCAGCCTGTCCGGGACCCGGGCGGCCGTCATCGACCAGTCCAACCAGGAGGTCTCCGTCATCAACCTCAGGACCAGGCGGATCTGGCGGATCCCCGGGGTCAGGGCCTACGAGCTGGCCTACTCGGGCCAGCGCCTGGTGCTCCAGCGGGAGAACGGCGACATCGACCTGCGCGGCGCGGACGGCACGCGCGTCATCAGGTCCGTCCAGGCCGGGACGCCGTGGAACTACGGGAACATCGCGGTCAGCCCCGGCCCCGCGGGTCAGGTCCTGGTGGCCGGGGAACGGGCCGACGGCCGCGGCATCCTCACCGACCTGGGATCCGGGCACCTGCTGGGCGTCTTCCCCATCATCAAGGCCTCGCCGTACCAGCAGACCACGATGGCGTTCACCCCCGGCGGGCGCAGCCTGGTCACGGTGACCGAAGGCAACAGCCGCTCCAGCGACGGCGTGCTCACCCAGCTCAGCCTGGTGCCCGCCCAGTGGATCAAGGTCGCCTGCACCACCTCGGGGCACAGCCTGACGCCGGGACAGTGGCGCCGCTACATCTCGGCCACCCCGCCGTCTGAGCTGGGGTGCGCCCGATGACCTGGCGGGTGCCCGGGGCCGGGCGGACCGGGGCCGCCGGGGCCCCCGGCGCCGCCCCGGGGGGCACCGCTCCGGGGGGCACTGCCCCGGGGGGCACCGGGCGGGTCGGCCCCGGATCGGCGGTCATCCCGGCGGCGGGCGCCGGGCGGCCAGATACCGGGCCGGCGGGCACCGGCTGGCCGCCCGACGGGGAGGGACGGCTGCCGTTCTCGCTGCGCATCGGGGTGACCGGGCACCGCCGGCTCACCGACCCGGACGCGCTGATCCCGGCCATCCGGGCCGCGATCCAGGGGGTCATCGAGCGGTTCCTGGGCCCCGGCGCCGAGCCTGCCCTGCTGGTCATCTCCGCGCTGGCCGAGGGGGCCGACCGGCTGGTGGCCGCGGAGGTGCTGGCCGGGCCGGACGCCGCGCTGGAGGCGGTGCTGCCGCTGCCGCCCGGGGAGTACCAGAGTGATTTCACCGGGGAAGCGTCGAAAGCCGAGTTCACCGGGCTGCTCGGGCGGGCGGCCTCGGTCTGGCTCGCCCGGCCGGGAGGCAGCCGCGACGAGGCCTACGAGCGGGCCGGGCGTCACGTGGTGGACCGCGCCGACGTGCTCATCGCGCTGTGGGACGGGGAGCCGCCCCGCGGCCGCGGCGGCACCGCCACGGTCGTGGCGTACGCACGCGAGCAGGGCGTTCCGGTGGCGTGGGTGCCCACGTCGGGCCCGGCCGCGCCCGTGTACTGGTACGACCACGAGCGGGCCGCCCGCGTCGAGGAGGCCGCGCAGGAGTTCCGCCAGTACAACGAGGTGGCGATCCCGGAGTTCGTGGCCCGGGCCCGCGCGGAACGGGACCGGCTGGAGGCCGCGCAGGCCGGCCCGCTCGCGCCGGCCTGCACGAGCGTGGCCAGCTGGATCACCCCGTACTTCGTCCGGGCCGACGTCCTGGCCACCCGCCTGGAGCGGGTGTTCCGGCTGACGAACTGGACCATGTTCCTCGCCGCCGCGGCCGCGGTGGTCGTCGTCGCGATCCAGGTCACCGTCTGGCCTCACCTGACCTGGATCGTCGCGGGGGAGGTGGTCCTGCTGGTGCTGCTGGTCGCTGCCCCGCTCGTCAGCCGGCGGCTGCGGGTGCTGGAGCGGTGGATCTCCTACCGTTTCCTGGCCGAGCGGCTGCGTTCCGGCTACTTCCTGGCCCTGGCCGGGGCGGGGGACCGGCCGGGGGAGCGGCGCGAGGCGCCCGCGTACCTGTCCGACCCGACCGAAGTGTGGATCCAGCGGGCGCTGGAGGAGATCACGGCCCGCCGCCCCGAGGTGCGCCTCGGCCCCGCCGACGTCGTGCCACTGCGTGAGTACCTCAGCGAGCGCTGGATAAGGGCGCAGATCCGGTACCACGAGGGCACGGCCCGCCGCCAGGGAGCCTGGGATTCCCGGCTGTTCGCGGCCACTGGCGTGCTGTTCCTGATCACCGCGGTCGCCGCGTTCCTGCACCTGCTGGGCTGGGGCGAGCACCATGGGGACCCGACCGAGTTCGGCCTGCTGCTGATCGTCTTGTCGATCTGCGTGCCGGCCATCGGCGCCGCCGTGCACGGGATCAGGACCCAGTCCGAGTTCCGCCGTCACTGCCAGCGCTACGAGCGCATGGCCGGGCTGCTGCGCCAGCTCGACGCCGACATGGGCCGGGCTGATTCCATCGCGGTGATCCACGAGGTCGCGGCCGACGCCGAGCAGCTGATGCGGGCCGAGAACAGTGACTGGTTCGGCGTCATGCGCTTCCACGACGTAGAGCTGATCACTTTAGTCCTCTCCTGCCCCACCAGCCCCAGCACTCCCGAGCCTCAGCTCGTGATCAACCGATTGGTGCTGCCCCAGCAGCACCAATCGGTTGATCACGATGACCTGGAAGCCGTCAGGCGCGGCTGAGGACGACCTTGAGGGCGCCGGTGTCAGCCGCCCGGCTGAACACGTCGTAGGCCTGGTCGAACTCATTCAGCCCGAAGTGGTGGGTGATGAACTTCGCCGCGTCGAGCTGGCCGCTGGTCACCAGGCGCAGCAGCGTGGCGGTGGAGTAGGCGTCCACCAGCCCCGTCGTGATGGTGATGTTCTTGATCCACAATTCTTCGAGGTGCAGGGTGGCGGGCCCGCCGTGCACGCCGATGTTGGCGATCCGGCCGCCGGGCCGGGCCAGCCGGGCCGCGAGCTCGAAGGTGGCGGGCACGCCCACCGCCTCGATGGCCACATCGGCGCCCAGGCCGTCGGTCAGCAGCCGGATTACTTCCTCCGGGTCCTGGCCGGAGTTGTTCACCGTCACGTCCGCGCCGAACCGCTTCGCGGCCTCGAGCCTGGAATCGGCCAGGTCGATCGCGACGATGTGGCTCGGGCTGAACAGCCGCGCGCCCATGATCGCCGACAGCCCGATGGGGCCGCTCCCGACGATCGCGACCACGTCACCGGGCCGCACGCCGCCGTTCAGCACGCCGACCTCGTAGGCGGTGGGCAGGATGTCCGCCAGCATGAGGATCTCCTCGTCGGACACCCCCGGCGGCACAGGGTAGGTGGAGGTGTCGGCGAACGGCACCCGGACGTACTCGGCCTGGGTGCCGTCGATCTTGTGGCCCAGGATCCAGCCGCCGCCCCCGAGGCACTGGCCCGCGTGACCCTCGCGGCAGAACCGGCAGGTCCCGCACGCGGAGATGCAGGAGACCAGCACCCGGTCCCCGGCGCTGACGGTCTTGACCCCGCTGCCCACGGACTCGACGGTCCCCACGGCTTCATGACCCAGGATCCGGCCGTCGGTCACCGCCGCAACGTCCCCCTTGAGGATGTGCAGGTCCGTACCGCAGATCGTGACGGCGTCGACGCGCACGATGGCGTCGGTGTCGGCGATGACCTCTGGGTTCGGTACGTCTTCCCAGGCCTTCCGGCCAGGGCCGTGATAGACAAGCGCTCGCATGACCATCTCCCGGTCTCCGCCCGGGCACGGTGAACTGACCCACCCGGGTCTGCCCTCCACCCTGAGCCCGGAAAGGGCCCTCCGGCAGGGCCGGAGGCCCCGTCCGGCCAGGCTTAACGTCCCGCGCCCCTCCCGGGTGCGGGTGGCGGCCCGGAAATATCTCGGGGACGACGTACGCTTTACCTAAAGCAGGAAAGCATGCGAAGGCGGTCGCACTGCACGGGCGAATGCTTGGACCCGCCGGTCATCGCCGCGTACGCGGTAGCTCTGAACGGGTGCCAGCCTGGTGATCGTTCGGAAAATGTCTTCCTTCCGCGCAAGCGCGTGACGATATTTCCTGGCTGCCCCGGACCTCGGCGGTCATACTTTTTTGATTTTCTTAGAGCCGAGGCTGGCATGGATCCAATTCTTCCCCGCCCAGGGTTTTCCCGGGGAGCTCAGCCGGGCACGCGCACCGTGCATCGGTTGACTCCGGCCCGGCCGGGTCCGCCGAACAGGATAAACAAGCTGACCAAGAAGCGGCCGTCCGCGCCCGAGCAGAAGCCGACTCCGCGCTGGCCGATCTGGGTCATGCTCGGCGGGCTGGTCCTCGGATCCTTCCTGCTCTTCCATCCGGGCATCAAGGGCTCGACCACCCGGGACTTCAGCTACAGCGGCTTCGTCAGCGAAGTAACGGCCAATAACGTCTCGACGGCGACGATCAGCTCGACCGGGCTGGTGACCGGCAAGCTTGACAGCGGCGTCGCCTACAGTTCCCAGATCCCCACCGCGCTGAGCGACAACGCTCTTTCCCCTCTCCTGCTCAAGCACAAGGTCCAGGTCACCGGCACCAGTTCGGGCGGCTACTCGGTCGCGAGCCTGATCTTCTCGTTGTGGCCGCTGCTTCTTCTGGTGGGCGTCTTCTTCTGGTTCGCCCGCCGCGGCCGCAAGCAGATCGGCGGAATCATGAGCTTTGGCCGGTCGAAGGCCAAGCTCTACGACGAGGAGAGGCCGTCCACGCGTTTCGCGGACATCGCCGGATATGAAGGCTCCAAGGCCGAGGTCATGGAAGTCGTCGACTACCTGAAACACCCTGGGCGTTACGCGAGCGCGGGCGCGGTCGGCCCCAAGGGCGTGCTCATGGTGGGTCCGCCCGGGACCGGGAAGACGCTCCTGGCGAAAGCGGTCGCGGGCGAGGCCGGCGTGCCGTTCTTCGCCCTCAGCGGGTCGAGCTTCGTGGAGATGTTCGTCGGTGTCGGCGCGTCCAGGGTGCGAAGCCTTTTCGAGGACGCCCGCAAGCATGCGCCGTCGATCATCTTCATCGATGAGATCGACGCCATCGGCGGCCGCCGCGGCCCCGGCGGGTTCGGCTCGAACGACGAGCGTGAGCAGACCCTCAACCAGCTGCTGTCCGACATGGACGGGTTCGAGCCGGGGGCCAGCGTGGTGGTGATGGGAGCGACCAACCGGGCCGAGATCCTCGACACGGCCCTGCTGCGGCCCGGCCGCTTCGACCGCACGGTGGAAATTCCCCTGCCCAACCAGAAGGAACGCCAGGCGATCCTGGCCATCCACGGGCGGGGCAAGAATCTCGGCCCCGACGTGGACCTTGGCACCGTGTCGCGCGGCACGCCGGGATTCTCGGGCGCTGATCTGGCCAACCTCGTGAACGAAGCGGCGATCAATGCCGTCCGGGATCGCCGCGATGTCCTCACGGCCGACGACTTCGCCTCGGCGCGGGACCGCCTGCTGATCGGCCGGCGCGACGGCTCCAACGCGCTGCTGCCCGAGGAAAAGCGCTCTGTCGCGGTGCACGAAGCGGGCCACGCGCTCGTCGCCGTCCTGTCCGAGCACGCCGACCCGGTGGCGAAGGTCACCATCCTCCCCCGTGGCGCGGCGCTCGGGGTGACCGAGCAGTTGCCGGAGTCCGAACGCCACCTGTACCCGCAGAGCTACCTCACCGACACGCTCGCGGTGCGGCTCGGCGGCCGGGCCGCGGAGATCATCGTTCTCGGGGAGCCATCGACCGGCGCGGCGGATGACCTCGCGGGCGCGACGGGAATCGCCACGCGCATGGTGCGGGAATGGGGCTTCTCCACCGAGGTCGGGCCCATCGGCTACGGACCGGAAGGACCGAGCCGGGACAACCCGTTCGCGGGCCGTCCCTACGCCGAGGAAACCCAGCGATCCATCGACCGCGAAGTGGCCAAGCTGCTCCGGGAAGCCGAGAGCCGGGCGACCATGCTGCTGCGCACGAACCTGGACACCCTCAGCCGGGTGGTCGCTCTCCTGCTCGAACGGGAGACCATCGACGGCTCGGACCTGGCCGCCATCGTCGGGGTGCCCGAACGCCACGCGGATCCGGACATGGTCTGGGCCCCCCACGCGGTGGCGATGACACCGGCCGCGGCGGAGCAGGGCGGACCGAGCGGGGCCAACGGGAAGGCCGCGCCGGTCAGCTGATCAGGCGCGCACCCTGGCGGGTGCCTCCGCCCCCGGACGAAGACCGCCCCGGACCCGTTGACCCGGGTCCGGGGGCGGCCTGCTGAGTGAGAAGGACGGGTCAGAGGACGTCGTGGCCGGGGTGCGGCTCGGCCGGGACCTCGGCGTGCTGGGCGGGGATACTGCCCAGCCGGCCCGCCTGGAAGTCCTCGAACGCCTGCACCAGCTCGTCACGGGTATTCATCACAAACGGCCCGTACGCGGCGACCGGCTCGCGGATGGGCTGGCCGCCGAGGACCAGGATGTCCAGCTCCCGGCCGGGCCCTTCCTGGGTCCGGGCCGCGTCCACGGTCAGCGCGTCACCCGCGCCGAACACCGCGAGCTGCCCGGTGCGGACGCCGCGGTGGTCCGGGCCGACCGTGCCGGAGCCGCCCAGCACGTAGACCAGCGCGTTGAAGTCGCTGCGCCAGGGCAGGTGCAGCTGGGCGCCGGGCTGCAGGGTGACGTGCAGCAGGCTGATGGGCGTGTGGGTGACACCGGGGCCGGGGTGCCCGGCCAGGTCGCCCGCGATGACCCGGATCAGCGAGCCCCCGTCGGGTGAGGACAGCAGTGAGACCTGCTGGGCCCGGATGTCCTGGTAGCGCGGGGTGGTCATCTTGAGCCGCTTGGGCAGGTTCACCCACAGCTGGAAGCCGTGGAAGAGCCCGCCGCTCAACACCAGCTCCTCGGGCGGCTCCTCGATGTGCAGGATCCCGCCACCCGCGGTCATCCACTGGGTGTCGCCGTTGGTGATCAGGCCGCCGCCACCATTGGAGTCGTGGTGCCGGAACACGCCGTCGATGATGTACGTGACGGTCTCGAAGCCACGGTGCGGGTGCCAGGCCGTGCCCTTGGGCTCACCCGGCGCGTACTCCACCTCGCCCATCTGGTCCATGTGGATGAAGGGGTCCAGCTGCCGCAGGTCCACGCCGGCGAAAGCCCGGCGGACCGGGAAGCCCTCACCCTCGAAACCGGAGGGCGCGGTGGTCACCGACACGACCGGCCGCTCGGCCGCGGTCGCGGCGTCGGGCTCCGGGACGCGGGGCAGGACCAGAATGTCCTCTACAGTCACCGCTGGCATGACATCTCCTCTGTTAAGCCTTCTCGGCCAGCCTAAAGGGCATGTTCACGCGCCCGGCTGATGCCCTTCCCAGCCTCTCGCGGGCCGTAGTACGCCTAACGATAGTTGACCGCTCAACATTCCCGGCGGCCAGAGGGGCCGGGGGGGGGGGGTGAGGTTTTCGTTGCGGCGTCTGGAGGGCCGGGACCGCGGAGGTGCGGACGGGCGCGGCCGCAGCCACGGCGGGCGGGCGGCGGGCCAGCCGGGGAGCGGGCGTGCCTGGCGACGGCGGCCGGGCGGGGGCGGTTAGGGCAGTTTCCAGTCGATGCCGCCGGCGCCCTGCTCCTCCAGCAGCGCGGTGGCCCGGCTGAACGGGCGCGAGCCGAAGAATCCCCGGTCGGCGGAGTTCGGGCTGGGATGCGGCGACTCGATCAGCGGCACGCCGCCGAGCAGCGGCGCCAGGTTCCGCGCGTCGCGGCCCCACAGGATCGCGACCAGCGGCGACTGCCGCGCGGCCAGGGCGCGGATCGCCTGCTCGGTGACCTCTTCCCAGCCGTGGCCGCGGTGCGAGCCCGGCTTGCGCGGCTCGACCGTGAGGACCCGGTTCAGCAGCAGCACGCCGCGCTCGGTCCACGGGGTGAGGTCCCCGGACGACGGCGCGGGGTAGCCGAGGTCGGCGGTGTACTCGCGGAAGATGTTGATCAGGCTGGGCGGCAGGCGGCGCACCTCCGGCGCGACCGAGAAGCTCAGCCCGACCGGGTTCCCCGGGGTCGGGTACGGGTCCTGGCCGACGATCAGCACCCGCACGTCGGCGAACGGCTGCTGGAACGCGCGGAGCACCCGGTCACCCGCGGGCAGGTAACGGCGCCCGGCGGCCACCTCGGCCCGCAGGAAGTCACCCATCGCGCTGATCCGGTCCGCCACCGGGGCCAGGGCCTCGGCCCAGCCCGCCTCGACGATCTCACCCAGTTCTCGGCCTGCCACGCAGGACACTCTAGGGCGCAAGGGCGGCCCGGCGCGGCAGGCCACGCGAATTTCTTTCGAACATATATTCCAAAGTTATCCCCGCTGGGCATGCGGGCCCGCCCGGTTCCCGGCACCCTCCAAGCGCTTCCGCCGGCCACTCCGGGGAGTGGCCGGCGGAAGCTGGGCCCGGCGGGCCAGGCTGGATCAGCCGCTGATGCTGAAGCCAGCGCTGAGCGTCGCCGGGGTGCCGATCTGCACCTGGTAGGCGCCGGGTTCGACAGCCGGCGGGCTGATCGACTCGATGTCACCAGGGGTCACGGCCAGCACGGAGACGGGGAAGGACACCTGCACCGTCTTGGACTGCCCCGTATCCAGCGTCACGCGGGTGAATCCCGCGAGCCGCTGATCCGGGACGAGCACCGGGCTGACTGGCTGGTGGACGTACACCGGCACGATGAGGTCGCTGATCAGGGCCTGCTGGTCGGGTGCCAGCTGCGGCGAGGGGTTGTCGCCGAGGCCCTCGGCGTAGGCCTTCTCGCCCACCGCGACCACGACGGCGTCCGCCGATCCCGCGGCGTCTTCACCGCGGTGGCCTGGTCGGCAGCGTAGGTCACGTTCGGGTCCTGGGCCTGCAGACCCTTGAGCACCGTGGTGCCCGGCGGGATCTGGTCGGGCGGCCCGATGCAACAGACGTGACCAGCGCCGAAGACGCCCTGCCAGCTGACGCTCCACCCGCCGAGCTGATTGGTCATCGAGTCCGCGCTCGGGCCGGTGACCACCAGCTTGCTGGACGCCGACAATGGCAGCGCGTTGTTCTGGTTGCGCAGCAGGGTCATCGACTCCTGGGCCGCCTTCAGCGTGACGTCCCGGCCCGCCTGGACGGCGGCGTCCGCCTTGCTGGCGTCCACCGTCGGGTGGTCGAACAGCCCGAGCTGGAACTTCAGCGTGAGGATCCGCGCCACCGCCTGGTTGATCCGGCTCAGCGAGATGCTGTGGTTGGCCACGTCCTGCTGGACAGCGGTCTGCCACTGATCGGCGTTGAAGGGCAGCATGGCCATGTCGACGCCGGCGTTGATCGCGAGGGCGGCCGCGCCGGCCAGGTCGGCGGCCATGTGATAGGTGCTCGCGAGCGCACCCACATCGCCGTAGTCGCTGATCACCACGCCCCTGAAGCCCATCCGGTCGCGCAGCAGCGTGGTTAGCAGGTAGTGCGACGCGGTCGCGGGAATCCCGTTGACCGAGCCGGAATCCACCATGACCGTTCCCGAACCTGCGTCGATGGCGCCCGCGTAGGACGGCAGGAATGTGTCCTGCAGGTAGCGGAGCGGCAGCTCGGCCTGCACCCGGTCGTGGCCGTTGATCGACTCCGAGTAGCCCGCGAAGTGCTTCACGGTCGCGGTGACCTTCAGCCCGCCGGCGCCGCCGCTCTGCAGGCCGCGCACGTTGGCCGCGCCCAGGGCGGCGGCCAGGGCCGGCCTCGGCCCAGGTCTCGTAGTACCGTCCCCACCGGTTGTCGCGGGCCAGGTCCTGCACCGGGGCGAAGTCCCAGTTCCAGCCGGTAGCGCGGAGCGCGTTTGCAGTGACTTCGCCGCCTGCCTGGGCCACTGACGGATCCCAGGTGGCACCGATCCCGATCGACTGCGGGAACAGCGGCGCCTGGTACGGGTGGCCGAAGCCATGGACGGCGTTGACGCCGAAGATTACGGGAATGTGCAGCCGCGAGTGCTGGATCGCGTAGTTCTGCATGGTGTTGTACTCAGTGGCCCAGTCCAGGCCGGTGTTGCCTGGGCCACCCTTGCCGGTGGTGTCGATGGGAATGTCGGTTCCGCCGGCCAGGATCGAGCCGACGTGGTTGTCCACGAAGATCTTCTGCTCACAGGCAGGATTGGGCAGGTTGAACCCGCCCTGGCTGGTGCAGGCGCTGGTCTTGTCGGTGACCTGGGTCGCCTCGATCTGCACCATCTGGCCGATCTTTTCCGGCAGCGTCATCCGGCCCAGCAGGTCGCTGACCCGCGCCGCGACCGGAAGGGTGGCGTTCAGGTAGGCCGGCTGGCTGCTGGCCGAGGCGGCCGTCCTGGCCGCGGCGGACGCCGATAGTGCTGTGGTCAGCACAATGGCCAGTAAACTCGCGGTGATTGGCCTGCGGAGGCGGGTTCCGGTCAGGCCGTGCCTCCCCTGGGTAAGCCCACGGATGCTGTGCATGACAGACTCCTTCGTCGCGTGCCGTCGCTCCCCTTCTATGCGATTCAAACGTTATTTCGGGCTCGGGCCTTTTTTCCAGCAATAAACCATCAATAATGGACGGTGACCTGCCGTCTGCTCCGCTGGCGGTGTTTCCGGGTGAACGGCCAGAAAAGAGCATCAGCCCTTGTGCTGGCTCCGGTCGGGCTCGTATTCCGAAAACCAGTGCCGCTGCACGCAGCGGCTCAGCGTATGACCAGGGTCCTCGTGATCCAGCCGCCCGCCGCCACCGCGACCGCGTCGAACACTTATTTGATTCGTATCGTATGATCGGCGTATGGAGACTGGCCTGCAGGGATCCCTGCTCGACCTGTGTGACAAGCCGGCTCCGGGACCACTCGGGGCGTCCATGCGCCGGACCGTGCTCGACCGCGGCGCCTGGGTGGACGTCAGGCCCGGCTGGATGACGGGCGCCGACGTCCTGTTCGACCGGCTGCGCGACGCCGTGCCGTGGCGGGAGGAACGGCGCCGGATGTATGACCGGGTCGTCGAGGTGCCCCGGCTGCTCTGCTTCTACGCCGAGGGGGAAGCCCTGCCCGATCCCGCGCTGGCCGAGGCCCGCCAGGCGCTCGGCCAGCACTACCGGACAGACCTGGGGGAGCCGCGTCTGCACCGCGGGCCTGTGCCTCTACCGGGACGGCCGGGACAGCGTCGCCTGGCACGGCGACCGGATCGGCCGCGGTGCCACCGAAGACACCGTGGTGGCCATCCTGTCGCTGGGCGCCCCGCGGGCCCTGCTGCTCCGGCCCCGGGGCGGCGGCCCGGCGCTGCGCCACGACATCGGCCACGGTGACCTGCTGGTGATGGGCGGCAGCTGCCAGCGCACCTGGGAGCATGCGGTACCGAAGACGGCCCGGGCGGCCGGTCCGCGGATCAGCGTGCAGTTCCGGCCGCGCGGGGTTCGCTGAGGCCAGCGGGCCGGGCGCCGGGCCGGGTCAGAGCGGGAAGCCGGCCTCCAGCTGGGCCAGGCCGGCGTTAACCGAGGCGAAGCTGGCGTCCAGGTCGATCGGGCCCCGTTCCAGGACGGGCAGCGTGGCGGCCAGGATCACCCCGAAGATCGCCCCGGCCAGCGCGCGCACCGTGGCGTCATCGGCGTCCCGCCCGGCCCGCCTGGCCAGGATCGCGGCCGTGACGTCGATGGTCCGGGCGAACTCGTCCAGCGCCCGGGCCCGGATCTCCGGCACGGCCAGCGTGAGTTCGGTGGTCTGGCGGAACCGCTCCCGCTCCTCCTCGGTAAACCCGGCCCGGGCGGCGGCCACGGCGCCCCGCACCGCGGCCAGCGGGCTCAGCCCGGGTGGCTGTGCCTCCAGCGCGTCCAGCGTCAGCACGTCGAGATCGTCCTGCAGGACCACGTCCTCCTTGGTCGGGAAGTACCGGTAGAACGTGGCCGGGGACACCTCGGCCGCCTCGGCGATCTGCTCGACCCGCGTGGCGGCGTACCCCTGCTCACGGAACAGCCGCAACGCGTGCTCCCGGATGGAAGCACGCGTCCTGGCCTTCTTGCGTTCCCGCAGCCCGGGCTGGTCAGTGTCGTGCGTGCTCATGCCCCTGATCCTGCCCGCCCGGGTCCGGCTGCGCGAGCGGAGCGCCGGCGCCGGTGGCCGCGGCCGGTCCCGCGCCGCCCGTGGGACGGCCGCCTGCCTGGGCCCGGCGGGGCAGGAAGACCAGTGCGAGCAGGGCGCTGAGCCCGGCGATGCCCGCGCACACGGCCAGCATGACGTCCAGGCCGTGCGCGAACGCGTCGCGCACCGAGACGAGCAGGGCGGCCGAGTGAAGCTTGGCTGCCACCCCCACCCCGGCCGCGATCCCGGTGCGCACCGCGCTGGCGGCCGTGGCCGGAAGCCCGCCCAGGTCGAGCTGGCTCCGGTAAGCCGAGAGCAGGATGGTGCCCAGCACCGCGACCCCGATCGTGGCCCCGACCTGGCGCATCGCGGTGATCAGCGCGGACCCCGATCCGCTCCGCTCCGCCGTCAGGGCGCCTAGCGCGGCGTTCATGGCGGCCGGCATGGCCAGCCCCAGGCCCAGCCCGGCCACCGCGTACCACGCCGCGGTGAACGCGGACCCGCTGGCCGCGCTGGTCGTGGCCCCCACGGCCAGGCCCGCGGCCATCACGACGAAGCCCGCCGTCACCAGGGCCCTGGGGCCGACCGGGGGATCGCCCGCGGGGGAGCCGTCCGGGCCCCTGGGTGGCGTCTGCAGCCGGGTGCCGCCGATCATGCCGATCACCATCCCGCCGATCATCGGCAGCATCCGCAGCCCGGTGGCGAAGGAGTCCAGGCCGCGGACCCCCTGGAAGTACTGGGGCATCGCGAACAGGATGCCGAACATCGCGAACGAGACGAACGTGGTCAGGATCGTGCCCCAGGTGAAGGCGGCCGAGCGGAACAGCTCCAGCTGGACCAGCGGCTGGCCATGCCGGCCGACCCGGCGCTCCCAGGCCACGAACGCGGCCAGCACCACGGCGCCCGCCAGGATCGTGGCCACGGCAGCCGGATTGCCCCAGCCGTCCT
Source organism: uncultured Actinomycetes bacterium (assembly GCA_963751175.1). Lineage (GTDB taxonomy): Bacteria > Actinomycetota > Actinomycetes > Streptosporangiales > Streptosporangiaceae > RYN-230. Next base: position 176,890 of record CAVVTM010000029.1, on the reverse strand, counting down.
GGCCCGCCTTGATGCAGCCGTAAGTGACCGCGGCCAGGCCCAGGCTGGACAGGATGATCCCCGGGACGTCGATCCGGGTGCTCCGGGCGCCGCGCGATTCGGGCATCAGCAGCGCCACGGCGACCAGCGCGACCACCACCACCGGCACGTTGATCAGGAAGACCGAGCCCCACCAGAAGTTGTCCAGCAGCCAGCCGCCCAGCAGCGGCCCGACCGGGTAGGCGATGAACGTCGCGCCCATCACTACCGCGATCGCCCGGGGCTGCTCCTGCGGGGTGAACAGCACGGGCAGCACGGCGATCGACATCGGGAAGATCACCGCGGCACCGAGGCCGAGCGCGGCGCGGGCCGCGATCAGCTCGCCCGGGGACCCGGCGAACGCGCACGCGGCCGAGCTGGCCCCGAACACCACCAGCGCGATCAGCAGCATCTTCTTGCGCCCGGCCCGGTCGCCGAGCAGCCCGGCGGGCAGCAGGGCCGCGGCCAGCACCAGGCTGTAGGAGGCCGAGAACCACTGCAGGTCCGTGGTGGACGCGTGAAGCTGGGTGGACAGGACCGGCAGCGCCAGGTTGAGCACGGTCAGGTCGAGCCCCACGACCAGCACGCTGGCCGAGATGGCGACGAGCGCCCACCACCGGCCGGCATCGGGGCCGCCCAGGCGGCGTGCTGACGGGGTCCGCGCGGTGCTGGCCGCTGCACTCATGGGTCACCTTCCCAGGCCGGGGTCCACTCGGGTGAGAGCTTGCCTTAAAAGAAAGCTACTATCAATTTAGAGATAGTGTCAACACGTCCGGGCGGCGAGCCTGGTGGTGCGCGGGCGTGCTGGCGTTGGCTGCACCTGATCAGCTCCCGGGTGGGCCGGTACTGCCTGGCCCACGCCTCGTGCCCGGTCGTCGCCGTGCCCCCGCCGGATCTCGGCCACGCCGCCGGCCACGGGCTGCGCGGCCGGGCCTTCCGCCGTCGCGCTCTCCCCGGGTCGCTGGCGCCGAGCCGTTAGCGAGTTCAGTGTGTACCCCCCATAGGGGGTCGGATCTTAACTGCCGAGGACGGCGCGGACCTGGCGGGCGATCTCGATGTCCTCCCGCGACGTGACCACCAGCGTGGCCGCCGCCGCCCCGGCCGCGCTGATGTCGGCGTCGCCCGCGGCGGCCTGGTTGCGCCGCTCGTCGAGGACCAGGCCGAGGAAGGCCTGCGTGGCCCGGGAGCGGATCAGGGGCTGGTGCTCGCCTATCCCGCCGGTGAACACGAGCACGTCCAGGCCGTCCATGGCCGCGGCCATGCCTGCGATCAGCTGCCGCAGCCGGTGCAGGTAGACCTCGAGGGCCAGGACCGCGGCCGGATCGCCGGCGCCCGCCTCCCGGGTCACGTCCCGCATGTCGGCCACGCCGGCCAGCCCGAGCAGCCCGGAGCCGTGCTCCAGCCCCTCCGCCAGCTCATCCAGGGTCAGGCCGCCGTCACGGAGCAGCCAGAGCAGCAGGCCCGGATCGGTGTTCCCGGCCCGGGTCGCCATCACCAGCCCCTCCAGCGGGGTGAAGCCCATGGTGGTGTCCACGCTGCGGCCGTGCCGGACGGCCGCCAGCGAGGCGCCCGCGCCCAGATGGCAGGACACGATCCGGAGCTGCTCCGCCGCGGTGCCCAGCAGCTGCGCCGCGCGCCGGGCCGCGTAGGCGTGGGACAGGCCGTGGAACCCGTAGCGGCGCAACGCGAACCGTTCCCGCCAGGCGGCGGGCAGGGCGTAGGTGCTGGCCGCGGCGGGCATCCCGGCGTGGAACGCGGTGTCGAAGCAGGCCACCGCGGGCACGCCGGGCAGCAGCGCCGACACCACGTCGATCCCCGCCAGGGCCCGGGGCTGGTGCAGCGGGGCCAGGTCGGTGGCGCCCTCGATCGCCCGGCGCACCGTGGTGCCGATGACCGCGGGCGCCTCCAGCAGCGGCCCGCCGTGGACGATGCGGTGGCCGACGGCATCCACCCCGGTCAGACCGTTGAGGAAAGAGGTGAGGGCCTCCGGGCTCGTCGGCGCTCCAGTGGTCCACCTCGGCGGCCGCCAGGACCTGGTCCGCCGGGTCGAGGAGGCTGAGCTTGAGGCTGCTCGACCCGGCGTTGACGACGAGGACGTCCATCAGGCCCGGACGGGCCCGGGCCAGGTCCAGTCGCGGACCTCCGGCATGTCCTCACCGTGCTCACGGATATAGGCGCGGTGCCGGGTGCGGGCGTCGGTCATCTGCTGGCGCAGCCAGGCGGAGCGGTCGCCGAGCCCGGGCACCCGGTCGATGACGTCCATCACCAGGTGGAAGCGGTCCATGTCGTTCATCACCAGCATGTCGAACGGCGTGGTGGTGGTGCCCTCCTCCTTGTAGCCGCGGACATGGATGTTGTGGTGGCCGTCGCGGCGGTAGGTGAGCCGGTGGATCAGCCACGGGTAGCCGTGGTAGGCGAAGATGACCGGCCGGTCGGTGGTGAACAGCGCGTTGAACTCGGCCTCGTTCATCCCGTGCGGGTGCTCGGTCTCCGGCTGCAGGCGCATCAGGTCCACCACGTTGACCACCCGGATCCGCAGGTCCGGGAGGTGCTCGCGGAGGATGCTGGTCGCGGCCAGCACCTCCATGGTGGGCACGTCACCGGCGCAGGCCAGCACGACGTCGGGCTCCGTGCCGTCGCGGTCGTTGCTGGCCCACTCCCAGATCCCGGCGCCCCGGGTGCAGTGCAGGACGGCGGCGTCCATGTCCAGCCAGTCGTGGCAGGGCTGCTTGCCCGCCACGATCACGTTCACGTAGTCCCGGCTGCGCAGGCAGTGGTCGCCCACCGACAGCAGGGTGTTGGTGTCCGGGGGCAGGTACACCCGGACGACCTCCGCCTTCTTGTTCACGACGTGGTCGATGAAGCCCGGGTCCTGGTGGCTGAACCCGTTGTGGTCCTGCCGCCACACATGCGAGGTGAGCAGGTAGTTCAGCGACGCGATGGGGCGCCGCCAGGGCAGCGCGCGGGTGGTCTTCAGCCACTTCGCGTGCTGGTTGAACATCGAGTCCACGATGTGGATGAACGCCTCGTAGCAGGAGAACAGGCCATGCCGGCCGGTCAGCAGGTATCCCTCCAGCCAGCCCTGGCAGGTGGTCTCGGAGAGGATCTCCATCACCCGGCCGTCGGGGGCCAGGTGCTCGTCCACCGGCAGCGTGGCCTCCTCCCAGGTCTTGTCCGTGACCTCGAGCAGCGCGTCCAGCCGGTTCGATTGTGTCTCGTCCGGCCCGACCACCCGGAAGTTCTGCGCCTGCGCGTTGAGCCTGGCCACATCACGGAGCATCGAGCCCAGCACCCTGGTCGGCTCCGACAGGGTCGCCCCGGGCCGGTCCACGGTCACCGCGTAGCGGCGGAAGTCGGGCAGGGCCAGGTCGCGCAGGAGCAGGCCGCCGTTGGCGTGCGGGTTGGAACCCATCCGGCGCTCGCCGGGCGGCACGAAGCCCAGGATCTCGCCGCGTGGCTGGCCGTCGGGGCCGAACAGCTCGTCCGGGCGGTAGGACCGCATCCACTCCTCGAGCTGGCGCAGGTGCGCCGGGTTGGTGCGCACCTCGGCCAGCGGCACCTGATGCGCCCGCCAGGTGCCCTCCACCGGGTGCCCGTCCACCTCGGCCGGGCCGGTCCAGCCCTTCGGGGTGCGCATCACGATCATCGGCCAGCGCTCACGGGTGCCGGTGCCGTCCCGGCTGGAGCCGTTACGCGCCTCGGCCTGGATCTCCCTGATCCTGGCGATCACGTGGTCCAGCACGCCGGCCATCTCGGCGTGCATGGCCTGGGGGTCGGACCCGGTGATGAACACCGGCGCGTAGCCGTAGCCGCGCAGCAGCGCGTCCAGCTCCTGCTCGGGGATCCGGGCCAGCACCGTGGGGTTGGCGATCTTCCAGCCGTTGAGGTGCAGGATCGGCAGGACCGCGCCGTCCCGGGCCGGGTTCAGGAACTTGCCGGAGTGCCAGCTGGTGGCCAGCGGGCCGGTCTCGGCCTCGCCGTCCCCGATCACGCAGGCCACGATGAGGTCGGGGTTGTCGAACGCGGCGCCGTGCGCGTGCGAGAGCGAGTAACCCAGCTCACCGCCCTCGTGGATGGAGCCCGGCGTCTCCGGGGCCACGTGGCTCGGCACCCCGCCCGGGAACGAGAACTGGTGGAACAGTCGGCCCATCCCGGCCAGGTCACGCGGGATGCTCGGGTAGATGTCGCTGTAGCTGCCATCCAGCCAGGTGCTCGCGATCGCGGCCGGGCCGCCGTGGCCCGGGCCGATCACGTACATCATGTCCAGGCCGTGGGTGACGATCGCCCGGTTCAGGTGCGACCAGAGGAAGTTCAGCCCCGGCGTGGTGCCCCAGTGGCCGAGCAGCCGGGGCTTGATGTGCTCCGGCCGCAGCGGCTCGGCCAGCATCGGGTTGGCCATCAGGTAGATCTGGCCGACGGACAGGTAGTTCGCGGCGCGCCAGTACCCATCGAGGGCCTGAAGCTGATCGGTGGTGAGCTCCGGTCTGGTGGTCACGGACATGTCGGAAGGACTCCGCTCTCTCGGCGTCAGGGGCACGGTGGTCGGGGGATCGGTGGTCAGGGGCCACAGTGGTCAGGGGCGCTTGGCCATGGGCAGCTGCCGCAGGAACGGGTCAGCCGCCCTGTGGCTGGTGACCCGGATCCGGGCGTCCACCGCGGTAACCCCGTCGGGCCGGGCAATCACCGGGTTGAGGTCCAGCTCGGCGACCTGTGGCAGGTCATCGGCGAGCCGGGAGATCCGGAGCAGGGCATCGCGGAGCGCGGCCACGTCGGCCGCGGGCTGGCCGCGATGGCCGAGCAGCAGCGGCGCGGCTCGGATCGAGTGGATCAGGTCGTCGGCGTCGGTAGTGGTCAGCGGGGCCAGCCGTGCGGCGTGGTCGCCGAGCACCTCGGTCGCGACCCCGCCCAGGCCGAACACGACCACGGGACCGAAGACCGGCTCCTGGACGACCCCGATGATGACCTCGGTCCCGCTGCTGATCATGGGCTGGACGAGCGCGCCGGAGAAGTTGCCCGCGAACCGCTCCGCCAGGCTGTCGAACGCGCTGCGGGCCTCGTCGGGCCCGTCGAGGCCGAGCAGCACGGCCCCGGCGTCGCTCTTGTGCACCAGGCCGGGCACTTCGGCCTTGAGCGCCACCGGGCCGCCCAGGTCCGCGGCGGCGGCCGCGGCCTCGTCGGCGGTGGTCGCCCGCCGGTAGGTCACCATCGGCAGCTGGTAGCAGCGCAGCAGCTGGTCCGCGTCGTCCGCGGGCAGCCAGCCGCCCCCGGGTATCCGGTCCAGGAACGAGGCGATCAGCGCCCGTGCCTCGCCGGTCTGGATGCCGTCGAGTTCCGGGACCTTGTCCGCGGGCCGGGAGCGCCACGAGCCGTACCGGGCGGCCCGGGCGAGGGCCTTGGCCGCGCTTTCCGGGTAGGCGTACGCCGGGACGCCCACGCTGCACGCGCCCTTCCGCCCCGTGCCCTGGGTGGCGGTGTCCGCCCCGGCTGTGCCCCCGGCGGCTTCATCGCCGGCGATGGGCAGCAGCTGGACCGCGTCCGGCTGGTCCAGCACCACCGCGGCGAGCGGGACAGGCAGCCGGGCCGCGCTGAGCGCCGGGATCAGGTCGGAGGCCGCAGTCGGCACGACCAGCGCGATGACCGCGTCCACCCCGGTGTCGAAGGCCACCGTGGACAGGGCGGTACTGAACGCCCCGGCGCTGACCGCCGCGGTCGTGTCGACCGGGCCGCCGAGCGCGGCGCCCCGCGGGAGGATCGCGGCCAGCCGGGTCTGGGCTCTGTGACTGGACGTGGCGACCACCAGGCCCGCCTCGGCGCACGCGTCCGCGGCGAGCACGCCCGCGCCGCCCGCGTTGGAAACGATGCCGACCCGGCTGCCCGCGGGCACCGGCTGGGAGGCGAGCAGGACGGACGCCTCCAGCAGCTCACCGAAGCTGGTCGTGGCGATGATCCCAGCCTGCTCGAACAGGGCCTGTCGGGTGATCAGCGGCGCGGCAGCCGCGGCGGTGTGCGACGCGGCCGCGCGCTGGCCCGGCGCCGACCGGCCGGCGTGCACGGTGAGCACCGGCATGGTGGCGCTGACCCGGGCCGCGGTACGCGCGAACTTGCGCGGGTTCCCGAACGACTCCAGGTACAGCACGGCAAGCCGGGTGATGCCATCTTCCGCCCACCACTGGAGGGCGTCGTTGCCGGATACGTCGAGCTTGTTGCCGATGGACGTGAACGAGGAGATGCCGATGCCCAGCCGGGAGAAGCGCTCGAGCAGGGCCACCCCCACGCCGCCGGACTGGACGACCAGGCCGGCCGAGCCCGCGATGGGATGGCGCACGGAGAAGGTGGCGTCCAGGCCGAGGCCCGGCACGGCCACGCCGAAGCAGTTCGGGCCGACCAGCCGCATCCCCCAGTGGCGGCAGGTGTCCAGCAGGCTGGCGGACTGGGCCGAGGTCAGCCCGGAAGTGATCACCACCAGCGACCGGGCCCCGCGCTTGCCGCATTCCTGGGCCACGTCGACCACGGCGTCCGCGGGTACCGTCACCACGGCCAGGTCGGGCGCCTCGGGCAGCGCGGCGGGGGACGCGGCACTGGGGATGCCCTCGATGTCGCTGGTGTGCGGGTTCACCGCGTACAGGGTCCCCGTGAACCCCGCGTCCCGGATGTTGAGCAGGATGAACCGGCCGATCGAGCCGCGGCGGCGGCCCGCGCCGACCACCGCGACCGAGCGCGGCGCGAACAGCGGCTCCAGGCTGGCCACCTCGGCCCGCCGCTCCCGGCCCGCCACCGCGTCCAGGTACAGGCTGGGTTCGCTCAGCCCGGGGCTGCCCGGGATCGGCATGCTCAGCTCGACGACCCCGTCCTCCAGCCGCCGCGTCACGGTCATCCCGGTGTCGGAGAACACCCGCAGTATGCCCGTGTTCTCGGGCAGCACCGAGGCGGTGAAGCCCCGCACCCCGCGCTCCCTGCCCAGCGACACCAGGTGCTCGAGCAGCAGGGTGCCGACGCCGCGCCGGTGCATCCGGTCCGCCACCGCGAGCGCGACCTCCGCGGTCTCCCCATCGGCCTCCGGCTCGTAGCTGGCCACTCCCACCAGTTCGCCGCCCAGGAAACCGAGGAGCGCGTGGGCCGACCGGTCCTCCCGGCACACCCGGCGCGCCTCCTGCTCGGCGGCCTGCCGGCTAATGCTGAAGAAGCGCAGGTACAGATTGTCCGGCGACATGGCCTCGTGCAGCTGCTTCGACGGCCTCGTAGTCGCCAGCTCCGGCGGGCCGGATGGTAATCGTGGTGCCGTCCGCCAGCAGGGCATACGAGCACCCCGCTTCGGTAAGCGCGGTCACTCAGTTTCTCCTGTTCTCAGCGGGGACTCTTGTGTCAGCCTGGCTGGTCCCCTTGGGTGGGCATCAGGGTCAAAAGTCCCGCGGCGCCAGGCCGCTCGCGGGAATGCTGTTCCCGGGCGCAGCGTCCACGGCGTGCCCTCGCGGAAGCGCCGCCCGCCTGCGGGGCAGCGTGCAGCGTGCAACCCCATCATCGCCTACCGCCCGGGCCGATGCCACGACCCGGCAGATGCATTCCCGGTGAACAAATTCCCGGTGAACCAGCGGGGGTGCCCTGGGTGATGCCCCTCAGCGGTGCCCGGGGGGCGGTCCCTTGCCGTGCTTGGTGCGGCCGGGGGCCGCATGCCTGCCGCCAGCCTGCCGGGCTGCCCGGCCAGCCTGCGGTGCCGTCCCGGGCATCACCCAGGCCGTCGCGGATGCGGCGTGCCCGGTCGGCCACCACCGCCGCCGAGCCCGGCCGGGCTGCGGGATCCTTGGCGGTCAGGTCGGTGATCAGGGCGGCCAGACCGGCCGCGCCGGGCTGGCCCAGGCACCACGGCGGGAGCCCGGGCAGGTCCTGGTCACGGTGGGCCAGGGCGATCTGCAACGGCTCACCCCGGAAGGGGGGCTGCCCGCTCAGGCACTCGTACCCGACGATGCCCAGCGCGTACAGGTCGCTCGCCACTGTGGCCGAGCTGCCGGACACGCGTTCCGGCGCGAGGTAGCCCAGGGTGCCGACGAGCGTGCCGGTACGCGTCAGGTTCCCGGTCAGGGACGACTGGGCGATGCCGAAATCGGTCACCTTGACCCGGCCATCGCCGGTGAGCAGCAGGTTGCCGGGCTTGATGTCGCGGTGCAGCACCCCGGCGGCATGAGCGGCATCCAGGGCCCCGGCGGCCTGGGCGAGCACATCAGCGGTGCGCTGCGGCGCCAGCCTCCCGCCGGCCAGCACGTCGGCCAGGGACGGGCCGCTGACCAGCTCCATCACCAGGTAAGCCGGAAGGTCCGGGCTCGCGTCCTGGTAGTCGTAGACCTGGGCGATACCGGGATGGTTCAGCAGCCCCGCGTGCCGGGCCTCGGCGCGGAACCGGACCAGCGTCACCTCGTCGCGGGAGTACTCCGGCCGCAGCAGCTTCACGGCCACCGGGCGCGCCAGGACCCGGTCGACGGCCCGCCAGACCTCGCCCAGCCGCCGGCCGCGATCAGTTCTTCCAGGTGGTACCGGCCTGTCAGCTCGGTGATCGGCCGCATGGCCGGACCTTCTACCCAGCAGGCGGCCCGCTATCCACGCCGTCGCCGGACGGCTCTGGGGACAGCTCGCGCGGGGCGACGTTATAGCTGAGGTCTCCCGGCCGGAAGCAGAGCTCGGCGTAGCTGAAATCGCCGCCCGGCAGATGCCAGATGGCCGTGCCGCAGGTTGGCAGCCAGCGGCCGCCCGCCTGGCGGCAGCCCTGCATCGGGGTGGTCCAGCGCACCCGGGCCAGCCCGCCGGGCAGGTCGCACCAGCGGTCCTCGGTGCTGAAGTTGACCGGCGCGCCCCGCTCGTCCAGGAACACCCGCGCGGTCACCCGGTGGCCGGCGTCGCGGAGGGTGAGGTCGAAGCAGCTGCCGCCCGCCTCGGTCCAGGTGACCGGCAGGCTCAGCAGCATGCCGGGAGCGCAGAAGACCGCGTCGTTCAGGTAGGTGACGAGCTCGCTGACGTCGTATTCCGGGCCCGTGCCGTTGACCAGGTGCACGAGGCCCAGCAGCGTGCCGCGCACGCTGCCCTGGCCGTGCAGGTAGGCGTCCCGCGCGCTCATCGGCGCCGGGCCGCCGATCCGCAGGTGGAAGACCCGGGCCACGTCCACGCTGGAGTTGTACTGCCACGCCTCGCAGGGCAGCCACGGTCCAGGCCGGGCGCAGCCGGAAGCGGCCGGTGCAGTGGGCCAGGTAAGACCAGTCGGCCGGGCGGCCCATCACGCCCATGAAGCGCAGGTACCGCTGGGCCGCGTCGGGCAGACCGGACACCTGCCGCTCGCTGACCAGGTCGGCCTGGGCGGGGACCCCGGGCAGGCCGAGGACGCCGGAATCACGGGCCAGCTTATGGCGCAGCCGGAACCGGTGGCGGGGGAGTGAGGCTCGTGCGGGCGCCGCCGACCTCGGGGCGTCAGTTGATGTCATGGTTCTCCCGGAACCGCACCGGCCAGGTTCCCTCCGGCGGCGCAGCATCCTGGACCTCGTCCGTGCGGCTGTCCTGCCTGCGGAGATCTCCGGTGCTGAAGTCCCCGGTGCTGAAGTCCCCCGGCTGAAGCCCTCTGCGCGGGCAGCCTTCGCGCTGTGCACGAGCCTGGTGTACGGCCCGGGGAAGACCAGCGCGATGTGCCCGTCCGCGAGCCAGCGGACGACGTAGGGGGGCGCCCCGTCGGCGCGCTGAAGGCCGATGATCAGGCATTCGCGCGTTCCGTCTGGTCCTTCGGTGACCAGGCGGTCACCGACATCCGCCTTCATCGACGTCCCCCTCTCGAACAGCACCAGCGACATGGGATCTCACCTCCGCGGCGGGCAGGACGGTTGTGCTCTGGTTTCAGGATGTGCCCTGGCCATGACCGGGGGCATCGGGCCGATGTCCCCGGCGCTGGGGCCATTCGGCCTTGCGCCTGCGCGGCCGCATGGGTGTGCCCTTTACCTGGGCCGGTGACCAACGTCCCGGCGGCTGAGCGCAAACGTCCCTTCCGGCCTGTCCCGCGAGACGGTCAAGATCCAATCGCGGGTCCGTCTCGGCGCATGAGCGTCAGCGGGCCCGCACGGCCGGTCAGGCCCCCGGGCAAGGGGGCGAGAGTGAAGGGGAACCCCCGTGAGTGAGCCATCTTCTGGGGCTCCGCGCTGCCCGCGCTGCTGTGGGGAGTGGCCTTCGCCAACATCGTCCGCGGCGTCCCGATGAACGCCGAGCACGTGGTCACCGGCAACCTGCTGACCCTGCTGAACCCCTACGGCCTGCTCGGCGGGCTGGCCACGCTCACCCTGTTCGCCCTGCACGGCGCGATCTTCCTGTCCCTGCGGACCACGGGCGACCTGCGCGTGCGGGCCCGGAAGGCGGCGGTGCGCATCGCCGCCGCCACCGTGCCGGTGGCGGCCGGGTTCCTGATGGCCAGCCAGGTGGCGCACGGCCGGCTGGCCACTGACCTCACCGCCGCCGTGGCCGCGGTGGCGCTGCTGGCCGCCGTGGCGGCGATCGCGGCCGGCAAGGAGGGCTGGGCCTTCGCGGGTACCGCGATCACGCTGGTATTCGCGGTGACGACCTTGTTCGGCGACCTGTGGCCGAACGTGCTGCCGTCCACCACGACCGCGGCCTAGCCTCACCGTTCACAACGCGTCATCGTCGCACTACACTCTCACTGTCATGACCTGGGTTGCCCTGCTCTTCACCCCGGTGGTCCTGGCTTACCAGGGCTGGACCTACTGGGTATTCCGGCACCAGGTCGGCGGGACGCCGATTCCCTCGCTCCTGCCCGCTAAGCCGTCACCCGGGCCGTCGGCCGGCGGCCCGGCGGCACACGCGACCAGCGGCCCATGAGGCCAGTCGATCCACGGCTGCTCCGGCACGCGGACGCCGCCCGGGGATACCTGGTCCTCACGGTCCTGCTCGGGCTGGCTGCCACGGCGCTGATCCTGGCCCAGGCCGGCCTGCTGGCCCGGGCCCTGGCCGCGCCGGCCGCCGGGATCGGCGTGGCTGCGCTGGCCGGCACGCTGGGGGTGCTGCTCGCCGTGCTGGCCGCCCGGGCGGTCACCGCCTACGGCGGGGAACTGGCCGCGCTGCGCGCCGCGGCGGCGGTCAAGTCGCAGCTGCGCCGCGAGCTCACCGCGCACGTAGTGCGGCTGGGGCCGGCCTGGCTCGGCGGCCAGCGGGCCGGGGAGATCACCACCCTGTCCACCAAGGGCCTGGACGCGCTCGACCCGTACTTCGCCCGGTTCCTCCCCCAGCTGGTGCTGGCCTTGCTGGTGCCGGTGGCGGTGCTGATCCGGGTGGGCCTGGCCGACTGGATTTCCGCCGTGGTGATCGCGGTGACACTGCCGATCATCCCGGTCTTCGGGGTGCTCATCGGGCTGCAGACCCGGGCCCAGACCGAGCGGCAGTGGCAGCTGCTGGCCCGTCTCGGCGGCCACTTCCTGGACGTCGTCGAGGGACTGCCCACGCTCAAGCTGTTCGGCCGGGCCCAGGCCCAGACCGAGGTGATCCGGGAGGTCACCGACGCGCACCGGCGGGCCACCATGCGCACGCTGCGGGTCGCGTTCCTGTCCGCCCTGGTGCTGGAGCTGTCCGCGGCGATCGCGACCGCGCTGGTGGCGGTGGAAGTGGGGCTGCGGCTGCTGGCCGGGCACCTGCCCTACCAGACCGCGCTGCTGGTCCTGCTCCTCACCCCCGAGGCGTTCCTGCCGCTGCGCGCGGTCAGCATGCAGTTCCACGCGAGCATGGAGGGCGTGACCGCGGCCGGCCGCGCGTGCGAGATTCTCGACACCCCGGTCCCGGAGGCCGCGGCGCCGCCGGCCGGACACGGGCCGGGGTCCGGCCCGCCCGCTGCGGCCGACCTCAGCCGCGACATTGTTTTCCTCAACGGAACCACGCTGGTGTACCCGGGCCGGGACGCACCGGCGCTGGACCGGGTGTCCCTGGCCATCCGGCCTGGCGAGCGCACCGCGGTGACGGGGCCGAGCGGGGCGGGCAAGAGCTCGCTGCTGGGCCTGCTGCTGCGGTTCGCCGCGCCGACCGGGGGGCGGATCGAGGCCGGGCCGCCCGGGGGGCCGGGCACCGATATCGCCGCGCTCGACCTGGCCGCGTGGCGCCGCCAGATCGCCTGGGTCCCCCAGCACCCGTACCTGTTCGACGGCACGGTGGCCAGCAACATCGCCCTGGGCCGCCCGGACGCGTCCCCGGCGGATATTGCCCAGGCGGCCACCCTGGCGGGTGCGGCGGAGTTCATCGGGTCGCTGCCCGGCGGCTACGCCACGCCCCTCGGGGAGCGCGGCGCCCGGCTGTCCGCGGGCCAGCGGCAGCGGATCGCGCTGGCCCGGGCGTTCCTCCAGGACGCGCCGCTGCTGCTGCTCGACGAGCCCGCGGCGCACCTGGACCCCCTCACCGCCCGGATGATCATTGACACCCTCGAGCGGCTGATGGCCGGGCGGACCGTGGTCCTGATCACCCACGGGCCGGGCTGGCTGGGCGGCGCCGGGCGGACCATCACGCTGGACCAGGGGCGGCTCGTGCTGGCCGCCGGCTGCTTCGGCACCGTGCGTGGCGGGACGGCGCACGGCGGCCGCGCGATGGCGGCCACGTCATGACACTCCCTGTGTCAACCTCAGGCCGCAAGATGCCTGGTTGTCTGATCTTGATTGCGCTGCCGGCTGCCGGCAGCGGGATCGTACGGGATGCCCGTCGACCCAGCAGCGGTAGATCACCCGTACCCAGGCGCGGGCCAGGACGCGCACGGCGTGCGGGTGGTCCTTGCCGCGTTGGCGCGAGCGTCGCTGTAGATCGTCGGCGGCCCACGGGCTGTCGTGCCGGCTGTTGTCGGCGAACGTGGTCATCGCGACGCGGAATCGCTTGTTGCAGGCCCAGCGGAAGTGCACGGCGCGGTGCTTCCCGGACTCTCTGGTGACCGGGGTCAGCCCGGCGAGCGCGGCCATCGCGTCGGGCGAGTCGTAGGCTTCCCGGGAATCGCCCCACTCGACGAGCACCTGGGCGGCGTTGATCTGACCCGACCTTGGCAGCGACGTGAAGATCGCGCCGTCCGGGTGCTCCCCGAGGTGGGCGGTCGCCGAGCGGTCCAGGTTCTTGCGGACCGCGCCGAGCGGTGCGCTGAGCACCGCCGACCGCGGCCAGCACGGTGTCCCGCACGCGCTTCGGCCAGCGCCGTCGTCGGTGGTGCCGGCCGGCGCGGACCGCAGCCGGGCCAGCAGCTCGGCGGCCGAACGGCGACCGGCAGTAGCCGTGCTTGACGCAGAACGCTTGCCATGCGCTTCTCGCCGAGGTCCGGCGGCGTGTTTGGCGGTCGGGTAGCGGGTCAGAAACTCCAGCGCGATCGGCGACCCGGCGTCGGCGAAGACCTTGCCCTGGCGCCGGGCCAGTGCGCGTCCAGCAGCGCGGTCAGCTGGTTGGTCGCCGCGGTCCGCATCGCCACCATGTCGTCGCGGGTGCGCACGACGGTACGCAGCGCCTTGGTCTGCGCCGAGAAGGGGGTCGCCGGCCGTCAGCCGGTGCGACGCGCAGCCGCAGGTACTCGGCGATCACCGCGGCGTCCCCGGCGTCGGACTTGGCGCCGGAGAGCACCTCGCCGTCGCGCCAGGTCTTGATCGCGTTCGGGCTTGACCGGCAGCCCCTCCGGCCGTCCCGTCCGCGGCCCCGCACCCGGCGGCCCCGTCCCGGGCGGCGCACCCGCTGCTGCGGCTGCTCCGCATGGCCCGGCCGCTGCGCGGCGAGCTGGTGGTGGCCGTGCTGGCGGGCGCGGCGTCCACGGGCTGTGCCGTGGCGCTGCTCGCGACGTCCGGCTTCCTGCTGGCCCGGGCGGCCGAGCATCCCAACATCGTGGCCATCTCGGTGGCCGTGGTCGCGGTGCGCGGGCTGTCCGTGGGCCGGGGCGTGTTCCGCTACATCGAGCGCCTCACCTCACACGACGCGGCGTTCCGGGTGCTGGCCGACGTGCGGGTCCGCGTGTACCAGCGGCTGGAGCGGCTGGCCCCGGCCGGGCTGCGCGACTTCCGCTCCGGTGACCTGCTGGCCCGGCTGGTCAGCGACGTGGACGTCACCCAGGATCTGTTCATCCGCGGCATCGCCCCGCCGCTGACCGCGTTCCTGGTCGGCGCGGGCGCGGCCACCGTGTGCCTGATCATCCTGGCCCCGGCGGGTGCGGTGCTGGCCGCCGGGCTGCTGGTGGCCGGGCTGGCGGTGTCCTGGCTGGCCGCGGCCCGGGGCCGCCGGGCGGCCCGGCGCACCGCGCCCGCCCGCGGCGCGCTGAGCGCCCGGGTGACCGACCTGCTGGCCGGGTCCGCGGACCTGCATGCGTTCGGCGCGCAGGACGCCGCGCTGGCCCGGTCCGACGAGGCCGACCAGGAACTGACCCGGCTGGCCCGGATGTCGGCGGCCGGTGCCGCGCTGGGCAGCGGGCTGTCCCAGGCCGTGGCCGGTCTGACCCTCTGGGGGGTGCTCGTGCTCGGCGTGGCCGCGGTCGGCTCGGGCGCGATGAGCCGGGTGCCGCTGGCCGTCATCACCCTGACCGCGCTGGCCGCCTTCGAGGCGGTGACGGCGCTGCCCGCGGCCGCCATCGCGCTCGGTCACGCCCGGTCCAGCGCGGCCCGGGTGGGCGCGGTGCTGGATGCTCCGGACCCGGTGGCCCGGCCGGCCACGCCCCGGCCGCTGCCGGGCGGCCCGCTGCGGGTCCGGCTGCGCGGCGTCCAGGTCCGCTACGAGCCGGGCGGGCCGCTGGCCCTCGACGGCGTGGACCTCGACCTGGACGCCGGCCGCCGGGTGGCCCTGGTCGGCCCGAGCGGGGCCGGCAAGTCCACGGTGGCCGCCCTGCTGCTGCGTTTCTGCGATCTGGCCGGCGGCTCGGCCACCCTGGGCGGCGCCGACCTGGCCAGCTACGACCCCGATGCGGTGCGTACCGTGATCACCGGGTGCGCCCAGGACCCCCACCTGTTCGACACGACCATCGCCGGGAACATCCGGCTGGCCCGGCCGGACGCCAGCCAGGAGGACGTGGCGGCGGCCGCCGGGCGGGCCCGGCTGCTGCCCTGGATCGCCTCGCTGCCGCAAGGCTGGGACACCCCGGTCGGGCCGCGGGGCGCCGCCGTGTCGGGTGGCGAGCGGCAGCGGATCGCGCTGGCCCGGGCGCTGCTGGCCGACCCGGCGCTGCTGATCCTGGACGAGCCCACCGCGCACCTGGACCCGGACAACCGGCGCGCGCTGACCGCGGACCTGCTGGACGCCACCGCGCAGGCGACCAGCCGCGGCCGGGCGACGCTGCTCATCACGCACGAGATGGACGGGCTGGACCAGGTGGACGAGATCGTCGTGCTGGACGGCGGCCGGGTGGCCGAGCGGGGCACGCACCAGGCGCTGCTCGCGGCGGGCGGGCTGTACCAGCGGATGTGGGCGGCGGCGCAGGTTCAGGCGGCCTGAGGCGGGGCGGGCTGTGGCAGGCTGAGGCTGGACCGCCTCAGGCGATCAGCCGGAAGCCGTCCACCATGTCCGCCTGGATCGCGATGACGTCGTCAGTGCCGCCCGTTACCCAGGGCTCGAGGATCCGCCGGAAGTGGTCGGCCTCCGGGCCGTCCGAGACGCGGCACGCCCGGCCCACGACGATCACGCTCCAGCCGAGATGGGTGTCCGGGTCGATGAGGTCGGCCTCGTAGGCGACCACCATGCCGGTGTTCCTTCCCACCGCGGTGTCGATCGCGGTGCCCACGTAGGCCCGGATCACCACCTGGTCGCCGTCCACCACGTGGTTGACGGGCCGGATGGCCGGCAGCGCCAGATGGGTGAACACGAGCCGGCCCACGGAAACGCTGCGCAGCAGGCGGAGTGACTCCTGCCGGGATAGCGCTTCCAGCTTCCGCGTGCCCGCCATGGTCATCGCACCTCCCGGGCGCCCTGCCTGGGAGCCCTCTGCCTGGCGGCCTGCTGCCTGGTCACCCCGGCCAGCCGTCAATGCCCGTCACTGAACGCCCCCTGACCGTCACCCTCTCGCTGTCCAGGCCCGGGAGGTAGGGGCCAAAGGTCCCCCGCAGAAGCAACGGAGGCCCATGGTCGCGCCGGGCCCGCCGCGACAGGCTGGGGGTACAGCAGCGACCAAGGGGAGTACCCATGCCAGTGCGGGTAGGAATCAACGGTTTCGGGCGGATTGGGCGCGCCTTCGTGCGCAGGTCCCTGGAGCGTGACGACATCGAGGTCGTCGCGATCAACGACATCACGGACGCAGCCACCCTGGCCCACCTGCTCGCGTTCGACTCGACCTATGGCCGGCTCGGCATCGAGGTCGGTCACACCGACGATTCGATCCTGGTGGGCGGCCGCCCGATCGCGGTGTCCGCGCACCGCGACCCGGCTGAGATCGACTGGGCCGGCCTCGGGGTGGATACCGTCATCGAGTCCACCGGCGTGTTCCGGACCCGGGACGACATCGCGCTTCACCTCAAGGGCGGGGCCCGGAAGGTCCTGCTGTCGGTCCCGGGCAAGGGCGTGGACCTCACCGTGGTGCTGGGGATCAACGAATCCGCGTACGACCCGCGGCGGCACGACATCATCTCCAACGCCTCCTGCACCACGAACTGCGTGGCCCCGATGGCGAAGATCCTGAACGATGAATTCGGCCTGGTCCGCGGGTTCATGACCACGGTGCACGCGTACACCGGCGACCAGATGCTGCTCGACGGGCCGCACAAGGACCTCCGCCGGGCCCGCAGCGCCGCGGTGAGCATCATCCCCACGACCACCGGCGCGGCCCGCGCGACCGGGACGGTCATCCCCGAGCTCGCCGGGCGGCTGGACGGCGTCGCGCTCCGGGTCCCGGTCGAGGACGGCTCCCTGACCGACCTCGCGGTCGTGCTGGAGCGTGAGGCGACCGCCGCGGACATCAATGCCGCGTTCCGCGAGGCAGCCGACGGCCCGCTGGCCGGCATCGTGCGCTACAGCACGGACCCGCTGGTCTCCCGGGACATCGTCGGGGACAGCGCCTCGTGCGTGTTCGACTCGGGCCTGACTCAGGCGTCGGGCACGCTGGCCAAGGTGTTTGGCTGGTACGACAACGAGTGGGGTTACACCTGCCGCCTGTACGACCTGGCGGTGCTGGTCGGCACTCAGCGCTAGCAGCCGGCCGCGCTGGCCCGGGGGGCAGGCGTGCCCGGGGAGGAAGGGCCATGACCGGACAACAGGAAGTCCCGGGGCATCCCGCCGCCGCGGTCAACCCGGCGCCGAACAGCCGGATCCCGGTGCCACCGTCCGCGCTCGCCGGGCACCAGTTCCTGCGCGGGATGCCCGAAGCCCACCTCGGCCTGCTGGCCGGGGCCGCCTCCCTGGTGGACGTGCCGGCCGGGCACCGGTTCTTTGCCGCTGGCCGGATGCCGCACCAGTTCTGGCTGATCCGGGCAGGCCAGGTGGCGCTGGACATGGACGTGCCCGGCGGGCGGCGGATCATCGTGGAAACGCTGGGCCGCGGCGAGATGGTGGGATTGTCCTGGTCCATCCCGCCCTGCCAGTGGCAGTTCGGGGCGGTCGCGATCCAGCCCACCGAGGCGTTCGAATTCGATGCGGCTGCGGTCTTGCGGTGCTGCGACGAGGATCCGGCCTTCGGCTACGAACTCACCCGGCGGGTGCTCGCCGTGGTCGCGCGCCGGCTGCAGGCCACCCGGGGCAAGCTCCTGGAGGCCTCAGCGCGGCTCACCTAGGGCTGCCGCGCGCCCGGGAGGCACGGCCCCGGGAGCAGTTCGCCGAGCCCGCGGGCCAGGTCGGCGCGCCCGCCCGGGCTGAGCGCGTCCAGTACCCGGATCAGCGCGGCCCGCCGCTGGTCCTGGATCCAGGCGGCCAGCCGCCGGCCGGACTCGGTCAGCTGCAGCAGGATCTCCCGGCGGCTGGCGGCCGCAGGCACGCGGACCATCAGGCCTGCCGCGACCAGGCGGTCACACAGGCGGCTGGTCGCCGACGGGGAGGCGCCCAGGACCCGGGCCAGGCCGGTCACGTTCAGGTCGCCCGCGGCATCGATGGCGAGCAGCGCGCGGACCTGGGCCGGCGGAAGCATCGCGCCCAGGTCCTCGATGGCCCGCTGCCAGGCCTCGAGGAGGACCGCCAGCCCGGCTTCCGCTCGCTCCAGGTCCGCCGGAGCGACCTCGCGGCGGTGAGCCATGCCGCGGTCCAGCGGAGCCGCGCCCCACCGCACCGCACCGTGCTGAACCGTGTCCGGGTTCATCAGCCTCCTGGGCCCGCCCTGCGCAGGGACCCTACTCGGGGCCCGTGGTCGTGCGTATCGTACTGTGCCCGGTCTGGACCGCGGACGGGATCAGGCTTGTGAGTCGCCCGCGTACTCGGCGGGCGCCTGCCCGCTGACCCGGGTGACGATCTCGGCGGCGAGGTCGCGGAGCTTGATGCGCCGGTTGTTCGAGGCCCGGCTGAGCACGGCGAAGGCCCGGTCCGCATCGATCTTCGACTCCGCCATGATGATGCCGAGGGCCTGGTCGATGACCGCCCGGGACCGCAGCGCCTGGTTGAGCTGGTCGGCCAGGTCACGGGCGCGCGCGTAGCGGGCCATGGTCACGATGGCGGCCGCGGCGGGCGCGATGAACAGCGAGACCACGCCCTCATCGAGCTTGCTGAAGCCGTCGGGGTCGCTACTGCTCAGGTTCAGCGCCCCGAGCCGCTGGTCACCCAGGCCGAGCCCGGCGGCGAGGTAGCTGTGCAGGCCCATGTCCTCGGCCAGGCTGGTGAACTCCGGCCACCGCTGCTCCGCCTCGGGGAGGCTCCAGCGGTTCACCTGCTGCCGCCGGGCCGCGTCCAGGCAGGGACCGTCCTGCAGCAGATACTGCCGGCGGTCCATCTCCTGGGTTGCCTCGTCGGTGGCGGCGATCGTCGCGGGCCGGCCCTGCTCGTCCAGCACGGTCACGCTCGCCGCGGTGCAGCCCGGGACGAGCCGCAGGGCCAGCGCGAGGATGCTCTGCAAGGTGTCGTGTACTGATTCGTCTTCAGCCAGCGTCCGGCCGAGCACGGTGAAGACCTCGATGAGGTCCTCGTACCGCTCGCCAGGCGGCGCCGGCGGCATGTCCTGCTCCACTGCGCACGTCCCCTGTCCTGACTGCGTGCGTCCTGTCCGGCTGGCCGGGTGGCCAGGCGTATCCGCGCCGCTACCTGCGGCGTGCCTGTCTTATCTGCCTCCGGCAGCCAGGTTCAAACCGGATGGGCCAGGTCATGACGCTGCCCCCGAAAGCGTCATGACCTGGAGC
This sequence comes from uncultured Actinomycetes bacterium, assembly GCA_963751175.1. Taxonomy (GTDB): domain Bacteria; phylum Actinomycetota; class Actinomycetes; order Streptosporangiales; family Streptosporangiaceae; genus RYN-230. Next base: position 157,607 of record CAVVTM010000029.1, on the reverse strand, counting down.
CTGCTAGCGGGGGTTGGGGCGGGCGCGCAGTTCCCCCAGCCGGTGCCGGGCGTCGTCGGCCGGGATGCCGGTGATCGCCGCGATCAGGTCCCAGCTCATGCCCAGGTCCGCGGCGGCGTCGAGCAGGTCGGCTTCGAGCGCGTCGAGGTGGGGCCGCAGGTTGCCGAGCAGGACCAGGCTGGCCCCGAGATCCAGCGGCCCGGGGGAGGGCTGGGTGCCGTAACGGGCCGCCACGCGGACCCCGGCCACGGCCCGCACGTCGTCCAGGGTGCGGGCGAGCGACGGATCGGCCACCGGCCCTCCGTCCCGGGCGGAAAGCCGGAACCGCGCGGCGTCGAGCACCTCGCGGTCCGGCCTGGCCGGCCGCCGGCCCCGGCCGGAGGCCGCTCGGCCGGCCAGGCCAGGTTTTCGTCCGGTTCGTGTGCGAGCACAGCATCACTCCCGCTGCCAATGTCTGACAGAGGTAGCCGCGCTGCTGGGCCACGTCCTGAGGCGCGTTCCGCGTGGGGCGTTCCGCGCGTTGGAATTATGGTCACGGCGGCGACGGCAGTCAACACGGTGGCGTCCGGAATCCGGTGTAAATCGGCGGGCGTGGTTCCCGGTTTCATGATCAGGTCAGGCGACGGTGCTGACAGTTTCGAGTTGATCATCTGGCTGGGTCGCAGTGACGGCGCGTGGCCGGAGCTGGCGGGGTGGTTCGAGCAGCGAGTGGCGCAGGTCCTGCGGGAACCGCAGGATGTGTGGGTCACGTTCACGCCGCGCCAGCCGGCCGAGGCCCGGCCGGGCACGGCCAGACCAGGGTAGTGTCGGCCCCGGTAATCGCCGACGATAGGTGCCGGCAGCGCCGCATACTCCTGCTCCGGTGTCCGGCGTTGTGACCAGGTGGCCAGCCACCCGGGTCGAGCACTGTTCCTGGCCGATCCCGAGAGGTACGACATGGACGTGGAGTTCGCGAGTGTGAGCGAGGTTGAGCGCGAGCGTGCCATCGGGACTCTCGTTCTTGCGTTCACGGCGGACCCCTTCGTCCGCTGGATCTACCCCGAAGCCAGCCAGTACCTGGGCCGCTTTCCCGAGGCGTTGCAGGCCTTCGGCGGGGTCGCCTTCGGTCAAGGCGGTGTCTGGCGACTCGGTGACTTCGCCGCGGTCGCTCTGTGGCTGCCGCCAGGAATCGAACCCGGCGGCGACGCCACGGTGGCCTTGTTCCAGGCCACCGTCGACTCCCAGAAGTTCAGTGACCTGCTGGGAGTGTTCGGTCAAATGGAAGAGGCCCACCCGGCAATGCCGCACTGGTATCTGCCGTGGTTCGGCGTTGACTGCGCAGTACAGGGACAAGGCCTCGGATCCCGGCTCATGACGCCCTGCCTGGAAATCGTGGACCGGGAACACCTGCCCGCGTATCTCGACTCGACCAACCCGAGGAACGTGCCCTTCTACGAGCGTCATGGATTTGAAGTGACCGGGCAGTGGCAGGCCGGTGACAGTCCCCCGATCATCTCCATGCTGAGGGAACCTCGTTAGCCGCACTTACTCTCCGCGCCGGAGCCTGTCGCCGCGAACACCTGCCGATCCGGGTACTGGTGGTCGCGGTACGGTGGTCACGCAATACTCGAGTACTGGCACGCTGAGGCGTACGTCCGAGCTCCTGGGCGACTTGCCGGTCTTGAAGGGAACCTACGCCCGTCGTTCATTTACACCGGATCTTGGACGCGACCGTCAACACGGGGCCTCCGGACAGGCTGGGGCGGCCGCCCGCGCCGCGCAGGCGACCGCCCCAGGAACCGGGCTCCGCTAGGGCTGGAGCACGAGGCGTGCCCGCGCCTTGCCGTGCAGGACCTCGTCGATGGATTCGTTCACCGCTTCCAGCGGGCGGGTTTCGGACACCACCCGGGTCCGGCCCTCACGGTGCAGGGCGAAGACGGTGGCCAGGTCGGCCCGGGTGCCGACGATGGACCCGATCACTGAGGTGCCGTTGAGCACGGTGTCGAACACCGGGATCTGCAGGGTCCCCGCCGCGGGCAGCGCCACCAGGACCAGCCGTCCACCCCGCCGCAGGCCCGAGTAGGCGGTCGCGAAGGACTTGTCGTCCACCGCCAGCCCGATCGCCACGGTGGCCCCGCCGTGCGCATGGAGCAGCGCGGCCGGGTCCTCGGCGCGGGCGTCGATCACCAGGTCAGCGCCGAGGTCGCTGGCCAGCTGGAGTTTCTCGTCGGTGATGTCGATAGCCGCGACGGTGGCGCCGAAGATCTTGGCGTACTGCAGGGCCAGGTGGCCGAGCCCACCGATGCCGGAGATGGCGACCAGGTCGCCGGGGCGGACCCCGCCGACCTTGACGGCCTTGTAGGTGGTGACGCCCGCGCAGGTCAGCGGCGCGGCGTCGACCGGATCGATGCCGTCCGGGACCGGCGCCGCGAAGGCAGCCTGGGCGGTGAAGTACTCAGCGAAGCTGCCATCCACCGAGTAGCCGGTGTTCTGCTGCTTCAGGCAGAGCGTTTCCCACCCGGTCAGGCAGTGCTCGCAGGTGCCGCAGGCGTAACCCAGCCAGGGCACGGCCACCCGCTGCCCGACCTGCGGGCTGGTCACGCCCTCCCCGGCGGCGTGCACGATGCCGACCCCTTCGTGGCCGGGCACGAACGGCGGGATGGGTTTCACCGGCCAGTCGCCCTGAGCGGCGTGGATGTCGGTGTGGCACAGGCCGGACGCCTCCAGCCGGACCACCACCTCGCCCGGGCCGGGCTCAGGGACCGGCCGCTCCTCGATCACCAGGGGGGCGCCGAACTTACGTACGACTGCTGCTCTCATCACATGCTCCTTCAGGACTTCCCGGCGGTGGCGGTGCCGACCGGGCCGGTCTTCCCCGTATCGGGAGGGGTCCCGTCGCTGCCCGGCTTGCTCCAGCGGCGCCAGACCAGCCGGTGCAGGGGGATCAGCCGCGGCACGTCCCGCAGCCCGGGGATGAACGGCACGCAGAGCAGCAGCAGCGTGGCCAGGCCGGTCATGTAGACGGCGATCATGTCAACGTTGGCCGAAGCGGACCAGCCGGGCAGCTGGTACCACATCGTGTACAGCCACAGCCACGGCTGGCCGGGGTAGCTGCCGGTCTCGTTCATGACGCCCCACTGCTCACCCGACAGGTGCTCGGCCGCGGCCCTGTCAGCGAAGTAGGCGCCGTCGTTCATGAACAGCAGCGGCGCGGTGAAGTTGGTGCCGTAGAACGGCTCCTGGGAGATCAGGCCGGCGTCCAGCGCCCCGCTGCGGGCCATGGTCAGCTCGTTGGCCATCAGGACCGGTACCGGCCCGTCCGCGGCGGCCGGGACGACCGGGGCGCCGCCGACGAACTTCACCTTGGTGACGGCGTTGGCGTAGGCGTTGGCCCACCTGAGCTGCTGGGCGCGCGGAGCGGCCCGGTAGGTGGCCAGCGCGCTGGCGAGCGCCGGGGTGCTGGGAGCAATGGTGCTCAGCGGGCGCAGCACGAAGTCCTGCGCCGGGTACAGCGGCTGGCGGACCCCGACCAGCTGGGCCGGCGAGAACAGCAGCTTCTGCACGCTGCCGGTCCCGTGGTTGTAGGGCGGCCCGTAGGTGGCGCTCCCGCTGGTGCCGTTGAGCTCGGTAGCCGACGTGGCCAGGAAGTCGGCCGGGGCCACCCGGGCCCAGTTCTGCACGGTGACCGAGGGCACGTCGGGGGAGGACAGCAGGAAGGACAGGCCTATCGTGAGGGCCAGGATGATGACTCCGGCGATGGTGCCTTCCTTGAGGATGTCGTAGCGCCGCGTGGGGCCACGCCAGGGTGCCGCATCCTTCGCGTTCAGGGCGCTGCGGCGCTGCCGGTAGCTGCCCTTCCCCGGCAGGCGGATGCCGGCCGGCATCGGGTGCGAAACGCCGCGGACCCGGACCAGCAGGACGTGCGCGCCGATAAACGCGACCAGCACGATCGGGATCAGCACGATGTGCCACATCAGCATCTGGCCGAAGTTCATGATGTTGAAGAACGCGCCGACCCCGACCGGGTTGAAGGCGTCCTTCCCGCTGGCCGAGATCCATTGCGAGTCGAAATTCTGCTGGGAAACGTACCCGGTGAAGCACTCGACGACCGAGAAGAGGAAGGCAAGCACGCCGGTGACCCAGGTCAGGGCCCTCTTCCCGCGCCATGCCGCCATCCAGAACTTACCCCAGAGGTGGATCACCAGCAGCGCCATGAAGAGCTCGATGCTCCACAGGTGCAGGCTGTTGAAGAAGTGGCCAACCGGGTTGTAGTGCCACCAGTCGGGACCACCCAGGGCGAGGGCGAATCCGGAGACGACCGCTATGCCGAACGCGACCAGGGACCCCACGCCGAACACATAGATCCAGGAGGCCACGTAGGCAGGCTGGCGGTCAGGCAGCAGCTTGCCGGGCGGCAGGACCCGGGTGGCGAAACGGCGGACCTTGTAGGTCCACATGCGAGCGTCCTCGTCGTCCGCTGGCGGGACTGCGTCCTCACCGGCGCCGGCCGCCTCGGCCGGGGCCGGCGGATACGTGCGCCCCTTGGGGAAGGGCAGCAGCAGTGCCGCGCCGAAGATCACCACCATGACCGCGATCAGGACCAGATTGGCCACCGACACGGTAAAGATCGACCAGTGCAGATAAGTACCTGGATGGTCCAGATTAATGGGGGCAGAAGCTACGCTCGTGGGCGAACTCATGGGGTCTCCTAGTACAGGCCCAGGCAACAGGTGACTGGCACAGGATGACCTGGCAGGCCAGAAGCCCAACAGGGATGTCGGTCATGGGCGGTAAGGACCTTGGTCCCCGGCTAGTTAAGAAACAGTAAAGACAGCTGTCCTGCGCTTTCCGGCACCTGGTGCCGGAAAGGTGCCGTCCGCAGCACATCGCCGGCTGGCCGGGATCATGGATCCCGGCCAGCCGGATCGGGGGGGGAGGGGCTGTTCAGGCGGTGACGGTGGTGGTGTGCAGGGTCTTGGCGAGGACTTCGGTGTCGGCTGGCACCCGGCGCTCGTGCATCAGGCCCAGGATGGACAGGATGAGGAGGAGGCCGGCGCCGATGAAGGAGGCGATCGCGCCGAGGAGGGCGATCTGGCCCATCTGCCAGAAGCCGTAGGCCTCGAGCAGCATCGACCGCAGCGTGGTGCCGCGGAACACGGTCTGGACCAGGCCGGCCAGCGCGGTGTTCTTGGGGGCGGCCAGTGAGGCGGCGGACAGCTGGGAGTAGGTCTTGCCCTGGCCCATTTCGGCCAGGTGGACGGCGATGAAGTGGTCGGCGTAGGCCTTGGCCTGCGCGCCGGTGGTCATCGTCTGGCCGGCGTAGACGCCCATGGCGGCCTGGTCGGCGGCGGGCAGGGCCTTGAACTCAGGGTTGCCCTTGGCCGGGAAGACGATCTTCTGGGCGGACAGCTGGGCGGAGACCTGGTCGTTAGCGTAGGAGTGCCCCCACAGCAGCAGGACACCGGCGACGAGCAGGACCGCCGCCAGGACGAGTCCTCCCACGCTGACGAGTGCATCGAAAGTCTTGCGGCGCATTATGAATGCCTCCTTGCTGGGCACCGGGCCACCCGGCCCGGCTGAAGATCTTTCGCTCATCCGCAGCGTCCGCCCGGGCAGGGGCAGGGGGCAGGGCCACGTGACCTCCGCCGGAAAGGACTTCAGTCACCGGCTGGGCGGGCCTTGGTCGGGACGCCCGGGAATGGTCAGTGGGTCCGCTTGGTCCACAGCGGCTCAACGGCCGACCATTCCGCGGCCCAGGTGGACATGCGTCGGCGGTCCAGCAGCCGGCGGGTCAGCGAGGCCATCCCCAGCAGGAGCACCGCCAGGATCGCCGGGGTCAGCGCGACGACGGCGATGACCCGGCTCGCGATCTGCCCCTGCCCGATCGGCGGGTAGACCAGCTGGCCGGCGTGGTTGACCCAGATCGGCACCTGGCGGCCGGCCCGGCTGCCCACGGGCGCGGGCACCTCCCCGATCCGCTTCTGCCCGTCCGGTGCGGTCCACCGGGCCCGCGTCCAGGCCAGCTCGGACGAGGCGTAGAGCGGGTCGTTTGAGTTACGCGAGACCTTGTGCAGCAGCACCGCCGGGACCCGCTGCTCGCTCGCCGCCTGGGCCCTGGCGGCCCGGACCGACGCGTCGTTGGTCAGATGGCCGAGTCCGATGGCGGCGAGCGGGCTGGCGATCAGGAAGGCCAGCACGAGCCCGAGCCGCACCCAGGCTTCAGCCCGGTCGCAGCCCCGGCGGAGCGGGTTGGCATCAACCCCCGTCCGGCGGGCAAGCGCTGCGACCCAGCGCTTGAGCGTCCGCGTCACGCTCACCATCATCACCTCTGGCCAGACCGCGCCGAACCGCACCCCGGCTTTCCTGCCCCTGGCTCACCCCCGGGGGACTTCTTCCCCTCCACCGGGGGGTTTTCCTGGCAGATCATGAGGCTGCGGGAACGCCAAGCCCCTGCAGACAGCACCACGGCCAGGCGATACCGTTGGTTCAGCCACGACGTCTGTACCAAAGTATCTCCCGGGGAGTAGCAGGTGGAGCCGCAGGATCCGCACTTGGCGCTGCCCCAGCTGCGCCTCGACGACCTGCTCACTGAGCTCCAGGCCCGGCTGCAGACCGTGCTGGCCACCCGGGACCGGGTGTACGCGCTGCTGGAAGCGGTCGTCGCGGTCGGCACCAACCTCGACCTGGAGACGGTGCTCAAGCAGATCGTCGAGGCCGCGATCACGCTGGTGCGGGCCCGGTACGGCGCACTCGGGATCATCGGCGAAGGCGGGCGCCTGACCGAATTCGTCCCGGTCGGGCTGGCGGACACCGAGATCGCCGCGATCCACCACTGGCCGGAGGGCCGGGGCCTGCTCGGCGCGCTGACCACCGACCCGCGGCCGCTGCGGCTGCCGGATATCTCGGCCAGCCCGATGTCGAGCGGCTTCCCGGCCGGGCATCCGCCGATGCGCAGCTTCCTCGGCGTCCCCGTGCGGGTCCGGGACGAGGTCTACGGCAATCTCTACCTGACCGAGAAGGAGGGCGGCGCCGACTTCGACGCGGAGGACGAGGCGCTGCTCGTCGCGCTGGCCGCCGCAGCCGGCGTGGCGATCGACAACGCCAAGCTGTACGAGGAGGCCCGCCGGCAGCAGCGCTGGCTGCGCGCCAGCAGCGAGGTGACCAGGAGGCTGCTGTCCGGCGCGGCCCAGGATGAGGTGCTGACCCTGGTCACGCAGCAGGCGCTGGAAATGTCCGGCGCTGACCTGGTCGCGCTGGCGCTCCCCACCCCCGACCGCCAGCAACTCGTCATCCAGCATGCGGCCGGGGCGGGCGCTCCGGGGGCGCTGGGCCTGGTGCTCCCGGTCAGCGCCTCGGTGTCAGGCGAGGTGCTGACCTCCGGTGAACCGGTCAGCCTGGAGGACTTCGGCCACGACGAGCGGGTGGCTGGCTCGGCCCGCCAGCACATGCCTCTCGGGCCGGCCATCCTCCTCCCGCTGGGTGCGCCCGGCGATGTCCGGGGCGTGTTCACGGTCGGCCGCGACACCGGGGCGATGCCGCTGGCCGCGGAGGCGGTGGAGATGGTCCAGACGTTCGCGGCGCAGGCCGCTATCGCGCTGGAACTCGCCGAGCATCGCCAGGACGCCGAACGGCTGGCCATCCTCTCCGACCGCGACCGGATCGCGCGGGACCTGCACGACCTGGTCATCCAGCGGCTCTACGCCACCGGGATGTCACTGCAGGGCGCGATGCCGCTGCTGAACCGGCCTGAGGCGGCGACCCGGGTGAGCAGCGCGGTGGATGCCCTCGACGAGACGATCCGGGAGATCCGCTCGGCGATCTTCTCGCTCCAGTCGCGGGGGGACGCCAAGCAGCACGGGCTGCGCGCGCAGGTGCTGGAGGTCGTGGACCAGATGATCGCGGCCCTCGGGTTCGCGCCGTCCCTCCGGCTGGTGGGGCCGCTCGATGAGGCCGTGCCCGCGGACGCGGGGGAGCAGATGCTCAGCGCGCTCCGCGAGGCACTGGCCAATGCGGCCCGGCACGCGGCCGCCAGCCGGGTGGACGTGACCGTGGAGGTGGGGCCGGAGCTGGTCCTGCGGGTCCGGGACAACGGCAGGGGGATGGGTCACACCACCCGGCGCAGTGGCCTGGCGAACATGGCCGAGCGCGCCGCCGACCTGGGCGGCAAGCTGACCATCAGCCCGGCCGAAGGGGGCGGCACCCAGCTCGACTGGCGGGTGCCGGTCAGCTGACCAGTCAGCCGTCGCGGTACTCGTGCGGAGCCTGCTCGGCATGCTGCTGGTCGAAAACCCGCGTGGCGTAGGCGGCGGCTTGGGCGCGGCGTTGCATGCCGAGTTTGGCGAAGAGGGCGGAGACGTAGTTTTTGACGGTTTTCTCGGCGAGGAAGAGGCGGTCGCCGATCTGGCGGTTGGTGAGGCCTTCGCCGATGAGGGCGAGGATGCGGCGTTCCTGGTCGGTCAGGCCGGCGAGGGGGTCGGAGGCGGTGGCCTGGTCGCGCATGCGGCGCATGACGCGGCTGGCGGCTTCGGGGTCGAGGAGGGACTGGCCGGAGGCGATGGTGCGGACGGCGCCGACGAGGTCGGTGCCGCGGATTTGCTTGAGGACGTAGCCGGCGGCGCCGGCCATGATGGCGTCGAAGAGGGCTTCGTCGTCGCTGAAGCTGGTGAGCATGAGGCAGGCGAGCTGGGGCATTTTGGAGCGGATGTCGCGGCAGACGGAGACGCCGTCGCCGTCGGGGAGGCGGATGTCGAGGATGGCGACGTCGGGTTTGAGGGCGGGGATGCGGGCGAGGGCGGAGGCGGCGGTGCCGGCTTCGCCGATGACGGTGATGCCGGGTTCGGCTTCGAGGAGGTCGCGGACGCCCATCCGGACGATCTCATGATCATCAAGCAGGAACACCCGGATTGTCGTGCCGCTGCCCGCCTCATCCATCGGTGGCATGCTCCCTCGGCTAAGCCAGGCTCATCATGGGCAACCCGGCGCAAAATGTGCAGGTCTAACCTGCTCACAGCCTAAACCTGAACAGGCGGCCTGGCATCCCTCGCCCCGCTGGCTCCCCATCTCGGGGGCCCGGAAGTGCTCCGTCCGCGAAGGGCGCCCCTGCCCCGGCCGCCGGGTACTCCTAACCTGGAGATGAAACGCACGGAAAGTAACCGGGCAGGCCGCGGAAGGAGCACAGGAGATGCCAGGCATCATCGTCGGGGTGGACGGCTCGGAACACTCCCTCAGCGCCCTGGACTGGGCCCTGAACGAGGCCGAGCTCAGGAAGACCCCGCTGACCGTGATCACCGTGAGCCCGATGGTTTCCGGCATCTACGGGCCCGGATACGCTCCTGCCGACTATTACCCGGTGGAAGAGGAAAGCCGGACCCAGGCGGAAAAGGCCACCCAGGAACTGGTGAGCCAGGCGGTCGCGCGGCGCGGCGCGGCGCTGGCCGTGCCGCTGACCGTGCGCGCGCTCAGTGGCACGGCCGCCGACGAGCTGATCAACGCGTCCGAGGATGCGGACTTGCTCGTGGTCGGGGCCCGCGGGGCGGGCGGTTTCGCGCGGCTGGTGATGGGCTCGGTCAGCACCCAGGTCACCCACCACGCGCTGTGCCCGGTGGTGGTCGTGCCGGGAAGCCGGAAGGACTGAGCGCCCGGCTGCGCCGCCCTGTTCCCGGCAGGCTGGGTTAGCCTGAGGCTGGCGGGGACCGGTGCTGCTGCCGGGGGCCCGGCCGCGGGCGACTATGCAGGGAGGCCGGTCATGCCACAGCCCCAGGGAGCGGAACTCGACAAGGTCCGGGCCCGGCGCGGGGAATTGCGCCAGCGCTATCTGCGCCCGGTGGGCGAGCGGCCCGCCACCCCGGTCCGCGGCATCCACCATCTCGCGCTGATCTGCCGCGACGTCGAGGAAACCATCCAGTTTTACCAGGAGTTCCTCGGCTTCCCGCTGGTCGAGCTGGTGGAAAACCGGGACTACGCGGGGTCCAGCCATTTCTTCTTCGACATCGGCAACAAGAACATGCTCGGTTTCTTCGACTTCCCCGGGCATGATCACCCGGCGTGGCAGGAGACCATTGGCGGCGTCCAGCACCTGGCCATCTCCATCCCGCAGGAGCAGTACGACGCCGCCCGGAAGAAGTTCGACGACGCCGGGACGGAATACATAGGACCCGATCGCGGCATCGAGGAGAGCATGTACTTCCGTGACCCTAATGGTGTCGGAATCGAGCTCTACCGTGAGGACCTCGGCGAGTTCAACGGCCACCACCTCATCGATTGAGGTTTTGGCGCTAGCTCGCTGGCGAGGCGGGGCGCGCGCAGGCGTGTTCCCTCCGAGCCGGCGATTGACCCGGCGCTTCGGGAAGCCGGCGGCCTGCGTCAGCCGGATCGTTGGGTGTCCGGGGGCTCGGGCCCCGGGCTAGCGCAGTTCGCGGCGGATGACCAGGCGGAGGCCGGACCAGACGGCGTCGATCGCGCAGACCTTGTTGTCCACGAGGCCGGTCGGCAGGGCGACCTCCCGCACCACTCCGTCACTCATGTCCGTGGGGACCCTGGCGGCGCGCTTCGGCCAGGCGATCCACAGCCCGCAGGCCGGGGCCATGTGCTCGCGCAGCTGACCCAGCTCCGCCTCCAGATCGGCCCGCCACGGCGCGAAGAACACGATCACGTCGAACCGCGCGCTGCCCTCCAGGCCGGGCTGGACCTCCACGCCGGCCTGCGCGGTCAGGCTCTCCGCGAATCCGGCCGGGGCGTCCCCCAGCACCGCCACCACCTGGCCGGCCCGGATGCCCAGCTTCACGGGCAGCGGGGTGCCTGAGTACCCTCCTGGCGTGCTCGTCCGGTCCATGGCAGCAACCTAGGCCACGCGCGGGCTGCTCACCGCCGCTTCAGGGGAGGGCCAGCGCAGGGAACGAACCGCGCCGGCCAGTCCTGGGACGGGCGCTGGTGAGGCTGCAGCGTGCCGTCCCGCTCCTGGGCGGCCAGGGCGCCGCAGACGGGGCATTTCCCGAGCCGGGCCTGCCGGTGGCGCGGCACAGCCAGCTGGTGGCCGTGGTCGCGGGCGCATGACTCCAGATAGTCGGCGGGAGTCAGCCGGCCCGCGGCGAGCGCATTCCAGGCCGGCTGGTCCAGCTGCCCGGCGCACTGCCAGTCGTTGTGCTCATCCCGGCCGCGGACGCGGACCAGCCGCCACCACACGGATCCGTCGGCCCGTAACGTCCACTGCCATTCCAGATCGGCGGACGATCCGTGATTGCGGGCGGGCAGGCTGACTACTTCGCGGGTCCACAGCCATCCCTTGCTGCGGTTTCTCATGAGCCACCGTCCAGGGCCGAACGCGTCACGATGACGTCCCCCCGCAATCGTCACGCCACTGAATGTAGCAGCGGACGGCACCATGGCGCGGGCGCTCGCGAGGTACCGGGGCGTGGCCTGGCTGGCTCCCGCGCACGCTCGCGCCAGTGTTCCTGATCGCGGCGCGGGCCGCGCGGCCGGCGCGGCGGCCCGGAACCGGTCAGACCTGGACGAACTCGATGCCGGCCAGCTGGCAGAACACTTTCCAGTCCGCCGCGTGGTGACCCAGGTTCATCACCTCGTGGTGCGGGCCGCCCGCGGCCAGCCAGCCGTTCAGGCAGGCCCGGACGCCCGAGGCGGGCCGGAACTGGCCGTAGGGCATCTCCAGCGCGGGCAGTTCCTGGCTGTCCAGGTTCTCGCCCTCGGCACAGACCAGCCGGAACCGCGTCCCTTCCAGCGACACCAGCGTGGCCAGGGTGGCCGGGCCCGGCTGGTACTGGAACAGGAACGTGGGCGGGTCGGCCAGCCGGCCGATGCCCAGCGGGCGCTTGATCAGCTTCACCGGCCGGTCCTGGCGGGCGATCTTCCAGTTGCCCTCGCCCATGTGGCTCTGCAGGATCGAGTCGGACGGGAAGTCCATCGCGTACATCTCGGTGAAGTGGGCGTCGCCGATCAGCGTGTGGCCGGCCGACACCAGGCAGGCAGTCAGGACGTCGCCCTCGGCCGCGTACCCGTAGCCCTTGGCCATCAGCGATGAGGCGGCGGCCAGCGGGAGCCGGCTGAACCGGCCGTCGTCGCCGATCGCGTCGAAGTGCGCGGTGTAGGCGCCGAACCCGCGGTCGATCAGGATCTGCTCGATGGCCACCTGCATGCGGGCGTGGTCGGATCGCTCCTCGGCGGACAGCCGCGGGTCGATCTCGAAGTTCTCGTCCTCGAACGCGATGACCTCTCCTGCCTGGGCGTCCGTGACCTCCAGCATCCCGCGGTACATGTCGCCGGGCGCGACCGCGAGGATCTCCGGCCCGAGCGACCTGACCAGCGCGGACTCGTCCACCCGGATGTCGCCCATGTCGTTCATGGCGTAGCCGAAGATCGCCGTCTTCAGCGACTTCCACCGGGTCACCGCGGCCGCCGCGCGGGCCCACCGGGCCACGTCCTGGCGGAACGAGTCGCTCTTCCAGTCGTCGGTGAGCACCGCGAACCGCTTGCCCCCGCGGACCATCGCGTTCGCGGTGTCCTGGGCGCCGTGCACGCCCTGGTTGTAGGTCATGTCCGCCATGTCCCAGGCCGGGGTGACGTTCGGCTCGGGCTGGATGTTGGCCAGCAGCACTGGCAGCCGGGACTCGGACAGCAGCCGGGCCACGCGCATCGCGGGCCCGTAGGTGAGCATCACGACCATGATCCCGTCGAGGTCGGAGGCCTCGAACTCGCGCATGGCGCGCTCCGCGTCCTCCCGGTACTTGATCGCCTTGCTCGGGATGAACTCGCCCACGCCTGCGAGATGGGCCGCGAGTTCCGCGGCGTACCCCTCCTGCCGCTGGGCGATGCCGGGGATCATGTCGTCGTAAAGATCCTGCATGATCCCCAGGATCCCGATGCGCGGCTTGCGTTCGCTCATCACATTCCTTTCGGCCGCTGGCCATATTCCTGCGTGTACCGCCGGTGCAGCGCGTCCACCTGGTCCTGGGCCAGCGGTGCGAGCTCGCCGTAGGCCCGGGCCAGGTGCACGGTGCGGGCAGCGTCCTCGCACATCACGGCGGCCTTGACCGCGTCGTGCGCGGTAGGGCCGATGGTGAACACCCCGTGACTGCGCATCAGCACGGCGGGGGAGCGGTGGCCGGTCAGGGTGCTCACGATGCCGCGGCCGATCTCATCGCTGCCGATCAGCGCGAACGGCCCGAGCGGGATCTCGCCGCCGAACTCGTCGGCCATCGCCGTGATCACGCACGGGATGGCCTCGCCCCGGGCGGCCCACGCCGTGGCGTAGGTGGAGTGGGTGTGCACCACCCCGCCCACCTCGGGCATGTGCCGGTAGACGTAGGCGTGCGTCGCGGTGTCGCTGGACGGGCTGAAGCCGCCGTCCACGGCGTTGCCGTCCAGGTCGCACAGGACCATGGACGCGGGGGTCAAGTCGGCGTAGGCCACGCCGCTCGGCTTGATCACCATCAGGTCGGCGCCGCCCGGGCCCGCACCGGGCACCCGGGCGGAGATATTGCCCGAGGTCCAGGCGACCAGGCTGTTCTCCACGAGCGCCGCGTGCAGGGCGCAGACCGAGTCGCGGGCACGGATGATCGCCGCGGGTGTCGCGTGATCGGTGGTCATCGCTGGCTGCCTTCCGGGCTCGGGGTCTGCTGACGGCCGGGTTCGGCGCCGAGCACGCGGTCACGCAGGGCCCGCAGCCGGTGCATGACCTCGTTGGGGCCCCGGCCGAAGTAGTCGTGCAGCCGTACGTACTCGGCGTACATCTCGTCGTAGACGCCGGCGCTCACCGGGTCGGGCGTGTACACCGCCTCCCGCTTGCTGCCCATGGCCGCGGCGGCGCCCGGCACGTCCGGGTAGGCGCCCGCCGCGACCGCGGCGTGGATGGCCGAGCCGAGCGCGGGGCCCTGGCCGGAGGAGATGACGCTGAGGGGCCGCCGCAGCACGTCTGCGTAGACCTGCATCACGAACGAGTCCTTGAGCAGGCCGCCCGCCACGACGAACTCGGTGACCTCGACACCGGACGACGAGAACGCGTCGATGATGACCCGGGTGCCGAACGCGGTCGATTCCACCAGGGCACGGTAGATGTCCGGCGGCTGGGTGGCCAGGGTCAGGCCCACGATCGCACCGGACAGCTGGACGTCGACCAGGACCGAGCGGTTCCCGTTGAGCCAGTCCAGGGCGATCAGGCCGTGCGCGCCGGCCGCTGGCCGGCGGCCTCCGCCGACAGCACCTCGAACAGGGACACGCCGCGCCGCTCGGCCTCGTCCCGGTACCCGGCCGGGACGGCGTGATCGAGGAACCAGGCGAAGATGTCGCCGACCCCGCTCTGCCCGGCCTCGTAGCCGTACTCGCCGGCGACGATGCCGCCGTCCACGACCCCGCACATGCCGGGTACCTCGGCGAGCGTCGCCGAGTTCATCACGTGACAGGTAGAGGTGCCCATGATGGCCACCATCTGACCAGGGGCGATGGCGTTAGCCGCAGGCGGGGTGACGTGCGCGTCCACGTTGCCGACGGCCACTGCGATGCCTTCGGGCAGGCCGGTCCACCCTGCCGCCTCGGCGGTCAGCCCGCCCGCCCGGGCCCCGAGCGGCGACACCGGGTGGGCCAGCTTGTCCTCGGCGAAGCTGGCGAAGCCGGGGTTCAGCGCGCCGAGGAAGTCCGGCGAGGGATAGCGGCCGTCCTGGTAGATGCCCTTGTACCCGGCGGTGCAGGTGTTGCGGGTCTCGGTGCCGCACAGCTGCCAGATGATCCAGTCGGCCGCCTCGATCCAGCGGTCCGCCTGCCGGTAGGTGCCCGGGTCCTCCTCCAGCAACTGGAGGCCCTTGGCGAACTGCCACTCCGAGGAAATCTTGCCCCCGTAGCGGCCGATCCACGGCTCGCCCCACTCGTGGGCCAGCGCGTTGATCCGGTCCGCCTGGGGCTGGGCCGCGTGGTGCTTCCACAGCTTGGCGTAGGCGTGCGGGCGGCTCTCCAGCCCGGGCACCTGGCACAGCGGGGTGCCGTCGCGCCGGGCCGGCAGCACGGTGCAGGCGGTGAAGTCGGTGCCGATGCCGATCACCCGGGCCGGGTCAACGCCGGCCGCCTGGACCGCGGCCGGGACCGCCTCGCGCAGCACGTCCCGGTAGTCTTCCGGGTCCTGCAGGGCCCAGTCCGGCGGCAGCGGCTCACCGGTCGCGGCCAGCTTGGCGTCCATGACCGCGTGCCGGTAGGAGCAGACCGCGGTGCCGACTTCGGCACCGTCGCCGACCCGGACCACCACGGCGCGGCCGGACAGCGTGCCGAAGTCCACCCCGACGACGTAGCTGTCCTCCTGGCCGGCCCGGCCTTCCGGCCCGCCTGGCCCGTCGTCGCTGTCGTGAGCGCTAACAGTCATCGTTGTCCTGTTCTGCCTGCTTCTGCCTGCTTCTGCCTGCTCGATACTATCTCGGTGAATGACGCCCAGCCGCAACCGCCCAGATGACCCGGTCAGGTCGCCGGGGGTGCGGCGCTGGAACGGACCACGAACTGCGGCGACGACCGGCTCGGCGAGGGCAGCCGCGTCACGGTCAAAGATCAGCCCGACCAGCGTGTCCAGCGCCCGCCGGCCAAGCTCGCCGAAATCCTGCCGCACCGTGGTCAGCGGGGGAAGCAGGTAGGCGGCCTCAGGGATGTCGTCGAACCCGACCACGCTCACATCCTCCGGCACCCGCCGCCCGTGTTCCGACAGCGCGCGGATCAGGCCCAGCGCCACGTTGTCGTTGGCGCAGAGCACGGCGGTCACATCCCTGTCCCGCGCGATCTGCTGCCCCCTCGCGTACCCGGACGCCGCGGACCAGTCGCCAGCGACCAGGTCCGGCACGGGCGCTCCCGCCCGCCGCAGCGCCTCCCGCCAGCCCTCCACACGGGCCTCGGCGTCGAGCCAGGACGGCGGCCCGCTCAGGTGGTGGACCGTACGGTGGCCGAGGCCGAGCAGGTACCGGGTGGCCTGTGCCGCCCCCTCGGCGTTGTCCACCGCGACCGAGTGCACCGGGGGAGCGGCCCGGCAGCCGACCGCGACGAGCGGGATGTCCGTCGGGCAGTCGGTCAGCGCCTCGACCGCGGAGACCTGCGCGGTGATGACGATGATCCCCTCGACGCCCTGCCCCGCGAAGCGCTCCACCGAGCCCAGCACGGAGCGGCGGTCCAGGGTCGGGCTGCTGGCGATGGAGACGAAGTAGGTGTCCCGCGCCGCGCGCTCGATCCCGTAGAGCATGGACGCCGGCCCGTACAGGGTGGTGTCGAAGCTGATCACGCCGAGGGTGTGGGTGCGCCGCGTGACCAGGGTCCGGGCCGCGGCGTTCGGCCGGTAGCCGAGCTCGCTGATCGCGGCGAGGACCAGCTCCCTGGTCTGCGGGCGGACGTTGGGATGGTCGTTGAGGACCCGGGACACCGTCTGGTGGGACACGCCGGCCAGCTGGGCGACGTCGGTCATGACCGGCGGGCGGTTGCGCTCTCGCTCCGTCAGTGCCACGTACCGCCTCCTTCCGCCGTCTCGTCCCGCCGCCCGTGGCCCCGCTGCCTCGACCCGTCTGGATCCTGCCGGCCCGTTCCGCGTGCTGTCCTGTCCTTCTGAGCCTCTGCGTGCCCGCGGCCTGGTGCCGCACGCCGCCCTGCCCGGCCGGGCGGCGGGCGGGCATCTTTGCCCCGCTTCACCGTTTTTCCGTCATGGCCGGACTTAATAGCCACAGATAACACCTTTGTACCCACTTGCTAGAGACAACTCTGCGGACTCCGGTTTCGTGCCTGGGGGGGGAGAGTGTGACCGCTCACATCATGGCAGGTCAAGCTGGCTGCGGCGATGGGCCGCCTGCGGCCGCGGGTCAGCACGTTGGGGGCGAAGTCGAGTTCACGGGCCGCGGCTGCCACCCGGTCCCGGGTCTCGGGACGCAGCTTGCCCTGGCCGTTGAGCGCCTTGGACGCGGTCCCAATCGAGACGCCGGCGAGCGCGGCCACGTCCCGGATGGTCGCCCGCATCAGGCTAGGCCCCGGCGCGGGCAATCCCTTGCTCCATTGTCTTCCTTGCCTTCCGGGGGTGCCGGGGACCCGGGCCTGCTCACCGTGGCCCGGCGGTTCGCGGACCACCTCGTGGATCACTTCCTGGGCAGGCAGGAAGGCATCGACGGGCACCCCATCGTCGAGAGCGCGCTCGCGGAGCTGTACCGGGAAACGGGCCACGAACCGTACCTGCGGCTGGCCAGCCAGTTCACCGAGCAGCGCGGGCACGGGCTGATCGGGGACTCCGGGTTCGGGAGCCGGTACCTGCAAGATCACGAACCGGTCCGGGACGCGGTGACCCAGGTGGGGCACGTGGTCCGCGCGCTATACCTGGACGCGGGCGTCGCGGACGTCGCCGCCGAGACCGGCGACGCGTCGCTGCTGCAGTCCAGCCTGGCCCGGTGGGCGACATGGTCGCCGCGAAGACCTACCTGACCGGCGGGAACGGGTCGCGGCACGAGGGGGAGAGCTTCGGGGACCGCTTCGAGCTGCCACCGGACCGGGCCTACAACGAGACCTGCGCGGCCATCGCCAGCTTCCAGTGGGCCTGGCGGCTGCTCCTGGCCACGGGAGACGGCGCGTATGCCGACCTGATGGAGCGGGTCCTCTACAACGGGTTCGCCTCGTTCGACCGCCACGGACGGGACCCGGTTCTTCTACGTCAACCCGCTGCAGCGCCGGGCGGACCACTTCGAGAAGGATGATCCGGGTCGGCGCCGGCAGTGGTCCAACTGCGCCTGCTGCCCGCCGAACATCATGCGCACGATGGCCTCGCTGCAGCACTACCTGGCCACGTCCTCCGGCGGCACCCTGTACGTGCAGCAGTTCACCGGCGCGGCGCTCAGCGCCCCCCTGGCCGGCGGGGTCCTGAGCGTCGACATGACCACCGACTACCCTTGGGCCGGCGTGGTCGGGTTGCGGGTCACCGGCGCCCCGCCGCGTCCCTGCGGCCTGGCCGTGCGCGTGCCGGCCTGGTCTGCGGTACCGGAACTTCGCCTCAACGAGGACCTCACCGAGGCTGACGCCGAACACGGGTACCTGGTGGTCCGCCGTCAGTGGCGCCCCGGCGACGTGCTCCGCTTCGGCCTGGATCTCACGCCCCGGCTGACCTACCCCGACCGGCGGGTCGATGCGGTACGCGGGACAGCCGCGATCGAGCGGGGCCCGCTCGTCTACTGCGTCGAGCAGGCCGACCAGCCCGCCGGGGTCGGCGTCGCGGACCTGGCCCTCGTGCCCGGGGAGGCTCGAGGAGGCCCGCGCCACCATGCCCGGCGTCGGCGACACGGTTCTCATCCGGGCCAGCGCGGTTCACCGGCCCGCGACCCCGAACCCCGGGCTGCCCTACCATGCGGCACCAGGCGAGGCTCAGGCCAGCGAGGACTCCAGCGGCGAGCCGGTCACGGTCACCGCGCTCCCGTACTTCCAGTGGGACAACCGTGACGGCCGCGCCATGCAGGTCTGGATCCCGGCGGTGAGCAGGTCACCGCTACCGCTATCCCTTACTTCCAGCGGGACAACCGGGACGGCCGCCCCATGCAGGTCTGGACGCCGCTGGCCTGACCGGGCCCCCCGAGCCCTTAACCCCAGCAATCCCATCTGACCCCAGGGCCCCAACAACCGCGCGGACTCGTCGTGATCATGGGATTGGTGTCGTCCCAGCAACACCAATCCCATGATCACGAAACTCTGGGGCTGTTGGGATGTACTTGGTGGGGTTGGTGGGGAAGGGGTCAGAAGGAGAAGCCGCCGGGACGGCCGTTGCGGTCCGCGATCAGCCCGGCCAGGGTGGAGATCGCGATCTCGGCGGGGGTCCGGGAGCCGATGTTCAGCCCTATCGGCCGGTGCACCCGGGCGATGTCCGCCTCGGCCACGCCCAGCCCGGCCAGGGCCTCGATGTGCGGCCCCGGGTGCCGCGGGTTGCCCATGATCCCGACCCAGCGGGCCGGGCTGGCCAGCCCATCACGCAGCACCACCCCGAGTTCGGGCCGGTGGTGGTCGGTCACCACGAGATCGGCGGTGGCGTCCAGGTACTTCGCGGCGTCGCCGGTCACCTCGTAGCCGGTGGCCCGGACGCTGGCGGCGAGGTCCGGGTCGGGTTCCAGCAGCACCACGCGGTACCCGGCATCACCCGCGAAGTGCAGCAGGAACTCCGCCACCGGCGACGCGAACGCCGCGACCAGAGTCTTCTCGCTGGCGGCCGCCGTGCCGTGGCCGTGGGCGATCTGGCAGGCCGCGCTCTCCTCCGGACGGTCGTGCTCGTTTCCCATGTTCCCGAGCTTGCCACGGCCCGGGAAGCTTTGGCGATGCCCGGCGGGGCAGATATCCATCCGGGTGCTCACCATGATCACGAGAGGACGGCAGGCATGAAGCTCAGCGCGCGTAACCAGGTCAGGGCGACGGTCACCGGCATCACCGCCGGCGAGGCCATTGCCAACGTGGTCCTGGACGCCAACGGCGTCCGCCTGGTGGCCTCCATCACGGTCGAGGCGGCCCGCGAGCTCGGCCTGGCCGAGGGCCGTGAGGTGATCGCGGTGATCAAGGCGTCCGACGTTATCGTCGCGGTCCCGGACTGACCGCGGCCACCTTCACGGTGCCGGCCCCGCACCGGGGGCCCGCGGGGCCGCCGGCCTGCTCCGGGTCAGGGCCTGCTGGGTCAGGGACACCGCCAGCGTGGCCGCCACCACGAACGCCAGCGACGTGGCGAGGTTCATCCCCACCATGTGCCGGGTGGTGGAGATACCGGCGTAGTAGGCGGGCGGGATGAACGCGACCACGGCGCACCCGATCATGCACAGCACCAGGGCCGCGCCGTCCCGGTGCCAGGGCCGGGACCGTCCCCACGTCAGCGCGACGGCCGCGAGGGCCCCCATGAGCAGCCACAGCGGGACCAGCCACCACAGGCCGAGGCCCGGGGGAAGCTGGTGCATGAGCCAGGTGACCACGACCACCCGGGACTCGTAGGCGCCCTTCGGATAACCCGCGGACACGGGATAGTCGCCGAGCGAAGTGATCCGCAAGCGCTGGGCCAGGACCGCGGCCGACTGCCCCACGCTGACGATGCTGGCCGGGTGGGTCAGCAGGTAGTGGGTGATATTGCCGTCGGTCAGCTTGTCCGTGTAGTGCGCGTAGAGCGGGCTCTGCCGGACCGACGTCCGGTCCCAGTAGTAGTGGCCCGCGTACCGGGCCCAGCTGACCGGGAGGCCCAGCGCGCGGAGCTGGGCGGGGGCGGTGGCACGCTTGGTCACGATGTCCGTGAAGAGCATGTCCACGGCCTGGATGTGGTGCAGCCGCTGGCCATAGGAGCTGAGCGAGTCCCAGAGCCCGTAGGCGCCGCCCATCACGGCCAGGGCGGCGGCGACCAGGACCGCGGCCCCGGCCTGCCGGTTCCGGAACCGTCGCAGCCTGCGCCAGGGGCCGGGGCCGGCGCGGCCAGGACCAGCGTGACGCAGATCGGCGCGGCCAGCACCAGGTACTGCTCCTTGGACAGGATGGCCAGGAAGCCACCAGACCCGGCCAGGATCAGGCCGAACACGGTCAGCCGCCACCCCCGGCCGAGATACACCACCCCGGCCGCGACCAGCATCAGCCCGACCAGGGCGGCAGGCTCACTGAACGGCCCGCCGAACACGTCGAAGAAGGCCGCGTCCGCGATGATCAGCCAGCAGGCGGCCGCCACCAGCACCTGCGCCCATGGCCTGATCCGCAGCCCGGCGGCCAGGCTCGCGATCGCCACCGAGGCCAGCGCGCACATCAGCACGCCGACCGCGATCAGGTTCACGGTGCCGGGCAGGCCCAGCACCGGCGTCAGCACCCGGGCCAGTTCGACCGGGACAACCTGTGAGGACGGGTAGGGAAGCCGCCCGGCGCAGCTGTGCTTGGGCACGTACTCGAAATAGGAGAACCGGAAGAACCTGGGGTGATGGCCGGTCACGGGACCCAGGCCGAGCCCGCACATCAGGCGGGGGCCGTCCCGGTTGTCGGCCTGGCCCACCGGCGTGGGCACCAGGAAGCGGATAAGAAGCAAGCCCAGCGAGACACCGAAGATCGCCAGCCCGCGGCCGGTGGTGCCATGCAGGCAGCGCACGCCCCGGTGGCCCCACCCGTTATCCGACCCGGCCTCAGTTGCGTCATGACCAGCCAGTTCATCCCCGGGCACTGGGCCGACCTCTCGGTGTTCCGGATACCGCGAACAAAGCCCCGGCGCGCCTCTGACCATGGGGTTTTGCAGGTAATTTACCGAGGCTTTTGGTTCTGGATTGGCGGCCTTGAACATTGATGACGCCAACTGCCTCTGTTTCCGCGAACAGATGTGCTCCAGCATGTCCGGCCGGGCCAATCCAAAGGCGCGTTGTCCCACGGAGGGTACTCCGGGGTTCCCGGGATTTCTATCGTTCCCGGTAACCCGGGGTATCGCTTCCTAGCTGGAATTTCTGTTGCGGGCTGGGACGTGCTGCTCCGCCGCGATCATGATCAGGCACCTTTCGCCGAATAACTCCAGGCGGGGTACGCGGGCGATCATGAAAAGGTCACGCGCTGATCAAATTTACGGTGCGGCAGGCCGGAACGTCTCCGCCATGATCTTGGAGTGAGGCTTTTTCGTCCTCCTGATCTCGCGGTCGTTGGTGCACGCGGCGGAGCCCCGCAACGGATCACTGGCTGGGGAACGGTGTCAGCGGAGACTTATCCCCAACAAGCCAGGCATGACCGAACGGGTCGGTGAATCCTCCCTGCCGGTGAACGCCCCATGGCGCCTGATGGTTGCCGATCTCATCGAGTGAGCCGTCCGCCCCCGCCGCCACGGCCCGGGCGATGAACGCGTCCGGGTCATCGGAGAACACCTCTACCCGCACCGTCGTCGCGCCGAGCGACGCCGGGCTATCGAACCCTGGGGCCGCCGGCTCGTGCAGGAAGAACGGCGCTCCGTGGACTTCCAGGCCCACGACGCCGCCGAGGTTCCACAACTCGGTGGCACCGAGCGCGCGCTTATACCAGTCGGTAGCGGCAGCCGCAGACGGCACCGCCAGGACCGCCAGGAGCCAATCGGCCAGGACCTGCGGGTGCCGGTGGTCTACGCGATGGATGATGGCTTACTCCAGCGACCCTGCTGATCTCTCCCTGGTACCCGACGACGAGGACGGCGGCGCGCTGGCCATCCGGCACCTGCTGGGCACCGGGCGGACGAACATCGGCCACGTGACGGGGCCAGCCGGTTCAGGGCGGCCGTGCTCCGCGCGGCGGGCGCCGGGCAGGCGCTCACCGCGGCCGGGCTGGGCCTGGTCGGCGGCCGCGCCCTGTACGGCGAGTGGACCGAGGAATGGGGACGCCGCGGCGTTCAACCTGCTCGTGCGCTCCGCGCCCGGGCTCGACGCTATCTTCTGCGGCAACGACCAGATCGCGCGCGGCGTCGCCGACCGGCTGCGCGCAGGCCAGGCGCGTCCCAGGGGACGTGGCCGTGGTCGGCTTCGACAACTGGGACGTCCTCGCCACCGCCTGCCGCCCGCCGCTGACGACGGTGGACATGAACCTGCGCCAGCTGGGCCGCGCCGCGGGTGAGCGGCTGCTGGCTGCCGTGGACGGGCATCCGGTCTCAGGCCTGCAGCTGCTGCCATGCAGCCTCGTGGTCCGCGAGTCCAGCGGGCCCCGCGAGCCGCAGCCCGTGACGGCAGGCTGATCGGCCGGGCTGAGGCTGGCCAGGGCAGCCGGGAGGTACTGAGCCCGCGGCACGGCCGAGGCTCCCGCGCTGGCCACCGCACTGAGGCCGTCGCGCGTCACTCCTCACGCAGGCGCGGCGGCACTGTGTACAGAGTCAGCCGGAGGAGCCGAATCGGACGGGAACCTTGATGACCTGTGCGCTCGTCCAGGCCTGGGCGCCGGGTGCGGCCCGCCAGACGGTGAGCTGGGTGCCGTGCACGGCCAGGGCGTTCCAACCGCCTGATGGGCCCGGCGCGAGCGTCGCGGTGCCGGGGGGCAGCACCGGCAGTGGCCGCCACGAGCCCGCGGTGCTGATAGTCGCGGCACGGCGGTGGCTCAGGGTGAGGGCCAGGCTGCCATCCGCCGCGGGCGATGCCGATGTCAGGGAGGCGCCGTTCAGCGGCAGCGGCGGCGACAGTGTCCAGTGCGCGGCGCCGTCCGTGGACCACGCGGCCAGCAGGCGTGCCGCAGGCCCGCTTCCGGCGGCGAGCAGCGCCGTGGTGGTCTGGCCGTTGGTCGGTGAGCCGGAGGACGGTGATGGTCTGGTGGGCGTAGCCGGCGGGCAGCACGGGCCCGGACAGCTTCCACGTCCCGCCGGTGCCGGAGAAGATCCCGGCTATCCCGCTCCGGCCGCAGGCCGCGCCGAGCAACGGCTGCCCAGACCGGCTGAACGCGGCTGCGTCGAGGGCGCCTGGCCGGCAGCGGGTTCCTGCGGCGGGCCAGCCAGGGCCTGGCGGGTGGTGAGCCGGGTCCATCCAGTGCCGCCCGGGCGGGAGATGTCGGCGGTGCCGTTGGTGAGCAGCGCCAGCAGGCGCCCGCTGGCGGGGTCAGCGGCCAGGGCGCCGGGGACATCGGCCAGCCCGGCGTCGAGCAGGCTGGGTGACCAGGATTTGCCGTCGTCCTTGGTGGTGGCGAGCGGTGAGTAGGACAGGCGCTGGCTGGGCCGGAACCCGGCCAGCACCGACCCGGCCGGGCAGGCCTGTGAGGACCAGGCCGCCGTTGCTGGCCACCCCGGGCGGGGTGGCCAGCCGCCACCTGCTGGTTCCGGCCGGGCGGACGAACAGCTGCCAGAAGTTGTCGTGGCTGCTGGCGGAGCCGCCCATCACGGCGACCGCCCATGTCCCGGTTCGGGTGGCCAGCGAGGTGGCCAGGGACGGCGGCGCGGCGGGGCTGGCCGGGGCAGTGGCCCGGCTGGCCGTGCTGCCGCAGCCCGCGGCCAGGAGCGCTGCGGCCAGAAGCAGGGAGGCGAGCCTGGTGGGCCGGTTCATGAGGACCTCAGCGCGTTCCGTGCGGCGTTGGCCAGCAAGACGGCGAAAGAGGATTTGGTGGCGGTAGTCCCGGGCCCGGGATCGGTGTTTAGTTCCGCGCGGACCTGCCCGGCCCGGTCGATGACGTAAGCGATGTCGGGGTGGCCGATCATGGAGCCCGCGGGTAGGATCTGCGCCGCGATCCCGTAGTTCTTCCACATCTGGCGGAGCTGGGGCACGCTGCCGGTGAGGTACAGCCAGTCGGGCACCTGGGTCAGGTGTTCCTGGCGGTCGAACGCCTGGGTATAGGCGAGCTGGTGGTAGACGGGGTTGGCGACGACGGCGACCAGTTCCACCTTCCGCGCGCTGGCGCCCAGAAGCTCGCCCGCGGCCCGGAATTCCTGGGCGATCAGCGGGCAGTCAGTGGTGCACACCGGGTCCAGGAAGGTGAGCAGAACCACTTTGCCGCGCAGGCTGGCCAGGCTCACCGTGCGGCCGTGCTGATCGGTGAGCTGGAAAGCCTTAGCCGGGAAGTTCAGCGACGCGGTCGACCCGGCGATGGCCTCGGCGAGGATCGGGTCGGCAGTGGAGCTGGCCTGAGCCGCGGCCATCGGGGCCGCGCCCAGGATGATCAAGCCGAGCGCGCCGGCCGCGGCGACCGACCGGATGCTGGCCGTGGCCACGGACTGGCGCACGGACGCCGGCCGGACCCGCTCCCGCCACCCTGCCGCAGCCGGCGGCGGGGTGACGGGTTCCGCCGCGATCGCCGGCTCTGGAGTGAGTGCGAGGTAGCCGCCCAGGGCCAGGAGAGCGAAGGGGAGCATGCTGTTGGGGTCGGTGCCCAGCCCGCCGAAGAAGCCGAAGTCCTCGATCAGCACCCAGTCCGCCAGGCACAGCACCGTGAACGCGATGACCGCCGGGCGCACCAGCCGCCGCTGGCCGGACAGGAAGGCCACGCCGATCAGCGCGAGCGCCATCACGACGACCAGGTTGACCGCGAAACCGTGCGCTTCATCAAACGCGGTGAACGCGTTGACCCAGGCGGCCAGGAAACCCGGCTGCGGCGTCTGCGCCATATCGCCGGTCATGCCGGCCAGGGTGCCTGGCTGGTGGTGCGAGATCCCCTGCCAGAACCCTCGTCCGGGCCATGCCTGCAGCACCGCCATCCCGGCCAGGAACAGGCCAGTGCCGGCGAGGATCCCGCGGCCCAGCCAGCGGGCGTGCCAGGCACGTTCGGGCAGCGCGATCAGGCCGCCGGCCACCACGTAGACAAGGACGGCGCCGGGGGCACCGAACAGCCACGTCAGGCCGGGGGCGAAGATGCCGCCGAACGACTCGCCGAAGGCCCACACCACCAGCCCCCACCCCACGCTGACCAGACCGGCCAGGCGGGACAGCGGGCCGTGGGAGGCGGCGAGCATCCAGATGCCGATCCCGACCTGGATCCAGACCGCCGAGGCCCCGGCCTGCATCGGGTGGTAAGACCAGGCGGTCCCGGCCCAGTTCACCACCTGCTGCACCCAGTGCGGGGAACTCGCCGCCGTGGGCTCGATGACCTGAGAGGGAAGGCCGATCGCCATCTTCGGCTGGGCCTGCAGGATCCCGTCGAAGACCCACAGCACGCCGAACCCGATCCGCAGCAGCCGCCGCCAGGCTGGCTCGGCCGCGGCGGCGGCCGGCGTGACCGGGGCTCCGCTGGTGACGGGCAGGCGGGCAGCCAGGCCCGCACGGTGATCCAGATGAACCCGAGCAGCGCGAAGATCAGCAGCGCGATGATGCCCTGATGCAGCAGCGCGGCCTTGAACGCCGCGATCACGGTGGGATCGTTGACGTTGATCCCCGAGTTCATCCCGGGCATCAGTCCACCTGCTCTCTTGATCCGCTTGCTGTGCTGCTGGCGGCAGGAACAGAAAGCTGCGGCGGGCCGGCGTTCCCCAGCGCGGCGGGGGGCGGCCACAGCCATTCCCGCCGCCGCCCGGGCGGGGCGCCGTAGTTGCGCAGCCGGACGCTGTTGGCCACGACGAATGCTGAGGACAGGGCCATCGCAGCCCCGGCGATCAGCGGGTTGAGGAATCCGGCGGCAGCCAGCGGGATCGCGGCGAGGTTGTAACCGAAGGCCCAGGTCAGGTTGCCCCGGATCACCGCCAGGGTGCCGCGGGCCAGGCCGATGGCATCCGGCACGGCGCCGAGGTCGTGGCGCAGCACGATCAGGTCCGCGGCGCTGATCGCCACATCGGTGCCCGAACCCAGCGCGATGCCCAGGTCGGCTGCGGCCAGGGCAGGCCCGTCGTTGACTCCGTCCCCGACCATCGCCACCCGGTGGCCCCGGGCCTGCAGGTCCCTGATCACCGCGACCTTATGGTCCGGCAGGGCCCCGGCGATCACCTCATCGGTGCCAGCCTGAGCGGCGACCGCCTGGGCCGTGGCCTGGCTGTCACCAGTGAGCAGCACGGTGCGCAGTCCCAGATTCCCGAGCTCCGCGACGGCGGCGGCGGCGGTGGGCTTGACCGTGTCGGCGACCGCGACCGCCCCGCGCACGCGCCCGCCCCACGCGGCCAGCACGGTCGTGCATCCGGCCTGCTCCTGCTCGGCGCACCGGCGGGCCAGGACGGCAGGGATGGCCATGCCCAGATGTGCGAACAGGTCCCCACGGCCGATGATCACGTCGTGGCCGTCCACGGACCCCCGGGCCCCCAGGCCGGGCATGGCCAGGAACCTGGTGGCCGGCGGCAATGTCCCGAGCTCCTGCCGGGCGGTCTCGCTGATCGCCCTGGCGACCGGGTGCTCCGATGCCTGCTCCACCGCCCCGGCCTGGCGGAGCAGGGTCTCCCGGCTCTCGCCGTCCGCCGCCAGGACGCCGGTCACGGCCATCACCCCGGTGGTGATGGTCCCGGTCTTGTCCAGCACTACGGTATCCACGGCGCGGGAGGACTCCAGCGCCTCGTACCTGGTGATGAAGATCCCCAGCTGCGCGCCCCGCCCGCAGGCCACCATCAGCGCGGCCGGGGTCGCCAGGCCCAGCGCGCACGGGCACGCGATGATCAGCACGGCCAGCGCGGCGCTGAACGCCCGCTCCGCGGGGCTGCCCGCCAGCAGCCAGCCGGCCAGCGTCAGGGCCGACGCCAGGAGTACCGCGGGAACGAAGATGCCGCAGATCCGGTCGGCGAGCCGCTGGATGGCGGCCTTCTGCGACTGGGCCTGCTCGACCAGAGTGACCAGGTGCGCGAGCTGGGTGTCGCGGCCGACCTTGTCCGCGCGCACCACCAGCCGCCCGGTCATCACCACGGTGCCCGCGGAAACCAGGTCACCCTCGGCGGCGTCGGCCGGGACGGACTCCCCGGTCATCATGCTGCGGTCCACCGCGGACTGCCCGAATTCCACTTCGCCGTCGGCAGCGATCCGCTCTCCGGGCCGCACCACGAACCGCTGCCCCGCACGCAGCTGGCTGACCGGGACACGGCGCTCGGACCCGTCAGCGTCCAGGATGCACGCGTCCCGGGCGCCGGCCGCGGCCAGCTCCCGCATCGCGTTCCCGGCGTCCCGCCGGGCCTTGGCCTCATACAGCCGGCCAGCCAGCAGGAACGTCGTCACGGACGCGGCCACCTCCAGGTAGATGCCCCCGCCGGAGGCGTGCAGCAGCAGATACGGCAGGCTCATCCGCGCCTGGCCGCGGTCCAGGACGAACATCGCATACACTGACCAGCCGCAGGCGGCGGTGATGCCCAGCGACACCAGGGTGTCCATCGAGGACGAGCCGTGCCGGGCGTTCCGCAGCGCCGCGGCGTGGAACGGCCACGCCGACCACACCACCACGGGCGCCGCCACCCCGATCAGGACCCACTGCCAGCCCGGGAACCGCGACCACGGGAACAGCGACAGCAGGACCGACAGGTCGCTCAGCGGGACGAACAGCACCAGCGCCACGATCAGCCGCCGGCGCAGGTCGGCAACCACATCCGCGTCGCCACCACGCCCGGCTGGCTCCTGCAGGCCGTCGGCAGACGCCCCGCCGGCGCCGCGATCGAGAATCTCGGCGCGGTAACCGGCCTGCGCGACCGCGTCGATGACCTGTTGCACCGGAACGGCGGCGGGTGCCGTGACAATGGCGTGCTCGGTCGCGAAATTCACGGTGGCCGCGACGCCGTCAATAGTGTTGAGTTTCTTCTCGACCCGGGCCGCGCACGCCGCGCAGGTCATCCCCTGGACCGAGAACTCCATCTCCTGGGGCGCGGATGAAGCCTCACCAGTGACTGCCGTAGATGACACCTAAGTAATCCTGTCCTCCGTGAATGCGGCGGTCAATCCGCCGGGCGACGCCGGATCCCGCGTGGGGGATCACATGCCACCGGACCTGCGGGAGGGCCTGGTAAGACACCCTGCCCCGCGACCGTGCCCGGAATCTATACCATGCGAAGCCACCCGCAGCGCAAAGCTCTCGACTTGTAATGTTCAATTCTCGGCAGGGATACCCTGCCTGGGTTTCCGGATACCCCAGCGGGGTTTGGCGGATACCCCCCTGGGGTTTCCTGGGATACCCCTATGGGGTTTCTCCGGACCAATCCCGGCCGACCCGGCCACTGGGATATCCCCGTTGTGCTGGCGCCCAATAGCCCATTATTATCGTGCCGTCATGCGTCAGCAGGAACCCGCCGCCCCGCGCAGCGTCCGGGCGTGCCGCCCCGAGGCCCCCAGCACCGTGCCCGGCACTCGATCATGGGCCGTCTGAGATGACGGGGCCGTCGTGGCTTGCGGACACGTTCGCGGCCATCATGATTCTCACCGCGGGCTACTCCGCGAGCCGCCTGGCTGTTTCCCGCGTCCGCGGAGCGGCCACCGAGGCCGATGCCGACGTGCTGCATATGGTCATGGGCGCCGGCATGGCCGGGATGCTCGTGCCCCAGCTGAACCTGCTGCCCCGCGTCACCTGGATGGTGGTGTTCGGGATGGGGGCGGCATGGTTCGGCGGGTGCGCCATCCGGGCCCGGAGCCCGCACCGGTTCAGCTGGCAGTGCCGCTTCCCGGTCCCGCACCTGATCGAGTGCGTCGCCATGCTGTACATGCTCCTGTCCGTGTCGGTTGCGCAAGGTGGCGCAGGAATGGCGATGCCCGGCATGGGTACCTCGGCCGCCGCACCGGCAGGCTTCCCCGCCTTGGCGGTCGTCCTGGCCCTGTTCATGCTGGGCTACATCATGTGGACGACCGACCAGATGGCCTTGCAGGCCCGGGCCAAGACCTCTGCACCGGGCCAGGCCGGAGCCACACCGCACCAGGCACTGGTCACGGTCACCGCGGGGGGCAGCCCGGCCGGCATGAGCAGTGCTCTTGTCCCACGTGACGCCGCCAGCCCGCCGCGGCAGGACCATACGGCCAGTCCGGCGCTGCTTGCGCCCGGACTGGCCGCGTTCGGCAAGATCGCGATGAGCGCCGCCATGGGCTACATGCTCATCCTCATGCTCTGACCACGGGTGCTACCAGCCGCTGAGCCGGGACGCCGGGACTGCCCTGCCGCAGTGACGACGGGCGGTGCGGGTCAGGAGGGCGGGGCCAGGAGGGCGGCGACCGCCGGACGGAGGGGGGTCATCCGGGCGTCAGCGCGGCGGCGGGCCGCGGCGAGGCCGTCGGAACCGGCCGGTTCGGTGACCTCCAGGTAGGCCTTGAGCTTGGGCTCGGTGCCGCTGGGCCGCAACACGACCCGGGCGCCGTCGAGCCGGAGCACGAGCGCGTCGGTGGGCGGCAGTGCGCCGCCCCGGACCAGATCGGTGATCCCGCGGACCGGAAACTCACCCAGGGCCTCAGGCGGGATGGCCCGCAGCCTGGTCATGATCTCCCCGGGAACCCGGGTCGGCAGCGTGAGCTGGGCGGTCAGGTGAACCCCGTGCACCGTCTCCAGCGCATCCCAGCGGTCCAGCACCGACTGCCCCGCCGCCCGGGCCTGCGTCGCCAGCCCCAGCATGGCGAGGGCGGCGCTGATCCCGTCCTTATCCCGCACCACGTCGCCGACCGCGTACCCGAGCGCTTCCTCGTATCCGAACACGAACCGCGTCCCCGGCCGGTCGTCCGCGGCCCGGACGATCCACTTGAACCCGGTCAGCGTCTCCGCGTACTGCACGCCGGACGCGGCGGCGATCCTGGCCAGCAGCGCGGAGGACACCACGGTCGAGGCGACCAGCCGCTGCCGCCGATCTCCCTGTCCCGGGGCCGCGCCGGGGTTCGCTTCCTCCGGGGTCCGGTAGCGCCGGGTTCAGTGTCGCCGCGTGCGCTCCCTCCGGGTTCAGCGTCGCCGCGTTCGGGCGCGCCGGGTCCGGTGGCGCCGGGCGCGGTGGGGTGGGGTCCGGTGGCGCCGGGCGCGGTGGCGTCGAGTACGAACGCGCCGAGCAGCGCCCCGGCCTGGTCCCCGGTGAGCGTCCGCCAGCCGCCGCTAGCCGCGGGATCCGGGACCGCCACCGCGAGCCGGTCGCCGTCCGGGTCGCTGGCCAGCACCAGGTCGGCATCCAGTTCCCGGGCGGCGGCCAGTGCGAGGTCGAGGGCGCCGGGTTCCTCGGGGTTGGGGAACGGCACGGTCGGGAAGTCGGGGTCCGGCTCGGCCTGCGCCGCCACCACGTGCAGGGCGGGGTACCCGGCCCGTTCGATGGCCCGGAGCATCAGCGGGCCCGCCACCCCGTGCAGCGGCGTGTAGACCACGCGCAGGCCGGCCGGACGATCGCCCGCAGGCGCCTCCGGCGGGGACACGGCACCGCCGGAGCCGCCGCGGGGAGGCGGTCCCGCGGGGGACGCGGACAGGATCGCGTCCAGGTAGGCCTGGGCGATCTCGTCCCCGTACCGGGTGATCAGCGCGCCTTCGGGCGGCCCCAGCGGGATCCCGGACAGCGGTCCCACGCCGCGGATCGCGGCCTCGATCCCGACGTCCACCGGCGGCACGATCTGGGCGCCGTCGCCCAGGTAGAGCTTGTAGCCGTTGTCGGCGGGCGGGTTGTGGCTGGCGGTGATCATCACGCCGGCCCGGCCGACAGGTGCCGGACCGCGAACGCCAGCAGCGGGGTGGGGCTGCGGCCGGGCAGCAGGTGCACGCGGATGCCCGCCCCGGACAGCACGCCCGCGGCTTCCGCGGCGAACTCGGCCGAGCGGTGCCGCGCGTCCCAGCCGAGCACCACCCCAGCCCTGGCCGCGTCCGGCCGGTGCTCGCGCAGCCAGCGGGCCAGCCCCGCCGTCGCGGCCCGGACCACGGCGCGGTTCATCCGGTTCGGCCCGGCCCCTATCGCACCGCGCAGGCCTGCGGTACCGAACTGGAGCCGGCCCGCGAAACGGTCGGCCAGCCCGGCTGCGGCCGCCCGCCCGGCCGCGTCGTCCCGCCCGGCCGCCTCAAGCAGATCCTGCAGTTCGGCGCGGTCCCTGGCACTGGGATCGTCGGCGATCCAGGCCCGGGCCCGCTGCGCCAGCTCGCCGGGGATCGGGCCGTCGGGCACCGGGCCGCCGGGCACCGGATCTCCGGGCACCGGGCCGCCGGGCACCGGGCCGCCGGGCACCGGGCCGCCGGGCACCGGGCCGCCGGGCACCGGGCCGCCGGGCACCGGGCCGTCAGGAACCGGGCCGCCGGGCACCGGGCCGCCGGGCACCGGGCCGCCGGGCACCGGGCCGCCGGGCACCGGGCCGCCGGGCACCGGGCCGTCAGGAACCGGGTCGTCAGGAACCGGGCCGCCGGGCACGGGATCTCCGGGCACGGGGCTGCCGGGCATCGGGCCGCCGGGGGTCATGTGGTCCGGGGCAGCACCTGGGCCAGCAGGGCGCCCATCCGGTCCGCGGCGGCCTGCCCCGCCGCGACCACCTCGGCGTGATCCAGGCCGTGCGCGGCCAGGCCGGCCGCGGGGTTGGTGACCAGCGAGATGGCCAGTACCTCCGCGCCGAGATGACGGGCGGCGATCGCCTCCAGCACCGTGGACATCCCGACCAGGTCCGCGCCGAGGGTGCGGAGCATGCGGATCTCTGCGGGCGTCTCGTAGTGCGGGCCGGGCATGGCCGCGTACACACCCTCGGCCAGGCTGGGGTCGGCGTCCCGGGCCAGCGCGCGCAGCCGGGCCGAGTACAGGTCGGTAAGGTCGGTGAACCGGGACGGGTACCCCTCAGGCGGCCTTTCCGACCCGGCGAGCGGGGAGCGGCCGGTGAGGTTGAGGTGGTCCCGGACCAGCACCGGCTGGCCCACCCGGTAGTCTGCGGCGATCCCGCCCGCCGCGTTGGTCAGCGCCACCACCCGGCAGCCGGCAGCGACCGCGGTCCGCACACCGTGCACGACCACGCTGGGCGGATGGCCTTCGTACAGGTGAACCCGGCCGACGAGCACCAGCAGCCGCAGCCCCGGTGACACCAGGGACAGGGCCAGGCCGGCGTGACCGGGCACGGTCGAGGGCGGGAAGCCCCCCAGGTCGGCGACCTGGACCTCGGTGACGGTGGCCTCCAGCCCGCGGGCCAGCGCGTCGGCGGCCGGGGACCAGCCGGAGCCGAGGACCACGGCCACGTCGTGCGCGGGCTGGCCGGTCAGCTCGGCGACCCGCGCGGCGCTCGCCGCCGCGGCCGCGAACGGGTCCGTCATGAGCTGCCCCCCGCTCGCGGCTGGGGTGCCCGATGAGCCTGTGCCTGTTTCATGCCTTGACGTAGGGCTGGCCGTCGGCCTTGGGGGCGCGGACCTTGCCGACCAGGCCCGCCACCGCGACGATCGTGACGATGTACGGGGCCATCAGCAGGATGTTCGACGGGATGGGCACGTTGAGCGTGGACAGGATGGACTGCAGCGAGGTGGCGAACCCGAACAGCAGCGCCGCGCCGGTGGCGCCCAGCGGGGTCCACCGGCCGAAGATCATGGCGGCTAGCGCGATGTACCCCTGCCCTGAGGAAATGTCCTTGCCGAACGAGCCCACCTGGCCGATGGTGAGGAACGCGCCGCCGATCCCGGCGATAAGCCCGCCCATGATCACATTCCGGTACCTGGTCGCCAGGACCTTGATGCCCACGGTGTCGGCGGCGGCCGGATGCTCGCCCACGGCCCGGACCCGCAGTCCCCAGCGGGTGCGGAACAGGCCGACCTGGACCACGGCGATCATCACGTAGGTGATGTACAGGAAGATCGTGGAGTCGAAGAAGACCGGGCCGATGATCGGGATGTCGCCGAGCAGCGGGATCTTCACGCTGGAGAACGTGACCGGGGAGTTCAGCCGGTTCTGGTAGGGCACCAGGGCCCGGTCGTACAGATAGCCGGTGAGCCCGGAGGCCAGCACGTTGAGCACCACCCCCAGGATGATCTGGTCCACCAGGAAGCGGATGGCGAACACCGCCAGCACCGCGCCGAGCAGCCCGCCCGCCAGTGACCCGGTGATCAGGCCGAGCCACAGTGAGCTGAACGCGCTGGTCACGACGGCTGCGGCGAACGCGCCCAGCAGCAGTTGCCCCTCGATCGCGATGTTGATCACGCCCGACCGCTCGCACATGACGCCGGCCAGCGCGCCAAGGATCAGCGGGATGGAGTACACCAGCGTGCCCTGGAGCAGGTTGATCACGCTCAGTGCAGTGGAGTTCCCGGCATCGGCCCAGCACAGCAGCGAGACCACGAAGCAGAAGATCGCCCCGGCGATGCAGGCCCTCCGGCCGGCCCTGCTCAGCGGGACCGTCGCGCGCAGCACCCCGATGGCGATGGACACCGCGCCGAGCGCGTACGCCACCGGTGCGGCGGGCACCACCAGGTTGGGCACCCCGACCTTCGCGCCGAACAGCGCAAACGAGAACGTCGCATCCCCGTGGCTGAACAAGCCGAACAGCAGGATGTCGGCCAGCCCGAAGAGCAGGTACGTGCCGGAGGCCAGCAGCCTCCGGTTGACCGTCATCGAGGCCCGGACTGCGGTCAGCGTCGTCATGCGTTCCACCCTCTAGCGACTGCCTCTCCGATCGCCGGCCGCACGGGCCGCGCGCAGCCGGAACATCGCCCGGATCAGCGGCGGCGCAGCGACGAAGAGAACGATGAGCGACTGGATGACCGTCACGATGTCCAGGGGGATCTGGGTGGAGGCCTGCATCTGTACGCCCCCGGCGTGCAAAGCGCCGAACAGCAGCGCGGACAGCACGATGCCCAGCGGCCGGGCCCGGCCGAGCAGGGCCACGGTGATGCCGTCGAACCCGTAGGTGCCGTAACTCAGGAAGTTCAGCTGGTAGTCGGTGCCCTGGATGACCCCGGAGGCCGCCAGCCCGGCCAGCCCGCCGGCCAGCAGCATGGCCAGCACCCAGGTACGCTCCACGCTCATCCCCGCGGTCCGGGCCGCGCTCGGGTTGGCGCCCACGGTGCGGAGTTCGAAGCCGGCCGTGCTGCGTTCCAGGAGCCACCACACCCCGGCCGCGGCGGCCAGGGCGAGCAGGAAGCCAGCGTTGACCCGCAGGCTAGGGCCCGCGATGTGCCACAACCGCGAGTCGACCGCGATCACCGGGCTGATCAGGTCGGTCCGGCCCGGCTGCTGCATCACGCTGGTGCCCAGGAGGTAGGCCAGAAAGTAGTACATGACGTAATTGAGCATGATCGTGACGACGACTTCGTGCGCCCCGGTCCGGGCCTTCAGCTCACCGACGATCCAGCCCAGGACCGCACCGCCGACGAAGCCGCCGATCACGCAGACCACCACGTGGATGACGGGCGGCAGGCTCACCCCGAAGCCCAGCCAGGTGGCCACGATGGCACCGCCGATCCACTGGCCCGCGGCGCCGATGTTGAACAGGCCCGCCCGGAAGGCAAGGCCCACCGACAGGCCGGTGAGGATCAGCGGCGTGGCATTGACCGCGGTCTCCGAGAGCGGGTTGAACACCGCGCTGACGTAGCCGTCGTGCAGTGCGGTGGCCAGCGACGCCTGGTGGAAGACGGCCGCGACCGTGTGCGGGTTGATGATCGCGCCCTCGAACATGGCCACGTAGGCGCTCACGGCGGTGTCCCAGGCCAGGGTGATGGCATAGCCCGGGTTGGCGAAGAACGACCCCCAGGCGTGCAGCACGGCCGGGGAGGTGAACGCGATGAGCAGGCCGCCGAGCACCATGGCCACCGCGATGGCCAGCACCGTGACCACCACGGAGTTGCCCTCGAGGATGGCGTCGAGGACGGCCCGGCTGAACTGGCCCCGCCCGCGGGGAGCGGCAGGGCCTGCCCCGGCAGGAGCCTCGCCGGTGGCAGGCCCGGCCGCGGGCGGCTCGGCGGCGGGTGGCGGGGCTGCTGGTGGCTCGCTCATTCCGGCTCCGCTCCACTTCCGTCCGCTGGGCCGCCGCCGCTGCCGTCGCCGTCACTACTACCGGCGTCCCCGGCCGGCTCTTCATCCGCCGGGCCGTGGCCGTCCCCGGCGCCGGCCAGGCCCACGCCGAGCAGCCCGGCTTCCATCAGCCCGACCTCCTCCGCCGCCTCTCCGCCCGCAACCCCGCCGTGCCGGGACGCGGCAGCATCGGCGTCGGTCGCGCCGGCCATCAGCATGCCGAGCTCCTCCGCGGGAACGTCCGGGTCACGGAACCCGGTGATCTTCCCCTCGTACATGACCGCGATCCGGTCAGACAGGGCGTAGATCTCATCCAGCTCCGAGGAGATGAGCAGCACCCCCAGGCCCTGGTCCCGCTGCTCGACGATGCGCCGGTGCACGAACTCGATGGAGCCCACGTCCAGCCCGCGGGTGGGCTGGCTGGCCACCAGCAGCCGGACCTCGCGCCCGATCTCGCGGGCCAGGATCACCTTCTGCTGGTTGCCGCCGGACAAGGTGCCCACCGGGGTCGCGGTGGACGTGGTGCGGATGTCGAAGTCTGCCACCCGCTCGGCCGCGGTTTCGTTGATCGCGCCGAGGTTCAGCGCGATTCCGGAGGCGTACGGCGGCTGGTTGTACACGTCCAGGACGAGGTTGTCGCCCACCGAGAACCCCGCCACCAGGCCATCTTCCTGGCGGTCCTCGGGTATGTAGCCGAGTCCGGCGCGCAGCCGCTGCCGGGGGGTGGCGTGGGTGAGGTCGCGGCCGTCGAGCCGCACCGACCCGCTGACGGCCGGCTGCAGGCCGATCAGGGCCTCGCACAGCTCGGTCTGCCCATTCCCCTGTACCCCGGCTACCCCGAGGATCTCGCCCGCCCGTACCTGGAAGGACACCGAGTCCAGGGCGGGCTGTCCTTCCTCGTTGGCCACGGTGAGATCCTGCACGTCGAGCAGGGCCGCGCCGGGCTTGGCGGGCGGCTTGGTCACCCGGAGCTGCACCGACCGGCCGACCATCAGCGAGGCCAGCTCGGCGTCGCTCGCGGTGGGGGGGCGCTGCCCGACTACCCGGCCGCGGCGGATGACCGTGATGGTGTCGGCGATCTCCTGGACCTCTTTGAGCTTGTGCGAGATGAACACGAGGGACCGGCCGCCGGTCCGCAGGTCCCGCATGATCCGGAACAGTTCCTCGGTCTCACCCGGGGTGAGCACCGAGGTGGGCTCGTCCAGGATGAGCACGTTGGCTTCCCGGAGGAGGGCCTTGACGATCTCGACCCGCTGCTGCACGCCGACGGGCAGGTCTTCGACCAGCGCATCCGGGTTGACCTGCAGGCCGTAACGCTCGGACAGCTCGCGCACGTCCCGGCGGGTCCGCCGCCGGTCGATCAGGCCGAGCGCGCGGGTGCGCTCCATGCCGAGCGTGACGTTCTCGGCCACGGTGAACACCGGGACCAGCATGAAGTGCTGGTGCACCATGCCGATGCCGGCCCGGATCGCGTGGCTGGGCGAGCCGAGGTCCTGCGGCTGGCCGTCGATCAGGATCTCGCCCTCGTCCGGCTGCGCCAGCCCGTACAGGACGTTCATCAGGGTGGTCTTGCCGGCGCCGTTCTCGCCGAGCAGCGCGTGGATCTGGCCCGGTTCCACGGTCAGGTCGATGTGGTCGTTGGCCACGAGGCTGCCGTAGCGCTTCGTGATCCCCTTCAGCTCAAGCTTCACCGACCGCCTCCCCAGGCACCGGGCTGCACGGCGCTGCGCGTGACCCGGGCGGGGCGTCCGCCCGGGTCACGCGCAGCCAAACCTACCGGGCCGGGTTACACCGGGCTCCTGGTGGGCGTCTTGATGGTGCCGTTCTCGATACCTGCCTTCACGGTGGCCAGCTCCGACTGGAGCGCAGCCGGGACCTTGGCCGCGAAGTCGTGGTACGGGGCGAGCGCCACCCCGCCGTTGGCCAGCGTGCCGATGTAGTTGCCGCCCTTGAACGTGCCGTGCGCCGCGCCCAGCACCGCGGTCTTCACCGCCGTCTGGATGCCCTTCATCACGCTGGTGATGAAGTACTTGCAGTACTGCGAGGCGCTCACGCAGCCGTCGGTGTCCACCCACATCATGTTGACGTTGTGGCCCTGCTGGTCCGCGGTCTGCACGGCCTTGGCCGCGCCCAGGCCGACGTTCCCGGCGACCGGGAAGATGATGTCCGCGCCTTCCTGGATGAACGTGTTGGTCAGCGTCAGGCCCTTGGTCTGGTTGGTGAAGTCGCCGGTGAAGTTCCCGTTCTGCGTCTTCTCGCTCCAGCCGAGCACCTTCACGTTCGTGTGGTGCTGCTGGATTGTAGTACTGCACGCCGTCCCAGAAGCCGTCCATGTAGATGGTGACCGTGGGCAGCTTCTGCCCGCCGAACGTCGCCACCTTCCCGGTCTTGGTCATACCGGCGGCCAGGTAGCCACCGAGGAAGCCGTCCTGGACGGTGTTGAACAGCAGCGCGTTCACGTTCTTCAGCGGCGGCGTGTAGGTGTAGTCCACGATCGCGAACTTCTGAGCTCGCGTGCGCCTTGGCCGCGTTCTGCGTCGCGGTGCCCATCAGGAAGCCGACGGTCACGATGATCCCGCACTTCTGCCCGATGAACGCGTTGATGTTCGGCACGTAGTCGCTCTGCGAGCTGGACTGCAGGTACTTCACCGAGACGCCGCCCGGGTCCGCCGTCTGCGCCTGCTGCATGCCCTGCCACGCCGACGCGTTGAACGACCGGTCGTCGATGCCGCCGGTGTCGGTGACCATGCAGCCCTTGAAGCTGGCCGTGGACGCGCTGGCGGATGCGCTGCCCGACGACGAGCCAGACGGGCCGGATGTGCTGCTGCCACACGCCGCGGCGAGCAGCGCCAGCGCGCCAAGCGCCGCGATGGCCGGGACCGTACGTCTCACGAGTACCTCCTGATCCGGGGCGGCTGACACCGCCTGCTCATCCGGTGCGGCCATGGCCGTCGCCCCGGAGGGTGGGTCTCGCCACCCGCAGGGCTGCCGGTGGCCCCCTCATTCCGCCCGGTGCACGGGGGATTGGAAGATCCCAAAAGCCCCGCTCTGGGATGCCCGCAGGCTAGACCTGGTGGGCGGTCCAGGGAAGCCGTGACAGGCGGCCGCAGCCGTCCCGTTGCCAAATCGAAATCCACCCCGGGCGCGCCGTGACCGGGGACAACCCGCCGGAGGCGCCGCCGGTACATTGGGGCGATGGATGAGAACCGGGCCCGGCGGGTCGCGGACGCGCTGCGGGATCGCGGCATCGACGCGCACCTGGAGAACGCGGGGATTGATATCTACGGGGTGCGCGTCGTGCTTGCCGACCGCCGCGAGGCGATCTGGGGCAACGAGGGCACCGCGTCCCTGGAGGCCGAGGTGCTGCTCGACGGGGACCTCGTCGGCTTCGTTCCGGAGATCCCTGGCTCGGAGGATTTCGACGATGACCAGGTCGTGGACGCCATCGCCCGGGCCGACTACGACCAGCCGGTCGGGCGGGAGCGCCCCTCGGCCCCGCCGCCGGGTAAGCCGCTGATGCATGACGGCGGGCTGTTCCGCCGCTTCCGCGGGGGCTTCCGCTACGACTCCGAGTCGTAGGGCGTCCACAGACCCCGGGCCGGGGCGGCGGTCACCCGGGCCTCCTGGGGGTGCCTGCTAGCGTCGTGCGCGGGCATGATCCGCAGACTCGGAGGCAGGGCGTGACGATCGACTGGGCGCAGTTGCGGGCCGCGGCCACAGACGTGGCGGGACGGGCCTACGCGCCGTATTCGCGGTTGCGGGTCGGGGCGGCGGGCCAGGCCGACGACGGGCGGGTGATCACCGGCTGCAACGTCGAGAACGCCTCGTTCGGGCTCACCCTGTGCGCCGAGTGCGGGCTGGTCAGTGCGCTCCACGCGACCGGCGGCGGCAGGCTCGCCGCGGTCAGCGTGGTGGCCGGGGACGGTGAGCCGCTGGTGCCGTGCGGGCGGTGCCGGCAGCTGCTGCTGGAGGCGGGCGGCCCGGGCCTGCTGCTGGACACCGAGGCCGGCCCGCGGGAGCTCGGTGAGCTGCTGCCCGGCGCGTTCACCGGCACCGACCTCAGCGCCCGCCGTGACTGACCCCGGCGTGACTGACCCCGGCGCCCCCGGCCCGGCGCACGCGGACCCGCCGCCCCCGGGTCCGCCGGGCGCGTGGCCACCGTGACGCAGCCGGGCGCAAACGGCCCCTCCGCCCCTGAGGCCACGCCCCCGAGGCCACTGCTCCCGAGCCGGCCGTGCCCGAGGCGGCCGTCCCCGAGGTCACCGCATCCGACCACGACGCGGTGGAGGTGATCCGGGCCAAGCGGGACGGGCAGCGGCTGACCGACAGCCAGATCCGCTGGCTGTTCGAGCGCTACCTGACCGGCGCCGCCGGCGCCATCCCCGACGAGCAGATGTCCGCCCTCCTCATGGCCATCTACTTCCAGGGCCTGGATACCGCCGAGCTGCGCACCTGGACCGCGGCCATGATCGATTCGGGGGAGCGGCTGGACCTGTCCGGGGTGGGCCGCCCCACGGTGGACAAGCATTCCACCGGCGGCGTCGGCGACAAGGTGTCGCTGATCCTCGCGCCGCTGGTGGCCAGTTGCGGAGCCGCGGTCCCGCAACTGTCCGGGCGCGGTCTCGGCCACACCGGAGGCACCCTGGACAAGCTGGAAGCCATCAGCGGGTGGCGGTCCTCGTTGCGGAACGACGAGATACGCGCGGTGCTGCAGACGGCTGGCTGCGTGATCTGCGCGGCCGGGCCCGGCCTGGCCCCCGCCGACCGGCGCCTCTACGCGCTGCGGGACGTGACCGGCACCGTGGAGTCGATCCCGCTGATCGCCAGCTCCATCATGTCCAAGAAGATCGCTGAGGGCACGGCGGCGCTGGTGCTCGACGTGAAGGTGGGCAGCGGGGCCTTCATGCGCGAGGAGACGCAGGCCCGCCTGCTCGCCCAGACCATGGTCACGCTCGGTGGGGAGCACGGCGTGGCCACCTCGGCGCTGCTGACCCGGATGGACACGCCGCTCGGGCGGGCGGTGGGCAACGCGGTCGAGGTCGAGGAGGCCGTGGCGACGCTGCGCGGCGAGGGCCCGCCTGACCTGGTCGAGGTGACCCTGGCCCTGGCCCGGGAGATGCTCCGGCTGGCCGGCATCGACGCTGACCCGGCCGCGGCGCTGGCCGGGGGCCGCGCGCTGGACACCTACCGGGCGATGATCCGCGCCCAGGGAGGTGACCCCGACGCGCCGCTGCCCGCGGCCCGGCACACGCGGCAGGTACTGCCGGCCCCGGCGTCCGGCTGGCTGGAGCGGCTCGACGCCCGGGCCGTCGGGGTGGCCGCCTGGCGGCTCGGGGCCGGGCGCGCGGTCAAGGAGGACCCGGTCAGCCCGGCGGCCGGCGTGCGGTGCCTGGCCAAGCCGGGGGACCGGGTCGAGCAGGCCCAGCCGCTGCTGGAACTCCTGACCGACGACGAATCCCGGTTCGGGCGGGCCGCCGCTGCGCTGGCCGGTGCGGCGACGGTCGGGGACCAGCCGCCCGAGGTCGCGCCGCTCGTCATCGATCATCTGTGACAATGGGGGGATGGCTCCGACATTCGAGGAGATCAGGGCCGTTCCCAAGGTGCTGCTGCACGACCACCTGGATGGCGGCCTGCGGGCATCCACGGTGGTGGAACTGGCCCGGGAGATCGGTTACGACCAGCTGCCGTCCCAGGACGTGGCCGAGGTCGAGCAGTGGCTGCGCCGCGGCGCGCACCGCGGCCACCTGAAGTACTACCTGGACGCGTTCCAGCACACGGTCGCGGTGATGCAGACCCGTGACGCGCTGATCCGGGTGGCGGCGGAGTGCGCGGAGGACCTCGCCGCCGACGGGATCGTGTACGCCGAGGTGCGCTTCGCCCCCGAACT
This sequence comes from uncultured Actinomycetes bacterium, assembly GCA_963751175.1. Classification (GTDB taxonomy): domain Bacteria; phylum Actinomycetota; class Actinomycetes; order Streptosporangiales; family Streptosporangiaceae; genus RYN-230. The sequence continues at coordinate 116,538 of CAVVTM010000029.1, read as the reverse complement.
GCATGTGGCCGGGGGACTCACCCTGGAGCAGGTGGTCAGCGCGGTGCTGGAAGGCTTCCGGATCGGCAGCGCCGGACGGGGGATCGCCGTGTACGCGCTGCTCACCGCGATGCGCACCGCCGCGCGGTCGCTGGAGATCGCCGAGCTCGCGGTGCGGCACCGCGACGAGGGCGTGGTCGGCTTCGACATCGCCGGCGCCGAGGCGGGCAGCCCGCCCACCCGGCACCTGGACGCGTTCCAGTACGTGGCCCGGGAGAACTTCCACATCACCATCCACGCCGGGGAAGGGTTCGGGCTCCCGTCCATCTGGGAGGCACTCCAATGGTGCGGGGCCGAGCGCCTCGGCCACGGCGTGCGGATCGTGGACGACATCCGGATCGGCGCGGACGGCCACGCCTTGCTGGGCCGCCTGGCCAGCTACGTCCGGGACCGCCGGACGCCGCTGGAGATGTGCCCCTCGTCGAACGTGCAGACCGGGGCGGCCCCGTCCATCGAGGCGCACCCGATCGGGCTGCTGCGCCAGATGTCCTTCCGGGTCACCGTGAACACCGACAACCGGCTGATGAGCGGGGTGAGCCTGTCCTCGGAGTTCGCGCTGCTCGGCGAGGCGTTCGGGTACGGCTGGTCCGACTTCGAATGGCTCACGATCAACGCGATGAAGAGCGCGTTCGCGCACTTCGACGAGCGGCTCCAGATCATCAACACGGTGATCAAGCCAGGATTTGCGACCGCCCGGGCCGCGAGTAACGCCGTGGTCCGGGTCCCCGGGCGCCGGTGAGGGGTCCCATGGTGAGCACGGAAAGCACAGCGTCGGCCCCCGCGGTGGGCCTGGCCGCCGAGGCGGCCGTCCCCGGTGCTGGCGTGATCAGCGCGGCGGACGTGGGCACCTCGGACGCGGCGCTGCGCCAGCTGCTGCACGGGCTGCCCGGCGTGGACCAGGTGGGCGCCGTCCAGCGGGCCGCGACCCTGGCCACCCGGTCCATCAAGAAGGACGCCAAGCTGTGGGCGCTGGACGCCGCGGTCCGCATGGTCGACCTGACCACGCTGGAGGGCGCGGACACCCCGGGCAAGGTCCGCGGTCTGTGCGCCAAGGCCCGCCAGCCCGACCCCGCCGACCAGGCCGTGCCGCCTGTCGCCGCCGTGTGCGTCTACCCCGACCTGGTCAGGGTGGCCCGCGGCGCGCTGGCCGGCAGCGACGTGAAGGTCGCCTCGGTGGCCACCGCGTTCCCGTCCGGCCGCGCCTCGCTGGCGGTCAAGCTGGCCGACGTGGCTGACGCGGTCGAGGCGGGCGCCGACGAGGTCGACATGGTGATCGACCGGGGCGCGTTCCTGGCTGGCCGGTACGGGCAGGTCGCCGAGGAGATCCGGGCCGTCCGCGAGGCCTGCGGCCCGGCCCATCTCAAGGTCATCCTGGAGACCGGGGAGCTGGCCACCCTGGACAACGTGGCCCGGGCCTCGTGGCTGGCCATGCTGTCCGGCGCCGACTTCATCAAGACCTCCACCGGGAAGGTCTCGCCGGCCGCGACCCCGCCGGTCACGCTGGTCATGCTGGGCGCCGTGGCCGGCTTCGCGGCGGCCACCGGGCGCCGGGTCGGGGTGAAGGTGGCCGGCGGGGTGCGCACCGCCAAGGACGCGGTCCGCTACCTGGTCCTGGTCAAGGAGACCGCCGGGCCGGAGTGGCTCACCCCGGCGCTGTTCAGGATCGGCGCCTCCAGCCTGCTCAACGACCTGCTCATGCAGCGCCGCAAGCAGCTCACCGGCGTCTACCCCAGCCCCGACTACTTCACCCTGGACTGACCTCGCTGGGCTGCCGCCAACACCGCCCAGGTAAAGGGCCGGACCATCCCCGCCGCGCGATGTGCTCTTCGCAGGTATCAGTGATCAGCACCCAACTGCTCCCCAGCCACTACGCGCAGCTGCCCCGTGCCGTACCGGGCCAGCCTTCCCCCCCACACGATCACCTGGGGCCCGATCCCGGTTAACAGTTCGATTAGGACCCCCTATAGGGGGCCGGATCTGAACTGTTAACACTTTTCCACAGGGTTAGCTGCCGTCGGGGTAGCCGCCGCGGTGCGACACCATCGGGTAGTGGGGGAGGGTCCCGGCCGGATCGGCGATCATGGCCTGGGTCAGCCGCAGGTAGGGCGGGTGCGCCCGCCAGCCGCCGGGGTACGGCACCAGCCCGGCCGAGATCAGCGGCGGCCGGTCGTGCCCATCCGCTGGGGCGCCCGGGCCGACCGGGCCGACCGGGACGCCCTCCGGCGGGCGCCGGGGCCGCCGTCCGGGGCATCCTCCGGCGGGGCACCGGGGCCGCCGTCCGGGGCACCCTCCGGCGGGGCGCCGGGCCGCCGTCCGGGCACCCTCCGGCGGGGCGCCGGGCCGCCGTCCGGCATGGTGTACAGGGCCCGCAACGCCCCGGCCAGCCCGTCGATGACGCCATCCCCGAACTGCGCCCGCCAGGCGTCGGCGATGCTGCCCGCCACCCGGTGATACGCGGCCTGGGCCTGCTCGCCGCGCGGGGTGAGACCCACGTGCCGGCCGCGGCCGCCCGCCGGGCCGGGCCCGGTCACCGCGTAACCCTCCCGTTCCAGCAGCCCGGCGCAGAGGCTGACCGCCTCCCGGGATACCCCGGCGCGGCGCGGCACGTCGCGCAGCGCGACCCCGCCCGCGCTGAGGACCCGCAGCATGTTGGCGCTGACCGGGAGGGACAGCGCCGAGTCGTGCTCGAACTCCGCGCGGAAGCTCATCAACGCCCGGGACAGCAGGGTGGGCAGGTCCGCGCCGGGCACGCGGTGCCGCGGCGAGACGGCGGGCGGTTCCCGGCCCGGCTCGCCCCGGCGGACCCCGGAGACCGGCAGGAACGCCTGCCGACTCATCACCGGGCGGGCCTGCCGACGGCCCGCAGCGCGCCGGTGAGCTGGTCGATCACGGCCGCGCCGAACCGTTCCCGCCAGCGCTCCCCGATCACGCCTGCCAGCGGCCCGAAGAGTTCCTGGGCCCGCAGGCCCCAGGTGGTGGGCCGGACGATCGCGTCCCGGCGGGGCGTGGCTCGCCTGCCGCTGGCGGGACCGCCGCCGACCTGGACGTAGCCCCACCGCTCCAGCCCTGCGAGGTTGACCAGCGGGACCAGGTCCGCTACATCGCGCAGCGGAACCCCGCCGGCGGGCAGGAACCGCAGGAAGTTCGCCCACATGGCCAGCGACACCAGCCACGGCCCCCGCCCAGAGCCCGCCGCCAGGCCCCAGGTCGTCCGGTGGGGGAGCTGACGCTCCGATTCGTTGTCGAACTCGATCGTGAACGCGACGAGAGCCTGCGACAGCAGGGCCGGGAACCCAAGGTCCGCAACGAGGACCGTCGCCCCCTGGTCCCGCCGCCTAGGCCCTCTCGCCTGCCGGGCCGGTGCCGCCGGCCGCCGTGGGGACGCCTGCGGGTTCCGGGGCGTGTCCTCCCGGTCATCGTCCGGGCCGCCGCCGCCCGGGCCTGCCGGGGCCGGGCTGCCGCCATCCGGGCCGGCCGTGGCCGGGGCGGCCCGGCCGTGGCCGGCGGCGGGGCGGGCGCCGGCGTAGTCCAGGGTCGCCCGGATCAGCAGCGCCTTGGGCCGGGCCCCGTCCCCCTGCCCGGGGCGATCGGGGAGCGGGCGGCCGTGGGCGCGGAGCACCTGGCGCAGATCCGAGACGTCCGCGGCCCACCCGTGCCCGGCCAGCCAGCCGGCCGGGTCGTCGGGAGTCCGGGATCGCCGCAACGCCGCCAGCCGCGTGCCCGCGAGCTCGCCCGGGTCCCGGGTGGTCATGGTCAGCCCCAGCCAGCTGCCCGGGGCCGAGAGCCAGGTGACCGTGTCCAGCAGCCGGTCCACGTCCGCCGGGGACAGGTAGACGAGCAGGCCCTCGGCGATCCACGCGGTCGGGCGCGCCGGGTCCAGGCCCGCGGCGCGCAGCGCGGCCGGCCAGCCGTCCCGCAGGTCGCAGGGCACCACGATCCGCTCGCAGGCGGGCGTGGCGTGCGCCGCGGCGAGCACCTCGTCCTTTGGGCCGAGCACGTGGGGGGTGTCCACCTCGAAGCACCGGGTGCCCGGCGGCCAGGGCAGCCGGAACGCCCTCGCGTCGAACCCGGCGCCGAGCAGCACGACCTGGCGGCAGCCCTGCCGGGCGGCCTCGGCCAGCAGGGTGTCCAGGAACACGGTGCGGCCCACTACCCACACCCTGAGCGCGGCCGCCCGCCTGCCGGGGCGGCGAATCCGGGTCCAGCCCGCCCGCTTCCGCGAACCTCGCGGCCAGCGGGTCGGCGAAGAGCCGGTCGGGGCGGGCGGTCTCCTGGGCCCGGACGGCGGCGACGGCCAGCCCGGTACTGGCGACACCCTCCAGCGAAGCCACCAGGGCGGCGGGGCCTGCCGCGGGCTGACGGTCCACGTCGCCCACTGTAAAGTCCGCGGACCGGCCAGCCATCGTGGGCCAGCGGGCCAGCGTCGCGCACAGGAGGAAGTCCACTCCCCAAGTGATCCAGCCCAATGGCGCAGAATTGGATCTTAATCCCGATCCAGCCTTCTCCTAGAGTCGTGCGCGGTGCCCGGCAGGACCGAGGCCGCCAGAAGGGACAGAGATGAGCGCCGACACGGACAGCTACGTTGACCTTCGCTCGGACACGGTGACCAGGCCCTCGGCCGCCATGCGGCGGGCCGTGGCCGACGCCGAGGTGGGCGACGACTGGTACGGCGACGACCCGACCGTCAACCGGCTCCAGGACGCCGCCGCGGAGCTGGCCGGTAAGGAGGCCGCGCTGTACCTGCCGACCGGGACGCTGTGCAACCAGATCGCCATGCACGCGTTCGTCCGGCCCGGGCGGTTCGTGGCCTGCGAGGCCACCGCTCACGTCGGCGGGACCGAGGCGCCTTCCGCGGCCACCCTCTCCGGGATCGCGTTCCGCCGGATCCCGGCCCGCCGGTATGGGCTGCTGTCCGCCGACCAGGTAGCGGCCGCGCTGGAACCCGATCCGTACGACGTAGACCAGGTGGATCTGGTCGCGATCGAGAACACCCACCAGCTCGGCGGCGGGTCGGTGCTGCCCGTGGGTGACCTGGCGGCTATCGGCAAGGTATGCGCCGGCTGGGGTACCCCCCTCTACCTCGACGGCGCGCGTATCTTCAACGCCTGCACCGTGACCGGCGCCAGGGTGGCCGACTACGCCGGGCACGTGGATGCGCTGATGTTCTGCCTGTCCAAGGGACTGGGGGCTCCGGTCGGGTCGCTGCTGTGCGGGGAACGCGAATTCATCCGGGAGGCCCGCCGGCTGAAGGTCCTCCTGGGCGGCGCGTGGCGTCAGGCGGGGATGATGGCCGCGGCCGGCCTGATCGCGATGCGGGACGGGCCGGGGCGGCTCGCCGAGGATCACGCCCACGCCCGGCGGCTGGCTGAAGGGATCGCCGAGATCGTGCCGGACGGCGTGGACCTGGCCGCCGTCGTGACCAACATCGTGTTCGTCGATGTCAGCCGCAGCGGCCACTCACCCCGCGAATGGGAGCGGCGGCTGGCCGCGCACGGGGTCCGGGTCACGCTCGTCCCCGGGCGGTTGCGGATGCTCACCCACGCCGACGTGACCGCACAGGATATCGAGACGGCGCTGGCCGCCTGGCGCCGCGCTGACGCCGACCTGAGGGCCTGAGCACCTGACTGATCCCGGCCGCAGCACGCCCCCTGGAGCGATACAACATGATCGTTTTCGCGCAGCTGAGTGACACGCATCTGGACGGCGGCCAGCCCCGGGCCGCCCGGGCCCGCGCGGTCATGGCCAGCCTGGCCGCCGGCCGGGCGCCGCTGGACGCGGTGCTGGTCACCGGGGACATCGCCGATCACGGCCTGCCCAGTGAGTACGAGCAGGCCCGCTCGGTCCTGGCCGGGCCGTGGCCCGTGCTGTTCTGCCCGGGCAACCACGACGAGCGGGCCGCCTTCCGCCGCGTGCTGCTCGGCAGCGAGGGTGACATGCCCATCAACCAGGTACACCGGATGGCCGGGGCCGTCTTCGTGCTGTGCGATTCCACCATCCCTGACCATGACGACGGGTATCTCACGGACGAAACCCTGGCCTGGCTGGACACCGAACTCGGCGCGGACCCGGTCACCCCGGCGTTCGTGGTCTTCCACCATCAGCCCGTGCCGCTGCACACCGAGACCAGCGACGTGATCCGGCTCTCCGGCGAGGACCGGCTGGCCGCCGTGATCGAGCGGCATCCCCAGGTGGTCGCGGTGCTCTGCGGGCACGCGCACAGCGCGGCCGCGACCACGTTCGCGGGCCGGCCGCTGCTGGCCGCGCCCGGCGTGGTCTCCACCAGCGCGCTGCCCTGGGAGGAGCGCGACGGCGCCGACTTCCAGGCGCCCCCGGCCGTGGCCTACCACGTCCTCGGCGACGACGGCCGCCTCACGACGCATTACCGCCCCATCACCCCGCGCTAACGGCGGGTCGGCGGACCCGCCGCGGGTGCCCCGGGGGCCCGCGATCCCATGATCGTGGTGCATTGTGCGTCCTCGGCGACGCACAATGCACCACGAGGTCCGGCCCCAGCGGGCGCCGGGAGCAGGATTAGCGGGCGGGAAGGGTGAGGGTCTGGGCGGCCCGCGCGTGGGCGGGGCGCTTCCCGGTGAAGATCCACGTCATCCGGGTGAAGTAACGGTGCCCCGGGTGCCCGGCCCACGCCATCGGCCGCCACAGCACGGTCAGGATCGGGTAGTCGATGTACTTGCCCTGCGCGCAGGTCGGCGTGCAGTCGTCGACCTTGAGCACGCCGTTGCCGTAGGCGGTGCCGCGCCACGTCTGCCAGTGCAGCGAGCGCAGCAGCTCGTTGGCGGTGCAGCCGACGTCGTAGCCGCCTGGCCGGACCATTCCGTGGCCGGCGCAGTTGACCATCACCACCGGGGTGGACCCGGCCGACGCCGGGGCGACTGCCAGCGCGGTGGCCGTGACGGTCCCGGACAGCGCCAGCAGCCCGGCGGCCACGGCGATCCGCATGCGAGTAAGCCTCATCAGGTGACTCCTTCCAGCAGGGGCTGGACCCCCTCGTCACCTGCTAAGACGCCGGAACCTGACCATTGGCTGAAAACGGTTGGTCACGGTTGCGCATCGGCACGGGCGTCACCGAACGGCTCCCCGGTCCTTTCGCCCGGAAACCGGTCAGGCCCGGGAAACTCTGGTCACTGCCAGAGCGACACCGGGGCATCCGGCCGTGACAGCGCGTCCGCCCGGGACGCTGAGTCCAGCCGGGACCCTGAGTCCAGCCGGGCTGGCCGGGCCGGCCGGGGCGGCGGGGGCTGGGGGGGCGGGCGCACCGGATGGCGCCGCGGTGCCCGGCGCGGCCGGTGTGCCAAACGCCGCCGGCGGGCCGGGCGAGGCTGCCTGGTCGGAAGCGCTCATTCCCGCGCGATCCTTCGCCGGGTGCACGGAAAGGCCGGCGGTCTCGGTCAGGAACTGCCAGCCCCCCGAATGGTCGCCATTCGGGTAAATGGCGGCCCGCACCGTGGCGATGAGCTTGGCGACCGCGAGTTCCAGGTTCTCCTGGGTGATCGTCATCGACGCGGTCACCCAGCCCTGGGCGAGCGAGGAGGTCAGGTCCACGTCCTCAATCGCCGGGTCGGTCTCCTCGATCTCGGCCAGCGCGTAGGCGAGCGCGTCGAAACGGGAGCCGTCGAGGGGACCGCCGCCCTGGACTCTCATCTCGCCGTAGAACCTCATCGCTGCGCCCCTTGCTCAAGCGGTCTTCCGGAGGATGCTAGCCCAAACCACCTGACCGTGAGCGAAGCGCGACGAAGCCGCCTGCGGGCGCCCGCGAGGCCTGGACGAGCCGACCGGCGGCCAGCACGAGTCACCTTCGGATCCTTGACCAGCGACCGGGCGATCGCCACCCACGTCCTGTGTGCTGGATCGGGGGGCGCCGGGTCAGGAGATGGATTCCAGGCGGGCCATCTCGCCGGGCGACAGGCGGAGTGCGGCGGCCGCCACGTTGGCGGCCAGGTGCTCGGGGTTGCCCGTGCCGGGGATGGCCAGCACGTGCGGGCCCTGCTGCAGCGTCCAGGCCAGCCGGACCTGCGCTTGCGTGACGCCGTGGGCTTCCGCGACGGCGAGGACAGCGTCGTGGTCGGTGCCGTCCAGCCGGCTCTCCCGCGCGTCGCCGGCGATCGCGAAGAACGGCACGAACGCGATCCCCTGCTCCCCGCAGGCCCAGAGGAACTCACCCGCCTCGGGCGGCGCGCCGACTCCATAGCGGTTCTGCACGCACACCACCGGTGCGATGGCCTGGGCCTGGGCGAGATGCGCGGGCCTGACGTTGGAAACGCCCAGATTACGGATGAGCCCGGCGTCGCGGAGCTCGGCCAGCGCACCGAAATGCTCGGCGATCCCGGTGGTTCTGAGAGAGCTGGGTTCTGGGACCTCTGGGTTCTGAGGGCTCTGGTTCCGGGAGCTCTGGGGCTCCCGGGGCAGCTTGACACAGCGGGGTGGTGCCCTGCATTCTATAACCCTCTTGTTTCAGAATGAGGTGGTTATGAAAGCGATGCTGGCCCCGGAAGAGGACAGGCTCAGCACCGTGTTCGGGGCGCTCGCCGATCCCACCCGCCGGGCGATCCTGGCCCGGCTGGCGGCCGGTGACGCGACCGTGGCCGAGCTGGCTGCCCCGTTCACCGTGTCCCAGCCGGCCATCTCCCGCCACCTCAAGGTGCTCGAGCACGCCGGGCTCATCTCGCGCACCCGCCGGGCCACCGCCCGGCTCAGCCATCTCGAAGCACGGCCGCTGCGGGACGCGACCCGGTGGCTGGCCCGCTACCGGGAGTACTGGCAGGAGAGCCACGACCGGCTCGACGAGCTGCTCGCGGCTCTGCAGGACGAGCCGCCGGGCGGGGTGCCGGCGGTGCCGCCAGGCGGGCCGGCCACCGGGCTCACGGACACAGGGAAGGACGCCTCATGACTAAGACTGACATCGTCGCGGACCCCGGGCAGCCGCAGATCGTGATCACCAGGGACTTCCGCGCTCCCCGGGACCTGCTCTTCCGCGCCCATACCGACCCGCAGTTGCTCGCCCAGTGGCTCGGCCCGCGCACGGTGCGGATGACGGTGGACCGGCTCGACGCCCGGGACGGCGGCATCTGGCGCTACACCCATCACCAGCCCGACGGTGAGGCGCACGTCTTTCACGGGGTGTACCACGGGACCCCATCACCGGATGGCATCGTCCAGACCCTGGAGTACGAGCGCATGCCGGGGCACGTCTGCCTGAACACGATCACGTTCGAGGAACACGACGGCACCACCACGCTCCGGCAGAACACCGTCTTCCAGTCGGTCGGCGACCGGGACGGTTACGTGGAATCCGGGATGGAGGACGGCGTCCGCGACTCCATGCAGCGGCTGAATGAACTGGTCACCGCCGAGGCCGCCGCGGGCAGGGCGACCGCGGGCAGCACCGCAGGCAGCACCGCCACGGCCAGCACCGCCGCGGCCGGCACCGCCGCGGCCGGCACGGCCGCAGGCAGCACCGCCACGGGCAGCAAGGGGGAATGACGTGTTGCTTCAGGGCAAGCAAGCCGTTGTGTACGGCGGTGGCGGCGCGATCGGCGGGGCCGTGGCCCGCGTGTTCGCCCGTGAGGGCGCCACTGTCCACCTGGCCGGGCGGACCGCTGCCCCGCTGGACGTGGTGGCCGCGGACATCCGCGCGGCGGGCGGCGCCGCCGAGACCGCGCCACTCGACGCCCTGGACGAGGCCGCGGTGGCCGCGCACGCCGACGCGGTGGCCGCCCGGGCCGGCCACCTCGACATTTCCATCAACGTGATCTCGCACGGCGACGTGCAGGGCACGCCCCTCGCCGAGATGGGCTTCGATGACTTCGAGCGGCCGGTGCACACCGCGCTGCGGTCCACGTTCCTCACCGCGCAGGCCGCGGCGCGCCACATGATCAGGCAGCGTTCCGGGGTGATCCTGATGTTCGGCGGGTACGGAGACCCGATGCCGCGGCTCGGCGGGCTGCAGGTCGCGTTCGGTGCCCTCGAGTCGCTGCGCCGCGCGCTGGCCTGCGAGCTCGGTCCGTACGGGATCCGCGTGCTGACCCTGCAGACCGGCGGGATCACCGAGACGCTGCCCGACGGGTTCGAGGGGCGCCAGGCCATCGTCGAGGACATCGAGGGCCGGACCATGCTCGGCCGGGCGGCGACGCTCGCCGACGTCGGTCACGTCGCCGCGTTCGCTGCCTCCGACTACGCCCGCAGCATGACCGCGACCGCGCTCAATATCACCTGCGGTTCGGTCGTGGACTGAGCGGGCGGGCCTGGCCGCGCCGGGCCCGCCAACGCTCCCGGGGGACCAGGCCGCCGGTACCACCCTGTCGGGGCTGGACCCCGAGCCAGGACCCGGCCCGCCGCCACCGGCCTCCGCCACCGGCCTCCGCCACCGGCCTCCGCCACCGGCCTCCGCCACCGGCCTCCGCCACCGGCCTCCGCCACCGGCCTCCGCCACCGGCCTCCGCCACCGGCCTCCGCCACCGGCCTCCGCCACCGGCCTCCGCCACCGGCCTCCGCCACCGGCCTCCGCCACCGGCCTCCGCCGCCGGCACCGGCCATTGACCTGCGAACTTTCTTCAGCTTGCTCTCTGGAACCGGAGCAGGAGCCTGGCGGCGCCAGTGCAGGGGCTTCGTGCTGCTAGCCGAGGAGTTTCGCGGGGGTGATCGGCAGGTCGCGGATCCGGCGCCCGGTGGCGTGGTAGACGGCGCTGGCCACGGCAGCCGCCGTGCCCACGATGCCGATCTCGCCGATGCCCTTGGCCCCCAGGGGGTTGAGGTGCTCATCATCCTCGCTGATCCACGAGGCGTCGATGTCCTGCACGTCCGCGCAGGCGGCGATGTGGTACTGGGCGAGGTCGTGGTTGAGGAAGCCGCCGGCCTCCTCGTCCATCACGGTTTCCTCCATGAGCGCCATGCCCAGTCCCATGGTCATGCCGCCGATGAGCTGGGACCGGGCCAGCGTCTCATCGATAACCCTTCCGACCGCGAACACGCCGAGCAGCCGCTGCACCTGCACCTCCCCGGTCGCGGGGTCCACCCGCACCTCGGCGAACTGGGCGCCGAACGCGTGCCGGGCGAAGCCGCTGTCGCTCTTGACGTCCTCGGTGGTGTCCGCACGGCCGGTGCGGCCGTCCTTGAGCATGGCCTTACACGCCTTCACCACCGCCGATCCCCACGAGCTGGTGCCCATCGAGCCGCCTGCCAGCGAGGCCGTGGGCAGCGCGCTGTCGCCCAGTTCCACCCGCACCTGGTCGGCGGAGGTGTCCAGGGCCTGCGCCGCGATCCGGGTCAGCGCCGTCCGGGCGCCGGTGCCGATGTCAGCGGCGGCGATCCGGACCACGAACCCGCCGTCCTGCACGCTGGCGGTCGCCTGGGATGGCCGCCGCCGGGCCGGGTAGGTGGACGCGGCCACCCCGGTGCCGACCAGCCACCGGCCCTCCCGCCGGAGGCCTGGCCGCGGGTCACGGTGCTCCCAGCCGAACCGGCGGGCGCCCTCGCGCAGGCAGCCGACCAGGTTCCGGGAGCTGAACGGCAGGCCGCTCTCCGGCTCCGTCTCCGGCTCGTTCCGCACCCTCAGTTCGACCGGGTCGAGGCCCGCCGCGACCGCCAGCTCATCCATGGCCGATTCGAGCGCGAACATCCCGGGACATTCCCCGGGCGCCGGCATCCAGGACGGGGTGGGCACGTCGAGCCGGACTAGCCGGTGCGTGGTGCGCAGCGCGGGCGCCGCGTACATCACCCGGGACGGCGTGGCGGTCTGCTCAGCGAACTCGACCAGGGTGGAACTCTGCTCGACCACGTCGTGTACGAGGGCCGTCAGCCGGCCCTCGCGGTCCGCGCCGAGGCGCATCCGCTGGATCGTCGGGGTCCGGTACCCGGTGACGTCGAACATCTGCTGGCGGGTCAGCGCTACCTTCACCGGGCGGCCCACGGCCCGCGCCGCGAGCGCGGCCAGGATCGCGTGCGGCCGGGTGGTGCCCTTGGACCCGAAGGCGCCGCCGACGTGCGGGGAGACCACCCGGACCCACTCCGCCGGCAGGCCCAGCGCCGCCGCGATCGTGTCCCGGTCGGCGGACGGTCCCTGGGTGGAGTCGTAGATGGTCAGCGCACCGCCAGCGTCCCACACCGCCATCGCCGCATGCGGTTCCATCGGATTGTTGTGCATCGCCGGGGTGGTGTACGTGGCGTCGACCGAGACGGCCGCGGCGGCCAGCCCGGCGGTCACGTCGCCCTTCTCGGTATCTGTGGGGAAGTCGGGGTTGACCTTGTCCGGCGCGTACAGGCCCGGGTGATCCGGCCGCAGCCGCACGTCGTGCGGCTCAGCCTGGTAGCTGATCCGCAGTTCCCCTTCGGCCTCCCGGGCCGCTTCCAGCGTCTCGGCCACGATCGCGGCCACGATCTGCCCGCGGTAAGCAACCTCCCGGGTCTGGAACAGGGCCAGCTCAGGGCCGGCGTGCGGGCCCAGCACGGGTGGCTCCGCGAAGGACAGCACAGCGAGTACGCCCGGCATGGCGAGCGCGCCGAGCGCGTCGAACGAGGCGATCCGGCCCCGGGCGACGGCCGACTGCACCGGGTAGGCGTAGGCCACGCCGTCCGCCGGGTACTCGTAGGCGTACCGGGCCTGCCCGGTGACCTTGTCGCGTCCCTCGATCCGGTTCACGGCAGCAGCTCCTGCAGCGTGCCGACGATCAGGTTACGGGCCAGCGTCACCTTGTAGCCGTTACGCGGCAGGGGCTGGGCCTCGACCAGCTCGGCGTCGGCGGCCCGGGTGAACTCCTCCGCCGTGGCCCGCGCCCCGATCAGGGCCCGCTCGGCGCGGGCTGCCCGCCACGGCAGGTGCGCCACGCCACCGAGAGCCAGCCGGCAGCCGCGGACCGTTCCGTCGCTGCCCACGTCCACCGTGGCGGCGAGCGAGACCAGCGCGAACGCGAACGAGGCGCGCTCCCGTACCTTGCGGTACGTGGACCGGCCTGGTGGCGGGGGCGGCAGTTCCACCGCGGTGATCAGGTCACCGGGCTGCAGAACGGTGTCCCGGTCCGGCTCGTCGCCGGGCAGCCGGTGCAGGCCCGGCATCGGCACCACGCGGCTGCCGCCCGGCCCGGTGACGTGCACCTGAGCCTCCAGCGCGGCCAGGGCCACCGCCATGTCCGACGGGTGGGTGGCCACGCACTGAGCCGCGGCATTCAGGCCGGCGGAGTGCCCGAGGATGGCCAGGTTGCGGTGGTCACCCGTGATCGCCGGGCAGCCTGAGCCCGGGTTGCGCTTGTTGCAGGGCTTGGACACGTCCTGGAAATAGGGGCACCGGGTGCGCTGCAGCAGGTTCCCGCCGACCGTGGCCATGTTCCGCACCTGTCCCGACGCCCCGGCCAGCACCGCACGGGCCAGCATCGGGTAACGCCCGCGGACCGCCGGATGGGCGGCCAGGTCGCTGTTGCGGACCGCCGCGCCGATCAGCAGGCCGTCCCCGCTGGGCTCGATCCCGTCACCGCCGGTCCGGCTGACGTCCACCAGGTAGTCCGGCTCCGCCACCCCGAGCCGCATCAGGTCGACCAGGTTCGTCCCGCCGCCGAGATACATGGCGCCAGCCCGGTACCGGGCGACCGCGTCGCCGGCGTCGCGGGCCCGGGCGTAGCTGAACGGCCTCACCGGGCCGGCCCGCTGATGGCCGCGGCGCTGGCCGCCGCGGCGTCGCCGATCGCCGCGACGATGTTCACGTACGCGCCGCAGCGGCACAGGTTCCCGCTCATGCGTTCCCGGATCTCCGCCGCGGTCAGCGGCGGATCCCCGGCCAGGTCCTCGGTAACGGCGCTGGGCCCGGCCTCGCCGAGCATCCCGGCGGCCGAGCAGAGCTGCCCGGGGGTGCAGTACCCGCACTGGAACGCGTCCCGCCCGATGAACGCGGCCTGCAGCGGATGGAGCGCCCCGTCCCCGGCCAGGCCCTCGACCGTGGTGACGTCTGTGCCATCCTGCGCGACCGCCAGGGCCAGGCAGGAGACGGCGCGCCGGCCGTCGATCAGCACCGTGCACGCGCCGCACTGGCCGTGGTCGCAGCCCTTCTTCGTGCCGGTCAGGCCGAGGCGCTCCCGGAGCAGGTCAAGCAGTGACATGCGAGAGTCGACATCCAGCGAGTGCGGCGAGCCGTTCACGCGCACAGTGATATCTCCCATGCGAGGCTGCCCTACCCGTGGTCCACTTCTCTTAATCGGATCGGGAGACGCAGGGTGACCCACCTCGTGGACGGCAGGACGATCGCCGTGACGATGGCCACGGCGGCCGCCGCGGCGGCCGCCGTCCTGACCAGCGGCGGGATCACGCCCACCCTGGCGGTCCTGGTGCCCACGGACGACGCGGGCGCGGCCTGGTACGTGCGGGCCATCCAGCGGGCCGCCGGCCGGTCCGGTCTCGCCTGCCAGGTCCACCGGATGGGCGGCCCGCCTGTGGCGGAGCAGATCGCCGGCCGTCTCGCCGAACTGTCCCGGGACCCGGCGGTGCACGGCGTCGTCTGCCAGACACCGTTGCCTCCCGGAGTCAGTCTCTCCGGCGTGGGCATGGCGATCCCGGCCGGCCAGGATGTCGACGGGGCCAACCCGGCCTCGCTGGGCGGGGTGGCGGCGGGGCTCCCGGGCTTCTTCGCCCCGGCCACCGCTGCGGCCGTGCTGGCCATCCTCCGGCACGAACGGGTCCCGCTGAGCGGCCGGCGCGCGGTCGTGGTCGGCCGGTCCATGGTGGTGGGCAAGCCGGCCGCGCTGCTGCTGCTCGCCGAGCATGCCACGGTCACCGTCGCGCACTCACGGACCCAGGATCTCCGGGCCGTCTGCCGGGAGGCGGACGTCCTGGTCGTGGCGGCCGGCCGGGCGGGCCTGATCGGGGCGGAGCATGTCCGGCCTGGTGCCGTGGTGATCGACGTGGGGACGAGCCCCACGGACGGCGGGGGCCTGGCCGGCGACGTGGACGCCGCGGCCGTGACTGGGATCGCCTCGGTACTCACCCCGGTGCCGGGCGGTGTCGGCCCGGTCACCACCGCAGTACTGATGCAGCACACACTTCAGGCCGCGGCCCGGGCCGCCACCTCAAGGCTAGATATTGAGCCGCACCGGGCTGGCTAGACGACCCGGGCGGACCGCTTGCTGGTGATGGTCAGATCCAGCTGGATCGGCAGCGCCATGTTGCCTAGCGCCTGGCGGGCGTGGGTGAGGGCTTCCGTCTCGATGCGTTGCCGCAGCGCGCTGAAGTCAGCGTTTTCCTGCAGCCCGGCGGTCACCACCAGCTCGGGATCCTCCGGATCGCCGATTAGCCGGGCCCGGGCCGAATTCACGCCCCGGTAGCCTTCGATCTCCTCCGCCACCGCATCGGTCAGCGCCCCGTTGCCCAGCGTGGTGCGGCCCGCGCTGCTGTTCGACTGGATCACCAGGTCACCGGAGCGATCGGTCGAGAAGAGCAGCGCGATCAGCCAGCGCAGCGCGAGCAGCGCGATGATCAGCGCGGCCACCGCGGCGACGGGCCACAGCCAGACACCGTGGGCGCCGAAGAAACGCCCGGTCGGATTGTCCATGAGGTGGCTGTGCTGGGTGGAGGTGCCGTACACGCCGATTGCCGCGGCGCCCGCGTCGAGGCCGACGGCGATCAGCAGCAACGCGAACAGCAGCAGCATGATGCGGTTGGTGCGGTCGGCGTGCATCAGCGACTCCTGGGAGCGACTCGGACCGATACCGACGGTGGCCGGCGCAGCTTCAATGCCGCGAGCCGCTGACGGGCAGCGTCCGCGATGGGGTCGCGCAGGCTGCGGGCGGCCGTCCGGTCCTGGGCCGACGCGGTCGCAGCGATCTTCACCTTGCGGCGCCTTACCTTCACCGCGGTGCTCCGTACTCCGTCCACCGCCGTGACGGCGGACCGGATGGCAGCGGCGAGGCCCCGGCGCGTGTAGGCGGTGTCAATAGCGCCGGCGCCCGCCTCAGCGGGATCTGCGGCGAGCCGGGACACCCGGGCCGGCTTCAGCTCGGCGATTAGCAGCACCAGCCCGACCAGGATCAGGATCCCGGAGATCACCTGGATGCTGCCCGCGTTCCAGGTGGTGTGCTGAGCCCAGTGATAGGCCGTGTGCCAGTTAACGATCACCGCCCGGTGACTCGTCCGGTCGGCGATGACTTCGGCGATCAGCAGCACGCTCACGACGATCAGCGCCAGGCTCAGCAAGGCGGCCAGGACGCGATTGGCAAGTCTCATAGGTGTGTCCTCGCTCCCGTCAGCGCACTCGGGGCTGGGCGGCCAGCTGGGTGACGAGGGCGGTGACCGAGATGGACACCTTGGTCACGGTCAGGCCGGTCAGCTCGGTGACCCGGCTGCGGACGTGCTCACGGACCGCGTCAGTGACCTCGGGAACGGACGCGGGCCAGCGCACGCTGATCGACAGGTCCAGGATGACCTGGGAGCCGTTGACGTCAACCGAGGTTCTCGGCAGGGCGGTCAGGCTCGTCTGACGGGCGCCGAGGGCCGAGGCGCCGGCCATGGACCGGCCCAGGAACCGGGACGCGGCCGCGCCGGCATCCGGGATCTCGACCGCGGCCCGGGCCGCGATCTTCTCCACCACCCGGTCGTTGATGCTGATCATGCCCAGCTCGGTGCGCCCGGGCCGGGAGCCGGCTGCCGCAGGCGGGACGGCCGTGCTGGTCGTCATCGGCTGTCGCGGCGGCGCGACAAGTAGGAGCCGAGGTCCAGCTCGCCCTCCAGGACCTTCGCCACGACGAAGCCGATCGCGGCGAACAGGGCCACGATGAGCATGTCCCCGAAGTTGCCGAACACCAGGGCCAGGCCGAGGGCGAGGCCGACTACTATGCCGATAGCAGTGGTACGTGTCATGTCATCTCACATTCACAAGCTAACGAGGCGGTTACTTAACCCGCGGTGGCGGGCGGCGCCAGCCGATCCGGCGCAGCACCGCCGTCAGCAGGCTGACCAGCAATGGCGTGTCCGCGACGACCACTATCCGGGCGGCTGGCGCACGGGCGGGGGAGCCGGTCATAGGCGGCGAGCCCGGCGGCGAAGGCGTCGGGGTCGCCGCCGCGGTCGGGATGACAGGTGCGGATGAACTCGCGCCGGGCCCGTCGCCGGGACTGCTCGTCGTCCACGAGCGCACCTCCTCAGGCTGGCTGCCAGCCGGGGCTTCGCCAGGAGCGGCGGTCAGATCGGCCACCACGAGGTCAACCCGCCGCGGCGCGACCAGCGGCATGACCGCGTCCCTGACCTGGCGTGCCATCTCCGGGACCGGGACCCCCACCGGCCGCGAACGGAGATCACCACGTGATCGGAGGCTACCCGCACTCCGGCGACCTGCCGGCCCGGCAGGTAGGACACCACGCCACCCCAGGGACCCGGGTCGAGGTCATCGATGGCCGGGCAGCTGCGGGCCGCCGCGGCAACGGCGTCAAGATCGACGCCATCCACCACAGCCGGCGCCGCAGCGTTTCCCCCGGGAGGGACAACCGGGCTCCCCCGGGACGGCACCACAGGAGTTCCCGCCGGAGGAACCAGCCCGGTCATGACACGCGCGAGGGCGCGTCATCCTGGTCGTCGCCGCCCGGCAGGTAGAGGTCGTTGACGTTGACGTTGACCTCCACGACATCGAGGCCGGTCATGCGCTCTACCGCCTGCTTGACGTTGCGCTGGATGCTCCGGCCCAGGTCGGCGATGCTGACCCCGTACTCCACGACGATGTCCAGGTCGATGGCGGCCTGGGTTTCCCCGACCTCCACGCCCACGCCCTGGGCCACGTTCGGGCCCGAGCTGCCGGGGATACGCTCACGGACCGCGCCGAACGCGCGGTTGGTCGACATGCCCATGGTGTGCACGCCGCTGATCTCCCGGCAGGCAATCCCGGCGATCTTCTGTACCACGCCCTGGGCCACGCTGATCTTGCCGTCGTCGGTCGTCATCCGTTCGGCCAGCTTCTGCGCGGGGTCGGTCACCGGCGCAGGGGTCCTCGCCGAGGTTGCGGTGTCTGTCTGGGCCATGAGGTGGCACTCCCTCTGTCGTCGTGATTTATATCTGGCATTCGTGGCGCACAGGGCGGTCGGTAACGGCGGGTAACCGCCGTTGTGGGCCGCCTGGCTTGCCTCTGTAATGTTGGACACGGGCGACGCGGAAACGTCGCACATTATTTGGCCGTCCCCGGGAAGTACGCGTCAGCAGGCGCGGGCAGGGGAGGGAGCAGGCGGTGTCGGAGGTCGCGGACGCCTATCTCGTCCAGCGTGCCCAGGAGGGCTACCTCGACGCGTACACCATGCTCGTGGACCGGCACGGCCAGCTCGCCTACCGGCTCGCGCTGCGGCTGCTCGGCAACCATCAGGACGCGGAAGACATCGCGCAGGAGGCGCTGGTCACCGCGTGGGAGCAGCTGCCCCGGTTCCGGGCGGCCTCAAGCTTCCCCACCTGGCTCTACCGGATCGTCACCACCCGGGCGCTCAACCGGATCACCAGGACCCCGGTCAGCGAGTCCCTCGACCTGCTCGGCGAGATCAGCGGCGGCCGGGACGAGCCCGCCCAGAAGGTGGAGCGCGACCTGACCGTCGATGCGGTCACGAACGCGGTCACCGACCTCCCGCCGCCGCAGCGGGTCGCCATCGTCCTGCACCATTTTGAGGGACTCTCCAATGCGGAGATCGCCCGCATCACCGGCAGCAGCATCCCGGCCGTCCGTAGCCATCTGTTCCGGGGTAGGCACACACTGACTAGGACGCTAGCGGAGTGGAGGTGAACCAGATGACCGACCCAGGTCAGCCAATCCACGCCGTCAGCCTGCTGCTGAGCGGGGCGAACCAGCACCTGGCCTGCGGCGCCGACGTCGATGAGCTACTCGAGCAGGCCGCTGGCGGGGACGCGAGCCAGTTCACCAGCCATCAGCGGGACTGCCTCTACTGCCAGGCTGCCCTGCGCGAATTCGGCCGGGTCTGGGCCCCCGTCCGCAGCCTGGCCGCCGAGCAGGTCGCCGTGCCCGCCGCCCTGAAGAGCGCGGTCGCCAGCCAGATCCGCAAGCTCGTCGCGGACATCTGGTACACCCTGCAGCTCGATGACGGCGGAGCCATCCGCATCGCGGCCCGCGTGGTGGCCAGGATCGCCCGCGAGGCCGCCCAGGATGTCGCGGGTGTCCGGGTCGCCTTCGGCCGCAGCACCCACAACCGGATGGCCAGCCTGGTGGAGCGGGCCACCCTGCGGCACCGTCACCCCAACGCGGCCGTCGGCGTCCTTGGCCGCACCGCGGTGGTGGATCTCGCGATCGCGGTCCAGTACGGGGACGAACTGGACGCGGTGGCCCGCGAGGTCCAGCAGCGGGCCGTAGCCGAGCTCCGCCGCAAGGCCGGCCTCCAGGACGTCACCGTGAACGTCACCGTGGACGACATCATCACCTGACGCCCGGCCGTGCCGGGCGGGCTGCCCTCCCGGGGACGCCGGCTGTCCTGCCCGGTCCGCCGGCCGGTGGCCGTCCGCGACCGGGGCCGTCCCGCGCCGGCGGCCGTGCCCAGCGGTCATTACGCCCGCGGCGAGGTAGGTTAACGCCATGGTCGCCACCTCACCCCTGGCCACTCCGGACTGGGACTACGCACCGGCGCCCGAGTCCGCGGACATGGTGTCGATCGCCGCCCGCTACGGGCTGTTCATCGGCGGCGAGTTCGTCCCGCCCGCGGACGGCGGGTACTTCGCCACACTGAACCCGGCCACCGAGAAGCCCCTCGCCGAGGTGGCGCAGGCCGGGGCGCAGGACGTGGACCGGGCGGTCGCCGCGGCCCGCAAAGCCTACGACGGGACCCTGGGGCGCCACCCCCGGGCGGGACCGGGCCAAGTACCTGTACCGGATCGCCCGGGTCATCCAGGAGCGGGCCCGTGAGTTCGCGGTGCTGGAAAGCCTGGACAACGGCAAGCCGATCAGGGAATCGCGGGACGTGGACATCCCGCTGGCCGCCGCGCACTTCTTCTACTACGCGGGCTGGGCGGACAAGCTGGAGCACGCCGGCTTCGGCCCCGGCCCGCGGCCGCTCGGGGTGGCCGGCCAGGTCATCCCGTGGAACTTCCCGCTGCTGATGGCGGCCTGGAAGCTGGCCCCGGCGCTGGCGGCCGGCAACACCTGCGTGCTCAAGCCGGCCGAGACCACGCCGCTGACCGCGCTGCTCCTGGCCGAGGTCATCCAGCAGGCCGGCCTGCCGCCCGGCACGGTGAACATCCTGACCGGCGACGGTGCCACCGGGCAGGCCCTCGTCGCGCACCCTGGGGTGGACAAGATCGCGTTCACCGGCTCCACCGAGGTGGGCAAGGAGATCCAGCGCGCGGTCGCGGGCACCGGCCGCAAGCTCACCCTGGAACTCGGCGGCAAGGCCGCGAACGTGGTCTTCGACGACGCCCCGCTCGACCAGGCGGTCGAGGGCATCGTCAACGGCATCTTCTTCAATCAGGGGCATGTCTGCTGCGCGGGCTCCCGGCTGCTGGTCCAGGAGTCGGTCGCGGAGACCGTCACCGAGCGACTCAAGAAGCGCCTGGCCACGCTGCGCCTGGGCGACCCGCTGGACAAGAACACCGACATCGGCGCGATCAACTCACGGCAGCAGCTCGACAAGATCACCGAACTGTCCGCGGCCGGCGAGCAGGAGGGCGCACAGCGCTGGTCACCAGCCTGCTCCCTGCCGGACCGGGGCTACTGGTTCCCGCCCACCGTGTTCAGCGGGGTCAGCCAGGCGCACCGGATCGCCCAGGAGGAGATCTTCGGGCCGGTGCTGTCCGTGCTCACGTTCCGCACCCCGGAGGAAGCCGTGGCCAAGGCGAACAACACCCCCTACGGGCTGTCCGCCGGGATCTGGACCGAGAAGGGCAGCCGGATCTTCTGGATGGCGCAGCGCCTGCGCGCCGGGGTGATCTGGGCCAACACCTACAACCGGTTCGACCCGGCCAGTCCCTTCGGCGGTTACCAGGAGTCGGGCTTTCGGCCGGGAAGGCGGGCGGCACGGGCTGGCCGGGTACCTCGATGCCTGACCGCCGCGCACCCCGGGAAAAACCGGGAAAATCTTCCGCAACGAAAAGCTCCCGTAAGGCTCCCTCGCCTCAGTCCGGCGGGAAGCAGGCGGAGGCTGGCGTGACCCGGCGCCGCCCGGCGGCGGACGGGGCTGGCCGGGCGGCCGCGGGACAGCCCAGCGCCGCCCGGGCCGCGCCCTCGCCACGCGGGCAGCGGCCGGGAAGGGACGTGACCCGGCGTCCCCCGGCCCCGGACGGCGATACCCGGCTGGCGGTCCGCAAGACCTACAAGCTGTTCATCGGCGGCGCGTTCCCCCGGTCGGAGTCGGGCCGGTCCTTCCCGGTCACGGCGCCGGACGGGACCCTGCTCGCGCACGCCGCGCTGGCCTCACGCAAGGATGCCCGGGATGCCGTGGTCGCGGCCCGTAAGGCGTTCGGTGGCTGGTCCGGGGCGACCGCCTACAACCGCGGCCAGGTCCTGTACCGGGTGGCCGAGATGCTCGAAGGCCGGGCGGGGCAGTTCACCGACGAGGTCCTCGTTGCGGAAAAAAATGGCGGCCGGGACCTCGCGGCGCGGGACGTCGCGGCGGCCATCGACCGGTGGGTCTGGTACGCGGGCTGGCCCGACAAGGTCGCGCAGGTCACGGGGGGCGCCAACCCGGTGGCCGGGCCGTACTTCAACCTCAGCGTGCCCGAGCCGACCGGGGTCGTCGCCGTGCTCGCGCCGCCGGAGGCCGGGCTGCTCGGGCTGGTCAGCGTGCTCGCGCCGGTCATCGCCACCGGCAACACGGCCGTGCTGGTGGCCAGCGGGCCGGCGGTGCTGGCCGCGGTCAGCCTGGCCGAGGTGCTCGCCACGTCCGACGTGCCGGGCGGCGTGGTCAACGTGCTGACCGGCCGGCCGGGCGAGCTCGCGCCGGTGCTCGCCGCGCACCAGGACGTCAACGCGATCGACCTGACCGGCGCGGACCCGGCGGACCGGGCGGAGCTCGAGCGGCTCGCGGCCGGGAACGTCAAGCGCGTGTTCGCGGCCGGGCCGGGCTGGACGGCCGAGGACTGGGCGGCGGCGCCGGGCCTGCGGCGGATGCTGGCCTTCCTGGAAACCAAGACCGTCTGGCACCCGGTCGGCACCTGACGCGGGCCCGCCCGCCGGGCGCCCGCTCGCGTTCGTGATGATGGGTTTGCTGTTGAACCCATGATTACGAACTGATACTGCGCGCCGCGGGGTCAGATCTCGCCGAAGAGGCGGTCGCCGGCGTCGCCGAGGCCGGGGACGATGTAGCCGCGCTCGTTCAGCCGCTCGTCCATGGCCGCCGTGACCACCCGGACCGGCAGCGGCCCGTCGTCGGGGAACGTGACCCTGATCCGCTCGATCCCCTCCGGCGCCGCCAGCAGGCACACCGCGGTGACGGACGCCGCCTCGCGCTGGCTCAGCATGGTGATCACGGTCTCCAGGGTCCCGCCCGTGGCCAGCATGGGATCCAGCACGAACACGTCGCGGCCGGCCAGGTTGGCCGGCAGCCGGTTTGCGTAGGTCGCGGCCACCAGCGATTCCTCGTCGCGGGCCAGCCCCACGAAGCCGACGTCGGCCGTGGGCAGCAGCCGGATCATCCCGTCCAGCATGCCGATCCCGGCCCGCAGCACCGGCACGACCAGCGGCACCGGCCGGGCCAGTTTCACCCCGCGGGCCTCGGCGACCGGGGTTTGCACCACCTCGGGCTGCACCCGCACCTCGCGGGTGGCCTCGTAGGCGAGCAGGGTGACGAGCTCGTCCGTGAGCCGCCGGAACGTCGGGGAATCGGTGCGCTCGTCGCGCAGCGTGGTGAGCTTGTGGGCGATGAGCGGGTGATCGACGACCAGAGTCTGCATGATCACTAGTCTGTCAGCGCCGCGCGCGCCGCGCAGATGTCACCGACAGTTCTTGCCCTGGCCACGGCGCAGCCAGGGCGGCTGCGGCTGCCGGTCGTGGCCGTGTACCAGACCGATGTGCCGGGGTACGCCCGGGCCTACCACTGGGGCCGCCTCGCCGAGGCGGCCGCGTGGTGCTGGCTGCGCGGCATCCACAACGCCGCCGACCGGACGCTCGCGCCGTCCACGGGCAGCATCGAGCGGCTGGCCGCGCACGGGGTGCAGCGCATCTGGATGTGGGGCCGCGGGGTGGACGTCCAGCGGTTCCGCCCGGCGGCCCGCAGTGACCCGCTGCGCCAGGCCCTCGCGCCCGGCGGGGAGGTGCTGGCCGGGTACGTCGGCCGGCTCGCCCCAGAGAAGCAGGTCGAGCTGCTGGCCGGGGTGGCCGCGCTGCCCGGCGTGCGCCTGGTCATCGTGGGCGGCGGTCCGGCCGAGGCCCGGCTGCGGCGGCTGATGCCGTCCGCGGTCTTCCTGGGCCAGCGCCGCGGCGAGCAGCTGGCCTGCATCTTCGCCAGCCTGGACGTGTTCGTGCACGGCGGCTGCCACGAGACGTTCGGCCAGACCATCCAGGAAGCGGCGGCGTCCGGCCTGCCGGTGGTGGCCCCGGCCGTGGGCGGCCCGGCCGACCTGGTCGACGACGGGGTCACCGGCTGCCTGGTGCCGCCGGGGGACGCGGGCGCGCTGACCGCCGCCACCCGGCGGCTGGCCGCCGACCCGCTGGCCCGGGCGGCGATGGGCCGGGCGGCCCGGCAGCGGGTGCTGGCCCGGAGCTGGGCCGCGCTGGGGGACCAGCTGATCGGGCACTACGCCGCGGTGCTGGGGGAGCCGGGAAGCTGGCTAGCCGGCCAGCTGTCGGGCGACCAGCGCGATGCCGTGCCCCCATGCGATCTGCTGGCTGGCGGGCAGGTAGGACGTGCCCGACTTGGTGTGGTCGACCTCCGGTGAGGCCAGGTAGCGCTCCCGGCCGTGCGGGTCGATGAAGTAGACCGCCGAGGTGTGCTGGACGTCGGCGTTCGCGTTGGGGGCATAGACCCGGATGTTGTAGCCGCGCCACACGGATTTCAGCGCCGGGACCGGCCCGGTGAAGAAATGCCAGCTGGGAATGGTGTTCAGCTGCTGGGCCCGGGTGTACCGGGCCATGTCCTGGACGCGGGCGTGGTAGGCGTTCACGTTGACCGCGGCGAACACCACCTTGCTGGCCAGCGGGCCCAGGTCATGGTAGGCCTTCACGAACTCCGCCGACACGATCGGGCAGATGTCGGTGCAGTGCGGGTCCATGAACTGCAGCACCACGACCTTGCCGTGCAGGCTGGACAGGCTGATCCGGTGGCCGTCCTGGTCGGTCAGGGTGAAGCCGGGGGCCCGGATCCCGGGCACCGGGCTGAGCACCATCATGTTCGCCAGGCTGGTGGACACGCTGGCCGGGATGCCGGACACCCGGGCCTGCTGCGCGGCCAGCGTGGTGTGGCTCCGCTTGACCAGGTAGGCGGGGATGGCCACCGCCGCGACCAGCAGCACAGTGAGCACGCTGACCAGCAGGAGAAGCCTGGGCAGGCTGCTGCGGCGCCGCGGGCTGCCGTCACCGCCGGCCGGGTCTGCCGGCCCCTGCTCGGGAGTACTCGAACTCACCGGGAACGCCTCCTGCCTGATCGCGGCGTGAGCGTGCCGCCCCCGCCGGCAGCTAGCTGCTGAGCATATTCCCGGCCCGGCCGCCCGGATACCGCCGCGGGTACTTCAGGCCCCCTGCCTGCGCGAGTATTTCGCGTCCCGGGAGCGGGAGTAGCAGCCGGGGCGAGACCGGAAACGGAAGGTGATCATCAGCGGAATCGGCGGTGATAGTTGCCGCGGGGCCAGACCCGGGCCAGGATGTCCCGTGTTGTCCGGCTATTCCCGTCCCAGTCTGACTCGTGCTGAGGGGGTCAGGTGCCCGCTGACGTGCGCTCCGCGCGTCCCCGGCCGTTAGCTTCCCGGGTGCTCGTCTCTCGTGTTCTGGGCCGGCTGGCGCCCGTGACCGGGCGGGCGGTTCCCGGGCGGGCGGTTCCCGTGCTGGCGGGCACGGCGCTCGCCGCCACGGTCGCGGCCGGGCTGGCCGGCTGCGGCGTCCAGCGGGCCGCCGGCAACGTCATCACGGTGTCCGCGGGGGCGTGCGGGGCCGGCTGGCGGCAGGTCACCGCCGGGATGCAGACCTTCCAGATCCGCAACTCCTCGCCCGGCGGGGCCGGGGTGGACCTGATCAACCCGGCCAACGGCGCCATCTACGCGGAGGTGGCCGGGCTCGGCCCGGGTACCACCCGCCCGATGCGCGTGGACGTGGGCTCCGGCCGGTACGCGTTTCGCTGCCTGATCCAGGACACCGGCCCGCTCACCGGCCCGGCGGTACGGGTCGGCGGCCACCGGGAGGGCGCCCCGGCCATCGTGCCGGTCAGTACCGGTGACCTGCTCGGCCCGGCCCGCGTCTACCACGCCTACGTCAGCGCCGGGCTGAACACGCTGGCCCGGCAGGTCGGCGTGCTCACCGCCCGGATCCGCTCGGGCCGCCTGATCGCGGCGCGGGCCGCCTGGCTGCCCGCGCACCTCACCTATGAGCGGCTGGGCGCGGCGTACGGCACATTCGGCAACTACGGCACCGAGATCGACGGCCGCCCGGACGGCCTGCCCCGCGGGGTGTCCGACCCGGCCTTCACCGGCTTCTACCGGATCGAGTACGGGCTGTGGCACGGGCAGAGCGCCCGGCAGCTGGGCGCGCCAGCGGCCAGGCTGGACAGCGCCGTCAGGGCGCTGCGCCGGTTCTGGCCGGGCATGGAGATCAACCTGCCCGACCTGGGCCTGCGCACCCACGAGATCCTGGAGGACGCGCTGGAGTTCCAGCTGACCGGGCACGACGACTACGGCAGCGGGACGACGCTGGCCACCACCGCGGCCAACGTCACCGGGACCCGGGAACTGCTGGCCGTGCTGCATCCGCTGCTGGCCGCGCGCTACCCGGGCCTGCCCGCCGTGTACGCCGGGCTGGGCCGGCTGGACCGCCTGGTCATCGCGGCCCGGCGGGCCCGCGGCGGCTGGACGCCGGTGCGCAAGCTGGGTACGGACCGGCGGGAGCAGATCGACGCTGCCGCCGGCCAGGTCCTGCAGGAACTCGCCCCGGTCGCGGCCATCACCCAGCCGCGGAGGTCATGATGCCCGCCGCTGACGGCCCAGCTCAGGGTGAGGGTGCGGGTCATGATCCTGCGGTCTACGAGCCTGCGAGGAACGAGCGTCTGGTGTATGAGCATGTGCGGGATGACGCCCCCCACGACGCGGACGCCGGCGGCGGCCCCCACGACGCCGACGCCGGCGACGGCCCCTGCCCAGCCCGGCCGCGCCGCCGCGCATTCCTGCGCGGTGCCGTCGGGGCCGGGGTCGCCGGGGCCGCCCCCGGCGGGCGCGGGAGCCGGGTACGCCTACCGCTCGTCCCGGGCGGCCCCGCCGGGCCAGGTGCTCGACGCGAGCCTGGCCGGGGGCCGGCTCCCCGCGGTCCCGCTCCACGGGCGGCGCCAGGCCGGGATCCTGGCCCCGCCGGAGCGGCAGACGATCGTGCTCGCGTGCACGGTGACCGCCGACGGCCGGGGAGAGCTGACCGATCTGCTGCGCACGATCACGGCCCGGGCCCGCTTCCTCACGGCGGGCGGGATCCCGCCGCAGGCCGGCATCGGCGGCCCGCCGTCCGACTCCGGGGTGCTCGGGCCCACGGTGGTCCCGGATGGCCTCACCATCACGGTCGGGGCCGGTTCCACCCTGTTCGACGACCGTTACGGGCTGGCCGACCGCAAGCCGGCCGGGCTGACCCCGATGCCCCCCTTTCCCGACGACGACCTCGACCCGGCGCAGTGCGGCGGGGATCTGAGCCTCCAGTTGAGTGCGGGCAGCCAGGACACGGTGCTGCACGCACTCCGGGACATCGCCCGGCACACCCGCGGTGGCATGCAGGTGCGGTGGCGCATCGACGGGTTCGCCAGCCCGGCCCGCCCGGCCGGCACGACGCCCCGCAATCTGCAGGGCTTCATGGACGGCATCGCCAACCCGGATACCCGCAGCGCCCGCGAGATGGACCGGCTGGTGTGGGTCCAGCCTGGCACCCACGGCGAGCCCGCCTGGACTGCGGACGGCAGCTATCAGGTCATCCGGCTGATCAGGATGTTCGTCGAGTTCTGGGACCGGGTGGACATCACCGGGCAGGAGAACATGATCGGCCGGCGGAAGGACACTGGCGCCCCGCTGGATGCCAACGCGGAGTTCGCCCGCCCCGACTACACCCTCGACCCCAGCGGCGCGGTGATCCCGCTCACCGCGCACATCCGGCTGGCCAACCCGCGCACCCCGCAGACCGAGCCCAACCGGATCCTGCGGCGCGCGCACAACTACGACCGCGGTCTCGACGCCGCCGGCGACCTCGACATGGGGCTGATCTTCACCTGCTACCAGCAGGACCTCGCGCGGCAGTTCGTGACGGTGCAGACGCGCCTGATCGGTGAGCCGCTAGCCGATTTCGTCAGCCCTTTCGGGGGCGGCTACTACTTCGCGCTGCCCGGCGTACGGGACAGCCGGGACTACCTCGGCCGCGCCTTGCTGGCCTGATCGCGGAAACCCCGCGGCCCGCCATTCTTGTTCACCCGTTTGCCTGCCGGTCGCCATCCGGACGCCGTGCGGCCACGCCGTTCCGGAAGCTTGGGGTCTGTTGCGTCCGGCCGTCCCCCGGCGGTGAGCGGCGTCGTCAGGCGGCCTGGCGGCGCAGCAGCAGCATCGCCGCGTCGTCGTCCAGCGCGTGCCCAACATGCAGCAGCACATCCTGCTGCAGCCGGTCCAGGGCGCTGTCCGGGTCCGTGGCCTCGGCGTAGATGGCGCGGTCGGGCAGCGGGTAGAACTCTCCGGCCCGGTTCCGCGCCTCGCTGACCCCGTCGGTGTAGAACAGCATCTGGTCATCCGGGGCGAACGGGACGGTGATCACTTCCCGCGGCGTGGCGCCCAGGCTGGCCAGGCCCAGTGGCAGGCTCGGCGCGGCCGATTCCACGAACCGCCCCGCGTGGCCCGCGATGAGCAGCGGCGGGGGATGACCGCAGCTGAGCAGCCTGATCCGGGATCCGTCCAGGCTGACCTCGGCGAGGATCGCGGTGACGAACTGCTCGTCGCCAAGCTGGCGGGCCAGGCTGATCTCCAGCCGGTCGGCGATCACGGGCAGGCTGGCCGCCTCGTGCGCGACCTCGCGGAACGAGCCGAGGACCGCGGCGGCCGTCTTGACCGCGACCAGTCCCTTGCCCTGGACGTCACCGATGATCAGCCGCATCCCGCTCGCCCCGGTCACGACCTCGTACAGGTCGCCGCCGATCCGCGCGTGCGAGGTGGCGGACATGTAGCGCACCGCCAGCCGGATGCTGCGCGCCACGTCCGGCACCGGGCCCAGCAGGACCTGCTGCGCGACCTCGGCGATGGCCCTGACCTCGGCCAGTTCCTGCTCGCGGCGCTGCCGGACAATGCAGGCAATCACCGCGGCCACGGTCACGCCGATCACGACGACCGAGTCCCGGGCATAGTCACCCCAGGTGCTGATGATCTGGTCGGCGGCCAGCACCGCGTTCAGGACAAGGGCCACCACCCCGGCGGCGATGGTCTTGCGCAGGCCGCCGGAGACGGCGGCGAAGGCCGGGCCCAGTGCCAGCAGCTGGAGCAGCCCGGACTGCGGGCCGATGACCAGGCTGGCCACCGCCACCGCGCCCATGATGAGGAACGGCAGCGCATCGAACGCGCGCTGCACGCTGGACCGGGTAACCGGCTCCACCCCCGTGACCCGCACATCGTGACCGGCCGTCCGACCCCGGCCGGGCAGCCCCCCAACGCCCTGAATGACCCCGTACGCCCCCGACAAACCACTCTCCCGTGCCCCTCGGGCATCCCGTGCCTGCCGCCTGGGCCCGCCCCCTGTTCCAGGTTCCCCGGTCAGGCTCAGCGCGTAAGGCACGGAAATGCTACCAGTCGTGATGACCCGTAATCGATCATGCGGTATCAGATCGTACAGGCTTTTCTATTACGCTTAGTAGCTGGGTGGCTACTTCTGGGTGAACAGACTCCCCTGTCCAGGTCAGGCTGGGTGTGGCCCACCGGGGCGGGGCAGGGTTACGCCACCGGACACGGATGCCGCGCCCGCCCGGTTCAACGCCCCCGCACCGCGGTCCCGGGCACGCCGCGACGGCCCGGGAACCCCCGGTGCGCCGACGGGTTCCGGGCCGCGGTTCCGGGCCGGGAACGGACGCCGTGCCTGGCCGGCTGACGGCCCGGAAAGCGGGTGGTGGCGGCATCTTGACGCGGCCGCACGCCGATGCCTCAATGAGGCATCTTTCAACGCTTTCGACCACTTTCCATCAGATCCAATCATCATGCCCGCCTGGTCGAAAGCGCCTGGACAACCCGCGAGGACGCGGATCAGGAAGGGGTACCGCCGTGCGCGCCATCCGCCTCAGAGGCTTAAGACATGCCGTGGTCCTTGCCACCGCGGCCCTGCTCGGCTCGGCGTGCTGCCTGGTGGCCGTGCCCCTGACCCAGGCCGCCGCCGCGACCACTATCACCGTCAACGGGACCAGCGCCGGGCGGACCTTCGACGGCATCGGCGCGATCAGGCTGCTGGACGCACTGCCCGGACCGGCCGCCCGCGCACGGCCCGGCCTCGAACGCGCCCTGCATCTGGGACAGGTAGCGGGGCTGCTGGCCCGCGGTGCTGCTGTCGAAGTTGTCGGAGTACGGCAGGGTCAGGGTGCCCTGCCCCGGGCTGGCTGCAGCGCCCTTGGCCTGGCCGCTGGTGGTGGTCAGCGTGTAGATGTAGCCCGGCTGCAAGCCGCAATGCCTCCTCGATCCACCTGCCGCGCGGGGTGCGGGTCGGTGCGGCCATCGCCTGTCCTTCGCCCGGGGTGCGGCATTGACACTGCTGGGAATGGTCGGGTTTGGCACGTCCGGATACCAGACCGACCAGTTCGACAACCTGTCTGTCACCCTGGCGGGTTCGGCGGCCCCAACCGGGCATATCATCGCGGGTGACGACACCGCCGAATGCGCCGACGTCAACGGGGGCTCGGCTGCGGACGGCACGAAGGTGCAGATGTGGGGCTGTGACAGCAATGCGGCGCGCAGAGCTGGACCATGGAGTCCAACGGTACTGTCGGTATCAACGGCAAGTGCCTGGACATCACGGGCGGCAGCACGGCCAACGGTGCCCTCATCGAGGAATGGACCTGCAACGGCGGCGCCAACCAGCAGTGGCTCGCGGTGAACGGCGAACTGGTGAACCCGGCCTCCGGCAAGTGCCTGGACGACCCGGCGTTCAACACGACGCAGGGCACCCAGCTCGACCTCTGGGCCTGCAACGGAGGCGGCAACCAGCAGTGGTCGGTGCCCTGACGGGCAGCGGCCGCCCCGGTCCCGGGCTCACCCGGGGCCCCCGATGATCCCCGTCCCCCCGCTAACCCCCCCAGCGGGGGGACGGGTCATCCGCCCCCGCGGCTCCCGCGGCTTCTGCGGTCCGGAAGCCCGTGGTGATGGTGCCCCGCGGGGCATGGACACCGGGCCCCGCGGGCATGCGGAACCCGCTGCCTGCGTCCACGCACGCGGGCGGCGGATCCCGGCTGGTCAGGGACGGGGTCAGGCCGCTTCGATGGAGTCGGTGATGGAGTTGTACTCCTCCGCGGTGAGCTCGAGGCCCGCAGCGGCGATGTTGTCCTCCACGTGCTCGGGCGAGCCGGAGCCCGGGATCGGCACGATCTGGGGGGAGTGGGCCAGCAGCCAGGCCAGCGCGACCTGCCGCTCGCTGACTCCCAGGCGCTTCGCGGCCGTGAGCACCGGCACGATCCGTTCGGTCTCCTGGATCGGCGCCCACGGCAGGAACGCGAGGGTCTCCTGCGTGCACAGGTCCAGGACCGGCTCAGAGGAACGGTCGTTCACGTTGTAGCGGTTCTGCACCGACACCACGGGGACGATCCGCTGCGCTTCCCGGACCTGCTCGGGCGAGAAGTTCGACACCCCGACGTGCCGGATCTTGCCCTCGTCCTTCAGCTCGGCCAGGGCGCCGAGGGAGTCGGCCAGGGGCACCTTGGGGTCGGGGGAGTGGAACTGGTAGAGCGGGATCTGCTCCAGCCGGAGCCGCCGCAGGCTGCCCTCGCACGCCTCACGGAGGTGTTCCGGGCGGCCGTCCCGCTCCCAGCGGTTCGGGCCGGGCCGCACCAGGCCGCCCTTGGTCGCGATGACCAGGTCGTCCGGGTACGGGTACAGGGTCTCGGCGATCAGGGTCTCGCTGACCTCCGGGCCGTAGGAGTCGGCGGTGTCGATGAAGTTGACGTCCAGCTCGAGCGCCCGGCGTAGCGCCGCCTTGGCCTGCTCCCGGTCCCGCGGATCGCCCCAGATCCCGTCGCCCGTGATCCGCATCGCGCCGTAGCCCATCCGGTTAACCGTGAGGTCGCCGCCGATGTCAATGGTGCCGGCCGCGGTGGCCGTCGCTTTGCCCGTCATGAGTCCTCCTCGCGAGTCAGCTCCAGCCTTTCAGTTCCGCGTGGTGACCGTGCGGCGGGGCCGGCCATGGCGCCCCCCGGGGGGTGGCCTGCGCCATGGTGACTACGGAGAGTAAATGTACAATGCTGTCAGTAATCGGATTCCGGCTGGGCTGAGACGAGGTCAGATGACCGCACCGGGGGCAGGCCTGCTGGGCCAGGCCGATCTGGCCAGCCTGGCGCAGGCGTCCGGTATCGCCCTGGAGTCCTACCGCCAGGCTCACGTGTCGGCGTGCGTGGCCCGCGCGCTGACCCGGCACGAGGCACCCAGCGTGGCGGGCCTGGCCCGGCTGTCCCGGCGCGACCCGGCCGTCCGGGCCACGCTGCGGCGCAGCATCCTGGTGCCGGTCACCGGGCTGTTCCGTGACCCCGAGCAGTTCGAGCTGCTGGGCCAGCGGGTGCTGCCCGGCCTGCTCAGGTCCCCCGGGGGGCTGCGTGTCTGGTCGGCCGGCTGCTCCGACGGCTCGGAGCTGTACAGCGTGGCGCTCATGCTCCGGCGGCTCGGCGCCCTGGACGGCAGCCGCCTGATCGGCTCGGACCTGTCCGCCGGGC
Organism: uncultured Actinomycetes bacterium; assembly: GCA_963751175.1. Taxonomy (GTDB): domain Bacteria; phylum Actinomycetota; class Actinomycetes; order Streptosporangiales; family Streptosporangiaceae; genus RYN-230. The sequence continues at coordinate 84,493 of CAVVTM010000029.1, read as the reverse complement.
GGGTCGAGCTGGCCCGGCGGGGTGCGGTGGTCAGCGAGACCGTGCGCCGCGAAGCCCGCCCGGTGCTGCGCTGGGAGCGCCGTGACCTGCTCCGGCGAGCCGCCACCGCCAGGGGCTTTTGACCTTGTGCTGTGCCGGAACGTGGCCATCTACTTCGAGCCGTCCGCCCAGCAGGCGGTACACGCCAAGCTCGCCGGGGCGCTGCGCCGGGGCGGCATGCTGATGCTGGGCCAGTGTGAGCAGCTGCTGAGGCCGGGCCCGCTCGGCCTCGCCCCCGCCGGGCCGCACATGTACCGGAAGGCCGGGGCGTGAGGCGCGGCCTGACCCAGCGGACCGTGCTGGCCAGCATCGTCATCGGCGTGGTGGTGGTGGCCGAGTTCGCGATCCTGTTCCTCGCCTTCCGGAGCCTGCGCGCCGAGGAACGCGAGGACAACCAGGCGGTGGGCGTCCTGGCCACGTCGAACGCGCTCGAGGAATCCGTGCTGAACGTGTCCACCGGGCTGCGGATCTACCTGATATCCGGCCACCCGGATCAGCTCCGGACCTACCAGGCCGCCCTGGCCAGGTACCCCGGGCAGGAACGGCAGCTCGACCGGCTCACCGGGGGGAACCCCGACCTGCATACCCGGGTGACGGCGATCAGTGAGGCCATCGCGGACTACGTCCGGCGCTGGGCCGCGCCGATCATCAGGCTGAGCCGCTCCAACCTGGCCGCGGCGCGGCACGTGGCGGCCTCCAACGCGGCGAAGCAGCCGGTGGTCGTCATCCGCGATCAGTTCGCGGCGCTCGACCGCCATCAGCAGGAACTCAGCAGCGTGCGCCGGGGCGGGGCGGCGCGTAACGCGGCGCTGGCCCTGGGGTTCGGCGTGGCCGGCCTGGCCGCCGCGGTCCTCCTGCTCGTGTTCTGGGCGGTCGCGCTGCACCGGATGGTGGTGCGCCCGGTCCAGCGGCTCGCGGAGGCTGCGGGCCGGCTGCGCGGGGGAGACCTGTCCGCCCGGGTGCCGGAACGCGGCACGGCCGAACTCGGCGACCTGGCCGCCGGGTTCAACGCCATGGCCCAGGAGCTCGAGGCGGCCCGGGACGAGGTGGAGCAGCAGAACGCCGAGCTCCAGGGGCAGCAGGCCGAGCTGCAGAGCATGCTCTCCTCGGTGGAGCAGCGGAAGGCGGAGGCTGAATCGCTGCACCGCTTCGCCGGGCAGCTCGCAGCGCAGACCCAGATCGAGGAGGTCGCCAGGGTCGCCCTCCGCGAGATCGCCGACTACGCCGGGGCGGAGGTCGGCGCCGTGTACGTGCTCAATGAGCAGGCCGGGGCCATCACGTTCCGGGCGTCCCGGGGAGCCCGGGCGGGGGACTTCGTGCCCGAGCTCCCCCCGGGGCAGGGCTTCGCCGGGCGGGCCGTCGAGGAACAGCGGCCGATCGTGGCCGATGCGCCGGAGACCTCGCTCAGCCTCCCCGGCCTGGTCAACGAGCGGCAGGTCCAGCACGAGGCGCACCTCCCGCTGCTGCACCGGCAGCGGGTCATCGGCGTGCTCAGCCTGGGCCGCTCCCATGCTGCTGAATTCACGCCACGGGAGATCGCCCGGCTGGCCGGCCTCGCCCAGAGTGCTGCCCTGGCCTGCGCGGAAGCCCTGGGCCTGCGGCGGGTGGAGGTCCTCGCCCGGGAGCTGGAGTCGGTGATGGACTCGACCGACCAGGGCATCTGCCGGGTGGACCTGTCCGGCCGCCTCACCTATATCAACCGGGCCGCGCTGGAGCAGACTGGCTGGACCGGAGCCGAGATGCTCGGCCGCAATGCGCACGACGTGATGCACCACAGCCACCCGGACGGCATGCCCTACCCCGCCGGGGAGTGCCCGCTCCTGCGCGCGGTCGAGGAGGGCGACGGGACGAGGCTTACCGGCGAGGTGTTCTGGCGCAAGGACGGCAGCCGGTTCCCGGTGGAGTGCTCCGCGTACCCGATCCGTGACGGCGGCACCGTGATCGGCGGGGTCATCACGTTCCACGACGTCACCGAGCGCAGGATGGCCGAGCGGCAGCTCACCGCCCAGTACCAGACGGCCCGGGTGCTGGCCGAGGCCCAGTCGGTGCGGGACGCGCTGCCCCGCGTGCTCGAGCTCTGCTCCGATCAGCTCGGCTGGCAGATGAGCCTGGTCTGGGTGCCGGGCGAGACCGCTGGCGAGCTGCACTGCCTGGCCGCCTACGCCCGGCCCGGCCGGGAGGAGCAGCTGGCGCTGCTGAGCCACGAGACCGTGACCCGGGGCCAGGGCGCGGTCGGCCGGGCCTGGCGGGCCGGGCGGCCGGTCTTCATTCCCGGCCCCGGCGGCCCGGTCCCGCCGCAGGATGGCGAGGACGGGGTGCCGTGCGGTGAGCTGGCCGTGCCGCTCACCCGGGATGGCATCGTCGTCGGCGTGGTCCAGCTGCTCGGCCCCGAGCAGCCGCGCATCGACGGCCTGCCGGAGACGATCGAGACCATCGCGGCCCAGCTGTCCCAGTACGCGGACCGCAAGCGAAGCGACGCCGACGCCACCCGGATGAAAGACCAGTTCGTGGCCACCGTCTCGCACGAGCTGCGGACTCCGCTGGCCGCCATGGACGGCTGGCTGCACATCCTGCTCGACGGCGACCCTGGCCCGTTGAACGACGAGCAGGAACGGTTCCTGACCACGGTCAAGCGGAACAGCGACCGGCTGATGCGGCTGGTGGGCGACCTGCTGCTGATCGGGCAGATGGACGCGGGCCGGTTCACCCTGGACCTGGCCGACGTGGATCTCGCCGAGCTGGTCGGCGAGACCGTCGCGCTGTTCGAGGGTGCGGCAGCGGAGAAAGAGATAGAGCTGACTGCCGACCTCGTGGTGCGGGCCATGGTCCGCGGCGACCGGCTGCGGCTGGGCCAGCTGCTCAGCAACCTGGTCTCCAACGCGGTCAAGTTCACCCCTGAGGGCGGCCGGGTCTGGGTCCGGGTCGGGGAGCAGGACGGCATCTGCCAGGTCGAGGTCACCGACAGCGGGATCGGTATCCCGGCCGCGGAGCGGGCGCACCTGTTCGAGCGTTTCTACCGGGCGTCCACCGCCACCGGCACCGCCGGGTCCGGCCTCGGCCTGGCCATCAGCAAGGCCATCGCCGAGGCGCACGGCGGCACGATCCGGATCGCGGATTCCGGCGGCAGCGGCACCAGGTTCGTGCTGGAGATCCCGCTCCACGTCACGGCGGAGGTGAGCTTGTGACCCCAGCCCAGCCAGCCCGGGCCCAGCCAGCACGGGCCCAGCCGGGGGGCCAGCCTGGCGGGGGCCAGCCGGCCACCATCCTGGTCGCCGACGACGAGCAGGACATCCGCGAGCTGGTCGCCTACCGGCTCAGCCGGTCCGGGTACAGCATCATCGAAGCCCGGGACGGGGAGGAAGCGTTCCAGCTGGCCGTGGACCGTGCGCCGGACATGGCGGTGCTGGACGTGATGATGCCGCGGCTGAACGGGTTCGACCTCACCGCGCGGCTCCGGGCGACCCCTGGCACGCAGCGGCTGCCCATCCTGCTGATGAGCGCGAGCGTGCAGGAGACCGACATCTCCCGCGGGTTCGCGGCCGGCGCGGACGGCTACCTGACCAAGCCGTTCACCCCGGATGAGCTGCTGACCCGGGTCCGTGACGTGCTCAGCCGCGGCCGGGCGTGAACCGCCAGCTCGTCGCCGGCCGCGCGGACCAGGGTGCCCTGCTCGGGCCGGCGAGGTTGATCCGGCCGGGCTACCGGCCCGCGGCGCGCGTACTGGCGCGGACGGTGAGGTGCGGTGGGAGCAGCGTGGCCCCGGGCACCGGCTCGCCGTCCAGCTTGGCCATCAGCAGCCCGACCGCCTGCCTGCCCACCTCGTCGGCCGGGATGGCGATCGAGGTCAGCGACGGGGTGGCCCGCTCGGCCAGATCGTCCGAGCACATCGCGAGCACCCGCCAGGTCCTCGCCGACCCGTCGGCCCGCCGCGCGGAACGCGTCGAGCAGCGGGCCGAGGGCGGACTCGTTGTGCACCACGATCCCGTCCAGCCCCGGGCGCTGCCTGAGCAGGCTCGCCACGGTGGCCCGGACGGCCCTCGGTGCCGGGTCGCACGGCCAGGTGGACGGGTGCAGCCCTTGCGCCCGGGCGGCCCGCTCGAAGCCGGCCTGGGTGCGCTCGGCGAAGCCGGTGCCGCGCCGGTAGACCTCCGGCGCCGCGCCGATCAGCGCGACGTCACGGCAGCCGGCCGCGGCCAGGTGCTCGGCGCAGATTCGCCCGGCCGCCTCGAAGTCCAGGTCGATGCAGGTCAGGCCCGCGGGCTCGGCGGGGAAGCCGATCAGCACCGCGGGCAGCCGCAGGGTGCGGAGCAGCGGCAGCCGGATGTCGCGGGTTTCCACGTCCATCACGATGATCGCGTCCACCAGTGAGGCACCCGCGACCCGCTGCAGGCCGCTGACGCCCTCCTCCTGGGTCAGCAGCAGCACATCGTGGCCGTAGCGGCGGGCCGCGGTTACCACCGCGGTCGCGATCTGCATCAGGACCGGCACGTACGTGCCGGTACGCAGCGGGATGACCAGCGCGATGACGTTCGAGCGGCTGCTGGCCAGGGCCCGCGCGCCCGCGTGAGGGTGGTAGCCGAGCGTGGCGATGCTGTCCAGCACGCGCCGCCGGGTCGGCTCCGAGATCGACCGCTTGCCACTGAGCACGTAGGAGACGGTGCTCGGCGAGACATCCGCGTGCCGCGCCACGTCAGAGATCTTGACCAAGGTCCCGTCCGGGAATGCGAAGCGCTTCGACCTCCCTGGATGCTAGCCCCGCCCAGCGGCATGTACAACGGGGAGCTACCGCCGCGATACAGCCCGGATACCGGGGACCGGGGCGGCGGGCCCGCCGATCCGGACCCCGCGGCTGCTGCTCAGCCGCGCGCGAGTCAGCCGCGCGCGAGCTGCTCCAGCCGCTCGTGCAGATGCGGCAGGTAGGTCTCGGCTTCCGGTTTCATCAGCACGCTGCGCAGGATGCGTGCTCCGGCCGCGTCGGCCCGCACGGTCCCGTGCCGGGCCAGGAACGCTCCCGCGTCAGCGCGCAGCGTGCTGACGAACACCGGGTCGGGGCCGGTCATCCCGGCCTGCAGGATCCGCTCCGAGGCCTGGTCGATCCGGGACAGCGCGGCCGGCTCGGTGACCGGGAAATAACTGACGATGTCCAGCTCGGGCTGCTGGTACAGCTCCAGCACGGCGGACTCCTCGATCAGCGCGGACCAGGCCAGCGCCGCCCGCCGCCCCGCGGCGAGCACCTGCCCCAGGCCGTCCGGGGTGGGCGGCAGCAGCCGGAACGTGAGCCACAGCGCCGCCGCGGCCGCGCCGGCCCGGGAGCACTCCAGGCTGATCTCCCCCAGGTGCAGGTCCGCTGAGGTGAAGTAGGTGTACGGGGAGTCGTGCAGGTAGAACCGTGCCACCCCGGGATCGCGGAACAGCACGGCGCCGCACCCATAGGGCTGCAGCCCATGCTTGTGCGGGTCTACCACGACCGAGTCGCACGCGGCGATGGCCCGCCACGGCGCGGCCGGCAGCCCGCCGGTCCTGAGCTCCTGGGCGCCTCCGGCGGTCTGCTGGTGAGCGTGTTCCGCGCTGTGCTCCTGGGCGGCTTCCGCGTTGGCCAGGATCGCGAAGAACCCGCCGTAAGCCGCGTCCACGTGGATCCGGGCGCCGTGCCGCTGGCACACCCCGAGGGCCTCGTGGATGGGGTCGATCGCGCCCAGCCCGGTCGTGCCCGCGGTCATCACCACGGTGCCCACCCGGCCGGTACGCAGCAGCTCATCGAGGGCGCCCAGATCCATCCGGCCGTGCCGGTCCACGGCGACCGGGTGGCCCTCGATGCCCAGCAGGCCGCACATCCGGCTGTGCGTGTAGTGCGCGTCCGCGCTGAACGCGATGCCCCGGCCCGGGTGCAGTTCGCGGGCCACGAACAGCGCCTCCAGGTTGGCGATCGTGCCGCTGGTGGTGAGGTGGCCCAGGTGGGTGCCGAAGCCGAACATGGCCGCGAGCTGCGCGGTCACCTCGCGTTCCATCCGGGCCGTGGCCGGGCCACCGTCGAGCGCGTGGTTGTTCGGGTTGATCAGCATGGCGGCCAGGTAGCCGGCCACGGCGGCCGGGTGCGGGGGCTTGAGCATCTGCCCCGCGTACCGCGGGTGGAAGAACGGGTAGTTGTCCGCCAGGCGCCCGGTGAACTCCTCGAACGCCGCCCCGAACTGCTCGTCGCCGATCTCCAGCGAGGGATGCGGGGTGAACGGCCCGGACGCCGCCGCCCACTCCCGGTTCGCCGCGACCGCCTCCTGCACCCACCGCTCGAGATCCACTACCGCAGCCTAAAGGGCCGGGACCCGCCGCTCCGGCCGGTGGCCGCGGGGAACAACCGCTGACCAGCCCGCGGCCGTGGCTTTCCGGCCCCGTGCCCCCCAGTCACACTGGCCCCTCCCGCCCACGTTTCACGCTGGCCGTGCGCCGGAACGGGCCAGACACCCCGGAAAGGCGCACCGTCGGCGTGAAACGTCGGCGGTGCCCAGGCCCGGTGTGACCCATGGTGCTGGTGATGCGGGGATACGGCGCCGGCGAGTTCCAGTCAGGCGGTGGCGGCGCGGCGGCGGAGGTGGTCGAGGACGGCGGTGCCGTCGGGGGTGGCGAACCAGGCGGCGTGGCCGAGGAGGTACCCGTCGTAGGCGAGGTCCGCGTTGGCGGGCGAGCTGACCACGTCGGCGAAGTACTCGACCTCGGACAGCGCATACTCGACGTGCACCACGGGGAACACCTCGGGCAGCGCCCTGGCCTCGGCCGCGGTGAGCGGCCGGACCGACTCGTAGCCGTCCAGGAACGCGTTGATCGCGTCCAGGTCCGCCTCGGCCCGGCCGGGGCCGGCCGCGCCCGGATCAGCCTGGCCTGCGCTGGACCCGGCGAGGCCTGCCAGGTCCGGGTCAGCCAGGTCCGGGTCAGCCAGGTCCGGGTCAGCCAGGTCCGGGTCGCCAGGTCCGGGTCAGCCAGGTCCGGATCCGTCAGGTCCGGGTCCATCAGGTCGAGCCAGGACACGGTGGCCCGCTCCAGGGCCATGGCCAGGTCGTGCACCGCGAACGTCCGGCTGGCCAGCCCGAAGTCGAACACGCCCGCCACGCCGGCGTCCGGGCCCGCGGACGCCCAGGTCAGGTTGGACGGGTGCCAGTCCCCGTGCCCCCACTGCCGGGGCAGGCCCGGCCAGCAGCGGCGCGGCCCGCCGGATAGCGGGCAGCACATGCCGGGCGAGATCGTCAGCCCAGGCGCGGCCGTCCAGGTATCCCGCCAGCCCGGGACGCCGCCCGGCCAGCCACTTGACCTCCGCGAGCGGGTCGGCCGCGACGATGATCTCGCAGCCGCTGGTCAGCACGGCGGGAGCGCGGGCCGGGCAGCGGGAAGCGGTCCGCCGCGACGTGCAGCCGGGCCAGCGCCGCGCCGGCCGACCGCGCGTGGCCGAGGCTGGTGTACGGGGTCCAGGACACCGCGTCCCGGTACAGATCGAGCCCGTCGGCCAGCTCGTGGACCTCGTAGACGAAGTCGCCGTACTGCGTGGCGGTCGCGCCGTCCGCGGCGTGCAGCACCGCGGGCGCCGGGATGCCGCGGGCCCGCAGGTGCCCGATGAACGCGTGCTCCACGGCGAGCTGCGCCGTCGTGCGCACCCGGACGTGGTGCCGCTTGACGAACAGGTCCACGCCGCCGCGGCGGACCAGCCCCGCCGCCGACATGGGCCGCGGGCTGCGCCACGTGATCATCTCGTCGCCGCCGGGCTGCGGGTACCAGGCGAGCACCGTGTGGACCTCGGCGCTGGCGAGCGGGCTCCAGTCCGGCATGACCAGCTCCTTGCCCATGCCGTGCACCAGGCCAGCGGGTGCGGGCATCCCGATCACCCCGCTCACCGGGCCACGCTCACCGGGTGGCGACTCAGCGGGGCGGGGCGGCGCACCGGGCGCCAGGGCGTCCAGTGCCCCGGCGGCAGCCGGGGCGGGGGAGTACCCCGATGCGGTTCCGTTGCGGAGAAAAGGACGCAGCGGAAGGCTGGCACGCGCGGCGGGCATCGTGGCGGGCGCCACAGGATCCTCCCTACGCCGGCATTACCCGGTCAGGTTCAGACGGTCGGTGGCGCGCAACCCGGTGGGCCAGCCACCCTCTCAGCCCGGTCGGCCCGAGCTCCCGTGTGTGGCTCGATGTTACCTCTGCGCCGCGGGCCCCTGCTGCAGGCCGTCGCCGTGCTCGAGGATCTCCGCCGCTCCCCGGGCGACGCAGCGCAGCGGGTCGTCCACGACCACGACCGGGATCTTGGTGGCGGCCTCGATCCGGTCGGCCAGGCCAGGCAGCAGCGCGCCGCCCCCGGCCAGCCGGATCTTCCCGCGGACCACATCCTCGGCCAGGTTGGGCGGGATATCGGACAGCATCTCCTGGACGCAGTCCACGATGGCCGTGACGATGTGCTCCAGCGCCTGGGCCACCAGCCAGCCCGGCACCTGCTCGACCCGGGGGGTGCGGCGCGCGGCGTCCACGCCCACCGTTTCCATCCGGCCGGCCCCGTCCCCGGCCAGGCCGAGCGTGATCTTCAGGCTGCGGGCCGCGTTGCGGCCGAGCAGCAGGCCCATCTCGGCCTTGACCGCGGCCACGATCGCGTCGTCCATCGCGTTGCCGCCGAGCCGCAGCGACCGGGCCCGGACGATCTGCCCGCCGGCCACCACCGCCGACTCGGTGGTGCCGCCGCCCACGTCCACGATGAACGCCCCGGCGCCCTCGGCCAGGTCGAAACCGGCGCCGGCTGCGGCGGCGATCGGCTCGTCGACCAGCTGGAGCGTGCAGCGGGGCCGGATCACGCTCAGCGCGGCGGCCAGGGACCGCCGTTCCACCCAGGTGGCGCCGCCCGGCACGCACACGACCGCCGCGGTCCGCAGCAGCCCGCGGCGCAGCCGCGCGCGGCGCACGAAGCCCTGGAGCATGGCCGACGCCGCGTCCAGGTCCGCGATCACCCCGTTGCGCAGCGGGTGGAGCACCTCGACGTCCTGCGGCTCCTTACCGGCCAGGGCGTCCGCGGCCTGGCCGACAGCGGCCACCCGCCCGGTCGCCCGGTCCAGCGCGATGGCCGAGGGCTCGTCGATGACCAGTCCGCGGCCGGCGACAGAAACCAGGGTGTTGACCGTACCCAGGTCGATCGCCACACCCGACCGGAACCGCATGAAAGCCGCCCTTGCCCCGAAATGCCGTCAGCTACCCCAAGTATTACGTCCCCCGACGGCGTGAGGTGGCGGAGTAGCGCGTGGGCCGCCCGCCAGCGAATGGAATCTAGCGGGCGCCGCACCGCCTTGCAGGCTAAACGTGCCGGAAGCCCCAGTCCAGAATCTTCGTGGCATCGGTGAAGGCGGCCATGTCGTTGCTGCGTGAGCTGTGCAGGACCACCCCGATGAGCACGTGGCCGTTCCCGCGCGCCTCGAACAGCAGGCAGTACCCGGCCGCGTTGGTAGACCCGGTCTTGATCCCGATCGTGCCCGCGTAGTCGCGGAGCAGCATGTTCGTGGTGCGCCACACGTAGGCGTGGTGCCGCGGGGTCGCGGCCAGGTGGTAGGACTTCTGGTCCACGACCGAGCGGAGCACCGGGTACTGCATGGCCGCCCGGCCCAGCGCGATCAGGTCCCGGGGGGTGGAGTAGGTGGACGTCTCGGTAGGCCAGGGCAGCCCGTCGAAGTTCGAGAAGTGGGTGTGGGCCAGGCCCAGCTGCTGGGCGGTGGTGTTCATCCTGGCGATGAACGCGGTCCAGCCCGGCCCGTACGACTTGGCCAGCGCGTAGGCGGCGTCACAGCCGGACGGCAGCAGCATGGCCTCCAGCAGCTCCTGCGTGGTCAGGTAGTCCCCGGGCCGCAGGCCGGCGTTGCTGGCGTCGTACTTGTGGTCGTAGGGGATCACGCCCTTCGGGACCTGGATCCGCCGGTGCAGGTCGCCGGCCCGGAGCACCACGATCGCGGTCATCACCTTGGTGATGCTGCCCATCGGCCGCTCGGTGTTCATGCCCCGGCTCCACAGCACCGCGCCGGTGGCCGCGTTGGCCAGGGCGCCGCCCTCGGCCTGCACGCCGCGCGGGGCGCGGGCGGGCGAGGCATGGCCGGCCGGGGCGGCGGCGGACGCCACCGCGGCAGGAGCGGCGGCGACCGGTGCCAGGAGCAGCGCCCCAGCCAGGGCGAGGGCGCTGAAGCGGGCAGGCACGCGCATGGCACTCCTGTTGGTTAGACACCGTCCGGCCGGGGCCGGCACCAGGCGCTGACGGCGCCGGTGCAGACCGCCACCCTTCGAAGCCTGGCAGCAACACCCAGCCACATCAAGCCGATCCTGGGCAGCCGTGGCCGGCTTCTGGCCGGGACGACGGGGGAGGTTACGGCCGGGCCGGTAGGTCAGGCTGCGGGCCGCGTCACTGGCTGGCTGGCGGCCGGGCTGGCTGGCCGGCGGGCGGGCGGCCTGGCGGGTCCGGTAGGCGGGCCGCCTGGCGGGTCCGGTAGGCGGCCACGTTGACGCGGTTCGCGCACGCGGTGCCGCAGAACCGCCGGGACCGGTTCTTGGACAGGTCGACGTGAACGTTGTCGCACGGCTCCGCGGCGCACCGGCGCAGCCGGTCCAGCTGCCCGGTGCGGATCACGTCGGTGAACGCCATCGCCGCGTCGACAGCCATCCGGTCGGCCAGCGGGGCCTCGGGGGACGTGGCGTGCAGGTGATAGTCCCAGCCGTCGTGCTTGACCAGCTGCGGCAGCGCGCCCGCCTCGCGCAGCAGGTCGTTGACCAGGGCGGCGGCGTCGTCCTCGGGCAGCTCCCAGAGCCGGGCCAGCCGGGGCCGCAGCCGCCGGACCGCGTCCAGCTCGGCCCGGTCGCGGGTGCGCTCGCCGGTCCACCGCCACTGGGTGACGAAGCGGTCGAGGGCGGCCTCGTCCGGCAGATCCTCGGTGCCGCCGCGCCCGGTGTTGACCAGGGCCGCCGTCGCAGCCAGGGACACCTCGGTGTCATGGGCAAAAAGCACCTTGACCCCTTTCAGCTGGGGCGGCTAGTGTCACTAGTGTAAGCGCGGTTTGCTGCTTACACCTCTTCCGCCCTGGAGTGCCGCAGTGACTTCCGCCCAGACTCGTGCCGTGCCCCGCCCGGCCCGGGATGATGCCGGTGCTGCTGGTGCCGCCGGTGCTGGGGCCGGACGGGTCCGGCGGGGGAGCTCGGGCCTGTACCTCGGCGTGCTGTCCGCGGCGGCGTTCGGGACGTCCGGGGCGTTCGCCTCGTCGCTGATCGGTGCGGGCTGGAGCCCGGCCGCGGCGGTGCTCGCCCGGATCAGCATGGCGGCCCTGATGCTCACGATCCCGGCCCTGATCCAGCTGCGCGGCCGCTGGTCGCTGCTCAGGCGGGCCGCGCCGCGCGTGGGCGCCTACGGCCTGGTGGGCGTGGCCGGCTGCCAGCTGTTCTACTTCAACGCGGTGGCCCTGATGCCGGTCGGCGTGGCCCTGCTGCTCGAGTACCTGGGCACCGTGCTGGTGGTGGGCTGGCTGTGGCTGCGCCACGCCCAGCGGCCGCGGCGGCTCACCGTGGCGGGCGCGATCGCGTCGATCGCCGGCCTGATCCTGGTCCTCAACCTGACCGGGGCGGCCGGGATCAACCTGGTCGGGGTGATGTGGGGGCTGCTCGCGGCCGTGTCCCTGGCGATCTACTTCCTGCTGTCGGCCGCCACCGACGCCGAGCCGCTTCCCCCGATCGTCATGGCCTGGGCCGGGATGTGCGTGGGCGCGCTGGTGCTGGCCCTGCTCGGCGCGGTCCGGGTGCTGCCGATGACCGCCAGCACCCGGCCAGTGGACTTCCTCCATCACCAGGTCAGCTGGGTGGTGCCGGTGGTCGGGCTGTCGCTGGTGGCGGCGGTGATCGCCTATGTCGCGGGCATCGGGGCGGCCCGGCGGCTCGGCGCCAAGCTCGCCTCGTTCATCGGCATGGCCGAGGTGCTGTTCGCGATCGTGTTCGCGTGGCTGCTGCTGGGCCAGCTACCGTCCGCGATCCAGTTCCTGGGCGGCGCGTTCATCCTGGCCGGCGTCGCCCTGGTCCGCGTGGACGAGCTGCGCGGGCCCGATGACATCGTCCAGGAAACTCAGCGTGGCCGCGGTGGTAGCGCGGCGCCAGGCGAGCAGCGTCGCGTCGAACCCGTCCCGCAGCGGCCGTTCAGCCTGGACGGCGCGGGCGATGGGCTCCAGGGCGGCCCGCTGCCTGCGGAGCAGATCCGTGGGGTCGCGCCCGGCGCGGTCGAGCAGGGCCAGCTTGAGTAGCAGGTGGGACCGGACGTCCCGGACGTGCTCGACCGGGGTGTCCAGCCACTCCCCGGCCAGCCGGCGTCCTTCCCCGGTCACCGTGTAGAGCGTGCGCTGCGGGCCGCGGCCCGACTCGACCGTGTCCTGGGTGAGCAGCCCGGCGTCCTGCAGCCGGGTGATCGAGCGGTAGATGACAGGGCGGGGGATCTGCCAGATCCGGCCCAGGTCACCCTCGCGCGCCGTGAGGCGGGCGATGGCGAAACCGTGCGCGGGCCGCTCGCTGAGTATGGCCAGGACGGTTCGTTCCGCCAGCGACAGTGATGGCTCCGCGGTCATGATCCACAGCGTAGTGCGCTCTGCGGCCACCGTGACGTGGGTCGCGGCCGCCGTGGCCGCGGGACGGCTGCGACCCGCGTGAGGCCCGGACGCGGCCGCACCGTCAGATGGCGGGCGTGACGGCAGGGGCCGGTATTCGGTAGTCTCGTTGTGACTAGTACGCCTCAGCCCGGAGGCTGGTCATGTCCGCCGAGATGAACAGCGTGGGATCCGCGAACCGCGACCCGGTCGGAAGCTCTGCGCCCGGCCCGGCCCGGCGCCGGGCCTGGCCGCGCTGACCGGGCCGGCCGCGCCGACCGGGCGGCCCGCCCGGTCGTCGCTGTCCTCCCGGACGGCACTCCGGTCTTCGCCCCGATCGGCGAGGTGATCGTCACCGATGCCCGGGTGATCTGCCACCTGTGCGGCCGGGCGCTCCGGTCGGTCACCACCCACCTGCGCGTGCACGGGTACACCAAGGACACTTACTGCGCGGTCTTCGGCCTGGAGCGCGGCCAGTCCCTGGAGGGCCCGGACACCCGCAAGCTGCGGGCGGCCGCGCTCACCTCCCGCCTGGTGTTCGACGCCGCGATCCGTGCGGGCAGCGCCGCGGGGCGGCGGCGGGCCCGGTCCGGGGAACTCACCCGGGACGCGGCGGCGGCGGCCACCGGGCGCCGTCATCCGGAGCAGCGCCGCCGGAAGGCCCGGCGCGCGCGGGCGGGCATCCCAGCCGAGTTGGTGGCGCAGGCCAACGCCGAGCGGGCCAGCCGTCACCTCGGCCGGGTCGCGGCCGAGGTGGCCACGCGGCACGGCTATCCGGACCTCGGCGGGCGTACGTCCTGGCCCGGACGGCCGGCGGGGCCAGCCTGGCGGCGATCAGCCGCGAGGCCGGGCTGCACAAGGACTGGCTGTCCCGCCATCTCGCGGACGTCGCCCCGGCGGCAGCCGCCGCGATGCCAGGGCAGCGGCCAGCCCGGCCAGACGCCCGGTGGGCGCCAGCGCTGCACCGGCTCGGGTTCCCCGACGTGCCCAGCTACCTGCGGGAGCGTCACGTCCGGCAGCACCGTACGGTGAACGCCATGGCCGCCGAGATCGGTGTCAGCCATCATGCGATCGAATCCGCACTGCGCCGCCATGGCCTGGACCAGGTCGCCCATGTGGGTACCCGGCACGCCGCGGGCGAGCGCGCCGCGCAGGTGGCCGCCGGGCTCGGTTACGACAGCCTGGGCAGTTACCTGCGTGAACGCCGGGCGGCTGGCTGGACGTGGCGGGCCATGGCCTCCGAGTCCGGGCAGCCTGAGTCATGGCTGCGCCGCCAGGCCGCCCGGAACACCGGTGCTGGGACGGCGAGCGCGTGGGGGCCGGGCCGCTGATCCGGCCCCCACGCTGCGCCCGTCCTACAGCTGGGTCGTGACGGCCTTGACCTCGGTGTAGTTGTTCAGCACCTCGTGGCCCATCTCACGGCCCCAGCCGGACTGCTTGTAGCCGCCGAACGGCAGCGACGCGTCGAACACGTTGTAGCAGTTGATCCAGACGGTGCCGGCCCGCAGCTTCTTGGCCAGCGCGTGGGCCTTGGAGATGTCCTTGGTCCAGATGCCGGCCCCGAGGCCGTACTCGCTGTCGTTGGCCTGGGCGGCGATCTCGTCCAGGTCGCTGAACGGCGCGGCGACCACGACCGGCCCGAAGATCTCCTCGCGGACTACCTTCATGCCGCTGTTGGTGTTGATCAGCACGGTCGGCTCGATGAAGAAGCCGCGATCGCCGAACCGGCCGCCGCCCGCCAGCGCCGTGGCACCGTCCTCCTTGCCGGACTCAAGGAAGCCGCTGACCCGCTGGAACTGCTCCTCGGAGACCAGCGGGCCCATCTGCGTGCCCATCTCCATCCCGGAGCCCAGCTTGATCGACTTGGCGATCTCGGCGACCCCGTCCACCACCTCGTCGAAACGGCTCTGATGGACGAACAGGCGTGAGCCTGCCACGCAGCACTGGCCGTGGTTGAAGAAGATCGCATTGGCTGCGCCCTCGACCGCGCCGTCCACGGCGTCCTCGAAGACGATGTTGGGGCTCTTGCCGCCAAGCTCCAGGGTCAGCTTCCTCAGGTTGCTGGCCCCGGCTGCGGCCACGATCAGCTTGCCCACCTCGGTGGAGCCGGTGAACGCGACCTTGTCCACGCCATGTGGGCGACCAGGGCCGCGCGGCCGTCTCGCCGAACCCGGGCACCACGTTGACCACGCCGTCCGGCACGCCGGCCTCGGCGATGAGTTCAGCCAGCCGCAGCGCGGTCAGCGGGGTCTGCTCGGCAGGCTGAGCACGACGCAGTTGCCGGTAGCCAGCGCGGGGCCGAGCTTCCAGGCGGCCATCAGCAGCGGGAAGTTCCATGGGATGATCTGCCCCACCACGCCGAGTGGCTCGCGCAGCGTGTAGGAGTGGAAGTTCGCGCCGGGCATGTAGGGCACCGAGATGTTGATCGTGTTGCCCTCGATCTTGGTGGCCCACCCGGCCATGTAGTGGAACAGATCGGGCGAGCGCACCGGGGTGGCGGCTAAGGGCTGGGCGGGCCCAGGCCGGCGGGGTGCTGCCGTCGCTGATATCGAGCTCGTCGAACCAGCCGCACGGCGGGTCGCCGGGCGGGCGGTCGAAGCGGGTGACGTACGGCTTGAGGTCCACGACGGGAGTCCCGTCCAGGACATCGACCCCCGCGAAGACCACGGCCTCCGGGGTGACCTCAAGGAGCTGGATGAGGCTGAGCCCGAGAGGATTGACCCGCCGCGGCCCCCGGGTCGCGAAGATGCCCATCTCCCGCTGCTGGCTGCGGAGCAGGTACGGCACCTGCCTGAGCGGCGGCTGGCCGTCCCGGCGGCCGGGCCGGTGCAGCCAGGTCAGCAGCCAGGCGTAGCCGAAACCGTCCAGCCCGGCCAGGCCGTCCCGGTAGGGCCCGGCGATCTCGATGGTGCCGTGCCCGGCGCGATTGAGGGCGGCCTGGATCGGCGTGGTCTCCGGCTCCGTGTGGGCGCTGCGGACCACGCCTATCACCGCCAGGGGAACGTTCACCGCGGGCGCGGGCAGATTCTGGTCCATCTCGACATGCTGCCACGAGCCGGGATCGTGGCAGCATGGGCGGATGCGAGTGCTCCGCACCCCCGATGACCGGTTCGCGGACCTGCCGGACTTCCCCTACCCCGCGCGTTACGCGGCGGTCGGCGGGGTGCAGCTGGCCTACGTCGAGGCAGGTCCGCCCGATGGCGAGACGGTCCTCCTCCTGCACGGCGAGCCGAGCTGGTCGTTCCTCTACCGGACCGTGATGGCGGTCCTCGCCGCCGCGGGGCTGCGCGCCATCGCGCCGGACCTGGCCGGGTTCGGACGGTCAGACAAGCCCATGGACGTCAGTGATCACAGCTACGCGCGCCACGTGGAATGGATCCGCGCCCTCGCCTTCGACCGGCTGGACCTGCACGGCGTCACGCTCGTCGGGCAGGACTGGGGCGGCCTCATCGGACTCCGGCTGGCGGCCGAGCATCCGGGCCGCTTCGCCCGGGTGGTGGCGGCCAACACCGGGCTGCCCACCGGGGATCAGCCGATGCCCGACGTCTGGCTGCGGTTCCGCGAGGTGGTCCAGACCGCCCCGGCGCTCAGTGTCTCGCGGCTCGTGCAGTCGGGCTGCCAGACCATGCTTCCGCCCGCCGTGCTGGCCGCCTACGACGCGCCCTTCCCGGACGAGGCCTTCGCCGCGGGCGTGCGGGCGATGCCCGGGCTGGTCCCCGCCACCCCCGATGATCCAGCCTCGGACGCCAACCGGGCCGCGTGGCGGCAGCTGTCCGCGTGGGACAAACCGTTCCTGGTGGCGTTCAGCGACCGCGATCCGATCACCGGCGCGATGGGGCCCGTGCTGAGGGAGACCATCCCGGGGGCCGCGGGCCTGGACCACCCGGTGCTCGGGGGAGCAGGCCATTTCCTCCAGGAAGACGCCGGTGAGCAGCTCGGCCATCTGATCGCCGACTTCATCCGGGCGACACCGGCGCCCGGCTGACCCGTCGCGCACGCCCGCGACTGCTCCTCAATAACGGACTGTCCGGGATCATCCCTCCAGACGCCCTTATCTGGTCGCGGCCGGTCCCCGTCTGTCCGGGGTTGTCCGGCCTTTGACCGTGCCCCCCGGATACGGGGGTTGCCCTGTGAGAGTAGAGCCTGCATATTCAGGACCCTGGGGAGGGACTGCCTCGATGCTCAGCCTTACCTGCGACAAGGCAGGTTGCGGGAGACCATTGCTGACCTGCCGCGCCTGCCGTGGCCGGCCTGGCCAGGAATGCCACCCGTGCAGCTCCACCGGAATGGTGTGCGCGGAGCACAACGGCCGCTGGAGAGGCCGCTGACCCAGGCTGGCTAACCAGGGGGGAGCCCGCATGGGCTTATTCATCAGGGGGCCGCGGCCACCGGGGGCCGCCGCGGAGCCGCTCGTCCTGGGTCCCGGGCTCATCGTGACCAGCGCCCTCGATCTGGACGGGTGCCTGCGGGCGCTCGGCTGGACCCTGCTGAGCTTCCGCGTGCCGGAGTACGCTCATCTGCCCACGTTCACGACCGCCAGCTGGGCCTGGGGCGGGGATCCCGGTCAGGCTCCGGAGACCGTGATCATCTGCGCCGACCGCCCGGGTGATCACGTGCTCGTGGCACTCTGGCCGGCCTCCGGCGGCTCCCGCATCGGAGTCGTCCCGCTGAGCGGCGAGGGTCAGCAGGCCGCCGAGCTGGAGAGCTCGATGCTCGCCCCGTGGCGCCAGCACGACGCATCCCTGTCCAGGCGGGCGGGCGATCTCGGGGCCGGGCTGATCAGGCTCGTCCCCCCCATCCTGCCGGCCGGCTACGCGGAGGAGATCGTGTCGGCGGCCGGATACCGGCGCACCCGGCGCAACACGCAGATGGTCATGCGGACGGCCGCGAGCATGTTCCTGGGCCGGGCCCCGCTGTTCATCGAGCACCGGCAGCCCCGCGCGGCCCGGCGGTTCGTGCGGCGGCACCTACTCCGCCAGCCGATGAGCGAAGCGGCCCTCCAGGAGATCATCGACGGCCTGGCCCGCTCGAACCGCATGTTACTGCCCTACCTTCAGTGGCTGCCGGTGCGCACCCGGGCCTTGATGCTGGAGCTCAGCCAGGATCGCGGCAGCTTCTGGGCCGACCTCGACCGCTTACCGCTGATTGCGGTATCGGCAAGGACGCTTGCGCCCCGCGGCCGTCCGCGTCAGGGTCGTGTCGGAGGTGCTGACGGTGCACGACGAGCATGATCACCACGATGGGCCGGAGCAGTTCGACGAGGCGTTCTGGAACGAGCGGTACCGGTCCGCCGATGCACTGTGGAGCGGGAACCCCAACCGCTACCTGGTCAGCGAGGTATCGGAGCTGAGTCCCGGGACGGCCCTGGACGTCGGGTGCGGCGAGGGGGCCGCGGACGCCCTCGGCTGGTCGGGCGCGGCTCGCCGATCATCCGGGCCGAGCGCTCTCCACGTGTCGCGCCTCGAGCGGGCCGCACGGCACCGGCGGCGACCGGGCCACAGATCGCGGTCCCGATCGACTGCGATGCCCGCAGGTCGGGCAGGTCATTCGACATGGCAGCCACGTTAGCAAGGCAGACCGTCCCCAGTAGCCATCGGTCGGCCGCGCCCTGCGGAGATTGCAGCAGGTCGAAGCGGACCAGACCACCAGGGTGCCGCCCTGCGGGAAATCGCGCCGCACGCTGTAGCCCGACAACCATTCAGCGAACGTCGGACTGGCGGGTCCGAATCGAGCCGTCATACCGGGTCTAATTCAATTCAAGCCGCCGGAGCCACACAGACTGCTGAACCGTCCGACCCACATCACGCCAGCATGCCCCGACCCCAATCGCGGGGGAGGTCGTTACCGCTGATGGCCGTATCGCCAAGGACGCTTGCGCCGCGCGGCCGTCCGCGTCAGGGTCGTGACGGAGGTGCTGACGGTGCACGACCCCGAGCCGCGGGGGGCGCTGTTCCGCGGTCTCGCGGGCGCGGTGGCGCCGGGCGGCACGCTGCTCATCGTCGGGCATCACCCCTCGGACCTGCAGACCACGATGCCCCGCCCGCCGATGCCCGAGCTCTTCTTCACCGGCGAGGACATCGCGGCCCTGCTCGCCCCCGGTGACTGGACGGTCATCACCGACGTGGCGCCGCAACGTTCCGCCGCCGACCCGGACGGGCGTCCCGTCATGATCAGGGACACCGTGTTCCGGGCCCGGCGCGGCGGCTAGAGTCCAGGCGGGTACGTGATCCAAAACGGGAGGGAGACCCCATGCCCACACGAACTGCACGGACCGGCTGGACGGGAACAATCGAAGAGGGCTCTGGCCAGGTCGAGCTGACGAGCTCCGGAATCGGTACCTACGAGGTGTCCTTTCCCAGGCGGGCGGCTGAAGAGGCCGGAGGGTACACCAGCCCCGAGGAACTCATCGCGGCGGCTCACTCGGCGTGCTACGCGATGCAGCTGTCCGCCTTCATCGCCCAGGCCGGCGGCACGCCGCAGGCCCTCGACGTGCAGGCTGACGTGTCGCTCGGGCCCGACCCGGCGGGCGGATTCCGGCTGACCGGCATCAAGCTCACCGTCCGGGGTGAGGTCGAGGGCCTGGACGCTGCCCAGTTCGCCAAGGCCGCCGAGGACGCCAAGGCCGGCTGCCCGGTCAGCAAGGCCCTCACCGGCGTGGACATCACCCTCGACGCCCAGCTCGAGGCCTGACCCCGAGGACGCTGACCACGGGGACGCTGAACCACCGGGTCCGGCACTCACCGGCCCCGGGCCCGCAGCAGGACGCCCGCCCACCGGCCTGGGCGCCGCTGGGCGGGCGCCCGGCTAGCGCGCCTGGTTAAGGGCGGCCAGGTGCGCGGCCATGGCGTGCTCGACGAGGGTCAGCAGGGTCGTCTTGGCTGAACTCCGCTGGCGCGCGTCGCACGCGATGACGGGCACGTCCTCGCTCACCGAGAGCGCTTCGTGGACGTCGGTGACGGTGTGCGGGAACTCGCCGTGGAAACCGTTGACGCCGACGATGAACGGCAGGTCGGCCGCCTCGAAGTAATCCACCGCCGGGAAGGAGTCGGCCAGCCGCCGGCTGTCTGCGAGCACCACGGCACCGATGGCCCCTTCGATGAGGTCATCCCACATGAACCAGAAGCGCTGCTGGCCGGGCGTGCCGAACAGGTACAGGACCAGGCCCGCGTCCAGGGTCGCCCGCCCGAAGTCCATCGCCACCGTGGTGGTCGCCTTCTCCGGCACGCCGGACAGGTCGTCCACGCCGCCGCTGGCCGCGGTCATCATCGCTTCGGTGGTCAGCGGCGTGATCTCCGAGACCGATCCCACGAAGGTTGTCTTGCCCACCCCGAACCCGCCAGCAATAACGATCTTCACGGACGTCATCGCCGTGTTCCCTGGATCAGCCCCGGGGGGGGCTGGGCGCTTGCGTAATCCACTGGGTACCCTTCCGCGCAGGTAAGAGCCGGGCATGAATCCCTTCCGCTGGCTAGCCGCCGGTGCGGGGGCGGAATCGTGCCGCGCGGCTCAGGCGTGAGGACGCGCCCGACTCTCTCCACGAGCAACGCCATCTCGTAGGCCACCAGGCCCATGTCACAGTCGCCGGACGCGAGCACGGCCAGGCTCGAACCATCACTGACCGCCATGACCAGCAGCACGCCCCGCCGCATCCCGACGATCGTCTGCGTGACCGGGCCGCCTTCGAACACCCGTGCCGCGCCCTGGGTGAGGCTGGTCAGGCCCGAGGTCACCGCGGCGAGCTGGTCCGCCCGGTCCTTCGGGAAGCCGTCCGAGAAAGCCAGCGGCAGCCCATCGGCGCTCACGACGATGGCGTGGGCTACCGAAGCCACCCGGCCGGCGAAATCGGTGATAAGCCAGTTCAGGTCCTGGACCGGCGACGTCAGCGGGCTCACGATTCCCCTCTCTGCCTGACCTCCGGAGGCCGGCTGGATGATCGCGGCCGGCCGGGGCACCGTGCCGCGTTATGAGGCACGGTCTGCCTCGCTGCCGATGTGCGTCTCGTCCCCGGGGGCGGCCGCGCGCGCCTTCCTGATTCCCTGCTGGTAGCTCGACAGGCGCTGCCTGGTCTGCGAGGCGGACCGTCCGGGCGCGGGTGGCGCCGCTTCCACCGGCGAGCCTGCCCCCCCGGGCACGAGGTTCGCCTTCGGCACCCGCTTGGGCAGTCCTGCCTCCGTGGTATCCGCGAACACCGGCGCCCGCACCGCTTCGGCCGCCTGCCATCCGGCGTCACCAGGTGATGACCAGCCCTCCTGGGCCGGCTCCGGTGGCGACGCCGGCCGGCTGACGGGGTGCCCGCCACGCCGGAACCAGTCAGACTCCACGGATTCGAAAATGGGCAGGCGGTTCTCCGGCCCGGCGCTCTCCGCGGGCGGGAGGACCACAGCGCGCGCTGCCAGCGTGCCCCCCGGAGCCCCGGCGGCGGGGGGCACGCTGGCCGTCCCCGAGCCGTTCCCGTTCCCGGTCCCGGTCCCTCCCGGTCCCTGAGGATGCGGGGAACGGCGCGTGCACGTCCGGGCTGATCCCGGTCCCCGCCGCCGCGTCGCCGTGGCCGAACTGATCCGGCGCGGGCCGCAGCGGGTGCACCTCCGCCGCCGGCCACGTGGCCGCCGGAACGTCATCGTCCCCGTCGACGGCCAGTCCTGTCTCCATCCAGGGGGTCGCGGCCGCGCCGGCCTTCCCGGCCGGGCTGCACATCCGGCTGGGAAGCAGCGGCCTGCCGCGTGATCACCTCGTCGGGAAGCCACACCAGGGCGGTCAGGCCGCCCTTGGACGCGGGCCGGAGCCGGACATGGATGCCGTGCCGGGCGGCCAGCCGGGCGACGACGAACAAGCCCATCCGCCGGGAGACCGCGACGTTGACGACCGGCGGGTTGTCCAGCCGCCAGTTGGCGTGCGCCATCTCCTCCGCGCCCATCCCGACGCCCTGGTCGGTGATGTCCAGTAAGACGCCGCCGCTGTTGAGCGAGTACCCGGACACGTGCACCAGGGTTTCCGAGGGGGAGAACGTGGTGGCGTTCTCGGCGAGCTCGGACAGCAGGTGGACGACGTCGTTGACTGCCTGCCCGCGGACCGCGATGCCGGGCTGGATGTCCGGGACGACCCGCTCGTAGTGCTCGATCTCCGAGACGGCCGCACGCAGGACGTTCACCAGCGCGACCGGCTCGCTCCACCGCTTGGATAGCTCGTGGCCCGCCAGGACCAGCAGGTTCTCGGAGTTGCGGCGCATCCGGGTGGCCAGATGGTCCATCTGGAACAGGTTCGAGAGCCGCTCGGAATCCTGCTCGCCCTGCTCCAGGTCGTCGATGAGGCGGATCTGCCGTTCCACCAGCGTCTGGCTCCGGCGGGACAGGTTCACGAACATGGCGTTGATGTTCCCGCGCAGCGCTGCCTCGTTGGCGGCCAGCCGCACGGCCTCCCGGTGGACCTGGTCGAACGCCCGGGCCACCTCGCCGATCTCGTCGGTGGAGTCCACGTCGATGGGCGCCACCTCCAGCGGCGCCCCGCCGCCGCCCCCGCTCATCAGGCGGACCGTCTCCGGGAGCCGTACTCCGGCCACCTCCAGCGCGCCGGTCCGCAGCTGGTGCAGCGGCCTGGTCATGGAGCGGCCCAGCGCCACGGTGAACAGCAGCGCCAGCGCCAGCACCAGGATCACCGCGAGCCCGCCGATCAGTGCCGCCGTGATCGCCTTGCCCCGCAGCGAGCCGCTCTGGGCGATGACCGAGGCCATCAGGCCCTGCTCGACCGCGTGCAGGCTGGCCACCAGGTACGCGGAACCGCTGGCCGCGTTGGTGAAGGCCGGATTCTCCGCCGAGGAGTCGCCGCCCTGCGCCAGCGTGATCGCCTGCTGGACCTGCGCCTGGGCCCGGTCGGCCTGCGCGGAGGACAGGTCGCTGTCGTAGAGGTGCCGCTGGCTGCTGGACGCGGTCAGGCTGAACTGGGCCAGATCAGCCTGCTGCTCGGCCTGCTCGGCGTTGATGGCGGCCAGCTGCCCAGGCTGGAACTGGTTCGCGCCCACCAGGTCCGGGGTGAGGGCGGACGTGAGGATGGCCTGCTCCTGGGAGACCGCCTCTTTCGAGGCGGAGATAAGCCCCACGACCCGGGCAGTGTCGGCCAGGGCCGCGTCGTGGCTGCCGGTAGCGATCTCGTCCTCCAGGGCGAGAAGCTGGTCGATCGTGGCGGCATATTCCTGGATCACCGCCAGCGAGGGAATCCGGGTGCTGGCCGCCACGCCGCGCAGCGCAGGCAGCCCGTCGATCGCGCTGATCGCGCCCCTGGCTTCCTGCTGGGCGACGGCCGGGTAGGACCGGCCGATGCCCGCGGCCCCGTCCCGGACCCGGGACGCGAGCTGGTCGGTGGCCTGCCGGTCCTGGGCCAGGACCGCCAGCTGGGGGGATCCGGCCGTGCCCGCCGAGCCCCGCCCGCCGCCCGCCGGGCCCATCGTGATGTACCTGATGGTGTCCACGCGCTCGGCCTGCAGGGCCTGGATGAGGCTGGTGATCTCGCCCCCCAGGCGGGAGAACTGCTCGACACGCTGATAGGCCAGCGCGCTGCGCGCGGACGAGACCACGCTGACGCCCCCGAGGATCACGGCCGCCAGCGTGGGCAGCAGGACCAGGAGCAGCAGGCGCGACCGAACCCGCCAGTTCTTCAGCGCGAAGCGGATCGCCCTCGGCGGTGGCGCCGGAGCGGTGTAGGGGCTGGCCTGCGGGACCACGGCGCTGTCCGCCGCCGCTGCGCCGCCCGGCGCAGCGCCGTCGCCGGGGCCGGTGCGGCTGCCATTGGCAGCCACGCCCAGGGGTGCGGCGAGGAGCGGCGCCGGCGGCCGGCTGGTCGCGTCAGGGGCCGCGCTGTCTGCTCTCCCTCGCCTGGATCGCACAGTTTCTGCACCTCTCAACCCGGAAATGGCGGGCGCCCGCGGGGCCGCGGCACCGCCGTGGAACCCGGAATGGCAGCTCCAGTCTCTGCAAGACCATTCTGAGGCGGGACCCTGGCCGCAGGGCCAGGAGTCGACTGTAACGCTCTCCGGGCCATCTCACGCTCATTGTTACCACTGTTGCCAAACCTGGCCATCAGGGCGTGCGGGTCTGCAGTAAAGCGTCACCAATCTGCATCCACGTGCCGCCTGGGAGGGTTAGCCTAAGCGGCAGGCGCGGCAATATTACTACCTTTCTTCGGAACTCCCAGGCGCTGCTACAGCACTTAGGAAATTACCATTTGTATTCCGGTTCCATGATCGGGTCGCCGGACTATATGAGGAGGCTCCATGAGGCTTGTTCGGGCCTGGGCCCGCGGACGGGGTGCGCGGCTGACCCGCCGGGCGCGCGCGGCGGCGGTGTCAGCCTCGCTGGGGTTGCTCGCCACCGGATGCCACGTGCCGGGAGCCTCGCCAGGCCAGGCGGCGGGGGGCCAGCAGATCACGGTGGCCGTGGTCCCCGGTTTCGCGAACGCGCCGCTGCAGGTGGCCGTGAGGGACGGGCTGTTCGCGCAGCACCACCTGGATGTGACGGTGCAGACCTACCAGACCCTCGATCAGGCTTATGCCGCACTGACGAGCGGCCAGGCGGACGTGATCAGCGGCGAGTACGCGGGGCTGCTCTACGCGCAGGCCCATGATGCGCATGCACCGCTGCGGCTGATCGCGGACGGGTACGACGCCACGCCGGGGGTGATGGAGGTGCTCACCCTGCCTGGCTCCGCCATCACGACCCCCCAGGACCTGCAGGGTCAGGCGGTCGCCACGCCGCTGCGGGAGCTCGCCCCGTTCTCGGCCGACGCCCCGTACAACAACGAGACGCTGGCCGCCGAGGCGGTGCTGCAGAGCGACAGCGTGAGCCCGTCCAGCGTCCTGTGGACGGCCATGCCGCCGGCGGATATGGTCACCGCCCTGCGCGATCACCAGGTCAGCGCGATCGTGGCCACTCAGCCGTACATCCTGCAGGCCGAAACCGAACTCGGGGCCGTGGAGCTGTTCGACGTCTGCAGCGGCGTGACCGCCGACCTGCCGCTCTCCGGGTACTTCACCACGGCTGCCTTCGCCCGTGGTCATGCCGCGGCCCTGCGCGGCTTGCGGTCCGCGCTCAACGCGGCGAAGGCGAGCACGGCTCAGCTCGGTACCGTCCGGTCGGCGCTCGGGACGCTGCCCGGGATGTCCGCGCGGGAAGCCGCCCTCGTCACGATCGGGCAGTACCCGACGTTCCTGAGCGCCGGGCAGGTGCAGCGGGTGGCTGACCTGATGTACGGCACCGGGATGATCCGCACCACGATTCCCGTGAAAAGCCTGGTGCTGCGTTAGTCCGGGGGGCGACCCCCCTGGACCTCCCGTTATCCGCGACCGGTCAGCCGGTGAAGGCGAAATGCTCGAAGTCGAAGTTGGATAGCGGCTGGCCGACCTTACCCGACGTGTAACCGCTTATCTTGTCGCTGTATGCGTCCAGCACGTCGATGAAGGCGGGGATGATGTAGCCGCCCTCGTTGAAGTCGAAATTCTGCATTTCCTGGATGATTTCCTTGCGCAGCGACGGGCTGGCGGTCGCGTTGGCCTGATTGTAAAGGCTCGTGTAGCGGGCATTGCTGGTGTGCGTCTCGTTGAAGGGGGACGCCTTGAGCATCGACTCCGCCACCTGGGCCAGGTACGGGTAATAGTTGTAGTAATCCTGGGCGAACGCCCACTTGAGATAGCTCGGGCCGAAGAAGGTCCCGGCCGGGACGTTGCTGAGCCTGACCGTGACGCCGGCCGCCTTGGCCTGCGCGGCCAGCACCGTGGCCATCGCCACCGTGCCGGTGGCCACCGCCGAGGTGGTCAGGCTCACCGTGAGGCCCTCCTGGCCCGCCTTCTTCAGCAGGAACTTGGCTTGCTGGATGTCGCCTTGCGCGGGCCGGGCCAGAGAGTGGTCGAAGTCGGGGTCGTACGGCGAGAACAGGTCGTTGGCGACCACCCCGTAGCCGTCGAGGGCGGAGTCGATCAGCTGCGGGCGGTCGACCAGCAGCCGCATCGCCTGCCGGACATTGACGTCGTTGAAGGGCGGCTGATCGACGCGCATCGTGAACGGGACGATCTCACCGGAGTGCGACACGACCGTCCTGATACCGCTGGTGGTGGCGAGGGAGGCGATCTGCGGGCCGTCGAGCGCGCCGGCGCCCTGGATGACGCCGGTGCTCAGCGCATCCTGCAGGGTGGTGTTGTCGCTGAAGTCAATGATGGCCAGCGTGTCCGCGTAGGGCAGCCCCGGCTTCCAGTAGTGCGGGTTGCGGGTGAAGACACTGCGCTGGCCGGGGGTGAAGCTCTGGTAGACGAACGGCCCGGTGCCGACCGGCTTAGCCGGGCTGAACCCGGCCGGTGCGACGTACAGGTTGTACCAGAAGGCGGCCAGCTGCTCCGCGAAGCTGGAAAAGGGCTTGGTCAGCCGGACCAGGACGGTGTGCGGGTCCAGGGCTTTCGTGTTCGCCAGGTCGATAGGGCCGAGGCCGAACTTGCCCGTGAACGCGTTGGAGTAGATCCGCTGGAACGTGAACAGCACGTCGGCCGCGGTGAAGTCCTTCCCGTCGTGGAAGGTCACGCCGGGGCGCAGGCGGATGATCCACTCCGAGAGCGATCCCCGGTGCGGGGTGATCGACTCGGCCAGCACGTACTCGACCTGCGCCTGGGCGTCGAGCTGAACCAGGGGCTGGTACAGCGACTGCAGGCGGGACGTGTCGATGTAGGTGAGGCTCTTGTGCGGGTCGAGGGTGTCCGAGCTGGAGCCGCCGGTGAGGCCCAGCTTCAGGGTGCCGCCACGCCTCAGGCTGCGGCTCGCCTGCGTCTAAACGCTGGGCCGGCCCGGAACCGGAGCCGCCGCAGGCGGCCAGTAAGCTTCCGGCGCCTGCCGCGGCGCCGGCCATGGCCATCCCGCGCAGGAATTGGCGCCGCCCGAATTCCGCTCCTGCCCGCGGCGTGCTGCTCTGCTCCGGTCGATCCACGGAAACCTACCTCCACAAGTTCGGCATAGCAACGCTAAACGTATTGAGGAACATGATCGAATAGGCGCATGACGGCCCGGCGCGGCATGCGGGGCCAATCCTCCTGATAAAGCGCCCTATGCGGATTACTGGCCATAATGTCACAGGCCGGGTGGTCACGCTACCCGTGCGAATACTCTCCGGTAGCGGCGGGTTACCCGGCAACGAGGAGCACCTTTCCGACGTGCTGGCGGCGCTCGAGGAAACGATGCGCCGCGGCGGCGTCACTGACGGGGAAGGTGGCGGCAATGGGTACCGTGATAGACCCGCGCCGGATGAGGTCAAGCGACGTGGCCAGTTCATCCAGGGGGGCCAGGCGGAAGCCAATAATGCGCCACCCGTTCCGGAACAGGGGAATCAGGTCGAGCGGCACCACCTCACCGGCGTGCGCGCCGCAGGTCACGAGCGTGCCTTCCTCGCGCAGCACGGACAGGTGCGCCCCGAACAGCGGGCCGCCCACGGTGTCGAGGACCGCGTCGAAGCGGCGGCCATCCGTGGCCCGCAGGAGGTCCGCGGCGATGTCGTTCTCACCCCGGACGATGACCGCGTCCGCGCCGAGCGAGGAAACCTGGCCCGCCTTGGCCGTGGTGCCGGCCGTCGCGACCACGGTCGCCCCGGCCAGTTTTGCGCACTGGACCAGGGCGCCGGCCACGCCCCCTGAAGCCGACGGGACGAGCACGAGGTCGCCGGGCCGGACGCGGGCCAGGCCGTTGACCATATGCCATGCGGTGCTGACGGCGCACTGCCCGGCGGCCATGGCGAGGAGGTCATCGGCGGGGTCGAGGGGTACCACCACCTCGGCCGGGACGCAGACCAGCTCACCGTAGCCGCCCCACCGCGTGGTGCCGAAGATCTCGAAGGCCTCACAGAGATCTGGCCGCCACCGGGCGCAGCGGGCGCAGCGGCCGCAGCTGTACTGCTGGAAGGCGGTCACGCGATCGCCGGGCCGGATGGGGCTGCCGTGGTCGCCCACGCCGACGACCGTGCCGGCGAACTCCGCCCCGAGGACCATGGGGAGCTCGAACGGCCACCGGGACGTGCCGGCCCGGGAGTCGAGGTCTGAGTGGTTGACCCCGCAGGCCTGCACCTGGACCAGGACGTCCCCCGGGCCGAGCTCGGGATCGGGGATGTCCGCGTACTGCATCGCCTCGGCCGGCCCGTACTCATAGAACGCCGCAGCCTTCACCGCCCTCGACCTCCCCATCCGGGCCGGGCCCGGTCTCTGCCCGGCCTGATCCCCGGGCGTCAGCCGGGGAACGGAAGCCATTCCCGGGCACGCAATTACGAAGTAACTAGGAGGGCCTGCTATATGCGCTCGCCTCTGGCTGCTCCGGCCCCGGGAAACAACCGGGTCTGAGGTGCATCTCCGGCGCTGTTCCGTCACATTAGTGACACCAGTCACTGGGTGAACCCAGGAATTACGGTCGAAGCCTGACATGGGCGACCCCAAGCTCCATTGGCTGACGTTGATTTACTAAGAAAATTCGGAGGTAAAAGGTACTTCCTTGGCCTGCGGCCAGGCCTCGCTAGCGACGCCGGGGCCACCCGGGGTGGCGTTTCGAGGAGAATATCCCCGCGAAGAGTAAGATTCAGGCTGATTCCGGTAAATGGCTCATGGGGCATCTCATGCTGGCGGGAAGGATCGGCACCGTGGCAGACGCCCGCGCGGTCCGGCGGCCGGAGCCGGGACGGGCCGCAGGCTCCCCGCGACCCCACCGCCCGCAGGCCGGCCGCGCCGCTCACCCGGTCCGCCACCTTCTCGCGCGCCGGGCCGCGGCCGGGCTGTTCACCTTATGCGTCGTGTCCGTGCTGGTGTTCGCGGCCACCGAGGTACTGCCGGGCAACGCGGCCAACGCGGTGCTGGGCCGCACCGCGGCCAGCAGCCCGGCCACGCTGCACCGGCTGGAGGCAGCCCTGAACCTCAACCGGGGCGTGCTGGACCAGTACTGGCTCTGGTTCTCCGGGCTGGTCACCGGCCACCTGGGTCACTCACTGGTCAACGGGCGGCCGGTCTGGGGTTACGTGGCGCCCAGGCTGATCAACTCCGCCGTGCTGATGGGGGTCACCGGGGTGATCGGGGCGGTGGCGGGGGTCGCGCTCGGCGCGCTGGCCGCGCTCCGCCGGGACCGCTGGCTCGACCACGCCTGCTCGGTCACCGCGCTGGCGGTGACCGCATTGCCGGAGTTCGTGGTGGCGATCGGCCTGGTCATCCTGTTCTCGACGGTGGTCACCCACCTGCTGCCCGCGGTGTCACTGCTGCCGCCGGGCAGCTACGCCTGGAACGCCCCGCAGCTCCTGATCCTGCCGGTGGCCACCCTGGTCATCGTGATCGTGCCGTACATCCAGCGGATGACCCGGGCGGCGATGATCGAGGCCCTGGAATCCGACTACGTGGAAATGGCCCGGCTCAAGGGCGTGCCGATGTGGCGCGTCGTGCTCGTGCATGCGCTGCCCAACGCCACCGCCCCGGTGATCCAGGTCATCGGGCTGAACTTCCTGTACCTGGCGGGCGGGGTGGTCGTCGTGGAGTACGTCTTCGCCTTCCCCGGCATCGGCCAGGGGCTCGTCTACGCGGTCGAGAACCGCGATATCCCCGTCATCCAGTTCATCGTCGTGCTGCTGGCCGCGTTCTACGTGGTCATGAACATCGTGACCGACGTGATCGCGCTGCTCGTGACGCCGCGGCACAGGATTCCCAGGTAGGGGGAGGTATCCATGACCGCTCCGCGGCCAGGCACGGAGCGGATCCGCCGCCACCAGTGGCTGGCCACCGCGGGCTCGGCGGTGCGCACCCCGCGCGGCGCTGCCGGGCTGGGCCTGGCCGGCTTCGTCGTCGTGGTCGCGGTCATCGGCCCGCTGGCCGCCCCGGATCCGCCCGCCGCGCTGCTGACCTTCCCGTTCGGGAAGCCGTCCGGGCGGTTCCTCCTCGGTGCCGATTTCCTCGGCCGCGACGTCCTGTCCCGGGTCCTGGACGGCGGCTGGCTGCTGCTGCTGATGGCGGTGGCCGCGACGGTGCTGGGCGTCAGCGCGGGGGCCGCCGCCGGGATCAGCGCCGCCTACCTCCGCGGCCGCAGCGACGGGCTGATCATGCGGACCGTCGACGTGATCCTGGCGTTTCCCCAGCTGGTCTTCGCCCTGCTGCTGCTGAGCATCCTGGGCCCCACGCTGTGGCTGATCGTGCTGGCCGTCGGCCTGACCCACGCGCCCGCCGTGGCCCGGGTGCTGCGCTCGGCGACGCTGGACATCTCCGAGCGGGACTTCGTCAAGGTGGCCGAGCTGCAGGGCACGCGCCCCGCCACGGTGATGGCCAGGGAGATCCTGCCCAGCCTGAGCACCCCGCTGATGGTGGAAGCGGGACTGCGGCTGACCTACTCGATCATCATCATGGCGGGCCTGGCCTTCCTGGGCTTCGGCCAGCCGCCGCCGGCCCCCAGCTGGGGGACCATGATCAATGAGAACCGGGCGGGCCTGGCCCTCAACCCCTGGGCCGTGATCATCCCGGCCCTGCTGATCGCCCTGCTCACCATCGGCACCAATCTCCTGACCGACGCCGTCGGGCGGGCGGCGCTCGGCGTGGGCCGACGGCCCGAGGAGGCAGCCCTGGTGGACGACCTGGGCCCGGCTGGGAGCGGGGTGCGGTGAGGCGCGCGGGGGTTACGCCGGATTTCCGGCTGGAGGTCCGCGACCTGGAGATCCGGAGCGGGCGCCACGGCCCGCGCGTGGTCAGCGGGATCTCCTTCGCGGTGCGGCCGGGTGACGTGCTCGGCCTGGTCGGTGAATCCGGGTCAGGGAAGACGACCGTCGCCCTCGCCCTGCTGGGGCACACCAGGCGGGGCCTGTCCGTCAGCACGGGCGAGATCCGCCTGGACGGGACGGACCTGCTGCGGCTGCGCCCGGCCGGGTTGCGGCAGGTGCGCGGGGCCCGGGTCAGCTACGTGCCGCAGGACCCGTCGGCGGCCCTGAACCCGGCCCTGCGGATCGGCTACCAGCTCCGGGAGGCGCTGCGGGTCCACGCCGGGCCGGCCGCTGAGGCCCGGGTGCTCGAGGTTCTGCGCGAGGTGCGCCTGGACGCGGCCCCGGACATGCTGCGCCGCTACCCGCATCAGCTCTCCGGCGGGCAGCAGCAGCGCGTCGCGCTGGCCATGGCCTTTTCCTGCCGTCCCTCACTGATCGTGCTGGACGAGCCCACCACGGGCCTCGACGTATCGACCCAGCGCCATATTCTCGACACCGTCCGCAGCCTCTGCCGGGGCTACGGGGTGGCGGCGGTCTACGTGAGCCACGATCTGGCCGTGGTCAGCGAACTCGCGGCCGAGGTGGCCGTCATGTACGCCGGCCGGATCGTGGAGGCCGGCCCCGCCGCCCTGCTGTTCGGCCGCCCGCTGCACCCCTACACGCAGGGGTTGCTGGCCTCGGTCCCCGTCCCGGAAGGCGGCAGGCCGCTCGCCGGGATACCGGGGCAGCAGCCGCCCCCCGGGCACCGGGGCCCCGGCTGCGGCTTCGCCCCCCGCTGCGGCATCGCGCTCGACGAATGCCGGGCCCGTGCGCCGGAGCCGGTGCCGCTCCACGGGCGCACCGTGCGCTGCCTGCGCGCGGCGGACCCGGGGGCGGCCCGGACGGGCCCCCGCCGGCCCGCCGCCGCGGCTGGCCCGCCGCCGGGGCCGCCGGTGCTGTCCGTCCGGGGAGTGTCGGCCCGCTACGGCCCGGTCCCGGTGCTCGCCGGCGTCGGCCTGGACGTGCCACCCCGGGCCTGCGTCGCCGTCGTCGGCGAGTCCGGCTCGGGCAAGACGACGCTGGCCCGCTGCATCGTCGGGCTGCACCGGGACTGGACCGGCGAGATCACCCTCCAGGGTGCCCCGCTGGCGCGCGACGCCCGCCGCCGCCCGGTGCCGGTGCTGCGGCAGATCCAGTGCGTCTTCCAGAATCCGTACACCTCCCTCAACCCCCGGAAGACGGTGGGCCAGATCGTGGCCGAACCGCTGCAGCGGCTCCTGCGCGTGCCCCGCGGCGAGCACACCGACCGGGTGGTCAGCGTGCTCGAGGACCTGGCCCTCGGCCGCCGCTACCTGTCCCGCTATCCCGATCAGCTGTCCGGCGGCGAGCGTCAGCGGGTCGCGATCGCCCGCGCCCTCGTCGCGGAGCCAGGCCTGCTGGTCTGCGACGAGGTCACCTCGGCGCTGGACGTCTCGGTGCAGGCCGTCGTCGTCGAACTCCTCCGCGCGGCCGCGGCCCGGCGGCACCTCGCCATGCTGTTCATCACGCATAATCTCGCCCTGGTGCGTAACGTCGCGCAGTTCGCCGTCGTGCTGCGGCAGGGCGAGATCGTCGAGGCCGGCCCTGCCGACCAGGTTCTCGCCGATCCCGGCAGCCGCTATACCGCGCAGCTCATGGCCGACGTGCCCAGGCTGAGATCATGAGCCCGCCCGCGGGCTGGCAGGCTGGAGGGGTCCGCACGGCCTGGCGGGCTGGAGAACGGCGGGCCCCGCTGGGCAGGGGTTCTACCAGGGCAGGGGCTGGCCGTCCCGGTAGAAGCCGCCGGTAGGCCCGTCGTCGGGAAGCAGGGCGGCCCACATCACGCTGGCCGCGCCCGCCGCCACGGGCCTTCCGCCCTGGCCCATGTCCGTGTCGGTCCAGCCGGGGCAGACCGCGTTGACGAGGATGCGGTCGGCCCGCAGCTCGCCGGCCAGCAGCCGGGTGAGGGCGTTGAGGGCGGCCTTAGACACGCTGTAGGCGGGAGTGCCTCCGGTCATTCCGGAGATGGATCCGCCCTCGCTGCTCACGTTGACGATGCGGCCGTGGGCGCTGCGGCGCAGCAGCGGGAGGAAGGCCTGCGTGGTCCGCCACGCACCGATGAGGTTGGTGTCCAGCGCCTCGCTCACCACGGCCAGGTCGGCGCTGCGGGCCTGCTGCCAGGTGTCGTAGTGAATGGCGGCGTTGTTGACCAGGACGTCGGCGCGGCCGCAATGCTCCGCGGCCCAGCCGGCCGCGGCCGCGATGGTGGCCGGATCGGTGACGTCCAGGCGCCGGGCGATGACGCTCCCGCCCGCCGGGTCGAGCTCGCGGGCGGCCCGCTCGCCAGCGTCCAGGTCACGCGAGCCGGCGATGACCAGGAAACCGTGCCCGGCGAGCTGCCGGGCGACGTCACGGCCGATACCGCGGTTGGCGCCGGTGACCACCGCGACCGGCCGCGCATCAGCGCCACGATCGGCTGACCTGGGCGGGGTGGCGGCCATCACGGGGCGGCCGTCACGGGGTGGCCGTCACGGGGTCGCCGTCACGGTCGGCCGCCGTGGGCAGGGATGGCGGGCGGAACGCGGCGAAAGGGTTGGTGACGACCAGGGTCCGGGCCGCGAACCGGTACAGGGTGGCGGGCAGGCCGCCCAGGGAGGTAGGCCGGGCGGCGGCGGTTGTCGCCTCGATCACGCCGCGGCGGGTAAGCACCCGCTGCAGGTTGGTGGCCGAGACCGGATGGCCGAGCGAGGCGGCGTAGGCGTCCCGCAGCTGGGCGATCGTGAAGGTCGCCGGGGCCAGCGCGAACCCGATGTTGGTGTAGGAGAGCTTGGCCCGCAGCCGGTCCCGGCCCGATTCGGCGATCGACCCGTGGTCGAAGGCCGTGGGAGGAAGGTCGCTGACCGGGTGCCATGCGGTGTCCGGGGGAATGCGCGGCTCGGCATCGGCTGATACCAGGGCCAGGTACGCGGTGGCCAGCACGCGGCCCCGGGGATCCCGCCGCGGATCGCTGCGGGTCTCCAGCTGCTCGAGGTACGCGATGTCAGTGAGGTCCACCTTGGTGGCCAGGTGCCTGCCCACGGACGTGCCGAGACGCTCATCTGGTCCCAGCGGGCCACCGGGCAGGGCCCACCGTCCCTCGAACGGCGGCGCGCCTCGTTCCCAGAGCAGGACGTGAAGACCGTTGTGGCGGACCTGGAGGACCACGGCCAGGGCCTCATGGGAGAACTGTTCCCCAGGCCAGGACGGCCCGGGCGGACTGTCCGGCCCGGACGGACTGTGTGCGGTCACGGGGGCCTGCGGTTCATCGTCTGGCACGTTCGCATGGTACTGAGCCATTCAGTTTTAGACTAAGAGGCGAAAAAGTTTTACACTCTCAGTCTAAAACCTCGGCGGGAGATTGGGGCAGATCATGACCGGCATCAGCGCACCCGGTGCACGGGTCCGCGGGGAGCGGGCTCAGGGGGGGCGCGCGGGCGGGGAGCGGGCTCAGGGGGGCCGCGCGGGCGGGGAGCGGGCTCAGGGGGCGCGAGCGGGCGGGGAGCGGGCTAACGGGGGGCGCGCGGGCGGGGAACTGGCAGGCGGGGAAACGCCCGGCCGGGACTGGGCGGCGGAGGTCCGGCGGCTGGCGGCGCAGCGCGACGCCGTCATCCTCGCGCACAACTACCAGGCTCCCGAGATCCAGGACGTGGCCAATCACGTCGGCGACTCGCTCGCCCTGTCGCGGCTGGCCGCCGCGAGCACCGCGAGCGTGATCGTGTTCGCCGGCGTCTACTTCATGGCGGAGACCGCCAAGATCCTGGCTCCCGACCGGACGGTGCTGATCCCGGAACCACGGGCCGGCTGCTCGCTCGCCGACACCATCACCGCGCCGCAGGTCCGGGACTGGAAGGCGGAACATCCCGGCGCCGCGGTCGTCGCCTACGTGAACACGAGCGCCGAGGTCAAGGCCGAGTCTGATCTGTGCTGTACCTCAGCGAACGCGGCGCAGATCGTGGCGTCCATCCCGGAGGACCGGGAGGTGCTGTTCCTGCCCGACCAGTTCCTCGGCGCCTACGTCCAGCGGGTCACCGGCCGCTCCAACATGCATATCTGGCTCGGCGAGTGCCACGTGCACGCGGGGATCAGCCCGGATGGGCTGCGCCGCAAGGCGGCCGCCGACCCGCAGGCCGAGCTGTTCATCCATCCGGAGTGCGGCTGCTCGACCGCCGCGCTGTGGCAGGCGGGGGAGGGTGACCTGCCCGCCGGCCGCACCCGGGTGCTGTCGACCGGGGGCATGCTCGACGCCGCCCGCACGACCACGGCGGCCAGCGTGCTCGTGGCTACCGAGACCGGCATGCTGCACCAGCTGCGGCAGGCCAATCCGGCCGTGCGCTGGGAGCCGGTCAACCCGGACGCCGTGTGCCGGTACATGAAGATGACGACACCGGCCGCCCTGCTGCGCTGCCTGCGCGACGGGGTGGAGGAAGTGACCGTCGCCCCCGGCGTGGCCCGCCGGGCGCGCCAGGCGGTGCAGGCCATGATCACGGCCGGGGCGTCGCCTGCCGGCCCGTCGCCGGCCGGCCAGTGCCCGCACGCCGGGATCCCGCCGGAAGGCCCGCGAAGTGACCGGCGCGGAGCTGCGCCGCCTGCCCCGGTCGCCGGTGGCCTGGGAACGCGACGCGGACGTGGTGGTCGTGGGATCCGGAGCGGCCGGCCTGGCCACGGCCCTGGCCGCCGCCGGTCACGGCCGCCGGGTGCTGCTGCTCAGCAAGGACGGTGTCGGCGGAGGTGCGACCGCGCTGGCTCAGGGAGGCCTGGCGGCGGCCATCGGCCCGGGGGACACCCCGGCCCTGCATCAGCAGGACACGCTCGACGCGGAGCGCCGGCCTGTGTGACCCGGCCGCCGTCGCGACACTGGTGTCGGAGGCGCCGGGCGAGATCGCCCGCCTGGCCTCGCAGGGTGCCCGGCTGGAGCGGACTGCACTGCACCTGGAGGGCGGGCACAGCCGCAACCGGATCGTGAACGCCGGGGGTGACGCGATCGGCAGGGAGGTGCACCGGGTGCTCCGCGCCGCCCTGCTGGCCAGCCGCATCCAGGTCCTGGCCCGCTGCGTCGCGCTCGACGCTCTCACCGGCGAGCGGGGCTCGGTCGGCGGGGTGCTGGCCGGGATACCCGGCGATGACGGGATCCTGCGGGTGGGTGCGGTGACGGCCCGCGCCGTGGTCGTGGCCACCGGCGGGTTCGGCCAGGCCTACGCGACCACCACCAACCCGGCCGGGCTGACCGGTGACGGGCTGGCGCTGGCCGCCCGCGCCGGTGCGGAGCTGCGGGACGTCGAGTTCGTGCAATTCCACCCGACGGTGCTCTGGCAGGAAGCGGCCCGCGGCCAGTGCCCCCTGATCACCGAGGCGCTGCGCGGGGCCGGCGCGATGCTGGTGGATGCGGCGGGCCAGCCGGTCATGGCCGGCCGCCATCTGCTCGGCGACCTGGCCCCCCGCGATGTCGTGTCGTCGGCCATGCAGCAGCGGATGGCGCAGGGAGGCGGGCCGGACGACCATCTGTGGCTGGACGCCACCGCGCTGGGCCGGGCGGCGCTGGAGCGGGATTTCCCCACCGTGGTCGGATTGTGCCGGGCGCGGGGGATCGACCCGGCGGCGGAGCCGATCCCGGTCGCGCCCGGCGCGCACTACGCGTGCGGCGGCATCCGGGCCAGCATGGACGGCCGGACCTCGGTCCCCGGGCTCTACGCCGTCGGGGAAGCCGCGTTGACCGGGGTGCACGGCGCCAACCGCCTCGCGTCCAACTCCGTGACCGAGGCCCTGATCACCGGGCGCCGCGCCGGCGACCTGCTCGGGCGGGAACTGCCGGACCCGGCCGGCCGGCTGCGGCTGCCGCCTGACGGCCCGGGAGTGGACCCCGCCGCCCGGCCGGCCCTGGCCGCGGCCATGTCACGGCACGCCGGGGTGACCCGCGATCGTGAGGGCCTGGAACGCCTGCGGCAGACGCTGCGGCAGGCCCGGCCCGCGGGCCGCGGGCTGGATCTGGCTGCCGCCGAAGCAGCCAGCCTGCACGCAGTGTCGGTCCTGGTCGTGACCGCCGCCCTGGCCCGCACCGAGAGCCGCGGCTGCCACCGGTGGCGGGACACGCCGCTGGCCAGGCCGGACGGCCGCCCCCGCCACACGGTGCTGCGCCTGGATGCCGGCCAGCCCCCGTCCGGGGCGGTCAGCGCGGGAACGGGGGCGGCCGTATGACGGGGAACGCGACAGTCACCGGGCGGCTGGTCGCCGCGGGACTGGATCCGGAGGACACCGGGAGGCTCATCCGCGCCGCGCTCCACGAGGACCTCCGCTATGGCCCCGACATCACCTCGGCCGCGACCGTCGGACCCGACGCCCGGGCCGTGGCCGGGGTCGTGGCCCGGGCCCCGGGCGTGCTGGCCGGTCTCCCCGTCGCCCTCGCCGTTCTCGACGCGGCCGGCGTCCCGCCCGGGGCCGCCGAGCCGCGGTGCGCGGACGGTGACCACATCGACCGGGGCGCCAGCGTGCTGCAGATCCGCGCCCCGCTCCGGGAACTGCTCGGCGCGGAGCGGACCCTGCTCAACTTCCTCACCCACCTGTCGGGGATCGCCACCGCGACGCGGGCGTGGGCGGACGCCCTGGCCGGGACGGGATGCGCCGTGCGTGACACCCGGAAGACCTCGCCGGGGCTGCGCCAGCTCGAGAAGTACGCCGTCCGGTGCGGCGGCGGCCTCAACCACCGGATGGGACTCGGCGACGCCGCGCTGGTCAAAGACAACCACGTGGCGGCGGCGGGCGGCGTGGCGGCGGCGATCGCGGCCGTCCGCGCGGCCGCGCCGGGCCTGCCGCTCGAGGTGGAGTGTGACACGCTGGCGCAGGTCCGTGAGGCCCTGGACGCCGGAGCCGGGCTCATCCTGCTCGACAACATGGGGCTGGCCGAGCTGCGCGCCGCCGCGGCCATGGCCGCCCGGTACCCGGGCGCCCGGCTGGAAGCCAGCGGGGGGCTGCGGCTGGAGGAGGCCAGGGCCGTCGCGGCGACGGGCGTCGATTTCGTTTCCGTCGGGGCCCTCACCCATTCGAGCCCCGCGCTCGATCTGGGGCTGGACCTGCTGGCCTGCTGAGCAGCCGGGCAGCCCCGGAGATGCGCTGGCCACCGGCGGCCCGCTCCCGCAAACCCGGCGGACACGGATATGTACCGCTAAGACCTGGGCGGCGCGACGGGAGAAGGAATGATGGTTGCCAAGATATGCGCGCTTAGATTACTGTCAATTGGTACTGCGTCGGTCCAGGTGGGGCCAGCGTGTTCTATCACGCTAGGGGGCATCGATGCGCAGACTAATCACGGCTGCGTGCGCTACGACATTCGGAATTTCACTCAGTACGGCATTCGCGGTAGCCGGGACGGCTTCCGCGGCCACCGCACACCATGCCATGCCGGCGGCGACGATCGTCGTGTCGCCCGGTCAATCCATCCAGGCTGCGGTCAACCACGCGCGGCCGGGTGACACCGTTCTGCTCAAACGAGGCGTGTACCACCAGAGCGTCCAGATCCGAACTGACGGGATCACCCTGCGGGGCTCGGGTAATTCCCGGCACGGCACGGTGCTGAAGCCGCCGGCCAGGAAACCGCACACGCTGTGCACCAGTGCGTTCGGCGTGACCGGCGTGTGCATCCTGGCCAAGAAGGTCAACCCGAAGAACGGCGCCGTGCTGAAAGTGGTCAGCAGGGACACGATCACCGGGATGTACGTCACCGGCTTTCCCGCCAACGGCGTGTTCGGCTACGGCACGAACCGCCTGACGGTGACCGGTGTCTCAGCCGTCAACGACGGTGACTACGGCATCTCGCGCTTTGTGTCCACACGGACCCTGTTCGCGTGGGACACCGCGGTCGGCAACCATGAAGCCGGCTTCTACGTGGGCGATTCACCGCACGCGGACACGGTGGTGCGCGACAACGTCACCATCGGCAACCAGTTCGGGATCTTTGTCCGGCACGCTCGCGGGGTCACCGTGTTCCACAATCTGGCCATCAGGAACTGCCAGGGCATCCTGGTGCTCGACGACGGCCAGAAGGGCGGCGCGGGCAACGCGGCCATCCTGAGGAACACCGC
Organism: uncultured Actinomycetes bacterium; assembly: GCA_963751175.1. Classification (GTDB taxonomy): domain Bacteria; phylum Actinomycetota; class Actinomycetes; order Streptosporangiales; family Streptosporangiaceae; genus RYN-230. Next base: position 46,005 of record CAVVTM010000029.1, on the reverse strand, counting down.
GGTCAGCAACAACAAGTTCTGCCCGAAGACCAAGGACACGCCGGTCAACATCAAGGGCGGCGGCATCCTGCTGCTGGGCGCGACGCGCACCCTGGTCGCCCACAATGCCGTTTCCGGCAATACCGGCCGGCAGTTCAACTCCGGCGGGATCGTCGTGCTGAGCGCAGCCAAGATCAGCCATGGCAGCAATCCCAACCACGACACGATCGCCGCCAACCGCGCCTTCCATAACCGGCCAGCTGACCTGATCTGGGACGGCACCGGGCGCGGCGTCCACTTCGTGGCGAACCGCTGCGGGACCTCACGGCCCGCCGGGCTCTGCCACTGACCAAGCCGGACTGCTGGCCCCCACAACGGCCGACGCGTCCGCGGACCGGATAGTTGCAGCGCCGGTCCCGGAATGGCCCGATCCCGCGGGGAATCTGCTGAGATTCCCCGCGGGATCAGCTTTGCCGTGGCTGGCGGATCGGGGCCCGGCGCGGGCTCGCCGCACTCATCCCCGACGGGAATCGCCGGGGGCCTGGCCGGCGTAGACCGCCGGCTGGCGTGACGCGATCGCTGCCGCCCTGAAATCCGGAGTTTTCCGTGTAAACGACATTTGAGTCTTTCCGGGCTGATCTCCCGGGAATCTTTGCCCGGTATATTACTGTCTAACTTCGTACTAATACCTATGGTAGAAGATGGGTATTCCCGCAATTCAGGCTAACCTTGCCTAATTCCCTTCCGGGACGGGCCTGCCAGCGTACGGTAGGTGGATCAAAAAGGCACCCAAGGGGAGGGGCTGCCAAATGTGGCGTCATGTCTCATTCGGCACAGGTGTCAGTTCCCGGGCGCGGCGTGCCCGCCGGAAGAATAGCCGGATCGCCGCGGCCGCCGGCGTGCTCGCGGCCGCCTTGGCGGGCACGACAATGACGGGTGTCCCGGCCGCGTCAGCGAGCCCGGGGGAAACCGTCATCGTCACCACGACCGGGCTGCTGAACCCGGTCACCGCGGTGCTGGGGGTAGGCGGCACCATCCTGGCCCAGTTCCACCTCATCAACGGGGTCGAGGCCCTGGTCCCCACGGCCTGGAGCCGGTGCTGGCGGCGCTGCCGGGCATCACCGTCACCCCCGACCTCTCGGTGAGCGTGCAATCCACCCCGGAGTCCACCGGGCCCCACACGCCCGGCCAGCTTCTCACCCGCCACTTTGCGCCGTCGGCGGATCTCCCGGCCCTGCGCTCCACGGAATCCGTGTAGGGACGGGGCGCCCTAGCCGAAGGCGGCGTCGAAGCGGGCCCGCAGGTCGCCGAGCCGCTCGACGGGCTCGTTGGCGAACACGAGGCGGAGGTACCGCTCGCCGCTGGGTCCCCAGCCGGTCATCGGTGTCGCGGCCACCTCGGAGCGGGTGAAGAGGCGCTGGGACGCTTCCCCGGCGGACAGGCCCATGCTGGCGCAGTCGATGAGGAATGACCATCCGCCGTCCGGGCGGATACAGGGGTAGGCGGCCAGCTGGTCCAGGATGTGCTCGCAGCGCTGCTGCCAGGTGCGGGTGGCCGCGGCGACGTCCTCGGCCGCCTCGGGATGGCGCAGCGCCGCGGCTACGGCGTGCTGGGCGATGCCGACCTGGCACACGACATTGGTCAGGCCGACCAGGCTGATATCCCTCATGATGGGCGCGGGCCCGACGACCCAGCCCACGCGCCAGCCGATCATGCGCAGTTCTTTCGACGCCGAGCCGACCGTGATCGTGCGCGAGACCAGGCGCGGGTGGGTGCCCGGGTGCACGGGCGCGCGGTCCCCGAAGACGATCCGCTCCATGGCGGCGTCCCAGATGATCCAGGCGCCATGGCGGTTGACCGGGCCGGCGATGGCGTCCAGATGCTCGGCTGCCAGGACGGCCCCGGTGGGCATGGCAGGGCTCATGAGCAGCACGGCAGCGGTGTGCGGGCCGATGGCCGCGGCCAGTTCACCCGGATCGGTAACCCAGCCGCCGCCGCCGGGAACGCAGCGGACGTGCCGCGGGACCCCGCCGGCGAGCCGGATGCGGTTGACCAGCCCGGCATAGATCGGGTCGCAGATGACGACCTCCTGGCCGGGCTCCACCGTGGCCAGCAGGACGTTGAGGATGCCGTTGAGGCCGCCGGCCACGCTGACGCATTCGCGGCCGGGATCGTAGCGGTGGCCGGTCATCGCACTGACATGGCCTGCCGCAGCCTCCCGTAGCGCCCGGTGCCCCTGGAAGGGCAGGTAGCTGTTGGCGTCGTCGGCGTCCACGGCAGCGTGGGTGGCCGCGCGGGCGACCGGGGGTGGTGGCACGTCGGTGTCGAGGTTCTCCAGCCGCAGGAAGCGGGGGTTCCCGGTGGCGTCGGCGGCATCGCCGATCTCGTTGACGCCGATTCCCGGGATGTACCTGAGCCGTGACACGGGCATGGGGACTCCTTCCGGCGATGACACGCCCTGGCTAGCTGCCGTCCGCCTCGGCGAAGCGCTGCTGGCCCAGCACGGCGAGCAGCTGCAGCTTCTCGTACCCCTCGGTGTGCGGGGGGGCGGTGAGCACGAGCAGCGCCTGGGACTGGTCCTCGGTGAACAGCACCTGGCAGTCCAGCTCGATCGGGCCGAGTTCGGGATGGATGAGTGTCTTGTGGTCCTCGAAGCGCCTGGCGACCTCATGCCGCTCCCACAGCCGGGCGAACTCCGGGCTCGCCTTCTGCAGCGCGCGCACGAGTTCCCCGGCCCGCGACCGGGGCCCCATCGACCCGTACGCGGCACGCAGGTTCGCGACCTGGGCGCGGCTCTGCCGGTCACGGTCGTCCTCGGGGTAACGCAGCCGGTCCGCGGGATCGGTGAACCAGCGGTAGATCCCGCTCCGGGCGAGGCCGGTGAAACCCGACTCGTCGCCGAACAGGGCGGCGGCCATCCGGTTCGCCACGAGTGTCTCGCCGAGGCTGGACAGGATCAGCGCCGGGGTGTCCGCCAGGCGGTCCAGCACGCGCAGCAGGGCGGGGGCGACGTGCGCCAGGGCCGACACGGATGCCGGGGGATTGTGCCCGGCCACCTGGAACAGGTAGTCGCGCTCGCTGCTGGTCAGCCGCAGCGCCCGCGCGAGCGAGGTGAGCATCTGCTCGCTCGGCTGCGGGCCCCGCTGCTGTTCGAGCCGGGTGTAGTAGTTGACCGACATGGCCGCGAGGGACGCGACCTCCTCACGGCGCAGGCCCCGGGTGCGCCGGCGCGCGCCCGCGGGGAGCCCGACGTCCCCGGGCTGCAGCGCCTCGCGGCGCTGGCGCAGGAAGCCCGCTATCGCTGCACGGTCCATGATCCCATTATCGGCCGCCGGCCTGGGTGAACCAGGGACCGCTGATCCCCCGATAACCGCTCTCTGCCCCCGCCGCGGCCGGCCAGCCAGACTCGCAGCATGAACATCTCAGGAAACACCATCTTCATTCCCGGCTCCACCAGCGGTATCGGTCTGGCCCTGGCCCTCGGGCTGCAGGCCCGGGGTAACACCGTCATCGCCGGCGGCCGGCGTGCCGACCTGCTCGAGCGGATCGCCGCTGAGCACCCCGGTCTCGACACCGTGCAGGTCGACACGACGGATCCCGTGAGCATCGAGTCCGCCGCGAAGGAGGTGCTGGCGAAGCACCCGGACCTCAACGTCCTGGTCGCGATGGCGGGCATCATGCGCATCGAGGACTGGCACCAGCCTGGATCCTTCCTCGCCTCCGCGGAGTCGGTCGTGACCACGAACGTGCTCGGCCCGATCCGGCTCATCGCCGCGTTCATCGAGCACCTTCTGGCGCAGCCGGACGCCACGATCGTCACCGTCTCCTCGGGGCTCGCGTTCACGCCGCTGAAGGTGACGCCGAGCTACAACGCCTCGAAGGCTGCGATCCACATGCTCAGCGAGTCGATCCGGCTCCAGCTCGCCGACACCACCGTGAAGATCGTGGAACTCGAGCCGCCAGCCGTGCGCACCTCGCTGCTGCCCGGCCAGGAGGAGAGCGCGTTCGCGATGCCCCTGGACGAGTTCGTGGCCGAGGCCGTCGCGCTGCTCGAGGCGCAGCCCGGCGCGAAGGAGATCCAGGTCGAGCGGGTCAAGTTCCTGCGTTACGGCGAGGCGCGCGGCGACTACGACCAGGTCGTCCGGACGCTCAACGCCTCCGACCCGCACGGGGAGTAGCCACGCGGCCCGCGCCTGCCCGCTCAGTACTTGTTCGCGACGAACAGGTCCTGGGCCGGGAACTTCGTGAGGATCTCGGTGCCGTAGTCGGTGACGACGACCTCCTCCTCGATCCGCGCGGCGGAGATGCCGTCGGAGGCCGGGCAGTAGGTCTCCATCGCGAAGACCATGTCCGCCTGGAGCTCGAGCGGGTTCTCCAGCGAGTTGAGCCGCGAGATGATCGGCCGCTCGTGCAGGCCGAGGCCGAGGCCATGCGCAAACTGCAGGCCGAAGGCGGCGAGCTCGTTCTCGAAGCCGAAATCCTCCGCCCGGGGCAGCACGCGGGCCACGACGTCGGTGGAGACGCCGGGCTTGATGGCGCCGATCGCCGCGTCCATCCATTCCCGCGCCTGCTGGTAGGCGTCGCGCTGGCTCCCGGTCGCACTGCCCACCCCGAACGTGCGGTAGTAGCAGGTCCGGTAGCCGTTGAAGGAGTGGATGATGTCGAAGAAGGCCTGGTCGCCGGGCCGGATGATGCGGTCAGTGAAGTTGTGCGGATGCGGATTGCATCGCTCGCCCGAGATCGAGTTGACTGCCTCCACCTGGTCGCTGCCGAGCTCGTAGAGCCGCTTGTTCGCCAGCGCGACGATCTCGTTCTCGCGCACGCCCGGCTTGAGCGCCTCGACGATGTCCTGGTAGACGCCGTCGACCATGGCCGCCGCCTGGTTGAGCAGCATGATCTCGTCCGGCGACTTGATGACGCGGGCGTCGAGCATGGATTGCTGGGCGTCCCGCACCGCGATGCCCTGCCGCTCCAGCTCGAACAGGAACGGGGGCTCGACGATGTCGAGGCCGAGCGGGGCGCCGGCGACACCGGCCTCCGTGAGCAGCGACTTGATCTCGGTCACCGCGTCGCGCATGAGGCCTGCCTCGGGGGCGACCGCGCCGCGGAAGCCCAGGAACCCGGCCCTCCAGTTCTCGTCCGGCAGCCACTTCGAGTACAGCTTGTGATGCCGCACCGCCGAGCCGAAGTCCCACAGAATCGGGTCGCGGTCCCGGAACAGCAGCGCGTAGCGGATCATCTTGTCGCCGAGTGCGCCGCCGATCCAGGTCTGCGTCGTGTAGCGGATGTTGTAGAAGTCGAAGAGGAGGAAGGCGCCGCACTCGCTCGCCTCCAGCGCCGCCCGGGCCCTGGCCATGCGGTGCCCGCGCAGCCGGGCGAAGTCGACGCGCTCCTCGTAGTCGATCCCCATGTGGCCGGGAGCGCCGATGGGCCGCACGCCCGCCGGGCGCACCGGCGAGCCGGTGGTGGGTGCGCCGTCAGTCAACCCGTCCTCCTTCGAACCTGCAGCGCAATCGATTGCGCCTTGTGGTCATTATCTGCCTTCCCCGTCAAGTTCGCCATACGGGCCACGCGGACCACCGTAGGGTGTCCCCGGTGGGCGCACGGGCGGGTCATGCGAACAGCTCGGGATGCTTCTCCAGCTCCAGCCGCGTGCGGCGGATATGGGTCACCAGCACGCGCTCGGCGTCGTCCTGGTCCTGCCTGCGGATGCAGTTGACCAGCAGGCGGTGCTCCATGTGCGTGACGCTCAGGCCGGCGGCATGCGCCGCGAGCCTGGTGAACTCGCGCCGGTAGTGCTGGGTCGTGTTCCACATGCGGTGGATGATCTGCCACATCTCACCCGATGTCGCGCCCGCGTAGCTGGACAGATGGAACTCCCGGTCGGCGCGCATGAACGCGTCGAGGTCGGTCCCCGCCTCCATCTCGCCGGCGAGCCCGCCGAGACGGTCGGCCGCCGCGGCGTCCAGCCGCGGCATGCTGGTGCGCAGCAGGAGCGGCTCCAGCCGCTCGCGGATGAGGTAGGTCTCGACGCACTCGCTGAGGGTCAGCTTGGTGACCCAGGCGCCCGAGTTGGCGACGAGGGTGACCAGCCCCTCGGAGTCGAGCATCCGCAGCGCCTCGCGCACGGGGATCCGGCTCGCGCCGGACCTGGCCGCGACGTCTTCCTGCCTGATGCGCTCGCCGGGCAGGTAGCTCCCGTCCAGGATCGCGGTGCGGAGGCTCTCCGCGATCCGGTGGCTTGCGACGTTCTCGTGGTGGCCGACGTCGTTACTCATCGTGGTCCCCGTGCTTCGTGTCACTGGGCTGGATGCCCGGGATGCCAGAGCTTGACGGCGGCGTCCTTCTCGTAGGCCTTCCCCTCCGGGTAGCTCACGAGCTCGAACTGCATGCCCCACGGGCTGAGGAAGTACTGCCAGCGCTGCCCGGCCGAGGCGTTCCGGCTCGCGACCGGGCCGGCGAGCAGCCGCACGCCCTTCGCGCGCAGGTAGGCGACGGCCGCATCCATGTCGTCGACGTAGAGGGCGACGTGGTGGCCGCCCAGGTCGCTGTTGCGCGGCTGCGGGCGCTGGTCCGGCCGGGGCTCGTACTCGAAGACCTCGAAGTTGAGGCCGGAGTGGCAGCGGTAGAAGCGGATCTCCCTCACCACCGCCCGCGGGTCGACGTTCAGGTGATCGGCCATCCAGTCGTCGTCGTGCCGCATCTCGGGCAGCGAGTAGACGTAATCACAGCCCAGCACGTCCACGAGGAAGGCGTGCGCCTGCTCCATATCGGGGACGGTGATGCCGACGTGGTCGCCGCCGCGCAATCCGGGAATGCCGGTCTCCATGGGTCCTCCTCGACCAGTATGTATCCAATATCCCTGAACTTGCCGCTAATTTCCAGGGATCTGGCCAAATTAGCTATTGATATGGATACATTTGCGCAGTAGCCTCCTGGTCAGGCGGTCAGCACATCGAGGGAGATGCGGATGCCACGCGAGAAACGCCTTCAGCCCGGATCGGAGTGGATCGAGCTGAGCACGACGGCGGCCGACTGGAAGGCCGCCGACCCCGGGCTGCTCGCGACCATGCTCGGGCAGCTGCATCTCATCCGTGCCTTCGAGGAGACGGTCCTCGAGCTCGCCGGCGAGGGACTGGTCCACGGCCCCGCGCACTCCAGCATCGGCCAGGAGGGCGGCGCGGTCGGCTCCATCGTCTCGCTGCGGTCCAGTGACGCCGTCAACGGCTCCCATCGCGGCCACCACCAGTTCCTGGCCAAGGCCATCACGCACGTGACCAAGGGGGTGCTCGACCCGGCGGACCTCGTGACGCCGGAGGTCCAGACCGTGCTGCAGCGCACGCTCGCCGAGATCCTCGGGCTCGCGCAGGGCTACTGCAGCGGGCGCGGCGGCTCCATGCACCTGCAGTGGTTCGAGGCCGGGGCGCTCGGTACCAACGCCATCGTCGGCGGCGGCGTGCCGATGGCGGCCGGCAACGCCTGGGCGCAGAAGCACTCCGGCACCGACGACCTCACGGTCAGCTACTTCGGTGACGGCGCGGCCAACATCGGCTCGGTGCTGGAGAGCCTGAACCTCACGTCCGCGTGGCAGCTGCCGCTCTGCTTCTTCATCGAGAACAACCTCTACGCGGTCTCCACCACCGTCGAGGAAGCCACGGGTGAGCCGCGGCTGTCGGCGCGCGCGCTCGGCTTCGGCATCCCGGCCTGGCGGGTCGATGGCATGGACCCGCTCGCGGTGCACCTCGCGATGCAGCGAGCGCAGGAGAGGCTGCGCGCCGGGGACGGCCCCGTCGTCATCGAGGCGGTCGTCTACCGCTTCTTCCACCAGAACGGCCCGTTCCCCGGGAGTGCCTTCGGCTACCGCACCAAGGAAGAGGAAGCGGAGTGGCGCGCCCGCGACCCGCTCGACCGCGTCGCGGCGGAGATGACCAAGCTCCGCCTCATCGACGAAGCGGGGGTCGCATCCGTCCGCAAGCAGGCGCAGCAGGCCATGCGGCTGGCCGTTGACACGCTCGTCGAGCGGGACCCGGAGGCCAAGCCCGGCATCCGGCGCATCCGCCCGCAGCTGTGGCCGGACCCCGCCTTCGTGGACGTCGGCATCCGCGGCGACCTCGCCGAACTCGCCGGCGCGCGCACGCTCGAGCAGGGCGAATTCACCGGCCAGCTCTCCCGCGGCAAGTTCATCGACGCGGTCTGGCGGGTCATGGACCGGCGCATGGGCGAGGACGGGCGCATCGTCGTGCTCGGCGAGGACGTGCACCGCCTCAACGGCGGCACGAACGGCGCCACCAAGGGCCTGGCGAAGAAGTATCCCGGCCGCATCCTCGGCACCCCGATCAGCGAGAACGCCTTCGCCGGGCTCGGTGGGGGTCTCGCTCTCGACGGCCGCTTCCGCCCGGTCGTCGAGTTCATGTACCCCGACTTCCTCTGGGTCGCGGCCGACCAGGTGTTCAACCAGATCGGCAAGGCCCGTCACATGTTCGGCGGCCGCAACCCGGTGCCGCTCGTGCTGCGCACGAAGGTCGCCATGGGCTCCGGTTACGGCTCCCAGCACCTCATGGACCCCGCGGGCATCTTCGCGACCAGCCCCGGCTGGCGGATCATGGCCGCCTCGACCCCGTACGACTACGTGGGCCTGATGAACGCGGCGCTCGCGATCGGCGACCCGGTGCTCATGCTCGAGCATGTCGACCTCTACGCCGCCGAGGGCGAGATCCCGGTCGAACGACCTCGACTACCAGATCCCCTTCGGCAAGGCCGCCGTGCGGCGCGAGGGCCAGGACGTCACCGTGCTCACGTATCTCTCGATGGTCGAGCACGCACGGCAGGCGATAGCGCAGACCGGGGTCGACGCCGAGCTCATCGACCTGCGCTTCCTCGACCGGGCGAGCCTGGACTGGCAGACCGTCGGCGACAGCATCGAGAAGACCAACGCGGTGCTCATCGTCGAGCAGGGCGCGCAGGGCACCTCCTACGGCGGCTGGCTCGCCGACGAGATCCAGCGCCGCTTCTTCGACTGGCTCGACCAGCCCGTGCAGCGCGTGACGGGCTCGGAGGCGAGCCCGAGCATCTCGAGGGTGCTCGAGCGCGCGGCGATCGCCCGCACTGAGGAAGTCGCCGCTGGCCTCGAACGGGTGCGCGAGGGCTTCGGGAGGGCCGGCTGATGGCGTCGGTGGTGCGGATGCCGAGCGTGCTCGCGGGCGCGCAGGAGGCGGCGATCGCCACCTGGCTGGTTGCCCCGGGCGACACCGTCGCGGTCGGAGACCCGCTCGCTGAGATCGAGACCGAGAAGGCGGTCGTCGAGTACGGCGCGGAAGAAGCCGGGGTCGTCGGCCGGATCGTGCTCGCCGCCGGCGACAGCGGCGAGATCGGTGTGCCCATCGCGGTGCTGGTCCAGGAGGGCGAGACGGACGCCGACATCGACGCCGCCCTCAGCGGCGGCGCGGCTGCCGCTGCTCCGGAGCCCGCCATGTCGGCCGCCTCCCCGGCCCCTGACCCGGCCGCCCCCTCCGCCCGTGATGCCGCCGCCCCCTCGGCCCCCGCCCCGGCGACCGCGTCCGCGCCGGCCTCCTCCGGCCCGCACGGGCCCGCTGACCCGGCCCCGCGCCGGCCGTATGAGAGCGAGCCGATTCAGGCCGCCTCCCAGGGCCGCATCTTCGCGAGCCCGATCGTCCGCAGGATCGCCCGGCAGGAGGGCATCGACCTCGCCTCGATCACCGGGTCGGGCCCGAACGGCCGGATCGTCCGCCGCGACCTCGAGCGGCTCGCCAGCCAGCCGGGCCGGCTGCGGGCGAGGCCCGCAACGGGGCCCAGGCGGCTCCGCAGCCGGCCGCCGCCCCGCCGGCCACCGCTCCGCAGCCGGCCACCGCTCCGGCATCCGCCCAGGCGGCTGCGGGCGACACGCTCATCCCGCACACGCCGATCCGGCGTGCGATCGCGCGCCGCCTGACCGAGAGCAAGACGACGACGCCGCATTTCTACATGACCACCGAGTGCGTCGTCGACGACCTGCTCGGGCTGCGCCAGCAGGTCAACGAGACCGCGCCGGTGAAGGTCTCGGTCAACGATTTCGTCATCATGGCGGTCGCGGCGGCCTTCCGGGACGTCCCGGAGGCCAACGTCACCTGGAGTGACGAGGGGCTGGTGGCGCACGCGTCCGTCGATGTGTCGATCGCCGTCGCGACCGACGGCGGACTGGTCACGCCCGTGCTGCGCGGCGTCGGGGCCAAGCGCCTCTCCAAGATCGCTGAGGAGGCGCAGTCTCTCGCCCAGCGTGCCCGTGACCGGCGGCTGCTGCAGCACGAGCTGGAGGGCGGCGTCTTCTCCATCTCGAACCTCGGCATGTACGGCACGCTGGAGTTCTCCGCGATCATCAACCCACCGCAGTCCGGCATCCTCGCGGTGGGCGCGGCGACGCCCCAGGCGGTCGTGGTCGACGGGGCCGTGACCGTCGCGAACGTCATGCGCTGCACGCTCTCGGTCAACCATCGGGCGATCGACGGAGCGCTCGCGGCCCGCTGGCTGGCGGCATTCACGGCCCGGATCCAGAGCCCGCTGGGCATGATCATTTAAGACGACAGGAGCAGGTCATGACCACCACCCCCCTTCAGGGCACGCTCGGCTCGCCGAGCCTCTCCGTACCCACCGGCCTCTGGATCGGCGGCCAGGAGTCCGGCGCCTCCGACGGCGGCCGCTTCGACGTGCTCGACCCGGCGACCGGCCTGCCCATCGCCCAGGTCGCCTCCGCGACGGTCGAGGACGGCCTCGCCGCTGTCGACGCCGCGGAGGCCGCGTCCGCCGGCTGGCGCGCCGCCGCGCCGCGCGCCCGCGCCGAGATCCTGCGCAAGACCTTCGAGCTCATGACCGAGCGCTCCGAGGAACTAGCCAGGCTGATTACCCTCGAGAACGGCAAGGCGCTCCCTGACGCCCGCGGCGAGGTCGCCTACGCGGCGGAGTTCTTCCGCTGGTACTCCGAGGAGGCCGTCCGCATCCAGGGCTCGGTCGAGACCGCGCCGGCCTGCACCAACCGCATCCTCGTCATCCGCCAGCCGGTTGGCGTGTGCCTGCTCATCACGCCGTGGAACTTCCCGGCGGCGATGGCGACGCGCAAGATCGGCCCGGCCCTCGCGGCCGGCTGCGCGGTCATCCTCAAGCCGGCCTTCGAGACACCGCTGACGGCGCTCGCGATGGCGGCGATCCTCGCCGAGGCGGGGGTGCCGGAGGGCGTCGTCAACGTCATCCCGTCGCGCCGGTCCGGCGCGATCGCCTCCGCGCTGCTCGCGGACGACCGCGTGCGCAAGGTGTCGTTCACCGGCTCGACTGAGGTCGGCCGCACCCTCCTGGCGGAGTCGGCCAAGACGGTCGTCAACGCCTCGATGGAACTCGGCGGCAACGCCCCGTTCCTCGTGCTGAAGGATGCCGACGTGGATGCCGCGGTCGCCGGAGCGATGATCGCGAAGCTCCGCAACGGCGGCGAGGCCTGCACGGCCGCGAACCGCTTCTACGTGCACCGCTCCGTCGCCAGCGAGTTCTCCGAGAAGCTCGCCGCGGAGTTCGGGAAGCTCACCGTCGGGCACGGCCTGGACGAGTCGACCCAGATCGGCCCGCTCGTCAACGAGGAATCCCGCCAGAAGGTGGTGAGCCTCGTGGACGGCGCGCTCGCCCAGGGCGCCCGCACGCTCACCGGCGGGGCCGCCCCCGACACCGAGGGCTTCTTCTACCCGCCGACGGTGCTCGTCAACGTGCCATCCGCCGCCGACATCCTCAGCGAGGAGATCTTCGGCCCCGTCGCCCCGGTCGTCGTCTTCGACGACGTGCAGGAGGCGATCACGGCCGCCAACCACACCGAGTACGGCCTGGTGTCGTACGTGTACACGAACGACCTCGCCGAGGGCTTGCGCGTGAGCGAGGCGCTCGAGTCCGGCATGGTCGGCCTCAACCGCCCCGTGGTGTCTGACCCGGCGGCGCCCTTCGGCGGCGTCAAGCAGTCCGGCCTCGGCCGCGAGGGTGGCCACGAGGGCGTCCTCGACTATACGGAGAGCAAGTACATCGCGGTCAGCTGGTGAGCTGATCAGGCAGGTGAGCTGACCAGGCAGGCGGTGCGGGGCTACCGCCCGCCGGTGACGAGCATCCGCGGGTGGCTGTGACCTGCCTTTGGCTGCGCGGCTGGCAAGCTCACATGACTTATGGCCCGCGAGCACCGGACGGCTGACCGTCCGCCAGGGCGGCCTGCGCTGTCGCTCTTGCGATTCGTCTATCAAAGTGATATCCTATTGATAGATGATCGGGTGGCCGGCACCACGGGCGACGGGAGGCATCCCGATGAACGCACCCAACGACAACACCGCTCCGAAAGGCCTGCGCGGGTGGTGGGCATCTCCCCCGCGATCCGGCATGCAGCGCATAATCATCCCATGGGAGTACCGCCACCTCCGTGGCTTCGCGCGCGTACGCATTGCCGCTGGTATCGTCCTGGTCGGCCTTGGCGCCGTTACGCTCGTGGGGGGTTCCTTCACAACGGAGGCTGTCGGGTGGGCGATGCTGTTCCTGGCGGCGGCGGCGGGAAGCTTCGCGTGGGCCGCCTGGGACCTGGCTATTGCTCGTTCCGCATCTGCCCGAACCTGAGCCTGCGGTCAGTAATCGATGGAGGTTCGCCGCGCGCCCGTCGTTGTTGAATGCCAGGTCGTCGTGGTCGCCGATCGCGAACCTGTTGAGGTCGTTGGCGACCTGGAAGCCTTCGACGTCGTAGAGGGTCAGTGACCAGAAGGCGTTCACCCGGGGGCAGGTCCTTGGGGGCCAGGTGCCAGAGGTAGCGGTGCTTTCCCGTGAACGGCTGGCCTTCGGCGTCGAGGTAGGCGAGCGGGTAGATGGCGTCATCGGCCAGGTTCGCGCCCAGGCCGATCAGCTCGGCGAGTTGCTCGTCCACGATCCGCTCCGCTTCTCAGAAGACATAAGGCCGCTGGGCCACCGGCATGAGAAGCGACCCGGCGGATCCAGCGCTGCCCAGATCAACACAGCCAGAAGGCCGCCCGGTGGCCTGCGGAGATGTGGCGCGCTCGGAGGGACTCGAACCCCCAGCCTTCTGATCCGCAGGCTTAGGCACATTGCCCAGGGCCGTCTGTTCTGGTCTGTGCGCTGGGCCGATATTCCAGGACTGTCCATCCCTGGCAGGTGTTGTCCGCCGTCGTGGCAGCAGTATTGGCAGCAGTCACACCGGACGGCACTCGGCCGTCTGCCACCTCGTCAGGGCCGGCCGACGAGTTACGGGCCGCCGGGCGGTCCAACCCACGGAACAACATCAACCCGGCAGCAGCAGCGGACGCCCTGGCACACCAAGATAGCCCGGGGAACGCGAAAGAAGGAGCACCAGATGACCAGCAACCCACGTCCGGGTCCCCGCATCCTGGGCAGCCTGCGATCGGCAGGCGGCAAAGGCGTCGTACGCATCGAAGACCGCTACGGCACCGGTATCGACGACCTGTGGTCGGCACTGACCGACCCCGGCCGCCTGGCCTCCTGGTACGGCCAGGTAGAAGGCGACCTCCGCCTCGGCGGGCAGTTCCGCCTGCACGTGGAAGATGCCGACGCGGACGCCACCGGGCGCGTGGAAGCGTGCGAGCCTCCGCGGCGGCTGCAGGTGATGACCAGGGAAACTGAGGAATCCTACCGGCGCGGGAAGGGGGCGCCGCCGTACGACGAGGCCCTTGACGCCACGCTGACCGCCGACGGCGACCAGACCATCCTGGTCATCGAGGTCCGGGGCATGCCGCTGGACGCGATCGCCTTCTACGGGGTCGGGTGGCAGATCCATGCCGAGAATCTCGCCGCTTATCTCGCCGGGCGCACGCGCGGCGACACCAAGGCGCGATGGGACGATCTCGTCCCCGCCTATCAGGAGCTGGCGGCCAGCATCAGCTAGCTACCCTGCGCTTTTGGGGTGGAGCGGGTGACGGGAATCGAACCCGCACTATCAGCTTGGGAATTGGACCGATCACGGCCGATAACCTCGGTGATCAGGCAACTCATGAGACCTGGAGTAGCCGTGATTGACCGCCCGTCGCCCCGGCTAATTGCACGCTAATTGCACGGGATCATCGCCGAACCGGGCCCCGCTGCGGCCGCGATCGACCAGCTACCGTCCGACCTCGGCGCGCTCCGTGCGGCGAGCCAGCAGCTGGTGTTCCACTACTGGGCCGACGGCGATTACGCGGCGAATGGCATCACGCCGGAGCGGATCAGCGAGATCGACACCCGGTATGCGGCAGCGATGTTCGCCCGGCTTGGTGAACTCGCGGACCTCCCGCTGTCCGCTGCCCGCCAGCCCAGGCAGCGGCTGGTCGGTTGCTGCCGGGATTTCACCGTGCTATTCGTCGCCATGGCCCGGCACAAGGGGATCCCATCCCGGGCCCGGGTCGGCTTCGCCAGGTACTTCTTTGACGGCTGGCTGATCGACCACGAGATCGCCGAGGTCTGGGACGGATCGGCTGAGCGCTGGCGGCTGGTCGAGCCAGAGATCGACGACGGCCACACCGACCCGGTCGACGGGGCCAGCTTCGACGCTCTTGACGTCCCCCCCGACCGCTTCCTGACCGCCCCGCGCGCCTGGCAGCTAGCCCGCTCTGCTGCGGTTGACCCGGAGCGGTTCGTTGTCGACCCTGACCTGGAGATCCCCGCCACCCGAGGCTTGCCCCAGCTCCGGCGCAACCTGGTCCGCGATCTCGCCGCCCTGAACAAGACCGAGATGCTGCTCTGGGAGGACTGGGGCGTGCTGGACTCGCACACGGCACCGGGGCCCGGCGAGCTGCCGGTCCTGGATGAGCTGGCCACCCTCACCGGGCAGCCCAGCCCGCCGCTGGCCGATCTCCGGTCGGCCTACCGTCGCCCGGAGTTCGTGGTACCAGACACCGTGACCAGCTACAGCCCCGCCCGGACCGATGTCCCGGCGGTCGTCGACGTCAGCGCGGTGGCCCGGGCAGCCAGCTGACCGGCGCTTTGGCGAGGCTGGCGGCGGCGCAACCCGGTGGCATCGCACGCTCAGGCGTGGCCGCCGTCGGCTGGCCGCAGTAACACGCTCTTCTTTGGCCTGCATGTCGGCGTACTGGCGGCGCAGGTGGGTGAGCTGGCCGGTGGCCCCCTGGGCTGTGTCGGCTTGCCGTTCCAGTTCTGCGATCTGGAGCTCTAGCCTCTTGCACGAAGTAGCCACGTCGGCAACGGCTCTGCGCGCTCGTTGCAGCTCGGCAAAGTGCTGCTGATAAGCGGCATCCAGACCCGGCTGTGCGATCCAGAACCCGATCTTGCCCAACATCCGGCTCGCCTCCCTGGAGGCTGGCATGCCGCTCCACATGCTGCGCACGCTGGCATTCAACCGGGCCGCCCACTCTTCGACCTCGGGAGCCACCCGGATCTTGTACCCCATGCCCGCCTCCCGCACGAAACACGCCCTAACGAGTACTATCGCATCTCAGGCGGACACGCTCAATTTCGGTTGTGGCCCAGCCGATCGGGCAGGCTCCCGGCTCCTGCTCTACCCCGTCATCCTCGATAGGCGCCAAACCCTTGCGAGTGACCGCCGCTGACGATGAACACATACAGCCATGTAGCTCCCGAAGTCTCCCGCGAAGCGGCCGACCGGATGGCCAAGACGCTCTGGCAGGACGACGAGGACCAGGCCGACAAGGACCAGGCCGACGAGCCCGGGGCGGAGCCAGACCATGAGCAGGAGGACGACAAATGACGGCCGTTGCTGCTCGGCTGGCACGGTGGCTGCCAGCCAGGGCGTGCCTGATGGCGTTGACCTCGGAAACTGCTGGTGCGCCGCCAGGGACTCGAACCCCGAACCCGCAGATTAAGAGTCTGCTGCTCTGCCAGTTGAGCTAGCGGCGCATCGTGCCGGCACAGGCTATAACGCGCCGGGCCGTACAGCAAACCGCGAGACCGGGCGGCCGGTGCGGCCGAGCCTGGCCACCCTGCCGCCCGTGTGCTCAGTCCCCACGCTTATCCCCCACGCCTGCTTACGCTGACAGGGTGCTCCTCGGCGGGGTCGCCGAGGGAGAGGTAGGTTTCGTCCTCTTGCGCGGTGTGCAGTCGCAGGATGGCGTCGAGACCGTAGAGCAGGCTGCGGAGGTCGGCGACGTCAGCCTCGTCGGGTTCGGCGTCGCCGATGTCGTCCAGGAGACGGCCGAGCCGGGTGATCTGCTGGGCGATCTCGGCGTGCGCCCGACTCATCGGGGCGGTCGGGTCGTCCCCGCCGACCAGGCGGTTGACCACGGGGTACAACTGTGTGTCCTCCGCGGTTTCGTGCGGTGCGATCTGGCTCGTGAGCAGGGTGTAGGCGCGCCGGACCCGGGCCATCGCCTCGGCGGGCGGGGCGGAGGCGAGCGCGTCGGCGGCGGCACGGATCTGGTCGGTGGCGGCGTGGACCATCTCGTGCTCGTCACGGAACCGCTTGGTGAGCGCGGCGTCCGCGGGCGCCAGGCGCGTGGCCACGCCCGGCCGCAGCGCTCTCAGCGCGTTGAGGATCACGGCCACGTCGATGGCTTCTTGCAGCAGGGCGCCCCAGACCGCTGGCAGCAGCCCGGCGGCGGCCGCGCCCATCGCGACCAGGGACATGCCCATCCCGGCGATCACGCTCTGCCGGGCGATCGCCCGGGTCCGGCGGCTGAGCGCAGTGACCTCACCGAGCCGGCGCAGCCGGTCCACGGTGAGCACGGCGTCGGCGGCCTCGGAGGAGGCGGTGGATCCCCGGGCTCCCATGGCGATCCCGACGTCGGCCAGCGCGAGAGCGGGTGCATCGTTGATCCCGTCCCCGGTCATGATGACCGGCCCGCGGCGCTGTTCGCTGCGGACGACCTCGAGCTTGCCGGCCGGGGTCAGCCCGGCGCGGACCTCGTCGACGCCGGTGATCGCGCCGACCGCCTCGGCGACTTCGGCGCGGTCACCGGTGGCCAGGATGATCCGGTTGATGCCGCCCCGGCGCAAGGCCCGGATGGTGGCGCGGGCGTCCGGCCGGATCCGGTCTTCCAGCAGCAGCGCCCCGGCGGGCTGGTGGTCGATGGCCACGAATACGGTCAGCACGCCGTCGAGTCGCGCGCGCCGGCGGACAGCCTTGACCCACGGCGGTGTGCCGGTCACCCCGGCCCAGTCCGCGCGCCCGACCGCCACGTGCCGGCCGGCGACGGTTCCCGCGATCCCGTGACCTGCTTGCTCGGTCACGTCTTCCGGCAGGGCCATCACGGTTTCCCTCTCGGCTGCCGCGCGGATGATCGCGCCCGCCAGCACGTGCGAGGACACCTGATCCAGCGAGGCCGCGGCGCTGAGGATCTCCGCGGGCGGCAGCCACCCGGCCGGGATGATCGCGGTGACGGCTGGCTGGCCGACGGTGAGCGTGCCGGTCTTGTCCAGCAGCAGGGTTGTGCATTGGGCCAGACGCTCCAGCACACCGCCGTTCTTGACGACCACCCCGCGGCGCGCGGCTGCGGACAGTCCCGAGACCAGGGCGACCGGTGCGGCCAGGATGAGGGGGCAGGGCGTGGCCACCACCAGGACCGCGACGGCCCGCGCCGGGCCGCCCAGCGCCCAGGCGGCTCCGGCCACGGCCAGGGTCAGCGGGAGGAACCACAGCGCGTACCGGTCGGCCAGCCGGACGAACGGCGCCTGCGACCTTTCCGCCTCGGCGACCAGGCGGATGATCCCCGCATAGGTGCTGTCCTCGGCGCTGGTGACGGCGCGCAGGTCGAAGGGGCCGCCTGCGTTCAGCACGCCACTGCGCACCGGGTCGCCCGCCGCCCGACCGACCGGGAGCGCCTCACCGGTGAGCGCGGACTCATCCAGGACCGCGGCGCCCCCCGCGATGGTGCCGTCCACGGGCACCACTTCCGCGGGGGCGACCATGAGCAGGTCACCGGCGGTGATCCCGGCGAGCGGTACCGTCTCGAGCGACCCGTCGCGGTATCGCCGTGCGGTCCGGGGCGCGCGGGCCAGGAGGGCGTGCAGGTCCCGCTGGGCTCGCTCTGCGGCCCACTGTTCCAGCGCCCGCCCGCTGGCGAGCATGACGGCGATCACGGCGGCGGCGAGCAGTTCACCGACGGCCATCGCCCCGGCCAGGGCAAGCACCGCGATGAGGTTGACCCCGATCCGGCCGTGGCGGATACTGCCGGCCGTGACCCACACCGCGTAGATCAGCCCGGCCGCCGCCGTGGCCAGCCAGATGGCATCCCCGATCGACCCGGCTCCGGCCAGGGCCGCGATCCCGCCGGCGGCCAGGCCGGCGGCCGTCACGACCAGCAGCACCGGCGCCGAACGACGGCCGGCCAGGGCCCTCGCACGATGCAGAAATCCCGCCACCATAGCTCCATCCTCGGGCCTTCCGGTGCTCAAAGGCAGGGCCGGAAGTCCGGATAGTCCAGGGCCGTCCGGCCACCGGCCTGGGCGCAGCGCGCGGCCAGCGGCAGACGGCTAGCGGCAAGAGCTAGGGGGGCCGGGACAGCGTCCAGAACAGAGTCAGTGCGCCGGCTCCGAGCGCGGCGATGAGGACTGTGGCCCCGAGTTCGCCGCCCGGCAGATCGAGCGCATAGAACTGGCGGACGGCTGGCACCGGGAACAGCAGCACGAAGCCGGTGAGCAGCAGGCCCACCAGGAGGACGCGCCGCCAGGTCAGCGGGACCGCCAGCAGGACCAGCACGGACAGGCTGAGGATGAGCGTGACGAGGGTCGCCGCGGTGCGCTGCTGGGCCAGGGGCACGCCGGCGGCCCGGGTCAGGAGGTACGCGGCGAGTGTGGCGGCGGCGATGATGCCACCTGCCGGGATGGCGAAACGCAGGACCCGGCCGGCGAAGCCGGGCCGGTAGCGCTGGGTGTTCGGCGCGAGGGCGAGGAAGAACGATGGGATGCCGATGGCCAGGCTGTCGACGATGGTCAGGTGCCGGGGGAGGAACGGGTAGGGCAGCAAGGTGATGCCGACGGCCACGGCGAGCAGCGTGGCCCACACCGTCTTGGTGATGAACAGGTTCGCGACGCGCTCGATGTTGGCCGTCACCCGGCGTCCCTCCGCGACGACCCCGGGCAGGGTGGCGAACCTGCCGTCCAGCAGCACCAGTTCGGCGACGGCCTTGGTGGCCGGCGCGCCTGACCCCATCGCGATGCCCAGGTCGGCGAGCTTGAGCGCCAGCACGTCGTTGACGCCGTCGCCGGTCATGGCGACCGTATGCCCGCGCGCCTGCAAGGCGGTGACCATCGTCTGCTTCTGATGGGGCGTGACCCGGCCGAAGACGGAGCACTCTTCCAGCACGCGGCCGAGCGACGCAGGGTCGGCGGGCAGGTCGCGCGCGTTGACCGGATCGCCGGCCTGGGGCAGGCCGGCGCGCGTGGCCACGGCGCTGACCGTCTGCGGGCTGTCGCCGGAAATGACCTTCAGTGCCACCCCCTGGGCGGCGAAATACGCGATCGCGTCGGCGGCGTCAGGCCTCAGCCGTTCGGCCAGCGCGACCAGCGCGGCCGGGCGCAGGCCCGGGGGCAGTGACTCGCCGGCGGGGGATTCCGTGGCGTGCGCCAGGACCAGGACCCGGCGGCCGCTCGCGGCGAGCGTGGCAGCCTCGGCCAGCTGCCCGGGGTAGCCGTCCGGGAGCACCATCTCCGGAGCGCCCAGAACCCAGCTGCCGCGGCCCTCAAAGCTGGCCGCGCTCCACTTGCGGGCCGAGGAGAAGGGCACAGTGTGCTGGCGCTGCCACCCCGCGGGTGCGGGGAACGCCTGCCCGATCGCCGCCAGCGTCGGGTTCGGGTCCTGCTCATCGGCGAGTGCACCGAGCGCCGCTTCCGCGGGCTCCTGGCCGTCCAGCGGGATGAGGCTGTCGAACGCCATGGTGCCGTCGGTCAGCGTCCCGGTCTTGTCGAGGCACACCACGTCTACCCGGGCCAGCCCCTCGACGGCGGGGAGCTGCTGCACCAGGACCCGGCGGCGGGCCAGGGTGACCGCGGCCACACCGAAGGCCACGGTGGTGAGCAGCACCAGCCCCTGCGGGACCATGCCTACCAGCGCGGCCACGGTACTGGTCAGCGCGGCCCGTACCGTGTCGTGCGCGTGCATCTGGCTGACCAGCAGCAACGCTGCCACCGGCACGATCGCCCACGTGACATAGCGCAGGATCCGGTTGATGCCGTCCATGAGTTCCGAGCGGACCAGCGTGAACCGCCGCGCCTCGGCGGTGAGCTGGCGGGCGTATGCGCCGGAGCCAACTCCGGTGGCCTGATAGCTGCCTGAGCCGGCGACGACGAAACTGCCCGACAGCAGCTGGTCGCCCGCCTGCTTGCCGACCGGCTCGGACTCCCCGGTCAGCAGCGACTCATCGGCTTCCAGGCTGCCGCTGGCGCGGACGATCCCGTCGGCGGCCAGCTGATCGCCCGGGCGCAACGCGACCAGGTCTCCAGCCACCAGTTCCCTGACCGCGATGTCCTGCGGAGAGCCGTCACGTATCACCCGCACCCGGGGTGCGCTGAGCACGGCGAGCCGGTCGAGAGTGAGCTTGGCGCGCAGTTCCTGGCCGATGCCGATCAGCGCGTTGGCCACCAGCACGATGCCGAACAGCGCATCCTGCGGCTCCCCGGCGATGAGTATCACAGCCAGGAGCACACCCAGGATGAGATTGAACCGGGTCAGGATGTTCGCGCGCAGGATGTCCGCCACCGAGCGGCTGGTGCGTTCCGCGCCCTCGTTCGCCAGCCCGCGAGATCGCCGCGCGGCCACCTCGGCGCTGCTCAGGCCGCCTGGCGGTGTCTGGACGACGGGCTCGGCCGATGGCGCGACCATCACACTCCTCCCCCGCTTATTATCCCGTCCCCTCCGCTCAGGGAGTCACGCCCCGCTCAGGGAGTCACGCCCGACAGGTTCAGCCCTACCACCCCGGCCAGCACCAGCCCGATCGACACCAGCTTGACCGCCGAGACCGACTCTCCCAGAGCCACCATGCCCACCACGGCGGTCCCGGCCGCGCCGATTCCGGTCCACACTGCGTACGCCGGGCCTATCTCCAGCCCGTGCAGGGCCAGCGTGAGCAGCCCGAAGCTGATCAGGGCACAGGCCGCGAAACCGACCGTGGGCCACAGCCGGGTGAAGCTGGCGCTCTGCTTGAGCAGGACCGCGAAACCGGTCTCGAACAGCCCCGCCACCACGATCAGGAACCACGGCATGGCCTTCCCCCTTGTCACGGCCGGCAGGAGCATGTGGGATCTCATCTAGTGCTGGCTGCCGGCCGGGGTCGCGTCGATGTCGATGGCGACGACGTAGCGGTGCTGGCCGCTGGCAGTCACCTTCTCCACCTCGATCGCGCGCACCGAGAACTGGGGGTTGGAGTGCGGGTTCGGCCAGGCGATGCCGATGCCGTAGGTGACCACGCCCTCGAAGTCCCCGGCCGGGGCCCAGCTGACCATCCGGCTGAAGCCAAGGCGCGCGGGCGGCTGCGTGACGACGGACGGAGCGCCGCTGGCCGTGTGGGCCTGGGCCTGGCGGAAGGTCACCGTGAGCACGCCATCACCGGCGAGCGGGATGGCCCGGCCGCTGGGGTCGCCCACCAGCGCGCCGGCGAACTGGATCCGGTAGCTCGGGAAGGCTGAGCTGAACGTGAACGACATCCGGTTGTAGGGCCGTTCCCCCGCACCGCCGGGATGATCGCCGGCGCCGATGGCGAGCAGCTGGGGCAGTGGGGGCACCGGGTAGCTGTGCTGGATGTTCGCCGGGCTGCCCGCGTCATTCGGCCAGTGCCACGGGTAGGCCACCCGCGAGGAAAGCACCGCTCCCGCTGGTCCCGCTGGTCCCGTCGGCTGCGCTGGCGCGGCGGCGGTCGGTGAGGGCGAGGCGGGGCCGCCCGCCGTGGCGGACGCCGCGGGTGAGGGCGGCCGGGACGTGCGGGGCGGGGCGGCACTCGTCCCGCACGCGGTCAGGACCGCCAGCACGAGGAGGAGCAAGGTTCCCGGGACGACAACGCGGATCGGCCTCATCACGACCTCCACGCCGGGGGATCACGACCACCCCAGGCACTTCCCAGCCTGCACGACGGGATGGGGATCTTCTAAGGCACAACGCCCCGCCATTGGTCCTCATCCCTGATGGCCCGGCCGCGGGCCGGGACGTGAACCGTCACGTCCGGGTGTGCGGGCTGTGCCGTGGCGTGCTGCTCGCAACCAGCCTGGTCCCCCATTCGCGGGCCCGCGTGGTCTCCTCGGGCTGCAGATGGTCCTGCTTCGTCACCAGGAAACTCTCCGGGTCGGCGACCATCTCGAAACCGTGCGCGCGGAGCAGGTGGGCCACGCCTTTGGACGCCCGGCCGGTCAGCGCGGCGGGGCCGTGCACCCTGGTATCGAAGGCAGCTGCCTTGACCGGGTAACGGTCAAGCGTGCCGAACCACTCACGCAGCCCGGGGCTCAGCGCGTCGGGCTCGGTGTGCAGTGGGCTGGCGGGCTTGTCCGCGGCCTCGACCGCCGTCTTGCGGGTGGAGGCCCGGCTCATCCCGTGAGCGTGTGTCGGCCCGCCCACGACGACCAGGTCAGCATCGGCGAGCACCTCCGGGCCCGCCTGTGACACGGGAACGACGCTGACGTCGAAGGCGGTCTCGAGGCCAGCTCCGATGGCGTTGGCCACCTGGTGCGTGTTGCCGTACATCGATTCGTAGATGACCACAGCTCGCATGGTTGTCACCCCTCGCCTTTAATCGCCTTCTGTCCAGCGTGCTGCGCCAGGCGAGGACGCCAGCAGGGCCGAACGTCATCACTCTCACGGCGATGGACCCACCGGCGGCTGAGCCGCCCGGGAACCGCTGAGCCGCCCGGGAACCGCTCAGCCGCCCAGGAACCGCCCGGCCAGCTGGGCCAGCCGCGATGGCCGGCCGCTCCGGGCCTCGGCGCGGTCCGCCCAGCTCATCGCCTGCAGCCCGGCGTTGGCGCCGAGCCAGCGCAGCGGTTCGGCCTCCCAGGACGGCGACTGGTGGCCGACCCAGGGCAGCCGGGTGATGTCGCTGCCGGTCCCCAGCACCAGGTCGGCCAGGGTCCGCCCGGCCAGGTTGGTGGTGGCCACGCCGTCACCGACGTAACCGCCAGCCCAGCCGAGCCCGGTGGCCCGGTCCAGCCCGGCCGAGGCGCACCAGTCCCGGGGGACGCCGAGCGGGCCGCCCCAGGTGTGCGTGACCTCGACCTCGCCCAGGGCCGGGAACAGGTCCTGGAGCGTCCGGCGCAGCGCGCTGAACACCGCGGGGGAGCGGTCGAACTCGGGCCGCACCGCCGAGCCGAAGTGATACGGTGCGCCGCGGCCGCCGAAGGCCAGCCGCCCGTCCGCAGTGCGCTGCCCGTAGATGATCAGGTGCCGGTAGTCACCGAACGTCGGCCGGCTGGCCAGCCCGATCGCGTCCCAGACGGATTCCGGCAGCGGCGCGGTCGCGATCATCAGCGAATACACCGGGGCGATCGCCCGGTGCAGGCCGGGCAGGCCCGGGGTGTAGCCCTCGGTGGCCCGGATGACGTACTGCGCCCGGACCGTGCCCCGCGTGGTCCGCAACCGTCCGGGTGCGATCTCGGTGACCGGCGTGTCCTCGAACACGCGGACCCCGCGGCGCCGCACCGCCTCGGCCAGCCCGCGGGCCAGCCGGGCCGGGTGGATCGCCGCGCAGTGCGGGGTGTATGTGGCGCCGATCACGCCGTCCGCGGTCACCTGCTCCGCGGTCTCCGCCGCGGTCAGCAGCCGCACGTCATCCTCGCCGAACCCATAGGACCGGGCCTCGTTGACCTCGTCGATGGCCCGTTCCAGCTGCGCGGGCGAGCGGGCCATCTGCACCGTGCCGCCCTTGGCCCAGTGGCAGTCGATCCCCTCGGCCGCGACGACCCGGCCGACCTCGTCCACCGTGCCCTGCATGGCCCGGTACATGGCGATGGCCTGGTCCCGGCCGGCCATCCGTTCCAGCTTGGCCAGGGACGCGGGGAACAGCGCCGAGCACCAGCCCCCGTTGCGGCCGGAGGCGCCGAAGCCCGCGATCTCCCGCTCGCAGACCGCGATGCGCAGACCCGGGCTGGCGCCGGCCAGGTAGTACGCGGTCCACAGGCCGGTGAACCCGGCTCCGGCGATGGCCACGTCGACGTCGAGATCGCCGGGCAGCGGGTCGCGGGGGGACAGCTCCCCGGGCACCGAGCTCAGCCAGTAAGACAGCGAACGGTACGGCATCCGCCCATCGTGACATGTCCGGCCTGATGCCCCGTCCATCCCTGCCGGCGGCCAGTTCTCCCCCCGGCCGTCCCCGCCGGCCCGGTATTGTCTCCCGTCCGGCCTTCGCCGGCCGGCTGTTTCTCCCGTCCAGGCCCCGCCGGCCGGCCTCGCGTGCGTGAGCACTCCGCGCGTCGGGCATCCTGAAGCCATGCCCGCTAACGTGCCCGCCTCCATGCCCGCGCCTGTGCCCGCGGGGCCCTCGCTGCCACCGCCGCGCCGTTCCGCGGGCCCGTACCGTGTCTGCCTGGTCTGCCTGGGCAACATCTGCCGCTCGCCCATGGCCGACGTGGTGCTGCGTGCCGAGCTGGACCGGGCCGGGCTGGCCGGGATGGTCGAGGTGGACAGCGCGGGCACCGGCGACTGGCACCTGGGCGAGCCGATGGCCGGGCAGGCCGCGGCCGAGCTGGCCCGGCGCGGCTACGACGGGTCCGCGCACCGGGCCCGGAGGATCCAGCGTTCCTGGTTCGGCGAGCGCGACCTGGTACTGGCCATGGACCGCAGCAACCTCGCGGACCTGCGTGCCCTGGCCCCCGACGCGGCGGCGGCCGGGCCGCGGCTGATGCTGTTCCGGTCGTTCGACCCGGACCTGGCCGGCGGCGCACCCGGCGATCCCTTGGACGGCGCGGTGCCCGACCCCTACGGCGGCCCGCAGGCCGGCTACGCGCAAGCCCTGGACCTGGTGCAGGGGGCGGTGCGGGGCCTGGTCGGGCGGCTGGCCCAGCTATCGGGGCCCGCCGCGGCCACGGCCGACGGGGTCGCCGCGGACGGGCCGGGGGTCGCCGCAGGAGGGCCGGGGGGAGCGTGACCATGCCTGCCGGACAGGGAGCCGAAGAACCCAGGGCCGGGGATCCAGGAGACGGGCGTCCGCCGCTGGCGGCCCGGGTCCCCGAACTCGCCCGGCGGGTCCCCGAACTCGCCCGGCGGCTGGAGCGGATCACCGGCACCCCGGTGCGCGACATCCGCCCGGCCGGGTCGCAGCATCAGTGGGCCCACTACCAGGTGACGCTGGCCGACGGCCGGCTGGCGTTCGCCAAGGCCGCCCGGGAGGACCTGGGCGGCGTCTTCGAGGCCGAGGCGCGCGGGCTGCGCTGGCTGGCCGACGCGCACGCGGTGCCGCTGCCGGACGTCCTCGGCTGGGATACCTCGACGCTCGCCCTGGCCTGGCTGCCGCAGCAGGCCCCGGACGAGCACGTGGCCGAGCAGTTCGGCCGCGACCTGGCCGTGCTGCACGCGTCCGGGGCGGAGCGGTTCGGCACCCCGTGGCCGGGGTTCATCGCCACCCTGCCGCTGGGCGACCGCTCCGGTGACACGGTGACCGTGGCCGCCGAGGCGACCGTGCCCGGCCCGCTGAGCGCCGGGGCAGAGGCGGCCAGCGCGCTCACGCTGACCAGCGGCGCGGGCGACTGGGCCAGCTGGTACGCGGTCAAGCGGCTGCTGCCGTACCTGCGCCGGGCCGCGGGCACCGGGGTGCTGACCGGCGCTGACACCCGCCTGGTGGAGGAGGTGATCAGCCGGATCGGTGAGCTGGCCGGGCCGCCCGAGCCGCCCCGCCGGATCCACGGCGACTGCTGGTCCGGCAACGTCCTGTGGTCGGGCGGCCGCGGCTGGCTGATCGACCCGGCCGCGCAGGGCGGCCACCGGGAGACCGACCTGGCCATGCTGTCCCTGTTCGGGGCGCCGCACCTGGACCGGATCCTGGGCGCCTACCAGGAGGTGGCCCCGCTGGCCGGCGGCTGGCGCCGCCGGATACCGCTGCACCAGCTGCACCCGCTGCTGGTGCACGCGTGCCTGTTCGGCCGCTCTTACCGCGAGCCGGTGCTGGCGGCCGCCGAGGCCGCCCTCGCCGCGGGCTGAGGGAGCTGCCCGGACCGGACCGTTGCGGATCTTCTGTTTTCTCCGCAACGAAGACCTCCCGCAGCCGGTGATCCCGCGGTCGTGGCGGGACGCACGGCGGCCTAAGCCACCTGCGGCTCAGGCCGCCGGGCCCCCGACGTCCGCGCGGGGGGCCGCCGTGCCGGCCGGGCCCTCCTGCTCGCCGTCGTCCGGCTGGCCGTCGCGGGCCTCAGGGTCCAGCGGCAGCGTGATGCGGAACGTGGCGCCCTGCCCGGGCGCGGTCTTCAGCGCGACGGTGCCGCCGTGGGCGGCGACGAGCGCGGCCACGATGGCCAGGCCCAGGCCGGTGCCGCCGGCCGTCCTGGTCCGGGCCTGGTCCGCGCGGTAGAACCGCTCGAACACATGCTCCGCCTGGTCCTGCCGCAGTCCCGGGCCCTGGTCGGAGACCTCGAGCACGACGCTGGGCACCGGCTCGCGCGGCCCGGCCAGCACCCGCACCTCGACCGGGGTGCCCTCGGGGGTGTGCGTGAGCGCGTTGTTCATCAGGTTGCCGATGACCTGGCGGAGCCGCACCTCGTCGCCGAGGACCAGGAACGCCGCGCCGGATCCGACGTCGAGGGTGATGTCCCGGTCCGGGGCGATGATCCGGGCGTCCTGCACGGCGTCGGCGGCCAGCGTGAGCAGGTCCACCGGGCGGTGCTCGATCGGCCGCTGCTGATCCAGCCGCGCCAGCAGCAGCATGTCCTCGACCAGCACGCCCATCCGGGCCGACTCCTGCTCGACCCGCTGCATGATCCGGTCCATGTCGGCCCGGGTCAGCCCGCCGCTGCCGCCGGCCCCCTTGCCCCCGGCCCCGCTGCTGGACAGCCCGCTGGCGGCGGTCCCGGATTCCGCCGCGGGCGGCGCGCTGTCCTGCAGGCCCCCCCGCTGGCGGTAGTACTCCGCGTACCCGCGCATCGCGGTGAGGGGGGTCCGCAGCTCATGGCTGGCGTCCGCCACGAACTGGCGCATCCGCTCCTCCGAGCGCCGCGCGGCCGCCTCGGACCGGGTCCGGGCGTCGAACGACGTCTCGATCTGGGCCAGCATGGAGTTCAGCGACCGTCCCAGCCTGCCGACCTCCGTGGCCGGATCCTGGTCGGGCACCCGGCGGGACAGGTCACCGGCGGCGATGGCGCGCGCGGTCTTCTCGATGTCGGTAAGAGGCCGCAGGCTGGCCCGGACGACCGCGACACCCACCATAGCCAGGCCGACGACGATGATGACGCTCACGATCAGGTCGATCCCGGCCAGCTGGCTGATGGTCCCGTTGATGTCGCCGAGATCGACGCCCGCGATCACGGTGACGTTCTGGGTGCTGGACCCGAAGAGATCCGCCTGGACGACCTTGACCTGCTGCGCGAGCACTCGCCAGTTGTCACTGCCGGACACGGCGTTGACGTTGACTATCTTGCCGCCGTTGGCCTTGAACCAGCCGGATGCCGTGGGGATGTTCGGGAGCGACGCGGACGAGAGGCCGGGCTGGTGCGCCGCCTGGCTGGCCAGTGAGGTCCCATCCGGAATCACCGCGATCACGTAGGGACCGATCAGCACCACCCCGGTCACCGGGCCGCGCTGCGAAGGCGAGTTAAGGCTCATCCATTCGCGCTGGTAGAGACCGGCGAGCTGCTGGTTGGCGCGCTGGATCTGGTAGTTGCGGAACACGGTGAGGCTGGCCACGCTGATGATGGCCAGCGCGACGATGACCAGGGCAAGCAGCGCGGCGATCATCTTGACCCGCAGCGGGGTACGCCCGGACAGCCGGTCCAGGTTCCCCTGCCAGCGGCGCAACCTCGACGTCGTTGCCATGCCCGATCAGCTAGGAGGAGGGCAGGCGCAGCACGTAGCCGACCCCGCGCAGCGTGTGGATGAGCCGGGGCTCGGTGGTGTCAACCTTGCGGCGCAGCACGGACACGTAGGACTCCACGATCCCCGTGTCGCCGCGGAAGTCGTAGTCCCAGACGTGGTCGAGGATCTGCATCTTGGACAGCACCCGGTTGGCGTTGCTCATGAAGTAGCGCAGCAGCTTGAACTCGGTGGGGGAGAGCTGGACGTGCTGCCCGGCCCGCCACACCTCGTGGCTCTCCTCGTCCAGTTCCAGGTCGGCGAACTTCAGCCGGGGGGTGGGCTCGGCCCCGTCCCCGTGGGTCCGGCGGAGCACCGCGCGGATCCGCGCGATGACCTCCTCCAGGCTGAACGGCTTGGTGACGTAGTCGTCGCCGCCCAGGGTGAGGCCGCGGACCTTGTCCTCCATGGCGTCGCGGGCGGTCAGGAAGACCACCGGGATCCGGGCCCCGCCACCGCGCAGGCGGCGGACCACGTCGAAGCCGTCCATGTCAGGCAGCATCACGTCGAGCACGATGAGATCGGGCCGGTGCCGCTGCGCAGCCTGGACCGCCTCGCTGCCGCCGGTCGCGGTCAGCACATCGAACCCGGCGTACCGGAGGCTGGCGGAGAGCAGCTCAAGGATGTTGGGCTCGTCCTCGACAACGAGAAGCCTGGCAGCCGGCTGGGCCCGCCCATTACTCGACGGCATGGTCATGACCTTCATTGTCCGGCCTGAACCTGAGTATTTCCTGAAGGTGGCCTGGGTCTGGCCTGATGATCAGGCGAAAACGCCAGGGCCGCCTTCAGTGTCTGGCCTGCGGGCCGGCCGCTCCGCCGTCACCGCCGGCCTGCGGGCCGGCCGCTCCGCCGTCACCGCCGGCCTGCGGGCCTGCCGCTCCGCCGTCAGCGCCGGCCTGCGGGCCGGCGCTTAGCCCGCGTCCCGGTCGCCCCAGCGGGTGATGGCCGCCGCGCGGGACGGCGCCCCGAGCTTGGCGTAAATGCGGTTCACGTGGTTCTTCACGGTCTTCTCGGCAAGCACCAGCTGGGCCGCGATCTCGCGGTTGGAGTGGCCCTCGGCGATGAGCGTCATGATCTCGGCTTCGCGCAGCGACAGGCCGAGCGGGCGGGCCAAGCTGGGGATGCTGCCGGTCCTCATCGAGCCTCCGGGCCTCGCTACCAGCGGTACGGGATGCGACGCATGGTATGAAGGTGGCCACTCGGAGCGCAAGAGCCCTGAGCAGCACAACTTGCACACGATTGCTCCGCGCGTTCCCGGCGCCCCGCGACAGCCCCGCGACCGGCCTGCGCGGCCGGTCAGCACGGGCCGGTCAGCATGGGCCGGTCAGCATGGGCCGGTCAGCCGACCTTCGAACCGGAGATCAGGCTCTTGGGGACCGGCTGGCCGTTCTTCATCGCGTTGAACAAGCGCAGCGCCTCGGTGTGGTTCCAGATCAGCACATCGCCTACGGCCAGCGTCTCCGAGGCGCCGATGGGCACGGTGGTGGTCTCCGGGTGGCGCAGCGCGAACGCGACCTGGACGAGCTGGTAGAGCTGGGTGCCCTTGTCCACGGTGAGCGAGTCCGCCGCGCCGAACGCGGCCGGGACGGTCGCGAACGGGTTGACCAGGGTCCCGGGGCTGGTCATCTTGCCCAGCAGCGCCTTGATGAACACCCGCTGGTTCTGCTCCCGCTGCAGGTCCTGGGTGGCGAACAGGTGCCGGGTCCGGACGAAGCCCAGGGCCTGCGCGCCGTTCAGGGTCTGGCAGCCCTTCTTCAGGTGCAGGCCGGACGCCGGGTCGTTGAGGTTCTGGGGGATGCACATGCGCACCCCGCCGACCGCGTTCACCACGTTGACCAGGCCACCGAAGCCAATCCCCATGTAGTGGTTGATCTGCAGGCCGGTGACGTTCTGCACGGTCTTGGCCAGCAGCTTGGGACCGCCGAAGGAGTAGGCGGCGTTCAGCTTGTTCATCCCGAACCCGGGGATCGGCACGTAGGAGTCGCGGGGGAGGCTGACCAGCACCGCCGGGCCGCTGGACGGGATGTGCAGCAGCATGACCGTGTCCGAGCGGTGGCCGCCGATCCCCCTCCCGGTGGCCAGCTGGCGCTCCTGCTTGCGGGTCAGTCCCTGGCGGCTGTCTGACCCGGTGATGAGCCAGTTCTGGCCGTCCGAGGCGGCCGGCCGCTGGATAGTTGACCAGCACGTTGGAGCGGGTCAGCCTGGAGTTCAGGTAGAAGTACATCACGCCGCTGAGCACGAGGACGACCACGACGATCAGGGCGATGATGGCGAAGATCCGCCGCGGGCGCAGCCACCGCCGGCCCGGCCGGCGGAACCGCCGCCGGAATACCCGCCGCCGGAATTCCGGGGCCGGCCGCCCTGGTACTGAGGGGCGCGCCCGCCGTGGACCGGCGGCTGCTCGGGCCAGGCTCCGGGGTTGCGGTAGCCGCCCCCGCCGGCCTGCCGGGCGCTGGACTCCCACACGGAGCCCCGGTTCCCGCCGCCGGGCACGCTCCCGGCCGGCTCACTGGCGCCCGGGTACCCGGAACCGCCCCGCCCGGATGGCCGCGGCGCGGGATCGCGGAACCAGTCGTCTGACCTGTCGCTCACGCGGAACCCTCCCACCAGATCGTCACCACTGACCGTCCGGAGGTGCCGAGGTCGGGAGGCAGGCTGAGGTAACCCGCCTTGCGGAGCGCCGCTTCCACGTCATCGGCGCGCTCGGGTGGCAGGCACAGCCGGCGCTGGTGGTCTCCACCAGCTCTCTCCCTGTCGCGTAATCGGCCTGAGCCGGACGATTCCATTCAGTGTGCCCTGCCCGGAGGCCCATCGCGTCCAGGATGGCCAGGACGTCGGTGGCGGCCGGCCCTTCCGGCCGTTCCAGGCCGTGGAAGTGCAGCCACAACGGGTTGAGGGAAATCAGCGGATGCGCGGCGGTGAGTTCCACGACCACCTGCCGGCGGGCGTGCCGGGTGAGCGCCTCGATGAACGGGACCAGGTCCGGCACGTTGTACAGCACGTGGTGGCAGGTGACCAGGTCGGCGGGGCCGGCCTGGTCGGCCACGCCCGGCCAGTGGCCTGGCAGCAGCCGGGGTTCCAGCCCGGCCTCACGGGCCCGGCTGGCCAGCCGGGCGAGCATCCCGTCGTCGGTATCCACCACGGTCAGCGCCGTGGTCCGGCTGGCCAGCGGCAGGCAGGCCGCGCCGGCCCCGGCGCCCACATCGAGCACGCTTCCCGGCGGATCGAGCGCGGCGAGCTCGCGGTCGTAGGAGGGCCCGGCCGGCGCCCGGCGCAGCCGGTCCGCGCGGCGCGCGAACACGTCCCGGGGCAGCACCCAGGGCGACTCGGCCACCGCGGAAGTGATGTGCTCGGGAATGGCCCAGCCGGCCAGGTCGTCCCGCCACCGGCAGAGCAGGTCGCTCAGGGACGGCAACGCGACCTCCCAGGTCCGGTGCGCCTCAGGCGAGCGCTCGAATGATGCCGGGACCGGGCACGGTCACCACGTGCCCTGGCCCCGCGGGTCCTTCACCGATTTTTGCGCGCGGTTTCCCGCGCTACCCCGCACTCTTGCCGGATCTGGCCGCGAAAGTCCACCGGGGACAGGGGAATGCCAGAAACCTGGCAATTTTGCTGGTCGCACGGCTCCCGGGCCAGCCGGCGGTCCCCGGGAAGCCAGAAGGCCCGGCCGCTCGCGGCCGGGCCTTCTAACCCGCCACTTCCATGGGGTGAGCGATGGGATTCGAACCCACGACATCCAGGACCACAACCTGGCGCTCTAACCAACTGAGCTACGCCCACCATCGCCGGCGGCTGCATGAAGCATAGCGGCGCCGGGGGAGAAGTCCGAACCGGATAAGACTAGCCGCCCGCCGCGCCGGCGCCCGGGCCGCCCGCGCCCTCCCCGTCGGGGGAGGCGTGGCCCGCGGCGGCAACGCCGTAGTGACCGGCGATCCCCCGCGCGGTGGCCGAGTCCGGGCCCGGCTGCGGGACGAAGATCGCCTCGCGGTAGTAGCGCAGCTCCTGGATGCTCTCCCGGATGTCGGCCAGGGCCCGGTGGCCGCCGTGCTTGGGCGGGCTGGCGAAGTACGCCCGCGGATACCACCGCCGGGCGAGTTCCTTGATGCTGGACACGTCCACCATCCGGTAGTGCAGGAAGGCATCCAGCTCGGGCATGTCACGGGCCAGGAAGGCGCGGTCGGTGGCGATGGAGTTGCCGCAGAGCGGCACCTTCCGCGCGTCGGGGATGTGGCTGCGCACGTAGCGCAGTACCTGCTCCTGGGCCTCGGCCAGGGTGACCCCGGACGCCAGCTCGCTGATCAGGCCCGAGGTGGTGTGCATGTCGCGGACGACGGGAAGCATCCCGTCCACCGTCTCGGCGGGAGGTTTGATCACGAGATCCACGCCCTCGTCCAGGACGGAAAGGTTACCGTCCGTAACCAGGCAGGCGATCTCGATCAGGGCGTCGCGGGCGAGGTCAAGCCCGGTCATCTCGCAGTCGATCCAGACGAGCCGGTCAGTCATCCCACAAGACTAGAGCCTCGCCGAGGTTTCCTCGCCCAGGTCCCCCACCAGGTCAGCGCCGCGAGGCCGGCCCGCCACCGCCCGGATGTGCTCCGGGACGCCGATGCCCGGGGCCAGCGTGGGGTCGGGCTGCTGCTCACCGAACGTGAGGACCGCAGGCAGCACCCCTGCCCAGACGTCCAGCCCGTAGTCCGCCGGGTCATCACCCGGGGGCCCGGTCCGCACCTTGACCGACGCCTCGGTGAGCGGGACCTCGAGCACCGCGGTGGCGGCCATCTCCTTGCGGGACGGCGGCCGCGCGGCCGCCCACCGGCCCGGCACCAGCTGCTCGGTGATGATCCGCAGCCCGTTCATCCGGTCGTCCTCGTCGCGGACCAGCCTGGCCGTCCCGAAGACCACCGCGCAGCGGTAGTTCATCGAGTGGCTGAACACCGCCCGGGCGCAGACGATCCCGTCGAGGTGGGTGACGGTGACGCAGACCTCCTGGCCGTCGGCGGCCAGCAGGCTCCGGTTCGCGGACGAGCCGTGCAGGTAGAGCCGGTCGCCCTCGCGGCCGTACGCGGTGGGCAGCACGACCGGGACGCCGTCGATGGTCACGCCCAGGTGGCAGATCAGGCCCGCGTCGAGCACCGCGTAGAGATCCTCGCGGTCGGTCTGGCCGCGCTCCTTGTGCCGGTGCAGGGAGGTTCGCGGCGTGGCGGACAGGCCGGTGGAGGATGGCGGGGTCTCAGTGCTCATGATGGACTACGGTACCGAGGAAGTGGACCTTTGACTGTAGCCACTTTCACCGGAAGATCTGATGACCACTTTTTCGCCCGGGCCAGTGCGGGCCCCGCGGCAGGCGCCCGCCCGGCGCGCACGTGCACGGCTGGCGCCCGTACCGCAGGCGCCCGCACGGCACGCGTCTCCCCGGCTGGCCGTGGAGCTGGCGGTGACGGCGGACCGGCACACGGCGCGGCCGCTCACCGGGCAGATCGCCGCGCAGCTGCGTGAGGCCCTCGGGGACGGCCGGCTGGCCGCCGGGGAGCGGCTGCCGTCCAGCCGGGCGCTGGCCGCCGCCCTGGGCGTGAGCCGGACGGTGGTGACCTCGGCCTACACGCAGCTGTTCGCCGAGGGCTGGCTGGAGGGACGGCACGGCTCGGGGACCTACGTGGCGCAGGGCGCCGCCGGGCCGCTTCCGCCTTCCCCGGCCCGGACGCCCCCGCCCGGCGCTGCCTGGGTCCAGCCGGACCCGGCGGCCGCAGTCAGCCTGCGGCCGGGTATCCCGTGGCAGGCCGGCATCGACCCGGCCGCCTGGCGCCGGGCCTGGCGTCACGCGGGCAGCATGCCGGTGCCCGCCGAGCCCGATCCCCGCGGCCGCGGGGACCTGCGCGAGGCCCTCACTTCTTACCTGCGGCGCAGCCGCGGCGTGTCCGCCCCGGCGGATCAGATCCTGGTCACCCGCGGAGTGTCGGCCGGCCTGGGCCTGGTCGCCTCCGCCCTGCTCCGGCCGGGTGACCGGGTGGGCGTGGAGGAGCCCGGCTACCAGGCGGCCCGGGCGGTGTTCGCCTCCCGCGGCGCGCGGCTGGTGCCATGCCGGGTGGACCGGGACGGCCTGGTGGTGGAGGAGCTCCCGGCTGGCCTCCGCCTCGTCTACACGACGCCCGCGCACCAGTACCCGCTCGGCGGCCGCCTGCCGGTGCCGCGCCGCCAGGCGCTGGCCGCCTGGGCCCGGGCCACCGGGGCCCTCATCGTCGAGGACGACTACGACGGTGAGTTCCGCTACGACGTGGCGCCCCTGCCCACCTTGTTCGGCCTCGACCCGGACGTCGTCATCTACCTCGGCACCACCAGCAAGACCCTGACCCCCGCGCTCGGCGCGGGCTGGCTGGTCGCCCGGCGGGACCTCATCCCCGTGCTCACCGCGGCCGCGGCGGACCTCGGGGAGCGGGTGTCCGGGCCGGTCCAGCTCGCCGTCACGGAATTGCTGGCCAGCGGCGAGCTGGAGCGGCACGTGCGGCGGATGCGGCACGAGTACGCCCGGCGCCGCGCGGCCATGGTGGCGGCCCTGGACGGGCTCACCGGAGACACCGCCGGGATGCACATGGTCCTGGAGCTACCGCCCGGCACCGCCGTGGCGGTGGCCACGGCCGCCCGGGAGCGCGGCGTCGAGGTGGTCACGCTGGACCGCTACTTCGCCGGGACGCCCACCCGCGAGGGCCTGGTGCTCGGCTACGGTGCGGCCGACCTCGCCGCGGTCAGCCGTGGCTGCCAGGTCATCGCGGCGATCCTGGCCGCGTTGCCCGGCGCGGCCTTCCGCTGACCGCTGAGGGGGCCGGTCAGCCGTTGGGTGTCGATGCCCCCCGGCCCGTCCCCGCTGCAGCCGGGCACCTGGGACGCGCCGAAGTGGCCGCCCTGGGCCCAGTTCCGGCGGCGCTGATACCCGGGCCGGGCGGACACCGGGAAGGGCGCAGGGCTTCCCGCCGGCCAGCCGCGGGCCACATGCCACGAGTCGAGCCAGCTGACGATCTCGCGCGCTCCGGCCACCGGGCCGTCGGTGAACGGCGCCCACGCGTGGCCGATCACGCCGATCTGCACGCAGACCCGGCCCTCGTTGTTGACCCCGGCCAGACCGTCCCGGGCGGGCGGCGCGGTCGGCTCCCCGGGCGGCGGCCCTGCCGCGGCGGCCCGCTGCCGGAGGCCACGGCCGTGCGTCCAGCCGATGCCCTGCGTCCAGTCCGCCCCATGGGTCCAGCTGGTGTCCGGCGCCCAGCCCGGGTCCTCGGCGCCGCCCGGCTGCTGCGCCCAGTCGTGGCGGCCCGTCCAGTCGTCCGGGCGTTCCCAGCCGCTGTCCCCGGCCCAGTCCTGGTGCTGCCCCCCGGTCCCGGCGCGCGATCCGGGGCCTCCGCCCAGCCGCGTCCGGGGCTCCAGCCCGGCTGCCCCACCCGGGGGCCCGGACCCCAGCCCAGGCCCGCTGACCTCGGCCCCCAGCGGGGACCGTCGGCCCAGCCGAGTGCCCGCCCGGCCCGGACCACCGGGACGAGCTGGGCCACGTCGCCCGAGAGCGGATTCCACACGAGATGGGGCGGACGGCCTAGTTCGATGAGTCGCTCCGCCGCCGCCCGGGCCGATACCGTCATGGGATCGGCGTGCAGCACCAGCCAGACCGCCCGCGGGGCGCCGCCTTTCAGGCCGCCGCCGTCGGCGGCCGCGGAGAGTCGCTCGGCCCCCGGCATCCACGCGTCAGTCACTACGATCCTTCCGAGGGGTCTAGACCTATGACCGATCTGGCTCCCTTTAAGTACCTACGCCAGGGCAGCCCAATAGTCCAGAGCCGGTCTGCAGCACGGACCACGGCCCGGTCGGGTGGCCCCGGCACGAACGCGGGACAGGAGTGAGGGCTGTGGCGGATGACGATGTCCCCGGGATCGATGACGTCCCGCGGCTCGGCCAGTGGCTGCGCGAGAACGGGATCACGGCCGCCGAGACCCCGCCCCGGGTCCAGCTGATCGCGGGGGGCCGGTCGAACCTCACGTACCTGCTGGAGCCGGGGGACGAGGCCGCGCGGCTGGTGCTGCGGCGGCCGCCGCTGGGTCACGTGCTGCCCACCGCGCACGACATGAGCCGGGAATACCGGGTGCTCAGCGCGCTGGCGGGCACCGACGTGCCGGTGCCCGCCCCGGTGGCCCTGTGCCAGGACGCCGGCGTGATCGGGGCCCCGTTCTACCTGATGCGGTACGTGCCAGGGCTGGTGCTGCGCACCGCTGAGGACGGGTTGCGGCTCACCCCGGACCAGGCGCGGGAGCTGTCCGAGGGCTTCACGGACATGCTCGCCGCGATCCACGGGGTAGACCTGGCCGCCACCGGGCTGGCCAGCTTCGGGCGGCCCGAGGGGTACATGGAACGGCAGCTGTCCCGCTGGCAGCGGCAGTGGGAGCTGTCCGCCACGCGGGAGGTGCCGGGGTACAACGAACTCACCCAGCGGCTAGGGGACGGCCTGCCCGGCCGGTCCTCGCTCCCGCCCTCGGCCGGGACCCTGGTGCACGGCGACTACCGGCTGGACAACACGCTGGTCACACTCGACGCCGGCGACACCGCCCGGCCGGCCATCGCGGCCGTCCTGGACTGGGAGATGTCTACCCTGGGCGACCCGCTGGCCGACCTCGGGCTGGCCCTCGTCTACTGGACGGAGCCGGGCGACGATGATTCGCTCGACCTCGCCGTGGCCTCGGAGGTCACCTCCGGCCCGGGGTTCCTCACCCGGGCGCAGCTCGCGGACCGTTACGCCGCGGCGACCGGGCGGGACGTCTCCGGGCTGGGGTATTACATGGCGTTCGGCTGCTTCAAGCTCGCCGTGGTGCTCGAGGGCATCCACGCCAGGTTCCTGCAGAACAAGACGGTGGGCGAGGGATTCGAGAAGGAAGGCCCGGCGGTGCCGCTGATCATCCAGCGGGCGCACCGGCTGCTGGACGAGGGTGTCCAGGCCGGCCTGTGAACCGGGCCCGGCCAGCACCTGAGCCCGGGCTGTAAACGGCCCCGGACAAGGAAATGAGGCCCGGCACCCCGCTCTCGCCGGACCTCACGTCCCTGTCCCCGGCTAGTGGCCCGGTGAAAACTCGCGCCGGGCCGACCGTGCCGGGGGGCTACCGTGAGGTCCGGCACCCCGCTCTGGCCGGACCTCACGCCCTGCTCTCCGGGAGCCCGCGGCCGGGCCGCCGGAGAAGTTCCGTGAGGCCCGACGCCCCGCTCTCGTCGGGCCTCACAAAGAAGACGCGGGTCTCCCGAAGGGGGTTGTCATAAATCCGTAAGAAATTTTGCCGGGCTTCGGCGGGCCCCATCGTGCCTGCTAGAAGCCACAGTTGGGGGAGCAGAGCCGCCGCGCGATCGCGCTGAAGAAGACCTTGCTGATCTGCGCCGGATTGGTGATGTTGTACGCCTGGCCGCCGGTGACACTGGCGATCCGCTGGAGCGCGGTGAAGTCGCCGGCGTTGCCGAACTTGATGATGATGATCTCGACCCGCCGCTTGGGGTTGTACAGCGACCGCAGCTGCCTGATCAGGGCCGGGGCGCTGATGTCGCCCGGGGCGTTGTCCACGCCGGCCGTCATGACCAGGACCGCGTTGTCGTACCGGGCCTGGTAGGTGTTGGTCATCTGCTTGAAGCCGGCCAGGATCGTGCCGTACAGGGCCGCGGGCAAGGGGACCGGGTTGCCGGTCTTGGCTACCGCCGAGACCTGCTGGCGCCGGGTGATCAGGCCGAGCGGGGCGGGCAGCGGCCCGACCGACACGAGCTGCTTGTAAGGCAGGTTCCCGTTGAGGTGACTGGCGAACGCCCAGTCACCCATCTGGGTGCTGTCCGGGAACTGGGCCAGGCCCAGGGCCGCGGCCTGGGCGAGCACCTGTTCCAGGGTCGGGCCGCCGGGCGCGACGGGGGTGGCCATCTGCTTCGAGACGTCCAGCAGCACGAGGTCCCGGGAGCCCAGGCTGAGGCGCTGCCAGGCCTGCAGGCTGGACGCCGCATCGCCGGGGGGCGGCGCCGGGGACAACTTCGGCCGCCCGGTGATCAGGCCGTACTGGCCGATCCAGGACGGCGCGCTCCCGGTGGCGGACCGGAAGCCCTCGTAGCGCACGTAGGACGTCGCGTAGTCCGACTTGAGTGCCTTGCCGAAGAGCCGGGCCGCCTTCAGTTTGAGCGGGTCGGAGGTGGCCGTCACGTAGGGATAGTCCAGCTGGGGTGCGCCCTGCACCGGGTAGCGGCCGGACAGCGGGTCCTGCGGGTGGGCCCGGTCGAACTGCGCGACCGCCTGCTCGGAGGCGATGGTGACCGGGCGCTCGTCCCGGGGCGGCTGGGCCAGGCTGGCCAGCGTGGCCAGCGCCCCGTTGCTGCCCGAATCGCGGGTGACCTGGATGTTGAACACGAAGTCCGTGAACGCGGCCAGGGTCTTGGCCCCCGTGCCGAGCAGCTGCTGAAGCTGCTGCTGAAGCGCGATGAGCGTGGCCAGCCCGGCGGAACTGCGCGCCGGGTCAGGGAACTCCACGTGCAGGCCGAGACCGGAGGCGGGGCCGCCGACCCGCTGCGGGAGCAGGAACTGCCAGCCCACCGACGTGCCGAAGGCCGGCATCGTCGCCGCCACGGACCGGGGCATCACGATCATGAGCGGGGACCGGGCCACGGTAACCCCGGTGGGCTGGACCAGTTGGGCGCCGGCCGGGGAGCTGCGGGCCACGTTGACCCAGACGGAGGAGTCGGGGATCCACGCGTCGAACCCGGCGTGGCCGGACGGTGACTGCCCGGACACCTCAGCGGCCGCCGCGGACGGCTGCGCCCTGACCACGTGGACCACCGCGCAGTGCCCGTTCACGTCGTGGCGCTGCGCGTTGAAGTACCGGCTCACATGCTGGATCGCCGGGGCGATCTCGTCGGCGGCGGCCAGGTTGACCACGACCGGGTGGTCCGTGCAGGACGAACGGGCCACGACCGCCTCCGCGCCGAACGCCACCAGCAGCGTGGCGGCGATCACGCCCGCCAGCGTCATGGCGACCAGCGTGAGCCGGCGCGGCCGCCCGCGCCTGTCACGGCTTTCCGGCTGCCCGGTCACTCCAGCGTTCACGGCGTCCCTCGATCAGGAAGTCCCTGGTCCCCCCACGGCATTGCCCCGACTTTATCGAGGCAATACAGGAGAGATCAGGCAGTTCCCCGGTTTGTAATCTGTCAGGGTGGCTGGCCCCATCGAGGTACGCGACCCGGCCGATCCGCGGCTCGCCGACTATGTCTCGCTGACCGACTCCGCCCTGCGTCTCAGTATGGAGTCGCGGGACGGGGTGTTCGTCGCGGAAGGGGAAAAGGTCATCCGCCGGGCCCTCGCCGCCGGGTTCGCGGCCCGGTCCCTGCTGGTCACGACGAGCCGGCTGGCCCGGCTGGGCAGCCTGGCGCAGGAGTGCGCCGGCCCCGTGTACGTGGTGGCGGACGATGTGGCCCGCGAGCTCACCGGATACCAGGTGCACCGGGGCGCGCTGGCCTCGATGGCCCGGCGCGAACTGCCCTCGGTGGCCGGGGTGCTGGCCGGAGCGCGCCGCGTGGTGGTGCTGGAGGACCTGGTCGACCACGGCAACGTGGGCGCGATCTTCCGCTGCGCGGCGGCGTTCGGTACCGACGCGGTGATCTTGTCGCCGCGCTGCGCCGACCCGCTCTACCGGCGGTCGGTGAAGGTGTCCATGGGCGCGGTGTTCGCGATCCCGTACGCCCGGATGACCGACTGGTACGGCGGCCTGGCGCAGCTGCGCGGGGCGGGGTTCCGGCTGCTCGCCCTGACCCCGGACCAGTCCGCGACGCCGATCGGCACCGCGCTGGGGCGCGGAGCCGGCCGCAGGGGCGGGTCGCGCTGCTGCTCGGCACCGAGGGCGACGGCCTGTCCTCACACTGGAGGCACGAAGCCGACCAGTCCGTGTGCATCCCGATGGCCCCGCACGCGAGGGCGGCCGGCGTGGACTCCCTCAACGTCGTGGCCGCCGCCGCCATAGCCTGCCACGCCCTCACGTCCGCAGCTGACTACGTCGCTGGG
Organism: uncultured Actinomycetes bacterium; assembly: GCA_963751175.1. GTDB lineage: Bacteria > Actinomycetota > Actinomycetes > Streptosporangiales > Streptosporangiaceae > RYN-230. The sequence goes on along the minus strand of CAVVTM010000029.1, from coordinate 6,031 downwards.
CCTGTGCCGCCGGTGCGCGGCACGGGGTTAGGCGGCCCGGCGTAGGCAGTCCGGAGGCGGCGCTCGGCGGCCGGGCCGGCGCCGGCCCGGTCCAGGCCGAGCAGGGCGGCGCCCGCGATCGGCGGCACCTCCACCACGCTGACCTCGGCGCCGGGCGCCTGGCCGGCCAGCCGCCCGGCGATCCAGCCCAGGAGTTGCGGGTCCCGGGCGGTGAGCACCCCGCCGCCCAGCACGACCGGGACCGCCTGGCCGGCCAGGCCGAGCCGCCGGATCACCGTGCCCGCCATCGTGACGATCTCGTCGGCCAGCCGGCTGACCAGGTCGCGGGCCACCTGGTCGCCCTGGGCGGCCGCGGCCATCAGGAGCGGGGCCAGGCCCTGCAGGTCGTCCTCGGAGATCTTGTCCAGGTGGATCGCCACCGCGACGTCGCGGACCTCGGGCATGCCGAAGTGAGCGGCCACCACCCCGCGCAGCGCGGTCTGCGGTCCCCGGCCGTCCTCGGCGCGCATCGCCCACCACAGCGCCGCCCGGCCGAGGCCGTAGGCGCCGCCCCAGTCGCCGGTGATGCCGCCCAGCGCGAGGAACCCGGTGGTCCGCCCGTCCGGGGCCACGCCGACGCAGTTGATCCCGGCGCCGCAGGTCACCGCCACCCCCCACGGGTGGTCGCCCGGGGTGTCCAGACCCGCCCGGAGCACCGCGAACGTGTCGTTGGCGACCTCGGTGGTCGAGCTCCACCCGGCGGCCGCGATCATGGCGGCCAGCCGTTCCTCTTCTTCGGGCAGGTCGGCGTTGGCCATGCAGGCCACAGTGTGCGCCGCCACCGGCCACCCGCCCGGCAGTCCGGCGTCCAGGGCGGCCGCCCCGATCACGTCGCCGATCGACGCCAGCACCTCCGGGGTGGGGAACGTGCGCACGCCGGGCCCGCGGCCGCTGGCCAGCAGCGTGCCGTCCGCGGCCACCAGGGCGATGTCGGTCTTGCTGTTCCCGCCGTCGACGGCCAGGACGGCCGCCTGGGCTCGGGGGCCGGGGGCGCCGGGGGCAGTCCCCCGGGGGGGCGGAGCGGGGCGTCGTCCCCCCGGGCTAGCACTGCTACTCATTGACCCAGGGGAGGAAGGCCCGGTTCTCCGCGATGAGCCGGTCGGCCAGCCCGTCGGCCAGGTCGAGCTGGCCGACGAGGGGATGGGCCAGCAGCGCGGCCCGGATCCGGTCCCGGCCGCCGCGCCGCGCGGCGTCCACGGCCAGTTCCTCGTACGCCGACACGTGCGCCACCAGCCCGCGCATCAGCGGCGGCAGGGGAGCGGCCAGCACCGGCCGGGCTCCGTCCGCGCCGATCAGCGCGGGCACCTCGATCACCGCGTCGGCGGGCAGGAACGGGAACGTGCCCCCGTTCCGGACGTTGACCACCTGGGTGTCCCCGGTGTCGCTGACCAGCGACGCGAGCAGGGCCACCGCCGCCTCCGAGTAGAACGCGCCGCCGCGTTCGGACAGCAGGGCGGGCTTGTGGTCCAGGGCCGGGTCGGCGTACATGGCCAGCAGCTCCCGCTCGATCGCCGCGACCTCCTCGGCCCGGGTCGGGCGGGTCCGCTCCTCCGCCACCACCGCGTCGTGCGCATAGAAGTAGCGCAGGTAATAGGACGGCACCGCGCCCAGGTCGTGCAGGACCGACGCGGGCAGCCCGGTGTGCGAGGCGATCTCCTCGCCGTGCGCCGCGATCAGCCCGGGCAGCCGGTCGGTCCCGTCCACCATGACGGCCCGTTCCCAGGTCAGGTGGTTGAGGCCGACGTGATCGAGCAGGACCTCAGCCGGCTGGGTGCCGAGCAGCCGGGCGAACAGCCGCTGGAACCCGATGGCCACGTTGCACAGGCCGACCGCGCGGTGCCCGGCGTCCAGCAGGGCGCGGGTCACGATGCCGACCGGGTTGGTGAAGTCGATGATCCAGGCATCGGGGTCAGCCCGCTGCCGGGCCCGCTCGGCGATGTCCAGCACGATGGGCACCGTGCGCAGCGCCTTGGCCAGCCCGCCCGCGCCGGTGGTCTCCTGCCCCACGCAGCCGCACTCCAGCGGCCAGGTCTCGTCTCTCTGCCGGGCGGCCTGCCCGCCGACCCGGAGCTGGAGCAGGACCGCGCCCGCCCCGTCGAGCCCCTCATCCAGGCTCGGCGTCCAGCTGACCCGGGCCGGGTGCCCGTACGCGCGCATGATCCGTGCCGAGACCGGCCCGACCGCGGCCAGCCTGCTGTCATCGGGGTCGACCAGGACCAGCTCGGTGACCTTGAGCCCGCCCGTGAGCCGGGCCACCCCGTCGACCAGTTCCGGCGTGTACGTCGATCCGCCGCCCACCACTGCGATCTTCATCAGAACGCCTTCACCTCCGCGCCGGCCTGGGCCACGAAACACGCCGCCGCGTGCCGGGGGCCCAGCTCGGCCAGGCCCGGGGTGGCCTGATGGCACTGGTCGATGGCCAGCGGGCAGCGCCAGCGGAACCGGCAGCCGGGGACCGGGTCGATGACCCGGGGCGGCTCGCCGCGGTCGGTGTCCGCGGCGATGTCCAGCGGGGCCCGCGGGTCCGGCACCGCCGACAGCAGCAGCTGGGTGTACGGGTGCTTCGGCGCCGCCAGCACCTCCTCCACCGGGCCGGACTCCGCGATCTGGCCCGCGTACATCACGACGAGCCGGTCCGCGAGGTAGCGCGCGCTGGCGATGTCGTGGGTGATGTACAGGATGGAGACCCCTTCCTCGTCGCGCAGCCGGGCCATCAGGTTCAGCAGCCCGATCCGGATGGACACGTCCAGCATGGACACGGGCTCATCGGCCAGGATCAGTTTCGGCCGCAGGGCCAGGGCCTGCGCGAAGCCGACCCGCTGCCGCTGGCCGCCGCTCAGCTCGTGCGGGTAGCGCTGCAGGACCTCCGCCGCCGGGGCCAGCCCCACCACCTCGAAAACCCGCTCCGCCTCGGCGCGGCGCTGCGCGGCGGACAGTTCCGGCCGGTGCAGTTTGAGGCCGCGCAGCACGCCGTGCGAGATCCGCAGCACCGGGTTGATGGAGCTGAACGGGTCCTGGAAGACCATCGGGACCAGCCCGGTGTAGTTCAGGGTGTCGGCGCGGGAGCGCAGCCGCGACACCGGCCGGCCCTGGAAGTAGATCTCGCCGCTGGTCGGCTTGTACAGCTTGGCCAGCAGGCGCGCGATGGTGCTCTTGCCGCTGCCGCTCTCCCCGGCGAGCGCGACGATCTCCCGCTCCCCGATGTCCAGGCTGACGTCATCCACCGCGTGCAGGGTCCGGCGGGACAGCGCGTTGCCGATCTTGAAGTGCTTGGTGAGCCCCTCTGTGCGCAGCAGCGGCGCTGGCCTGACTGGGCCGCTGTCGGGTGGCCTGTCCGGGCTCCTGGGCTGAGGCGTCACTCATCGCTGCCGCCTTCCTCGGTGGCCACGCTCCCCGCGGCGCCGCCAGTGGCCACGCTCCGCACGCTGCCGGCGGGGGAGCCGGGAGCGAGGTTTTCGTTGCGGAGATTTTGGGTTGGACTGTGCAGGAGGCAGCGGACCTGCACCGGGCCGGCCTGGTAGAGCGCGGGCGGCGTGGCCCGGCACTCGTCCATGACCTTCGGGCAGCGCGGCGCGAACCGGCAGCCCGCCGGGGGCCGGGCCAGGTCCGGCGGGCTGCCCGGGATGCCGGTCAGGGGCACCCGGGGCCCGCGAATCGAGGGGAACGCGTCCATCAGCCCGATGCTGTACGGGTGCAGCGGGTCGTCGAAGACCTGCCGGGTCGGGCCGAACTCGGCCACCTGCCCCGCGTACATCACCATCAGCCGGTCGGAGAAGTGGCTGACCAGGGACATGTCGTGGGTGACGAAGATGATCGCGAAGCCGAGCCGCTGCTGCAGGTCCTTGATCTGCACCATCAGCGATCGCTGCGCGACCACGTCCAGCGCGGAGGTCGGCTCGTCCATGATGACCAGGTCCGGGGTGAACAGCATGGCCATCGCGATCATGGACCGCTGCCGCATCCCGCCGGAGAGCTGGTGCGGGTAGCTCTGGAGGTGCACCGGGTCGATGCCGACCATCCGGAGCACCTCGGCGGACCGCCCGGCGATCTCGGTTTTGGACGTCACGCCGTGCGCCCGCATCGCGTCCTTGAACTGCGAGCCGATCGACTTGACCGGGTTCAGCGCGTTCATCGCGCTCTGCATGACCACGGACAGGTCCTTCCAGCGCACCGCGGCGAGCTGGGTGTCGGTCAGCCCGACCATGCTGCGGCCCTGGAAGATCACGCTGCCGCTGGTGATCTCGGCCGGCGGGGCCAGCAGCTGCGCGATCGCGAAGAGCATGGTGGACTTGCCGCAGCCGGACTCCCCGACCACGCCGATGAACTCACCGGGGGCCAGGTCGAAGCTCACGTCCTCGACCGCGCGGACCGCGCCGCGTTCCATGGCGTACTCCACGGTCAGGTCACTGACCTGGAGAATTGGGCCCTGCAGGAACCGGGTCAGGCACGGGTCACCCGCTTCCTTCGCACCGGCCGCAGTGCGGGGTTGCCGATCTCGTCGAAGGCGTAGTTGAGCAGGGCGAACGCGGCCCCGAGCGCGGCGATGCAGGCGCCAGGGGCGACCGCCCACATGGGCTGGCCGGTCTGCAGCGCCGCGTTGTTCTGCGCCCAGTAGAGCATCGTCCCCCAGCTCTGCGTGTTCGGGTCGCCCAGCCCGATGAACTGCAGGCTGGACGCGAACAGCACCGCGTACAGCGCGTTGGTCAGGAAGGCCGCCACGATCAGCGAGGTCATCGTGGGGATGATCTCCACCACGACGATGTAGAGTCGCCGCTCGCCGCGGACCCGCGCCGCCTCCAGGAAGTCCCGCTTGCGCAGGGAGAGCGCCTGCGACCGGAGCTGGCGGGCGGTGTAGGACCAGCTGGTGACGGTGATGACCACGATGAGCACCAGCGTGCCGCCGCCGTGCGCGTAGCCGGCGATGATGATCAGCAGCGGGAACAGCGGGATGACCAGCAGCACATCGGTCAGCAGGCTGAGCGAGCCGTCCGACAGCCCGCCCAGGTAGGCGGCGGCCACGCCGATCAGCACGGCTATCCCGGTAGCCGCCAGGCCGACCACGAACGCGATGATCATCACGTTCCTGGTGCCCCAGACCAGCTGCGCCCACATGTCCTGGCCCTGCGCGGTGGTGCCGAGCAGGTGCGCGGTGGAAATGCCGAGCTTGGGCCGACAGGCGTCCGCGCCCGGGTCGTCCTTCGCGATCAGGCCCGGGAACAGCGCGGCGAACAGGAAGATGGCCAGAGCACGGAGCCCGCGGCCGCCTTGCGGTTGGACGGATCGCGCGGCCGATCCGGGCCAGGGCGTGCCTGGCGGGCGGCCGGGTCTGCCCGCCTCGGCGGGCCGGGCGCGATGCTGGCAGCCGCCCGGTGTCGGGGGCCGTGGGGACCCGGATATCGGCATCGACATGGCGAGCCCCGTCCTGGTCCGCGGGTCGAGCAGCGCGGTGGCGATGTCAGCGATCAGGATCGCGACCAGCACCGCGACCGTGATGAGCAGGAAGAGCGCCTGTTCCAGCGGGTAGTCCTCGCCCTGGACGGCCTGCAGCAGCATGTAGCCGACGCCGGACAGTTGAACACGTACTCGATCAGGATGGCGCCGCTGACCACGAACCCGAGGGACATGGCGAAGCCGGTGAGGTTGGGCAGGATCGCGTTGCGGGCCGCGTAGTCGACCATGATGCGCGGCCCGGCAGCCCCTTGGCCCGGGCCATCCGCATGTAGTCCTCGGCCAGCGTGGTGATCATCGTGTTGCGCATGGTCAGGATCGAGGTGCCGATCGTGGTGATCAGCAGCGCGATGGCGGGCAGCGTGGCGTGGGACAGCATGTCCTGGAAGAAGGTCAGGTTGAGGCCGGGGCCTGTCGGTGGACACGTAGTAGCGCCCTCGGTGGGCAGCCAGCCCAGGGTGACCCGAAGATCAGCACGAGCACGATGCCCATCAGAAGTACGGGATCGCGGAGGTGATCACGAACACCGGCGAGCACGCTGTCC